>NZ_JXCW01000006.1:0-317931 GCF_001421115.1 Apilactobacillus kunkeei | reverse complement strand
GAATCATTTCCTCCCGTTAAAAATCTTTAGTAATTTTACCATTAAAAAAAAAAGTTTTCCACAAGCACATTTACTTGTGTATAATTGTTTCACACCCTGTTGATTTCATTTTCCACACCCTGTTGATAAGTCGATTAAAATTATCTCATTTTTTAGTTTTCCACAGAAAATTGTTAATAATCCACAGGTAAGTATAACTGATATATCAATAAAAATAAAAAGTTATGCACAACTTGTGAATAATTCTAATAACAGGCTGTTTACTTGTGGAAAACTTGTGGAAAAGCCTGTTGATTGCAAAATTTTAATCAACAAGAAAAATCTAAAAATGTGTATGAAACAAATTAAAATGTGGATAAAAAATGGATCCCTTTAGGGAAAGAATTTGATTTTTATGTTTCATCATTAATTTTTTTATGGTATTATGTTTAGGAAATGTATTTGACATAGAAAAGAAACATACAAAATATATAAGGGAGGGTTAGTAATGAAGAGAACTTACCAACCAAAGAAACGTAAGCACGCACGTACTCACGGTTTCCGTAGTCGTATGAGCACTAGCAACGGTCGTAAAGTTTTAGCTCGCCGTCGTAAAAAAGGTAGAAAGTCATTGACTGTATAGACCACTGACCATTCAGTGGTCTTTTTCATTATATTGAACAAAATTTAATGGAGATGGATTATGCGTAAGTCATATCGCGTCAAAAAAGAAGCAGAATTCCAAAATGTTTTTGAAAAACATAATTCAGTTGCTAATCGGACTTTTGTCATTTATCAAATGGAAAAGCCTGATCAACCCCATTTTAGAGTTGGTATCTCAGTTGGTAAGAAGATTGGGAATGCCGTTCACAGAAATTGGGTAAAAAGACGAGTTAGACAAAGTTTGACTGAATTAAAGCCATATCTAAGACAAGATGTTGATTTCTTGGTTATCGCTCGTCCAAGAGCAGACCAACTATCAATGGAAGAAGTTAAGAAGAATATGGTGCATGTTTTAAAATTAGCAAACTTGCTTGATTCTGATTATGTTGAGGGAGAAGACTAATGAAAAAATTTAAAAAGTATCTTTCACTTACTTCAATTTTAGGATTGGTATTTTTCTTGACTGCATGTAGTAATAAACCAATTACTTCACACAGTACCGGTCTATGGGATGGAGTTATCGTACTTAATTTCTCAAGAGCCATCATTTGGTTAGCCAAATTCTTCGGTTCTAACTATGGAATGGGTATCGTTGCTTTCACCATCATCGTTCGTATCATTATCTTGCCTTTGATGATTTATCAAACCAAGAGTATGAAGAAGACCCAAGAACTACAACCTAAGTTAAAGGAACTTCAAAAGAAGTATTCATCAAAGGATACTGAAACTGTTAAGTTACTTCGTGAAGAACAACAAAAGCTATACGCTGAAGCAGGTGTTAACCCAGTTGCTGGTTGTTTGCCACTATTAGTTCAATTACCAATCTTGTGGGCCTTATACCAAGCTATCTGGCGTACAGATGTTTTGAAGTCAGGTCATTTCCTATGGTTACAATTAGGACACAAAGACCCATACTTTATTATGCCGGTTCTAGCCGCCGTATTTACTTTCATTAGTTCATGGCTAGCAATGAAGTCACAACCTGAGCAAAATGGGATGACAAAGGGAATGATGTTCGGGATGCCCGTTATCATTTTCTTCATGGCACTAAATATTCCTGCTGCGATCTCAATTTATTGGGTAGTAACAAATGCCTTCCAAGCTGTACAAACATTGTTTATTCAAAATCCTTGGAAGATTCAAAGAGAACGAGAAGAAAAGCTACGTGCTGAAAAACAACACAAGCGTAATGTTGAAAAAGCAATTCGCAAAGCTAAAAAATCTCGTCGTAAATAATAAAAAGCGTCTGATTTTATAATCAGACGCTTTTTTTGTGTATCATTGGACCGCTAGTTTGTGATATTATTAATAATATAGTTTATTTTTAAAAGGAGTCCCAACATGTCAACATTTACTGCTAAAACAGTCAGTGAAGCGATCGAGGAAGGACTAAAGTCACTAAACGTTGATAAGAACAATGCTGATATCAACATTGTTCAAACAAACCGTAAAGGCTTTTTTGGAATCGGAAAACGTGATGCAATCGTCGAAATCGACGTTAAAAACAATGAAAATGCATCAAAATCTCAAGAAATCGCAGCATCACCAACAAAAAACATTAAGATTAACAACCAACCAGAAGAAACATCAGAAACAAAGAAACGTCATCATTCAAATGAACAAGCCATGGAAGATCTAGTGGCTTATTTGAAGCCAATTATCGAAGAATTGGGCGTTTCAGCCGAACTACAACCTAAGATTATTAACCGTAAGTTCGCGCGTATTAACTTTAAGACCGAACAAGAAGGCTTATTAATCGGTAAGCATGGTCTAACCATCAATGCTTTACAAAACTTGGCACAAATCTACTTGAACCACATCGGATACAGCCGTTTATCAATTCAACTAGATACAGCCGATTACCGTCACCGCCGTACTGAAATTTTGAAGAAGTTAGCTGAAAAAACAGCCAGAGAAGCGGTTGCAACAGGACAACCGGTATACCTAGATCCAATGCCTTCCTTCGAAAGAAAGGTTATTCATAACCAACTAGAAGACAGTCTATACGTCAACACATTCTCATCAGGTCGCGAACCTTACCGTGCTGTCGTTGTAGAACCACAAGGATAGTCATATAAATTGACAAAACCGGATAAAGTTTTTATTATATAAAGTATCATTCTTATCAGAGATAGATGAAGTAGTCAAAGTGCTTTATCCATGCTGAGTTTTTTTGGCGTGGAGTGGGCACTTTTTTTGTGCGCTAGGCCACAAAACGGATTTTGATAATTAAGAAAGGAAGAGGAACATGGCAACGACTACAGATTTTGATACAATCGCAGCGATTTCAACACCACCTGGTGAAGGGGGAATCTCCATCGTTCGAATCAGTGGGGATGACGCTTTAAAGGTGATCAGTAAAATTTATCGAGGCAAGGACTTAAACAAGGTTGCCTCACACACCATTAACTATGGACACGTCTTTGATCCAGACACTAACGAAGACGTCGACGAAGTAATGGTATCAGTAATGAGAGCACCAAAGACTTACACATGTGAAGACGTGATTGAGGTTAACTGTCACGGTGGTATCTTGGCCACTAACACTATTCTTCAATTGATTTTAAGTTATGGTGCCCGTCTTGCTGAACCGGGTGAATTTACTAAACGTGCCTTCTTGAATGGACGAATTGACCTTTCACAATCAGAAGCAGTCATGGATGTTATTGACGCTAAAACTACCCGCTCTATGAAGGCTGCTGAAAGCCAACTTGAAGGAAACCTTTCAAGACTAATTAGAACGCTTAGACAACAAATTTTGGACGTTTTAGCAAATGTCGAAGTTAACATCGATTACCCTGAATACGACGATGCCGAAGTAATGACTTCTAAGTTATTGAAGGAAAATGCGGTTAATTTAAAAGCTAAGGTTGAAAAACTACTAGAAACTGCCAAGCAAGGACAAGTTCTAAGGGATGGACTTGCTACTTCTATCGTTGGACGTCCAAATGTTGGAAAATCAAGTATCTTAAACCACTTGTTACACCAAGATAAGGCCATCGTTACAGATGTTCCAGGAACCACACGTGACGTGTTGGAAGAATACGTTAACGTTAAGGGGGTTCCTTTGAAATTAGTTGATACTGCCGGAATCCGTGAAACCGAAGATAAGGTTGAAAAAATCGGTGTGGAACGTTCAAGAAAGGCCATCGCTAGTTCTGATTTAGTGCTACTGGTATTGAACTACTCGGAAAAACTTTCTGACGAAGATCGTCAGTTAATCGAACTAACTAACGATTCCAAACGAATCGTGATCTTGAACAAGACCGACTTACCTCAACAAATCGATGTTGATGAAGTTAAGAACCTAGTCGGTGCAGAAAACGTGATTACTACTTCTGCAATTCAAGACAACGGAACTGAACCACTTGAGGAAATGATTGCTAAGCTATTCTTTACCCAAGGAATTCAAAGTTCACAAAACGACGTTATGGTTACCAACGCCAGACACGTTAGTTTGTTACACAATGCAAAAGAATCACTAAACAGCGTAATTAACGGATTGGATGAAGGTCTACCGGTTGATTTAGTTCAAATGGACATGCACGCATGTTGGGAATCACTTGGTGAAATTACCGGTGATAGCTACAACGGTGAGCTATTAGATCAACTATTTAGCCAATTCTGTCTAGGAAAATAGTCAATTGTTTCATGTGAAACATTTTTAATGGAGGAAAACAAATGAGCCAAATCGTAAGCGAAGAAAATATCCAATACGATGCCGGTGAATACGACGTTATCGTCGTTGGTGCCGGTCATGCTGGTAGTGAAGCTGCGCTTGCTTCAGCCAGAATGGGAAACAAAACAATGCTAATCACAATTAACTTAGACATGGTTGCATTTATGCCATGTAACCCATCACTTGGTGGACCAGCCAAGGGAACTGTGGTTAGAGAAATCGATGCACTAGGTGGGGAAATGGGTAGAAATATCGATAAGACCTACGTGCAAATGAGAATGCTAAATACTGGTAAGGGTCCAGCCGTTCGTGCATTACGTGCGCAAGCTGACAAGCACGCTTACCACCGTGCGATGAAGGAAACTATCGAAAACCAACCTAACTTGGATTTAAAACAAGGAATTGTTGATTCACTAATTGTTGAAGACGGTGTCTGTAAGGGTATCGTGACTTTCACAGGTGCTAAGTACTACTCAAAGACAACTGTTATTTGTGCCGGTACAGCAGCTCGTGGAAGAATCATCATTGGTGAACTAAGATATTCTTCAGGTCCAAACAACTCTCAACCTGCATTGAAGTTGTCAGAAAACCTAGAAGAATTAGGTTTCGAATTGAAACGTTTCAAGACCGGTACACCTCCACGTGTTAACGGTCGTACAATTGACTTCTCTAAGACAGAAGAACAACCAGGGGATGAAGAAGTTAACCACTTCAGTTTTGAAACTCCTGATGACAAGTACATTCCAGTTAAGGATCAACTATCATGCTGGTTAACTTACACTAACGAACACACTCACCAAATCATCCGTGACAACCTAGACCGTGCACCTATGTTTACCGGTGTTATCGAAGGGGTTGGACCTCGTTACTGTCCATCAATTGAAGATAAGATTGTTCGTTTTGCCGACAAGAACAGACACCAAGTCTTCTTGGAACCTGAAGGTCGTGAAACAAATGAATATTACTGTGATAGTCTTTCAACTTCTCTTCCAGAAGAAGTACAACAAAAGATGTTACACAGTGTTGCTGGACTAGAACACGCTGAAATGATGAGACCTGGTTACGCCATCGAATACGATGTCGTAGCACCTTACCAATTAAAGCCAACATTTGAAACTAAGATTGTGAAGAACCTATACACTGCCGGTCAAACTAACGGTACTTCAGGATACGAAGAAGCCGCTGGACAAGGACTATACGCCGGAATCAACGCTGCATTACGCGCTCAAGGCAAGGACCCAATGGTTCTAAAACGTAACGAAGCATACATCGGTGTGTTAGTTGATGATTTGGTAACTAAGGGAACTAACGAACCTTACCGTTTACTAACTAGTCGTGCTGAATACCGTCTACTTCTAAGAAACGACAATGCCGACTTCCGTCTAACTGAAAAGGGTCACGAATTAGGCCTAATCTCAGACGAAAGATACAACAAATTCTTAGAAAAGAAAGAAGCTGTTATCAAGGAATTAGACCGTCTAGATCACACTCGTATCAAACCAAGTGATGAAGTAAACGAATTCGTTGAAGCTCACGGTGATAAGCCACTGAAGGATGGTATCTTGGCATCTGTATTCCTACGTCGTCCATACGTAACTTACAACACATTGTTGAAGTTCATCGAACCATCTGAAAAGCCATTAGGTCGTCGTGTGGTAGAACAAGTTGAAATCAGAACTAAGTACGCCGGATACATCAAGAAGGCCGAAGAAAACGTTGCTCGTATGAAGAAAATGGAAGCTAAGAAGATTCCAGATGACATTGATTACGATGCAATTGACAGTTTAGCTACCGAAGCTCGTCAAAAACTAGAAAAGATTAGACCACGTACTGTGGCTCAAGCTTCTAGAATTTCAGGGGTTAACCCTTCAGATGTTGCCATCTTAGGTGTTTACATCCAACAAGGTAAAATCGCTAAAATCAAAAAATAGGTAAAACAAAAAGCCGTCTAAACATTGTTTAGGCGGCTTTTTTATTATCGAATACAGCTATTTAAAATGGTATATAGGAATGATGAAACGATTCCCGGAATCAAGACATTTTTAAGTAGTGTGAATTGATATTTAAAGTATTCTGATGATTTTTGACGCTGAATTTTAACTGATCTATGTTTTAAAATCGAGTGATTTGCTGATACTGTGAAGCAAATGATTGATATTGTCAGTAGAACCCACATAATCGCCCAAAAAATGGCGTAGAAGTAGTTTCCATCAATTATGTATACAATTACAGTAGACAAATTTAAAGCGTCGATATAGACGGTATAAATGGATAAAAATGCTAAGAAGATTCTGGTCCTTAGCATAGAAATGATTGCATATAGGATTGCAACTTCGATAAAAATTATCATTTGTGGGATTGCGGTTACAAAGTTTGCTTTTAAAATCACATGTAACGACATTGCTTCCTTATCAATGTTGAATATTCCCCATAGGACTGATAGTAAAAACCATACGAAGAAGGCCCCAAGGATGTTCTTATGTATGTTGAGATTTCCGATTTTATTGATACCCGGTCATTCCTTTTATCATGTAATTAAAATATGAACAATTAAATTATACTTATAAGTGCGAATTATCACAAGGAAATTATTTAAAACAATTTGTGAAATAATGATACAATGGGATTATCAAAATTAGGAGCAACGAAAAAATGGAAAAATCTACCAAAAATACTAAAAACAAATTTTTAAGAGAATGCCTTAGCTGGCTAATCTACCTAGTTGTATTAGGTGGTGTTTACCTAACTGTTGTCCATTTCATTACAATGGCAACCGTTGATGGTCATTCAATGGATCCAAACTTATACAATGGAGAAAAGATGTTGGTATTAAAGCAAGCCGACATTAAACGTAACGGTGTTATTATCTTTGATGCCCACGGCGAAGACCCTACCGCAACTGCCAAGGACTACTACGTAAAACGTGTTATCGGTCTACCAGGTGACACCGTTTCATACAAAGATGGTAAGTTATACGTTAACAACAAGGTTGTTGATCAAAGTTTCATCAGTAAAAAGGAACTAAGTGTTGGTACTAGATACTTCGATACTAACAATCAAATCAAAAACTGGAGCATCTCAAGCCTATCCAGCACTAAATGGGTATACAACCAAAACGTAAAGGTTGTACCAAAGGGTGAATACTTCGTATTGGGTGATAACAGAAGCATCTCAAACGACAGTCGTTACTGGGGATTCGTAAAGAAATCTAAGGTATTAGGAGTTGCTAAGTTATTCCCATGGTCAGGTACTGCTAAGCACCGTCATAACGTTAATGATTTAGCTAAGTAGAGGGGAATTTAATCCATGAAATTAACTGCCAAACAAAAAAATTTATTATCATGGGTTATCTACCTATTATTCTTGGTACTGGCCTGGTTTGCTATCAAGAGTTTTGCGACCGTAGTTAAGGTTGATGGTCATTCAATGGACCCCAACTTACATACGGGACAACGAGTCTTAGTGATGAAACAAGCAGCGATTAAACGTAATAGCGTGATTGTGTTTGACGCTTTCGGCGAGGACCCTACCAAACTCGCCACTACATATTACGTAAAGCGTGTAGTTGGGATGCCTGGCGATAAAATTGTCTATAAAAACGGCAAGATATACATCAATAACAAGCTCTACAAGCAAGACTATATTAGTAAGCAACAAGTGATCGTGGGAACACGCTACAAATTTCAAAATGATGTCATTAAGAACTGGGATATTACCAAGTTATCCAGAGAAAAATGGGTAGATGACCAAGATGAAAAGGTTGTCCCTAAAGGGATGTACTTCGTTTTAGGTGATAATCGATCAATCTCAAATGACAGCCGTTATTGGGGATTTGTTGAACAAAGAAAGGTATTAGGTGTTGTGTATTCATTCCCATGGTCTGGAAATGCCACACAGCGTTACAATATTAATGATTTACAAAATAAAAAAGCGTTGAACTAAATTCAACGCTTTTTTTTGTTGGTTATTTATTTGTTGATTGATGCGGTACTAGTTGCACCGTCACTTACTGATGAAGTGGTAGTAGCTGCTGCACTGTTATTGCTTAGAGCAGCACCTGAACCATCTGTGGTATTGTTTTGAGTTACCTTTTGATCGTTTACACGAGATTGATTCAAATCATCGTGATGATCGCTGAATGGACGACTTGATTCTTCAGGTTTTACAGCGTCTTGATTTGCTTGTTGTTTAGTAGCAGTAACGATTTGCTTTGGTTGAGCAACTGCTGAATCGTCAAGCATACGGTTGTTTAGACTGAAACCTGAAGCGCTAGTATCAGTGATAACCATGTTCTTAACTTCTTTTTTAGCTTTCTTCTTCTTTGTAGTCTTCTTATGTTTTACAACGACCTTCTTAGCTTTTTTAACCTTTTTAACGGGCTTTACAAGCTTTAATTGGTATTCAGGAACATAACCACCTAATTTTGGTAGGAATAGGAAGTTTGATCCGTTGAAACGAACGCGGTTACCCACGTGCATATGACCAATTCTCTTGAAATAACGGTATCTCATCATTGTGTGACGACCGTGATGTAACTTTCCATATTTGTAGACGTTAACGAATTCGCTTCGGTTAGTGTATGTTTGTTTAGCGGATGCATTGACGGTAGTACCGATTAAAAATACGGCACCGACAGCTGCAAATGCAGCGGCGACTTTCTTTTTCATATCGTTTCCTCCTGGGAATGTAAAAATATTCTCATATATATATAATAATTTACCAGTAAATACAGAAATATCAAGCCAAATCGACCGATTTAACTTAAATGTAACCTTCAGTTCACTTATCCACATGTTGACAACTTTAATCAGTCGGCTATAATTAATGACAATTAAATTAGAATACGATTAGAAATTAATCGTTTTCTAATAAATATATGGAATGAGGTGTTCAATATGAAAAATCAAGAAATTTTGCATGACGAAGACGAAAGTTTCGCATCAGCTTCACGTATCAAATATTTTGATATGGTAATTGAATCGGGTGAAGGTGCGATTTTAAATGACGTCGAAGGAAACGAATACATTGATTTATTAGCGAGCGCATCCTCAACCAATACTGGTCATAGCCATCCACACGTGGTTGATGCAATCACAAAACAGGCTCAAAAGTTAATCCAATATACTCCGGCATACTTTGCTAACTTATCGGCCGCCCAACTGGCCAAACGATTGACCGATTTAGCACCAATCGATGGTCCGGCTGAATTATCATGGGGAAATTCTGGATCAGACGCCAATGACGCGCTAATCAAGTTTGCCCGCGGTTACACCGGTCGCCAAGACGTTGTTAGTTTCACTGGAGCATATCACGGTTCTACATACGGTTCAATGAGTGCTTCTGGAGTTAGTTTGAACATGAATCGTAAGATGGGGCCATTAATGAGTGGATTCTACAAGGTTCCATTTCCAAGTCCATGGTACCGCGAATCATATGAAACAGAAGATGAGTTCGTAGATCGCATGTTTGAGGAATTTAAGCTACCATTTGATACATATTTACCTGCTGACGAAGTTGCGGTCATCTTGATTGAACCAATTCAAGGTGATGGTGGAATCGTTAAAGCACCAGAAAAGTACCTAAAGAAAGTATACGAATTTGCCCACGAACATGGCATCCTATTTGCGATTGATGAAGTCAATCAAGGGATGGGCCGTACCGGAAAATGGTGGTCAATTCAACAATTTGACGGCATTTATCCAGACCTTATGACCGTTGGAAAGTCACTAGCTTCCGGTTTGCCACTAAGTGCGGTCATCGGTAAAAAAGAAATTATCGAATCTCTAGATGCACCTGCAAACGTGTACACCACCGCCGGGAACCCTGTTACCACAGCGGCTGCCATGGCCACAATCGACGTCATCGAAGACGAGCATCTACTAGAACGTAGTGAGCGTTTAGGCGTTAAATCCAAAGTATTCTTTGATAGAATGAAAGAGAAGTACGATTTTGTCGGCGACGTTAGAATGTACGGACTAGACGGTGGAATTGATATCGTCGATCCTAAGACCGGAAAAGCTGACGTTAAAGTAGCGACAAAACTAATCTATCGTATGTTCGAACTTGGGGTAATCATGATTACCGTTAGGGGAAATGTGCTTAGATTCCAACCACCTTTGGTAATTACCGAAGAACAACTAGAAAAGGCCTTTGACGTTATCGACCAAGCTATGGATGACGAAGCAAACGGTCGTATTCAATTCGATAAGACTATCGGTTGGAGTACTGATTAATAAGCTAATTAGGGGTGTAATTAATGGCTCATACTAAGTTAACGCAAGCCGACTTTGACGCAATGCGCGAAAAATATGACAGCGATCCAAAAAACAAGGTATTACAACGTTCCGTTATGAAAAACGGTATTAACAATACCGCCAAAGATAACCGAGTAGTGGCCAAATTAAACCACACATACTCTGTAGAAATCGATACTGGTAAGGTATCAAACCAAAAACGTTCAGGACGTTGCTGGCTATTCTCATTGTTAAACGTTTTAAAACACGACTTTGCGAAACGCTACGACGTAAAGGACTTCGAACTATCACAAAGCTACCTATTCTTCTGGGATAAGGTAGAACGTGCCAACATCTTCTACGACCGCATTATCGATACTGCTGATAAGCCTTTCGATGATCGCGAACTTCGCTGCTATTTAGCTGCACCGGGTGCAGATGGTGGTGAATGGGGGATGGCCGTTGCATTGGTACAAAAGTACGGTGTAATGCCAACTTCTGCCTTTCCTGAAAGCAACGTAACCGAAGATACATCCGATTTAAAGGAAGTATTGAACCGTAAGTTACGCCGTGATGCAATGGTGTTACGTGACATGATTCATGCTGGAAATAGTGATGCCGAAATCGCTGAAAAGCGTAAGGAAATGCTAAAAGAAGTTTACAAAATTGCTGGTTTCGCATGTGGTGTTCCACGTGAAACATTCACCTTTGAATACCGTGATGACAAGCAAAACTACCATGTAGATGCAGACATCACACCTAAACAATTCTTCGATAAATACTTCGAAATTGATTTAGATGATTACGTTGTTTTAGGTAACTATCCTAACCGTAAAATGGAACAATTATTCCGTAACAAGGCCGGTCAAAACGTCGTTGGTGGTCGCCAAGTTGAATTCTTAAATATGCCAATGGATGTGTTAAAGGATGCTGCGATTGCGCAACTAAAAGATGGCGAAACTGTCTGGTTTGCTAACACCGTGACCGAACAATCAGACCGCCAAAACGGTCTATTAGACGACGATTTATACCGTCGTGCTGAATTGTTCGATATCGACATGAACATGGACAAGGCCCAACGTTTGGATTACTACGACAACATTCCTAACCACGCGATGACACTTACTGGTGTCGACATTGTCGACGACAAACCAACTAAGTGGAAGGTCGAAAACTCTTGGGGTGAAAAGGTCGGCGAAAAGGGTTACTTCGTAATGGCCGATAACTGGATGGACAATAATGTTTTTGAAGTTATCGTCAACAAGAAGTACCTAACCAATTCACAAAGACAATTACTAGAACAAACCCCAGTCGATTTAGACCCTTGGGCAGCGGTATAAGGAGGACGTAGATAATGACTGAAACAAAAATTACCGAACAAGATCTAAAAGAATTACGTGCGGCCTACGAAGAAAATCCTACCAATGCGATTTTGGAAAGAACCGTAACACAAAATGGAATTGGCAATGTTTCATACGATGAAACAGCCACTGAAAAACTAAATCCTGTCTTTTCTGTTGAAGTGAAGACTGGTAAGGTGTCCAACCAAAAACAATCCGGTCGTTGCTGGATGTTTGCGTTATTAAACACCTTAAAGCACCAATTTGGCACTAAGTACAACGTTAAAGACTTCGAATTATCACAAAACTATATATTCTTCTGGGATAAGATTGAACGTGCTAATATCTTTTACGATCGCATCATAAATACAGCGGACAAGCCGCTAGACGACCGTACCGTTCAATACTTCCTAGAAGTCGGACCAGGAGCAGATGGTGGCCAATGGGCAATGGCCGTAGCATTAGTTCAAAAATACGGAGTTGTGCCAACCACTGCGTTTAGTGAAACCAACGTTTCCGAAAGTACTGGTGATTTGAAATCAATTTTGAATTACAAACTAAGAAACGATGCGTTCAAACTACGTAACATGGTAAGCGACGGGGTGTCTGAAGAAGACATCCATGACGCTAGAGAACAAATGCTAGCCGAAGTTTACAAGATTGCCGCGTACTCACTTGGCGTGCCGCCAAAGACTTTTGACTTTGAATACAGGGATGATAACGACAATTACCACATTGATCGTGACTTAACCCCTAAGGCATTCTACGAAAAGTACCTATCGGATGCTGATTTAGACGATTACGTCGTCCTAAGTAACTCTCCTGACAAGGAATACGACAAGATGTATCGCTTATCAGCGCAAGAAAACGTGGTCGATGGTAGAAAGATTGAATTCTTGAACCTACCAATGGAAGACCTAAAAAATGCCGCAATTGCGCAATTAAAAGACGGTCAAGCCGTGTGGTTTGCTAACGACATTGCGCGTCAATCTGACCGTAAAAAAGGCTTCCTAGCTGAAAATCTATACCATTACGACGAACTTTTTGACGTTGATTTATCCATGAGCAAAAAAGAACGTCTACAATACCATGAAGCTAACGTTTCACACGCGACTGCATTAACCGGAGTCGATTTAGTCGATGACAAACCAACTAAATGGAAAGTTGAAAATTCATGGGGATCAAAGAATGGTGTCAATGGATACTTCATCATGGATGATGGTTGGATGAACGAATATGTATACGAAATTGTAATAAATAAAAAATATTTATCTAATGATAAAACCGCGCTACTAAGCCAATCTCCGGTCGAATTAGCCCCTTGGGATTCATTAGAATAAAATTAAAGTGTTGCAATTTTTCTAAGAAGGTATTAATATAAGTGACAATCAAATAAGACGTTGAACAGGAATTTTAATTATTGAGTGTTTCACAGGAAGCTCACGGTTATGAGAGTGGGTAGCACGGTAGTTAAATCGTACCTGAGAGTCATTTTTCGAAATGAGTAGAAAAAATCGTTGGCGGCGTTAACGCTGAAGTTATTATAACTTCTCGAGCTAGTATTCGTGAGAATGCTAGGAATTGAGGTGGCACCGCGATTTATTCGTCCTCTTGGATATCTTATCCAAGAGGATTTTTTTATACCCAAAAATAAATATTAATTTTAAAAACAGTGATTAGGAATTTTAGTTAATTCAGTCATTTACAGAGAACTTAGCAAAGCCGGGTGAGAGCTAAGGATGACATTAATTAAATCGTACCTATGAGTTTGAATTCGAAATGAGTAGAATTCACCGTTAACGCGTTATCGTTAAAGTTTGAAAGAACTTTATGAGCTGATGTTCGTGAGAATGTCAGAAACTGAGGTGGAACCACGATTAGTCGTCCTCTAGGATTTATTCCTAGGGGACTTTTTTTATATAAATATTTGCATGATGATCAAGAATTTAATCAAACAAATCATTTACAGAGAAATTAACGTTGATGAGAGTTAATAATGACATTTGATTAATCGTACTTGTGAGTGAGCTTCGAAACGAGTAGAAGCAAACGTCGGCGGCGTTAACGCGGAAGTCATTGACTTTATGAGCTAGCATTCGCGAGGGTGTTAGAAAGTGAGGTGGTACCGCGAATACATCGTCCTCTATCGAAATTAAAATTTCATTGTTTATATACAAAAAGGAGGATGTTTCACATGAAACAATCAAAGAAAATCGTTTTAGCATATTCCGGAGGATTAGATACATCAGTTTCAATCGCATGGTTAATCGAACAAGGTTTTGACGTAATTGCCTGCTGCATTAACGTAGGTGAAGATTACGGGGAACATAAAGATTTAAACCAAATTAAAGAAAAAGCATTAAAGGTTGGTGCCATCAAATCATACGTTGTTGATGCACTAGACGAATTCGCTGAAGACTTCCTACTAACTGCATTAGACGCTAACGCGATGTATGAAGGCGAATACCCATTGAGCTCAGCACTATCTCGTCCTTTAATGAGTCAAAAGCTAGTTGAAATTGCTCACCAGGAAGGTGCCGAATACATCTGTCACGGATGTACCGGTAAAGGAAACGACCAAGTTCGTTTCGATGTCGCTATCCATTCTCTAGATCCAAAATTGACAGTGGTTACTCCAGTTCGTCAATGGCATTGGAACAGAGAGGAAGAAATCGAATTTGCTAAGAAACACAACATCGATATTCCAATTGATTTAGATTCTCCATACTCAATCGACGCCAACATCTGGGGACGTGCTAATGAATGTGGTGTCCTAGAAAATCCATGGAACCAAGCTCCAGAAGATGCCTTTGATATTACTAAACCAATCGAAGAAACTCCTGACCAACCAGAATTCATGGACATTACCTTTAAACAAGGTAAGCCAGTCGCCGTTAACGGCGTTGAAATGAGCTTCGTCGACGTTATCAAAAAGGTAAATATCGCAGCCGGCGAACACGGTGTCGGTCGTATCGATCACATCGAAAACCGTTTAGTAGGAATCAAATCCAGAGAAGTTTACGAAGCACCGGGTGCTACCGTATTACTAAAGGCCCATAAGGCAATGGAAAACCTAACTATGGAAAGAGATTTAGCTCACTTCAAGCCAATGATTGAACAACAAATCGCTAACCTTACTTATAACGGTTTATGGTTCTCACCATTGATGAAGTCACTAAAGGCATTTATCCAATCATCACAAGATACAGTTAGTGGAACAGTTAAAGTGAAGTTGTTCAAGGGTAACGTTTACGTAGTCGCTTCTAAGTCAGAAGAATCACTATACGACGAAGACCTAGCTACTTACACTGCTGCTGATTCATTTGATCAAAATGCTTCAGTTGGTTTCATTAAACTATGGGGATTACCTACGCAAGTCGCATCACAAGTAAAACAAAAAAACTTACAAAAGAACTTCATGAAAGACGTTATGAAGACTCAAACAAAGGAAAAGGTACTAGTTGAAAACAAGTTAGAAGGTGAATCTGATGAGTGAGAAACTATGGGGCGGTCGTTTTAATAGCGACGCCAACGATTTATTCTTGAGGCTCGGTGCCTCAATCAATGTTGATATCAAGATGGCAAACGAAGACATCGAGGGTTCAATCGCTCATGCCACCATGTTAAGCCACGTTGGTATCATCACAGAGGCCGAAAAAGACCAAATCGTAAATGGTTTAAAAGAGATTAAGGAAGAGTTCAATGAAGGAAAACTTCATTTTAGTTACCAAAACGAAGACATTCATATGAATGTCGAAACAGTGCTAACCGAAAAAATCGGCGCGGTCGCTGGAAAACTACACACCGCTCGTTCAAGAAACGATCAAGTGGCATTAGACTTTCATTTATATCTAAAGAAACGTCTACCACAAATCATGGCACTAATTAGGAGTTTTCAAAGTGAATTGGTTAACCTAGCCGATGAAAACTTAGAAACCATCATGCCGGGATACACCCATTTACAACACGCTCAACCAATCTCATTTGCCCATTACCTAATGGCCTACTACGAAATGTTAGACAGAGACTACGACAGGTTCGAATTCAACCAAAAGCACACCAACATGTCACCAATTGGTGCTGCGGCTCTTGCGGGAACCACTTTCCCAATTGATCCTCATTTCACCGCCAACGAGTTAGGTTTAGATGCACCTTACAACAACTCCATCGATGCAGTCTCAGATAGGGATTTCGCCATTGAATTTCTAAGCAATGCTTCCATTCTAATGATGCACTTATCAAGACTATGCGAAGAAATTTGCTTATGGTCTAGCTACGAATTCAAATACGTCGAACTATCAGACGCATTCAGTACTGGAAGCTCAATCATGCCACAAAAGAAGAACCCTGATATGTGTGAACTAATTAGGGGTAAAACCGGAGTGGTATACGGTCACCTAAACGCCTTACTAGCAACTATGAAATCATTGCCGCTGGCATACAACAAGGATTTACAAGAAGACAAGGCTGGTGTGTTTGACACAGTCGAAAACATCGAACCAATCCTACAATTAATGACCGAAATGATTGCGACAATGCAGGTCAATAAGGACCTGATGCTATAAGCGGTCGAAAAGGACTTTTCAAACGCAACTGAATTAGCTGATTACCTATCAGCCAAAGGATTACCATTTAGACAAGCTCACCGTATCGCCGGTGAATTAGTCGCCAAATGCATAAACGAAAATTGTTACTTACAGGATCTATCATTAGAACAACTACATAACTATTCAGACTTGTTTGAAGAGGATATCTACGAAGATTTGAAACCACACGTAGCAATTCAAAGAAGAAAGAGTTATGGGTCAACCGGTTTTAATGAAGTCCATAAACAGATTGAAAAAGCGAAAGAAAAACTAAAGGGAGAAATGAATCATGAAGAATAAAATGAAACATTCCGTGTTAATTACCATGTTGCTAATGATTGCAACACTATTCGTGACAGCATTCACTGTTCCAAGTGTTCAAGCATCAGCTTCCGATAACTCACTACAACAAATTAAGCAAAAAGGTTACATCGTAATGGGAACCGCTCCAGATTATCCTCCATACGAATTTATTGGAAAAGATAACGGTGGTTCAAAGGTCTACGGTGCCGATATCGAATTAGGTAAGGCCATCGCCAAAGACTTAGGAGTAAAACTAAAGGTTAAATCAATGGGATTTGACTCATTACTAGTTGCGCTTCAAACCAAAAAGGTTGATATGGTTATTGCAGGGATGAACGAAACCCCTGAAAGAGCCAAGAGTGTCGACTTCAGTAAGACTTACTACTCATCTGGATTGAGTTTGGTATTAAACAGTGCCGACGACAAGAAAATCAAGTCATACAAGGACCTACAAGGTAAGACCATCGGTGCTCAAATCGGATCAGTACAATACGATGCTGTGAAGAAGGGTATCAAGAACATTAATCTAAAGGGAATGGAAAACATCAACGATTTAATTCTTGCTTTGAAGTCAGGAAAAATTGAAGCCATTCCGCTAGACACTGCCGTAGCTCAAGCCTACGCAGCCCACAACCCAGGTCTAAAGATTATTGACGCTAAGATGCCTGGTCAAGAAAGCTCAAACAAGATTGCCTTCTTCAAGGGTGCTACTAGCTTAGAAAACGCTGCTAACAAGACAATTGATAAGGTTAACAAGTATAACCTATACACCAAGAAATTCGTTCCAGCAGCTGCAAAACACATCACTAACAATAAGTCACAATCACAATTTGAAACAATGTGGCAATACAAGAACTTCTTTATCTCAGGAATCGAATACACAATGATCATCTCAGTGGTATCAGTATTCTTCGGTATCATCTTAGGAATTATCTTTGCGCTAATGAGATTAAGTCACAACTGGCTATTGCACTCAATCGCCGTTTGCTACATCGAATTCATTCGTGGAACACCTCAATTAGTACAAATTATGTTCATCTACTTTGGTCTAGGTACCATCGTTAACGTTCCAGCCTTAACTTCAGGAATTATCGCTATTTCCATCAATTCTGGAGCCTATGTCGCCGAAATCATTAGAGGGGGAATTAATTCTATCTCTGATGGTCAAAGCGAAGCCGCATTATCACTTGGTCTATCCAAGAAACAATCAATGCAATACATCGTGTTACCACAAGCCTTCAAGAACATCTGGCCTGCACTTGGTAACGAACTAGTAACCTTGATCAAGGATAGTTCACTAGCATCCGTAATTGGGGTTGGAGAACTAATGTATCAAATGAGAGCTGTTCAAGCTGATACTTACTTAGGTGTCGCACCAATTGCTGTCATTATGGTCATTTACTTTGTAATCACATTTACAATTTCTAGAATCATGAAACACTTAGAAGGGAAGATTAGCCATGGAACCAATGATTAAAATTGAAAATTTAACCAAAAAATTCAAAAATAATACCATCTTTTCTGACATCAACGCTGAAGTCCACAAGGGTGAAGTAATCTCACTTTTAGGTCCTTCTGGTGCCGGTAAGAGTACTTTCCTTCGTTGCATTAACATGCTAGGTGAACCAACTTCTGGAAAGATTCTATTGGATGGTAAAGACCTAGTAAGCAGTTCTGAAAAGGAACTAATTCAATTAAGAACCCACATCGGAATGGTGTTCCAAAGCTTTAACTTGTTTGAAAACAAGACAGTTATCGATAACATCACACTAGCACCCATCAAGGTGAAAGGCATGAGTAAGGAAGACGCCGAAGCAAAGGCGCACGAATTACTTAAGACCGTTGGCCTAGATGACAAGGCAAACGTTTACCCAGACAGCCTATCTGGTGGACAAGCCCAACGTATCGCAATCGTACGTGCACTAGCCATGGATCCAGAAGTAATTCTATTCGATGAACCAACTTCAGCATTGGACCCTGAAAAAGTCGGTGAAGTACTAAGTGTTATGCAAGACTTAGCTAAGAAGGACATGACCATGATTATTGTTACTCATGAAATGGAATTCGCTAAGAATGTTTCAGACGAAATTTGGTTTATGGATGAAGGAAAGATTCAAGAAAAACAAGCACCTAAAGACTTTTTTGAAAATCCAAAAACCCCTAACGCCCAACGTTTTTTAAGTAAAATGATTTAATCTGTTTATAAATACGTCAAAAGACCAACATAAATGTTGGTCTTTTTGATTATTCTCATTTTATTTTGTACAATAAAGCTAAACATGACACATTTTGAATTAATCCGAGGAGGAAATCAATTGTCTAAACGTTTTAAACTAGTAGAAGAATCATTTACAGGAGTATCCATTTACATCGATCAAAGAACCGGTGTTGAATACGGTGGATACGGCAGTACATTAACTCCACTACGCAACCCTGACGGAACTTTGTTTGTTGATGAATCTGAAATTGATCAAGATTACGAACACAAAGAAAAATAAACGGGGGAATATGAAACCATGTTTTTATGGATTCACTTAATTTTTGCGGTACTACTAATCGCTTTGGTGATTACCGCGCTATGCAAAAAGAATAACTTTAAGCCTTACATGATGGCCACTAGAGTGTCTTATCTAGTCTTCATCGTGACGGGAATTGTACTATTTAGCAAAGCCTTTGAACGCGATGCCATGTTCACGATTTTGAAGGTTTTATCAGCCATCTTCTTAATTGGCTTGATTGAAATGGCCTATGCCCAAAAGACTAAAAAGTCGTTAACTGTTGGATTGGTGATGAGCCTCATCCTAGTTTTCGCATTAGTGATTGTGATTGGATTAATCGTCGCTGGCGGTCGTCCTTTCATTCATTTTATTTAAATATTATTATCGCAGATTCTGCGTATCTAAAAAGAGAGTGAACAAATATGTTCACTCTCTTTTTTATTGATTGTCGCTGCCAGATAGGGATGGATGTTGGAGTTGATAGCTGGTTGCTTCAAATAAGGAATGGGTTGCTTCCCAAATCTTTTTAGCGACGTAGGTGTTATTCATGGTGTATAGGTGAATGCCATCGACGCCATTGGCGACCAAATCAACGATTTGATCGACCGCATAGGCGATTCCGGCGTCACGCATTGCCTCTTTGTTGTTGGCGTATTTGTTCATGATGTCAACGAATTTTCTGGGCATTTCTAGTCCTGATAATTCTGTAATGTGTTTAATCTGATTGCAGTTAGTACAGGGCATGATGCCGACTTCGACCGGTACGTTAATTCCGGCCAGTTTCAAACGTTGACGAAAGTCATAGAACGCTTGGTTATCAAAGACCATTTGGGTGATCAAATGACCGACGCCGTTGTCTACTTTTTTCTTCAAATGAAGGGTGTCATCGACCAAATCGATAGATTCGGGATGCTTTTGAGGGTAGCAGGCGCCCGTGATGTCAAAGTTACCTTGGGTCTTGATGAATTCTGCCAATTCTGAAGCGTGGTTAAAGTCACCAACCGGTGTTTCGTCAGGATTAATGTCACCACGAAGTGCTAATACGTTATTAATGTTGTGTTGCTTTAATTGTTTTAAGAAATCGGCAACGTCTTTTTTGGAACGATAGATTCCTGGAATGTGGGCCATCGCAGGGATGTTCAAATCGTTTTGAATCATGCTGGATAGCTCCAAAGCATTGTTATTTTGTGATCCACCGGCACCTAGGGTAATGGAAATGAAATCTGGTTTGATTCGTTTAATCCCGGTAAGGGCGTTCACTAATTTTTTGGTGCCTTCCGGTGTCTTGGGTGGATAGACCTCAAGTGAGAACACCGTTTTGTTCTTAAATGTATCTTTTAAACTCATGTTATCCCAACTCTCCGCGTTTTTGTTGAACAGCGGCGATGAAGTTTTTTAGACTAGCGAATGATTCTGATTCACCACGGGTCTTTAGACCACAGTCCGGGTTGATCCAAACTTTACTTTCGTGAAGCTTAGCTAGGATGTCACTGATAACGTTATAGATTTCAGATTGACTAGGGACACGTGGAGAGTGAATATCGTAAACTCCAGGGCCGACTTCTGTTTCAAAGTTATTTGCTTTTAATTTATCGATGATTGATAAATCAGAACGTGATGCTTCGAATGAAATAACATCGGCATCCATGTTATCGATGGCTTTGATGATGTCGTTAAATTCGCTGTAGCACATATGAGTGTGGATTTGAGTAGTTGGTTGGACCTTGCTGTGAACCAATTTGAATGCTGGGATTGCCCAGTCTAGGTATTCCTTGTACCAGTCACTCTTACGTAGTGGAAGCTTTTCACGTAGGGCGGCTTCATCGATTTGAATAATCTTGATGCCGTGTTTTTCAAGATCTAGTACTTCGTCTTGGATTGCTAAGGCGATTTGGGTTACTGATTCCTTTGCAGGGATATCTTCACGTGGGAATGACCAGTTGAAGATAGTAACGGGACCTGTAAGCATTCCTTTAACCGGTTTGTCGGTCAAACTTTGGGCATAGGTAGAAGCGGCAACTGTAATTGGGTTCTTACGACTAACGTCACCCCAGATGATTGGTGGTTTAACAGCACGAGTACCGTATGATTGAACCCAAGCTTTCTTGGTAAATGCGAAACCAGCTAGGTTTTCACCGAAGTATTCCACCATGTCGTTTCGTTCGTATTCACCGTGGACTAAGACATCAAAACCAGCTTCCTCTTGCCATTCAATGATGCGCTTAATCTTATCTTTGTTGAATTGATCGTATTGATCCTTATCGATTTCATGATGCTTGTATAGTGAACGGTTCTTTCTAACATCCTTGGTTTGTGGGAATGAACCGATAGTAGTAGTTGGAAGATCTGGTAAGTGGAATTCTTCTTTTTGGATGATTTCACGTTCAGCACGCTTTGGTAATCTGGTGTAATCAGCATCTGATAAATCAGCGATACGCTTTGTTACAGCTGGATCCTTTGGATGGTTAACGTTCTTGAACAATGCTTCGTTTGCCTCCAATAGTTCAGTGTTACCGTTGAAGAAGATTTCGTCTAAATCGTGTAATTCGTCTAGCTTTTGGTATGCGAAGGCTAAGTGTTGCTTTAATTCGGGGTCTAAATCAGTTTCGTTATCAACGGTGTATGGAACATGTAGTAGAGAACAAGAAGTTGAAATTACGATGTTTTTAACCGGTAGGCTCTCTAGTAATTCGATGGTCTTCTTGTATTCGTTACGCCAGATGTTCTTACCATTAACTACCCCGGCGAATAAGACCTTGTTGTCGTCAAAACCGTGCTTAGCAATTAAATTAGCGGTTTGTTTACCTTCTAGGAAGTCTAAACCAATACCGTCGAATGGTAATTTAACTAAATCTTCATAGATATCACGAACATCACCGAAGTATGTTTGAAGATTAATCTTGAAGTCATGAGGAATAGCTAGGATGCGAGTGTATAGGTCATCGAATAGCTTCTTATCGTCAGCACTTAAATCAAATACTAGTGATGGTTCATCAATTTGAAGCCACTTGATGTCGATTTCATTTAGGCGAGCAAAGATATCCTTGTATGCTTCAACGATTGGTTCAATAAAGTCTTCGGCTGAT
Source organism: Apilactobacillus kunkeei (assembly GCF_001421115.1). Classification (GTDB taxonomy): domain Bacteria; phylum Bacillota; class Bacilli; order Lactobacillales; family Lactobacillaceae; genus Apilactobacillus; species Apilactobacillus kunkeei_F. The sequence continues at coordinate 295,564 of NZ_JXCW01000006.1, read as the reverse complement.
TTTTTACCAACGTAGCGGCTTAGTTTTAGTATGGTGAACGGACCGATTAATGAAGCCTTAACGTTACTGTGCTTGGCAGCTGCCTTTTTTACATCGTCGAAGAATCTAGTTTCCACTAGTTTAATTTCTGTATCATCGTCGATTTCTGGGACGATGTAGTGGTAGTTGGTGTTGTACCATTTCTTCATTGGTAGCGCCTTAACGGAATGGTTATCGTCTTGGTAACCACGGGCTTGGGCGAAGTATTCGTCTAATTGGTTTAAACCTAAATCGGCATAACGTTTAGGAGTGATGTTCAATAGGGTAGCGGCGTCTAAGACATTATCAAAGAATGAGAAGTCACCGGCACTGATTAGGCCTAACTTGGCGTCTTCTTGAATTTGCCAATTCTTTTCTTTTAGTTCATCAGAAATCTTTAGTAGTTCGTCTTGATCGATTTCCTTCTTCCAATATTTTTCTGTAGCGCGTTTTAATTCGCGGTTTTCTCCAATTCGTGGGAATCCAATAATGCTTGTACTCATAATGTTACCTCCTCAGGTAAATAAAAATTTATTTAGCGGGTGAATAAAAAAATCCCGCAGTCTATGTAGACTACGGGACGAAATCTTCGTGTTACCACCCTGATTTTGTAATACATCGCTGCATTACACTCAATAAGTACTTCATAAGAAATACTTCTACGCGATAACGGGCGTACCCGAACATCGTTTGTCAAAGACTCACGGTGATAGATAATTCCTAGACCATTTTCAGTTTCCTTGCGTGCTTTGTCTCATCGTAATCAAAGCTCTCTGTGAACGTTTGTAAAACTTACTTATCTGCTCAATATCTACTTATTTAGATGATGTAAATTGGTTTAACCAATTGATGTAAAAGGTGGTGGCATCCGTATGCCAGGAGTTGATGGGATGATCCTGATTGTCAAAGTAGTTACTTGGTTTTTTAGTAGCCAAACCTTTTTTGACATCGCGGAAATACTCATCAGCTAAAGTTTTCGTCCCGTATTCAAGATGACCAGTGACGTAGTATGAATTAGTGTTTGAATCGAAAATTAAGGTGGCGCCGATGGTGTCGTTACCGGCTAACACGGTTGCCTTAACGTTACCTTTTGGAATCGTGAAGTAACGTGATTGAGGCATTGTAATGCCATCGGTTGTATAGACCCCGTAAATCTTTTGGTCCAACTGTTTTCCGGTTAAAATTCCGTCGATTGTTCCGGCAGCCCAGGCGGCCCAGCAGCTGAATAGGCAGGTGTCAACATGGGTCTTACGCCAGTTGATAAAATCAACGAATTCATTCCAGTAATCAACATCATTGAAGTGCTTTCTGTCTAGTGGGGCGCCAGTCACGATTAATGCGTCAAAGTGATTGTCTAAAACATCTTTGGTTGTGACGTATTTTTCGAATATTTCTGGATCAAAATGTTTGATGTGGTGACTGTCCATGCGACAAAAGTTCAAATTAATGTTTAGGTCGGTTTGTTGAAGCAAATCGATAATTTGGTGTTCAGTCTCAAGCCGATTGGGCATTAGGTTTAGCACCAAAATACTTAGGGAATCATCAATTTTTTGATGACTATTTTGTGAATAGCCAGATAGGATGTTGATACAACCCATAGGCCTTACCTCCTTTAAATTTTCGCGAAAGCTTGTTTCAAATCGTCAATAATATCGTCAGCGTTTTCAATTCCAATTGAAATTCTGATTAAATCAGGTGTAATACCGGCTTCTTTTAATTCCGCTTCGTTTAGTTGAGCATGAGTGGTTGAAGCGGGGTGAATGATTAGTGATTTGGCGTCACCAACGTTGGCTAGTAGTGAGAATAGGTTTAGGTTTTCAATTAACTTCTTAGCAGCTTCTTCGCCTCCGGTTAGACCAATTGTGAAGATTGATCCGACACCCTTAGGGAAACTCTTCTTGGCTTGTTCGTAGTACTTGCTGGATGGTAGTTCAGGGTACTTAATCCAAGCGACCTTATCGTTGTTAGATAAGAAGTCGATGACCTTACGGGTGTTTTCAACGTGTCTTGATACTCTAAGTGACAATGTTTCTAGACTTTGAATTAATAAGAATGAGTTGAATGGACTAATTGCACCACCGGTATCACGAAGAATTTCGGCTCTCACCTTGGTGGTGAATGCACCTGGTTTTAAGTCGGCAAATACTAATCCGTTGTAGTGGGTATCTGGGGTTGTGAAACCAGGATAGCGACCGCTTGTACGATAGTCGAACTTACCATTTTCAACGATAATGCCACCCATTGTGGTACCGTGACCACCGATGAACTTAGTTGCGGATTCAACGACGACGTCGGCACCGTGATCTAGTGGACGGTATAGGTAAGGGGATGCGAATGTGTTATCGACAATCAATAACAGGTCATGTTTATGAGCGATATCTGCAATTGCTTCGATATCACTTAGGTTGATATCCGGATTACCGATTGTTTCTAGGTATAACGCCTTGGTATGGTCGTTAATTTCCTTTTCGAAGTTTTCTGGATTATCAGAATCAACGAAGTGAGTGGTAATTCCTAACTTAGGTAATGTGGCGTTAAATAGGTTGTATGTTCCACCGTATAATGTTCCGGCTGAAACGATTTCGTCACCTTGGCCAGCAATGTTGGTGATGGCGGCGTGAATTGCTGCGGCACCAGATGCTAAGGCAACGGCACTAGTTCCATTTTCCAGTGCAGCCACACGTTTTTCGAAAACGTCGGTGGTTGGATTGGTTAAACGAGTGTAGATGTTACCTGGATCGGTTAAGGCAAAACGACCAGCAGCTTGATCTGCATCTTTAAAGATATATGAACTGGTTTGATAAATTGGTACCGCACTGGCACCAGTCTCATCAATGTGTTGACCTGCGTGAATCTGTAAAGTTTCAAATTTATCTGTACTCATAAAACATTCCTCCTAAATTTTGGTAACAAAAAAAGCTCTCGCTCCATGTATAGCTAAATACATGGGACGAAAGCTTCCGCGGTACCACCCAACTTCGCTTTATTATTGCTAATAAAGCCTCAACGACACTAACATGTCTGGGAAGGTATCGGTTCCTACCGGATTTCTAGCTTGCACTATCGATCATGACTCAGAGCTCATCTGTGACTCACAATCAATTGCACCTTTTCACTATCTGATGCTCACTTTGAATCGATTGTCTTGAGTTACTCTTCTCTTCAACGTCTGAACTATTTAAGTTGTTTTGAATGATAGTCCTAGTTTTTTCTAATGTCAACAGATAAATTAAAATTTTATTAGAAAAAGATTAATAAAAATATTTTTCAAAAAGTTTATATACTATCTTTTAGACCGTTTTTATGTACCAAAAATTAAAATATTTGGTTTGACAAACAAATTTTAACGAGTAAACTTCGAGACAATCAAAACAACCAAAAAACTTTGCAGAGATGAGTAAGGTTTATAAGCCTCAATAAGAGAGCCGATGAATGGTGAAATTCGGTGTGGCGGAGAATCTGAAAATGGTCTTTGATTACAGTAATTAGGCGATCTTTGGTAAGTCTAATTCGGGTGCGCCCGTTACCGCGTCAGAGTATCTTAATCATCTGACCTCTATGATTAACGTACTTGTTGAGAAGTAGCCAGTGATGGCTGCTTGAAATCAGGGTGGTAACACGTGCCGACGTCCCGTAGTCTCTTTGAGACTGCGGGATTTTTTATTTCTCAAATTTAGAAAGGATGATTGATTATGACAGGATTTAACACCAAATTAGTCTACGGAAAAGGGCTAAATAAGCTTCACGATAACTGTACGGGCGCAGTGAATGTTCCATTATACCAATCCACTACATATGCCTTTAAAGATATCGACGGGGAAAATAAATATGACTATTCACGTTCTTTGAACCCCACAAGAGAGTACTTAGAAGATCAAATTGCATGCTTGGAAGATGCCAAACATGGCTTTGCTTATGCATCCGGAAGTGCCGCCATTCATGCGGTTTTCACCTTGTTTAAACCGGGTGATCACATCGTCGTTAGCAAGAATATCTACGGTGGAACTTTCCGTTTGATTAACGACTATTTGAAAAACTTGGATATCGAATTTACCCAAGTGGATACACAGGATTTATCCGACGTCGAAAGTGCGATTAAGCCTAACACTAAGGCGATTTATTTCGAAACTATCGATAATCCATTCATGAAGGTTACCAGTGTGAAACATATTGCGGAAATTGCCCACAAACACGGCGTTTTCACCATTGTTGATAACACATTTTTAACCCCATACTTACAACAAGCATTGAATTTGGGTGCAGACATTGTCATCCATTCAGCTACTAAATATCTGGGTGGTCACTCCGACGTGATTGCCGGCCTCGTTGTTACCAATAACGATGAAGTAGCCGATAAATTATATTTTTGTCAAAACGCAGTCGGTGGCATCCTAGCACCAGAGGACTGTATGTTGGTAATTCGTGGCATTAAGACATTATCAGTTCGTTTGGACAGACACATTCAAAACGCACAAAAAGTTTTGCAATATTTAGACTCAAAAAGTGACGAAATCAAACACATTTATTACCCAGGTCGTGCCGGTGACGAAACCGATGAAATCGCTAGAAACGAACTAAAAGGATACGGTGGTGTTATCACGTTTGAACTAAACGATAACGTTGATCCAAAGTCGTTCGTCAACAGTCCAGAATTAATCTGGTTAGCCGTTAGTCTAGGTTCCGTTGAAAGCCTAATCGAACTTCCATACTACATGACCCATGCCGAATTGCCTGTCGAAGAAAGAAACAAAGTCGGCATTACTCCGCAACTAGTTCGTTTGTCAGTTGGACTAGAAGATCCAGAGGACTTGATTGCTGATTTAGAGCAAGCATTTGCTAAGGCGAAGAAATTAACCGCGGTAGAATCTGCGAAATAAGATATAATAAAGCCAAAGCAAAAAAAGGAGGCTTGCACTATGAAAATTGCAATCTTAGGTCACGGTACCGTCGGAAGTGGAGTCTTAAAGATTATTCAAGACAGCGCGTTGCATCCATTTGAAAAAGATTTATCAGTCAAATATGTATTTGTTCGTCCAGAAAAAGTTGATCAAAACGAATTATTTGTGGATGATTACGCAACGATTTTAAATGATGAAGAAGTCGATGTAGTCGTGGAAGTATTGGGTGGACTAGAACCCGCTAAGACAATGATCATCGATGCATTAAAACATGGCAAGAACGTTGTGACAGCTAACAAAGCAGTCGTGGCGAGAAACTTGAAAGAATTTGATGAAATCGCTGAAGAAAATGGTGTAAAGTTCTACTTTGAATCAGCCGTTGGTGGTGGAATTCCTTGGATTATTAATTTGGAAAGAGCACTTCGTATCGACCAAATCGATTCAATTCATGGAATCCTAAACGGAACTAGTAACTATATTTTGGATACTATGACTAAGACTGGTCAAAGTTTCAATAAGGTCCTAAAAGATGCTCAAGACTTAGGATACGCAGAAGCCGATCCGAGTGCAGATATCGATGGATACGACATCGAAAATAAATTATGTATTAGTGTGGACATTGCCTATAACACCTTTGTGAAACCAGGTGACCACCTATTAAAATTTGGAATTAGAAACATTACCGATGAGGATATTAAGTACTTTAAAAAGCACAATTTAATCGTGAAATTACTAGGTCGAAGTTTCAAGAAAAACAACAGTTTTAACTTTGTGGTTGAACCAACTTTATATACTCCCGGACAAATTGAAGCCGGAATCCATGATAACTACAATTTCGTCGGTTTACGTGGAACTACCATTGGTAAACTAACCTTTAATGGCCAAGGTGCGGGTGAATTTCCAACCGCCCACGCGTTAGTGCAAGATATCTTAGATTTAAAGGCCAACAATGTGCACTTAAAACGTGATTTTAACGAAGAATTTTCTTTGGATAATACTACCAAGAAAAAGAATTACGTCGTTAGAACCGGTGCAGATTTAGAATCAAAATTACCAGAATACGACATTCAAAAAGACGGTAATTACTACCATATTGCCGCAATTGATACACAAAAAATTCATGATGTTGTTAACGAATTATCCAGTGATGATAAGGGCATTTTCTTTGCCTGTATCAGTGGTGGAGCATACAATCCATGGATTGTAAAATAAAAAGAGCGCCTATTATATTAGGCGCTCTTATTTGTTTTCTTATTCAAAATCTTGTAATGCAAGTTCTGCATATGTTAGACGGGCGAAAGTATCATCAGTTGATACACCAGCGTTTTCAAACATGTTTGCGAATAAAACATATTTTGGTTGATCGCTGTATTCACCAGTAATTTCAATCAAACGTTGTAGTTGATTGGTACGGTTTGCTAAATCATCTATGTGGTTTAGTTCCAAATCGTTCTTAGCTGCATCGTAAATAATCTTGTAAGCTTCGGTATTAGTTAATAAATCTAATGCCTTAACTTGTTTCATAAAGTTATCAAATTGTGCATCTGATAATTGTTCTTTAACGTAATGTAAATCAACGATTTCATCGCTAAAGTCTTTTGCCCATTCGTTAATAATAGGTCTTAGTTGTATGTCTGACATTGTTAAAAAATCCTCTCCTAATTCAGATAATGCGTTTAGATTATTCTAGTACAAACATCTAAAAACGTGTGTAGTTTTTTCATTTATAATGTCATTAAATGGGGGTTACAGAAAAAATTTCATGTAACACCTATGATAGTATCTCACATAAGGGATACTAATTGCAAAAATATAGAAATATTTACGAAAAATTAGACATTTAGTTTGACAATCATTATAAAAGGATTAGAATACGATTAAAGATAAATACAAAAGCGAAGAATAGAAAGAGTAATTTCGGACCACGTTTTAAGAGAGATTCCGTTTGGTGAAAGGGATTAACAATGTTTGAAATGAAAATCATCTATGAGCTGCCAGGCAAATAAAGTAGTCTCGGCTGGGAATTCCCATTACAGAATCTGCAAATCAACGGGTTTGTTTGAGATATATCGTTTATCTTTATGAAATTAATTTTGAATCGGTATAACAAAAAGGTGGTACCGCGCGCAAGCGCCCTTTATTTCGTGTATGCGAAATTGGGGCGCTTTTTTATTTGCTCAATTTAAGGAGGTGATGGAAATGAAATCAGACATTAGTGGCATTTTAAATGCGAATCGTAACTAGTTTAAATTTTTACAATAACGCCAATATTAGGCGGTAAACATACATAGTTTTAAGAAAACTGCAGTTGCTATCTATGATTTATCCCTTGAGGCGTTAACTTTAGGAGGATTTAATCATGAAAAATAAACATAAATTATTATTAGGTTCAATGTTCTCATTACTTGCATTAGGTTTAGCTGCCTGTACTTCAGGCAAGGCCCGCACAAAGGCGTTAAAGTTCTCTGAACCAACTACTTTAATGACTTTGGATCAATCAAAATTAGTTGATCAAGTCAGCGATGTTACTTTAAATAATACTAACGAAGGACTTTTAGTAATGACTAAAAATGGAAAAGTGGTTCCAGGGGTCGCTAAGAGTTATTCAGTTTCAAAAGATGGTAAGACATATACATTTAAACTTCGTCATTCTAAATGGAGTGATGGTTCAGAAGTAACAGCTGCGGATTTTGTTAATGGTTTCCAAAGAACCGAAAATCCTAAAACTGCTGCGGCATATCAATATCTACTAGAAGATGTCAAAAATGCTGATGCTGTTGCTAAGGGGAAGAAACCAGTATCTGCATTGGGAGTTAGTGCAGAAGGTAAGTACGAATTTAAGGTCCAACTAGATAAGCCAGAATCATATTTCAAATATGTTGTTACAATGGCTCCTACATACCCTCAAAGTGCCAAAGAAGAAAAGAAGTTTGGATCAGGATATGCAACTAGCAGTGACAAGCAATTATATAACGGTCCATACAAAGTTACCGGATGGACAGGAACTAACGATACTTGGAAGCTAGTTAAAAACAATGAATACTGGAACAAAGATAACGTCAAAGTTAGACAACTAGACTTCTCTGTTTCAAAGGATCCATCAACAACGATGTATCAATTCGAACAAGGTAACTTAGATTCAATGGTATTAAGTGGCAAGAACCAAGTTAATAATTACAAGAACAGTAAGCAATACCATGCTCGTAAAGAAGCGGGAACTTACTACCTAGAAATGAACCAAACTAAGAACAAACTATTGAAGAATGTAAACGTTAGAAAGGCTCTTTCTTTAGCTGTTGATAGAAACCAATTAATCAAGAGTGTCTTGGGTAATGGTTCAGTACCTGCTAAGGGATTTGTTGCCTCAGATATGTCATCATACAAGGGTAAAGACTTTGCTGATCAAGCCGCAGTTCCAGGAGCGGTTAGCTATAACTTGACCGAAGCAAAGAAGTTATTTGCTAAAGGTTTGAAACAATTAGGTATGAAATCTGCAAGTCTATCATTACTAGCAGATGATTCATCTGATTCAAAGACTGTTACAGAATATCTTCAAAACCAATTCCAAAAACTACCAGGATTAAAGATTAGCTTAGAAAACCTACCAAGTAAGGTTGCCACTGATAGAACCGAAAAAGGTCAATTTGATGTGACATTAGATGCTTGGATTGCTGACTTCCCAGATCCAGTTAGTTTTATGAGTCTAGAAATGACAGGAAATGGATACAACCACGGTGATTGGAGCAACAAACAATATGACAGCCTAATGAACAAGGCAAACGGACAAGATGCTAATAATTTTGGTAAGAGATGGGATGATATGGTCGCTGCACATAAAGTATTGTTAAATCAACAAGGTGTAGTTCCTCTATACCAATTAGTAAGTCCACAATTACTTAGCAAGAATGTTAAGGGCCTAAGTTACTATCCAAGTGGCGGTAACTTTGACTTTAGAACTCTTAAATAACCAAACAAAAAAGACCTAAAAATCTAGGTCTTTTTTTATTGCATTAAAACTTCAATGTGATTGCAGCGTAGTCCAAGTTCATTGGCATTTGGCTCTTTGGAAGTAGTAGAACGTTTCCGGCGAAACCAATGGTAGTGATTGCTAAATCATTTAAAGTCTTGTTATAGATTTCTTCGCTAATGTATAGAGTATCAATCTTACCGGATAGTGCGTTTGAAATAATATCGCGTAAATCGGTTGCAACTAAACGGTGATCACTGGCTTTTTCGTATTTAATTTTGTTGTCGTTTGCTAACTTATCGAAGAATTGTTGGTTCAATTCATCAATCATTTCAGAAATCTTGTCGGGACCAAGATCGTCCACATCAACCTTGCTTACGATGTCCTTCGCAAATGTCTTTTGGTCAGCTAACTCGTTGAATAACTTACGGTTTTCTTCGCTGGCAACGACCACAGTTTGTAGGTAGTCATCGTCATCAAATAAATCGCTTAGGTATTCTTTAACCAACATGAAGTACTTGTTTTTATCGTTGTTTACAAGGACTGGAATTGGCTTGTTCACAAGGTTTAAGATGCTAAAGTGACCGTTATCAACTCTTAGTAGCTTAAAGTCGTTATCGCGTAGGATTAAAACGCGGTAGTGAAGTTGGCTTTCGATTTCCTTGATTAGTTGCGCCACGTTCATGGTGTCATCGATTGAGATTTGGGTCTTAACTGGTTGAGTTAAGTCAAATGAATGGATGGCTTTAAAACTAACGTATAGTGCAACACCAGAACCGTTTCCGATGTGTTTTGCGCGATCAAAGTTGAATCTTCTTAATTTTCGTTCGTATCTTGGCCAGATATTTTCGTCGTGTTTTTGAATGAATTCTTCTTTAACAGTTTCGATTAAATTTAAATAATCATTTTTGTTACTAATTTCGTTAAATGAAACAATTAGTGAGATGAATGGCCCTACTTCGTAATCCAAAGTTAGGGTATTTCTAAGCTCGATTGTCGACGTCATAGTCTAACCTCCTTAGATTTATATGTTTATAGTATATCATGATGAGCTAAAAGCGAAATATATTGTGCTATAATTATGCTATATTAAGCTTAAAGGAGGGATAATTATGCTTTTAAACATCCTGTATTACATTATTATAATTAATGAAATTTTGGCATTGATTACAGTCTTTAGAGAAGAACGTGATATTGCTGCAACATGGGCATGGTTATTAGTGCTTTCATTCCTACCTGTGCTGGGATTTTTGATTTATGCATTCGTCGGAAGAAAATTACCTAAAAAACGTTTATTCCGTTTCCAATACAAAGACAATAAATTGATGTATGACATCTTAAAAGAACAGAGCAAGATACATAACAATCCGAAAAAAATCAGGGCTGATGAGGTCTCGTACTCATACAGAACGCTTGTTAAGTTGTTCAAAACATCAGACGTTACCGATTTATCTAGAAGAAACCACGTTAAGGTCTTCACCGAAGGTAATCACTTATTTGATTGCATTATTTCTGATATTAAAAACGCCAAAAGTTCAATTAACATCGAATTTTATACCTTCTACGATGACAGAATTGGTCATCGCGTCTTAAAAGAATTAATTAAAAAGGCCAAAGAAGGAGTTAAAATCCACGTTATCTACGATAGTTGGGGTTCAATGGGAAACAAGCACCATTTCTTCGACCCATTGCGTGAAGCCGGTGGATTTGTAGAACCATTCCTACACACCCACTCAGCTGTAATGGACTTCCGTTTGAACTTTAGAGATCACAGAAAAATTGTGGTTATCGACGGTAAGTACGGATACATCGGTGGTTTTAACATCGGTGACCAATACCTAGGTCGTAAGAAGAAATTTGGTAACTGGCGTGATACTCATTTGAGAATTGCCGGGTCAGCCGTTCATCATTTACAAGCCCAATTCATCTTGGACTGGAATGTTACCGACATGGAACACAAGATTGATGTTGAAGAAACTAAGGGCTTCTACTTCCCTAAGGTATATCAAGAAGGTTCTACCAATATCCAAGTGGTCTCAAGTGGTCCTAACTCTGATTTACAACAAATTAAATTGGGTTACATCAAGATGATACAAAATGCCAAGAACTACTGCTGGATTCAATCACCATATTTGATTCCAGACGATAGTGCCTTAGACGCCATTAGAACAGCTGCTATGTCAGGTGTCGATATCAGAATCATGGTGCCATGCATGCCCGATCATCCATTTGTATACCGTGCAACTCAGTATTATGCAAAACAATTATCAAAATATGGTGTCAAAATTTACTTCTACGAAGATGGATTTATTCACGCCAAGACCGTCTTGGTCGATGGTAAAATTGCGTCCGTTGGTTCCGCCAACATGGACTTTAGAAGTTTCAAATTAAACTTCGAAATTAACGCGTTTATCTACGACGAAGGTTTGGCTGAACAATTACACTCAATCTACGTTAACGACATTAGAAGCAGTAAATTAATGACCTATGCGGACTTTGAAAAACAATCACGTTGGTTGAAATTCAAACAAGTATTCAGTCGTTTATTCTCACCAATTCTATAAACTAAAAAAATCCCACATTTCGTGGGATTTTTTGTTTACATCCAGTTCCATGGATTGTCACGCCACTTACGTAGCACGACTAATTCATCGTCTGAAATGCTGTTTTCTGCTTTGGCTTGTTCAATAATTGTGGAGTAGTTGGTTAGTGTATCGAATTCGATACCAGCTTCCTTGAAGTTCTTGGTGCTGTCGGGAAGTTCGTATGAGAAGATGGCCACGACACCAATCACGTTGTAACCTTCGTTCTTAAGTGCTTGCGCAGCGTTTAAAACGCTCTTTCCGGTAGAAAGTAAGTCATCAATTAAAACGATTGGGGCGTTTTCGTCGATGCTTCCTTCCATTTGTTTACCACGACCGTGATCCTTTGGTTTTGAACGCACATAAATCATTGGGAGGTCCATCTTGTCGGAGACGATGGCAGCATGGGGGATTCCGGCGGTTGCGACACCACCGATTACTTTGACTTCGGGAAACTTGTTGCGGATTAATTCGGCTAAACCGTCCGCGATGTGGGTACGGACTTCTGGGAAACTAATTGTGATTCTGTTGTCGGTGTAGATTGGTGCCTTGATACCAGATGCCCATGTGAATGGTTCATTGGGTGATAGGGTGACTGCGTTAATTTTTAAAAGGTCTGAAGCGATTAATTGGTTAGTATTCATTATTTGATTCCTCCATTAACTGCGTTGTAGATGTCTTTATATGTTTGAACCGGATTGTCTGATTGGGTGATGCTTCTACCCACAACGATTCCGCTGGTGTTTAATTCAAAAGCCATTGTTGGTGTCACGACTCTCTTTTGGTCATCAACACCGTTGTTGGGAAGGCGAATTCCGGGATTGATGCATTTGAAGTCTTCAGAAACCACTTGATGAATCAGGTCGTTTTCTAGTGCCGAGGAGATAACGCCGTCGGCACCGCTTTGACTGGCCATTTTAGCTAAGTGGGATACCGATTTGGCCATTGAAACGGGGACTAATTCTTCATCATGGAGTTGTTCTTCCGATGTCGATGTTAGTTGCGTCACTGCCAGTAGTTGTGGTGCGTCGACTCCGGCTTGTTTAGCACCTTCGTTTAAACCACGTCTGGCAGCCTTAATCATTTCGCTTCCGCCAAGTGAATGAACAGTAGTGAATTGAACATTCAATTGGCCGATTTGTTTGGCAGCTTGTAGTACGGTGTGTGGAATATCATGTAGTTTTAAATCCAAAAAGACATCGATATCTTGATCGCGAAGCGCTTCGATAATGCTTGAACCCTCACGGTAGAATAGCTCCATTCCTACCTTTACCGCCAATGGTTTAACGTCCTTAAATGGCTCTAAAAATTTTAAAGCAGTGGGTGCATCGACAAAATCTAGTGCAATGAATACTGGTTTCATACGTTTCCCTCCAACAAAAAAGTCGTATAGCCTTAGAGACTATACGACAAATTAGGTTTCATTTATTCCGTTCGTCGATTTACTAGCCTCTCTGGACTAATTTAAAATCATATGTTGATTACAATATACGCCTTTCTTTAAATAAAGCAACCTAAAAATGGAACTTGCATTAGAAAAAATTAAAGAGTATAGTTTTATAAAATATCTAAAACAGATATTTCAAAAAAATAAGGAACGACAGTGAGCGTTCATTTTGGAGGAATTGAATAATGGAAAACACGCAAGACCACACTTCAACGACTAAGGCTCAAAAATGGGTTTTAGCATCGACATCGATTGGACAAATGCTAGAAAGCATGGATATCTCATTCATCTCATTTGCAATGTCTTCAATCATTATCGGTTTACACATTAGTACTGCAGCTGCTGGAATGCTTTCAACAGTTACTACTTTTGGATCGTTGTTGGGTGGTATTTTATTTGGTCTTTTAGCTGACCGTTTCGGTCGAGTACGTATTTTGACCTATACCATCTTCATTTTCGCCATCTCAACTGCCGGAATTATGTTCGCCCAGAATTTTATTACTTTTGCTATTTTACGTTTTTGTGTCGGCCTAGGTGCCGGGGGTGAATATGGTTCAGGTGTTGCCATGGTGGCTGAATCATTCAAGAAAAAGCAATTAGGGAAATCAGTGTCAATCACCACAATCGGTGGTCAAGTTGGATCAATGATGGCAGCCGTATTAGCCGCAATCATGATTCCAGCATTCGGTTGGCGTTCACTTTTCCTAATCGGAATTATTCCAATCTTCTTTGCCTTCATCATTAGAAAGAACCTAAACGAAAGCCAGGATTTCATTGATACAATGGAAACAGGCAAGCGTCCTAAGGTTTCTGTAAAGAAATTATTCGCAACACCAAGATTGGCATACCAAACTATCGCATTAATCGTGATGGTAATTGTGCAAATCGCCGGATACTACGGTCTAATTAACTGGTTACCTTCAATCATGCAAAAGAAACTTGGTTTAAGTGTTGCCGGTTCATCACTATGGACAATCGTTACGATCATCGGTATGAGTGCCGGGATGTTAACTTTCGGGACCATCCTAGATAAGATTGGACCTAGAAAGGCCTTTGGATTATTCCTATTAGTTGCTTCTGTAGCGGTATACGGAATTACATTCTCATTCAATGGTTTCACATTGCTACTAGCATCAACCGTACTAGGTTTCTTCTCAAACGGTATGTATGGTGGATACGGTGCCATCATCAGTCGTCTATACCCAACCGAAGTTCGTTCCACTGCAAACAACTTCATCATGGGATTCGGACGTGCAATCGGTGGATTCTCACCAGCCATTATCGGTTTATTGATGGAAAGCCATTCATTACTAGTAATCATGGCAATGCTATCAGTACTATACCTAATCAGTTTTATCACTATGATGACTATTCCTGCATTGAAGGGTCTAGCAACGCAAGACTAAGCTTTTAGTCTGACGAATTAGGTTTTACATGTAATAATAATATATAAACTAAAAACCTCCCGTGCCGGGAGGTTTTATTGTACATAATTAAGGGGGAATTTTAATGTTATACGGACTTGGTATTTTAGCCGGATTGGTCTTACCCATTCAGACCTCGGTCAATACAAACTTGAAGAATCGAGCTGGTGGATCACCATTTCTAGCTTCAATGCTATCGTTTACGATTGGAACCATCGCGTTACTTTTCGCAACTTTGTTGAGTGGTCAATCACTATTCTTTTCTAGTCACTTGTTTACAAGCCAGCCGGCATGGATTTGGTTGGGCGGATTGTTTGGTGTCATCGGTTTAACCACTAACGTTTTAATTTTCCCTTACCTAGGGGCGGTGCAAACGGTGATTATGCCACTTACCGGTCAAATCATCATGGGGATGATTATCGATAACTTCTCATTATTTGACGCTAGCCACCATGCGTTTACCATCATTAGATTAGTGGGAGTAATCCTACTAGTTGTTGGTATCTTGATGGTTGTTCTAGATAAAAAGAGCAGTGATGGTGCCGATAAGGCCAAACAATTACCTTGGCAGATTCTAGGAATCGTGGCAGGGATGTTTCAAGCATCTCAAGCGCCGGTTAATGGTCACTTGGGAGTGGTGCTTCACTCACCAATCCATGCGGCCTTTATCTCATTTTTAGTCGGTACCATCATCTTATTTGTGATTACCGGACTAGTTGATCGTTCTTACGTTCATGCCAAAGATGCGATTGGAAAGGGCAATCCTTGGTGGATTTGGCTCGGTGGTATCTTGGGTGCCATCTTCGTTTTATCAAACGCATTCCTAAGTCCACAAATCGGAGCCGGAACTACCGTTGTTTTAGTCCTATTGGGTAACTTATTCGGAAGTGTAATGGTCGACAAATACGGCCTATTGAATTCACCGAAAAAACCGGTTGGCATTCTGAAATACATTGGTTTAGTCGTGATGTTGATTGCTGTTGCGATTATCAAATTGTATTAAAAAAAGAGACCTCCCCCGAGGTCTCTTTTTTATATGAATAAATCAATGATTATTTTCGCAATGAATATACCTACGAAAAAGGAAACTTCAAACACGAGAAGGTTTCCCTGATATTGCCAATCCGTTAATGGATAGAATTTTTTATTAGATTCGTAGAAAATGATTAGTGACAATATGACCGCAATTACACCATATATGATTTCAAATAGGTTTGCGCCTTCAGGATCAAGTAACACGTATTGGGTTAAATCACCCAGTAATAATAAAATGGCCCCAGTTTCGAAGCCGATTAAAGCCATGTTGATTAACTGAGATAAACGTTGCTTTTTCATTTAAACATAGAACTCCCATAAATTATTATTTTAGGCTATTGATAACTTGCGTCAGTATAACCTTACCCAGAGATCCGCCTATTAATATTGATACATCGTAGACTGCGAAATGTAGTAGGTAGTGAAAGTTAGATCCTAATGGGTAGACCATAATTATTCTAAGGAACATGTATATGATTAGAAGGCCAATTGCAACCATTAATATAATGGATAGGCCAAAGTATATATATGAAGATTTGATAAAATCAATCTGCCATGAATAGAGAATTGTTAAGGCTAGTTCGGACATAAAACCAAGAACAATCCCAGTGATAGCTATGTTGATTAATCGTTTCTTTGTCTTTTTATCCACTATATTCCCCCCCTTATTAGAACCTTTATGTAACGGGTCTAATTATAGTTTAAGAGAAATACATTTATATCTCATTATTTGAAAATTATATAAAATTTTAAAATAGTAAAGAGAAATTAATAAAACAAGACATTTTTGCGATGGTTATAGTCAATTATTATTATGATTGAGTGAACGTTAATATGAATAATCTGCAAAGTTCACCGCCAAATACGATCATAACGTCATACAAAATAAACGTTGTGAAATAAGCTCTAATAGGCCATTTTTCGTCATTTTTTACGATTCCTAAATAAGAAAACACAAAAATGACACAACAAATAGAAAGACCCAATAGAGAAAAGAATACGTTTATAGTAGATGATGTAATCATCTTAGTTGTCCATTGAGAAAAAATGGTTAAAAACATTTCCGATAAAAAACCTAATAATATGCCAACTAAAATTAGAGATACTAGTCGTATCTTAGTTGATTTCTTCATGAATTACATTTTCCTCCAAGTTTTTATTTAATATGTATTTTCTAACTAAAAATTATTATAACTAAAAAAAGAAAAAAAGTTATAAATGTTGTCTTATAAACGTTTTGAGCACAAAAAAAGTGCCTAAATTTAGACACAATGTATATTTTTTATCTAATTAAAATACTTATCGAGTGATTTTGCGACATCTTTTGCAACGTGTTCTTGGTAAGTAGAACTTTGAATATATGGAAGATCGTGTGAGCTATCCATGAATCCCATTTCGCATAAGATTGCCGGACGTTTGTTTTCACGTAAGACGTAGTAGTCACCAAATGAGACCCCGCGATTTGAGACGGGGAGGTTGTCTAAACCGTCTGCGACTTGGTTGGCTACCTTGACCGCATTCTTGTGGTAGTTGTAGATACCATAACCGTTGGCTTTTCCGTATCCGTTATCGGAATTGAAGTGGAAACTGACGAAGAGGTCGGCATGATAATCACTGGCCATATCTGTTCGTTTTTTCAATGTCACGTAAGTATCGTCGGTACGAGTCATAACGACATTCACGTGTTTTTTTCTCAATTCTGCTGCGACTTTTTTAGCAGTTTGTAAGGTATATGTCTTTTCCATGTACTTTTGGTTGGCTGAAAGGGTACCAGAATCGCCACCTCCGTGGCCAGGATCGATAATGATTGTCTTTTGGGCTAACTTGTCGCCGGTTTTGACGTCGTAGTCATCGACACTGACCAACCATGATGGTACCCAACCCTTTTGGCCGTTATATTTGGTGTACCACCAGTTATTTTTCGACTTGATGATACTCAAATGACGACCATGTGGAATTGTTTCGACAACTTTTGATTCGTCATTGGGTTGTTCACGTAGATATAAAGTAGTGGCATCAACCTTAGGTAATGATAAAAATCTGGCTAATTCGATTATTAAAATTACTAAGAGGATAAAAGTTACGACACCGCGGTAAATCAGCTTGCTGTTTGGTGTTTCCCTGAATCTAGTTATAAAACGATTAACCAAATTATCACCCCGATTGTATTATGTATGTTAAAATCAGTTATATAACAAAAATTAATATATATCAGATGTTTGATTGTTTTCATAATCCGACTACAATGATATATAAATAATTGAGACAGTGAGGATTAATGATGAGTACAGAATCCAATTTAATCTTATCAGTACGCGATTTAGACGTATCTGTTAAGAACCGTAAATTAATTAACGATTTGTCTTTTGATATCTTCGCCAAGACCTTAACCTGCGTTACCGGTGAAAATGGTGTTGGGAAAACAACATTAATAAAGACTATTTTAAAACAATTTAATAAAAATGAACACGTTCAATCCAAAATCAAACGATCAGATATGCAATACATTCCGCAATTGAGAAATATTGATGATGACTATCCATTGACCGTCTTTGATTTTATCGGATTAGGTTTACAACATTCAATATTGCCATGGTTGAGCAAAAAAGAAAAACAAAGTGTCCAAAAAGTTATCGAAATGACCAAGTTACAAGATTTGGCCAACACACCTTTGGGTAGCTGTTCCGGTGGGGAACAACAACGTGTCTACTTGGCTCAAGCATTGGTATCACAACCCAAGTTACTAATCTTGGATGAAAGTACTGCCAGTTTGGATAAGGAAGCCAAATTCATGCTATTAGACGTGGTTAAAAGCGTCATCAATGAAACTGGCGCTGCCGTATTATTCATCACCCACGATCCGGTTTTAGTACAACAATATGGTGACTATGACCTAAATATTGCCAATCAAACCGGCACCATTAAACCAGTGAAGGAGGCCCAATAATGTTAGAAATGTTAAGTTATCCATTCATGCAATATGCCTTCGTCGCTAGTTTCTTCATTTCCATTCTATGTGGATTGATGGGAGTATTTGTGGTTGCTAGAAAGACTGCTTTCTTCACTCACACACTTTCCGAAATTAGTTTCTCAGGGGCATCATTTGGTGTCTTCTTGGGAACCAACCCAATCTTAGGGATGCTATTATTCACCGTATTAAGTTCATTGATGATTGGTACCGTTGGTTCAAGGGTAAGCCGTCGTGAATCATCAATCAGTGTCTTCTCGGTATTCTTCATTGGGCTAGGAATTTTATTCCTATCATTGGCTGATACCCAATCCAGTTATGCTACCAACATCCTATTCGGTAGTATCGTCGGAATTAGTTACGGCAATGTACAAACCTTGGTGGGATTAAGTATCGCCATCATCGTAATCACCACTTTGATTTACAGAAAACTAAAATATAACTCATTTGATAATGTTGGTGCTAGTTTTAACTCCCGTGCCAACACCTTAGTATCAGTGATTTTCTTGATTCTACTTGCATGTACTGTCAGTGTGACAGCACAAATCGTCGGATCACTTTTAATCTTTGCGCTATTGACCATTCCAGCCTCATCAGCACGCTACTTCGTGCATAGTATCTGGTCAATGACCATTTTGACATTTATCTTTTCTTTAATTGGAACTTGGTTTGGTCTATACTTAAGCTTTGTAACGAACCTACCAGTGAGTTTCTTTATCGCTACGATTGAAACAATCATTTATATTATTGCGGTAATCTATGATAAAGTAACAAGAATTTAATACAAACTTTATTAACGTAACACTAATGTTTTGTTATACTGTTCTCAAATAGTTTTTTAAGGAGATGTCCTACATTATGAAAGCATGGAAGAAGATTTTACCTGCAGTTGCAGTTTTAGGATTAGTTTTAACTGCTTGTGGACAAAAGAAAAGCGACAATAGTGATGCATCAAGTTCAACTTCAACTACTCAAACTAGCAAGATGAGCTCATCATCATCAAGCAATGACAAAATTGCAAACAAATTAGGCAATGAAAAGCTACCACAAAGCAATGGTTTGGACTCAAACCAAAGCGTAAATGCTAAGTTGGACGGAAACAAGACCAACTTTACAATTAGCTACTTAAACAATGGGTCAACATACGCTACCTACACTAAGCATACTTATGAAAGTGATTCAGCTGCAATGCAACAAGTTGGCTACCAAGCTGCTGCAAATGTTGCTGGTCTACCATCAGTTAACTTAGGTTACAACGTTGTTGGTCACTCAGATAAGGGTGCCGGACAAGAATACATTCAAGCAAACTTTGGTAACTGGTCACTACTAACACACGGTAGTAACTTCGGTAAGTACAAGGGTGCCGCAACTACTAAGGGTAAGACCGTAGTAAACTACATCCAAAACCACAACCTACCAGTTCCAGAAAGCAAGGGTAGCATTACCGCTGAAATCGATGGTTCAGCAACTATTACTTGGCAAATGGGTAATGACGTTTACTCAATTAAAGCTAACTCTCTAAACACAGCATTAGAAATGGTAACTTCACTTAAGTAAATGCATTAAAAAAACCAGGTTATTTTGACCTGGTTTTATTGTGACAAAAAATATTCGAAATGAAGGTATTGGAAAATGTATGATTCTAAAAAAATAAAACATTTATTATTTTCCGCGGCGTTAGGATCAACAATGGCCTTATCTTTGAATGGTATCAAGTCTCACGCTGATACAACTCAATCATTTAAACCATACACACCAGTGGCCTATGATATTTCTGAATTTCAGGGGCAATTAAATGATCAACAAGTAATGAATTTAAAGAATGAAGTTAAATTCGTTGTTTTAAGAATTCAAGATGGTCAATATCATGATCAACAGGTAAATAATAATATCAGCTTGATGGACAAGTATGGCATTCCATACGGTGTATACAGCTACAGTAGATACACCAATTCCGCTCAAGCCCAAGAAGAAGCACAACGTCTACATTTACTAGCCCCAAACGCTAGATTCTATGTGAACGACTTTGAAACTGGTTTTACCAACACATCCGATCAAAATGCGGTAAGTTGGGCAAACGCAATGAAACAACTCACCAAACAACCGGTTATCTTGTACAGTTCACAATCAATCTTGGATCAATTCCAACAAAGTACTTTGAATGCTTACAGTGCGGTATGGTTGGCTAATTACACCAACTACACTCCAAATCCAAAGTACAACTATGATTTGTGGCAATACACTGACAAATACCAAAGTAAGGCGCTAGGTGAAGCCCTAGATGCCGACACTATTCCGGTTGGTGGTCGTAAGTTGGCATTCTGGACTACCGAAAAGACTGCTAACGGTCACAAGCGTACTGTTGCCAAGACAGGAACCGCTAGACACATCAAAAAACATGCTACAGCCAATGTTTTACATAAGGCCGCTAAGATACAAGTGATTACTAAGACTACCTCTGCAAAGGCTAAAAAGGTCCAATATACACCACTTGTTAATAAAGTGAGTCATCATACTAGGAAGCATGTAAAACGTGCATATCGCATAAAAAAACAAGCTACAAAGAAGATTGCAACTACTAACAATGCTTACCAATATTCCGGTGCCACTACCAAAAAGGTGAACCACAAGAAGGTTTACAAGAAGCACGCTAAAAAGCATAGTAAGTACACTTACAAGCTAAACCATGCTACAAAGAAACGTATTGCAAAAAAACATGCTAAGAAGTACAAGAAGCATACTAAGAAGAAATATACTTACAAGTTAGCTAAGAAGAAGATTCGTAAGCATGCTAAGTACACTTACGCAAAGAAGCTTAGTTACCACGTTAAGAAGAACCTAAAGCACAAGAAGCTACATCATTCTTATAAAACTAAGAAGCATAACAAGGCTAAAC
The DNA here is from genome assembly GCF_001421115.1 of Apilactobacillus kunkeei. GTDB lineage: Bacteria > Bacillota > Bacilli > Lactobacillales > Lactobacillaceae > Apilactobacillus > Apilactobacillus kunkeei_F. The sequence continues at coordinate 274,329 of NZ_JXCW01000006.1, read as the reverse complement.
GACACTACAAATACAGTGTGAAGAAAATTCATCATAAACATACCAAGAAAATGGTTTATCGTGCAGCCTAAAATAAAAACGTCTGATCGAAACGATTAGGCGTTTTTTTGTTGTATTAATTTTCTTCTTCGTATACAATGATGACCAATGGTCAATTTAGAAAAAGGAGACAATCATGAATATTAAAACTGCTGATGAAAAGCTACAAAAACAAGCATTGATTGCAGAAACTGCACTCAAGATGTTTGAAGAAAATGATTTTTATGATATCTCCATCAACGCGATTGCGCAAAGAAGCCACGTCGCGAAGGGAACGGTTTTTAACTACTTCAAGACCAAGGAAAATATATTCATGCACCTACTTTTGGTGGGATATCAGGATTTCTTTTTACAAACACTAAACCAATTACAACAAGCCAAGTTAACAACCTTAGATGAACTAAAATCGTTTCTACTAACTAACACCAAGGATTTAATCGAAAACCATTTAACATTAATTAAGTTAAACGCATTGCGCGGACCCGTTTTAGAGGGGAAGGCATCTAGGGAAGAGACGATTGAAGGTCGCAAGAAGCTATATGAAGTCCATGAACAACTAGCGCAATTCATTCACGATGCATTTCCATCAATCGATGTCAAAACTGCCAATAAAATCTTCATTATTCAAAGCAGCATTGCCAGTGGATTGATTAATTTATCGAATTTGGATTCGTTCAATCAAGAACCAATTCCTGGAAATATGGATGACTTCAAGGTTAGTATCCTAAACGACTCAATGGAAACTTTCGACTTTTATCTAACAGGGTTACTTGGTAAATAAAGGAGTAACTATGATGAAACAAGCAAATATTCGCAACTTCTCGATTGTTGCCCACATCGACCATGGAAAATCGACGTTGTCAGATCAAATCATGAAGATGACTGACACCTTTAGTTTTCGTGGTAATGAAGAACAGGTCTTAGACGACATGAAGGTTGAACAAGACCACGGGGTAACCGTTCGCTCAAGAACCGTCCGTAATATTTATCGTGCCAATGACGGTCAAGAATACGAATTAAACTTAATTGATACACCGGGGCACGTCGACTTTAACTACGAGGTTGAAAAGAGTGTGTCAGCCAGTGACGGGGTTATTTTGTTGGTGGATGCGACCAAGGGTGTCCAAGCTCAGACGGTTGCCAACTATCGGATTGCTAAAAACAACAACCTAGTGATTATTCCGGTTATCAATAAGGTCGACAACCAAAGCGCCCAAGTCGATATGTGTGAACAACAACTTTACGAACTAGACGAATCATTTTTAGAACACGACATTATCCATATCTCAGCCAAAACCGGTTTGAATGTCGATCAAGTCCTAGAGGCAATCGTCAACCGCATTCCAAGCCCCAAGGGTGACGAAACCAAACCATTAAAGGCGATGATATTTGATTCTCACTACGATTCATATCAAGGAGTCGTCGCATACGTGAAAATCATTGATGGTGTGATTAAGGTAAACGATAAACTAATGTCGATGAACCAAAAGGTGAAGTTTGAAACCCCAGAATTGGGAATCTTCAGCCCACAATTACTACCATTAAAGGAATTGAAGTCGGGTGACATCGGTTATGTCATCACAGGAATCAAGGACCCAGCCGATGTGCGTGTGGGTGACACCATCACCAGTCAATCTCGTCAAACCAAGCAGGCGGTGGCTGGATATCAACCGGCTCATAGTGTTGTCTTTGCGGGAATTTATCCCAAGGATGCCGATTTTGATGATTTAAAAGTAGCGATGGAAAAGTTGAAACTAAACGATTCCTCGATTGAATTCGTTGAACACGTCTCAAATTCACTGGGTCCGGGTTATCGATGTGGATTTTTGGGGATGTTTCATCTTCAAATTGTCCGCGAACGATTAATTAATGAGTTTGGGATGTCCGTGATTATCACTTCACCAAACGTTAACTATCGCTATACTACTAATAATGATGCGACATTGAAGACGATTAATAATCCGTCTGATTTACCGGACTTTTCGGTCTTAAAGACAATTGAAGAACCCTTCAATAAGGTTGTCATTGAAACACCGAGCGAGACGGTTAACGACGTGATGACACTACTAAGTAAGAGTCGTGGAGTCCTATTGGACATGGATAACACGGATCAATTGGTGAAGATGACTTATAGTGTTCCGTTAGCCGAAATCGCGTTTAACTTCTTCAATCAATTGAAGTCAATTACCCACGGTTTTGCGACCTACGATAGTCAATTCATGGAGTATGTCGAATCTGATATCGTTAAAATCACAATTGATGTGAACTATGCGCCGGTGGATGAACTAACCTTTATCGTTCACCGCTTGAGTGCTGAAAAATTGGCTCAAGAAATCGTTCATAAACTAAAATATGTAATTCCCCGCAAACTATATCCAATGCCTGTACAGGGATATATTGAGGGAAGAGTGGTGGCCAGAGTCGATGTACCACCATTGAGAAAAAATGCGGCAGTTAGTGGCGACAAGAAGAGTGTTTCAAAGAAACAAGCGCTATTGCGTCGTCAAAGTTTGAATAAACGAAAGAGTGCTAGTGAAGCCATTCAACTACCACAATCGGTATTCGATTCCATCTTAAATATTGAATAAAAAAAGCACCCAAGCATAAGCTTGGGTGCTTTTTATGATCGAAAGATATTATTTTACAATTTGGCAAAATTCGATCTTTTCGTGATTAGGACCTTGAATGTTGAAGAAACGGATTCCGTTGTCCCAGAAAGTTGGGATTGATTGGATTTCGTCGTCTAAAACATCGAAGCCTTGTTCTTTAGCGGCTGCGAATGCTTTATCAACATCAGTACAGTTCATTGAAATATGGTTGATAGCACCATTTTCCATTGCAACTGGATCGCCTTCCCATGTTTCAACGGTTAGGTTACCGTATCTCATGAAGGCACAACGGTTTTCACCATTGTGGAATAAACCAGCTTGGTCAAAACCAAGTGATTTGTAGAATTCGATTGTTTTATCTAAGTCTTTTGATGGGATACCTACGTGTTGTAGACCATCAAAGTAATCGTATAAAGCCATAATTTAAGCCTCCAAAAAATTAGTCAGAAACTTTAACAACACACTTACCAGTTAGGTTTGAAGTACCGTTTAGGACACTTTCAACGTCTTCTAGAGAGATGATGTTGTCGATAATCTTTTCAACATTAACTTTACCACTTTGTAGTAGGGCAATAGCATCTTCGAATGAGTTAGGGTTGATGAATGCACCTTGGATAGTTAATTGTTTCTTGAATACTTCGTAAGTGTTCATGCTGAATTTTTGATCTGGAGCACCAACACCGAACATCAATACTTGAGCACCCTTAACAGTTGCTTCGATTGCTTGTTCTTGAGTAGCTGGTTGACCAACGGCTTCAATAACAACGTCGTATTCGGCTGGAATTTCTTCCTTAGTAGTGTTGATAACACGGTCGATGTTTAGCTTTTCTTTTTCAGCAGCTAATTTGTCATCATGACGACCAGTTAAGTCAACTTCTTTAACACCGTATGAACGTAGTAATTGTGCAAAGATTAGACCCATGTAACCATCACCAATAACTAGAGCTTTTTGGTAAGGCTTGATGTTTAATAAGTCCATACCGTGAACGGCACATGAGATTGGTTCACAAGTAGCAGCTGACTTCAAGTCAACGTTGTCTGGTAACTTGTAAACAACTTGAGTTGGGGCAGTGAAGTATTCTTCTAGACCACCATTTCTAGTAACACCAACGGCTGATAGGTTGTCACATAGTTCTGGACGAGCTGTACGACAGTAGTCACACTTACCACAGTAGATGTTAGGGTCAACAGTTACACGGTCACCAACTTTAAGATCAGTAACGTCTGAACCTACAGCTGAGATAACACCTGAGTTTTCGTGACCTAATACGATTGGAGGAACAGCGTCAGCTGAACCTGGTAGACCATTGTATAGTGCGTAGTCAGTACCACAGATACCAGCGTATTTTGCGTTGATAACAACTTCGTTTGCCTTTGGTTCTGGCATTTCAGTGTTTTGGATTTCTAATTGTTTCTTGCCTGTTAAAACTAATGCTTTCATAATTCAAGATCCTTTCCAAATTGAATTTTAAGTATTATTTTTTATGCAGCTGTGAATTAATTAAGACTTTCACAAACTTACAAGTATTATAATAACTCATTTTTAAAAAAATGAAAGTGTTTTGATGAAATTTAATTCTTAAGTTTATTTAAAAGTCATGAAAAAACGGCGTATAACGTTGATGTAATAACGTTTTACGCCGTGTAACTTTTTTTATAAAAATATTTGATCAATTCAATTTTAGATTGTGTAAAACTGAACTTATTTAACTTGGTGCTTAATCAAAGCATCTGCCAAAGCAAAGTTTCCGTAGGTTGCAGAGCCGTTTCCATCAAGGGTTGGAGTTGAAATGTATTCTTCTAGGTTCTTAATGTCAATATAGCCATTTAATAGCTTAGAAAATTCAAATCTAACCTTTTTGAGAAATTTTTCACTAACTACGCCACCACCAAAAATAATCTTGGCAGGTCTGAAAGTTAGTGTAGTTTGCAACGCAGCTTGTGCTACGTAGTAGGCCATGATGTCCCAAACGTGGTTAGTTTGCGCAACTTCTTGACCCTTCATACCTAGACGAGCTTCGAATGTAGGTCCACAGACTAGTCCTTCAAGACAGTCCTTGTGGTATGGACAGATTCCATCGAAATCTAGATCGTCTTCGTGACGTTTTAACTTCACGTGACCCATTTCAGGGTGACCCATGTCTCCTACAAATTGTCCATTAATGATGATTCCAGCACCGACACCGGTACCGATAGTGTAATAAACCAAAGAATCTAATCTTTGGCCGCTATTTTTTAGATTAACGTATTCTCCGAACACTGATCCGTTAACGTCAGTTGTCCAATACATTGGAATATCGAATTCTTCTTTAAATACTCCCAAAAAGTTTTCATTTGACCAACCAGGCTTGGGAGTTTCGGTAATGTAACCGTACTTGGTGGAATCTTTTCTAATTTCAATTGGGCCGAATGATGAAATACTTAGTGCGGCTAAATCTTCAAATTGCTTGAAGAAGTCGATAGCTTTGCTAAAAGTTTCAGCAGGGGTAGTGGTAGGAATTACCAAACTATCTAACACTTGGTAGTCAGTGTTACCCACAGCACAAACGAACTTTGTGCCTCCAGCCTCTATGCTTCCCAGTAACATAAAGTTATTGCTCCTTATTTATATCTTCTTATCTTATCTATAAATCGGTTTTAAAATGGTTTTAAAAATTTTTTATCTAAGATTTTAAGTTTTGTTTTTAATGTTTTTTAATTTTAGTTATCACTCTCTAATTATGATAAGTTTTCATAGACTAAATGTCAAAGTAAAAATGCTAATTGGTATAGTAAATATCTGACGTATGATAAGATTTATTATTATGAATGTTTATAAATAGAAAGGATAATTTTAGATGAGAAGAGTACTATACATATTTCTTCTAGCCTTTATTGGCGGTATTTTGCGTGGATACTTCACGCTTTTAGCTGGCGATGATCACTTTATCGCAACCATCATAATTAACTTAATTGGTGCGTTTGTCTTAGCGTTTATCACTGGTGCACTTCCTTATTTAATTGAGATATCTAATGATTTAATGACAGGACTAAGTGTTGGCTTAGTTGGTGGGTTTACCACTTTTTCAACATTTTCATTCGACAGTGTCAATTTGTTTTTGAACCATAAAATTGGTATAGGTCTTTTATACGTATTAGTGAGTCTAATCGGAGGTTTAATATTAGCTCAGATTGGAACTAAATTAGGCCAAAGCTTTGAAAATAAGGAGGATCAACTATGATTGAGAGTGTTTTAATCGTTGGTTTGGGTGCCGCAGTTGGTTCTCTAATCCGTTATGGTGTCACCAACGGACTAAAAAAGATGTTTTCTAAAAACGCCTTTCCGGTAGCGACTTTCTTCATCAATATCACCGGATCATTTCTGTTAGGATTGGTTAATGGACAACTACCTAAGAATACTTTTATTCTTGCTTTCTCCATTGCAGTTCTTGGTGGATACACCACTTTTTCTACCTATATGAACGAAACAGTACAATTAAGCACCAAGAAAAAAGAGGTTGCATGTTTTTATTATGTATTAAGTGCTTTGATTGGAATTACCATGGCATTCTTAGGATATGTTATTTAAAACATATAAGCCATAAAGCAAAAGCTTTATGGCTTTTTATGTCTTATCTATTAGTTAGTCTTTTAAGAATAAATGATAATTTGTTATATGCAAAATCATCATGTAAAGGATCCCAAGTGCATTGTAAGTTGTCGAATTGTTTCATTAAACATTGCAGTCGCATCATAAGCTCTATTTTTTCGATTTTGTTTCCATCTTTTGTTTTCCATCCGTTATTTTCCCAAGATGATAACCACCCCAAACGAATTGTTTTAGCGAGATGTTCTTCCATAATGTGAACATGTATGTGTTCATGTTGCCATCCTTTGAATAGTAGATCCTCTAAACCATCTATTATTCCGAGAAGTTCAAGTCGATTATCTGTGAGAACATCCTGTTTGGTAGAAACGTGATAGAAAGTATCGTTCTTAAGGATAAGGAATACCCACACGGCGGTACTAGTTAGTGGAGGATCTTTAATACAATCGTTATCATAGTAAACGCCATTAGCATATAACCTAATGTTGTAATCAGCTTCATTGAATTCCGACATAAAGCATCACCTCGATAGATAATAAATAACACCGATATGACATCGGTGTTATTGTTCTTATTGTTGATAAAATAGAGAGGAGTGTTCATAAATGGTGTTATATTCATAGACTTAGGGTTTGTTGTTTTATCAACAATTGAATTCTAACACCGTTACCAAGAATTAGTTCTAAATGTTATATAAACAAATTGATGAAAAGTTATACTTTTATTATATAATCAAAGTTGAAATTTCCTTATTATTAGCATTTTGGTTTTTTATTTTATAAAAAAATATAATCAAAAAAATAAATAAAAAATGAAATATATATGAAATTTATTATTTGGGTTTTGTTGATATATCAGTGTTTAGATAATTATTTCAAAATATTAAGGTTATTAAGCTTTTAATGAGTTTGTTAAATTCCCTTAAGATATGTGGATTACAATTTGCAATGTAGATGATTATTTATCTACATTATTTTTTTGAAAGAGATGATTTAATGCAAAATATTATTGATGTTCTTTCCTCGATGGAACCATATGAGCAAAACGTTGAGGATAATTATGAAAAATATAGAGATTATGTTGTTACACAAAAATATGTTCCAGATGTAAATAATCAAAGTAATTTGATTTGTTTGGCTAATGTTATTCAAAATATTTTAAAAACTATCCAAATAAAATTGCCCGATGCCGATGATGTAAAGATATATTGTCGAAATAATATCAATGTTTTAATTTCGTTTAGTTATAAAGAGGTCCAATTTGACTTTTCTTTGAATAAAACAAATGAAATTAGTTTTAGATCATACTCGCTTCCTCTTCACAAGCATCGAAGAGGTCATAAACTCTTAACAAAAGAAGTTGATTCAATTAACTCTAGTAATTTTAAAGAAATCGGATTATTTATTGGTCCTATAATAAAGTATATAAATTATCGAAATGAATTATGAATGAATATAAAAAAGAGACCTCCACAGAGGTCTCTTTTTATTTGTCTTATTATTCGTTTAATAGCCAGAAGAAGATGATGAAGATTACACCTAGCACGTACATTAGTGGGTGAACTTCTTTTCCTCGTTTAGCAGCCAACATTGAGATTGGGTATACGATGAAACCTAAAGCAATACCATCTGAGATACTGTAAGTAAGTGGCATACCTAATACAATCAAGAATGATGGAGCAGCTAATTCGAACTTGTCCCAGTGAATGTCACGTAGGGCGTTAGCCATTAGAATACCGATAACGATTAATGCAGGAGCAGTAACTTGATCGGTAATTACACCAAGAAGTGGTGAGAAGAATGTTCCTAGTAAGAAGAAGATACCAGTAACGATTACTGTGAAACCAGAACGACCACCAACGGCGATACCTGCTGATGATTCAACGAAGGCACCCATTGGAGATGAACCTAGTAGAGAACCACCAACCATGGCTAATGAGTCAGAACCTAGGGCACGACCGATACGTGGAATCTTGTTGTCTTTGATGAAACCAGCTTGTTTAGCTAAACCAACTAGAGTACCAGTGGTATCGAAGAAGGTAACTAATAAGAATGTAAATACAACAATCCATAGTTGTAATGTGTTGATGTCAGTAACGTGTGAAATTGCAGTTAAGAAGATTGGTTTGATACTTGGAACGCTTGAAACAACGTGAGTTGGTAAAGCGATTAATCCAGTAACCATACCTAAAATAGTAGTAGCAACCATACTAATGAAGATAGCCGCAGGAACGCGGGCACTCATTAAGACAACGGTTAGGATTAAACCAAAGATGGTTAACCAAGTACTACCAACGTGAAGTGATCCAAGAGTTACTAGAGTTGATTTGTCAGCAACAACTAGGCCACCTTGGTTTAAACCAAGAAAGGCAATGAATAGACCAATACCACCGGCAATGGCACTTTTTAAATCAGCAGGAATAGCATCGATGATTGTTTCTCTTAGCTTGAACGCTGTTAAAAGCATGAAAATAATAGCTGCGATAAATGTACCGGCTAGCGCTGTTTGCCAAGGAACCTTCATACCCACACAGACTGAGTAGGCGAAGAAAGCGTTAGTACCCAAACTGGTAGATAAAGCGATTGGGTAGTTAGCGATGATCCCCATTAAGAAACATCCAAGAGCAGTTGCAAGAGCAGTTGCAGTGAACATGGCACCCTTATCGATACCTGAAGCACTCATAACGTTTGGGTTTACGAATAGAATGTAAACCATTGAAACGAAGGTAGTTAAACCAGCGATGAATTCAGTACGGTAGTTAGTACCTAGTTCATCAAAATGAAAGAAATTAGCAATTCCCTTTAACATGAAACATTCTCCTTTAATGTTCGTATTTATTAATATTATACGTATATATTACCATAATTAGAACTTAAGTCCACTAAAAAGCGAACTATTTTAGACAAATTTAAACGAAAATTGACGTTTTATGATAAAAAAACTCCAATGTTGGAGTAAAATCCGAACATTGGAGTTAAAATCGATTAGATGTTTCTAAAGTCATTATCAATTTGTGCATATTCTTCGTCACTTAGTGAAACGTTCAATGCTTTTGCATTGCTTTCAACTTGTTCTGGACGCTTTGCACCAGGGATAACAACAGTAACGTCTGGGTTCTTGATGTACCATGCTAATACTAATTGAGCAGTGGTAATGCCATGCTTGTCAGCAAGTGGCTTTAGGTTGTTAACTTTTTCAACAATCTTTTCGAAACGTTCACCGGTGAAGTCAGGGTTTCCGTGTCTGATATCATTTTCAGGGAAGTCGACAACTTCTGAGTATTTACCAGTTAATAGACCAGATGCTAATGGGAAGAATGGTACGAATGAAATGTTGTTTTCGCGTAAGTAATCGAACATTTCAGTTTCGGCATCACGGTGTAATAGACTGTATTGATCTTCAACAACATCAACTAAGCCGTCTTTGTTAGCTTCCTTGATTTGATCTAGTGAGAAGTTTGAAACACCGATAGCCTTAATCTTACCTTCTTGCTTCATTTCGTTTAATGCAGCAACCGCTTCATCCTTTGGAGTTTGGTCGTCTGGGAAGTGAATGTAGAAGATATCGATGCAGTCAGTTTGTAGACGTTTCAATGCATCATCTACTGATTTCTTTAAGAATTGTGGGTTATTGTTAATTTTTACATCGCCGTCTGATGTGTCTTGAGCGGCCTTTGTAGCAATAACGAACTTGCTTCTGTCGTAGCCTTTAATTGCTTGACCAATTAGTTCTTCTGAATGACCCATACCATATGCAAATGCAGTATCTAATAGGGTGATTCCAGAATCTAGACCGGTCTTTACGATTTGAATACCAGTTTCATCTTTTAAGTTTGGGAATAAGTTGTTACCACCAACCGCATTGGTTCCTAAACCAAGTGGGGTTGATTCTACGTTTGATTTACCAATTTTTACCATGTAAAAAGGCCTCCTCAAATTTTTTATACGTACATACTAATTATGAACCCTAATCGCTGATTTTTAAACCATTTGGCGTTAACTTAGGCATTAATTTTTGATAAAATAAATTTAATGAATGAAGGAGGGTTAACCATGAAGAAGGTTTTGATTATTGGTAATTTTCATCAATTAGGTCAAAAGGTCTACGATAAATTGTCAAATCAATATGAAGTAAACTTACTAGACGGCATCGATTTCGAGGATGTTAATGCTTATGCCGACAATTTGGAAGGTGTAAACGTTATCTATACATTCTTGGGACCACTTGATGTCGATTTACAAATCGGTGCGGTCATCCAAGCATTGGACCGCGTTAACCCACCACTTGAACAGTTTATTATGTTATCAACAGCCGGTATCGATAATGAATTAACCGAAGAAGTGACTTATCCAGATGTGGATAATAATAAGGAATACTTGAATCAACAAAGATACGCCGTTAAGTTGGTGGACGAATACGAAATTCCATACACCATCCTAAGACCGGTCGAAATTGTTGATGAACAAACTGGTGAATTGGACGTAATTGATGAAGGAATCTCAATGCAATACGGTCGTGTTTCTGCCGATAATGTTGCAAACACTGCCGTGAAAGTAGTAGAATATCAACAATTTATCAATCAATCCATTGGATTAATCGAAAGATAAGTGAGGTGCTTAAAATGGCATTACAATTGAACAAAGAACAATTGAAACAAATTAAACAACAACTAACTGACACTCAAAAGGAATCACACTTGGTAATCTTCAAGAGTGTTTCACCAAAATCAGGCGGTGAAATTCACATGATTACCAACTATGGAACTTTTGAAACTCTACAAAAGCAACGTCCAGAATTAAAGATGGAAATTGTTAGAGATATCGTTCCAGTTACCGATAGTTTGGCTTACTGGGCAGTTGCACAAGACACTGCTAGTCATTTACAACCAAACGATCCAAACGCTGCTGAAGTGGCATTACAAGTGGAACAATACACTAACGATGTTTTAGCAGATAACAAGTTGCCACAAAATAAATAAAGATGTTTCACATGAAACGAAGCCACACCAATAAATGGTGTGGCTTTTTTGTATGATTCTACAAGTCGTATGTATAATGTTACAAATTCATCCAGATTTGCTTATTAAAAGGGCGATAAATGCTAGTATTATCAACAATTACATGGGATAAATTTAAATTATGAATAATGGAAAAGCCATATTGGAGGCATTTCTATGCATGATAAAAATAAGAAAAACGCCGATGGAACGGTGCGTTCACTAAGTAATCGTCATGTTCAAATGATTGCGATTGGTGGAACCATCGGAACAGGGCTATTTTTAGGTTCAGGTAGTACCATTTCAAAGACCGGTCCTTCTGTACTATTGGTATATCTAGTGATTGGTTGTCTATTCTTCTTGATGATGAGAGGAATCGGAGAAATGTTTTACTCTGATCCAAACCAACATACATTCGTTGCATTTATTACTAAATATCTAGGTCACACCGCCGGATACTTCACCGGATGGAGTTACTGGATTGGTTTGCTATTTGCCAGCATGGCCGAATTATCAGCAATCGCTACTTATGTGAACTTTTGGTTCCCACACATTCAGGCATGGTTAATCGAAGTAGTCTTTTTAGCCGTCTTAGCCACATTGAATATCATTGCCGTTAAGGTCTTCGGTGAAGCCGAATTCTGGTTTGCCATGATTAAGGTGATTGCCATTGTTGCGTTGATTGTGACCGGGATTTTCATGGCGTTCTTCCACGCCACAACTCCAGTTGGTCACGCATCATTTGGTAACATTTTTGACCACTTTACTATGTTCCCGCACGGATTCTTTAACTTCTTCGCCGCATTCCCAATGGTATTCTTTGCTTTCCAAGGAATTGAATTCGTCAGCATCACGCTTGGTGAATCCAAGGATCCAAAGACCGTCGTTAAGAAGGCCGTTAATGAAACTTTATGGAGAATTTTGATTTTCTACATTGGAGCACTATCAGTAATTATGGTGGTAATTCCATGGACAAAACTATCTCCAACTAACAGTCCATTCGTGGAGGTATTTTCAATTGCAGGGTTACCTGCCGCCGCTGCTGTTATTAACTTTGTGGTATTAACATCAGCTGCTTCTTCATTGAACAGTATTATCTTCTCAGCTGGTCGTCATTTGTACCAACTAGCTAAGGATACTCATACTGATGGATTTATTCATAAAAACCTAACTCACGTTTCAAAAAACGGGATTCCAATCTCAAGTATTGGTCTAACCGCTGCTTTAATCTTGATTAACCCAATCCTAACGGTTACTCATAGCGTTTCATTCATGTTCACCTTAGTTGCCGGTGCAACCAGTGACATGTGTATTATCGTTTACCTATTTACCATGTTTGCGCATCGTAAATACAGAAAGTCAGCCGACTTCTTGGATCATGGATTCAAGATGCCAGCTTACCAATTTACCAGTCCACTAACCATTGCATTTTTCGTCTTCATTTTCGTTAGTTTGTTCTTCATTCCAGGGGATGAAGTCGGCGCAATTAGTGCAGTAATTTGGACAGTTGCATTTTATGCAGGTATCGGTATAAAACGTCTTATTTCCCGTTCTAAAGCATAATTGAGAGCTTTTGTAAGATATTACAACCGCATTGTGACATTTACCAAAACTCCTTTAAAGCTATTGTCATCTAGAAAAATGATGATAATATTTTCAACAATCAAAGTTAAGTTGATTAGCTAATAAATCAATAAGCTTAAAAGGGGGAATCTTTATGCAAGAAAAGATAACGAAAAATGCGGATGGTACACTTCGCTCACTAAGCAACCGTCACGTTCAGATGATTGCGATTGGTGGAACCATCGGAACCGGGTTATTCTTAGGTTCCGGAAGTACCATTTCAAAGACTGGACCGTCAGTAATGCTAGTGTACCTAGTATTAGGATGTTTCTTCTTTCTAATGATGAGAGCCATCGGTGAAATGTTTTACGCCGATCCTTCTCAACACACCTTCGTATCATTTATCTCTAAATATCTCGGGCCAACTGCTGGATACTTCACCGGTTGGAGTTACTGGTTAGGACTTTTGTTTGCCAGCATGGCCGAACTAACCGCCATTGCTACATACTTTGCCTTCTGGTTCCCAAACATTCCATCGTGGATTGTCGAAGTTGCCTTCTTGGTTGTACTAGCATCAATTAACTTAATTGCCGCCAAACTATTTGGTGAAGCTGAATTCTGGTTTGCAATGATCAAAATTGTGGCAATCGTCGCATTGATTGTAACTGGAATTATCATGGTATTTTCACACACATCAACACCTTTGGGACACGCATCAATTAGCAATATTACTAATCATTTTACTTTATTCCCACATGGTTCATTTAACTTCATCTCAGCTTTCCCAATGGTATTCTTCGCATTCCAAGGTATTGAATTCGTAAGTATTACCCTAGGTGAATCAAAGAACCCACACAAAGTTGTTAAGAAGGCTGTTAACGAAACTTTATGGAGAATCATGATCTTCTACATTGGAGCACTAGCCGTTATCATGGCAGTTATTCCATGGACATCAATCACTCCAGATAAGAGTCCATTTGTTCAAGTATTTACACTTGCTGGACTACCTGCCGCCGCTGCTATTATTAACTTCGTTGTATTAACATCAGCTGCATCTTCTCTAAACAGTATTATCTTCTCTGCCGGACGTCACTTCTACCAACTAGCTACTGAAGGACGTAATGAAGGGTTCATGAACAGACACTTCGGTAAGGTTTCTAAAAACGGAATCCCTAGTGCCGCAATTCTAATCTCGGCTGCTCTAATCTTCATTACTCCAATCATGAGTGTAAGTAACAGTATCAGTTCTGTATTTACAATCGTGGCTGGATCATCAAGTGACATGTACATCATTGTTTACCTACTAACAATGGTTGCTCACAGAAAGTACCGCGCATCAAACGACTTCCTAAGCGATGGTTTCAAGATGCCTGGATACACAATTACCAGTCCTTTAACAATCCTATTCTTCTTCGTCATTTTCGCGATTCTATTCTTTATCCCAGGTGACGTGGTTGGAGCAATTGGTGCGATTATTTGGTCAATCGTCTTCTGTGGATTGCTTTACTTAAAGGAAAGAAACTCAAAAGCATAAATCTAAATAAAAAAGAGTTAACCATTTTGGTTAGCTCTTTTTTTAGTGGTTATTTAAATATTCCTCGTATAGTTTATTTTCTTTACTTAACAAGTCAAAAGCAGTTATAGTATCTAATTTTATTAAATTATTTTTTTCTTGTATTTCACTTTCAAAAGTTTGTTGATACCTTTCTTCATCTAAAACGATGTGATTCTTGTCATATGCGATTATGTTTCCTTTATGGAAGTTTTCATCAACACTTGTACAAAGTGATATAACTTTTCTGTTACTCAAGAAAGTTTGGATCATATCATCCAGGTTTTTATTACGGATACTGCTCATTTCTTTTTTTAATTCAAAAGGATCGTATATATTATTCTTTTTATTAATATTGACGTAATGGGTAAATACGTTTGTATAGTTGGTGTCTGAAGATATTTTAGAAATATCGCTTTTTAGTAGTAATGTATATGAATCTAAGAGTCCGGAATCATCTATTGTTTCAATCAATAGGTAATTATCTTTTTCTGACACAATAAATCCCAGAATAAAATCTTCAAACTCAAAGTTATCTCTTGATTTTGAGTATATCTCTAAAACATTATTATTATCGATATACTTGTTTATATTGCTATCAATCAAAAAATTAGCCCTCCTTAATGGTGAATTAAGTATAATTTGGTAGCCATTCTGAGTTGTTCACTATCTGAAACATCGTTTAGGCTCATGTTAAGTAATTTTTCTAGCTTCTTTAATCGATACACGGCGGTATTTCTATGAATAAATAGATCGTTGGCCGCCATTGAAATCGATTGATTATCAGCATAGTAGTAGGAAAGCAATTCGATTAGTTCATCTTTTTCGTCATCCTTTAAGTTTAAAACGGGACCTAAGATGGCGTCGACAAACATGTCGGCTTCTTTCTTTGGTACTAGGCTCAAAATATCTTCAACTTGTTGCGGGATGAACTTATTTGGCTTCAATATGTTTTCACGTTTAGCTACATCCAAGGCTTCATCGGCTTCACGAAGTAACTTCTTGAATTGAATCAGTGGTTTGGCATCGTCGGTGTATCCGATTTGCGTCTTTGATCCAACAAAGTTTTCGTGGATAAACATACTTAGTTCGTTTAATAATGTCAATAAACTCTTTTTAGTTTCGACCAAAATGAATGGCTTGAAATGCCATGATATCAATATAATTGGAATTTGTAGTTTTTCAAAATACCAGTAGATATAGTCGTTAACACGGTGCATATCTTCTTGGTGGTGTCCGGTGTCGACGGAATTGATTTCATCGATTTCAAACGCCTTATACATTGAATTGGAGTCTAGTCCGTTTAGCTTCAAAGTATCTTCGAAAGCATTTTCCGGTAGATTTTGTGCCAAAATGGTGTCGAACAATTCGTTGCGACGTTGTCTAACTTGGTTTACGTTAATGCTGACCTGCATGCTTTCTAGACTTAGGAGGTTGACCATGTTTTCAATCAATAATTGAGAACTTAAATCTTCTGGCATTTTCATCGAAAAGACCACAAATCTGCGGGTCAACTTGTCCATTGTCTTTAGTGGATAGATGCTGTACTTGTCTAAAAGAGTGACCGGTTCGGTTAGTTCGATGAGTTTTAGATCATGAGTTACGGATTCGAAGAGGGATGCATTCATTTTTGCGTTTTCACTGTATGAACGAAGGCGACCGAAAACATCCATAATATATGCATCACAATTTATTAATTTGGCAATATGGGTAAGAATTTCGTCATCGTCTTTGCTGGCTAATATGTATTTTGATATGTCTAAAGTATCGTTCATGATTTTCTTTAACTGTTCAGCTTCATTATTTGATGGCATGGGCATTCCTCCTGATTTACGTTTTTATTGTGCCTAATATTACCACAATGAATTTGATATTAAACAAAAGATACTCCATATTAAAGTTATTTACATAGATGTGTGAAAGTGATACGGTTAAGGCTAACATTAATTTTGGATTAGAGAGAGGTTATATAAGATGAAAAAAGCAGTTCTCATAATTGTGGCAGCGATTGGCGTCTTGGTAGTGGCAGTTCTTGCCTTTAATATTTACAAGCAATCTGATTTCAGTGTGCAAAATGAATATTACGGTATCGTTCAAAACGATAAAAGTTTGAAGAAATATTGTAAGGAACCAGCAGTTATTAAGTTCATTCAAAAACATCGTAAAGAACATCCGGAATTTACTGATAACCAGGGGTCGGGAAACCTTTTATACTACGTTGTTACATATAGAAACAAATCTTTATCAATCGGTGTTGACGGAAGAGTCGATGGTAGCGGAACAAAAATCACTAAAATTTTTAATGATAATGATTTAAGCAAATAAACAAAAGACACTCCTAAACAGGAGTGCCTTTTTGATCTATCTAATAAAGTTAACGATTGATTGAATAATGTGGGGAAGCTTCAAAAAGATGTCTGAAGGTTCAATATGTAATAGGGTTAAGTGAAAAGCGATTGAGTTTGAAATCATTTCGGCGATTCCATGAAGTAAAGCGAAAATAAATTGCACGACAAACACTCCTATGAATTTTATTAATATAATTCTAATTCTATTATGAAAAAATAACAAGTTAAGAAAATATAAAAAAACTCCAACCGAAGTTGGAGTTTTTGTTTGGATTAATAAGTTTAATTGTCGTATTTCGAAAATTGTAGGATAAAAGACAGAAATTAGCCTTGGTCGTTGTGTAGACGAGGGTCAGCTGGTTTAACTTCTGGAATACCACCCATAGCTTCTGGGTTTTCTTGGAAGGTGAACTTTTGACCGTCTTTAGCAACTTGGCCATCGAATGCACGTGAGCCGTCACCATCAGAGAAGTTCATTAGAACGTGAGCGTATTCGCTGTGTTCGATATCGTGCATGTTACCAGGAACGATAACACCGTATTTTTCTTCTAGTTCTTCTTGAGCCTTCATGAATTGTAGTTGGTGTTGAGTTTCACGAGCTAATAGGAACTTCAACATGTCACGAACACCTTCGTCATCAGTCATGTCGTATAGACGGCTAACTTGTAGACGAGCTTGTGATTCACGAACAACGTTGAAACGCATGTCAGCAACTAGGTTACCTGATGAAGTAACGTAACCAGCGTTCCATGCAGCACCGTTAGGGTTGTTTAGACCAGCATTTAGACCATGAACTAATGCATGTTCTGGGTCCATACCTGAAAGTAGGGCAGCCTTAGCTGGGTCATTCTTCATTTCTTCAGTAGTCATAGTAGTTGGTGCACCTTCTAATAGGTAACCAATCATAGTTGAAATCATTTCAACGTGACCAATTTCTTCAGTACCAGTGTCTAATAGTAAGTCTTTGTACTTTTCATCACCAGTTGATGACCAACCTTGTGATAGGTATGACATCATACCAGTAGTTTCACCCCATTGACCACCTAGGGCTTCTTGTAGACGACGAGCCATAATTGGATCTGGACGATCTGGCTTAGCGTTGTATTGTAATTTACGAGTATGTCTGAACATAAACTGTACCTCTTTCTTTGATGCTCAAGGCGGTAGACGATTTTTAAAACCCAAGTTAGGGCTTTATCCCAATAAATAAAAAATCGATCCTATATTACATCATAATTATTTTTTATTTGCCAAAATATCCATACGTTTTGTATTAATATTTTGTGTACGATTTAATATACCACAACCAAATAACTGCACCAAAGATTATGACTCGAAAAATCCAAATTTTTTTCGATTAAAAAATTATCGTTTGCATAAACGCCGACTTAATCATCTTTTGGGAGAATAATTAAATGTTTGAAAAGTCTGACACATGTTTTCACGTATTATATAATTAGACTATTAATTCATGAAAAAGGGGTAATGAAATGTCTTTACAATTTATTTTGGGAACCGCCAGCTATGATCATGAAGCAGTCATCGTTGATTCGCTAAAAGAATCAATCAATAATCACCCTAACGATGAATTCTTCTATCTAGTTCCTAACCACATTAAGTTCGAATCCGAAGTGCAAGCTTTAAAGGATTTAAACACCGACAACGAACCAATTTATGCCGAAAGTAAGTTCCAGACTTTCTCCATTACCCGACTTGTCTGGTATTACATGAAGAATAACCAAGAATACCAAAAGACAAGACTAAGCGACTCCGGTATCAGTATGCTAATCTACCAAATCTTAATCGACCACCAGGATGAATTGACCGTCTTTAGGGGTGAAACCGGCCAACCGGGGTTTATTCAAAAATTAGCTCAACAAATCAGTGAAATGCAAGCCGGCCAAATTTCTGCCGACAATCTTGAAAAAATTGTCGACAATAACGATAAACTAAACGCTGGATTACGCGATAAAATGCATGACTTCATCATCATTTACCGCGCTTTTGAGGAACAAACTCAAGGAATCTACCTATATAAATCAGACGTTTTAAACCTTTTCTGTCGTTTTATCGAAAATGACGAACTAGACCTATCCCACAGTTATTTTTACTTCAATGGATTTAACCAATTTACCGCTCAAGAAGCCAAGCTAGTCGAATTACTAATCAAGCGTTCCGCTGGTGTTACCATTGGTCTGAACTTGGATCGTAAGTACCCCGACGAACTACCACAAGGACCAAACTTATTCTTCCAATCAGCCAAGTGGTACAACCGTTTTTACAACATTGCTCGTTCCAATAACGTTCCCGTGTTGGTCGATAAAATGGCCAAGAATCTTCGCGTGTCAGATGATTTACACAAACTAGATACATATTGGGCGCAATCGACAGGACTAGGCAATATCGACAAGAGTGCACTAAGCAATCCTGACAGCATTCAGGTATATCGTGCCGACAGTCCGTTTGCTGAAGTGGAAAATATCGCGGTCAAGATTCGCCAAATGGTTGCTCATGGTGGTTACAAATACTCCGACTTCTTAATTTTGACTCGTCACTTGGACAAGTACCAAAACGTGATCAAACCGGTGTTTAAACTACTCGATATTCCCGCATTTAACGACGTTACCAAATCAATGGAAGACCATCCATTGGTGGAATTAATCGATGCGCTTTTCAGTCTAGAAAACGGCTCTCGTAAGTATCAATACCAAGACGTCATGCGTTTACTAAAGACCGAATTAATGGTCCCAGGTGATGGTAATGGTAACTTTATTGAAGGTGATGATTACCGTCAATACGTGGCCTTAACCGAAAACTTGGTACTAAAGAATGGGTATGAAGGCTCTCGATGGACTCAAAAGGAAGACTGGCAATACGCATGGTTATCCGACAGTGATTTTGGTGTTCAAGCAGATAGAATGCGTAACATTTCCGGTAAAATTAATGTGATTAGACACTTTATTGGTGATAACTTCCCACCATTCTTCAAGAAGATGCGAAACGCCAAGACCGGTCAAGAAGCCGCTGCCATATTATTCCAATTCCTAGTGGACATGGGAGTGGTTAGAAGACTAAAAGAATGGCGTAACGAATCCATCTTAAAGGACAACCTATTGGATGCGGCGCAACCAGAACAGGTATGGCAAACATTCTGTAATTTGTTAGATGACTACGTTTCAATCTTGGGGAACCGTGAATTTGTTGCGGACGACTTTTTGAGTCTTCTTCAAAGTGGATTCTCAGGTGCCAACTACTCACAAATTCCATCAACATTGGACCAAGTTGCCATTTCTGAAAGTGGAATCGTTCAAATGAACAACCGTAAAGTGGTCTTCATGATGGGTGCAACCGACGAAGTAATGCCAGACAAGATTACCAACGAAGCATTATTTAGTGACGCTGACCGTGATGATTTGCGTGACTTCTTTGACGATGATCAATACTTGCGTGAAACATCTGAAAACCAAATGGCTAACGATCCATTTCTAAACTATCTAGCATTCCTATCAGGTAGTGAAAAGCTAATCTTTTCTTACAGTTTAGGCGATAGTGACGAATCATCAGTCGCCATTTCACCATACGTTTCCAGAATTGCGGAACACTTCGGCATTGATATCCAACATATTTCAAGTCATCCAACCGCTGATGCCAAGGATATCTACGAATATGTTGGAACTTATCGTTCCACTCTTCGTCACCTGGTTCAAGCCAGCCAAGACGCCAAACTAAACAACTCTAATTTGGCCCCAGCATGGCAATATGTATATAACAAACTAGATCAAAACCTAAACTACCGTGACTTAACCAACAAACTATTGGGTGGTTTGGACTACAACAACACACCAACGCAATTGTTGCCAGAAATCGTTACTGGTTTATACGGTGATAAAATCAACACTTCCATCTCTAAGTTAGAACAATTCTACAGCAACCCATACGAATACTTCTTGCGCTATGGTTTGAAGCTAAAAGAACGTGATGTCTTTGACCTATCTCCAGCAAGTACCGGTCAGTTCTACCACGAATCAATGGACCACTTGATGCGCATCGTGAACTCAGAACATATCGACTTGGAAAACTTGGACAAACAAGCAATCAACGAATTGGTTGATACCGTTGTGGCCAAGATGTTAGAAGATCCAAACGACTTCCAATACACCATTTTGAGCAGTTCTAGTCGAATGAATTACATCAAGAACCAATTGATTAAGACCGTTAAACACACAATCGAAACCATTCAAAAACAAAGCAAATACACACCAATGCGTGCGAAAAAGACCGAAATCTCATTCGGTCAAGTTGGTCACAAGGATGACTTAAAACCACTTAGTTTTGAATTGCCTAAGAGCAATGAACTAACCACCGCAAAGTTAGTTAACGTCCGTGGTCGAATCGATAGAATCGATTCAATGAACGTCGACGGCAAGAATTACCTAGGAATTGTCGACTACAAGTCCAGTGAACGTAAGTTGGACTTCTCCCGTGTATACGACGGCACTTCCATGCAAATGATGACCTACATTGACGTGTTAGCGCACAACCTAGGCATCATTGACGAAGAAGAAAAGGCTGCCTTGGCCGGTGCCGTATACATGCACATCTACAATCCTAAGTACACCAAGGATGATTTGAAGAAATCATTCGAAGAAGCGGTATTAAGCAAACAAAAATACCAAGGAATTCTAGTCAACGATGGTGAACTACTGGATAAGATTGATAAGACCATCGCCGATGACAAGTACGGTTCATCCAATGTTTACCCATTGAGAAAGAAAAAGGACGGTAGTTTCTACAAGTCCAGTCCAATCGTGCAACCGGAAGACTTAGACCTATTGCTATCTCACAATGAGGACCTAATCAAGAAGGCCGGATTGGAAATCTTTACTGGAAACATCGATTTGAAACCAGCACGCTTTGGTCAAAACCAAGACGCAATGCAATTTACACCTTATCGTTCAATCATGCAGTTCGATCCGCTATTGAATGAAAACAACTACAGAGACGTACCTAACTATTCGTTAGAAGATGTCTTGAAAATGCTAAGGGGGGACAATCAATAATGGAATATACAAAGCCACAAAAAGAAGCCGTTACGGGACATTTTGATGAAAACGTCCTCGTTTCCGCCTCAGCCGGTTCTGGTAAGACCCGTGTCTTGGTTGACCGTGTTATCAACAAGTTATTAAAAGACCGCGTCAACATTGATGAAATGCTAATTGTTACCTTTACCAAGGCCGCTGCCAAAGAAATGCGTGACCGTATTCAAAAGGCGTTACAACAAGAATTGAAAAAAGCCACTGACTCTGACGTTAAGGCGTTTTTAGTACGACAATTACGTCGTTTGCCAGTCGCTGATATTTCAACAATGGACTCATTTTGTCAAAAAATCGTCCAAAGTTACTACTACATTATTGATTTGGATCCTAACTTCAGACTGTTAGCGGACCAAACTGAAAGCCAAATGCTAAAGGAACAGGTATGGGATTCAGTTCGAGAAGACCTATATGCCAACGATAGTGATGGGCTATTTGCGCAATTGACTGAAAACTTCTCCAATGACCGTTCCGACGATGGCCTAACCGATTTAGTATTTAGAATTTACGATTACGCCAACGTAAACCGTGACCCGGTTGATTGGTTGAAGAACACTACCAATATTTACGACATCGATGGGGATGACCTGGTTCATTCCGACTTTTACCAAAATAACCTTTTACCATTCATTCAAAATGATTTGACCCAACAACGTCTATCTTTTGAATCTGCTAAACGCATTGCTGACGAAAACTTGATGGAAAAAGAAGCAGCTGCCGTTCAAGTTGATATCGATAATATCAATGGACTATATGACATGTTGCCTGATTCTGATTGGAACGACATCAAGCAAGCCTTTGAAGACGTTAAGTTCAAGGCATTCCCACGTGTTACCAAGGACTATGACGACATTGCCAAGGGACTTCATGACCGAATCAAAGACATTCGTGATAACGCCAAGAAGGCGGTTCAAAAACTACCCGATAAGTACTTTGCTTTAAACGAAGAAGAAAACCTTTCAGTGATGAAGGCTTCTAAACAATTAATCGAAAAATTGATTCAAGTTGTCCTAGCATTCACCGATAGCTATCAAAAGGCTAAATTAAAACGTCACTGTCTAGAATTCATTGATGTGGAACATTATGCCTACGATATTCTATCTGGCTCAGACGGCGAATCTAAGGCTGTCAGAGTGAACCTCCAAAATCAATATAATGAAATCATGGTCGATGAATACCAAGATAATAACCGTCTACAAGACGCAATTTTATCGACATTGGCTAATCCAGAACACAGCAACATGTTCATGGTGGGAGATGTTAAGCAATCCATCTACCGTTTCCGTTTAGCCGATCCATCTATGTTTATCGAGCGTATGGATAGCGATGATGGCCACACCATCGTTTTACCCGATAACTTCCGTTCCGCAGAAAACATCGATGACTTCATCAACTTAGTTTTCACCCAAACAATGGACAAACGAGTTGGTGAAATTGATTACACTGGTGATGCCAAACTAAAGGCAGGTGCGAAATACTATCCAGATGAATTACAATCCAATGTCGATGTGATGATTTACGAAAGTAAGGACGATGAAGAAGAACCAATCGATGACAAATTCCAAGTCCAAGACAGTGCTCATGGCCAAGTGGAAATGGTTGCCCAAAAGATTAACGAAATGGTTGAAAAGCAGTTACCAGTATTTGACCGTGATAAACAAGTGATGCGTCCAATTCAATATTCTGATATCTCAATTATTTCCTCGACTAGAAATAACAACTTAATCATTTCCGATATCTTTGGTTCATACAACATTCCAGTCCTAATCAATGGAGCGCAAAGTTACTTTAAGACCACTGAAATTCAAATTATGATGTCGATGTTATCAATCATTGATAATCCATACCAAGACATTCCATTGGTTGCGGTATTGCGTTCACCAATGGTAGGTCTAAACGAAAACCAATTGGCATACTTGAGAATTAACCAAAAGACCGGTGATTACTTCAATGCCGTGATTAACTTCTACGATAATTACGAAAACATGGATCATTCCGAATTTGGTGACCAAGTATTCTCACGTGTAAAGACATTTGTTGAACAATTAAAACACTTCAGAGACGTTGCCCAACAGCATGCGATTGTTGATTTAATCTGGGACATCTACGAAACCACCGGATTCTTGGATTACGTCGGAGGGATGCCTGCCGGAAGACAACGCCAAGCTAACCTACATGCCCTATACGAACGTGCATATGACTACGAACAAACTAGTTTTAAAGGATTATTCCAATTCGTTCGTTTCGTGCGTCGCATGCAAGAAAGAAACGAAGACTTGGATGAAGCCAACGCTGATGACAACCAAGATGCAGTATCAGTAATGACCATTCACGGAAGTAAGGGACTGGAATTCCCTGTCGTCTTCCTAATGGATGCCTCACATGGTTTTAATAGACAAGACAGCAATAAGGCCTACATCCTAAATGACCACCTAGGATTAGGAATTACCTACACCGACCCAGAAACTAGAATCAAACAGGATTCATTGCAACGCCAAGTGGTTGGTGCAATCGAAAACCAAGGCTTATTGGCCGAAGAAATGCGTAAGCTATACGTTGCGCTAACCCGTGCCGAACAACAACTATTCATCGTTGGTGCCAGCAAGAACGAAAACGACAGAACCAAGGTCATCGATGCCTGGAACAAGGCTGCCAGTGGTGACACCTTGCTAGTCAATGCCGCCTTAAGAAGTGGTGCCAAGAGTTACCTAGACTGGATTGGTCCTGCATTGGTTCGTCATCCTAACTTTAGAAACAAGTTCGGTGACGACGTTACCTACAAAGGTTTAGATGATGATCAGACTAACTTTGATGTCGAATTCGTGAATGCCAACGACTTAGCTCAACATAGTCCATCAGGCGACGGTGCAGTTAGTGCCAAGTGGTTAAATCACATCGTTGAAAGTGCCAAGAAGATGGTGCCAAAAGACATCAATGTTGATGATGTTGACCAAGTCTTGGACTTCACTTATCAAAATCAAGTTGCGACTCATACCACTGCTTATCAATCAGTTTCTGAAATAAAACGACTATTTGAAGATCCAGATAGCATTCAATTGGGTAACTACGATGAGCATTGGCAAGAAAATAATAAGCAAAAGAACATGTATGTCAGCTCTAACTTCACGGTGCCTAAGTTCATGCAATCAGTTGTGAAACCAAGTGCCGCCGAAGTTGGTACTGCCACCCACTTGTTGCTACAAGAGGTGCCATTGGACCACAAGCCAGAAGTAGGTGACGTGGTAGGGATGCTACAACGTTTAGTTGCCGATAAGGTCGTTACTCCAGAAATCGCTAACTTAATTCAAACTCAAGAAGTTATCAATGTGTTTGATAGTGAATTAGGACTACAAATGCTGGCTCATCCAGAACGAATTCATCGTGAAGCACCATTCTCGATGCTAATGGATGCCAACCTTGTATTCCCAGGTTTTAATGCGGATTCACCAGAAAAAATCCTAATTCATGGGATTTTTGATGGTTATATCGAACTAGACGATGAAGTTATCTTGTTTGATTACAAGACTGACTATGTGCCAAATGATAGTGATAAAAGTATTGAAAAGGCCGTTAAGAAGTACAAGGGTCAAATTAACCTATATGCCAAGGCATTGGAAAACATCTTGCATAAACCGGTTACCGATAAATTTATCTACCTACTATCAATTAATAAACCAGTCAAAATTAAGTAAAAAAATAACCCTGAACATAATCGTTCAGGGTTATTTTTTATGGGTTTATTTATTGTTTAAAGCTGATTTAATTCGTTTGAAGAAGCTTCCTTCTTCACTGTTTAGCATGAATAGCTTGTAAACATTTGAGAACTTGTAAGTCACGAAGGCAATGAAGGCAATCGCAATCAATAGTGAAATGATTCCTTCAAAGAAGTTTGCATTATGATTAATTAATCTAATTGGCATCAAGAATGATGAGAATAGTGGGATATATGATCCAACTTGTGAAAAGATTGAATCGGAAGCGCCATTATTAACAAAATTAAATGAAAGTACGAAGATAAATAAAATCAAGAATACAAGTGGTTGTGATGATTTTGATGCTCCCTCAACATTGGCTGAAAGAGAACCACAAATCGCCGCAAGCACAATTGCGATTACAAAGCCAACGAAGATGAATAGCAGGTTAATACTAAAGATATTACCGATAAATGTACTAATTAATACGTGTTGGGATGAGAATAATGAGTTGAAGAATGGATACATATTCAAGATGAAGTATGCAACCACTCCGACACCGCTATAAATTACCATTTGAGTTGCCATTAAAGCAATCACTGCGCCAACTTTACCACTGAAGTAAGTGCTAGGTGAAACACTACTGAAGATAACTTCTGAAATCTTGGTGCCTTTTTCCTTGGCAATAGTGGTGGACATGATGGAAGCATAAATTAAGGTAAAGAAGTAGGAAATAAAGATTAATACGTAAATTGATGCTGTATTAGCATTGGATGTTTGCTCAGATTTTTGCTTCTTTTCCTTATCAGTGATTGATGACTTAAACGCTGGTTTTACAGACAATTGCTTGTATTGTTCACTAGTAACGTTACTGGTCTTAACGTTAATGGCAGCTTGCTTTTGGTTCACAATTGATAATAAATCGGCCTTAACGTCGCTATCCAAAGAGCTACTTCCGACAAAGTTAACCTTGTATTGATTGTTTTCCTTGGAAACCTTGATATAACCATCAATATTGTCCTTCTTAAGTTCCTTTTTGGCGGTACTTTCGGATTTGATGCTGGTATCAATGGAATCTTTATCCTTGAATACTAGTTCGCTTTTAACGTTTGAATCCCCGACAACGGCGACTTGATAGTTGTCAAAGTTGCTGGTTGAACTGGCAACTAATCCACCGATTCCAGCACTAATTAAGACTGAAATAATTGGTGTGACTAGCAAAGCGATGAAACTCTTTGATTTTAAGTGGAGTAGGTAGTTTCTCATGAAGACAATATTGAACTTATGCATGTTTTGCCACCGCCTTTTCTCTAAAGATTTCATCTAATGTAGGTGGTTGTTGGCTGAATTCTTCGATGTATTCACCACGACTCACGGCGTTGAAGAGGGCCTTACCATATTCTTCATCGGTAAGGGTAATCTTGTAACGGTTATGACCACGTGCAACCACTTCACTGACACCATCAAGTGCAGCTAGTTCGTTTACGGACATGTCGGTTGTCACAAAGACGTGCTTCTTGCCAAATTGGTTTCTGATTTCGTCAACGCTACCGTTTAAAACGACGTTTCCGTTTCTAAGCATGACGACGTGATCACAAAGTTCTTCAACGTTGTTCATGTCGTGACTTGAGAAGATGATGGCAGCGCCATTTTCCTTAGTTTTGATGATTTCTTTCTTTAAAAGATCGGCATTAACTGGGTCCAAACCACTAAATGGTTCATCTAAGATTACCAACTTTGGTTCATGAATTAAGGTACAGATTAATTGGACCTTTTGTTGGTTACCTTTAGATAGTGATTTGATTTTGTCCTTTGCTTCTCCCTTAACCTCGAAACGTTTTAACCATGAGTCGATACGTTCTTTGACCCATTTTTTATCGCGGCCCTTTAGTTCCGCAAAATATGTAATTTGACTTTCAATTGTTAGGTCTTCGAATAGACTCCGTTCTTCTGGAAGATATCCCACTTCGTTGAAGTCCTTAACAGTGATTTCGTGATTGTTTAATGTAATTTTCCCATCAAATTCGATAAAACGAAGAATGCTATGAAAAGTTGTTGATTTACCAGCTCCGTTTTGTCCGATTAGACCTAGAATTTGGCCATCTTTCGCCTCAAATGAAACGTTGTTTAAAGCTTGGACTTTGGAAAATGATTTCGAAATATTCTCAATCTTTAAGATAAGCTCATCTCCTCTACTTTGATAAGCCTAATAATATCATAATGATATTCAAATTAAAATTTAATTTTTAACGAGTAAAACTATACATTGAGTATGGATACCATTACCGGATTTACGGAAATGGAAACACTTAATTATAGTGCTTTTGGTTTGTGATTAGGTGAACAAAGTTGACCTATTTTTTAATTAAAAATTGATATTTTATGTAAAAAAACATAGTGAAAATTAATTATTTTCTAGCTGCCAATGGGTTGAAACCCTTTATTGACACTGATACAATCGAATTGGAAACGTTAATAGTATCTAAATTAAAGGAGGGCGTTTTTGATGGTTCAAGTTGATGAAATGATTAACAATTTAGTAAGTAATGCACATACTGCATTAACTGAATTAGAAGGTTTAGATCAATCACAGGTAGACTCAATTGTAGATGCAATGGTCCAAGCTGGTTTGGATAACAGTGCGGAATTGGCAAAATTGGCTCATGAAGAAACTGGTCGTGGAAACACTCATGACAAGACTATGAAGAACATTTTTGCCAGTGGTCAAATTGGTAACTTCGTTAAGAATCATAAGACTGTTGGAATTATCGATGAAGACGATGAAGCCAAAACAGTTACAATTGCAGAACCATTAGGGGTTCTAGCTGGTGTTACTCCAGTTACCAACCCAACTTCAACTACTTTATTTAAGGCAATCATAGCGATGAAGACTAGAAACCCAATTGTATTTAGTTTCCATCCACAAGCTTTGAAGTCCTCAATAAAAGCAGCTGAAATTGTATTAGATGCAGCCGTTAAAGCAGGGGCACCAATGAATTCAATTCAATGGATTAGTGAACCAAGTATTGACGCAACCAATGCTTTGATTCACCACCCTGGTGTTGCAACGATTTTAGCGACTGGTGGACCTGCCATGGTCAAAGCCGCTTACTCAAGTGGTAAACCCGCATTAGGTGTGGGTCCTGGTAACGCACCATTATATGTTGAAAAGTCCGCAGATTTAGATGCAGCAGTTAAAGACATCGTATTATCAAAGACCTTTGATAATGGTATGATTTGTGCCACTGAAAACAGTCTGGTAATCGATTCATCCATCTATGATGACATGAAGAAACGCCTAAGTGACGCTGGTGTATACTTCATTGCTGAATCAGATCAAGACAAGTTAGCACAAACTATGTTTAACCCTGAAACTGGTGGCGTTAACGGACCAATCGCTGGTCGTTCAGCTAAGCAAATTGCTGACATGGCCGGAATTGAAGTTCCAGAAGGTACTAAGGTATTGGCCGCAGAACTAACTGAAGTTGGTCTTGACCACTTACTTTCAGGTGAAAAGCTTTCACCAGTTGTATCAGTATACAAGGTAGCTGATTCAGACCATGCATACGATACTCTAGAATCAATCCTAAACTATGGTGGATTAGGTCACACTGCCGGAATTAGATCAAATGATTCTGATGTGATTACCCAATTCGGTATCAAGATGAAAGCCTGCCGTATCCTAGTCAATACTCCTTGCTGTCTAGGTGGTGTTGGTAGCATCGTTAATGGATTGGAACCTTCACTAACCCTAGGGACTGGTTCATGGGGATTTAACTCTATTTCACATAACGTTACAGACTTTGATTTACTCAACCTTAAGAAAATTGCTTACCCACGTAAGAATAGTAACTTTGAAGAACTTATTAAAAAGTATATTTAATTAAAAAAGACTAGGCATTTGCCTAGTCTTTTTATTATGCGTGAATTAATAGTTTGATTAAGATTAGTGCCACGATGGTTTGAATTAGCCCAACTGAAACACTGTAGATAGCAAAACGCTTTCCGGCTTTTAGGAACGCTTTTAAGTTTAAACGTAAACCGATAGCGGCTAGCGCGATGATTTCACACCATGAGCTCAATAGGTGAGCGGTGTTTCCGATGAAAGCTGGAAGGTGGAAGAAACTATTTAGGATACAGAAGATTAAGAACCATAGAACGTACCATGGTAGGAAATCAATCTTACCTTTCTTCACTTCTGCCTCAACTTCTTTTTCGGCGTTAGCTAATGCTTCGTTTTTAGCATGAATGCGTGCAAACACAGTTACCACAACTACTAACATGATGATTCGCATAATCTTGAATAGAGTTGCGAATTGGACGGTAGTTTGGTTAACCATTGTGGCACTGGCGATAACTTGTCCAACTGATTGAACGGTACCACCAATCAAGGCACCACGTAGCATGTCAACGTGACCAAATACCATGGTACCGATGACTGGAAGAGCTAGCATCATTACTGTTCCCATTAGGTTAACCAGTGTGATACTCATACCGGCATCTTCATCAGAAGCGTTAATGACTGGCTTGATGGAAGCAATTGCGGATGATCCACAAACCGCGTTACCACCGGCCATGCAAAGGTAAATTCCTTCACCGAAGTGAAGCCACTTACCAATCATGATGGCTGCGATAATGGTGATGGCCATTTGGATGATGATGAATAGTAATCCAGACCAGTGTAACTGAATAATGGTTTGGAAAGTGATGGTAAGACCAAGTAGCATTACAGAGTATTCTAGTAATCGTTTTTCAGCAAACTTGGTACCAGCACTTAGAACTGGTTGCTTTAAAACGGTGTTACCCAACACAATTCCAATTAGGATTGCGATGGTGGCTCCACCGATGTTTGGAATAATAGCTGTAAGAAATTGACTAATAATTGCAATAATAGTTGCAGCTAGAAATCCAATGGTACGTTTTTTAATCGTATCAATCATATGAATTTCTCCTTTATTTATAATATTTAAATTATATCACGTGAGGCAAGGCTTCTAAACCGTTGAATTATTAAGCTTTAGTTAACATGATTTTGATAATATCGACATATCACGTATAATTATAAGTAATAGGAGTGATAATTTAATATATGGGTACTATAATTTCGATTCTTATTTTACTTATCGTTACAGTTTATGATGTGGTTAGAAACATTAGAAACAATCGTGTCATTAGAGATACCTTGAACAATTATGACAACGTTGTGAAAGTACGTGCCATGATTGAAGAATATGATGAAGATAGCGAGATTGTTAAAGCTATCAAGGATGAATTCAATGTTAGTTTTTATCCTGCAACTAAAATTTTTATTAGCGTCAAAAAAATGAAGTAAAACAAAAAGCCTAACGTTTTAAACGTTAGGCTTTTTTATTTTTTATTTGCGTTTTACAACGGCGTTTAAGATTAGACTAGCAATCACGATTAATACTAGTAATAAAATCAACGCGTGAAGTGATCCAACAGCAGTTCCGGTTTCTTCATTACCGCTACTCAATTGACTGATAGTAATGATAGCTGACACGATTGAAGTGGCAATGGCACCTGAGATTTGTTGGATGGTGTTGAAGACCGCGTTTCCATCGGTTCTTTGTTCACCATTTAGTTGGCTTAATCCACTTGTCATGATGTTACCAAATGATAATCCCATGCATAGCATGTAGATTACGTAGAAGATTAAAATCATGGCGTTACTCAAGTGAGTACCAAAGATAGTGAATAATACCAAACCAATTAGTCCGAATAACATTCCCAATGCTAGTGGCTTGAAAGCACCGAAGCGGTCGTACAAACTACCGGATAGTGGGGCGAAGATTGCACCAATTGCTGCACCAGGTAATACCAATAAACCAGCGATGAATGCTGATGAGTGGTTTACGATTTGCACGTAGTTAGGCAAGATGAATGATAAACCTAGTGTAATGAATTGTAGGATAAAGAATCCAGCAATGTGACCAGCGAACTTGTGGTTTTGAAGAACTGAAAGATCCAAGATGGCATTCTTACTTCTAATGCAGTGAATGTAAAGGGTAATTAAAGCAATCACGCCAATGATGATTGGAAGAATGACAACGGCACTTAGGATATTGCCAGCACCCATGTTTGAGAAACCATAAACTAGGCCGGTGAAGGTAATCACGATTAGGATTAGGCCGACAAAGTCTAAGCTAGTCTTTTCAATTACACGTTTTTGTTCGATGTTCAAAACACCCAAGATTAAAGAAATCACTAGGATTGGTAATAGGATGGCGAAGATGTAACGCCAACCGATTGAAGATACCACAATTCCACCGAAAGTAGGACCAACGGCAGGGGCAATGGCGGTAATCAAGTTACCAACCCCCATCATCACACCGATTTTTTCGGCAGGAACTTGATCCAAGATGATGTTAAACATCAATGGTAGTGCAATCCCGGTTCCAAAACCTTGGATCACACGACCTAGTAATAATACTGAAAATGTTGGGGCGCATAGGTCGCACATAACCCCTAGAATAAATAGTAAATTGGCAACGATAAATAATTGCTTGGTTTTAAAATTACGGTTCAATATTGCGGAAAGTGGTACAACGATTGAAACGATTAGTAAATAGATTGTAGTCATCCATTGAACAGTACTGGTTCCGACGTTAAAGTCGTGCATCAAAGTCGGAAATGTGATGTTCATTGAAGTTTCAATGACAACACCACTAAAGGACATGATTCCAGCTGCGATGACTGATAGTAATGTCTTTAATGAAATTTTGCTATCCATTATTAATCCCCCATGTGTTTAATGATTTTATCTAAGCTACTCTCTAGGGCATCGTACTCTTCATCAGACAAGAAACTATGGATTTGTTGTTGCGTTTCAACCATGAACTTTTGAATGTCGTCCTCATATTGAACGGCTAAATCGGTTAGGATAACCTGTTTTTGACGAGCGTCCTTGTTCGATTCAACACGTCGCACTAATCCCTTATCTTCCATTCGCTTCAATAGCGTTGAAGCGGTGGAACGACGGATGTTGAATTCGTGTTCGATGTCCTTTTGAAACATTTCTTGATCGTAAAACAGGGTCAAGAAGTCGATTACGGACATCTGCATACTTGTTAAATCGTATTGAATCGCAAACTTATCAAATTGCTTGGTAAGTTGGGTCGATGCAATCTTTAGTTGTCTTCCAATATTTTCTGTCATGAGTATCACTTCCTAGATTTTGTTAGCGTGCTAACAATTATAAAAGGGAAAAAATAAAAATGCAAGCAAAAAATGCACAAAAAAAGAACCCCGCATAAGCGAGGTTCTTTAAGACTAGACTTCCAAAATCTTTGATAAGAATGATTTTAGACGATCGTTCTTAGGGTGGTTGAAGATTTCATCTGGAGTACCTTCTTCTTGGATGATACCGTCATCAACGAATACCACACGGTCAGCAACTTCTTTAGCAAAGCCCATTTCGTGGGTAACAACAACCATTGTCATACCTTTTTCCTTAGCTAACTTCTTCATAACGTTTAAAACGTCACCGACCATTTCAGGGTCAAGGGCAGAAGTAGGTTCATCGAATAGCATGATGTCTGGGTTCATTGCTAAAGCACGGGCGATAGCAACACGTTGTTTTTGACCACCGGATAGTGAACTTACTGAAGCGTCAAATTTGTTTTCCAAACCAACAACTTCTAGTAACTTCTTAGCTTGTTTTACAGCATCTTCTTTTGATAGCTTACCTAATTCAACAGGGGCTAACATGATGTTTTTACCAACAGATAGGTTGTTAAATAGGTTAAAGTGTTGGAACACCATTCCGATTTGTTCACGAACCTTATCAATGTTTACGCCCTTTTTGGCGATATCAGTGCCGTGAACGACAACTGAACCTGAAGTTGGTTCTTCTAACTTGTTTAATGTTCTTAATAAAGTTGACTTACCAGAACCAGAAGGGCCGATAATAACAACTACTTCGTTATCTTTAACTTCAA
This sequence comes from Apilactobacillus kunkeei, assembly GCF_001421115.1. Taxonomy (GTDB): domain Bacteria; phylum Bacillota; class Bacilli; order Lactobacillales; family Lactobacillaceae; genus Apilactobacillus; species Apilactobacillus kunkeei_F. Next base: position 240,893 of record NZ_JXCW01000006.1, on the reverse strand, counting down.
GATCTACACCACGTAAGACATGATTGTCAGCGTATTGCTTGTGTAAATCAGTTACTTTAATTTTGCTCATATCTTAGCTCTCCTTTTTACCCAGTTTGATAGCCAAGTTAATAGGGTAATTACAACTAGGTAGATAATTGCAACCATTGCCCAAACTTTGAATCCTTCAAGGTTTCTAGCGATAATAATCTTACCAGTTTGAGTAAGTTCTAGAATCCCGATGATTGATAAGATTGAAGTATCCTTCAATGTAATGATGAATTGGTTAATGAATGATGGAACCATTAACTTCACACCTTGAGGTAGGATAACCTTTCTCATTGACTTACCGAATGGCAAACCAAGTGATCGAGCGGCTTCCATTTGACCCTTATCAACTGATTCGATACCACCCTTAACGAAGGCAGCAATGTATGCACCTTCGTCTAGCATCAATGTGATAACTCCAGCGACGAAAGCAGGAATTCTAGTACCAGTTAATGTGGGAATACCAGTGTAAATGAATAATGCTAGAACCAATAGAGGCATACCTCTAAATAGGTAGATAACAGTTGCTGATAACCAACGGAAGAATCGGATTGGTAGAACTCCGAATAGTCCAAAGATTACACCAAAGATAGTAGCAAAGATGATTGAAACGATGGTTAACCATAGTGTTTGTAGAAAACCTTGCCATAGGAAAGTCTTGTTTTGCTTCAAGATACCAAAGAATGAATGAGTATCTTCAGTATTCTTTTTAGCGTTTAAGTACTTGTCCATAATCTTTTTGTATTCGCCAGTTTTCTTTAAGTGAGTAAGACCAGCGTTGAATTTCTTTAGTAGTTCTTGGTTAGTACCTTTTTTAACACCAAAGGCAATTGGAGTACCAGCTGCCGGTTTAGTAACGATCTTTAGCTTAGTACCTTGGTTGATACCATATCTTAATACTGGTTCGTCATCAAAACATGCAACAGAGTTACCAGTCAAAACATCTTCGTAAACGTTACTGGAGTCATCGAAAGTACTGATTTTAAATCCATATTTCTTTTGGATTGATTGTGCGTATTGAGCACCGGTTGTACCAGTCTTAACGGCAATTGTTTTACCTTTAAGATCCTTTAGGCTTTTAATATCTTTGTTGTTTTGAGATACAGCCATAACAACACCTGAGTTGTAGTATGGTGTAGAGAAATCAAAAGTTCCTTTACGTTCTGGAGTAACAGACATACCAGCAATCATACCATTTAATTGACCAGATTGAACGGCTTGAATTGCACCGTTAAAGCTAGTTGGCTTAAGGTTAATCTTAAATCCTTGATCTTTGGCAATTGCTTTCATTAAGTCAATGTCAATTCCGACGTATTTATTGTTGTCATTTGCATATTCAAATGGAGGGAAGGTAACGTCCGTACCAATTTGATAAGTTTTTTCAGCAGCATGTGACTTGGCAGGTGCTGCGAATAAACCAAATGCAACGACGAATCCAACAGTTAATGCCATTAACCATCGGATCACTGATGAATGTCGCTTCATTAGTAAAACCCCTTTTCAAGTAAATTCTTTTCCACGTTATGTTTCATAACATTGTATGTTCTTATCATATCAGAAGCGGTAAGGATTGTATATCTGAAAACAATATTTTTTTAAAAAAGTTAAGTTTTGATGTCATAAGATATAACATATTGATGGATGTATAAGTCAAAAGTCAAAACTTTATAAAAATTTTACCTTTGATCAAATTCATATGTATCAAGGGTTTTCGGATGTTATGTAAGAAAAAGGTCAAAAAAGGTCAAATTTAGTATTGAATTATGTAATTTAGGTGGTATTATATTCTTTAGATAAGGAAATAGGAGAATAACTAAAAGCCTTATCTAATACATGCCGTGTTTGGCTAATGTATTTTAAAATAAAATATTATATGAAATGTGAGGGATGTACTATGGCAAGAAGTCCATTTGATCCATTTAACGATGATTTTGACAGAATTTTTAACCAATTTTTAGGCGACTCAGGTAACTCAAATGCCCAACGTCGATACATGATTAATGGTCAAGAAGTTACCCCAGAACAATTAGAAGAACTAAGAAGAAGTGGCCAATTACAAGGTGGCCAACCTAATACCCAACAAAAAGCTGCATCTAATAAGGGAGGAATTCTTGAAAAGCTAGGTCGAAACTTAACTCAAGAAGCAAGAGATAATAAGTTAGACCCAGTAATTGGAAGAGACAAGGAAATCCAAGAAACTGCTGAAGTATTATCAAGAAGAATCAAGAATAACCCAGTATTAGTTGGTGACGCCGGTGTCGGTAAGACTGCCGTTGTTGAAGGTTTAGCTCAAGCAATTGTTAAGGGTGACGTACCTGCATCAATTAAGAATAAGGAAGTTATTAGTATTGATATCTCTGGTCTAGAAGCCGGAACTCAATACCGTGGTAGTTTTGAAGAAAACATTCAAAACTTAATCAAGGAAGTTCAAGAAAAGGGTAATGTTATCCTATTCTTCGACGAAATCCACCAAATTCTAGGTGCTGGTAATGCCGGCGACGAAAGTGGATCCAAGGGATTAGCAGACATTATCAAGCCTGCATTATCTCGTGGTGAAATTACCGTTATCGGTGCTACTACCCAAGATGAATACAGAAACACAATTCTAAAGGACGCTGCTTTGTCACGTCGTTTCAACGAAGTGCAAATTAAGGCGCCAAGTGAAGAAACTACTTTAGAAATCTTGAAGGGTATTCGTCCATTATACGAAGAACACCACAATGTGATTTTACCTGACGAAGTATTGAAGGCTGCAGTTGACTACTCAGTTCAATACATTCCACAAAGAAGTCTACCTGATAAGGCCATCGACTTAGTAGATATGACTGCTGCGCACTTGGCTGCGCAACACCCAGTCTTAGATCAAAAGCAAATCGAAGACGAAATTGAAGCTGAAAAGAAAGCTCAAGAAGATGCTGCAGCTAAGGAAGATTACGAATCAGCTTTAAACCACAAGAACAAGATTGAAGAACTACAAAAGCAAATTGATAACAAGAGTGACGAAAAGAAAGTCACTGCTACTGTCAACGATGTTGCTAAGTCAGTTGAAAGATTGACTGGTGTTCCTGTTGCTAAGATGAGCAGCACTGACATCGAAAGATTAAAGACTATGGGTGACCGTCTAAAGGGCAAGGTAATTGGCCAAGACGAAGCTGTTGCCGCAGTCGCTCGTGCTATTCGTAGAAACCGTGCTGGTTTTGACGAAGGTAACCGTCCAATTGGTTCATTCTTATTCGTAGGTCCTACTGGTGTAGGTAAGACTGAACTTGCTAAGCAATTAGCTAAGGACATGTTTGGTAACAAGAACAACATTATCCGTCTAGATATGTCAGAATACTCCGACCCAACTGCTGTTTCCAAGTTAATCGGTGCTTCAGCTGGATACGTTGGATACAACGACAACAACAATACTTTGACTGAAAAGGTTCGTAGAAACCCATACTCAATCGTATTACTAGATGAAATCGAAAAGGCTAACCCACAAGTGCTAACACTTCTATTACAAGTATTAGACGATGGTCGTTTAACAGACGGTCAAGGAAATGTGGTTAACTTCAAGAACACCGTTGTAATTGCTACTTCAAATGCCGGATTCGGTAACGAAGCGCTTACTGGTGATGACGACAAGGACAAGAAGTTAATGGATCGTTTAGCTCCATACTTCCGCCCAGAATTCTTAAACAGATTCAATGCAATCGTTGAATTCTCCCACTTAACAAAGGATGACTTGAAGGAAATTGTCGACTTAATGTTAGCAGACGTAAATGCTACATTAGCTAAGAAAGACATGGATGTTGTCGTATCAGATGACGTTAAGAATCACTTAATCGAACAAGGATACGACGAAGCCATGGGAGCTCGTCCACTACGTCGTGTAGTTGAACAAGAAATTAGAGACAAGATTACTGACTTCTACCTAGACCATGAAGACATTAAGCACTTAAAGGCTGAAATGGAAGATGGTACTGTCGTAATTAGTGAAAACAAGTAATCTGAATAATAAAAAAGAGACCGTTTTGTAGGAACGGCCTCTTTTTTTGTACATTAAAGCTCCCGGTGAAAATATTATTAATTTTCTAACAATGATATAATTAAATAAATTAAAGATATGATTTTAGGGATTGGGAGGAATTATAACATTGAATAATAAATTTTTATCTTTTTTATCAATTTTATTAATCATTTTTACGGGATCAATATTGATCATCAGTCATGATTATCAATCAAAGGTTAATAACGCTGAAAAATCATTTGATATAAGTTCTAAATTTACTCCTTTTAACGTTCCGGTGGAAATGAATTCTGATAAGAAATACAACGAAGTGATAAGCTCTGTTAATTCTACCGCCAAAGAGCTTAATTTAAACTACTTAAAAAGAGTTAGGTATTCAGGATATTTGAAATCTAACGGCAAACTAAATTATTCTAAACCAATTCAATCTGTTGTCTTTCAAACTTATACAACCCATCCTACATCTTTATGGGAAAATTTTGGTTTAAAACCCAAAATCGTAAGTAAAAAATCTGATAATTTTAATAATGGCCTTAGTCAATATTCGGTACATATTGCTCCAATATCATTTTCAGAAAAATACCCTCAAAATAGAGAAGGAACTTTTTTCCTAGAGACAAAAAAAGCAAAAAAGTTTAGTGAATTTAGAAAAATATTGTCTAAAAAATTAAGTGCAATAAATAAAACAAAAATCTCTTCTGATGATTTATTGATTAATGATTCTGATAGCATACCATCGATAAGTTTCGATTCTCCGGAACGGTTAAATGATGTCTTTCAAACTTCGTTATTATTTTTATTTTTATTTGTAGTTATATTTATAATTTCGAATTCAAAATCATTTTCGATATATAAATTAAATGGATTCACAACGTTTAAAATAATTAAAATTAGTATGGGGAAAATATTTATTTTTAGTGCATTAGGCCTCAGTGTAGTAGATGGGCTGGCTTATTATGTATTTAATTTAAATATTGACCAAATAATAATTATTAAAGAATTATTGATGATGATTATTTTTTACATTATTTCTACTATTTTGGTATCGTTCTTTCAATATTTCAATTTTAGCAATCAAATAAATGGAAAGAATTACAACCGGTTAAATTTTATTGCTTTATATCTAGCCAAGGGTGTTTCCATAACAATTTGCCTGTTCACACTAGTTCCATTAGCTGAGGTTTCTATTTCATCATACATTAGTATTAATCATCCCAATCAATATGATAGGCAAAAAGACTTTGGCGTATTCTATCCAGTTATTACTGGAAACAATCCTAATGAGTTTTCGTTAGAACAAGGTAAAGTTTTAGATGATAATATGTATAGTTATCTAAACTCACGTGGAGCTATCATTTATGACGATAGTTATTTAAAACAACCAATTGCAGATTACCTTAAGTTCATAAAAGTAAATCCAAATTATTTAAATAAATTTCCTCTGTATGATACCAGTGGTTATTCTATCCACTTGGATAATAATTCAAGAGACGTATTGCTCGCCATACCTGTAAGCAAAGCTAAATCAACAAAAGCTCTAGTATCTGATATTAAACAAATATCCAAGGAAGAAATAGGAAGGATTCCTAAAATTAAAATAGTTTATATCTCTAACAGATATAATAATAGATTTAAAAGCATAAATAATGGTGAAAATATAAGTAAGTATGTTGTATTTGTAACCACAAAAAACAACTCATCCTTTGTGGAAAGAAACATAATGGATGGCGGTGGTTTTAGCGATGGATTAAAGATGTCAATTGGTTCATCAGTAGAATCAACATACAATCGAGTTAAAAAGAGGCTTATACAATATAACTATTATGATAACTATCCTCAGTTAATAAAACTGAGTGATTATTATCATGAAGATCTGTTAATAAGTATTGGAGATGTTATCTCCCAATCATTAACAGTTTTAGTTGGATTTATAATTACGCTAATTCTCGTTATTTATGTTGCTTTCTTATACTTTAAAAACTTCAAAAGAAGTATATTTATAAAGAAATTAAACGGATATAGCAATATGAAAGCATATTTATATTTTTGGATACTAATGGCAATGCAATATCTTTTAATAGCCTTAATAATGTACTTAAATGATTTATTTAGCATGATAACGGTAATGACAGTATCTATTGTTTTGATAATAGAATTATTGATTAGTCTATGCGTTGTTAAAAAGCTTAATTCTGGAAGCTGGGGAGATGTAATTAATGAACAATGAGATTGCAATAAAAGTTGATAATTTAAATAAAAAATTCAAAGACCACGTAATTTTTGAAAACTTTTCATTAAGCATACCCAAAGATAAGATAACTACAATATTTGGAACTAGTGGAAGTGGAAAGTCGACTCTTCTTAATATAATTGGTCTCTTAGAAAAATATGATTCTGGAAAAATAAAAATTTTTGGAAAAGAAACCCCTAAAATGAATAGTCGTAAAGCGATGAAAATAAGAAGAAGTACAATTAGTTATTTGTTCCAAAACTTCGGTTTAATCGAAAGTGGAACCATATATGATAATTTAGCGATTGCACTTGAATATGTAAAACCTGAAGATAAAATATTGGAAATGGAAAAATCACTAAGTGAAGTAGGACTTCATAAGCCATTGAATATTAAAGTATATAATCTTTCGGGTGGAGAAAAACAAAGGCTAGCAATTGCTATGATTATGTTAAAACAGTCTGACATCATCTTAGCCGATGAACCTACGGGATCGCTTGATCATGAAAATAGAGATTATATAATGAGTAAGTTAGTAGAGTTAAATAAAAAGGGAAAAACAATTGTTATTGTTTCTCATGATTTAAAATTTAAAGAGATTAGTGATAAGTGCGTAGAGATAAAAAACTAAATACGTGCGTATAATAAAAAGAGACCGTTTGGTAGGAACGGCCTCTTTTTTATTTGAATACCCATAGTTTACTTAGTATAAAGTTAACTGGAACGGTCACAATTAATGTTAATACTGGGACAATTTGTTCGTTAATAGATGTATAGACAGACAATAGGTATGTTAATAGTACTGTTAAACACCAAGTGAACACGTAGGTAGAATAATATTTAATCGCGGTTTTAGTAACGTTTCCGCTAGTTTTGAATACCCACTTTTTATTAATGGTTAAACCAATTAAAGTAGTTGTCCCATACCCGATTGCCATGGCAATGGTAGGAGATGTAATCTTCCATAGGCATGTATAAATTAAATAGGTTAGTATTGTGTTAATGAATCCAACGATACCAAATTTGAAAAATTGCTTAATTATATTAATCATTTATCTTCTCCGTGTGAAATCATTTGAACTTATATAGTAGTATATACCAAAATTATTTTCGGTTATTGGAATCTTTGATGTTGAATATATAAATAAAAATTATCTGTTATTCCTTGTTCTCCTTTATTTTTTCTACCATTTCTTTTAAATCATCAATACTATTAAAAGAATATCCTTCATAAGGGTCAACGGGCATTTCTTTAATACTGTGTATGTTAAATTCTTTCGGAATGTCAATTTTTTCCTTAATATAATGAAGATTTCCTTTTGGATCCCTAAGCCATCTTTTTCCTCTGCTATCCTTGAAATAAATTAACGCTTCAGGTCTTACTCCTCCCATGCTTGGTCCATCAGTTCCAATTATTTTATAGATTATTTGAGGGGTAAGTATGCGTAAAAATAAATATTTATAATTTTCTTCATCAAACTGAATTTTACTTTCTCTAAATGAGTACCTATTTATAGCTGATATAATCCAAACTTGATAAATAGGTTCAGATGATGAATTGCCAATCATTATTGGGCGATATATTGTATGATTGTTAATTGGTTTTAGAGGCAGATTATCATTCAATGTGTGAACATAGATTTTTGATGCTTGATCAGACATTTGCTTTATTTGCTCATCTTCCTGGATTTTAAGTGCCTTGTTTGATATGGAAAATGATTCATAAAGCAAGAAAATATTCATTAAGGTTGTCACTACTGTAAATAAAGTGCTTTGATTATAAAATAAGATAAAGAATATTGATACGATAATTACTAATGCAATAATTATCATTTTAATTGAAATTTTCTTAAGTAATTTTACAACAAATTTAATTGTCACCATCTCCCATAAAATGATTGTGATATGATATATAATATCATATAGAACAAAAGGAGATTCGCATGCCCTTACAATATTCTTTTGAGATTACACCCAACATTGATCAAGTTAACCTGGATGGTTTATTAAAACTACATCCAGAATTCATCTCGATTACTGATAGAAATCATGACATGGATAACCTGCTACAAAGCATTCAAATCGCTGACTACATCCATGCTAATTCATCTGTTGATGTCGTCATTCATCTGACCGGAATCGACAAGGATGAAAAGGGAGTTCAAGAGATGGTTGATTTGATGCAACAACACAATATCCACAGTGTGCTGGCGTTGCGTGGTGATAAGTTGTCTCAAAATGATACGGCGGAGACATTTCCACATGCGGATCGACTAATTGAATTTATCAAACAACAATATCCACATGTGAATATCTCTGGAACTTGCTATCTAAATAGTAGTGACGAAGAAATGAAATGGTTGAGACAAAAGATTGAAAAGGGATGCACGAATCTAATTTCACAATTTAGCTTTGACGCGAATGATTACGTTGATTATTTAAATCAAAACCAAATTGATACGCCAATCTGGTTTGGGATTATGCCACTGATTTCGAGATCTCAAGCAGAAAAGATGCTGAGTTTAACCCATTCGACTGCTCCAGATGAACTAAATGCTTTGATGAATCAATATAAAGATGAGTTCGGCGAAGGTGGTGTTCGATACACTGCTAGGATGATTAATAAAATCAAACAAGCCGGTGCTAACCACATTCATTTGTATTCATTAAATAATGCGGAAAATACTGAAAAGATTATTAATATAATTTAGCGCACAAAAAAAGACGCCCTTCGGCGTCTTTTTTATACACACATCATCTAAAAGAGAGATTAATACTTAGGTTCCCACTTAGTGTCTTCGATAGCTTTGTCAACATCTTTGATGTCTTCACGTGTAAGACCACGTTTTACAGCGCTATCGGCAACGGCCTTAGCTACAGTAGTTGAGAATTGATCCAACTTAGAAACTGGAGGTAAGACAGCAGCACCTGGTTTGTCAGTGTCGACAATACCACCAAGTGAGTGGGCAGCTGCGGAAATCATTTCGTCATCTAGAACAGTTGCTGTAGCAGCAATTGCACCTAGACCTAGACCTGGGTATACAAGGGCGTTGTTAGCTTGACCGATTTGGTAAGTAGTACCGTTGTATTCAATATCGTTAACTGGGATACCAGTACCGATAAGAGCTTTACCGTCAGTCCATTTTAGTAGGTCTTCAGCCTTAGCTTCAGCCAACTTAGTTGGGTTTGAAATAGGGAAGATAATTGGACGTTCAGTGTGAGCAGCCATTTCCTTAACGATTTCTTCAGTGAAAGTGTTTGGTTGAGTTGAAGTACCAACTAAAATAGTTGGGTGAACTTCTTTAACAACTGCTTCTAGACTAGTTAGTGAATCTGCGTTATCAAATTCGCTACGGCTTCTAGCAAATGGTTTTTGTTGAGGAGTCAAAGTATCGTCGTCATCGAACAATAGACCTTGCTTATCAACTAGGTAGAAGTGTTTCTTAGCTTCTTCTGGGTCCATACCTTGTTGTACGAACTCATCGTATACACGAGAAACGATACCAGTACCAGCTGAACCTGCACCAAATGATACGTAAGTTTGGTCCTTCATTTCTTCACCAGAAATGTTTAAAGCACCTAAGATACCTGCTAGAACGATGATACCAGTACCTTGGATATCATCATTGAATACAGTGTACTTGTCTTTGTATCTGTCTAGAATTTCAGCAGCGTTGCTACGACCGAAGTCTTCGAAATGTAAGTACATTTCTGGGAACATTTCTTCAGCATCTTCTACGAAAGTATCAACGAACTTGTGGTATTTTTCACCGTAAACACGTTCGTGTCTGTTACCTAAGTACATTGGGTCCTTAAGTAATTCTTCGTTGTTAGTACCAGCATCTAGCACAACAGGTAGAACTTGACTAGGATCGATACCAGCAGCGGCAGTGTAAACCATTAGTTTACCAACAGCAATATCAACACCGTTAGTAGCCCAGTCACCAATACCTAAGATACCTTCAGCATCAGTAACTACGATTAGACGGATGTCTCTGCCTTCAGCAGCATTCTTTAATGAAGTCTTGATTGAATCTAAATCATCATCGATTGATAAGAACGTAGCGTTTTGTGGTTGAACAAATAGTTCACTGTAGTTTTCAATAGTTTCAGCGATTGTTGGATCGTATACGATTGGCATAAATTCAACAACGTGTTGTGAAAATAACTTGTAGAATAGAACACGGTTTTCGTTAAATAGAGTCATTAAGAAAACACGTTTTTCTAAATCTGATGGTTTGCTTTGGAATTGAGCGTAAGCTTGATCCACTTGTTCTTGTAAAGTTTGAACGTATGGTGGAAGCATTCCTTCTAAACCAAGTTCTTTTCTTTCTTCTTTAGTAAATGCAGTACCCTTATTCTTGAAAGGATTGTTTAAAATATCATATCCAAAAGACATAGTACTTACCTCTTTTCATAATTTATATATAGATAATAATACATGGGTATTTAGATAGTCAAAACTTAGTGTTATAATAAATATAATTTATATCTAAAAAATAAACCTTTTTATATCAACGCTGGGAGGCGTTTTTTATGAACACCAGAGACCTTGAATATTTTATAAGCTTAACAGAATTAAAAGTTTTTTCGAAAGTTGCTGAAGAATTTAAAGTAAGTCAACCTACCATTACTTTTGCTCTGCAACGATTAGAAAAAGAGATGGACGCTAAGTTGATTATCAGACATCGTACCCATGGCGAACTCATTGTAACCGATAGTGGGAAACAATTGTTAAATCATGCTCGCGCAATCATCCGTCATTTTGACGTTGCCAAGCGAAACATCGCCAACTTGAAAGCTAAAAAAGTTTCAATTGGGCTACCACCAATTATTGAAACGAGATACTTTCCTACAATTGCTCAACATTTGAAGGAAAGAAAATTATTAAATAGTATTATTACCTATGAATATGGATCAGAAACGACCAAATCTGCATTGAAAAATGGTGAGTTAGATTTAGCTTTGCTAGGTTCTAACAATCCGTTGGACGACCCCGACATCGAAACAGAAGAAATCGAAAGAATTCCATTCTGTGCGTACGTTTCAAAGGACCATCCACTAGCTAATGAAGGTAAGATTCATTTTGCTGACCTAGCCAAGGAAGACTTTGTGCTATTTAAACAAGGTTTTACCCAAAACGAATCCTTTAACCAATTGGCTAAACGAAATTCATTCCATCCAAACGTGATTTTTAGATCGAATGAAACCAACAATATTATGAGTTTGATTTCTAACAACGTTGGTGTCGGATTCTTTAACTCATTGGTGCAAGTACCCGACGGGGTAGTCAAATTGGACTTCTTAGATGAAGACATGCCAATGTTTGTTACCAATCTGGTTTACTTAAAGTCCCATTACTTCAATGATTTCCAAAAGGAAGTCTTGGATGTTATCAGGGATTCACTTAAGAGATAAATAAAAAAAGCCCAAGCGAAAGCTTAGGCTTTTTTGCATGTTATTTTTATTTAAATGTATAATATATACATGCAATAATTGATGCTAATAATCCTATATCGACCATAGCAAATGACCAATAAATCATTTTTTGATAATCTTTATATATATTTGGATTAATCCCTTTTTTTCTACCAAATATCATATATAGATATTCATTAATAATTGCGGATGTTGTTATTAATATCATTATTATAAAAGTTTTTTTAGATATTAGAATCATATTTAATAATGCTAACAGCAATAGCGCAAAATTAATCTTGAAGTAAATATTATTATATTTCTCTTTTATCTTTTCTCCTTTTGAAGACATATTATCTTCATAATTAAGTTTCTGTTTAAAGGATTTTCTACTTTTTACAAATTTAACTGTTGGGAATATGCATATAATACAGAGTATAAGTTCAATTAGATTAAAAATAAAACGAATATTTCCAGCTCCTATCCTTATAATTAATTATGTAGTAATTGTTATTTTAACATAATTTATTATTATGAAAAAGGCCGAATAGCCGGTGGAATGCTCTTTTGGAGTGCTTGGGTATTCACTCACAATGCATCAAAAAAAGACACAATTAAAACTTTTTACCCAATTTAATTTTTATTCAATTCCAGTAATTAGATAAATTTTTTGAAATACGGCCATTTTGAACATAAAATCTTTCTATACTTATTCTTTGTAAAAAAATTTTTTTATTTCTTAAAAATGTTGCTATGACAGTGATTCTAGACTTTTGCACATTGACTTGATTAATTCGTTTATTGCAAAAATTTTAATAAGATAAGATAATAGATATTGTGGTATTGAGGAGAACAGAAATGTTTCCTATACTACATCTTGAAAATAAAATAAAAAAGCCTTGAACTAATTGGCGTTAGATCAAGACTCGTTAATATTTAGTTTGATATTGTTTTTTTAAATATGGGCATATTTAGGCAATTCCAAACTAATTCTCTATGGAATTAATCAAGGGGTAAAGTGTATACTTTTTATTCAAAATATCTTAACTTTATTCAACTTGACTAATTCCTTACAATTTTTATTATAGTATCTTAAATTCAGTATTACAAACAAATTTGTTATTTTTTTGTGCCATTTGTTGTAATTTCGGAACGCCTTATAGCGTAAAAACCTATATTTATAGGGGATATTGTATACATTTCGGAACTCTGAAAAAATTGTATTTTTTATCACATTAGGGACGAGTCTAGCTAATTTCAGTTATTCTCGTCTTTTTTATTTCGTTAAATTTTTAGTGAAAGGAATGTGATACATGATGATTACAAAATTTAAATTGATTTGCACTATTATTTTATGTTGATTTTGATCAACTATATAAATCATATTTTTGTTATTAATTTTAAGAGGTGACGTTATGGATATTAAAGTATTAGAGGTTCAACAATGGTTGAACAAGACATATTCTGATGTATCAGGATATGAAAGAATTCGTGAAAATGGTCAAAGTAATTGGGAAACCATTTATGGACTAACTATGGGATTACAACATGAGTTAGGAATTAGTCCAGTTAGTGAAGGATTTGGAAATAAAACCAAATCAGCATTGTCTAATGTTGTTGATGAATTAGCTCCAGGGTATAAAGGAAATATTGCTAAGCTAATTCAAGGTGCATTCTGGTGTAAGGGAATCTCCCCAGTAACTTTTGATGATAAATTTAGTGATAATACTAGAACTGCATTTAAAAAGCTAGAACGTAATGCAGGTTTAGATGGTGACGGTAAAGTTTCCGTTATGTTAATGGCTGCATTGTTTGATATGAGTGCTTTTACATTAATCCCTACTGAGAATTGGGAGGATGAATCAGTAAGGAATTATCATGAAAAAATTAGGGAAATGCAACAAGATTTAAACAGAAGATTTGCAGTAGAAAGAGAGCTATTGTTACCGTGTGATGGCATCTACCAAAGAGACACTAACGAGGAATTAATTTATTATTTGCAAAAAGCTGAAGGGCTATCAAATGCTAACGGTGTTTACGGTCCATATACAATGCAAAATACTCCTACATTATCAATTGGTAGCAGTGGTGATATTGTAAAGATTATTTGTTAATAGTTTTTATGATGGTGACTTTACCGGAGTATTTGATGATAACCTTGCAGAAGGTATCGTTAAATTTAGGAAATTTATGAAATTAGATCCACAGTCTAGCAATTTAGCAGATAAATCATTAATTAAAAGTTTATTAACAAGCAACGGTGATACCGAAAGAGATTCTATAGCTGCTGACACATCAGCTCAATTAACAGAGCATGATGTTTATTTATTAAAAAAATATGGTTTCAGTGTCGTAGGGCGTTATTTAACAGGTAGCGTAGGTGTTGGTAGTAATAAAAAAGATAAGAATTTAACTACTGAAGAAATCAATTTAATTACCAAAGAAGGTATTAAAATTTTCCCAATTTATCAAGATGGTGGATGGGATGAGGACTATTTTACCTACGAACAAGGCGTAATGGATGCTAAAAAAGCTAAAAGTGCTGCTTTGGAATTAGGTTTTCCTAAAGGGACTAATATTTATTTTGCAGTTGATGTAGATATTCAAGACGGTGACATTAATAGTACAGTTGTTAGATACTTTAAAGGTATTAATAATCAAATGTCATTCTATAATACCTGTGTTTATGGAACTAGAAATGTTGCCTTGCATGTTATTAATCATAACTATGCAAAATATGCATTTGTTTCAGATATGTCTAGTGGTTATAGCGGAAATTTAGCTTTTCCTATGCCTAAAGAATGGTCTTTTGATCAATTTGTTGAATATTCAATTGGTAACTTAGACATTGATCAAGTAGCATCTTCAGGTAAAGACGAAGCTGTATCTAAATTTGGAATTACTGAAGAAGAGTATGCTACTGATTGGGCAGCGAATATTTGTAATATTTTTGCACCGTTCAAGTATGGAAACGTTAGTTTATCAAGTGACGTGTCAAAAGACTTGCAATTAAACGAAAACGTAGAAATGATTTTAAAGTTAGCTTATGGCGCATCCGTGGGAAATACAAAAGGAATCAATATCTTTAAACTTGGCGTTAAAGACGGAAAAATTAATAGTACCGAAGAAATTTTTGATAAAGCTAACGATATAATCATTGGAAGTATGAATGAAAAAATTAGTTCAGCTTTAAACTATTTTGCTAGCAAAATAGAGAATGGTTATATAAAAGTTTTACTTGCTACTAAAGGAGAAAAAGTAGGATTAACTTTATCTTTAGCAAATAGTGTAAATTTAAATTCTCAAGAAGATTTTAATATGGGGCTAGATATAACTTTTCTTATCGATCCGATGAATTTGGCCAAAGAAATTTTGGATAGAATTTTTGAGAGTGTAAGCACGTCTGCGGTAACTATATTGCGTGGAGTATCTAGTACGCTTGATGGAATTATTTCAGGGGCTGTAGATGGAATTGAAAGTGGTGGTCTATACGGGATTATTTTTGGAATTGTTGTTATTTCAATTATTATTGCGACTTGTTTACCTCTAACTGTGTGATTTTTCCACATAATAAAATAATTAATCATTAAAAAAGTGCACCTTCAAATTTACTTAATTGAAGGTGCACTTTTTTATATTATTTTAAATTAGATGTCCTACATATATGCAATAATTATCATTAGCAATTCTATATCAACCATAGCAAAAAACCAGTAAAATATTTTTTTATAATCTATATATATATTTGGATCAATACCTCTTTTTTTCATAAATATCATATATAGGCACTCATCTATAATTGCAGATATTGCTATTAATATTATCATTACAAAATTTTTATCATATTCGACAACAACATTAAACATAGTAAACAGTATTAATGCGAAAAATGCTCCTAAAAGCATGTAGGAAAAATTGGTAAATTCTGTTTCCGTCTTTGTTTTGTGAGAAAATGTATTATTTTTGTCTTTAATTTTCTTAAGTTGTTTTGAACCCTTTACAGTTTTGTACGCCGTGAAAAGAAATGAAATTAATAGTATAAGTTCAGTTAGATTTAAAATAAAACGAATAGTTTTCAGCTCCTATCCTTATAATTAATTATGTAGTAATTGTTATTTTAACATAATTTTTTGTTATGAAAAAGGATGAATAGCCGGTGGAATGCTCTTTTGGAGTGCTTGGATATTCACTCACAACGCATCAACAAAACAATTAAAACTTTTTACCCAATTGAATTCTTATCCAATATTTTTCAATTTAAAAATTGTCAACGTCGTCACCTGATTGAACATAGAGTCTACCATAATTTTCACAAACTTATTGCATAAAGTGCATTAATAAACATATTGGAATTGTTATATAATATCTTATTTTAAAGAAAATCATACATAATAAAAAAATACCAATCTATAAATGATGCCAATTTTTTATATTTTAGTGACAAATAGTTTAAAATAATCAAAAAATAATTAAACATTTCAATAAATACTTAAATTTATCATAGCTAATTTAATCTTATAAATACTGTTTTCACAATCCTTTTGTCCTAAAATACATTATGAATTTTAGAAAAAAGGAGTGAATATTATGAACAAAGAAGTAAAAGCAAAAAAGATCTTACACAAGGTTAAAAAGAACTGGGTCGTAATTGGAATGACCTCAGTTGCTTTATTAGGTACCGGATTTGTGGTATCTCAAACTTCAAACGTACTACCAACTGGAATTGTTGCGCATGCGGATGAATCTAACGGAGCAAGTGATGCACCATCATCAGCAAGCACAACCAGTTCAGCTGCGGATAACAACAATAGTTCATCAGCTTCACAAAGCAATGACTCAAGCCAATCAAGCAGTGCAAGCCAAACTACAAACAATAATTCAGATAAATCAGGTGACTACACAGCACCACAAAGTGCCGTAAGTGCCACTATTAGTAACTTGGGTTCACAAACTACCAACATTAAGAAGAACTCATCAATCAACTATGGTATTGCATTGAATAACAATGACAATCTAGGACGAGTTGTTCCTAAGGGAACTCAAATCAAGATTAATGTGAATACCCCAGAACAAACTAGTTTGAAAGGTGTATTCTCATACTCAGTATATTCAAAGTATTCAAGTCAAAATAACTTTGATGACAGTGTCTCAGGTAATACCATCACATTAACTACTAAGAAGGATTTCTATCCTGGAACAGTTAATATGAACCTTTCATTTGTAGTAGATGGTCCTAAGTACAACTGGGATGGTGATACTGAAGAACATGAAACTAACCCAGATTTAGTTAACGTAAATATCACCTCAACACTTCAACTACCAGGTCAAAGTGATCAAAGCGTTTCTGTTGAAGGTGGCCAATTATCCATCCTTCCAAATACCAAGAAGGAAGACGAAGAGGTTACCTATAATACTGCTGAAACTCCAGGATACGTTCAACCATATCTTTCAAAAGATTATCCAGATGATGTAGCTGATTATCCAAAGAGCAACACTAAGGGTAACTATTTTACTACTGATAATAACAACGTGGCTCACTACGCACCTGTATACACTAACGCAGAAGGTAAACCATACTTCGTAGCAACTGGTGAATTCAACAAGGGTAACATTCCTGGATACTCCGGTGCTAGAATTTCATTTACCGATGGAAATAGCTTTGACTTTAAGAGCTTAAGACTATATGCATCAAAGGATGGTAAGACTTTCGAAGATGTTTCTGAAAAACCAGGGGTATCATTCGGTATTGACGGCAATGGAGCTGTATTCGCAGACTTCTCTAAGTCAGCATATAATAGAGACTTTGTTGATTTTGTAGCATACAGACCATACACTGATTTATCATCAAAATACTTCGTTAGAGGTTACGGTAGCTACTATAAGGAAGGTACTTACGAAGAACTAAGTTTACCAATCGGTGACTTGAACTACCAAATCGTTCCTGTAACTGGTGACATTGGTAGTTCATGGGTAGTTGCTCCAAACCAAACAGTTTACACTCAACCAGATGGAAACTATGTATACTCAGCAAACAACTTAAAAGATGGTGTTAATGTTTACAAAACTGTTGATGGACAACCAGCTGGATACGAAAAAGTAGACAACGCTACTGTTAATATTACAAACGATGGTAATGTTAGCGAAGGTGGAATTATCAATGTTGCTCAACAATCATCAAAGCAACTACGCCTAACTTATACATCTGCTGATTCACACAGTGCACAAGCAACACTAACTGTGATTAACCCTTACGTTTCAGTACCTGACCAAAAGGTTACTAGAACCGCAACAGTTAACTATGTAGATGCAACCAATAACAGAGTATTAAAAACTGACAGTAGTTCAGTTGAATTTACTTCAACTGGTGTGAAGGATACCAGAGATAACTCAATCATCTGGGACCCATGGAAAGTTACAAGTGGGGATGCTTCATATAAATTCACAGTTCCTACTATTGATGGATACGTTGCAGAAGATAAAAGTGATATCACGGGTACCCTAAAACCCCTTGGTGATGACTTCGTTAAGACTGTCTACATGGATCCAGCAGAAAATGTTACTCGTAGTGAAAACGTAGTGGTAACTGTCGTGGCTAAGGACTCAACCAAACAAGTTAAAATTGAAACACCTACGGGAACTTACTCTGGAACAGCTAAGATTGAAGGATATGACCAATTAATTAATGTTCCATTTACTCAAAATGGTGTTAAAAACTTGAAGACTGGCGAAATCCAATGGAATAATTTTGAACCTGCTAAGCAAACTATTGTTGCCAAGGCAATCGAAATTCCAAATTACACATTAGTTAGCAAGCCATCTAGAAGTGTAAATATTACCGCACCTGACAATTCTGGTAAAACTAGATATTTTGAAGTTCCTTTCTCCTATACCCCAGATTCAATGTCTGATGTTACTCGTAGTACTAAGAATAATGTAAAAATCAATTACATTGATGAAGATACTAAACAAGCAGTGCATGCTCCATACTCACAAGATTTTGAATATATTCAAACTGGTAAGAAGAATGACAAGACAGGTGTAGTAACTTGGACAGATGGATATACTCCAAGTTCTCAATCATACTCCGTAGAAAGCCCAGTGGTTGAAGGATATGAACTTGTATACCCATCACAAGCAACTGTTAAGAATGACATTGATGCTGATGATGATGGAATTGTTGAAACTGTTCTATACAAGAAAGTTGCAACTCCTAGTTCAAGTGCCGCTGAAAGCAGTGCAGCGAGTTCAGCTGAAAGTAGCGCAGTAAGTTCTGCCGAAAGTTCAGCTCAAAGTAGCAGTGCGCAAAGCAGTGCCCAAAGCTCAACTGAAAGTAGTGCAGCAAGTTCTGCATCAAGCTCAGTACCAGCAAGTCATGGTAACAATGGTGGAACACCACAAAGCA
Source organism: Apilactobacillus kunkeei (assembly GCF_001421115.1). GTDB lineage: Bacteria > Bacillota > Bacilli > Lactobacillales > Lactobacillaceae > Apilactobacillus > Apilactobacillus kunkeei_F. Next base: position 221,804 of record NZ_JXCW01000006.1, on the reverse strand, counting down.
GCGTAGAAAGCTCAGCTCCAAGTTCATCAGCTAGCTCAAGTCAAAGCTTTGCACCAAGTTCTGCTACCCCAGAACATGTTAACAATGCCGGTAAGCCATCAAATGATCATCATGATACTCCAGTAGTTCCAACTCATGTAAACAACGCTGGACATCCATCCTCAAATGATCAAAAACGTTTACCACAAACAGGTGATCAAACTCACGAAAACATTCTTGTAGCAATTGGTATGGCCTTAGTCGCAATGGCATTAGGACTATTCTTCATGGCAACAAGAAGAAAACGTAAATAATTAATTAAAAAGAACCTCGGGTTAACCGAGGTTCTTTTTTTGTTTTTATTTAGATGATATTTAAATAACTTTAAAAAAACTTAAACAAATACATACGGAATAAAATTTATTTTTATTTTAGAATACTTGTATAAATATAATTAGGGGGGAATAAATATGAACAAAGAAGTAAAGGAAAGAAAGATTTTACATAAGGTTAAGAAAAATTGGGTCGTTATTGGAATGGCAACTATATCTTTGTTAGGTACAGGTTATGTCGTTTCTCAAGGAATTGACGTAGCACCTACAGCAGTTGTCGCACATGCTGATGAATCATCCAGCAATTACAGTGCACCAGAAAGTGCAGTTACTGCAAGCATCAGTAATTTAGGATCACAAACCAGTAACGTTAAAAAGAATGACACTATCAACTATGGCATTTCTTTAACCAATAACGATAATTTGGGAAGAGTAATTCCTAGAGGGACTCAAATCAAGATTAACATTAACACACCATCACAAACTAGTTTCAGTGATGTGTTTAACTATTCCATCTATTCTAAGTATAGTAACCAAAATGTTTTTGATTCCAGCGTAAGTGGGAATACTATCACATTAACTACCAATAGTGATGTTTACCCAGGAACTGTTAATGCTAACCTATCACTAGTTGTTAAAGGACCTAAATACAACTGGGATGGCGATAATGCTAATCACGAAACTAATCCAAGTTTAGTAAACGTTTCATTATCATCAACAGTTTCTCTACCAAATGGAAATGAACAAACTGTTAATACAGATGGTACTCAAATCTCTGTATTACCAAATACTAAGGCAGAAGATGAAAATACTAATAACCATGATGATATTGGTATTCCAGGATACTTAACTCCAAAGTTGTCCAAGAATTATCCTGATGATGTTCCTGGATATAGTACAGATAATACCAAGGGCAACTATGTTAGTGATGGCAATGGAAATGCTAATTATGCCCCTGTGTACACTAATAAAGATGGTAAGCCATACTATGTAGTAACAGGTGAATTTAACCGTGGGAACATTCCTGGATACTATGGAACTAGAATTTCATTTAGTGATGGAAAAAACTACGACTTAAATAATTTAAAGTTGTACGCTTCTAAAGATGGTAATAATTTCGAAGATATTTCCAACAAACCCGGAGTAACCTTTGGTATCGATTCAAACGGATTTGTATACGCCGATTTTTCTAAATCAGCATACTCAAGATACTATGTTGACTTTGTGGCCTACCGACCATACACCGACTTAACAGCTCAATACTACGTTGTAGGATATGGTGGTTTCTACAGAGAAGATACAGGCCAAGAAGGTTCTCAATTAATCGGACAATACAGCTACAAAATTGTTCCAGCTGAAAGTAACATTGGTAAGTCATGGATTATTGCCCCAGACACAACTGTTTATACTGACAAAGATGGTAACTACACTTATAATTTAGCATCATTAACTAATGACGTTAGTGTATACAAGGCGGTTAATGGAACACCTTCTAAGTATGAAACTGTTGATAACCCACGCTTAAATGTTACTAATGACGACAATGTAAACGATGGTCAAGTTATCAACGTTGCTCAACAATCAACAAAGGATGTTAACTTAACTTACAGTGCTGACGGTGCTGTTAACAGTCAAGCTAAGTTACACGTTATCAACCCATACGTTTCAGTTCCAGATCAACAAGTAACTAGAAGCGTAAAGGTAAACTACGTTGATTCAATAACTGGTAATGTTCTAAAGACCGACACTGGTTCATCAGTATTCAAGGCCACCGGTGTTAAGGATACTAGAGATAACCTAATCACATGGGAAAACTGGTCAAACGTAAGCGGTGATGGTACTTATAACTTCACTGTTCCAACTATAAACGGTTATGTCCCAGAAGACAGCAGCAACGTTTCCGGAACACTAGCTCCATTAGGTAACGATGTAACTAGAACTGTTTTAATGGATCCAACTGAACAAGTGACAAGCACTAACACTGTGCCAGTTACTGCTGTTCCAAGAGATCAAACTAAGAAGGTTACTACAACTGGAAACGTTGGAACTGTTACTGAATCAGCTCCAATTGATGGATACCAAGAAAATAAGAGTGTGACATTTACTAGAACTGGTACTAAGAACCAAAAGACCGGTGATGTCACATGGGGTAAATTCACTCCAGATACTCAAACAGTTTCATTTACAGCTCCAAATATTCCAGGTTACTACCTAACAAGTAAGGGTCAAAAAGACGTTAAAGTTACTGCTCCAATAAATGATGGACCAAGATTACTTACTTTATCATTCTTATACAAGCCAATGTCAGATGTAACCAGAACCACTAAGGGTAACGTTACAATTAACTACATCGACGAAGATACTAAGCAAGCAATTCATGATCCATACAGTAATGACTTTGAATTCACCCAAGCTGGTAAGAAGAATGACCAAACTGGTGAAACTGTTTGGGATGACAATGGATACACACCAGCTTCTCAATCATATTCAGTAGACAGTCCAAATATTGATGGATATGAACTAGTAAACCCATCTCAATCAACTGTTTCTGGAACAATTGATGGTGGTGATGATGGTATCGTGGATAATGTTGCATACAAGAAGATTGCTACATCAAGCTCAAGTGCTTCCGATAGCTCTGCAGCTTCAAGTGAAGCATCACAAAGCAGTAGTGCTGCAAGTTCAGCCCAAAGCAGCAGTGCAGAGAGCTCAGCTTCAAGCCATGTAGTTGTACCAAGTTCATCATCAAGTCATGGTAACAACAATGGTAATCCATCTGCTGATAAGCATGAAACTTCAACACCAACTGCTGGAAAACACAAGAATAACAGTGGAAGTGCTTCAGAAGGAAACAAAGAAGTAAGCCGTTTGCCACAAACTGGTGATCAAACACATGAAAATATCCTTGTTGCCGTTGGTACAGCACTAATTGCAATGGCACTAGGATTGGTACTCTTCGGATCAAGAAGAAGACGCAAGTAATAAAAAAAGACTCCGCTAGGCGGGGACTTTTTTATTGCCTTAAAACATTTAAACCAATAAAAAAGCACTCAATAGTGAGTGCTTTTTTCGTATCTATATTAAGACTAGTTGTTCTTAGTAGTGATGTCTGAACCGAAGTACTTCATTGAAAGTTTCTTCATAGTACCATCTTTACGTAGTTCAGCTAGTGCTTGGTTAATCTTCTTAGTTAGAGCTTTTGAGTTCTTGTTTAACATGATTGAAGTTTCAGCTGGAGCTTGTAGCTTAGTTGGAACATCAATTTCTTTTAGACCCTTAGTTGAGTTGTGCTTTGCAAAGTACTTCCATGCAGGAACTGAGTTAACAGTACCATCAGCACGACCTTGTTGGATTAATTGGTAACCTGTTGAGTTGTCAGGAGTTGATGAAACCATTGCACCAAACTTCTTAGCAACAACAGCATTATCAGTACCAGCACCGTCAACAATGTTCATACCCTTAATGTCTTTGATGCTCATCATCTTGCTGTCACTCTTAGTGATCAATGTGTAGTATGAGTAAGCGTATGGGTCAGAGAATGAGTATAACTTTTCTCTTTGTGGAGTAACAGTCATGTTGTTCATAACAGCATCGTATCTGTTACTACCTAGACCAGCAATTAAACTATCCCACTTAGTTTCAACAAAGTTAGCTTTTAGACCTAATTTCTTAGCAACATCTTTAGCTAAATCAACTTCGAAACCTTGTAGCTTACCATCTTTTCTGTATGAGTAAGGTGCGTAAGTACCTTCTAGACCGATAGTTAACTTACCACTGTTAGTTACTTCTGATTTGTAGTTCTTTGAGCTTGAGCTGTTACCACATGAAGCTAAGATAGCACCAGTACCGAATACGGCTAAAGTAACTGCTAGAGACTTGAATAATTTGTTAAATTTCATGATATTGAATCTCCTTAAATGTTTTGTAGGGTCATTGCTGCAAGAAAATCTTTGATTCTTTGATCATCTGATTCAAAGAATTCCTTTGTGTCACCATCGAAACCGACTTTACCATCTTCAATGAAGACAATCTTGTCGGCAACGCGTTGAGCAAAAGTAAGATTATGGGTAACAATAACTAATGATTGTTTTTCTTTGGCTAAATCTAATAACACTTTTAAAACTTCTAGTTCAATTTCAGGATCCAAGGCGCTGGTTGGTTCATCCAATAGGATGTATTCGGGATGCATTGCTAACGATCTAGCAATCGCAACACGTTGAGCTTGTCCACCTGATAGTTGACTTGGGTATGAGTCGGCTTTGTCTAGCATTCCAACCTTATCCAAAAGTTTTTCGGCAACTTCCTTGGCTTCTTCTTTACTCTTGTTTAGAACTTGTACTTGTCCTTCCATAACGTTTTTTAGAACTGTTAGGTGAGGGAATAGGTTAAAGCTTTGGAACACCATACTAGTCTTTCTACGAATGTTTAGAATGGTTTTTGAACTTAATTTCTTTGAGAAATCAATCTTTTCATCATTGAATTCGTATTCACCAGTTTCTGGTGTTTCCAAAAGGTTTAAAGATCTAAGTAGAGTTGATTTACCAGAACCAGAAGGTCCGACAATCACTGATGTCTTGTTCTTAGGAAATTGAAGGGAGATATTATCTAATGCATGTTGTTTGCCAAATGTTTTAGATACGTTTTTTAAATTAATCATTAACGTACTCCTTTCTAGTTGCTTACAGAATAACGAGAAACTCGTTTTTCTAGGTAACTTTGTAAGATTGTAAGAACACTACAGATGACTGCATAGATTGCAGCTACCAGAATGTACATAATTAATGGTTGATAGTTTTCAGCCGCAATTTGTTGACTGACTTCAAACATTTCAACGATAGTAATTGAAGCAGCTAGTGAAGTATCCTTAACCAAACCAATAAACTCATTGGATAAAGGTGGTAGTGACACACGACTAGCTTGTGGCAAGATAATTCTCCATAATACCTTGCGTTTGGTCATGCCTAGTGAATAGGCAGCTTCCCATTGACCATCTGGAATTGATAGGATGGCACCACGAATGGTTTCTGAAGCGTAAGCACCAGTGTTCAATGAGAAAGTAATAATACCAGCAACAACTGGTGTTAATCTGATCCCATCTGGTAGAATTCCAGCGATTCTTAGGTATGGAAGACCAAAGAATACGATGAATAATTGAACCAATAGTGGTGTACTTCTGAATAGCCATACGTAGAAGTAAAAGAATGCTTTTACAATATTGAATAGGCCACCACGATGTGAGATTTTAACTAAAGCAGTAATAACGGCAATAGTTAAACCGATGATAAATGATACGATTGCAATTGGAATCGTGTAAGCAATACATGCCGAGACCAATTGAGGAGTCGCATCACGAATGATATCCCATGCGCTCATATCTCTTCTCCTTTATTTTTTAACTATAATTATGGAAATACGTAATTTAATCCAACCACCATTTTACACTATTTACATTTAGTTACAAATAATTAGTACACAAATTAATCTAAAATAGGTATGTTTTATAAAAAAATTAAAAAACGTACCTATATAGTGACTATTTTTGTGGAATTGGGGTGATTAATTTGTTGTTTGGAAGAATGATTCCAGCGTCTTTAATTGCCTCAAGATATAATTGTAGGAACTTGAATTGAACGTTGAATTTTTCGGTATCGGTACATGGAATCCATTCCTTTACGGCGATGGTTCCGTCACCTAGATCGACAGTTCCTAGTAATTGAGGTTCGTCGATAATTCCTTGGGTGTTTGGAATGTTCTTAGCGTTGACATCCTTTACAATATCGATGATTTGTTGAATTGGACTGTCAGGGTTAACACGAATGTTAATTTCAGCCTTTAGACGATCCTTGGACATGTTACAGATGTTAGTGATGTATCTGTTAGGAACGAAGTTAAGTGAGTCATCGACACCACGAATTTGAGTTGAACGAAGGCCGATTTCAGATACTGTACCTGTGATGGTGTCTAATACGACGAAGTCGCCGATATCAATTTGGTGTTCGAATAGGATGAAGAAACCGGTGATGATATCGTTTGCTAATCCTTGGGCGCCCAAACCTAAAGCAACGGTTACCAGACCAGCACCGGCTAGAAGTGAACCAACAGGGATGCCGATGATACTTAGAATTGAGTATAACCAGAAGAAAATTAGGATGTAGTTGTATGTGTTGGATGAAATAGATTTCAAAGTACCTTCACGTTTGGGACTAATCTTCTTTTGTTTTTGTAGGTATCGACCAAATAAACGATTGATGATGATTTGACCGATAATCTTAATAATAAGGAAGAAAATAGAAATTAAAAGAATATCAATAACGGCAAAAGTTAGATTATGAAGCATGTCGCTCCACTTAAAACTATCTACATATTGCTTTAGAATACTTGGATTTTTTGCAGCTAAACTAAACATAATAATGACTTCCTTTCGTATTTATATATGATAGTAAAAAACGCCCCGAAACGGGCGTTGAAACTCTATTTTGAAATGTCGGCGATTACCTTGTTGTTTGGTAACTTAATACCAGCTGCGGTAATGGCTTCAAGGTATAGCTGTAAGAACTTGAATTGAACATCAAATCTTGCTTCATCCGTGGTTGGGATGAATTCCTTAACGGCAATGGTTCCATCACCCATATCAACAGTACCTAGGATATCTGGATCACCAATGATTCCTTCAGTACTTGGAATGTTCTTAGCATTAATGTCTTTCATAATGTTAATAACTTCAGTGATAGGGGTATCTGGGTTCACGCGGATGTCGATATCAGCCTTCATGCGTTCCTTAGACATGTTACAGATGTTAGTAATATATCTGTTAGGGATGAAGTTTAAAGCATCGTTGTTACTTCTAATCTTAGTGGTTCTAAGACCGATTTCAGATACTGTACCGGTGACGTCTCCGATGGTAACATAGTCTCCAATGCTAATTTGTTTTTCAAATAGAATGAAGAAACCATTGATGATATCACTGGCTAATCCTTGGGCACCTAAACCAATGGCAACTGAGAATAGACCAGCACCAGCAAGTAGTGTTCCGATTGGTACACCGATAAAAGTTAGCACAGAATAGATCCAGAAGAATACCAGGATGTACATGTATGAGTTAACTGATAATGAGTGTAAAGTCTTCAATCTATTTTCAGGGATACCACGTTCTCTCTTAGCGTAGTTCTTAAATAGATGGTTAATGATTCTTTTACCAATTCCCTTTAAGATTAAGAAAAAGATTGAAATCAATACGATATCGATCACAATGTTTGTTAAATTATGTAGGATTTCGTCCCAATTAAAGCTTTGAAAATATCTGGCTATGAAACTAGGGTTGGTTGCAACCTTTAGCATATAGTTCACTCCTTAAACAATTATCACATATAATATCGTAACATCAGATTTATTAAGATGACAGTTAAACCGTCTAACTTAAGAAAATGTTAACCTATTGCGGCTTACATCGGTGTTAGAATAAAATTGATGAACGATTTGTCCATGTCGTATGTGGCGATGCTAACCACAAGAGCCAAGATGAAAAATAACAGGTTTATTTTGATTGTTCTGTGCAAATAAACTTTGCGACCGATAACAAATACGAGTGTGATAGCAGCCAATACAGCTATCAAGAAGACAATAAGTCCACTCATTAGACCAAATTTGTACATATTATGCATCTCTTTTCTATTTAATAAGTTAATCATAACACCAACCATACATATTTAAGTGAACAATAACTTTATGGAGGAATTAACAGTGAAATATGAACACAAGCGCCAACTTACCAGAGATAAAATTGAGGGCGCGTTAATCAAAGTCGCAAAGACCAAGGGAATCGCTGACGTAACGGTGAGTGATATCATCAAGGCCGCAAACATTAATAGAAGTACTTTTTATCGTCATTATATTGATAAACCAGATTTGATTGAGAAAATGGAAGATCGCGTTATTAATGATATCAGGGAGGCTAATGTTAGTTTAAAGAATAGCGATGCTAAATATATCGATACAGCGGCGGGAAAATTCGTTTATCAATTTTTAACTGTTATTGAGGATAATCAACCTATCCTAGAATTGTTATTAAGTGGAAAAGGTGATATTCAATTTACGATGAAATTGATTGTCTTTTTTAACGAATTAGTTGATTCAACTACTGAGGTTTTCACCGAGTCAATGGATGAAAAAAAGCGCAAACTATTTGCCGCTTATAATTCATCAACAGCACTAGGAATAGTAGCTTTTTGGGTTCATCATTTTGATGAGTACGATAAGGAATATGTCTATGATTTCTTAATGCATCGACAATACTAAAAAAACACGCTATGAATTTCATAGCGTGTTTTTTGTTAGGGGGGAAGGATAATTACTAGCTATTCAGCACTTAAACTTTCGATTGGATCTAGTTTAGCACCCTTGTTTGAAGGAAGAATTGAAGCTAGTAGGTTGATGATAACGGCAACTACGATACCGAAGATGGCGTTACCAACAGAAATTTGGATGATTGAGTAGTCAATCATTCCGTGAACAGCTGAGTTAATTCCTAATTGAATTAGGTATGAAATAACGACAGCTGATACTGATGAGAAAATTCCTAGGAATAGTGCTTGGCTAACGAATAGCATTCTGATGTTACCCTTAGTAGCACCTAGGGCACGTAGAATACCAATTTCCTTAGTTCTTTCAGCAACACTAATGTATAGGACAACGATAATCATGATTGCTGATACTAATAGTGAAATACCAGCAATGGCAGCTAATACGTATACAGCAAGGTTAATGTAAGTGTTTAGAGTTGATACAATCGCACCTGCACCTTGAATGCTGTATGCTTTCTTACCATTAACTTCGATGGTCTTGATTCTGTTTTGAACAGGATCAACATTGTTTACGCCACCTTTGATGTTTACGTTTAAGAAGTTTGGTTCAATCTTGATGCCGTTGTCGGATAGAACTTCTTTAACAGTAGCGTAGTTAATGATAGTAAGTGGGCTTTGTGAGTCGATAATTCCAGAAATCTTGAGTTTCTTGGTTACTGGGTATGGAGTGCCGTTCTTCATGGCAGTGAATGAAACTTGAATTTCTTTTCCTACCATTGAGTTAGGGTTCTTCTTGTTTAATGCTTTAGCAGCGGCAGTGTTAATTAGGATTTCGCCATCCTTAGGAGTATTACCGTGCTTGATGTTTTCCTTGTTGATAGTAGCCAAACTAGTAGTCATATATGAAGATTGGGCAGTCTTATTGCCATCCTTCATTTGAATGCCAGTTGAAGCGTAAGCTTTTTCAACTGATTTAACACCCTTAACGTTTTCTAAACGGCTAACGTCAGCATCCTTAAATGATGAATGATCATTAGTGTTTTTATGGGAAACTTGGACACTGTTTGGATTTACTTGAGAGTAAATTTCATGGTTAATGTATCCTCTAACACCATTTCCAAGTCCTAGCATGAATACAACTGAGAAGATACCAATCAATCCACCAAAGATAATTAGTAGATTACGTTTGGAGTTGTACTTGATGTTATCCCAAGTCATCTTAACGATTGATTTTAATGATAGAGATTTTGATTCTAGTGCTGGTTCATCACTTTCGGAGTACTTGTCACGAAGAGTTCTGTCTTCGTCGATACGACCGTCAGTCATGTGAACGATACGAGTACCGTAATCAGCAACCTTTTGAGAGTGGGTAACAGTTAGGACTAGTTTTCCTTCCTTAGCAATGTTATCCAATATTTGTAGGATTTCAGTTGTGTTTTCTGGGTCCAATGCACCGGTTGGTTCATCGGCAATTAGCATTTCTGGGTCACCAGCCAGAGCACGGGCGATAGAAACACGTTGCTTTTGACCACCAGATAATTGGTTAGGGTACTTGTTGATGTGATCGCTTAGTCCAACTTTAGCAAGTAATTCCTTAGCACGGGCAACTTGTTCCTTCTTTGAAAGGGTAGTCATTTCAAGTGGAACCAATACATTATCTAAAATAGTTAAATGACTAATTAGATTAAAACTTTGGAAGATAAAACCAATGGTTTTACGACGGTATTCATCTAATTGCTTATCGGTATCATGCTTTAATGAGCTACCGTTTAATAAAACGTCACCTTCATATTTACTGTCCAATCCACCAATGATGTTCATTAGTGTAGATTTACCACCACCGGATTCACCAAGGATTGATACCATTTCGCCTTTTTCAAATGATAAATCAATTCCTTTTAAGACTTTGAATTCGTCTTTGCCTAGGTAGTATGATTTTTGAATGTTTTTTAATTCTAAGAATGACATTATTTTCACTCCTTGTTGTTATTTAATTTGTAATGACTATTATAGGCGGAAATTTATGCAAAACAATCATCAAAATGAAAGAAAGTGTTGCATTTTGAGAGGGAAATTGCAAAAAAATGAAAAATTGTCACATTTTGTAATATTACTATATCATTCCTGCAATATTCGGCGTCTATAATGCAAGTCAAAGATTCATTTAGAGAAATAGGAGTGAGTATATTGATTAAGTTCAGATTTAAATCAATATTGATGACAATGGTCGCTTCTCTTGCTTTAACAACGGGGGTTGGAGCAATTGGAAGCTTTAATACACATGCAAACGCAAGTAGTAAAACTGTATATGACTTGTCGGAATGGCAAGGCCGTTTAACTAATAAGAAGGCAAAGAACTTAAGTAAAGAAGTTCCATTCGCAATTCTTAGAGTGCAATACGGATCAAGTTACAGCGATAAAACATTTAAACACAATAAAGCGCTATTAGATAAGTACCAAGTACCATATGGTGTGTACTCATTTAGTAGATATAATTCTTCAGCTGCGGCTGCTAGAGAAGCTCGTGACTTATACAACAGAGCACCAAATGCTAAGTTCTATGTAAACGACTTCGAATCAGCTTCAATCAGTCGTCGTCATTCAAACGATGCGACTGCAAAATGGGTAGATACTTTACGTCCACTAGTAGGATCTCGAAAGATTCTATTCTACTCATACTTAAGTTTTATGAAGACTTACGCTTCTCAAGCATTGAGTAAGTACGATGGATACTGGTTAGCTTCATACACTAAGAACGAACCATCAATTGCCCATGTATTATGGCAATACACTGATCGTCACTACTCATCTGCACTACACAAAAAGGTAGATGCAAGTAAGTTACGTGAACAAAAATCTTGGTTTTTAGGTACTGTTGCCAAGACAGTAAACAATAATGACGCCAACAAGGGTCAAAAGGTGGCAAACAAGCAAGGTAACACTGAAGTGAAATCAGCCGCTGCATCAAGTGCCAAGACTGCTAAAGTTGTTAAACTAGCTGCTAAGAAGGCGAAGGCCAAGAAAGCAACTGTTAAGAAGACAACAGCTAAAAAGCACGTTAAAAAAGCCAAGAAACATGTTAAAAAGGTGACTCACCACAAAAAGAAACATGTAAAAAAGTCAGTTAAGAAACACCACAAGAAGAAACATCATAAGAAACATGTAGCATAAAGAAAAAGGCGATAGTCAAATGACTATCGCCTTTTTTGAATCTGGAAACAAATAAAAAAACCTAGTCAAAGGGCTAAGTCTTCTTATTATGTGGAATTATAGATAATTATGAATAAAAATATGGAAAAGCAATTTGCTTTATTAGTTAACATTGGGATAAAGCTAACTTGGGATTTCTCCCAACTGCTCCGGCTGGACTCGAACCAGCAACCATCGCATTAACAGTGCGCTATTCTACCATTGAACCACGGAGCAAAAATGAGGTGAAAAATTATCTTTTTAATGAGTAGGGTTCCACTCAACTGCTCTAACTGGACTCGAACCAGTAACCTTCGCATTAACAGTGCGCCGTTCTACCATTGAACCATAGAGCAATAATATGTAGTTTGATAAAAGATCTAAGTCTTTTTGATGAGTAGGGATGCTACTCGACTGCTCTAACTGGACTCGAACCAGTAACCTTCGCATTAACAGTGCGCCGTTCTACCATTGAACCATAGAGCAAGAATGAAATATGTGCTTGGAATTTAATCCAACTACTCAAACGAGCATAAATATGTCTGCATGTGATATTTAAATGAGAGAAAAATGTGAAAGATTTTTCTATTAAATATATCCAATAACGACGATAATTTTTAACCTAAACACCTTACAAACCCAATAAAGACGGTAATCTTATGTTTTGTTTATGTAGTTATCATATCTCTGTCGTTGTTTATAATAATACACCATTATTAAGAGAATGCAACTGTTTTTTCATTGAAAATTAATATAAAGAAAAAGCCACCAGTAAAATGTTGATACAACAGCGTTTTTTTATCGGTGGCTTTTTAATTATTCTAACATTTGGTCTAATTCTTTGACGAAAATAGGGGTCCAACCGTAACGGTATCCGGCGCAGGTTGGATGGGTGTCGTCTAGCATAAAACAAGGGTTTTCTTCGTTCATTTTCTTTAGTGCCTTGTTGTTCCAAATGTCGATAATGGCAAAATGCCATTTTCTTTGTAATTCGAATAGCTTTTCTCTTAGGAATTCATACTCAGGTTCTGGCTTTCTTAGACAAGTATAAAATACCAATGGACAATCCCAAGTATCTTGAACGGTAGCGGCTATGTATTCAATCGCACCGATAGTAGTTTGGGTATCAAAATCTTCAGCATCGTATGACTTACTGATTCTGCCCATTTCGACACCGTTTCTTTGATCGTTAGTAGATAGTTGGCAAGCAAACAAATCATAATGAGAATCAAAGTTTAAATTCTTCTTCATTCTACTAATGTAGGATTTTTCATTAATATCTGCCAATGTGGTTCCACTAACTGCTTCCTTGATGGCATGAACACCATGTTCCACTCTTAAGAAGTCGACAAATGAGATGCCCTTAGCAGCAAGACCTGCTGTGACAGAGGAGCCAAGGAAGACGATTTTTTTACCGTTTAGGTTGTCATCTACAAAGAAATCTCTAGATGGTTGATATATTTCGCTGTTAGCTCTTCTAATATCAATGCTTTTCTTTGATAACTTTACAAGCGCAGCGCCGGCTGCAGTAAATAGTGCAGTTTTAATCAACCCGTATTTCATTGTAATTAACCCCTCATAGTATTTTTATTATTGTCTTTAATTTTACTAGCATTTAATGATCACTACAATTAATAGCGGGAAACTTAATCAATATTTAAACATTTGTACAGATACTTTGTGATGAAAATATCATGTGTTTAACTAAATGATCGTCATTTTTTTCATTAATATTAGAGAAAACATTAAAGAGTGGCTATTTTAAAGTGATTAGGTTCACGAATGTGATTAATTCTTAATTTTTATCAAAGTTATTTCATCTTTTTTTCACTTTTTTACTAATATTGCTTGCTATATAATCGCACAAAAGGTAAAATAACTCTTGTAAATTAAATGTGATATTTATCACAAAGTAAAGTTATAAAAATATTAATTAAAAATTATTAGGAGGCCACACACTAATGAAAGTTATCGTAGTTGGTTCTTCACACGGTGGATATGAAGCCGTTCGTGGAATGCTTTTAGAAAACCCTGACGCAGAAATCCAATGGTATGAAAGAGGAAACTTCATCTCATTTTTATCATGTGGTATGGAATTATACCTAGAAGGTACTGTTAAGGATGTAAACACAGTTGCTTACGAAACTGTAGACAACGCTGAAAAAGATGGTGTACATGTATTTGTACAACAAGAAATCGCAAGTATTGATGAAAAGAACAAGTCAGTTCATGTTAAGAACTTAGCTGATGGTTCAGAACGTGATGAAAGCTACGATAAGCTAATCTTAGCTATTGGTGCTACTCCTCGTCGTTTAGACGTTCCTGGTAAGGACTTAGAAAACCTATACGCAATGCGTGGCCGTGACTGGGCAATCAAACTAAAACAAAAAATGGTAGATCCTGACCTAAAACATGTTTTTGTTATCGGTTCAGGTTACATTGGAATCGAAGCTGCTGAAGCATTTGCTAAAGCAGGTAAGGAAGTTACTATCGTAGACCACAACCCTCGTCTATTAGGTAACTACCTAGATTCAGAATTCACTGAAAAATTAACTCAAGAATTCAAGGAAAACGGCGTTAACTTCGTTGGTAGCGTAAACGTTGCTGAATTCGTTGGAAAAGACGGTAAGGTTTCGGGCGTTAAGACTGATCAAGGTACTTTCGATGCTGAATTAGTTGTTGAAACTGCCGGTGTTATTCCAAACACTTCATTAGTAGATGGTCTATTAGACCTAGACGAACGTGGCCGTATCAAGATTGACGAACACCAAGAAACTAGCGTTAAAGATATTTACGCAGTAGGTGACGCAACTAAGGTTCCATACGCACCAACTGGTGAATTATCATCAATCGCTTTAGCATCAAACGCTCGTCGTCAAGGACGTACTGCCGCTGCTAACGCTGCTGGAAGAGAATTAAAGATGACTGCCGTTTCAGGTTCATCAGCACTATCAGTATTCAACTACCACTTTGCTTCAACTGGTGTTAAACAAGACACCCAAGAAAAATGTGGTGTTAATGGTGCTGAATCAGTACTAATTGAAGACTGGGCAGTTCCTCCATTCGTATCAGAAGAAGCTGGAAACGCTAAGGTTTACTTCAAGATTACTTTTGACCCAACTGATGGTCGTATCTTAGGTGGCCAAATCATGTCAACTAGAGATGTTACTGCAAACATCAACACTATCTCATTTGCTATTCAACAACATGCAACTGTATACGACTTAGCTTACGCTGACTTCTTCTTCCAACCTGGATTTGATCGTCCTTGGAACATCATGAACGAAGCTGCACAAGCTGCTGTAAGAAAGATCAACAAGTAACAATAAAAAAGACGCTGAAATTTTTCAGTGTTTTTTAATACTAATTAGTTGACACGGTGTCACTATAAAAGTAATATATTCAAAAATGACACAATGTCACCATAAAAAAGGAGTAGTTACAAATGCCTACACAAACTTTTTTAAATTTAAATGAAGACAAGCAAAACCAAATTTTTAATGCATTGATTAACGAATTCTCAAATCATCGTTTAATGGATGCACAAGTAGCGAGAATTATTAAAGATTGTTCAATCGCGCGCGGTTCTTTCTACAAGTACTTCGATGATATTAATGATAGTTATCAATACGCTTTAAAGAGAGTTTTAAGAGAAATTCATTTTGATGTATTCGCACAGTTGAAGGCAGAACCAACTGATTCACTTCATGCTTTTTATGTGGCAACTGAGTCTTTTATCAATGAATTGGAAAATTCTGATTACGAACAGTTTTATCGTCAATACGTCCTATTTAACCAATACGAATTAAAGCACGTCGAATATGATTACAATAATCTACCTGATGACAAACTAATTTTGATGGTTAACGGTCAAAAGATTGCTGATAGAAAAACAATCGTTTTGACATACAAGTGGGCGAGTCGAGCAGCTCATCAAACCATTCGAACTGTATTGAACGGTGGCGACGATAAACAAGCGCTATCAGATTTTTCCGATTTGTTAAAACTAATTAATAAGGGTTTAGTTAACTAGGAGGGACCATCGTGTTTTTATCACTTCGCGAAATTAAGAAGAGCAAATTTAGATACAGTCTAATTTGTTTAGTAATCGTGATGATTGCATACTTGATTTTCATTTTAACCGCATTAGCTAACGGTCTAAGCGAAGCTAATCGTCAAGCAATCGATTCATGGAATGCTGAAAAAATTGTTTTAAATTCTGATGCCAATGGTTCATTGGATCAATCTACCATTACCGCACAACAAGCCAAGAAGGCCAGTGCGGACAAGCGCGCCGACATCACTCAAATGCGTGCCAACGTGCAAACTGTTTCCGAAGGCGACAAGGTGGGCTCACAAGTAATTGGTTTGAATAAGAATCAATTCATCTACCGTGACTTAAAAATCGTCAGTGGTCACAAGTTGACCAAGGATAATGAAGTCGTAGTCGACCAAAGTCTATTAGAAACAGACGGCTATCACTTGGGTGAAAAGGTGAAGTTCAGCAGAAACGGTCACGTCTTTAAGATTGTCGGAACCGTTAAGAATAACCAATTGAATGTGGCACCTGTAATTTATGCTACTAACGATGCCGTGCAAACCGAAAAATTTGGTACTGACGTGAACCATACCATTAGTGCCATGATTTATCGAAGCGACGTCAAAAAGGCGGTTGCTGGAACTCAAATCATGAACATCGAAGACTTTATCCAAGATATTCCTGGATACAGTGCCCAAAACAGCACCTTTGAATTCATGATTGCGTTTCTACTATTAATTACCTTAGTGGTAATCTCAATCTTCTTATACGTCTTAACCATGCAAAAGATTCCATACTTTGCCGTATTAAAGGTGCAAGGGGTATCAAATGGATATCTAGCCATGAACGTGGTTTCGAACGCGTTAATCCTAGCGATTGTCGGAGTGGCAGTCAGTGGATTATTAACTTTCTTAACTGCCATTTCAATGCCGGCAGCAGTACCAATGACCTTCGATATGACATTGATGGGTGCGGTTGCTGTGATGGTAATTGTGATGTCGATTATTGGTGGATTAATTCCAATGCGCACAGTCGCAAAGATTGATCCAGCCAAAGCAATGGGAGGTTCATAATGGGAAAAATTGAATTAACTAACATCAACAAAGTTTTTGGCGACAAGATGGCCGCCACTACTGCTCTTGAAGATATCAATTTCGCCGCCAACTCAGGTGAAGTGATTGCCATTACCGGACCTTCTGGTTCAGGGAAGAGTACCTTCATGAAGATTTTGGGTGGCATTCTTTCAGCCACATCCGGAGATATTAATATCGACGGTAGTGACTACGGTAATATGAGTAAAAAAGAACAAAGTAAGTTTAGATTGGAACACATCGGTTTCATTCTTCAAGCCTATAATCTATTACCTTACCTAAAGGTATCAGATCAGTTCAGACTAGCCGATAAGGTGAAGAAGAGTGCAAATATTGACACACAAACATTCTCAAAGTGGGCTCAAGCACTAAAAATTGATGACCTAATGAATAACTATCCTGATGAATTATCTGGTGGACAACAACAACGTGTCGCAATTTTGCGTGCGCTATACACCAATCCAGATATCATCTTGGCAGATGAACCAACCGCTGCCTTGGATGGAAACATGGCCGTTAAGTCGATGCAAATGCTACAAGACTTAGCACACCGTGAAAACAAGACGGTTATCATCATTACCCACGATGCCAGACTATTGAAGTATGTAGATAAGAACTATCGCATCGTCGATGGTAAGGGTCAATTTATTGATGTAAATAATGCAGAATTAGTATAGAAAAAAGCAGCTAAGAAATATTCTTAGCTGCTTTTTTGATTATTTTTGATGTTTCTTTTCAACGTGGTTAGTGATGTCGCTGTAGAAACGTTGTTCTAGTTTGGAAGAACCAGAACTCTTGAATGCTTGCCAACTACCGACTAAATCGATACTAAACAAGCTAATCTTGTCTTCGATTAAGAATTCTTTTTCAAGGGTTTGCTTTAAGTCTTTCACAATTTCCTTGGTACGATCTAGAACTTCGAATTCCTTTTCGTTGATGAATGATGATTCGAATTCCTTTTGGTACTTGTTCAAGAAGTTGCTCATCACTTCTTGTAATTCTTCGTCATATTTGGGAATGAATTTGCGCTTACCATCTTCGAACTTGTGGTAACCGTCATCCACTAGAAATGATAATTTAAACCATTCAGTGTATCCATCTCTGGAATCCTTGTAACTTAAGTCAGGATCGTTAAATTCGTTAAACATTTCATTTACTAGTGCAATTGCCATAATGGTTCAAACTCCTTCGTCCAAATATATTTTCTAACTATATTATATACTAATATTTTCTGTTTTTTACTTCAAATTATTTAGTTTTTTGGATTGCTTGAATTTCTTTGTATTGGTTTTGCATCCATGAAATGTAGTTAGGTTCATTACTTGGCTTAGTTTCAGTCACGTAGACGATTGGTAGGTTGTTTTCCTTAGCTAGTTTTACAAGGTTGTTAACGGTCTTGCTGTTAACTTGCTTGTTAACAACGAAGAATGAAAGCTTGTGGTTCTTGATGTCTTCTTGAAGTGAACGAATTGATTTTGGACTTGGATCGTTGTCCTTTTCAGTTGCTTCTTCAAATGAAGTGTCAGATACCTTGTAACCCATGTTTGCTAGTGAGTAATCGAAAACGGGTTCTGAAACTGCGACTGGTTTGCTCATCTTGTTCTTCTTGATGTCATCAAGTTGATTGTTTAAAACCTTTAGTTTTGCAATGTATGCCTTAGCGTTAGCTTCGAATTGTTTCTTGTGTTTTGGTTGTAGTTTTGAGAACTTGTCAGCTAGGGTGTTAGCTAGTTTTTCCATTGTGGCAACGTTGTACCAGATGTGTGGATTGTCACCAGTCTTTTTACCCATTAGGCTACCGACGTTGATTGAATCAACATCGTTGTTGCTGCTGGCTAGTTTTTGTGCCCATGAATCGTAACCTAGACCGTTGTAAATTACTAGGTTAGCCTTATAAACGTTTTTGGCATCTGAACTAGAAGGGTTGAAATCATGTGGATCAATATTTGGGTTGTTGATAATTGATGTTACCTTACCGTATTTACCTAATACGTTCTTAGCTACTTCACCGTAGAAGTTGACTGAAGAAGTAACGTTGATGCTTTTCTTGGGGTCGTTTGCCTTGGTAGAAGAACAACCAGCAAGAACAACCAAGAACATGCTGATAAAAGCAATTAGACCGACTACTTTAAATTTTTTCATTGTTTGCCTCCAAATAAAAATATACCGAATTCTGTTATATAACAAATATAGTTATATATCTAAATTCGGCATATGTCAAGAATGATGTTTTTTAATCATTAATATGGGTTTTCAAAGTTCCTAATAGTTGAGAAACGTGGTTATCGCTTAATTGATAGATTCTTTCCTGGCCATCCTTTTCACTGTAGACTAGGTTAGCATCCGCTAATATCTTCAAATGACGAGAGATGTTTGGTTGGGAAGTTTCAAAGTAATTCATTAAGTTGGACACATTACTTTGGTTGTTGGCTTCTAAATAATACAAAATCTTAATTCGAAGTGAATTATCCAAAGCTTTGGTAATCATATGTAGTTTTTTGTCGTTTATGATCATAATTTCCTCCGCGAGTTGTGATATTTAAATTATAACGTTAAATGGCATAAAAACAAAACGACATCAAGCAATTATTGCTTTTTTAGTCGATTAATTTTGGCCCCGATTTTTTCCTTACGATCGTCGGATACGCGATACATGACTTGTGCATATCCAACGATGATAATAAGCAGTGATAAAAGGATGAAGACTGGAATTGATAGGTGCCATCTAAAAGCATCGAATAGTGTCTTAATCGAAACAATCGAGTCTAGCATGCAGGCAAATGAGATATAGGCCCAGGCAGTCGATTGGTTGGAAACGTTGTAAAACGCCCTGAATTTTTTGATGTCTGTATCTGATTTCGCGTTTAACAAAATCTTTTTTAAACGGTTGCGTTCCAGCATGATTTTGAGCGGTGGAATCATCCATAGACCGGCTCTCATCGGATGATATTTTTTCGCAGAGTGTTCTGCTTTATGTAGTTCGTTAATTTGGCCGGACATGTCTAAAACGCCTTGAAATAGGCAAAAGACAAACATTATGTAACTGGCTGAGAAACTGATGATTGCGTAAATCATGGCACACCTCTTATCTTTGGATAAGTTTATTGTAACATTTATATAAACTTTGGTTGCAAAATAAAAAAATAGCATTATTATTGATTAGGGAAAAGAAAAATGAGGGGGGCTTTCAAATGAAAACTATAATTTATGGTCATCGTGGTGTACCAGATTTATATCCAGAAAATTCGCTTCAAGGATTTCGTTATGCACTGCATAACCATATTGAAGGGTTAGAATTTGATGTTCATTTAACCAAGGATAATGTCCCCGTCGTGATTCATGATGAACGAATTGATCGCACAACTGATGGTAGAGGATATGTAAAGGATTATACATATGAAGAATTATCACGTTTTTCATTGTCTAATTACGAACCAATTCCAAAGCTACAGGAGGTCTTAGAATTAATCGAGGGCAGAGACGTCTACGTTAATTTAGAATTCAAGACCAATAAGATTCACTACAAGAATATTGAAGAAATCGTTATTAAGATGGTGGATGAATACGAACTACTTCATCCAATCATTTACTCGTCTTTTAATTTGTCCTCAATTAAGATTGCTCAAACCATTACCCATGATGCCAAGTTTGCATTCTTGACCGGTAATCGGATCGACAATCCAAGGGAATTCATGGCTGCTAATCACCTAGATGCATTACACCTTCGTTTTTACCAACCAGATATTGAAGACGTTGAACGAATCTGGACCGTTAACGGCAATCTTCGATTACGTTTCATTATTAAACGTAACGTCGCTGGTGTGTTCACCAATAATTTTGAACGAGCGATTAAGATTAGAAACGAAGTCGAAAGAAAAAAAGGTAACAAAAAAGACAAATAAGTGTTAGAATACTTTTATTCTACTCATGGAGGCTATATTATGGCACTTACAACTGCTGAAATGTATTTTTTAATTACTAGTAAGTCCAAAGATAGCCGCGTAATGCTAAAAAATGTTCGTCTACGTGCTTATTTAGTAGACAGCTGTTTGTTAGACTTAGCGGCTGCAGGTGTAATTAAATTAGGTGAAGATAAACGAATCGAGATAATCGACAATTTACCACACAAGTTATACTTCTTGAACTCTTTTATGGATTTAATCATCCGTAACAAGAACGAAGACGTGGATACAATCATGGCAAAACTTTTGCAAAACATCGATGTAATGAAACACACTTACATGGCGTTAGGCGAACAGTTCTATGAAGGTGGCCATGTCTTGGAAAAAAAGAAGGGCTTAGTGCACAAGGTGAGAACCTTTGTACCAAAGAACCAAACTAACCAAGAAATCATCGATGCCATTTATGATCAAATGATGGGTTCAGCTCCAATGACAGTTAACGTATACTGCTTAGCCAAGATGCTAACAGTTAGCCGTCAATTAAAGCTATGCTTTAAGAGTCGTGAACGTCGTGTGATTTGCACAAGACTAAAGCGACTATCTGAACATCCTGAATATAATCATATTCAAGAATTAATCGATACCTTTGGTGAACATATGAGAAACGTTGCTGCTTTGGTAGCCAAAGAACAACCAGCCTCATACATGACCAAGACCAAGACAAGCACAATCTAAAAAAGACTCAGCACTTGCTGAGCCTTTTTTTATTATCATTTGAAGTCTAAAATGAATTGTTTATTGTTAGTTTGTTTGATTTTGATGTTCCAAAGCGGTGTAAATACGATACCGTCATCATATTCAACTGTTAATTGGGCATCATCGTAGGCCCTGCCACCATCGTTTTCAGCCAAATATTTTACAAATAAGATGGCGTCTCTTTTTTGATCGAAGAAGGGTAGCATATGGTCTTGGTAGAAAAAGGTGTAATCATGAAAAGTTATTTGAGGCATTGCAGTCTCCTATTTTAAAAGTCAGATTTTAGTTCATAGTGGGTAGCATCGATTTCTTCAATTGAAACGTAGTCGCCACCATTGGGATGAAACGTTAATTGGTCGCTATCGACATCAACGACTAGTAATAGGTCTCTTCCGGCAGTAAATGCCAGTCTTTCGTTATTTTCGTCGAAATAACCGTCGATTTGATTGTCGTCGTATCTCAGATGATACTGTCTGATTTGAACTTCTCTCATTTAAATCTCCTTGCCCTATACGGGTTGGTATTCGTTGGCGATGATGCGGTAGGTCTTATCATCGACTTTTTTAATGGTAACGCCTAATTGTGGTAGCAATACTAGGCGTTCTTTTTTGAATCTGATCTTGATTCTGACTTCACCATCTAAATTAAAAAAGGTTAACCCTTCTTCGTTGTTGGTGTAAGTAGAATGGTCAGGATTAAACATGAAAGTGTAATCCATAAATTGCAATTTATCCATTGTAATTTCCTTTCTATGTATTAGACAGAATGTTAGCATTTAATGTCTAATTACTCAACAGCGACTAGGTTAACCTTGTTTGTGCCATCAATTGCACTGATGTCTGCGATTAATTCATCGATTGTGCCATCCATTTGACTCAAGTCCAGTGAAATCACGACACTGGCTGAATCGTTGATGGGAATGTTTTGGTTGATTGTTAAGATATTGGCATCGCGGTTTGAAATGGAATTCAAAACCTTAGATAAGATACCACTTTTATGACTTAGTAAAAATGAAATAACGGCTTTTCGTTGCCATGATGATTGTTGGGCTTCGTAAACGTAGTCCTTGTACTTGTAGTAGCTAGCACGACTGATGCCGACTTTTTTCACGGCTTCACTGACGTTTTTAACTTCCCCGTTATCAATCATTTTTCTTGCTTCAATGACCTTCCCGAATGCTTCTGGTAGAAGCGAGTCATCGACAATATAATACTTACTGATTGTTCTCACCACCGTTAGTTCATAATTTCAACATTTTTGATGCTGAATTTTTCGAATCGTTTTTGCAACGCTTCTATTATTTTATCACGTCTATCAGATGAATTACTAATGATTATTAGTGTCGATCCACTTCCACTGATATATACGACGGAATCGTTTGCTTCAACGATTTTTTTGACCTCATCAAAGCCATTGATTAGTTTTTTACGGTAGGGTTCATGCAAACGGTCGTCGATGGCGTCTTTTAGTTGTTTAATGTCACCCGTTGATAGGGCGTTTAACATCGCTAAACAATGTGATAGTTGATGGGCTACCGTTGTTGTTTTGACTTCCTTTGGAACAATCTTTCTGGCTTCGTTGGTTGAGACCTTGAAGTCCGGAATGACGGCAGTGAAGTAGTAAGAATCATCTACCGGGTACTTGATGACGTCGTAGTGACCATTACTATCTTCAAAGGCCATACATAATCCACCGTAGATGGCAGGAGAGACGTTGTCGGGATGACCTTCCATGGCAGTGGCAATTTGAAGGATGACATCCTTATCGACGTCTTCTTTGAAGTATTCAAACGCACCGATGATTCCAGCGATGATACAAGCGGATGAACTACCGAGACCGCGGGATTCAGGAATTTCACTTTGAACATCGATTGAGATGGTAGGAACTTCTCGTTTTAAATGGTTACATCCTTGGATGAAACCTTGATAGACCAGATTGTCTTCATTTTGAAAGGCTTCGTCACAACCGGTGATGCTAAATTTGTCAGAATTTTCAATTTTGACAGATGTAAACAGGTTGACGGCCATACCCAGACAGTCGTAACCCATCGCGATATTGGCGCTAGTTGCGGGCACTATTACTTTTATCATTTTCAAACACATCCTTTATTGTGTCGACTACCAAGTCTTCCATTTCGTTAGGATTGATTTTGGCAGGGGCAACAGCTTCATCATGCCAGATTTGTCTTAGTTGTTCGGGCATTTCAATACCAGTCTTTTCAACTAATAAATCACTAGTTTCAATTGGGCTTTGACGATGTTCGCCGATGATGGCATCGGCAACTGCATCGACAAACTTGTATGGACTAGCGGTACTTAGCATTACGACAGGAGTATCTGGATACTTGACTTGTGTTTCACGTGTAACACGGTATCCAGAAGCAGTATGCGGATCCATTAGGTAATGATATTTTTCAAAGACTTCCTTGATGGATGCTTTGATTTCATCGTCATCGCTGTAGCCACAAATGAAGTCTTCTTTGATTGATTCTAGAATTTCAGGAAGGACTTCGTATTTACCGTCGTGTTCCAAATCATCCATTAATGATTTGACGTAGTC
This sequence comes from Apilactobacillus kunkeei, assembly GCF_001421115.1. GTDB lineage: Bacteria > Bacillota > Bacilli > Lactobacillales > Lactobacillaceae > Apilactobacillus > Apilactobacillus kunkeei_F. The sequence continues at coordinate 197,657 of NZ_JXCW01000006.1, read as the reverse complement.
GACGTTTTCACCGCTCTTGTAGTACAAAAGACGTTCGAAGTTACTTGAAATTTGGATATCCATACTTGGTGCAATTGTCTTAAAGAATGGACGGTTTCTGTCATAGACGCCGTTTTTGAAAAAGTCTGCTAACACCTTGTTGGAGTTACATGCAATCACTAGCTTCTTCACTGGTAGGCCTAATAATTTAGCGTAGTATCCGGCTAAAACATCACCGAAGTTTCCGGTAGGGACAGTGAAGATGATTTCATCGCCGACGTTAATTTTGCCGTTTTTCACCATTTGCTTATAAGCATCGAAGTAGTAAACGATTTGTGGCACCAAACGACCAATGTTAATCGAGTTGGCACTTGATAGTGAGTTGTCGTTACCTAGTTTTGCTTTTAATGCTCGGTTATTAAAGATTTTTTTGACGTTAGTTTGCGCGTCGTCGAAATTACCATTGATAGCAGCAACTTTAGTGTTGTAACCCTTAGTAGTTAGCATTTGTTGTTGTTGCACCATGCTGACCCCGTTTTGAGGGTAGAAGACCATTGCACCCATCTTATCGACATCTTTGAAACCAGCAAGGGCAGCGGTACCGGTATCACCACTGGTAGCCGCTAGCACCATCACGTGCTTGTTTTCAGGGAGACATTGTTGCATTAGCTTTGGTAATAATTGAAGACCGACGTCTTTGAATGCACAGGTAGGGCCATGGAATAATTCTAGAACTGAGAAATTATCGACATCTTTGATGGGTGTGACTTCGTAATCATCGAAACCATCATCATATGCTTCATGGATGCTGTTAGCGATTTGGAAATCCGAGAAATCAGGTAGCAATGTTTTAACAACATCGAAAGCAATTTCTTGATAACTTTGGTCGATAACTTTATCGATATTAATATTATGATCAGCTAAATCTGGTAAAACGAATAAGCCGCCGTCGTCTGAAAATCCTTTGATGATCGCATCAAATGAACTAATTTCGACGTCTTTATCTCTTGTACTAGTATATTTTTCCATAATTTATATCCTCCTGTGTGGTTGAAAAAGATTTGATTACATGATAATCTGTTTAGTAATAAAAAACAAGTGTTTATTATATACATACAAAAAGAAAAGATGTGATCAGATTGGATATCGCAATTTTAGGACTTGGAACTGTCGGTGGTGGGGTCAAAGACATCATCGATGAAAGTCCACGCCTAAAGGAAAAGTTAAACGTAGCAGCCATCTGGGTGAGAAAAGAAAAGGTGGACGCAACACAAAATAAGACGAATGATTATCAAACAATTTTGGATAATGATGACATTAAGGTCATTGTCGAAACCTTGGGTGGCATTCATCCAGCCTACGAGATGATTATGGATGCATTTAAGGCGGGTAAGAATGTGGTTACTGCCAATAAGGCGGTCGTCGCAAAATATATGGAAGAATTTATCCATGAGTCCAAACAAAATCACGTGTCATTCCGTTTTGAACCCAGCGTTGCTGGTGGCATTCCATGGATTCAAAACCTAAAACGGGTTCTTAGAATTGACGATGTTCAATCAATCGGTGGAATCTTAAACGGGACCAGTAACTTCATTATCGATGCGATTGTAAACCAACACGTCAGTTTTGCCGAAGCACTGAAACAGGCGCAAGATTTAGGATACGCCGAAGCTGATCCGACAGCCGATATCGATGGTTATGATGTTGAAAATAAGTTATGTATTTCGACTGATTTAGCGTTTAATACACTTGTTAAACCGGGGGATGCAATTAATAAGGTCGGTATCAGAAACCTATTAAAGGAAGATGTAGATTTCTTCTTGGGTCGTAACATGAACATTAAGTTGATTGGTCAGGCTAGATTGTACAATCAAGACAAACTTGCGATTTCAATCGAGCCAACATTATTACCGGTCGATAACACCATTGCGACCGTCAACGGTAACTTAAACTACGTCCAACTAACCGGGGATACCATCGGACCACTTGGTTTTCTAGGTCAGGGGGCCGGAAGAAAGCCGACTGCCAACGCCTTGTTACAAGACGTCGTCGATATTTTAGAAAACAATCCGTACTACGACATTGATGGTAGTCATCGTTTAGTAATCGATAATCATAACTTTGCGGCGGAATACATCCTAAGAACAGAACTTGATCTTAGTGATTTACAAGATGTTAGCAGACTAGAAGGTCGTTATTGGCACCTAGCTAACCAAACTATAGAATCCTCCCACATGATATACCAAGAAGTCCTTCAAAGAGATAATAAAGCAATCATGTATAGACAATAAAAAAGCAGCTTAGCGATTAGCTAGGCTGCTTTTTATTTTAGTACCAGTGGTGTCTTTGCCAGAATTTCTTGGCGTTAACCCATGAACCGTAACGACTAGCAACATATCTGTTGGCAGTTAATTCTTGGTTCTTCTTTGATTTGTCACCGTGTAGGTAGCTGATATCTAATTGGAACTTACCGTAACAAACACCGTTTCTTGCGTGGTATCTGTTAGTTGATTCGTGAAATGAAATCCAACGTCTTGCGGCAATGTTCTTCTTGCTTAGGTGCTTTTCAGCAACATGTTGCCAGTTAACTGAAGCATCAGCATGAACGTCGTTTTTAGCGAAGTTGATTGCAAATAAAATTAATAGTGATGTAAATGCGATTACTGTGAATTTGATAAAAGATTTTGTAACGTTATTCAAGAAACATAACTCCTTTATATAAACCTTAAAAATTTTTTCTTTCGATTTCTTATGATGTTTAATACTATATCGGAGTTATATATCAGTAACGTTATTACATGGTTACAGTTATATTATTAATTGTTACAAACTGAAACAAAACTACAAAAAACGCCGCCATGACAACAATCATAGCGACGTAATTTTTATCAATTATTCAGTAATTTCATCCATATTTAAGCCTAAAGCGTCGGCAACTCGCTTACCATAGTCATGATCTGCACGATAGAATAACTTAGTTTGACGTACTTTGGTGTCATGGCTCTTAACGCTACCTAAGTGCTTCTTGATAGCTTGGATTAAGCGGTCTTTTTCATCGTCTGAGTAGACGTGGTATAAGGCACCTGCTTGTGAGTATGGGTCTTCGTCATAGGTCTTGTAGCTGTTGGCTTCGCCTTCAACTGCAAATGGCTTAATCTTCGCATGAGGATCTTCGCGTGGAGCATCTTCATATTGGTTTGGTTCGTAGTTAACGTCACCATTTTGACCTTGTGACATGTAACCGTCACGAGCGTAGTTGTGAACTTCAGTCTTTGGACTATTAACAGGAAGGTGTTCGTAGTTGGCACCTAAACGGTATCTAGCGGCGTCCTTGTACGCAAATAAACGACCTTGTAATAGTTTATCCATTGAAGGTTCTATTCCTGGAACTAGGTTTGCAGGAGAGAATGATGCTTCTTCAACATCATTGAAGTAGTTTTCAGGATTTTCGTTTAATACGAATTCACCGATTTCTTGTAGTGGGTAGTCCTTGTGAGAAACGGTCTTGGTAACATCAAAGATATCGTACTTGTAGTTTAATCCTTCTTCGTAAGGGATTAATTGAACGCATACTTTCCACTTTGGATAGTCACCATTCTTAATGCGATCGTATAGATCTTGAATTAAGTAGTCAGTGTTTTCAGAAGCAACCTTGGCTGCTTGGTCTTCGGTCATGTTCTTAACACCTTGTTCTGAGATGAAGTGGTACTTTACCCAGTATACTTCTCCCTTGGCGTTAACCCACTTGAATGTGTGTGAACCGTAACCGTTCATGTTAGCGTAGCTAGATGGGTTACCACGGTCACCCATTAAATAGGTAACTTGGTGAAGTGATTCAGGTGAGTGTGACCAGAAGTCCCATTGCATATCTTCTGAACGAAGATGGGTAGCAGGGTCACGTTTTTGTGAGTGAATGAAGTCTGGGAACTTCAAAGGATCGTTAACAAAGAAGATAGGTGTGTTGTTACCAACAATGTCGTAGTTTCCTTCATTAGTGTAGAACTTAATTGAGAAGCCACGAACATCTCTGATGGTATCAGGGTAACCTAATTCACCAGCAACTTCTGAGAAACGAATAGTAAGTGGTGTTTGCTTACCCTTACCATTAAATAAGTCGGCTTTGGTGTAGTCGCTCATATCGCGGGTAAGAGTGAAGACACCCTTAGCACCGGCACCCTTAGCGTGAACAACTCTTTCTGGAATACGTTCACGGTTGAAGTGAGCTAATTTTTCGATTAATTGGTAGTCTTGTAATAAAACAGGGCCACGATTTCCAGCAGTTAATGAATGATTATTATCTGCCCATGGTTGACCTTCGTCAGTAGTTAATTTGGTCATGAATAATTCCCCCTTTATGTTTATACAACAACATTGTAATGCTAAATAAAAACTTATGATAATATATGCTCAAGATTTTAACAATTTTTTAAAAATTTTATCGTTCATGATGGGTCAAAAAGGGTTATAATAAGATTGATTATTAGTTTATAATCGTTATAAATAACGAAAGAAGGTACTACCATGCCATTCGATCCTACTGACGCACAAGATGTTTATAAAGATGCGGGAAAAAATGTATTATTTACAACCCTAACGATTAATAGAAGTAATGCTGACGATGACCGTGAGAAAGTCGCAGAACTAGTATCTAGAGAACAAGCCATTTTACGCTCAATGAATATCAGATACCCAGAAGAACATTTAAAGGTTGCTTTTGGTTTTTCAAACTCCATTTGGGACTACTTATTCGCTGATGCTAAGAAACCACAAGAATTAGAAGATTTTAAACCAGTGAAGGGACCTAAATACACTTCACCAGCAACTCCAGCCGATTTATTTATTCACATTCGTGCTGATTCAGAAGCCGTTGTGTATGAAGTAGCCAGTCAAATCAGAAACTACTACCGAGACTTTGCTACCGTTGAAGATGAAACTAAGGGATTCAGATACTTTGAAGGACGTGCCATCATTGGTTTCGTTGATGGGACCGAAAACCCTGAAATCCAAAAGGCTTCAGGATACGCCATTATAGGGGATGAAGACCCCGATTTTGAAAATGGTTCATACGCATTCGCGCAAAAATACATCCATAATATGGATGCTTGGAATGCATTAAAGACCGAAGACCAAGAAAAGGCAATCGGTAGAAAGAAATACTCCGACTTGGAACTAGAAGATGACGAAAAACTTGAAAACTCACACAACGTCGCTTCTCAAGATAACGACGATGGTGTGGAACACAAGATTGTCAGAATGAATGTCCCATTCTCAGATCCTAGTTCAGGCAATACTGGAACATACTTCATTGGATATGCTAGACATTGGACAGTTACTAAACGCATGTTAGAAAACATGTTTGGCCAATCAGACCGCTTACTAGATTTCTCTGATCCAGTGACTGGGAACATGTTCTTTATCCCTTCTATGACGACGTTAGACCAAATTGTGGAAGGCGAACTACCAACTAAATAACTACCATCTATTTATGAGAGCGTTGATTAAATTCAACGCTTTTTTTATATAAAATTTTACGAACGATTACTTAATTTTGTATAATAATCTTTGTGAAATTTTAATCCAAAACTTTTCACAAAGAAAAAAACATACATTCGGTGTATAACTAGAAAAAATAAAATTTTTTAGATCTATATATATGCCCGAAAAATCAACAATTATCGCTATTTTTTAGTTTTCCACCTCATGTGGATAACTCTGTGGATAACATTGTGGAAAAGAAAGTTACACGGAAAATACACTATTGTGAAACGCCTGTGTGACAGTATTTCTTGAGTGTTACACGGGTCAAAATGACATATACACAGATGTGGATAACTCGTGAAAAACCTTGACAATCTGTGGACAATATTAGTAGTAGTTAACAACATTTCCACATACTAAATATAGTGGTTCAAAATTTCAAAAAGGAGATTTCACAAATGAATATTAAACTAGTTGTGGTCGGAAAATTAAAAGAAAAATATTTTAAAGCCGGAATTGATGAGTATAGCAAGCGTTTATCACGTTTTTGTAAGTTTCGGATTATCGAAGTTCCAGATGAGAAAGCACCTGAATCCCTTAGTGAATCAGAGATGCAAGACGTTATGGATAAAGAAGGAACTAGAATTCTAGATAAGATTGCCGACAAGGAATATGTATATGCATTAGCTATTCTTGGAAAAGAACGTGCATCCGAAGAATTCGCCAAAGAAATCGATAAGTTGGCCACATATGGTCATTCAGACATTACTTTTGTGATTGGTGGATCCCTTGGTCTAGCACCAAAGGTATTAAAACGTGCCGATACCCAAATTTCCTTTGGTCGTTTTACCTTGCCACATCAATTGATTCGTTTGGTATTAACTGAACAAATTTACCGTGCTTTCATGATCAATGAAGGTAGTCCATATCATAAATAAGATACGTAAAAAGGCGCCAGAAATTGGCGCCTTTTTTATTTTAAATAATTGCTTGTTTTTTAATTCTATGTAATATATAGTTTACATATGGAATATATATATTACCTAAATTAATATAAAAATCACATGATAATCAGGGGAGTAACATTTTGGAAAATCGTGTTAGAGAAATACGCACAAAGGAAAATGTGCAACAAAAGGATTTGGCTAAATCTGTTGGTATCTCCCGCCAAACGTTAAGTTTGATTGAAAAGGGAGAATACAATCCGAGCTTGAAGCTATGTTTCAACATTGCCAAAGCGCTAAAAACAGATTTAAATACTTTATTTTGGAATGAAGGAGTGGAATAGCCGATGAAAGAATCATTGTTTATAAAACTAGTTAAATATTTTTATGGAATTAGCAAACCGTTTGATGAGTTTGCCAGGGAGGTTATTAACGACGCTGGAAATAAAATCGCGATTTGGTTGATGGAATACCTTCTTATTTCAGCATATGCATTGATGGTACTGATAAGTTGGTTCAGTCCTATGAATGTAGTAAGTGGTGTAATCATTGCTGACATCTTTGTGTATTTGATAGCAAGTGCATATATGGGTAGAATCATTAAAAAAATAAATTGGATCGCTATGAATTTGATAACGAAGAAGAACGAAAGATTTATGGTAAAAGATTTATTATCAGCAGATTATTAACGACGGTAGTGACTTTGTCACTTGCTATGTATCCAATTTCGGTTTGGTTTAGATATTTGGGAATGTCCGAAAGTATTTGGCCACCGTTTATCGGTTCTTTTATTGGTATTTTGGTGGCAATCTATACTCAGTATTGTCGTCAATTTAAAAAATGAGGTGAATGAATATGAATGAATCTTTGTTCATAAGACTAGTTAAATATTTTTACGGTATTAATAAGCCATTTGATGAATTTACCAATAAGGTAATTTCTGAGGCGGTCAACAAGGTGGCATTCGGGCTTATTATCTTTCTGTTTGCTTCGATCTTTGTATCACTTGGAATAGGGAACTTTGACGATACTTCCGATATTGCGATCGGGATGATTTTTGCAGATGCAATAGCCGTTTTAATTGCATTAACATATATGGATATCGTCGTGAAACGACATGGATTAGATGAATATGATTATAGTAACGACAGTGAACGAAAAATAGCTATCAGAAGTTTTATCATTCAAAATTTAATTACATTAGTAGCTATAATGACGCTTCTTATTTGTTTCAACTTAATTTTGGGCGGCGGATTCGACTTTATTTTCTTTGTTATATATCCAATAGGATTTGTTTTCTCAATGTATTTAGGATACCGTCGTAAATTTAAATAATAAAAAAGCTTAGAGCAATCGCTCTAAGCTTTTTTAGTCTTATCCACAATGTAATTAAATAGGTTAATCAATTGACCAACGAATAGCACTGCTAAAACAGTTCCGATACCAATTGAAGTAATGTGATGTAGGAATACTAATCCTAAAAGGATTGTGATGACGATCATTGATGCATCGAAACAAAACTTCATTTGGCCAAAAGGTTTATGTAGCTTTTCACTGATAACGTTAACGAAACCATCTGCTGGAATTAACACGAATGATGCCTTTACCATCATAAAGATACCAAGTGCGGTACATAAAATGGCTAATAAGGTGACCGGAATTCTTTCTGCGTATCCGTTTAATGGGATGCGCTTTAATCCGACAGTCAAACCGTAGAAATCAACCAGCCAGCCGAATACAAATGCAAGGACCAACTGTAGGACGATTTTTAATTCAAATCTTCTAACGATAATCAGTTGGATTAATACCAAGATGATGAAGAACATGGTCGTGGCATGACCCAGTGTGGTGTGAATAATAAATGACAATGTTTGTGGAACAGAGACTAATGAACTTACCCCGAGTTTTCCGCAAGCAAATAGTGTTGTACCAAGGGCTAAAACGTTCAGTCCAATTATGTACAAGATGATTCTAAACAACATCTTTGCTTTCAATATAAACATCTCCTAAAATAAAACAATATTAAGTAATATTTCATTTATCAGCGGATTAAGCAAGAAAAAAGCTCTTTTGTGGTAAAATTAACATCATAATATGAAACTGGGAGTGCTTATAATGAAAAAAGGACAGCTGAGTTTCTTACGTAAAAAATTACTACTTTCGATTGCGACATGCGCGGTTGTAGTAGCGACTTTATTTGGAATTGGATTGATTCTATCTATCTCTAATTCTAAGGCGGAAACTTCAGGGATTGTAAAACCAGCGTATAATCCTAACAACGACTATGCTGCTAAAAATTCGTTTTACAAGATTGATAAACAAAACATCTCCACTGTAGATGGATATTTAACGTTTAACACCTGGTATCGACCAAAGATGATTCTAAGAAACGGTCAAAAGTGGGAAAAGTCCACCGAACATGATCGTCGACCAATCTTGATGTCATGGTGGCCAAGCAAACGTTTAGAAACCCAATACATCAATTTTATGAACGAATATTTTGATTACGGCGATGATACATACGATATCACTAGTTCACAAAGTGATTTAAATGCTGCGACTCAGGTTATTCAAAAAGAAATCGAAATGCGCATTACTCAAACTAAGAGTACTAAATGGTTAAAAGCAATTATTCAAGAATTTATTCAAGATCAATCTCAATATAGTTTGGTAAAACGTGACGAAAAGAGTAATAAACTAGTCGACGGACAACATAATCATTTTAAGATTGATGATATTAAACGTCTAAATAAAATATTCTAAACAAAAAGACCTCGAAATCATTTCGAGGTCTTTTTGTTGTTATTGATTATTTGTTCTTACGACGTAATGCGAATGCAGCTAGGCCTAATGCGGTAACGATTGCTACGGCACCAAGAGAAATTAGTACGTTTTGTTCAGTTCTGTCACCAGTTTGAGGTAACTTGTTTTTGCTTTCAGTATCAGGGTGTGAGGCGTTGTTCTTGTGACCAGGAACGACAGGATCTACATTCTTGATAGTAACTTCCTTCTTTGTCTTACCAGAGTTGTTACCAGTTGATGGCTTAGTTGCTGGTGTAGTAGGAGTAGCACTGTTTTCTGAAGTAGGTGTTCCGGCATTGTTACCTTTGTTGCTTACTGCAGAAGATTGAGCGCTTGAACTTTGAGTTGGATTACTTGCGTTGTTGCTGTGTTCGTTAGTTACTGATGATTGAGCACTTGAGCTAGTAGCTTGTGAGCTTTGAGCAGAAGATTGGGTGCTTGAGCTAGCAGCTTCTGAACTTGAAGCAGAGCTTTGAGCGCTTGAGTCAGCTGGTTTTGAAGCGTTGCTGTCAGCACTTGAACTAGCAGCGACGGTCTTGTAAACAACGTTTTCAGTGATGTCACTTGAGTCGTTGCTTACGTTTCCACTTACAGTTGATTGAGCATTGTTTGCTAACTCGTATCCCTTAACTTCAGGGCTTGAGAATGAGTAACTGTTATCGCCTAAAACTTTCCAGTCGTTGTTCCAAATTTGTTGACCGGTTGCGTCGACTTTTTTACCAGTTTCAACAAAGTTGACTGTTTTAGTTTGAGGTGCGCTAATTTGCTTACCGTCTTGATCAACGTAGTTAACTGTTACCTTAACAGTCTTACTTTGGCTGTTAGCAGTTGCCCAGTTAACGTTAAGAGTGTATTGACCATCAAAGTATCCGCGTTGATCGATTCCAAAGTTGGAACCAAAGTTAAAGGATACGGTTGATGTGTTATCGCCAGTGTACTTTAATTGGATCCCTTTAATTCCGTTTGAGTGTGTGTTTTGTCCTTCTTCGTTAGGTTTTACTAATTTGAAAGGAAGACCATCATTTCCGATGATTGTTGCATTAGGATCAGAAATATTTGAAGCTTCTAGATTGGATCCTGCATTATCGTCAGCAGCAAGGTATGTCCAGTTGACACCGTCTTTTAGAGTAACGTCCTTAATAGTTACCGGAACTAGAATGCTTTGTCCGTTTTCAGGTCTCAAAATTACTTGATTATCAACAATGTTTTGACCACTTGCGCTTGAATCTGAGTTGAATTTAAATCCACTCATCCATGAAATATCATTGATGTTGTTGTTATCAACTTTGAATGTTTGTAATGCTTGATAGTTAGAAGCTTTTCCAGCTAAAGAATTAACATCTTTGATTTTGTTGTTAGAAGCAGAAATAACCCTTAGATTATGCCAATTTGTATTAGCAAATGCATTAATATTACTGATGTTGTTATTGTCAGCGATTAAAGTTTGTAGGCTTGGCCAGTTTGCAGATGAGATTACTGAGATGTCAGAAATCTTGTTACTTTCTACGTTTAGGTTTTGAAGGCTGATCCAGTTAACGTTAGCGATTGGAGAAATATCTTCAATGTCATTAAAACCAGCATTTAGGTCGGTTAACTTAGTCCAGCTTTGGGTAACTACGGGAGAAAAGTCACTGACATGGTTGTGGCTGATATCAATGCTTTGAACGTTTGGCATTGAAATGTTTTGTAAGAAGTCTATTTTTCCAATGTTGTTGTGTGAAAAGTTTAAGTTAGTTAATGCTGAATCTGACCATTGGCCCAATGATGCTACTTGACTACTGCTAATTTGGTCGCCAGATAGGTTAAGGGATGATAGGTTGTTCCATTTAGTAAATGGAGATAAATCTTTAAGGGGACTGGCATCCACATTAGTTATGGAAACTGAAGTAATGTTAGGAAGAATGTTTGTGTTAAATCCATCTAATGATGAAATTTTTTCAGATTGATTTCCATTGTAACTGATGGTAGTTAGTTTGCTTAAGTCATCATTAGTAATTTGACTAGCATCGGAGTAGTTTGTGTGTTCTTGGCTGTTAACCGAACTCAATAAAATGTTTTTAATTGTGTCATCTTTAATTGTTGCAATGTTAGTGGTAGAAGTATCAACATTGCTACTGTCGGCATGAGCTACAACAGAGTATTTATTTGGTTGATTAATTAAAGAATTAGCTTGAACTGTACCTAATACTAGGGAAGAGAATAGTACGGCGGTTTTTAATGATGTTCTTTTCATAGATGTATTCTTCTTTCTTTATATATTTGATAATAAAGATGATAAACTAACCGTATAAAAATCTCTATAAATATAAGTTTAAGTTTTTGCAAAGGATATAAAGCTTTTATAAAGAAAATCACATAAACATTAACATGTGCACAAAACCGTTTTAACTACTACAATATATTTGTAGCATTTTATATTTAGATAGCGTACAATTAAAAACTAATGAGAAAATGATGATAAAGAAGGAGTGTTATTGATGGCTGAATTAGTTAGATTATTTAATCGATTTCAACCAGATCACTACGACATCTATTTAGATGTTAGCCGTAGTGAAAAGAAATTTAGTGGAAAGACCACAATTTACGGTAATGCAAGTGAAGCAGAAATCGGCATTCACGAAAAAGACTTTGATGTTACCAGCGTTTCGGTAGACGGAACTTCCGTTGACTTTAACGTTGATAACGACAACGAAGTAATTAACGTATCTTTAGGTAAGACCGGTGAAGTGGCCGTAACTATTGAATACTCCGCCAAGTTAACAGATACTATGATGGGAATTTACCCTTCATACTACCAAGTTAATGGTGAACAAAAACAATTAGTGGGAACTCAATTTGAAACCAACTTTGCTAGACAAGCTTTCCCATGTATTGATGAACCAGAAGCAAAGGCTAAGTTTAAGCTAGCGCTTAAGTTTGACGAACAACCTGGCGAAACTGCTTTAGCAAATATGCCAGAAGTAAAAGTCGAAAATGGTGTTCATTATTTCGACGAAACTGTAAAAATGTCTACTTATCTAGTTGCATTTGCCTTTGGTGACATGCAAAGTAAGATGACTGAAACCAAGAGTGGTGTCAAAGTCGGTGTCTTCGGTACTAAAGCCCACGACGCCAAAGAACTAGATTTTGCCTTAGATATTGCTAAGCGCTCAATCGAATTCTTCGAAGACTTTTACCAAACTCCATACCCACTTCCACATTCATGGCAATTAGCGCTACCTGACTTCTCAGCAGGTGCGATGGAAAACTGGGGACTAGTAACTTATCGTGAAGCATACCTATTAATAGATCCTGACAACACTTCATTTGAAGTAAAACAACGTGTTGCAACAGTTATTGCCCATGAATTAGCTCACCAATGGTTTGGGGACTTAGTAACCATGAGATGGTGGGATGACCTATGGTTGAACGAAAGTTTTGCCAACATGATGGAATACGTTGCTATCGATGCAATCGAACCTTCATGGAACATTTGGGAAGTATTCCAAACTACTGATGTTCCCGCAGCACTAAAACGTGATGCCGTTGACGGTGTTCAATCAGTTCACGTTGAAGTTCATCACCCAGCTGAAATCGATGCTTTATTTGATGGAGCTATCGTTTACGCCAAGGGTGCCAGAATGTTAGTAATGGTTCGTGCCTTAATTGGTGACGACGCATTACGTGAAGGCCTAAAGAACTACTTTGCCGCTCACAAGTACGGTAACGCCGCTGGTGCTGACCTATGGGATGCACTTGGTAAGGCCGCCGGCATGGACCTAGGCAAGATTATGGAATCATGGCTAGAACAACCAGGTTACCCAGTTGTAAATGCATACGTTGAAGACAACCGTTTGAAGTTAGCTCAAAAGCAATTCTTCACCGGTGAAGGTAAGGATGAAGGCCGTCGTTGGCAAATTCCTCTAAATGCCAACTATGACCAAGCACCTGACATCTTCAGTGAAGAAACTGTCGATTTGGGTGACTACCAAGAATTACGTAAACTAAATGGCAAACCATTTAGAGTAAACGTTGGTAACAACTCACACTTTATCGTTAAATACGATGACACATTACAAGAAGACATTCTAAACGATGCAGATAACCTATCTCCAATCGATAAGATGCAACTACTACAAGACCTTCGTTTACTAGCCGAAGCAAAACAAGTATCATACGCTGACGTCGTTCCGGTATTAAAACAATTTGCTGATAGCGAATCTAATGTGATTAACGACTCCGTTTACACACTAGCCAACAACTTGAAGAAGTTCGTTGAACCAGGAACAGAAGACGAAGATAACTTGAAGAACCTATTCAGACAACTAAGTGACAAACAACTAGAACGTCTAGGTCTAGTAAGTGTCGATGGCGAAAGTAACAACGATAAGTTGACTCGTCCATACATCTTAGGTGCTGCACTATACGATGACAACAAGGACTTCGCAGAAGCTGCTCACGCAATCTTTCAAGATCACCAATCAAACTTGTTATCATTACCTGCTGATACCCGTGTTTATATCTTAGCTAATGAAATGAAGAACTACTCAAACGCTGAAGAATTCGATTCATTAGTTGAAGAATACAAACAATCAACTGACCCAAGTTACAAGCAAGATATCTGCGCTGCGGTAACTCTAACCAAGGATGCTAAGTTACTAGGTAAGCTAGTTGCTAACTTTGAAGATAGTAGCGTTGTAAAACCTCAAGACTTACGTGCTTGGTTCTCAGGTGTATTGAGAAACCCAGCTGGTCAACAATTCGCATGGGACTGGATCAGAAACGAATGGCAATGGCTAGAAGATACTGTCGGTGGTGACATGGAATTCGCTACATTTATTACAGTTATCGCAAACATCTTCCATACCAGAACTCGTCTAGATGAATTCAAAGCATTCTTTGAACCAAAACTAGACACTCCAGGTTTAACCCGTGAAATTAAGATGGATACTAGAGCAATCACAAGTACCGTTGAATTGGTTGAATCAGAAAAAGACGCTGTTAGATTAGTAATTAAATAACAATAAAGAAAAGGGACCTAATTATTAGGTCCTTTTTTTAATATTCATAATATAAATGTAATAATTTGTAAACTAAAATTCCTTCAAAACGTTGTAATATATAGCTATTAATTTCGTTAAGGGGGATAAATTTAAATGAGTAAAATCAAAAACATGATGGTAGCATTTCTAGCTATCTTTATGCTTGGATCATCATTTGTTACTGTGAGTGCAAGTGCCGATGCCAAAAGTAAGTACACCAAGTCCATGGATAAGTACAATAAGACAAGTAGTGCTACTTATGCGATGAACATGGATACTAATCAGGTTTACTACCAAAAGAATGCTACATCCAAACGTGCCGTTGCTTCGACCGCTAAGATTATGACATTATACTTAGCGATTCAAAAGGCACAAACTACCAAAAATGGATGGAAGCAAAAGGTTAAAATCTCACCTAGCTTGGTAAGAATGAGTAGACATCATTCTCTAGGTAGCTACGTATTAAAGGCTAACAAGAAATACACCGTTAGAAACCTATACAAAGCTTCATTGATTGCATCATCCAATAGTGCAACCATTGCGTTAGGTCAATGGGTATCTGGAACTAACAACAAGTTTATCAAGAAGATGAATAGGCAAGTTAAGGCGTGGGGGATTGCTTCTCAAGCGCGTTTCGTTTCTTCATCTGGTTTGGAAAACTCCGACTTATATCCATACTACATTCGTTATGGATCACATTATGACTACAACCGCGTATCTGCTAAGGCGTTGGCTGTGATTGCTTCACATCTATTGAAACTATATCCAGCAATCGTCAACGATGCCAAGATGTATCGTTACCACCAAAGTGGTCAAACCCTAAAGAATGCTAATGAACTATTAGCAGGTGGATTAAGATACGATGCATCATTACACGTGGATGGTCTAAAGACTGGATACACACCATTAGCAGGTAACTGTCTGGTAAGTACTAGTCAATTGCCAAACAAGAAACGTGTGATTATCGTGTCATTGCACGACAGATTTAACGCCTACGATCAATATCGCATGTACAAAATGATTTATAAGACATTTCCTGAATTTAAATAGTTAAAAATGGCCAACTTTTGCGAAGTTGGTCTTTTTTGTGCCATTATTTGTGTTTTTACGAACTATAATATATAATATTAAAATATTGTTCGTTTTCTAGTTGACGAATGTTAAATCGATTGTTATGATGAATTTAACCATTTAGAGGGGAGATTGTAAAAATGGATGTAGCAGTTATAATGGGTTCTATCTCTGATTCCCCTAAAATAAAGGGGACTATTGATGTTTTAGATAGTTTAAGTATTAGTTATGACACTAAAATTATCTCAGCTCATCGGATGCCAAACGAATTACAAGCTTTTGGTCGTTCGGCAAAATACGAACAATATAAGGTGATTATTGCTGCGGCGGGTGGTGCAGCACATTTGCCAGGGATGTTAGCGGCAAACACAACCTTACCGGTCATCGGAATTCCGGTTAAGACCAGCACCTTAAATGGAGTCGATTCACTACTATCAATCGTTCAAATGCCTTCAGGAGTACCAGTTGCGACCGTCGCAATTGGCGACGCTGGTGCTAAGAACGCTGCATTGTTAGCAGCTCAGATTCTAGCAATTAGCGATGACAAAATCGCCCAAAGCCTAGATGGCTTCCGTCAAAGACAAACAAAGGAGGCAATTGATAGTAATGAACAATTACACTAAGCCAATTTTGCCACCAGCTACCATCGGAATTTTGGGTGGTGGTCAACTAGGTCAGATGATGGCACTAGTTGCCAAGGAAATGGGCTACAAGGTTGGGGTGTTAGATCCAACACCCGACGCTCCAGCAGCACAGGTTGCTGACTTTCAAATTATCGCTGACTACGATGATGAAGCGGCCATGAAACAGTTAGCTGAAAAGTCAGATGTTTTAACCTACGAGTTTGAAAACGTCGATCAAAAAGCAATTAAAAAGGTTTCGGATACTACATATATCCCGCAGCCAATTAGTGAACTAGAAATCACTAGCAACCGAAACAAGGAAAAAGGCTTTTTACAAAGCATTGGAGCACCGGTTACTGACTACGCGCCAGTAAATAACGCCGATGATTTATTAAAGGCGTACCAACAAATCTCTACTCCTGCGATTTTAAAAACCGCTGAGGGTGGCTATGATGGCCACGGTCAATTCGACATTAATAACGAAGATAACCTAAAGGAAGCCATTAAACACTTAGACGGCATTGAGTGGATCTACGAAAGAAAGCAACCTTTTATACAGGAAGTTTCCATAATGGTAGACCGAGATGTTTCCGGCAAGGTGATTGTCTTCCCACTTAGCGAAAATATTCATAAGGACCACATCTTACACACTAGCATCGTGCCAGCCAGAACCAGTGATAGCGTTCATAAGAACGCTGAACAGATTGCTGAAAACATCGCCTCAGAAATGAAACTAATAGGTGTCTTAGGAATCGAATTCTTCTTGATGGAAGATGGCAGACTACTGGTTAACGAGCTAGCACCAAGACCACATAATTCGGGCCATTACACCGTTGAGGCCTGCAATGTTTCTCAATTTAAAGCACATATTTTAAGTATTTGTAATCTATCCTTACCAGATATCAAGTTAATTGATAACGCCGTTATGGTGAACCTATTGGGTGATAATTTAACGCTCGGTCGAAACGAGTTAGTGAATCATCCAAACTGGAACTTCCATGATTATGGTAAGGCTGAAATTAAGCATCAAAGAAAAATGGGTCACATCACAGTGACCGGTTCATCAATCGATCAATTATTGCAAGACGTTAAATTATTTAGATGAGGAGAATTAAAATGACTACATTAGTTGCATCAGGTAAGACTAAGGAACTATACACCACCGATGATTCAAGCGTATTGCTTGTTCACTACACAGACCACACCACTGCGGGGGATGGTTTGCGTAATGAATTAATCGCAAACAAGGGTGCGGTTAACAACGAAATTTCAAGTATGATTTTCACATACCTAAACGAAAATGATGTTGCTACGCACTTTATTGAACGTGTTAACGAAACAGATCAATTAAATAAAAAAGTTGAAATGATTCCGCTGGAAGTTGTGATTAGAAACTTTGCGGCCGGACATTTCCAAAAAAGATTCGGCACTGATTATCTTCAAACATTGAAAGAACCAGTTGTCGAATTTTTTTATAAAGACAATGATTTACACGATCCAATCGTTACTGAGTCTGATGCAATTGGTTTGGATTTAATCGAAGCAGACAAGTTGACTCAATTAGAAGAAGACGGTCTAAAGGTGAACCAAATCCTAAAAGAATTATTCGACAAGATGAACGTTACCTTAGTCGATTTCAAACTTGAATTCGGCATTAACGAAGACGGTGAAATCATCCTAGCTGATGAAATCTCACCTGATTCATGTCGTTTATTAGATAAAGACACTAACGAATCACTAGATAAGGATGTCTTTAGAAAAGAAGCCGGCGACATGATGCCAGGTTACCTAGAAATTCTAAAACGTTTACGAGCAGCCATTTAGGGAGGAAGAAAACATGTATTTAGCACAAATTTATGTCCATCACAAAGCATCAATTTTAGATCCTCAAGGTGAAGCAGTATTGAACGCCTTGCAACGTTTGGGTTACGACAAGGTCGACTCAGTCAAACAAGGTAAGTACTTTGAAGTTAACATCAAAGCCGACAGCGAAGATGAAGCATCAAAGGTAGTTAACGACATTGCCAAAGATTTATTGGTGAACCACAACATGGAATCATACGAATTTGAACTAAAGGAAGTGGCGAAATGAAATTTGCAGTAATTAGTTTTCCCGGCTCCAACTGTGACATGGATATGTATTATGCAGTGCGCGACTCACTAAATGAAGACGTTGACCTAGTTACTTCAGATGCTACCAACCTAGACGGATACGATGGTGTCTTAATCCCTGGTGGTTTCTCATACGGAGATTACCTAAGAAGTGGCGCCGTTGCTCGTTTTGCTCCGGTGATGGAATCAGTTAAGGAAATGGCTGCTGAAGGCAAACCAGTATTGGGTGTCTGCAATGGTTTTCAAATCCTAACAGAAGCTAACCTATTACCTGGTTCACTTCAACACAACACCAGCATGGAATTCATCTCAGATTGGTCCAAGCTACGTATCCAAAATAACGACACAATGTTTACCGACCAATACGAAGAATCAGAAGTCATCGATATTCCAATCGCCCACGGTGAAGGTAACTACTACTGTGACGACGAAACCTTAGCTCAATTAAAAGTTAACGATCAAATCGTCTTCACTTACGAAGACAACCCTAATGGTAGTTGCGACAACATCGCTGGTGTCGTGAACGAACAAGGTAATGTTTTAGGGATGATGCCTCATCCAGAACGTGCCGTTGAAAGTATTTTAGGTGGAACCGACGGCTTGAAACTATTCAAGTCATTATTAAATCACGTTAGGAGCTAACAAGATGGAAAAGCCAAAGACAATTACACCCCAAGACATTAAAGATCAAAAGATTTATCAAGACTGGGGTTTAACTGATTTTGAATATAACTTAATCTCAAATGACATTTTGCACCGCTTACCTAACTACACCGAAACTGGTTTGTACTCAGGAATGTGGAGCGAACACTGTTCATACAAGAACTCAAAGCCAGTGCTTAGAAAGTTCTGGTCAGACGGTTCTCGCGTCCTACAAGGACCTGGTGAAGGTGCCGGAGTTCTAGACATCGGTGATGGCCAAGCGGTCGTATTCAAAGCCGAAAGTCACAACCATCCAAGTTACGTTGAACCATACGAAGGTGCTGCTACCGGTGTCGGTGGAATCATCAGAGATATCTTCTCAATGGGTGCTAAACCAGTGGCTTCACTCGATAGCCTTCGTTTCGGTGAACTAACTAATGACAAGAATCGTTTCCTATTAGACAAGGTCGTTGCCGGAATCGCTGGTTACGGTAACTGTATCGGGGTGCCAACAGTCGGTGGTGAAATTAGTTTTGACCCATGCTACGACGGAAACCCATTGGTCAACGTTATGTGTGTCGGTTTGATGGATCAAGCAGACATCGAAGCCGGACGTGCCTCCGGTGCCGGAAACTCAATCATCTATGTGGGTGCTAAGACCGGACGTGACGGAATTAACGGTGCGACTTTCGCATCAAGTCAATTCAGTACCGAAGAAGAATCAGACCGTTCAGCCGTTCAAGTTGGTGATCCATTTATGGAAAAACTACTTGTCGATGCCTGTCTAGAAGTTACTCACAACCACAAGGACATCCTAGTCGGAATTCAAGACATGGGTGCCGCTGGTCTAGTATCCTCATCCGCTGAAATGGCCGACAAGGCTAACAGTGGGGTCGATTTAGACTTAGACCTAGTTCCACAAAGAGAAATTGGCATGACTCCATATGAAATCATGCTTTCAGAATCCCAAGAAAGAATGTTGCTATGTGTTAAGGCTGGCCACGAAGATGAAGTCCTAGAAGTGTTTGAAAAACATCATCTAGACGCTGTCGTAATTGGTCACGTTAATGACGACAAACAATACCGTTTATACCAACACGGTGAACTTGTTTGTGACATTCCAACTTCAAGTTTGGTTAATGACGTTCCTGAATACCAACACGATGTTATTGAACCTGACCGTTTGAAGAACGTCGACGAAGCCAAAACACCCGTTATCAGCGATGTTAACGACATGGTGAAGACAATCATCGGTCAACCTACAATCGCTTCTAAAGAGTCCGTTTACCGCCAATACGACTGCCGTGTTCAAGCCAACACCGTTGTTCAACCCGGTAGTGACTCAGGGGTAATCCGTGTTCGTGGCACTAACAAGTCACTTGCCATGACAACCGATGCTAACGGTCGTTACATCTACCTAGATCCAAAGCTAGGTGGTCAAATTGCCGTATCAGAAGCCGCTAGAAACATCGTCGCAAGTGGTGCCGTGCCTATCGGAATTACCGATTGTTTGAACTTCGGTAACCCTGACGATTCAGAAAGTTACTTTGAAATGGATCAATCAGTTGAAGGAATTTCAAAGGCCTGTGAAAAATTCGATACACCAGTTATCGCCGGAAATGTTTCCCTATACAACGAAACTGACAACAAGGCGATTTATCCAACTCCAATGATTGGAATGGTTGGTCTAATCGAAGATAACCAATACATTACTCGATCAGATATCAAGGAAGCTGGTGAATTGGTTTACGTTATCGGAGATACAAATGATGACTTTGCCGGTTCAGAAATTCAAAAACACCTAGAAGGTCAAATCTCTGGAAAAATCCATTTTGACCTAGAAGAAGAATTTAGCAACCAACGCTTGGTACTAGATTTAATTCACAACCACCTAATCGAATCAGCTCATGATGTTAGTGAAGGTGGAATTATCGTTTCAATCCTTGAATCACTATTCGAACACAACCTTGGTTTAAAGGGTGAAATCGATATTACTAAAGCACAACTATTCTCAGAAACTCAATCAAGATACGTCGTATCAGTTAGTAAAGAAGACCAAGCTGCCTTCGAAAAACTAGCCGGTAAGAAAGCGCATTTGATTGGTGTAACTGACGACAGCCAACAAATCAACTTACAACTACAAGATGGTCAATACGTTGATGACGTGACTGCTCTAAAAACCATCTGGAAGGAAAGTTTATCATGCCAAATGAAGTCAAAAGCTTAAACGATGAATGTGGTGTCTTTGGTGTCTGGGGCGTTGAAGGTCCAGCCGCTAAGGTCGCTTACAGTGGTCTCCACGCTTTACAACATCGTGGTCAAGAAGGTGCTGGAATTCTTGCCATTGATGCTAATAAACGACTAAACCGATATCGCGGACAAGGTTTACTTGGAGCCATTTTTGATGACCCGCATGCCTTTGATCGACTACATGGGAATGCTGCACTAGGTCACATTCGTTACGCAACTGCTGGAAGCCATACCATCAACAATGTGCAACCATTTATGTTTGAAAACACCGAAACTCATTTCGCACTATCACACAACGGAAACCTAACTAATGCCGACACTCTAAAAGAAATGCTTAGAAAGACTGGAACCATCTTCCAATCCGATTCAGATAGTGAAATCTTCGGTGACTTAATCGAAATCAGTAACCAAGACACCTTCCTAGGTCGTATCAAGGAAGCTGCCAACCAAATGCACGGTGGGTTTGCCTACGTCCTACTTACTCCTGACGCAATGTATGCGGTATGTGACCCCAACGGATTACGTCCGTTGGTTGTTGGAAGAAGAAAAGACGGTGCCGTGGTTATCTGTAGTGAAACCTGTGCGATGGATCAAGTCCAAGCTAAATATGTAAGGGATGTTCAACCGGGAGAAGTTGTCATTGTCGATGACTCCGGTATCAAGATTGACCATTTCACTGAAGATACTGAACTAACCATCTGTTCAATGGAATACGTCTACTTCGCTCGTCCCGACTCAGTTATTCATGGTGTTTCGGTTCATGAAGCTAGAAAACGCATGGGTGCTTTGGTTGCCCGTGAAAACCCAACTAAGGCTGACGTCGTAATCGGGGTGCCTAACTCATCACTATCTGCCGCAATGGGATATGCGATTGAAAGTGGCATTCCATACGAAATGGGCTTAATCAAGAACCAATACGTTGCCAGAACTTTTATCGAACCAACGCAGGAACGACGTGAACGTGGGGTATCAATGAAACTTTCCGTTGTGAAATCAGTGATCAAGGACAAGGACGTCATCCTAGTTGATGACTCAATCGTCCGCGGAACCACCAGTCGTTTTATCGTCAAAATGCTAAAGGATGCTGGTGCTAAATCAGTTCACGTCAGAATTGCTTCACCTGACTTAAAGTATCCATGTTTCTACGGCATTGATATTCAAAAACCAAGTGAACTAATCGGTGCCAACCACAGCATTGAAGAAATCAAAGACATCATCGAAGCAGATTCATTGAAGTACCTAAGTGTTGAAGGTTTAATCGAAGCCATCGATTTAGATTGTGACAACCAATACCACGGTCTATGTACAGCATACTTCGATGGTAAGTACCCAACACCTTTGTATGACTACCAAGAAACATATGATGCGGAAGCAAAGAGATTACACCTATACGAGGAGGACGAAGTGAATGGCTAACCAATATAAAGAAGCTGGTGTCGATGTTGAAAGCGGAGAAAAAGCGGTAAATTCAATCAAAGATATGGTCGCTTCTACCTATGACCAAAACGTTGTTGATGGTCTGGGTGGATTCGGCGCAATGTATTCACTTCAATCTCATTTTGCAAAATACGACAATCCGGTTTTAATTTCTGGAACCGATGGTGTCGGCACTAAATTGATGTTGGCTATTCAGGCGAAACGTCATACCACAATCGGTATTGATTTGGTCGCAATGTGTGCCAACGACATTCTAGCGCAAGGTGCGAAACCACTATTCTTTCTAGACTACATCGGAATCGGAAAGTTACTTCCAGAAGAAGTGAAGGAAATCGTTTCAGGTGTTGTGATGGGATGTAAGCAAGCCGGTCTTTCATTAATTGGTGGTGAAATGGCCGAAATGCCCGGCATCTACAAGCGAGACGATTACGACTTAAGTGGGTTTGCGGTTGGAATTGCTGACAAGAAACGTTTACTAGGGGCACAAAACGTTAAGGAGGGTGACAAACTAATTGGTTTGAAATCATCCGGAATTCATTCCAATGGTTACTCGTTGGTTCGAAAGATTATCAAGGATGCCAAACTTGATTTGAACGCAACATACCAAGGTTTATCACAACCATTGATTGACGAACTACTAACCTCAACGCGTTTGTACTACCACTATGTTAAGGGCATCGTCGAATCCGGTGCGCTTCATGCGATTGCCAACATTACCGGTGGTGGAATTGCCGATAACCTATCACGATTGATTCCAAACGATTTAACCGCCAAGATTGACCGTTCATCATGGACGGTGCCTAACATCTTCAAGTGCCTACAAGACTGGGGAAACTTGGACCAAAGTGATATGGATCTTGTGTTTAACCAGGGAATCGGCATGGTGTTAGTCGCTCCAGAAGAATACGTTCAAGCAGTGACCAATTACCTTTCTGATAATGGCCTAGAATATTTTGAGATTGGTGAGGTGGTAAAACGTGAGCGACAAGCAGTTGAAATCAGATAAACTCCCCGTTGCAATTTTTGCATCGGGAAAAGGAACTAACTTCGACGCGATTGCTGAAGCTGACTTACCAATCGATATTAAATTGTTGGTATGTGATCACCATGATGCGTTTGTGGTGCAAAGAGCTCAAAGAAAGAACGTTGAGGTCTTGATTGCGGAACTGCATAAGGGTGAAAAAAGAGCGATTCGTGAGGGCCGTATTCTAGAAGAACTCAAGAAAAGAGGTGTCCAAGTCATTATCTTGGCCGGCTACATGCGAATTGTTGGGGAAACGTTACTAAATGCTTATCCCAACAAGATCATCAACATCCATCCAGCGCTCTTGCCGAGTTTTCCCGGCAAACAGGGCATCCTAGATGCCTATAACGCTGGAGTTGATAAGACGGGAGTCACAATTCACTTTGTGGATTCGGGGATTGACTCCGGTCAGATTATTGCTCAAGAGGAAGTCTTTAGAAAAGAAGGTGATTCGTTAGCGGATTTGGAAAATCGAATTCATGATGTTGAACATCAGTTGTACCCACGCACGATTTTACAATTAATTGAAAAGGGAGTTATTTAAATTGAAAAAGTTAGCATTGTTAAGCGTCTCAGATAAGAATGGAATTGTTGAATTTGCCAAGCAACTAGAACAACGTGATTACGATATTGTCTCAACCGGTGGAACATTAAAGACAATATTAGACAACGGTGTTGACGCGATTGCCGTTGAAGAAATTACTAATTTCTCTGAAATGTTAGACGGTCGTGTGAAGACACTACATCCACGCATCCACGCTGGAATCCTTGCTCGTCGCGACAATGAAGAACACATGCAACAACTAAAGGAACAAAACATTGGTTTAATCGATCTAGTCTGCGTGAACCTATATCCATTTAAAGAAACCATTGAAAAGCCGGACGTTACATATGCCGATGCAATTGAAAACATTGATATCGGTGGTCCTTCAATGCTAAGAGCCGCTGCTAAAAACAGTCAAGACGTGATCGTAATTACCGATGTATCAGACTATGACGACTACATCCAAAGATACGATGCCAACGAAATCGACGCTGAATATAGAAGTGGTTTGGCAGCGAAGGTGTTTAGACATACTGCAGCTTACGACGCATTAATCGCCAACTACCTAACCAAAGAAGAATTCCCTGAAAAGCTAACTTTCACATATGAAAAGGTAGAAGCAATGCGTTACGGTGAAAACAGTCACCAAAAGGCTGCATACTACAAGGAACCAATTCCTGAAACATACTCATTAGCTAATGCCAAACAACTACATGGTAAGAAGCTATCATACAACAACGTAAGGGATGCTGACGCCGCACTTCGTATCGTTGCAGAATTCCCAGACCAAGCTACTGTCGTGGCATTAAAACACATGAACCCATGTGGTATTGGTACTGCAGACGACCTACTAACTGCTTGGAACCTAGCTTATGAATCAGATTCAACTTCAATCTTTGGCGGAATCATCGCCTTAAACCGTGAAGTTGACTTAGCAACCGCCGAAAAGATGCACGCCATCTTCTTGGAAATCGTAATCGCTCCATCATTCACCGACGAAGCTTACGACGTCTTAGCTAAGAAGAAAAACATCCGTTTACTAACAGTTGACTTCGACAAGATTAACCAAGACAAGTTGGATATAGTTTCCGTCTTAGGTGGAATGTTGGTTCAAGAACGTGACCTCCTTCATGAAGAACCAACTGAATACAAGGTTGTTTCAAAGAAACAACCAACTGAAAAACAAATGAAGGCTTTAGCGTTCGCCCAAAATGCTGTTAAACACGTTAAGAGTAATGCGATTGTTGTTACCACCGACCATCAAACATTAGGGGTTGGTTCTGGTCAACCAAACCGTATCGACTCAACTAAGATTGCTATCAAGAAGGCTGAAACTAAGTCAGACTATGCAAACGCCGTATTAGGCTCAGATGCGTACTTCCCAATGGACGACTGTGTGGAATTCGCTGCTAAACACGGTATCACAGCAATCGTTGAACCCGGTGGAAGTATCCGTGATCAAGATTCAATTGATAAAGCTGACGAATTAGGCATTGCCCTTGTATTTAGTGGCAACCGTCATTTCAAACACTAGAGTGAGGTTACGATGAAGATGGAAAAATGGTTATTGATTGGTTCAGGTGGTCGTGAATATGCGATGGCCCAAAGTTTAGCAAAGAATTTCAACCGAGAAGTTTTTGTAGCACCTGGGAATCCAATGATGAATATGATTGACATGGTTCAAACTGTCAATATCGAAGAACTGGATTTCGATGGTCTAATCGAGTTTGCCTTGGACAATCAGATTGATTGGACAGTGGTTGGTCCCGAAAAGCCCCTTAGTGACGGCATCGTTGATCGTTTTACGAATGCTGGTTTGAAGGTCTTTGGCCCTAATAAGGAAGCTGCTCAATTGGAAAGCTCCAAAGAGTTTGCCAAAGAAGTGATGCAATCAGCTAATGTTCCAACTGCCTCTTATGCTACCTTTAGCAATCACGATGACGCTCTTTCATACATGGAAGAACACGATTTTCCAATCGTTGTGAAACTAAATGGTTTGGCTGGCGGAAAAGGGGTTTTCATCATTAAATATCTAGCAGAGGCCAAGGAAACTTTGGCTAAAATCTTTGATAGTGATGCCAACCAGGAAATTCTGATTGAAGAATACCTGGACGGCCAAGAATTCTCGATGATTGTGATGGTAAACGACTTGGATGTCATAACCATGCCATTAGCGCAAGATCACAAACGCATCTATGACGGTGATAAGGGTCCCAATACCGGTGGAATGGGGGCTTACAGTCCGCTTCCTCAATTCGGTAATGACGTCTTAAACGAGGGGTTAGTGAAGGTGATTAGACCCGTGTTGGCTGAAATGCACAAACGAGGCATTTTATTCCAAGGTTTTCTATACGCTGGATTAATCCTGACTAAAGACGGTGTCAAAGTCATCGAATTCAACGTTCGAATGGGTGACCCGGAAACTCAAGTCATCTTGCCACAGTTACAAGGTGATTTGGGGGATGTGATTGTCAAACTAATGAATCATCAAGACCAAACCGTTGATTGGCAAACCGACCGATACTTCCTGGGCAACGTCCTAGCTGCTAAGGGCTATCCTGGTAACCATAAAGACGGTTTAACACTTCCTCAGTTTAGCGATGAGAAACTCTCATTGGCTTACGCGGGAGTCGAAGAACAAGACGAAAAATTAGTCAGCTCTGGTGGACGCATCATGATGGTGATTTCATCAGACAAGGACTTAAAGGCTGCTCAAGCAAACGTTAATCAAGCAATTAAAGATAACGTTAACTCAAACGACTACGCTTATCGAACCGACATCGGTGACAAGGCGTTTAGATAAAACAAGAAGCTATGGTGAATGCCATAGCTTTTTTGCTGCAAGTTTTTATCTTTGTATATTAGATTGATAAAGTATAGACTTTTGTTTATACATATTTTAGGGAGTTGAAACAATGGAAAATTACGCACAACAATATGCTGATATTAAAAAAGCGATGCGCAAAGACGAGGCGGCTTTTAACAAGATTGACCGTCGTTTAACCCAAAAAATTAACAACGAAGACTTTAAGGTAATCGATGCCGATAAGGCCCTACAAGAAAATTACACATTTGGTAAACGCCTAGCTGATAAGGTTGCCAAGGTTGGTGGATCATGGGGATTCGTAATCTCTTTCGTCGTCTTTTTGATTGGTTGGATGATTATTAACGTCATGCAACTATTTGGTTGGCATTTTGATCCATATCCATTCATTCTTTTGAACTTGGCACTTTCATGTATTTCCGCCATTCAAGCACCCATCATCATGATGAGTCAAAACCGTGCCGGTGAAAAAGATGATTTAGACCGTCGAAACGACTACCACGTTAACTTACGTTCTGAAGAAGAATTGAAGCTATTGCACGCCAAGGTTGATTTACAAACTAAGTACAACAAGCACCAAAGTCAGTTGAATCAATTACAAATGGAAATGTTAATCCGTATCGAAGCTTCCCAACGTGAGAAAAATATTGAAGATAACTTACAAAACAAAAAGGATGATTAATTAGTTAATCATCCTTTTTTGTTTCCCGAACATTATTAAGAGGAAGTAGTGTTTTTATCAGTAAATATTGACGATAAACAGAAAAATGTTGAAATTTTCTCGATGTAATAGCATAATATACGTATATTATAAAAATGAAATAAATTAATGTTCGTGATTAGACGAAAAGAGGAACTTATAGATGGATGTCATTAACGAATCAAAGCACTTTAGTTTTGATCAAAAAAAGACGCTTGCCTCCACTACGGTTGGTTTTGCACTAGAAAATATGGATAGCATGTTCTTATCGTTTGCGCTATCATCAATGATTTTGAGTTTACATATCAGTCCCGCAGCGGCAGGACTTACTTCAACAATTACCAATTTAGGAAAACTATTTGGTGGATTGTTATTCGGAATTTTGGCTGACCGATTCGGTCGTGTCAAAATCTTCTCACATACAATTTTCTTGTTCGCGATTGCGACAGGATTACTATTCTTTGCTCATAACATTTATGAAATCTACCTACTAAGATTTTTAGCCGGAGTCGGTTCTGGTGGTGAATTCGGAGCAGGGGTGTCACTTATTTCTGAACACTTCCAAGGTTTTAAGGTCGGAAAGATTATCTCCTTCTCAGCCGCCGGTGGTCAAATGGGCGGAATCATGGCTGCGATTATCGCTTCAATCGTGTTACCAATGTTTGGTTGGAACACACTATTCCTATTCGGTTTAATTCCAGTTGCCTTGGCATACTTCATTCGTCGTCATCTAAAGGAAAGTCCGGTTTACGAAGCGGAAGTAAAGAAGAACAACAAGCTTCCACATGTTTCATTCTCCGAACTATTTAAGACTCCACAATTGGCATGGCAAACCATCGTCATCACCATCATGGTGATTGTTGAAAACGCCGGTTACTACGGCCTAATGATCTGGTTACCAACCATCATGCAAAAGCAACTTCATGTCTCAATTTCAAAGTCATCGCTATGGATGATTGCCACAATCGTTGGTATCAGTTTGGGAATGATTAGCTTTGGTTACATCATGGACAAGATTGGCCCTAGGGTGGCATTCGCATTCTTCATGCTATCAGCTGCCGTTGCCATATATGGAATTGCGATTGCGCACAGTGCAATGATGTTATTGGTATTTAGTGCACTAGCAGGATTCTTTGCCGCTGGTTTCTACGGTGGCTTTGGTGCCATCATCAGTCGCCTATATCCTACCAATATTAGAACCACAGCCAACAACATGATCATGGCAATTGGTAAGTCAGTCGGTGGTTTCTCACCCGTATTGATGGGATTATTGATGGCGAAGTTCTCATTGATTCAAATCATGGTCTTCATGTCACTAATGTATCTAGTCGCTGTTATCGCAATGTTGACACTAAAGAAACTTAGAAACTTTAACCACGGCTACATGTAAAATAAATAAAAAGTGAATTTGATATAAGTAAAAATTGACCTTGTGTCTATTTTTAGTTATTATTAAGTTAAGAAATAATTATAAAATGATTAGATGTAATTATTTTCATTCATATTTAGGGGGATTTTCATAATGGATAACGGTTCGAACAACCAACAACCAGATTTTCAACAACAAAATGGTCAACCAAACAGTGGTAACCAATCAATTTACATCAACCAAGCTAAGACTAATGGTATCGGTACTGCCGGTTTCGTTCTATCATTAATCGCTTTATTGGTTACTTCATGGATTCCATTTGTTGACTTCGTAGTATGGTTACTAGGTGCCATCTTCTCAATTATTGGTTTATTCAAGCAACCTAAGGGTCTTGCTATTGCAGGTACTATCATTTCATTTATTGGTATTATCTTCATCTTATTCGTTGTAACTGTTCTATTTGGTGCAGCATTAGCTTAATACTAGTAAGATAAAGGTGCTTGATTTGATTGATGATTAAAACAAGTACATAAATAAAAAAAGCACTATCCATTAGGATAGTGCTTTTTTATTGCCGTCAACGACATCTTTGACGATATCTGCGAGGGTGATTTTGCTCATTTCGACTTCGGCTTGTTGTTGCACTTCATTGTATGCCTTATGCAAAGCGGATTGAATGTTGGCCCCGATTGGACATTGTTGATTAGTTTCTTCATCAACGTGGAACAAGTCGGGTTCTTCGATCGCCTTGTAGATATCGAGAAGGGTGATTTCATCAGTTGGTTTGCTTAATGACACTGCAGCACGGCCGGGTTCGCTCGTGATTAAGCCAGCATTTTTGAGTGACGACATTAAACGACGAACAAGGCTGGGATTGGAATTGATACTTCCGGCAATTGCACGGCTCGATAGATCATCTTCGACGATTTCGGCGGCACCAATGTAGGTCAAAATATGAACAGCATCACTCAAACGGTGTGAATACTTCATTATTTGATAACCTTCTTGATGGCGTCTTCGATTGGAGTAAGTGAATGACTAATTACGGCAGTTAAGTCATTTGTTTCTTCATCCAATTGACCATCAGCAATTAAAGCTTGAATGTCTGAAACGATTCCAACAGTGGCATCATCTAATCCAGCTTCCTTTAGACCGTTCTTGTAGTCTTCAGCAGATGCTGAGATAACGGGGAAGTCCTTGCCAGTTGCCTTCTTCAAGGCTTCTGCTAGGTCAAAGTAGGTACGACGTTCACCAGCAAATTCGTAGATTTCTTTTGGTGACTTGCTTAATAGGACACGAACTGCACCTTCAGCGTATTCTGCTTCTAGTGCCCAACCGACGTGACCGTCGCCGGCACCGTATACAAATGGTTTGCCTTCACTGGCAGGCTGTAGAACAGTGGCTTCGTTTTCTAAATACCAGTTGTTACGAACGAATGCGTGAGCAATACCACTTTCCTTGATAGCTGCTTCTGTTTTTGTGTGATCATGTGATAGGAAGTTATCAGCAGTTTCAGCGTGTGGGAAACTAGTGTAAACGATGAATTCAACGCCGGCTTTCTTAGCAGCGTCAATTACGTTTTGGTGTTGAGTCATACGAGGTAGGACAGGGCTTGGTTGTGATGAGACAAATAATAACTTGCCGATTCCTTCAAGTGATTCTGCCATTTGATCAGGGTTACCATAATCGAATGGACGAACGTCTAGACCAGCTGGAAGTTGTTTTTCAGCTTTTTCAACGTTTCTTGCTAATGCGACGATATCTGTTCTGTGGACGTTTTTCATTAAAACTTTGATTGCTTCTTTACCGAAATTACCGGTAACAGCGCTAATTGCGTATTTCATATTTTCATCAACCTTTCTAGTTGTTACTTTATAATTAACATGTTACATATAAGATAACAGGTAGTTGAAAATAATGCAACCAAAAAAGCTCCCAAATTTTTGGAAGCTTTCAAAATGTTATTCTTTTGGTTTACTGAAATCAGTAAAGTCACCATCTGTATCATTTACTGATTGAGCGCTTGATGAATCACTACTTTGTTGTGGTTCAACGTTTGCTGAAGATGGTTGATTGTTTACTGGTTGGTTGTTGATAGGTTGAGCTGGTTGTTGAGGTTGGTTGCTGTAGTTTACAAATGAGGCACCATTGAATGAAGCATAGTTAATACCACTTAATTCTTCAACTGATTTACCAGTGATTTGAGTGATTCCTTTGTATGCAGCTTTGAGACGGCTTTCCTTTATCCATGATTGGATTGAGAAGGCATCGACAATCCACCAGATCCATACGGCACTTAGAAAACCAAGACCGATAATAAAGAAGATTGTAACCCATCCAATAATTTCTAGGGTTAACATTAAAGCAGCATATGGCTTCTTAAATAGGAAACGGTGGGCACCAAATTGTCCTAAAAATACCCATAGTAACCATGCAGCAACCGGGCTAACGGCATTATTTTCGACGTAATCATTTACCATTAGTTGTTCTTGGGTAGATAATTTCTTACGTGCAGCGAAAACTTGTTGTTCTAAAATATCGACATTGTTCATATGAAAATCCCCCTAAATATCTTGTGCACTTTCAATTATACCATTATTAGATAATTCAAAGCGTTCTTAATAATTTCTTAAATTGATTTTTTGTAAGCGATTAATTAATATGTACATAGAATATGAAAAGGGGAAATATAATTATGATTAAAGCATACAAACAATTTTGGAAAAACTACATTAACTTTACTGGAGTAAGTACCAGATCAGAATTCTGGTGGGTATTCTTAATTAACTCCATTATCTACGCAGTCTTTGCACTAGCATTCGGTGGTGTAGCAGTGGCTACATCATTCGTAACTGGACATGCCGACAAGTCATTCGGTATTGCTGCATTAATTGGTATCGCAGTATGTATCCTATACTGGATTGCATCAGTAATTCCTACCATTTCACTATACTTCCGTCGTTACCGTGACGCAGGTGTAACTCCATGGTTCCTACTAATTACCTACGGTGTTCCAGCTGTATTAACTGGATCAAACTTATACGAAAAGCACGTACTAGTTCAAACCCTAGTTCTAATTATCTCAATCATTGGTTTCATTATTTTAGTAATGCCAAGCAAAGATAGAAAATAATTAAACATCAAAAAGGGCGGGTAACCGCTTTTTTTTTGTGTCAAAAATGAAAGAGTTATTGGTACAATATTTTTCGAATGTAACATTAAATAGAAATAAATTTGGATGTGATAAGATGCTAAGATTTATTGAAGGATTCTCAATGTATTGGACTCGATACTTCGATTTTAAAGGCCGTAGCACTAGATCAGAATTTTGGTGGAGTTTTTTTGGATTAACACTTATCACTGGAATTATTGCTGGGATTGAAAAAATTGATAGCAGACTTGGTCTAACAATCTATTTAATTTTTTCGATTGTCACGGTTGTTCCAAATATTTCACAATACGTAAGACGTTTTAGAGACATTGGGGTAAACCCATATTGGGTTATCATTACATTTATCATACCGTCATTACTTGTGTATACAGTTAAAAAATTACCATGGTATCTACAAGTCCTTGATATTTTATTGATATTATCTGATATTGTTTTATCAATTCTACCAAGCAAAGAAGACTAAAAAAGAGCTAGATTTTTCTAGCTCTTTTTTGATTTAATTCAATTCGTTTGGAATTAGTTTAGTCTTTAGCTCAATGTTGTCTTTATAATCAACTGGGATCTCAATAATCACGGGGCCTTGGATGTCTTTAGCGCGGTTTAAAGCACTGTTTAAATCGTCAACGCTGTTGGCACGAATACCGATAGCCCCAAAACTTTCTGCGTATTTAACGTAGTCGACGTAGCCGAATTTAACTCCGGCATCGTGACCGTATTTGGCGACTTCTTGGAACTTAACCATGTCGTAGTATCCATCGACCCAAATCAATTGAATGATGTTGAGGTTTAAACGAACGGCGGTTTCTAATTCTTGTCCTGAGAATAGGAATCCACCATCTCCTGAAATTGAGATAACCGGTTCGTTGGGATGAGTTAGGGCAGCACCGATGGCCCATGGAAGTGATACCCCAAGGGTTTGCATACCGTTACTGAATAGTAAATGACGTGGCTTATAAGTCTTGAAGTAACGGCCCATCCAGATGTAGTGGCTTCCAATATCGACAGTTACAATGGTATCTTCACTGACGAATTTTTGAAGAGATTGAATCACTGAGATAGGGTGCAAACCATTTTCGGTGGTTTCGTGCACTTCTTCGATGGTTTCGGTGAAGTGATCACGTAATTTATGAAGATGATCGGTAACTTCCTTGGAAAGTTCCATTGAATCATCGATGTATTCGGTTAATGCATCGATACTTTCGGCAATGTCGGCATTAACGATGATACTTGGTTGGTATTCAGCAGTGATTTCAGGTGAAACTGTATCGATGTTAATTACTTGGGTGTGAGATTGGTTCCAGTTTCTAGCTTCATATTCGACTGGATCGTAACCAACGGCAATTACCAAGTCACTATTTTTCAAGATGGTATCACCGATTTGGTTATCAAACAAACTGACACGACCGTAGTAATTATCAACAAGTTCTTTTGAAATCACACCAGCACCTTGGTAGGTTTCAACGACTGGAATGGAGAACTTATGTAGCAATTTGTGGAGAGCTGCACTGACTTCAGGAGTTGACGCACGCATACCTGCTAGGATAACTGGTTGTTTGGAGTTTTCAATTAAGTGAGCGATTTCTTTCATGCGAGTTTTATCAACGCTACCGTTGGTAATCTTAGGTAGTTTATCGATTACTGGACGGGATACTTCGTCGCCTAAAACATCTTGAGGAACTGAGATGAATGCAGCACCTTTCTTAGGTGATTGAGCGGTGATGTAGGCGTTTGAGAAGGTTTCTGAGATGTTGTTGGCATCTTGGACTTCTACGCTAGACTTGGAAGCGCTCTTTAGTAAGTCAGCAGAGTTAATGCTTTGGTGGGTAAGGCGCAATAAATCATCTCGTTTTACTTGGCCACCAATGGCAATAATCGGATCACCTTCAGAGGTAGCGGTGATTAATCCGGTTGCTAGGTTGGAAACTCCTGGTCCGGAAGTAACGGCAACAACGCCAGGTTCGCCTGTTAAACGACCGATGGCACCAGCAATAAACGCGGCATTTTGTTCATGGCGAGTAATGATTAGTTTAGGCGTTCTTTCGTCATCGAAATCTTGTAGGTCTTCGAATAGTTGATCGACTTTGGCGCCGGGAATACCGAAGACGTATTTGATGTTTTGATTGATCATGCTTTGAATCAAAGCTTTTGATCCGGTAGTGGGTTTATCCATAATGTCACCTCAAATATGATAAATAATTCTGACAGATTGAATGAATTCTGATACTCTAGAATAGTAAATAATATTATAGGTCAATCTAATTGACCTTTCTATAATAATAGCACTATTCTATATAAGGTCAACTTAATTGACCTAAAGGAGAATAAAATGATCGATAAAAAGAAATTAATGGTCTTTTACTTTGCGTACCAAGAAATCAATCGAATTGTCGATTTATCAAAGTATAATCTAACTTCAAATCAACAAAAAATGTTATTCTCAATTGATACAATTGATGAGATTACCATCAAACAATTACTTCAAATCTTAGATATTTCCAAACAGGCGTTAAACGTGGCGTGCCGCGATTTAAGAGAACGTAACCTCGTATATACCGGACCAGCCAAATCTGATAAGAGAAAAAAAGTCGTGTATTTAACAGATGATGGACGAAAATTAATCGAACAGATTGAAGCTGAACAGTTGAACTTTATCAACGCCATTTGTAATAGTACTAACTACAATTGGGAAGATACGATGAAGAAGTTAACCAATAGCTATCTAGAAGACATTCAAAAATAAAAAACGTTGCATATTAGCAACGTTTTTTATTTTGTCTCGATAACGACATAGTAGTTATTTGATTGGTTGGTTTGACCATTTAAAATGGTGGTATTCTTGGCAGAAACACCAATCTTTGAGATATTTCCATCGGTTAATAACTTGGTGTAGTTTGCATCGGAACTATTTGAAATGTCAGAGTAAAGAATCCAACTTAGTGAGGTTCCACGATAATTGTTTTCATCACTGAATTGCCAGTATGAAACGCTATCGGAGTTAGCTGGCACCGGAGAGTTTTCAATTGAAGTAATCTTGTTGTTGGCGTCTTTTTCCAAATCAAAGTCTAATTGAAGTGGGGCTAGTCCATTGTAACTTCTAGCGATATTAATGACCCCGATTGTATTAACCGCCATTTGATGGTTAAATGATGCGGTCTTATTCAATTGAATGGCACCATGCCAAGCGTAGCCGATTAGTTGATGATTTTGGTATAGGGCTTGGTAGATTGCTTGGAATTTCTTGCCGTGTTTGTATTTTTGCACGTGGTAACTGGTACCAACGGTCACTGGCTGATCTTGTAGTTTGTATAATCGTTTTGCATGCTTAGTAAACGTTAAGTCAGTGTATAAATATTCATAGTGCTTTGAATTGATGACCCCGACACCATGATTATTCTCGTCGGACACACTGTAGATATATGGTTTGGTATTTTTAGCCTTAGCGAAAGCTTCATAACCATTTGTCGATATTGCCAGGGTAGAGAAAATGGTTAATAACATTAAGAATTTTTTCATTGTTACACCTTCTTTGTTGATATTAGTATAGCAGTAATAATAACGAATAAATGTTAAACTAAGGTTACAAAAAGAGGTAGAAATATGAAACAAGATAAACTATTGGTAGCCGCAATGGTCGTCGTGGGAATCGTCCTGCTCGCCTGTATCGTGGCTTACGTGGCCTAAATAATAAAAAGCATCGGAAAAACCGATGCTTTTTATTATAGTTTTTCGACTACCGAAATTACAATAAACAATAAAATGATTAATAGGTTAGCCAATTTGTGTTTCATTAAAATAGCGATAAATTCTCGGATAATCGCGTTTGGTAGAAAAAATCCACTGGTCTTGGAACCAATACCGCTGATTTTCATACCGGCATTCTTAGCGTAAGCTGTGGCACGGTAAATGTGGTAGTTGTTCGAAACAAAAATACCGTTATTTGGATCCAGTTTGTATCTATCGACAATCTTCTTGGAAAAAGCGAAGTTTTGGATTGTGTTGACCGACTTATCTTCTGCGACGACATCATCTGGATTTATTCCCCTTTGTATCACGTAGTCTCTCATGGCAACACCTTCTGGAATCTTTTCGTCGCCACCTTGACCACCAGAACAGATGATTAGGGGATGCTTGTCAGAAACACTGATTTGGCTTTGATAGAAATCAATGGCGCGGTCAATTCGAGATGCAAGAAGTGGTGAGACCTCATTTCCGTTTAGCAAACCGGCCCCTAATACAATGATGAAGTCCTTATCTGGTTTGGGACGATAGAAGTTACAAATCCAGACTGAAAGGGAGAAAATCAAGAAGATACTGATCATGTAGAATGAACTCATTTCGGTGAAATGTTCAATCATTAGGTTATATGGCTTTGGAATCAGTTTGCGCAAGAATAGGAAACTCAAAAGCGGGTAAATTAACAAGAAAACACCGATAATTAGTGTTAATAAGTTAGCTAATGAATGACTTTCTCGTCTCCACACAATAATTCCATTCCAAATTAATAAAACTGCGTGTAAGGCGTAAATTAAAGTTAGGATAATCATGATTGCCAATGCAAGGACTAAGAAAACGACGTGTAAAATACTGATACTACTGATTAGTGAGAAAAACATCACGTTTCCTGTCAATGCAAAAACAGATAGTAAGAATAGGAATCCGTTCCAAAATGATGCCTTATTTTTATGAAAAGACCAACATAAAAGGCCAATACAAATTATTAATGTTAAAGGTATAAAGTACATATATATCATCCTTAATCTGTTAGGATAAAAAAGCTCACAAATCATTGTGAGCTTTTGTTTATCTCCATTTTACACTATACAAGTGCTCCGGGAACATATTTCTTATTAACTAATTTGTTATGTGGAACCATTACGAAGTGAATACCACCAAATTTATCAAATGCTACTGCAAAGTAGTTTGGTTGGTATTTCTTGTGGATGTCTAAGTTCATTAAAGCAGTGGCGTGTCCCCAATATGATGGACCGTCTTCAAATAATTGAAGAGCAATTGAGTTGTAAACGGCATGCTTTAAAGCTGCCATAGTCACAACACGCTTTTTAATCTTAGTGCTAGTTAAGGCAAATGATGGGTTATCACTGTAGTTTTCTTCAGCAACGTCTGAAATTTTGTATTTCTTAGAAGCAACTGCCTTAGTTCTCAAGTCATGACCAGTCTTTTTACCGGTGTTGTTCCAGTTATCTTTGCTGTAAACATTGGCAAATGTTTGAGCAACAGCAATGGTGTTCTTAGAAGACTTGTATTGAATTCCCT
Organism: Apilactobacillus kunkeei; assembly: GCF_001421115.1. GTDB lineage: Bacteria > Bacillota > Bacilli > Lactobacillales > Lactobacillaceae > Apilactobacillus > Apilactobacillus kunkeei_F. The sequence goes on along the minus strand of NZ_JXCW01000006.1, from coordinate 160,391 downwards.
TAGCTTGTTTGATGGCTGGGTTTAAGATGCTTAGGGCAAATTTAGTAAGTTCTTTTCTTTGACTGTAAGTCATCTTGTTTAGGTTAACGTTTCGGCTTAGATCTTTCTTACTTGGTGTAAAGGAGTTCATTGCTAGACCCTTTAGACCAATCTTACCCATTGCTACTTGAACCTTGTAGTTACCGATTGATTTTTCACTAGCTGCTTTTTTCAAAGCTGCGTTAGTGTATCCTTTAGGTAACTTAATTACGTTTTTAGGGTTCTTCTTAGCTTTGTAGTTAATTTTAGTTACGAAATTAGCGTCAGAACCAGGATCGGTAACTTGGTTACCGTGAACCTTCATCGCTTGAGTAGGAATAAAGTTATTTAAGTCAGCAGTAGTTAATTTACTGATTGATTTGGTAGTTGCGATAATAGCATCATCAGTGGTTTGTTGTTTAAATTTTTTAATTAATGAAGATTCCTTTTTAGTGGAACTTGCATGAGTAGTCACAGCTGGTGCTGAAGAAGCAATCACAGAACCGATTAAAGCAGCAGCGGCAATCATTTTAATTGTTTTTTTCATATTATTTCACCTATCTACTTCCTAATAAATATACAGCTAATCCAACTAGGATTACCCCGATTACAACAATGAATAAACCAAATTTAATTAATTTTCCACCAATTCCGTCCCAAGCAGGTTGATTGGACATCGCGCGAAGCTTGAAAAAGAACCAGCCAATTCCCATACAAATGGCACCAAATAAAAATACACCGTATGAGAAAAGCATAAAGAAACTTTGAGTTTGTTGCATGGTATTTCACTCCTTATTGAAAGTTTTGTTTAAATAATATTATCACAATTGGTATTTACCTCAAATATATAGTTGTAATCTTAAAAATTACTTAATAATTACAGAAACTTTGCTTAAGTGTTATAATGCTTAATTATGTGTCAAAGAATTCAAAAAAATAAGGAGATGAGTTCACCCTTGGGTGATCGAGCGATAAACTGGAAACAAAACCTAAACGTTTTATGGTTTGGGACATTCGTAGCTGGAATCGGATTTAGTAGTATCAGTCCATTCATTGCATTATTTATAGGTCAACTGGGCGATTACAACGCCACGCAAACATCAATTTACAGTGGGATGGCATTTGCAGCGCCATTTCTTGTGAAGATGATTGTTTCACCATTGTGGGGAATCTTAGCTGATAAGTATGGTCGAAAGCCAATGTTACTTAGAGCATCCTTGGGGATGGCCGTCGTAATTGGTGCAATGAGTCTGGTAACTAGCGCATGGCAATTAATTGTCCTTCGTCTTTTACAAGGGGTCTTTTCTGGATTCATCAGTAACGCCAACGCCTTGGTGGCTGCTGAAACGCCAAAGAGTCATGTGGGACATGCTTCTGGAAAACTAGCGACAGGAAACGTATCTGGAACACTAATCGGACCAATGATTGGGGGATTAATCGCCGATACATTTGGCTACCGTTATACATTCTTGATTACCGGTCTAGCAATGTTGGTAGCATTTATCCTAAGTATCTTTTTCGTTCATGAAAACTTTAAACCAGTTCCACATGAAAAAGGGGAAAAACAACCCCATTTCTTATCTGGAATTCCAACTAAGCAAATCTTATTTGGAATGTTTTTAACCACCTTATTTATTCAAGCAACTAACAACTCAATTTCACCAATCTTGAGTTTGTACGTTAAACAATTAGATCCTACATCGACTAACATTGCGTTGACTGCTGGAATTATCCAAGCCATCAACGGGGTGGCGATGATATCAGTCGCTCCATTCTTTGGCCGTTTGGGTGATAAGATTGGTTCGCATCAAATATTGAAATTTGGGCTAATATTTTCAATGGGAGTCTTTTTCCTAACAACATTCGTGCAAAACGTCTGGCAATTAGGGACCTTGCGTTTTCTGATTGGGATTTCCGATGCGGCATTGTTGCCAACGGTTCAGGCAATCCTAGCTAAGTACAGTCCACATGACCGAATCAGTCAGGTCTTTAGTTGGAACCAAAGCTTCCAAGCAGCAGGAAACGTGACTGGACCAATGATTGGTTCAGCGGTCGTATTAATCGGTGGCTACCGTGGAGTATTCATCGCTACCACCATTTTAGCCGGAATTAACTTATTCCTAGTTCGTAAGAATATCAAGTCAATTGAAACCGACAAGAACTAAATATTTGTTAATTGATGAAACATCATTATAATTAATAGGATAATATTTGGAGGTGGATTGCGATGACTAGAGAAGAAATTGACAACAATTTACTAACATTAAAGAGAACGCGTTCACACATCATAAACGCACTAGATGGTACCAACCGTGACAGTAATGTCATCCGAGATATTGACCATTTAGTGGAATATTTAAATGAAACAGATGAACGTGAAATAACACAAGAATATGTTAATCGTAAGTTTAGAATCATCAAAGGTGAAATTAACTGTTCACTTGACTGTTTCAATAATGCGATGAGAGCATTGACTAAGTAGGCATCCGAGAGGGTGTCTTTTTCTTTTATTTTAATAATTATACGAGTATAATGGCTTACATTAAGTAAGCGAAAGGAAGATGAATATGTCAAAATTACTTGCACCCGCAAATGTTGGTGGACTAGATCTTAAGAATCGAGTTGTGATGTCACCAATGTGTACCTATGAAGTGATTCGTGAAAATGGAATCACGACACCATTTCACTTTGCGCACTATGGAATGCGTGCAATTAGTGGCGTTGGATTGATCATTACCGAATCCACAGCCGTTGATCCAAGAGGTCGTATCAGTAACAACGACCTTGGATTATGGAATGACGAACAAGTGGGTGAATTCAGTCGTTTGGTCGACTCACTTCACTACCTAGGCTCAAAGGTAGGGTTACAATTGAACCATGCCGGTAGAAAGGCTGCCGATGAAGATGTTCCGGTTGCCCCAAGTGCAATTGCGTTTAGCGATGACAGCAACACACCAGTTGAACTAAGCAAGGAAGATATCGCAAATATCGTTGCCAAATTTGGTCAAGCTGCCAAACGTGCTAGCGACGCTGGAGTGGACATGATTGAAATTCATGGTGCCCACGGGTACTTGTTGAATCAATTCTTATCAGCCGTTTCAAACAAGCGTGATGACGAATATGGTGGTAGCCTAGAAAACCGTTTCAGAATTGTTTCTGAAGTCATCGATGCCGTGAAGGCTAACTTCGCAGGCCCAGTCTGGATTCGTTTATCACTAACCGATTACGATGATAGTGGACTACAAAACACTATGGAAGATTGGCAACAAGTCGGCAAATGGTTAGAAGAAGCTGGCATTCAACTAATTGATGTTTCAACCGGTGGCTTATTACCAAAGGGACCTAACTTCCCAGTTCATGACGGATATCAAACTCCATTTGCCACTGAACTTAAAAAAGCGGTAAATATTGATGTCTCAACTGTTGGTTTGTTAGACAACCCAGGGTTAGCCGAATACATCTTACAAAACAATCAAGCCGATTTGATTATGGAAGGACGAGCATTGCTAAGAAACACTAACTGGTTGGCAGATGCTGCTAAAGAACTACATGATCATGACTTCAAGGTCTTTGATGCATCATATGAACGTGGTCAAAAGTAAAAAATAAAAAGATATCCATTTGGATATCTTTTTTTATTGGTAAAATTTTGTCATCTAATTTTAATTTGTTATATAATTATTCTATTACAGCGAATAAAATGAGGTGATTATATGTATTGGACAGACGAAAGAATTATGACATATCGTGCGAAGATTAAAGGGGCATGGTACGTTCAAAAATTCCAACAATACTATCAATTCGACCTTCGTAAACCAGAAGATAAGATGAGAATGTATCGTCAATTGGAACCCAAAACAATTAAGTCCTATTTTGATGATTTAATCGACACCTACGAAAAACAATTCTTAGAACAACTAGATAACATGAGTACCGATGATCTATTGGAAACACTAGATTCATTAAGGGATGAAGGATATATTGATATCATGTAAAAAAGAACCGATATAATATCGGTTCTTTTTTATTAGTTATTAGTATTTAGACTAACTGATTGCTTTGCGCTAAGCTTTTTATCCTTAAAGGTTAGGTTGTAGGCATGTGAATTGTCATATTGGTAGGTCATAAATGACATTCCATCAGCTTCTTGTTGTGAAAGTGGCGAACCTAAAGTTGCTTGAACATCTGAGAATGAAGTGTTCTTAGAAATCTTTTCAATCTTAGCCTTCTTGATGATTTTAGCAGCGGTATTTTGCTGGTAACCCTTGCTTAAAACCTTGTCCTTGTAAACAATTACAAATATGTATTGTAGTTGTGCATTGCCACCCATTTGCCAAGTGTATTGCTTTGCTTTAGCATTGTTGGTAAGGGTAGTGTCAGTAGTTTTAGATGGATTTCCTAGTAGACTGACAACCTTCTTGTAACTTGAACCACCGTGTAATTGTTGATCGGTGTATTTGATTTGTTGGTATTTTTCCAATGAGATGCCTGATGTGTTCAAAGCATCTGATAGGGAAGGCTTTGGACCAGAAATTGTTTGGTTGGTATCTTCATCCTTCTTCTTACCACAAGCACTTAATACTAGTAGGCAGGTAAAAAGCGCTAGGAAAATCTTAAAAAATTTATTCATACTATATCTCCTCAATATGTTCTATTAGTATTTTAATCAAACTAGTGGCTAAATATCAATAATTTAAATTATTTATTCATAATTTAATCATGAATTTTTACAAACTAAAAACTTGTAATCAGTGCTTTTCCCTAATACCATGGACTGTGAAGAAAGAAAAAGGAGGTTGTATCTATGAGTAAGATTGCTGCAATTGTTACCAGCGGATACGAAGATTCTGAATTAACTTCACCTATGAAGGCATTAAAGGATGCGGGTCATGAAGTGGAAATTATCGAAGACATGGCCGGAAACACAATTACCGGTGAACATGGTGATACACAAAAGGTTGATTTAGGTATCGACGACGCCAACTTCGATGATTACGATGCATTGCTATTACCCGGAGGAGGCTCTCCAGATGCATTGAGAGCAGATGATCGTTTCAATGATTTTGTAAAACGTTTTCTATTGGCTAATAAGCCAGTGTTTGCTATTTGTCACGGTCCTCAATTCTTTATTCAAACTGGTTTAGCCAGTGAATTGAAGTTGACGGCATACACAACAATCAGATATGACCTATTCTATGCCGGTGCTGAAGTTCATGACGAACCAGTTGTAGTAGATGAAAAACACAAACTAGTCACAAGTAGAACTCCTGACGATTTAGATGCATTCAATGCTGAAATCGTTAAGTTCGTAAAATAATATGTAAAAAAAGAAGCCTTTTGGGCTTCTTTTTTATCTTCTGATGACAATTCCACAAATTTCAGTCATTGAAGTGTTGATTAGACGGTAGAATACCTTCTTAAATTCTTCAACTGACAATGGAATTGGTTGTGAAATCCATGACATTATCGCGTCTAAAATGACTCTGAAGAAGAAAGTTAACACATAGTACTTAGGGATGCCATATTTCTTTTCATCGTAGTTCTCGAAGTATGGAACTAGGAATTTTGAATAATGACTGCTTAAAAATGCGAATAGTTGTGGTTCATAGAATTCGTATAGAACCTTGATGTATTCACGATCATCGTAGACGATTGGGAATACCTTTTCGCTTAGAATATAGAAAAAGTTATCATAGTTTTTATCAACGTTAACGAATTGTTCATCTAAAGAATGGCTGATACTGGTTTCGATGAAGTTAACGATGTCGATTTTATTCTTGAAGTGATTGTAAAAAGTACCACGAGAAATATTTGCGTTTTCGATGATGTCGTTTGTACTAATTGTGTTAATATCTTGGTGAGCCGATAAATTTAGAAAAGACATTACGATTCTTTTCTTGGATTTGCTTTTAATAAACATTATGATTAAATCCCCCTTATAAATTTTTACTATTCAGGGCTGAGTAATGTGAATTACATTAAATCTTTGCCATGCTTATAATTATAATCTTATCTAGCGAGATAAATACTTAAGTTTTTGCAAATTTAATTAAGTTTATACAAAAAAGTTTAAAATATATTTTAATTAAGATTGATATAAAAAGTTTTTATAAAAATGGTACTTTTTATAAGATAAACTTAACTTAAAATCGTTGAATTATAAGTAACTATTAAATGTTTATAAAAAGTGGTTAAATAATCTTTATTAGTTATTGAAAAACGTCCGTGTGGGTCATATAATTATTTTTGCTGAGCTGTTAGCAAAAAGTTGACTTGATTATTCAAAATCTTAAGGAAATAACAATAATCAAAAAGTTATACACGATGTCTAAAAAGCTCGTTTCAACAAGATTATCGATATACTGTTATGGTTTAACATACTATCAACAAATTACTACATATGAATTTGGAAAAGAAATTATGGCGAGAGTTATAAAGTCGATTCAGATTTTACAACTCTTTTTTTATGCCACCAGGTTGGTTTGTAGAAGCGTTGCCGTTTATCAAACGGATGGAAGAACTTGAGCAAGATAAAGATGATGGAGTAAATACTGTGTAGTTTATATTAAAGGGGAAGAAAATTTTGGATCATTACACGCTATTAACTAGATGCATCGCTGAATTTATTGGAACAGCCATCATGGTCGCATTGGGTAACGGATCGGTTGCCAATGTTGAATTAAAGGGAACTAAAGGCTTCCATGGTGGATGGGTATTAATTGGTTTTGGATACGGAATCGGGGTTATGATTCCCGCAATGATGTTTGCGACAATTTCCGGAGCCCAAATTAATCCAGCAATGACACTTGCTTTGGCTTTTACAAACCAATTCCCATGGCATGAAGTACTACCATATATTGTTGCTCAATTGTTAGGGGCAACAGTTGGTCAAATTGCGGTGGTACTTACTTACAAGCCATATTATGACAAGACCACTAACTGTGAATGTGTTTTAGGAACTTTTGCAACCATTGACTCAGCTCACAGTTACCTAAATGGATTTATTAACGAATTAATCGGAACCTTCCTATTAGTATTAGGTGCTTTGGCAATGACTGCTGACAAACTAGATCCACGTGCTGATTTTATTGCGCTAGGTTTTCTAGTAATGTGTTTGGTTGTTTCATTCGGTGGACCAACCGGACCAGCATTGAACCCAGCCAGAGATATCATGCCAAGAATTGTGCACGCCTTTTGTCCATTTAAGAACAAGGGTGACTCACACTGGAAGTACAGTTGGGTGCCAATCGTAGCGCCAATCATAGGAGCTACCCTTGCTGCAATCCTATACAAGGCCGTATTTTAATCATTAAAAAAGAAAAGAGAGGAAAATGTTAAGATTTTCTTCTCTTTTTTATTTTTGGTTAAGTTTTAAGCATGTCAAATATACTGAGCGTCTAATTAAAAAACAAAAACCCCATTTTATAGCGGATTTAGCAAAAAATAATTTGATAAAAGTCTAGAGATTGCCGTTTTGACAGTGTTTTACCAAAATTATATTATTGTCTTCGAAGAGTTGGATAACAGCTTAATCGTTATTGCAACTGTTAAGATTGTTATTCTTCCCTTTGTTTAATCTTTGCGATTAAACTCTAGATGTTTATTTATTAGAATATGATTGCTTGATTTAGATGCCCCTGAATTTGTCTAACAAGTGATTTATGCACCTTCAGAATTGCTTAAAAATCGTGGAATTGTAGCATAACATAACACCAATAATAATAAATTTTGGTGGTGCATCGACTCACTAGGAACCACAACAAATTACTATCATGAAATCGTGTAACCTTAGTCTAACTTTCTTTGAGAACTTTATTCATACACTTTCTTATAAAACTATCTCTAGTTCTGTTTCTTATCAAGTCGCGCTGGTAGGTGATAGACAAAATCCGTTAATTTATGAATTTCCCCGAGTTTATAAATTAATTCTCTCGTCCATAAGTAGATAAATAAAGTTAAAACATTTATTACGTTTGCATGTGTTCATATAAATATTATTATGCACTTTCATGGTATGCTCACTCCAGAAAAACGATTATGAATTCTTCCCTGAATATAATTAGTAAACAAAGAGCAAACCAGTTCTTACGTGAATCGATATTCCATAAATAAGCTGATCGTAAATTAAAATTATTCAAGGCACTGGGTGATTTTAATTTTTCCATCAATAACCGATACTGTCGTAGGTATCGGTTATTTTTTTATCCATTTTTAAGCGGTTGTGATAAACTTGAATAAATTAATTAGGAGATGAAAAGTAATGAATAATGCTAATACCTTGTACCAATACGGTACATTAGCAATGTTAGTTCCCGGATTATTCGAAGGAACTCTACCACTAAAAGAACTATTAAAACACGGTGACACTGGTATAGGTACTGGTGACGGTTTAGATGGTGAATTAGTTATCTTAAACGGTGTTGCTTATCAAATCGATGGTGACGGTAAGGTCAACGAATTAGACGATGACTTTATGGTCCCATTCAGTGACGTTCATTTTGCTAGCTTTGAACATCTAGCTAATGTTCACGCATTAGTAAAGATGGAAGATTTAGAAGAAAAGGTATCTTCTAAGCTAGACTGGAACAACGTTTTTTATTCAGTTAGGGCGCACGGAACTTTCAAGTCTGTAAAGACTAGATCAGTTCATAAGCAAGACAAACCATACCCAACACTTGTTGAATGTGCTCACAAACAAAACGAATTCGAAGCTGAAGACGTTGAAGGAACTGTGATTGGATACTTCTCGCCACAACTCTTCAATGGTGCAGCTGTTGGTGGATTTCACCTTCACTTCTTAGCTGACGATAAATCAGTAGGGGGCCATTTACTAGATTTTGAAATGGTCTCTGGTGATATTAAGGTTCAAAAACTTGATGAATTAGTTCAAAAACTACCATCCTCAAATGATGACTTTATGAAACACGATTTCTCAAATGATGACATTGCCGGTGCCATCGGAGAAGCTGAATAAAAATAAAAAGGACTGACATGTTGTCAGTCCTTTTTTGTTACTTAGTAGTAGTGGTATTAGTGTTGGTAGTACCAGTTGATTGGTTTGTGTTAGTTGTGTTTGAAGTAGTTTGTTTTTGTGTCAATTTTTGGCGGAATAACCATCCGTTTAATGAACTAGCATAAACATAAACATTGTAGCTACCATCTTTTTGGTTGTATTGGTACCATTGATCACCGTTTGATGGCGTATAAGTCTTTGGAAGAATTACACGACTGTCACCAGGATTATATATAGATTGTAGTCCAGTAATTCCATTAGCTAGTTTCAATACCAATGTGTTTGATGCAATGGCGTAATGTTGGTTGTTGTTTACTGTAACCTTGTAGTTCTTACCATCGACTACAAGAATGTCGTTTGAATCGTCGACCTTCATTGCCTTAACAGGATCGCCGAAGTTAAGAACTGTCTTACCAGTACTGATTGGTGCGTTCAATGCATAGTAAGCGTTTTGAGCTTCCTTAGTGCTTAAATCATTACTAGGAACAGTCTTCTTGCTGGTAGTGTAAACTGGAATACTCTTAATCCAGTTTGATTTAGTGGTCTTAGTAATCCAGACACCGTTCTTGATTTCAGGAACGCTTCCACCAATGAGCATCCATTGGCCATTATTTAATTTTCTGACTAGAATAACTTGGTTTTTAGCGATGGTGCTCTTTTTGATAATTTTCTTGGATTGGATGGTGTTGTTCTTAACAGCGTATCCGTAAACAGTGGTCTTCTTGGTAACCGCGTATAGAGGAACGTTCTTGTTAGTGTTAACAGTTCCCTTGGTAGCTTTCTTAGCTGTAGTCTTTTTAGCAACTCGTTTCATCCAAGTAGTCTTGGATTGTCTAGTTGTTAAAACAGTGTTCTTAGGCGTCTTAACACCGGTAATCTTCCAAGTGTTTCCTTTCACGTGAGTGACAGAGATTTTGGCTCCTTTTTTGATATTAACCTTTTTTAGAACTTTCTTAGAGATATTCTTCTTAACTACCTTGTGTTCAGTTGCCACAATTTTCTTAGTAGTGGTAACGACACGTGCTTGGTTCCAGTATCTGGAAGATTTGCTTGGTAGTGAGCTAGCGTTGGCAGCAACAGCTGGTGTGGCGATTAGGACAGCACCGGCTAAAGCGGTCATGATGCATTTTTGAAACTTCATGTATGAATCCTTCTTTCAAAATAAATATTATGACTATCTTAACTTATAATTAGATGTTTTTCTACATTTTCAGAAGATTGTAATCTTTTTAATTATTTCGGGTTACATTTGTAGACAAAGACAAGTCGATTTGATATATTCTTATCAAGCAAGATTATTTAATGTAAAACATATTTTATAAGGGGTGCCAAATAATGAAGAAAAGAAACATTATGACTTCACTTTCAGTTGCTGCTTTATCACTTTCACTACTATCAGGAGTGGCTGTAAGTGCTGACTCAATGGGTCACATGCACGACATGTCATCAATGAAGATGGAAAAGAAGACTACTAAGAAGTCTACCAAGAAATCTACCAAGAAATCATCAATGAAGATGGCTAAGAAGTCGGCAAAGAAGACTACTGTCAAGAAATCAACTATGAAGATGACTAAAAAATCTTCAAATAAGATGAACATGAAACACTCAATGATGAGTGGCATGATGATGGATGGTTTAGAAATGAACATGAACTCTAAACTACCAAAAGGCTTGAAGAAAGCTACTCATGCTAAATTCCATGTTGGCCAAAAGGTAACACTAAAGGCTAAGCACATGGAAGGTATGTACAACGCTAAGGCAACTGTTGCCGGTGTATACAAGACCGACCTATATGAAATTGACTTTATGCCAACAAACGGTGGCAAGATGGTTAAGAATCACAAGTGGGTAGTATCTAGCGAACTAAAAGCAAAGGGTGCCCTAAAAGCTGGTAAGAAGGTTACTGTTTTAGCTGATCACATGTACGATATGAAGGGTGCGAAGGGTAAGATTGTTAAGGTTCATAAAGGACCTGCTTACGTAGTAACTTTCAAGGATACTAAGACTAAGATGGTTATGAAGAACCACAAGTGGTTAACTCAACAAGAACTAAAAGCAATTAAGTAACAATCAAAAAAGACCTGACAAACGTCAGGTCTTTTTATTTTATAGTAAAGATTTAATGCCAAGTAGGACTAACATGATTCCGATAAATGGTTTTAGGTACTTACTGATTGATCTCTTGGCAAGACCACTTGCTAGCATTGGGGCGACAATTGCACCGACGATTGCTCCGGCGGTTAGTGGCAAACCGGCATGCCAGTCGATTGATCCACCTGCTAAATGGAATAACATACCAACGGTGGACATGAATGCCAATACGTATGTTGATGTGGCAGTTGCGTTGAAGGTTTCAAGCCCTAGGATGAATAGTCCGGCGGTGATAACCGCGCCACCACTCATTCCGGCAACTCCGACCATTAGACCGGCTAAACATCCGTATAGTGATGCTTTTATTCGGTCATTTCCGTTATTATCGATGGCTGCTTCAGAAACCGTTTTGGCCTTTTTTAGCATGTTAACACCTAGGATAATCATGATTAAACCGATAATCCATTTATAGAAAGAATCAGGGATGAAGTGAGATAAGATGGAACCAACGACTACTGATGGTAGTGCGGCAATTAGCATTTGGTTTCCGATTTTGACATCAATTTTTCCTTGTCTGTAGTAACTAATTGCTCCGATGATTAATGGTGGCAAACTAGTTACCAAGGATGTAGATGCTGCGTTGGCTGCGTTTAGACCGATGACACCAGTTAGAATTCCTAGATAGATGGCACCGCCACCACCACCTAATAGGATAGTTAGCATTCCAACAACGACCCCGAAGACGACTAAAAAGATAATGCTAGACATAATAATAATCCTCTCTAATTTACGTTATTTGCTTTTTTATCATTCATTAATTACAATATGTAATTATAGCATTCAATATGTAATTATCAATTTATATGCTTGGGGGCATCGATGTGAGAACAGCAACGATTTCAAAAAAAGACATTATCAAGACCGCAATCATCATGATTGAAAGAGGAGATAAAATCACGTTTTCCACCATTTCTAGGAAGATGAAGATTACTTCTCAATCGTTATATAACTATTTTAAGAACCAAAAGGAATTAGAGTACGCGATTGTTGGGACCGTCATTTCATCAGCTTCTACAATTGCCCAAGAAAAGACGTTTGGCAAGAGTGGTCATGATGGCGTCATCGCACTAGCACTAACGTTTAGAAAGATGGGAGTAAGACACATCAACTTGGCTCAATTTGTGATTTCACATCACCGTACTAATCAATATAAGATTGTTACAGATGCCTTTAAAGAGTTGAAAATATTGATTGATCGCATGCTTGAAAGTTACATTGAATCAGATAAGTTACTAAAGGCCAGTCGACTAATCAGAAGCTTGGTGGTCGGTGACATTTTAAACGTCGGAACCGGTTGGTTTAAGAGTCCTGAAGTGAGGTCGGAATCCAGCTTTACTGAAATGCTCAATATTAGTTTAAATGCTCTAAAGAATTCTTAATTCTACGATTTAATTTGAAAAATCAATTTATTTTTTAAGTAATTTGGATTATATTTGTTATTATATATTCAGAGTGTTTTTTAGAAAGGATACATAATAATGAAAAAATTTACCGGTTGGGTAAAACATTGGTACAGATATAAGACTGATGAACCATACATTATTGCTACTGCAATTATTGGTGCATTATGTCTTTTAGGATCAATTGCTTTAGACCACAAAAAAAGATTTTACATGTACGTTTTAATCCTAATTTTAATTGCGATTTGGGCACTATTTAGAAGTGTTACCTTTAAGAAGAACTTTGTTCGTCAATTCGTTGATGAAAACAAGTTCGAAGGTAAGGATAAGGGATTAGATTTAGGTACAGGAACTGGTTACGCTTTAATCAAGCTAGCCCGTGATACTAAGCTAAACAAAGTTTATGGTGTCGAAGATAAGTATCAATACACCATTAAACGCCTTGAAAAAAATGCATACTTAGAAAACGTTAAAGACCGTATTGAAATTACCACTGCAGATATCGAAAACCTACCATTCGATGACAAGGAATTCGACGTTATCACTGCTATCTCTGCAAATGGTAACCAATTGAGTACTCCTAAGAAGTCAGTTTACACTGATATTGCTTTTGAAATCGCCCGAGTAATTGCTGATAAGGGAACTATCTTTATGGTAAACACTCCTCGTATGACAAAGAAATATGCTAACGAGTTCGAAAACAGAGGACTAAAAGTTGAATACATGCACAGAAGATTCGAACGTTTCTTCTTCCTACGTGCGATCAAAGTTACCAACAAATAAAAAAAGCCGACCTGCTTAGGTCGACTTTTTTATTTTGTCTAGAAGTGGTGAACACGGTTGAAGAAGTCAACGAATAGTTGGTTTTCTTCATCGTATTGATCCCACATGTTTTCTGGGTGCCATTGTACACATTGAATTGACTTGTCGTCATTTTCTAGTCCTTCAATCATACCATCGTCGGCACGGGCTACGACGTGAAGTCCTTCGGCTACATCCTTAGCGGCTTCGTGGTGGAATGAGTTAACGAACGCACGCGTACCAAATGTCTTGGCTAGCAATGAATCTTCATCAATACTAATGTGGTGTACTGGTGAGTATCCGATTGCTTTTTGTTCGTGTTGCAATTGTGGTAATCCGTTTTGTGGGGTGAATTGAGCACCAATGTCTTGGTATAAAGTTCCGCCCATTGCAACGTTTACGATTTGTAATCCACGGCAAATTGCTAGGATTGGTTTGTGCATTCTAATTGCTTGTTTAACTAACACTAATTCGAATTCATCTCTGGTTTCAAATGTACGACCAATTTGGGCAATTGGTTCTTCGCCATAATACTTAGGTAATACATCTGGACCACCGGTGAAGATAACTCCGTCGACAGTTTCTAATAATTCAGCAGCCATGCTTGGCTTTCCAACTGGAAAAATAACTGGAGTGATGTTGTTGTCTAGTAAACAGTTCATCAAAGTCCTTTGGGCAAAATGACCTTCTCTTTGACGGAAGGGTTCATCTTGGCTAAAGATGATGTCTGATGTAACTCCAATACGCATATGAATCAGTCCCTTTTTAATTATAGTGATAATATAGCTATTCTATCATTTTATTTAATAATTGCCACTGATAATAATTAGCGTACGATATTTTCAATTGCATTGGTTTTTTAGATGTGCTATTTTTGATTACATATTGTGAAAAATTATGATGGAATAATTTTCAAACAGGGGGATGAAGTTTTATGAATTTCAAGTCAATTGCTAAACTAGGTGTAGTGGCGTTTGCCGCAACAATGGTGCTTGCCGCTTGTGGTAAATCATCAGATAAAACGTCTAGAACAGATTCATTGAATTGGATGAGTAATACAACATTGACCACCCTAGATCCTTCTAAGGCCGTCGATGTTACTAGTGATCAAGTGCTATATAACGCAATGCGTGGTTTGGTAACTCCTGATAAGGGAAATAAAATCGACCTAGCAATCGCTAAGAACTACAAGATTACTAACGGTGGAAAGACTTACACTTTCACCTTAAGAAACACAAAGTGGAGCAATGGTAAGAAGGTTACTGCTGGTGATTTCGAATACGGAATCAAACGTAGTGCCGACCCTAAGACCGCTTCACAAATGGCATATTACATGGCCAACATTATGAACTACGATAAGGTTAAGACCGGTTCAATGTCAGCTGATAAGTTGGGCGTTAAGGCAATGGGCGACAATAAGTTGCAAATTACATTGACCAAACCCCAAGCAGATTTCCTAAATGTTTTAGCATTACCTGTCTTTTACCCACAACAAAAATCATTCGTAGAAAAGTACGGAACGGCTTACGGAACAACATCCGACAAGATGGTATACGATGGACCATTTGCCGTTACCAACTGGAAGGGTAGTAATGACGCTTGGACATTATCCAAGAATAACGAATACTACGACAATCAAAGTGTGAAATTAAAGGCTATCAACTACACAGTGATTAAGGACCCACAAACCGCATTGGATGAATATCAATCAGGTAAGTTGGATCAAACACTATTAGCTGGTAAACAACAAGTTAACACTTACAAAAACAACAAGGACTTTGTGAACCACAAGCAATTTATGGTTCAATACCTTTCAATCAATCAAAAGAAGGTTCCGGCACTAAAGAACAAGAACCTAAGAAAGGCATTATCATTAGCGATTAATCGCGAAGAATTAACTCAAAACGTCCTAGGAGACGGTTCATTCGCAGCTAGAGGATTGGTTCCAGATACTTTAGCCTACATGAACGGTAAGGACTTCAACGACTACGCTACTGTTAAGGATGCCACTACTGGTGACATAACTAAGGCTAAGCAATTATGGGCCAAGGGATTAAAGGAAATTGGCAAGAAGTCAGTATCAATTTCAATCATGAACAACAACGACCAAACTAGCCGTGCCGTGACTGAATTCTTACAAACTGAATTAGACAAGCTTCCAGGACTAAAGGTAACTGCACAAATCTTACCTAACAACGTTGCTTCTGGTCGTTCACTAAAATCTGATTACGAACTATCAGTTTCAGGTTGGGACCCATCAATTAGTGACCCAATCTCACCACTACAAACTAAGGTATCAACTAGTCCAATTAACACTTCTAAGTGGGGTAACTCAATGTATGACATGTACATTGACCGTTCCAACAACGAAGATGCCAACAACCAAAACAAGCGTTTCTTTGACCTAGTTAATGCGCAAAAGGTAATCCTAAACGATCAAGGAATTATTCCGTTGATTCAAAAGGCACAACCTGAACTAATGAAGACAAACATTCATGGTGTTAAGTACCTAGGAAACGGTCCGGTTTGGGATTTCTCCCACGCTTACATTAAATAAATCATAAAAACCACCAAACCTTTTGGTGGTTTTTTATTTGGTCCCAAAGACTGCTGTCATGGGATTTTGTTATACTTTAGTGAATGAAGTTCGGCTTTTTTGGTAAAAAAAGCAGAGACATTAGGGTTGCCAAAAAATTCATTCGGATGTATTATGCTTATAAATTACAAGGAGGGGTTCATGATGAAAATGTTTAACAAAGAACAAATGTGTTGTTGTCAATATCGAAGCATGAACTCTATTCTTATTTTCTAATCAAGAAAACGTTTTTTAATTAGATCATAACAGGGTGTCATGGTTCGGCTTTTTAGCGTAGAATCATGACACCCTTTTTCTTTTTTAGATGGCCATCTATGTAAAGAAGTACTTATTGAACAAAGGAGTATGGATATGAAGAAGTCACGGATATTATCAATTGTTTTAACTACAGCGTTATTAGGTTTGGTATTAACTGCTTGTGGTAAGAGTCAATCAAGCAACAAGAAACATTTAAATTGGACAACCAACGCATCAATTTCCTCACTTGATCCATCAAAGGCTGTTGATACTAACACTCAACAAGCTGTTTATAATGCTTTTTCTGGTTTAGTATCTCCAGATGGTAGTAACAAGGTGCGTCTAGCAACTGCCAAGAGCTACCACGTTTCAAAGGATGGTAAGACATACACATTCGAATTGAAACACACCAAGTGGAGTAACGGCCAAGAATTAACTGCTAAGGATTTCGAATACGGAATCAAACGTAGTGCTGATCCAAAGACCGCCTCACAAGAAGCTTACTACATGGCAGATATTGAAAATTACACAGCCATCTCTAAGTCACAACTATCACCAGACAAGTTGGGGGTAAAGGCAACTGGCAAGTACACACTACAAATTAAGTTAATCAAACCACAACCATACTTCTTGAACCTGTTAGTATTACCAGTGTTCTACCCACAATCAGAAAGCGTTGTTAAGAAATACGGTAAGAGCTATGGTACTACAAGTAGCAAAATGCTATACAATGGTGCATTTAAGATTACTAACTGGACCGGTACTAATGATTCATGGACTTTAACTAAGAACAAGGAATACTACAATGCTGACAAGACAAAACTAGACAGCATCAAGTACACAGTAATTAAGGACCCACAAACTGCTCTAAACGAATACCAAAGCGGTAAGTTAGATCAAACTACTTTAGTTGGTAAGCAACAATACAGCAGCTACAAGAACTCAAAGGACTTCCATTTGAGAAAGATTTACAGTGTCAGATACCTATCACTAAGTAACAAGAACGAGCCAGCGTTTAGAAACGTTAACATCAGAAAGGCGCTATCGTTAATCATCAATAGAAAAGAACTACTAAATGATGTTTTAGGTAACGGTTCAACTCAAGCACGTGGAATTGTTCCGGATACTTTGGCGTCACGTAATGGTAAGGACTTTAACGACTACGCTAGCGTTTCCGATGCAGTCAACGGTAACGTTGAACAAGCTAAGAAGCTATGGAAGAAGGGCCTAAGTGAAATCGGTAAGAAGAACTTAACCATCTCAATCAACAGTAACAACGGTGAAGATGCTAAGCCAATTGTTGAATTCATTCAAAACCAATTCTCCAAGTTACCTGGTCTAAAGGTTAACCTAACATTACTTCCAAACACAGTTGCGACTGCTCGTTTCTTAAGTGGTCAATACCAAGTTGCAGTGACAGGTTGGAGTCCATCAATCAGTGATCCAATCTCACCTCTAAACATTAGATACTCAACTAATGCAATGAACACAGCTAAGTGGAGCAATGCTGAATACGACAAGTTGATTGATAAGTCAAATGACGACGACGCCTTGAACCCAGCAAAACGCTGGAATGATTTAGTCGACGCCCAAAAGGTATTATTAAATGACCAAGGTCTAATTCCACTATTCCAACCAGCACAAGCTGAACTAATTAAGAGTGATATTCACAATGTGCGTTTCTACGGAAATGGTCCAATCTGGGACTTTTCTGAAACTTACGTTAAATAATTAATAAAAGGTCATCTTATATTGGATGACCTTTTATATTCTTTTAATCTCTTAGATGATTGCAATAATGGTATAATTATCGATATTAAAAAACGATTAGAGGAATTGAACGATAATGAATCTTAAAAGTAAACTGCATGCTTTTTGTCGTAATCATGCGATTTTTATCTTGATGTTTATGGTCATGTCTTTTGTGAGTGTCGCAATCATGTGGCACAGCAAGTCTATTATGGTTGGATCTGACTTGATTTTTCATTGGGAACGTATTTGGGACTTACGTGAATCATTAGTGAACAAGAGTCCATTTCCGCTTGTAGCATTAAACGGGTATAACCAAACTGGTTCTGCTGTGATGGCTTTGTATCCACAGTTAGGGATGCTACCAATTGCTTTACTGTCATTAGTAATCAAATCATTTATACCATTGGTTTATACCGTCTTGATGCTAAGAAACTTCTTTGCATTGATTGTGGCATACTTCGCCAGTTACAGTTATAACCGCAGCCGTAAGATTAGCTTCGTCTTCGCCTCTGGATACACATTGGCTACGACAATCTTATTCCACGCGGTGCTTAGTTATGACATTGGCCGTTCATCATCCATTATTTATTTACCACTAGTTTTATTTGGTTTTCTAAATTTACTAGAGAAAAACGACTGGATTGAATTAACTCTTGGAATGAGTGCCATTATCATGTGTCACGTGGTGAATACCGCGATTACCATCTTATTCTTAATCGTGATGGCGTTGATTAACATTGTAAAGATACTAAAAAAAGATAAGATAATTGCACTAAGTAAAGCGGTGGGAGTAACCGTCTTGTTAACGGCACTATACTGGATTCCGTTTGTTATTATTGTCGGAAATAACTCGATTACTTTGCCGCCATCGTATTGGAAACTTTCTGGAGCTAGCCTTAATACTTGGTATTTCTCAATTATTCATAATAGTGTGAATCCATACTTCAGTGTGATCAATCTATTAGGACTGGTATTTGGGATTCTCTTCTTTACCCGTCTGGATAAATATTCCAAGCAGTTATTGTTTGTTGGTATTGGCTTCTTGGTTCTATGCAGCAAGCTGTTCCCATGGGATTTAGTGGCCAAGACAGGCATTAACGACTCGCTTCAATTCACATGGCGTTTAAATATCATTCCACAACTAATCTTCTGCTATATTTTTGCCGAAATTGTCGTGAAGTTGTTTAAAACAGCATCATTTACATGGATTGCCATTGTTGTTTCAACGTTGATAATTTTGTTACTTCAATTGAATGCACAACAAACAGTAGTTAATGAAACAAAAGGTTATGTTGAGTTGAGTCACAAATTCGTAGCTGACGGTAGAAATTATCGTTTGGATAATAACCATGATTTCAAAGATATGCTTTTCAGCAATTATGGATTTGTTGATTACTTCCCAAGTGCGGCCGTTAGTTCTTTTGATAATACTAATAATCACATTGCGACATATAACGGTAACCAACAGCTAAAAGTGAAGCTATTAGGTGACGGTAAGTACTCGTTTAAAGCACCAGTGGCAGTTAAGAAAATGGCCTTGCCATTCTTACACTACAAGGGCATTGCTTACGAAGTACGTGTCGATGGAAAGACCGTTAAGACAACTGCCAACAAGCATTCATTACTAACGATTTCTCATCTTGCAGCTGGCCGTCATCACGTCCAAATCATCGTTCATAGAACCAAGAAAGAATTACTTTCATACTTGTTTGCGATTATCGGAATTGTTTTATTGATTGCCGCAATTGTTAAGAAATATTTATTAAGAAGAATTTAAAAAAAGCAGCCGATAATGGCTGCTTTTATTTTGTTTTAACTTAGTATGATAGAATGAACCTATAATTAATTTAACGGATGTGATTAAATGTTAAACCAAAATATTAAAGATAATTGGAAATGGATTTTAATTCCAATCATCTTGATTGCAGAATTGTTAATCGATGATTATGTGATGCCATACGTTTATAAATTTGTGTTTCATCTATTTGCCTTTAACCCAGTTCAACACTTCTATACTTATTTAAACATCTACAAGATTGTCTCAATTTTGGTGATTTGTTTATTGAACTACTGGATTATCAAACAAAAGATATTCTTCAAACCCAGCGAGACCAAGGTAGGTTGGTTAGTATTTCTAGTAATCTGCTTTACCATCGTTCTTACATGTTTTACACGCAAGAACTTCTGGATTGCTTTAGACGTCGGCACAATTGCTGCATTGCCCGAAGAATTAATGTTTAGAGGAATCATTTTAGCGTTTGTATTAAAACTAATGACCAGAAAATCTACTGATCAATGGCGAGTTATCACTAGTTTGGTTGTCTCTGCGTTAATTTTTGGAGGTTTCCACTACATTAACCTTACTAGCCAATCATTTGGCTTTACCTCACTTCAAGTAGTTAATGCGGCCGCATTAGGGATGTTATTGGGTGCCGTATACATTAAGAGTGGGACTATCATCGTTCCAATGGCACTTCATTTTATCTATGACTTCTTGGTGACATTGATTAAGGGGATGTCAGCAACCAATTATACAAATGTTCAAACCAATCAATGGTGGGGCCTATCTATGTATGTCTTGATATATTCAATCGTAGCTGTCTCAATCATTAATCACAACCCATCTGATAACAAGCTTTTATCAAAGATTAATAAATTTTAGGGTGTTTTATGAGATTGAACGATTAAACGTAAATAAAGAGTTAAGAATATTAAGAATGATTTAAAAAAGCCGCTTTTAGCGGTTTTTTTAATTTAGAAGTAAATTATTATGATACAATTTGAAAGTTCTATTATTCTATAAAATAAACGGAAGTGGTTAAATGTTAAATCAAAAAATTGAAGAAAAATGGAAATGGATCTTAATTCCAATGTTTATTATTTTTGAAGTGGTTATTGATGATTATGTGTTGCAACGTATTTATAGATTGTTTTTTAATCCTACTGATCATTTTTTACTTTATATTAATGTGTACAAAATTGTATCAATTATTGTAATCTGCTTGTTGAACTATTGGATTATCCAACAAAAAGTATTCTTTAAACCCGGCGAGAGAAAACGAGGGTGGTTATCTTTCTTAATAGTCTGTTTGATTATCGTAGCTTTTTGTATACCCAGTCAAAATTTCTGGTCAGCTTTGGATGTTGGATTACTAGCTAGTTTATCTGAAGAGTTGATGTTTAGGGGAATTATCTTAGGATTTCTCTTAAAACTAATGACAAATAAATCAGATAGTCGATGGAGAGTGATGCTTTGTTTAACCATTTCATCTTTGTTGTTTGGGGGAATACACTATGTTAATCTTTCAATGCAATCGTTTAGTGGTACCACATATCAAGTAATTAATGCGGTAGCATTTGGAATGATTCTAGGAGCTTTATATATCAAGAGTGGAACCATTATTGTCCCAATGGCACTTCATTTTATTTCCGATTTTCTTTTCGGAATCATTGGTGGTTTACCAAAAAATAATTATACACCCGTTCAAAACAGTGAATGGATTGGACTGGTTGTATACGTCTTGATATATCTAGTTATTGCCTTAATAATCGTTAATTACAAGGCGTCTAATAACAAAGTTTTACCAAAACTTAAGAATTTATAGCACCGTTCAATGGTAAAATACCTCTTGAGTATTATATAAGAGTATAAAAATTAAGAGTTTAAAAATGTTTTTCATTGATAACATCTAGAAAGAAGGGTGAACGGTGCGTAACAGTGACACTTGGAGATCGGACCACCTCTTAAAACGTGGTTTCATTGGTTTTTGCCTAATCTGCATGGTTGCTAGTTCAATTCAGTTTATTCCCGTTCAATATATTAAATCTAATCAGGTCAACGTTAATAATGTGGCGTTGACTATTGAATTCTTTGGTGCCTACATCATTATGCTAAACTTTGCGGTTTACGCGTACAGACGATATGGTAACGGGAATATATTTAAGATGCTAAGTCTAAAGGACTATCAACTAACAGCTTTCGCAACTGTGATGGCATTTTTAATTGCCCAAGCTTATATTTTCATGTTCGATATTTTCTTCCAAAACCGTTTTCAGATTGAAGCAATTCACTTCTCAAAAGACCTGTATAACAATACATGGTCGATGATTTTATTGGTTCTTGGGTTCGTCTTCTTGTCGCCAATTCTAGAAGAACTGGTATTTAGAGCCTACATCCTAGACGTGGCGTTCTCCGACAGGTGGCGATGGTTAGGCGAGATTGTTTCCGCATTATTCTATGGTTTATTCCATATGAGATATCATAATCTATTCTCGTTTATCTTCTTTGCCCAATATGGTTTTTGGATGGCATGGTTATATAACCAGACTAGAAACGTAAGAGCCGCAATTTTGATGCACATGGTATTAAATGCCGTGACAATATCGATTGTTGGTTATTATTATTATCACTAAAAAAGCAATGCCTAAATCAGGTATTGCTTTTTGTGTACATAAAATTATTTGTTGGGATGAGTCATGTTTGAAACGTTGACCCACTTGTCGAAATCGGATTCATCAATATCAAAGTGTTGAGCGGATTTCTTTAGTGTCGTGTTATTTTGTTCAGCCCATTGAGCGATTTTGGCACTCTTTTCGTAACCGATGTGAGGGCTTAAGGCTGTCACTAGCATCAATGAATTGTTCAATAGTTCGTTGATACGATTGACGTTGACAGTTAGACCATCGACTAATTTTTCGGTGAATGATTTGATTGATTCGTTCAACAATTCGGTACTTTCCAAGAAACTATCGATAATGATTGGTTTGTAGACGTTCATTTCGAAGTTCCCTTGACTATTAGCGAAGGTGATGGTGGCGTCGTTTCCAAAGACCTTCGCTGAGACCATCGTCAATGCTTCGATTTGAGTGGGGTTGACCTTACCGGGCATGATTGATGATCCCGGTTCGTTGCTTGGGATTGATAGTTCGTTGTATCCAGCACGAGGACCGGAAGATAGAAAACGGATGTCGTTTCCAATCTTGATTAAATCTGATGCCAAGGTCTTAAAAATACCGTGAACTGAGGTGATTTCGGAATGGTCTGCTAGACCGTGGAATTTGTTTTCCGCCACCTTGTAGTTGGTGTTTTCGTTATGGTTGATAGTATCGACGACTTCTTGGTCAAAACCATTCTTGGTGTTAAGACCAGTTCCGACGGCGGTTCCACCAATTGGTAATTCTAGTAGTAATTGTTTGATGGCGTTTAGCGTCACAACGTCGTGTTCTAAAGTTGATTTCCATCCACTGATTTCTTGTCCGACAGTGATAGGGGTAGCATCTTGTAGGTGGGTACGACCAATCTTGATGATTGATGCAAACTCGTTTTGCTTCTTATCAAACGATGCGATTAAGTTTTCGACGGTCTTAATGACACTGTTGGTGGCTTGATATGCTGCCATCATCATGGCAGTAGGGAAAGTGTCATTTGAGCTTTGTGATTGATTGACGTGATCGTTTGGATGAACGTGGGCGTTCGGATGTAGTTGGTTGGCAAGATTTGCGACTACTTCGTTGACGTTCATGTTGGTCTGAGTTCCACTCCCGGTTTGATAAACGTGAAGAGGGAAGGCATCCTTATAGTCACCATCGATGAGCTTGTCGATTGCTTCGTTGATGGCGATATACTTTTCATCATCTAGTGTCTGATTATTGTGGTTAACAAAAGCGACGGCTTTTTTAATCTTCAAAAGAGCATCGATGACTTCTATTGGCATGGTGCGACCAATGTTAAAATTAAGTAGACTACGTTGCGTTTGGGGGCCAAATAAAGCGTCTTTAGGGACTTTAACCTCACCTAATGAATCGTGTTCAATTCGAAATTCCATCATACCAAGTCCTTTTATTAGAATATACGATAATTATAGCCATTTTCCTCAGCTCTTACTACCGAAAACATTACCCGAATGATACAATAGAATATACATATAATGTAGGAGTGGCAATATATCATGCATATTGACTTAAGATTTTTTATCGCAGAACTACTTGTCTTATGGGTGCCACTATCCATTGTAGTTTTGGTATCAGAATTGCTGAAATTCAACTGGTTGCTCACTGGATTGTTATTGTTATTGGTATACTTCCTGATAGTCATGTTTAACAGGACCAACAGGGTGATTTATTTTCTTTTTCACGTTCAAAAGCAATCAAGTAACCAGTTGTTAGAATCAATTGTTTTCTTTTTGGTGTTGTTGATTTCAGTGATTTTGTCAGTAAAACTGTTTGACGATTCCGCGGTCGGAATTATTGTGTTTATGTTGATCAGTATTCTAGCTGGTTCAGTTGTAATTGATGCTAAATAACCACAAATGGTTTCGAAAATAAAAATAAAAAAATTTAATATTTAATTATTACCGTAATTTCGGTAATTAGACCCTTATCACGACTTCTATGACCCTTGCAAAAAATATTGAGCATGGTAGTATATATAGTGTTATTTTAAAGAACGAACACTATATATTGTATGCATACATATTTTAGGTTCCAAATATAGAGATAGGGGTTTTTCATTGTGTCAGCTTATTTTAAATTTTTGGCCCACCAACTAAAGGGTTGGCCACAACAAAATTACTACTTATTCTTCTTTAGTTTAGGTGCTCAAGTTATGACATTGGTAAATGCACCAATTACATGGCTTTCAATTTTAACTTTCATCGGTACTACTTTAGGGGTGCTATGTGTTCTTGCAATTAACGCTGCTAAGTCAGTTAACGGGGTGTTGGGAATTCTATCAGCAATTTGTTTCATCATTGTTGGTTTCTCAGCAAAGAACTACTTAAGTATCGGTGAACAATTAGCATACGTTATTACACTAGACATTCCAGTGCTATTGAGTACAGACTGGAACGTTAACATGGTTTCAAAGATTAGAAAGTTCACTGCTAAGAGTTGGGCAATTTCAATTATCTTCACTCTAGCCGTTTACCTAATTTCTGGTTTCGCAATCAAAGCACTTACTAACGAACCACGTCCATTCTATGATGCCTTTAGTTTTGCCGTTTGTTTAACTGCCGGAATCATCTGTTTCCTACGTTACAACAACCAATACTTCTGGTGGTTAGCTTCAGGTCTAGCCCAAGTCGTTCTATGGTTCATCACTTTCAGAGAAGGATCAGCAACTCTTGCTATGTTTGTTAACTCAGCAATTTACGTTGCCAACGATATCTTAGCGTTCACTGTTTCACCATGGTTTAACGAACGCGAAAAGAAACGTTTAATGAAGGAAGAACAAGCTTACGCTGAAAAAGTGGAAGCTGACGCTTAATAATCACATAAAAAAGCTACCAATAATTGGTAGCTTTTTTATTATACTTTGATATCTGTATCGATTATGATTCGGACACGTGAATCGTTGATATTGAAGTCATCATGGATTTCTAGTAATTGGTTAAATGTTTCATCATTAACACCGCTGATGGACTTGTTTTCGATATTATCCAATGTAATATCATCGTTAAAGTAGTCCTTAGCTAGTGCAAGGGAGAACTTAATCATATTGTCTGAATCAAAGAAGATTTTGTTCTTGTAGACGTCAAAAATACGGGTGTCGTATTCAAAATTGCCGTTTGAACTTAGTTGTCTGTCCTTTAATTCCAATGGGCTCTTACCGGCTAATAACAGGTATGAGTAGCAGTTTGTTTCATTATTAATTAGTTTGTAGAAGGTAAACGTCAATTGAGGTTCGATGTTTAGACCACAAACGTCATAAATTTCTGCTCCCATATCAATTAGGGTATAGCCTTCACCTAGAATCAATGATAGTTGATTGTGTTCTTCAAACAATGGTAGGTGAGCGGGTAGGAATTCTTCGAAACTGGTTTGTTCAAAACCATGGTTAGAGTTGAATTCACGAATGCCATTTAACTTTTTACTAGTGGCATCAGTTGGAAACATTTGTACATTGGCATCGTACTTGTTTTCAATCTTATCGAAGCTCATCTTCTTAAAAGTTCCAATGGGACTATCGATGAGGGCATGGGACATTGATTGGCCGATTAGGTAGTCGATAGCGAAGATTGGATCCTTACTGTCGGTCATATCGGTCATTTCTTCGATTGCCTTTTGAGCTGGACCGTAGAAACGGTCGCCTTCGACACTGTTGTGCAAAGCGCGTTCCATTAGTTCGTTGGCTTCTGCAATGTTGCCGTTATTCATTAGGATTTTACCTAGATAGTAATTGGCGGCAACGTATTTACAATCATTTAAGATTGCTTGTTGAAATAGATGTACTCCGGTAGGGTCTAATGATGAGCCGGATTCTGTAAAAATAATTCCTAGTTTAGTTAAAATTTCAGAACGACTTGGAATTTTTCCTTCGATTTCTTCAGTAGTCATAACCCCTGCTGGGTATTGTGAAATAGCAGAGCTTAGTAAAGAAATGGCGTCGTCTCTTTTATTGTCATCGATACATTGAGTAGCTAATTCGATGAATTTATTTAATTGTTGGGCTTTATCTTTTCCCAATTCAATAGCGTCCATTTGAAAACTCCTGACTTGAATTTATATATATATTATAATCATTTTTGCAAAAATAAAAAACTTTACTATTAATATGGATTTATGTAATATTGAAGCTAATCAAGAGGGGAAGCGAGGAGATAGATTGAAAAGACTGAAATGGCTGGCTTCGATTGTCTTGCCATTGGTTGTTTTAATGTGGTTTGTGCCAATTACAACCCACGCGGAAAGCACCAATCCAACACCTACCAAAGAGTATGTTGTTGATGATTATGCCAATATATTGACTGATAAGACAAAACAATTGGTGATTAATAAAGAAAAAGAATATCAAAAAACTAAAACCCAACCTCAGATCGTCATGATGACCGTGAAAAGTACCGGGAATCAAGATATCGACGGTTACACCGATAGCTTGCTAGACAATGCTAGATGGAAGTTTGGTAAGAAGGGCTTGGACAATGGGGTATTAATTCTATTTGCCCAAAACGGTGGTAAGAACAATGTCCGTATCTCCACCGGATACGGGGTCGAAGACATCCTACCAGATGCTACCACCAACCAAATCCTACAGGCTAATAAGTCGTTATTGAAATCAAGTAATAACGACGAAATTAACCAAGGATTGCAAAATACCTTTAACCAAGTCGCATCGATTTTAGATAAACGCTACGCCAATAAGTCCCTAAGCGATGCCAAGGCAGAGGCTGAAAAAAATAATAATAATTCATTGGCTGGTATTTTATTGATGATCGTTATTATCGTTATCGTTGGTACAGCTATTTGGATTTTAAAAAGTAATGGTGATGACGACGATAACCACCGAAATGGTGGTGGAGGCGGTCACTATGATTCCGGAGATGCCTTCTTATTAGGAGCGTTGCTCGGTGGCTTAGGCGGCTCCGGTAGAGGAGGTTCATTTGGTGGTGGTTCATCAGGTGGATTTAGCTCGTCTGGAGGCGGCGGAAACTTTGGGGGCGGAGGTTCCTCAATTTAAATTAAGGAGATAAATTATGATTGAAAATAAACCATTTTACAAAAAATGCTGGTTCATATCACTAGCAGTTGTTGTCGTTTTACTATTCGCTTTAATTGGTGGATTCATCAAGTCTGCTAACAGCATGGCTACCAGCGAACAAGGCGTTGAAGAACAATTAGGACAAGTCCAAACTGTACTACAACGTCGTGCTGATTTAATCCCTAACTTGGTTAACGCTGTTAAGGGTCAACAAAAACAAGAAAAATCAGTGTACAGTGACATCACAAAAGCACGTACTCAATACTACAACGCTAAGAACCAATACAATAACGCTAATTCAACTTCAGATAAGGTGAACGCCTTAAACACTCAAGAACGTTCATTGAACATCTTGGTGGGATCAATCAAGGAAGCATATCCAAACCTTGCATCTAACTCAAACATGCAAACATTGATGGTTCAACTTGAAGGTAGTGAAAACCGTATCAGTGTTGAAAGAAACAGATACAACCAAGCAGCTAGAGCTTACAATGACAAGATTGTTAAGTTCCCAGGTTCAATCGTTGCTGGTATGACTGGTCACAAGAAGGTTAACTACTTTACAGCTGATTCAAACGCTCAAAACGCACCATCAGTTAACTTCTAATTATATATACGCAAAAATAAAAAACGTTGAGATTAATTTCTCAACGTTTTTTTATTACTTCACGATGTCGATAGCTTTATTAACTTTCTTGGCGTGAATTTGTGATAGTGATAGTTTGTTGTGTTTTTGACTGATAACGGATTTATTAGTGTAGTTATCTTGGGTAACTACCAATAAGTCTTCGTTGTTACCGTTATCGACTAATTGAAAGGCGTCTGGACTAGTTACAATGATTGTTTGGTGTGGGCGAATTGGTTCGTTTTCCCAACTTTGTTCATAGCGATTCAATTTAGCTTGTTCGTTAGCATTTTTGTTGGTGTAAGCAGATGAGTAGGCAAGTGGTTGATCTAGTTTCTTGTCCTTACCATCGACCTTAGCAGAAGCTAGTAGTTTAGTGTTGTTTACGATTTGGCCAGCGGTTAGCATCTTGTCTGAATTGTTAGTGGCTTTGAAACTGTATAGAGCCATGTCGAAACGTTTCTTACCATTGTTATCATAGCTAGTACCACGGTAGGTCTTGTAGAAAGTAATGCTACCTTTTTTAGTGACCAATTTGGTTTGATTGTTTTCGTTTATTAGTTTGACATACTTA
This sequence comes from Apilactobacillus kunkeei, assembly GCF_001421115.1. Taxonomy (GTDB): domain Bacteria; phylum Bacillota; class Bacilli; order Lactobacillales; family Lactobacillaceae; genus Apilactobacillus; species Apilactobacillus kunkeei_F. Next base: position 131,749 of record NZ_JXCW01000006.1, on the reverse strand, counting down.
GTGGGTTTAGTTGATTGATCCGCTTTTTGCTTAGTCTTGGAATTTGAACATGCGCTAAGTGTTACAACTGCTAATAAAGCAAATCCAATAATTGATAATTTTTTCATATTGCGCCTCCACGTAATTTATACAACTTTATTTTAGCACTTTTCACCACAAATAAAACGGCTACCCCCAGTGGATAGCCGTTAAGTTTTTATTAAATTTTCGCTTCCTTATGACTAGAAGTCTTGTAAATAGTTAATCCGATGATGGCACCAACGATAGCTGGAATTACCCAGTCCATACCAATTGAGGCAAACGGTAAAATCTTTTGTTCCGCATTGATTAAAGCACGGATGAAAGAGATGTTTGAGATAACTGGTGGAAAGGCTGCCAACATATCGAAGAATGCTGGGATTAGAGTAAAGATAATGGTGAATAGGTAAACGTTTCTATCCTTTTTAAATAGTGGTGAGCATAGTGCTAGGATGATCAATACAATCGCAAATGGGTATAGGAACATCAATACTGGAGTGGACCAAGTAATGATAAGTGATAGTCCTTCGTTTGCAATGGTAAATGATACGAAACAGTTAAAGGCTAACCATTGATGGTATGAGAAACGAGGGAAATGTTCGTGGAAGTCTTGAGCAAATGCAGCAACTAAACCTACGGCTGTGGTAACACAGGTTAGAGTCATTAGTGTTGCTAGTAAAGCGTGGCCAGTGATTCCTAAGTAGTGACCCATGAATTGGTTAAAAGTAGTTCCACCATCATCGGTACTAATCTTAAATAGGTTCAATGAAGTAGCACCAATCCAGATTAGGATGATGTAGATGATTCCAACTAATGCTTCTGAAATTAGTCCAGCTCTGGCGGTTACCTTGGCGTTTGATTTAGGGGATGTCTTTCCTAGTTGGTTAACAGCGGAAACAACGGTAACCCCAAATGCTAATCCGGCCAATGCATCCATGGTGTTGTAACCTTGCAAGAAACCATTGAAGAATGATTGGTGTTGGTATGCTTGAGTAACTGGTTGTGCTGAAGCAGCACCCATTGGATGTAAGAATGCCAATAGGAATGCTAGAAATAATAGCGCCAAGAATAATGGGTTTAAAATCTTACCTAGGTTATCGATAATACTTGATGTTCGATATGATAGGTAGAATGTAGCAATGAAGAATAGCGCGGTAAAGATAAACATTGCTACTTTGATGTAGTGATCGGGGATGAATGGTTGAATTCCAACGGTAAAGTTAACACTGGCAGTTCTAGGTGTGGCAAATAATGGTCCCAATGTTGAATGGACTAATACCAAGAAAATAATTGCAAAGGCTGGTCCCAGTGGCTTGGCGATGTCGTATACTCCCTTGGCACGAGAGATACTGATTGATAGAACTGAAAGTAGTGGTAATAATACTCCAGATGCTAGAAAACCTAGCATGGCAGGTACCCAGTTGGAACCTGATAGTTGTCCCAAGTGAATGGGGAAGATTAGGTTACCCGCACCGAAGAATAGTGCGAATAACATTGAACCGATGATTAGATATTGTTTAATCGACAATGGTTGTGTATTAATGTCTTTGATTTCGTCTTGCATAATAAGTGCTCCTTTAATAATTGTGTTTTTGATTTGTTACTTGTGCTAACTACTCACAACGTTTTTCATAACCATCATCTCCTTTTTTAAAGCAATAAAAAAGCACCCTTAGTTCGTATTGAACCAAGGGTGCTTTGTGCACGGTACCACCTTTAATTGCTAGACAAATAGTCTAGCCTCTTCACGTACTAACATACGCTAACACTGTAATGGGTGTACCCAATATACGTTACTCTCCAACGGATTTCGGTATATAGCTCCAAAGATACTTTCGCAATTTAGTAGTTATCCCGTTTCCAGAAAGTAGGGACTCTCTTGAACTAGCCGAATTGTTACTCTGCTTTTTCATCGCTTTTTTAAACTGATTTATTGAATATAAAAAATATATCAGCAAAATTTATGAAAGTCAAATTTTATTTTAGAGAATCTAATTCATCGGTAGAAATGAATTTCTTGTCTACTAATTCAGGATGACTTTGTTTAAAGACATATTCCTTAATTGGTTGCTTGGTAGGAACTGATGTGTAAATCTTGAAATCAGTGAACTTGTCGGCGTTACTTGTGACCATCACGTTGTAACTTTCGTCGCCGTTGACCTTAAGTGTAGCAGGCCAGTATGTGTTAATTTCGTATAATGATCTGATGTACACGGCGTTAGTTGTACGATATCTTTCCATTACCAATGGACCTGGACCAGATACTGGGTCGGTAGGATGATCACCTCTAAAGATGTAGTCGCCAACTTCAATTTTTGCTTGGTTACCGTAGTACCAGTTACCATAGAAATCATGGGTGATTGGTTTGTAGACTGGATTAGCGGGAATTGGAATAGTGTATTGCTTTGGTTTTTCTTTTTGCTTAGCAGTTTCCTTTTTGCTGCTTGAGCTATATGACATAGAAGATGAACTACTGCTAGTTGATACAGTAGAGCTTGTTGCCTTTGAGCTGCTTGATTCAGCAGCTTTATGGGTTTGATCGTTATGCTTAACGGATGCAAACGCCACTGTTCCTAAGATTAAAACAGCAACAATTGATATAACAGAAATGATTACTTTTTTACTTTTCAAAATAGCACTTCCTTTCTTACTTAAGTATGTTATCACTCTTGGGCAATAAAAAAAGAGTTGAACATTTCGCTCAACTCTGATTGTTTGTTTAAACGTTAGTCTGTAACGGTTTGTAAATATTTTTTATTTTTGTACCAGTGACACATTAGGCCAAGTAGTAAACCAACGACCGCAAATGGAACCCAATCCATTCCGATTGATGCTAACGGAAGATAGCTTTGTTGGAAGTTTCCGACCATTTTGGCAAAGGCACTTTGTGATACGACTGGTGGAAATGATGCTAACATGTCCATTAATGCGGGTACAGTGGTTAATAATACTACCCAGAAGTAGACAACTGAATCACGTTTGAATAGTGGTGAGAATACTGATAGTAGTATTAAGACCATTGCGAATGGGTATAAAAACATTAGCATTGGAGTTGACCATTGGATGATGGTATCTAGTCCGAAGTTAGCAGTTAGAAATGATGCAACACACATTAATGCTAACCATTGAACGTAGCTTAATGCTGGGAAATGTTTGTGGAAATCTTGGGCGAATGCGGCCACTAATCCCATGGCAGTAGTTAGACATGTAAGGGTTAGTAATGTCGCTAGTAGGGCATGTCCGGTTGCACCTAGGTAGTAAGTCATTAGTTGGTTAAAGGCGACACCACCATCTGCTGATGCCTTGAATTGACCTAGGGTAGTGGCACCCAACCAGATTAGGACAACGTAGATTAATCCAACCAATGCTTCGGCTAGGAAACCAGCTTTGGCAGTGACCTTGGCGTTGCTAAATGGGTTAGTCTTACCAAGTTGGTTAACGGCGGTTACGACGGTGACACCAAAGGCAAGTCCGGCTAGGGCATCCATGGTGTTGTAACCTTCCAAGAAGCCGTTGAAAAATGATCCGTTTTGATAAGCGTCAGTGACCGGTTGGCTACCTGCTGAACTCATTGGGTGTAGGAATGCCAAGAAGAATACGACGAATAGTAATACTAAAAAGATGGGATTCAATAGTTTACCAACACTAGCCATGATTGATGATTCCTTGTATGAAAGAAGGAACGCGGCTAGGAAGAATAGAAATGAGAATACTAGCAAACCATAGTGCATAAAGTTACTTGGTAGTAATGGTTGAACGCCGACTGCAAAAGGAACGGTAGCGGTACGAGGAGTACCAAAGAGTGGTCCGATGGTGGCGTGGATTAATACCATGAATGCTAGTGCGAATGTTGATCCCAGTGGAGTTCCGATGTCATAGACACCCTTTGAACGAGTCACACTGATGGCTAGAACTGATAGTAAGGGCAATACCACTCCTGTACATAAGAAACCAAGCATGGCGGTGAACCAATGAGAACCAGCTAGTTGGCCTAAGTGAAGTGGGAAAATTAAGTTACCAGCACCAAAGAATAGTGCGAATAACAGTGAGCTGACGACTAAATATTGTTTTACTGATAATGGCTTTTTGTTTAAGTCTTCCATAATAAATCTCCTTTAAAAATAGTATGTGTTTGAATTGAATCGCTATGTGTAAAATATCAATCGGACTATCCATGCCATCATCTCCTTTTTTTATGTATTGATTAACCGATTGCGGGGCACAAAAAAACGCCCTTAATCTAACTTTACAATTAGACTAAGGGCGTCATTCGACACGGTACCACCTTACATTCGTAGCTTAAAAAAGCTACCTTGACGTACTAACATACGCTGACGCTGTAAGGGGCGCTCCCCATGCACTTTACTTTTGTTCAGTACATCGCTCGAAAGGGATTTTCGTAACCTGATCAATGCTTCCTTTCACCAGACGAAGCTCGCTTTGGTTGATGGCAGTTATTACTCAACTTTCTCATCGCAATCGTTTATTTGTCATTATATTAAAACTGGATTAGAGAAAAGTCAAATTAAATTGGTAAAGAAGTTTAACCAATTTTATACTTTTCTTAATAAACCTCTTGAAACGACAGTGATATAATATTAATATACTATAAACCAAATAATAGCTGTCAATTTTTCAGTATGCATAGAGGAGATATATACAATGAAGATTGATAATTATGTTCCAAAGAATCAACGAAGAGAAGTTTCTGACAAACGAATTCGTAATCTAAAAATTATGAGTAAAGTGGCTATCTTTACTTCATCACTAATGTACATTGCTTACATTCCAGAAATTATGCAAAACTTTTCTGGTAACCCAGTTAGCCCAATTCAACCATTCGTTGCCACTGTTAACGCTACCTTGTGGACACTATATGGTTGGTTTAAGACCTACAAAGATTGGCCTTTAATTATTTCAAATGTTCCGGGAGTTATTTTTGGTTTAATAACACTTGTTACGGTGTTTATTCATTAAAAAGGCTTATGACAACAGATCGAAAAACGGTCTGTTTTTTTGTTTGCAAAAAAGAACGTTTGTTCGTATAATATATTTTACTGAAAGGAGGAACCCAAAATGGATTATTCAAATGAACCCAAAGGGGTCTTTATGGTCATTGATAATAAGTCGTTTTATGCCAGTGTTGAGTGCGTTCAACTAGGTTTGAACCCACTAACTGCTAGCCTCGTAGTGATGTCTGATCAAGACAATACGAACGGTGGATTAATCTTAGCATCGTCTCCGACAGCTAAGAAACGATTTCAAATTACGAACGTGACTAGGAAACGTGATTTGCCCTGGGACGATTCATTAATTGTGGTTCCTCCAAGGATGAATTTGTACATTCGAAAAAATATGGCAATCAATAAAATTTTTCATGAGTTCGCCGATGAAAAACACTGTTTTCCTTACTCAATCGACGAGACCATCCTGGATTTGACCCACACATGGCAATTGTTCGGGGATAGTCCCGCACAGGTCGCCAGAAAAATCCAAAAGACGGTTAGACAACGCCTTGGTCTATATACGACTGTGGGAATTGGTGACAATCCGGTGCAGGCTAAGCTAGCATTGGATTTGTTCGCTAAACACAATAAGGACCTGGTCGGCCAATTAAGCTATGACACTTTTACCAATAATGTTTGGCCAATTGAACCCATCGATAAGATTTGGAGTATCGGTAAGCATACCGCTGAAAACCTAGCCAAACTAGGTATTCATAACTTAGGTGAATTGGCGAGAACCGACCCATATCAATTAAAGGCACACTTAGGTGTGATGGGATACCAATTGTTTGCGATTGCGTGGGGAATTGACCGTGCTCAATTAGATCAAAAGGTGCCAATTAAGGACAAGGGATTATCCAATTCGCAGGTGCTACCAAGGGACTACAAGGACCAACACGAACTAGAAGTCGTTATTACTGAAATCGCCGAACAGGTGGCATCTCGTTTGCGTCACAGAAAGAAACAAACCAGCTGTGTTCATCTATACCTTGGCTTTTCGTACGCGGAAAGTGAAGGGAGCGATCGGACCAGTATTTCACACGAACAAAAGATCACCACGACCTCGGACAACCGTGAATTGGTAGGAGCAGTTATGGATTTATTCCATAAGTATTGGCATGGTGAAAGAATCAGAAATGTCGGGGTTTCATACACCAGATTAAGCAGCAGTAATGCCCAACAATTAGACATTTTTGACGACCCAGAAGTGCAAATCAAAAAATCGAAAGTCGATAAAGTAGCAGATGAAATCAGGGACAAGTTCGGCGCCACGGCTATCTTTAAAGGTCACAGCCTCGAAAAGGGTGGCACAATGTTAAAACGTTCCGGATTAGTAGGTGGTCACAATGGAGGAAATGCATATGACTAATCAACAAACAGCAAAGTTAATACTAGATAGAGCAAAACCATTATTTAAGCGTGAATATAACGTTCAATACAGAATTAAGGTTGTTTTTGATCACTACGACCATCAATTTAATTTCTACATGATTAGATACAAACCAGGTCACATCACTCGAGTAACGCCACTTCATCACGTGGAAAGCACCTGGATTGCTGACTTGGAAGAAATCTTAAACTTAATCGAAAAAGACCTAAAGTTAACCATTGTTTTCGCTGGATTTGAAGGTATTAAATGGGACAGCCGTAATTCCTACATTCAACGTCCCAAAAGAAAGGTTGGATAAAGTTGTTAAATCACCATATTGACGACAAGACGGTTCAAAACTTCTTTGACTATTACTATCACGACAGAGGGATGCTAAAGTGGCAGGGATTCATGCTTTCTGATCACGTTAGTGCCCTTAGAAAAGAGCACAAGGAAGCCTTCGATGATAGCTTTATGTATATGGATTTTCAAAGTGTTCACGAGGAACTAGAGCACAAGGGTGAAAACCACGCCAAAACTGAGGTTACCTATGTTAATGATGATGGAAATAAGAGCGTAATAAATGGGATTGTAATGAACTTGCAGCCCAACCAGGTCACGATTATGACCGAAGATGACGAAATGGTATTATCCATTCAACAGATTTTGATTGTGCAATAATTCTGTAGCAAAAAAAGACACACCTTCTAAGCTCTGATATAATTAGTAGTAATAAATAAAGAGGTGTGATCGTCTGATGAATAAGAAGGCCAAACTTACATTGGGTCTATTTTTAATTTCAATTGCATATATGTTATTTTTCATGCACCCAACAATTTGGCGTGACGAAAGTTTCACGATGGCATTGGTAGGACATAACTACGGGGATATAATCAGACTTGATTCGATGGATGTGCATCCACCGTTTTACTATATAGCATTAAGATTCTTCTTGAGTATCACCGCTTTTTGGACGAATTCGTTATTCACTAAGGTCATTATTGCGCGATTATTTTCATACATATTAGCTATCTTAACGTTTTTAACACTGTCCAAGACGGTGAAGAACTTGGGCGTACCAGGGGCTAACGCCATCCAATGGGCGGGCTTCTTTTTAGCGCCAAGTATTATGAGATATTCTACCCAGATTAGAATGTACGCATTAGCTGCACTGTTTTTAGCGTTGGTATTGAACCAATTGCAGCACTACGATAATTCGCAGAAGATTGGCCACATTTTCCTAGCGGTCATCTTTGCCTCGTTTGCATCGTATACCCATTACTTTGCGGCCGTTGCAGCGGGATGGATGCTGTTCTTATACTTCGTTAAATTCCAATTTAATAGATACGACGGAAACGCCATCTTACGAGGAATTGTCGTATTTTTAGTGATGTTTGTTCCGTGGGGAGTTGTCGCATTTGCACAAGCCCAACAGGTGTCATCTTCCTATTGGATTCCACCGGTCAACGTCGACAACATTATCAATAATTTTGTAAACTTATTTGCGGATGTCTTTACCGACAACGGTGGTCAATACTATGCGATTGCCTTTATGGTATTACTGATTTATCCAACGATTTGGGCATATTTAAACATGTCCAAGAAGTTCAAATCTACGCTAACTATTGTGCTGCTGGTCTTCGTATTAACCACTTTGACTGGGATTGCAATTTCTGTAGCGGTAAGACCAATTTACATTGCTAGATACGCTTATCCAGCATACGCAGTGGTCATCTTCTTCATGATGACGATTGTTTCTCAAATGATGAAAAAACCACTGAGTCGTTTGTCGAATTACTTTATGACATCGATATTGGCGGTGGGACTAACCATCATTATTGGAATGAACGTTGGGTTCCTAGGCAGTAATCAGTTCAATAATTACATCATGCCAAGCTATAATTTAGCGGATTCAGTTGAACAATATAAGGAAAATCCAAATAATGTGATTCACCTAAATCCAAACCAAAGTCCAAATTCAATTGTTGAAAAAACAGTCTACATTAAATCCATTAATAAACGGGTTTATATAAAAAATTTCAATGTTGCCAGAATCCTTGGAAAAGATAATCAAAAGCTATTCTACGGGTTGTTTGATAACGTTGATCAAAGTTCAAGTAAATAGATAAAGGGGTTGTTATGAAAAATAACAACCCTTTTTTATTGGAAAATTTTTTTGTACAATTGAATACCCTGACTGTTGAGAGAGATAAATAAATTGAAAGGATACTTATTGATGAAAGAAAGAATAGATTCAGAAATTAACGACACTTCGAGCAACCGTTTGAAACGGTTCTGGTTGGAGTTGAAAAAGTGGTTAATTGTGATTGGCCCAGGGTTGATTGTTATGCTCGCCGATACCGATGCAGGGTGCTTAATTACGGCGGCACAGTCCGGTGCTAGTTATGGTTATTCCATGATTTTACCTCAGCTGTTGTTAATTCCAATTCTATTTATGGTGCAAGAAATGACGGTTCGCTTAGGAATCGTCACAAAGAAGGGTCACGGTGAATTGATCCGCGAATACTTTGGTAAATTCTGGGCATATGTCTCAGCGATTACTCTAATGATTTCAACGATTGGAGCGCTGTTGACCGAGTTTATCGGAATTGCTGGAGTCGGTGAATTATTTGGAATTTCCAAATGGATTACCGTCCCCATAAGTACGTTTGTCCTAATTTTAATTGCCTTTTTAGGTAGTTACCGACGTGTTGAAAAGATTGGGATTATCTTTGGTTTGTTCGAATTAACATTTATCATCGGGATTTTCATGGTGCATCCAAACATGAATTCTATCATGACCGGAATTCAATCGATACCAATCCATGATGATGGATATGTATATTTGGTAGCTGCAAACGTTGGTGCGGTGATTATGCCATGGATGATTTTTTACCAACAAAGTGCGGTGGTTGATAAGGGTCTAAAGCGTCACATGATTAAAAAGGAACAGACAGATACGATGGTGGGAACATTCATTACCCAGGGGATCATGATTGGTTTCATCGTATTGTTTGCTGCAACCGTGTTTCATAGTAAACTCCATGCCACCGAAGAAACTGTTGGTGACTTGGTAACCTCAATCGGTAGCTATATCGGGATGTCTCCAGCCAAGGCGATTATGGGATCAAGTATCCTAGGTGGGGCACTGGTTGCTGCCATCGTGGTTGTTCTAGCCGGAACATGGGGCATGACTGAAGTGTTGGACTGGAAACACAGTTTAAACGAACGCATTAATCGTTCCAACTTAGGTTTTTATTCAATGTATTCATTGGTATTAATCGTTAGTGCCTTGTTGGTATTGTTCAATGAAGACTTAGTTTCAATCGCAATTACCGTCGAAGTAATTAACGCCTTGATGGTACCAATTGTGCTAGGATTTCTATTAATGCTTGAGACCAAAGCGTTGCCAGATCGATACAAAATGAAGGGGATCTACAAAAGAATCGTAATTATTCTTTCATTAATTGTCATGGCTTTTGGTATCTACATGATTTTTCCAGTCTTGAATTTGTAATTATAGGTATATAGAATTAGGAGTAAAGTGGATTATGCAAAAATTATTGATGTATAATTGTTCACGGAATTATGAATATTAATTATGAAAGAAAAGGGTGAGTGTTTTGAATAACGACGAAAACATGAGTCGAAGAAACAACAAAAACACTTCCAAGAAACATATGAAGACTTGGAAAAAAGTTGTTTTATGGATTATTGCGTTATTGATTGTATTAGTGGGAGTGGGTGCATTTGCTGCTTACCATAACGTGAAAAAAACTGCCGATGCAGTATATCAACCTTCTGGAGCGAAAACGGTTAGGGATGCCGATTCACTTTTGAAGTCTGAAAAACCAGTATCATTACTATTTATGGGTACCGATACCGATTTTGATGGTAGAAGTGATAAGGGTCGTACAGATAGTATGATGATTGTGACCTTAAATCCAAAGACCAATACAACTACAATGGTAAGTATCCCACGTGATATGAAGGTTAATTTACCTGATTTCCCACAATACTCACCATCAAAAATCAACGCTGCTTACACTTACGGTGGTTCCAAAGAAGCAATTAATGCCATCGAAAGTCACTTCAGCATTCCAGTCGACTACTACGTTACTTTGAGTCTGGGTGGACTTAAGAAAGCCATTGATCAAGTCGGCGGAGTCGATGTTGTTTCTCCATTAACATTTAGTTATGAAGGTCAACACTATACTAAGGGTAAGTTAGAACACATGGATGGAAACAAAGCAATGTGGTTCTCCAACATGAGATACCAAGATCCACAAGGTGATTACGGTCGTCAATACAGACAAAGATTAGTATTGGAAGCCTTAATGAAGAAGGCCATCTCATACAAAACTGTGATTAATTCTGACTTTTTGAACTCAATTTCTCATAACTTGAAAACTAATTTGACCATGAGCGACATGCTTCAATTAGCATTGCATTACAGAGGTACTAATAAAAACATTAAGAGTGATTACGCACACGGAACTGGTGAAATGCTAGACGGTGTATCATTCCAAGATGTTTCTGGCACCGAACAAAACCGAATTTCTAGCCTAATCAACGAAAGTTTGAAAGATTAAATAAAAAATAAAAAAGATACGACATTTTTGTCGTATCTTTTTTTATACATCTGTTCAAAAAGGGAAAATTTGAATTGAGTTATAAGACGTTTAAATCTTAATTAGACTACAGTTATATTTGTCTCGTTCCCTTTTCTAGCGTTTTTAAGATGATATAATGAACAGTTGTTTATAGTTTAATTAATGCAGCTATTTAAAATAACTAATAGAAGGGTGCTTTACAGTGGAGAAACAAGAAACTAATTCTTTAGAAGAATTAAACAAAATCTTTCGCATTTTGTCTAAACATATCAAATTGATAATTGCTACGGTTGTAATTACAGTATTGGTTTTTGCAATCGGAGTATTTTTTGTCGTAAAACCAAAATACCAAGCGACATCAGAAATTATCGTTAGTCAAAGATTGGATCGTGACGCGCAAGCAGCTGAGCAACAACAAATTCAATCTACCGACTTGCAACTAGTTAATACATATAAAAGTATTTTAAGCAGTCAAACAGTTGGTAATTCAGTAAAGCATAAGGTTGGTAACAAGGTTTATAAGGACAGTGAATTAAATGTTTCAACTGACACAAATTCACAAGTTATTAACATCAATGTTACTTCCCACGATGCAAAGCAAGCAGCTAGAATCGCTAACATTACTGCTTCTACCTTTAAATCAAAAATCAAGAACATTATGAATGTAAATAACGTTTCAATTATTTCAAAGGCTAGAGAAATTAAGAAACCAATCTTTCCTAAGAAAGGGATTAGCCTACTAGCCGGTACACTGGTTGGTATTATCTTAGGAATGTTCTTAGCACTATTAAGCGAATTCAACGATAAGACAATATCTACCACTGACTTTATCGAAAAGGACTTAGGCCTAATTAACCTAGGAACAATCAGTGATATTGATATGCAAACCATCAGTAAACAAATTAAGAAATAAAGGAAGAGTGTAATGGGATTATTTAATAAGAGTCCAAAGAAAAAATTAAATGATGACAGTTCCAAATTTGGGGTTAATTTGGTCGCTGAATTGTATCCAACATCATCAGTATCTGAACAATTCAGAACTGTAATGACTAACATTTCATTCGCCAACATCAATGGTAATCTAAAGAGCATTATGGTGACCTCAAGTGATCCTTCAGAAGGTAAGTCTACTTTCAGTGCCAACCTAGCCGTTACTTATGCTAAACAGGGAAGAAACGTTGTTTTAGTTGATGCTGATATGAGAAGACCTACTGTTCACAAGAGCTTTAACGTCAGCAATCAAAAGGGGTTATCAACCATCTTATCCGGTAACTCAACAATTGAAGACGCTATCAAATACACCTCAATCGATAACCTAAACGTAATTACCAGTGGACCAATTCCACCAAATGCATCTGCATTATTAGGAAACCGCAAGATTATTGATATTATCAATAAGTTCAACAAGCCAAACGACTTGGTAATCGTTGATGTTCCACCAGTTAACACAATGACTGATGCATCAATCGTATCTACTACAGTTGACGGTACCATTTTCGTATTACCACAAGGTGTGGCAGAAAAGAAGCGTGTCAAGATGGCCGTAGAACAATTAAAGAAGGTTAATGCCAATATCCTAGGTGGTGTGATGAACATGTCTAAGGACAACATCACCAACGATTACTATTACTATTATTCAAAGTAGGAGTTATTAAATGATTGATTTACATTGTCACATGTTGCCATCTGTAGATGATGGGGCAAAGACTATTAGTATGGCTCTGGATATGGCTCGAGAAGCTGAAGCAGAGAGAATCAATAAAATCCTACTAACTCCCCATCACATGGATGGCGAATATATAAATCACAGAAAAGACATCGAAATAGCGGTCGAAAACTTACAAAAGACATTTAATGATAATAATATCAATATTCAACTACGCCCGGGACAAGAAGTTCACATCAATGGGGAGCTTTTAAAAGATATTGATGAAGACGATGTGTTGTATGCGGACGGTGCTAACAAGAAGTATATGATGATTGAATTCCCACATAGTGGGGTTCCTGAATATGCGGAAGATATGATTTTTGAATTAAAGGTAAAGGGAATTGTACCAATTATTGTTCATCCAGAACGTAATCACGGTATTCAACAAGATCCAGACATCCTATTTGATTTAGTCAGTCAGGGATGTTTAACCCAAATCACGGCCACCAGTTATGTTGGTGGATTTGGTTCAACCATTCAACGTTTTACAGACAAAATCGTTGACGCAGGTCTTGGCTTCATGTTCTCATCCGATGCCCATAACATGGAGGGCCGTCGTTTTAGAATGAAGGAAGCCTTTGACCGCTTGGCAGAAAAGAAGGGAAAAGACGTTGCTTTGCAATATGAACAAAACGCCGAAAAGGTATGGAACGGCGAAACAATTGAAATTGGAAATATAGATAGAGTTAAGAAAGAAAGCACAGCTTCTAAATTCTTTAAGAAGCTTTTGGGGAAATAGAGAAGGTAGGTTAAATAGAAATGGAAAAGCATTCAAATATTTATAGTAATTTTTACCTTACTGTTAAAAGATTATTTGATATTGCTGCTAGTTTATTTGCGTTACTAATTACGTTACCACTGACTTTGGTGGTATCACTTTGTATTTATTTAGATGATAGAGGTCCCATTTTTTACACCCAAGAAAGAATTGGTAAGGATGGCCAACCTTTTAGAATCTATAAATTCAGATCAATGTGTCAGAATGCTGACGATAAGAAAAAAGAATTAACCAAACAAAACGAAGTTAAAGGAGCTATGTTTAAGATGAGCAACGACCCTCGAGTGACTAGGGTAGGTTGTTTCATTAGACGTCATAGTATCGATGAATTACCACAATTAATCAACGTGTTATTGGGTAGTATGACTGTCGTTGGTCCCAGACCACCTTTGCCAGAAGAAGTCGATCAATACAGTCAACGCGATAAGGAACGTCTAAAGGTCAAACCGGGTTGTACCGGTCTATGGCAAGTTAGCGGAAGAAATTCCTTAAACTTCGATGAAATGGTAGAACTAGATATTGATTACATTGAACATGCAAGTCTTTTGTTAGACATGAAGATTTGTTTTAAGACGGTTTGGATTATGATTTATCCAAACGAAGCGTATTAGTAACAGGGAGATTTTATGCCAAGAGATAAAGAAAAACTGAAAATTATGTATGTTGTAGAGTCACTCGGAGGAGGAGTGCTCTCCTACCTACTACTTTTATGCAATGAACTAGCTAAAAAGGGCAATGATATTACCTTGCTTTATGGGGTTAGAAAACAAACTCCTAATAACTTGAGAGAACTATTTGATAATAGAGTCAACTTAATCGAAGTAAATAATTTCCAACGTGCTGTTAGTCCAAGTGCCGATTACAGGGCATACTGCGAAGTTAAACAGCAGATAATGGATATCAAACCAGATATCGTGCACTTGAATTCATCAAAAGCAGGGGCCATTGGTAGAATGATCAAACTATTTAATTCCCGTAGTTTGAAGAACACCCAATTTTTCTATACACCTCATGGTTACTCATTTTTGATGGGAAACGAATCGCCTGTAAAAAGAAATATATACTACGCTATTGAAGCAATACTAAGTAAACTCAATACCACAACAATTGCGTGCGGTATTGGTGAATACAAATATGCCAAAAAGATCGATAAGGATTCTAAATATGTAAATAACTGTGTTGATTTGGATTACATTGATTCATTCGTGAACAATGATACAAATACTTTAACAAATGTTTTCTACACTGTCGGTAGAATTAATGAACAAAAGAATCCAAAATTGTTTAATCAAATCGCTTTAAGACACCCTGAATGGCAATTTATTTGGATTGGTGATGGACCAATGAGGGATGAACTATCAGCATCCAACATCAAGGTAACGGGATGGCTTACCAATCAAGAAGTGATGAAAAACATTCAAGAATATGCCAACTTTATTTTGACATCTAAGTGGGAAGGCCTTCCAATCGTATTATTGGAAGCGATGGCCTTACGAAAGAAGTGTTTCGTCACCGATGTTAGCGGCAATTCAGAAGTGATTAATGACACTAATGGATTTAAATTTAACACCGTTGATGAGTTTGATGAACAATACTCAAGCATCAAAAGGGATGAAAACTTGTGTAAGGGTGTAATGGCACGTAAAGACGTTGAATGTCTATATTCAAAGGATTCATTCGTGCAAGGATACAGCAGAATTTATGAGGGATAGTTTTAAGGAGAACGAAATGATTTCAGTAATTATGTCTACCTATAATCGTGGTAAGAAGATTAGTCGATCAGTTGAATCAATCTTGCAACAAACAGTCAGAGATATCGAATTTATCATTTGTGATGATTGTTCAACCGATGACACCTACTCCACATTACAAAAAATTGCCAAGTCAGATAACCGTGTAAAGTTAATCAAAAACGAACACAACATGGGACTACAAAAGTCTCTAAACAGATGTCTTAGCCAATGTAATGGTGATTATATCGCTAGAATGGACGATGATGATTTTTCATTGCCAGATAGATTTGAAACTCAACTGAAGTTCTTACAAGACAACCCAGAATATAGTTTTGTTGGTTCAAATGCCGATGAAGTATTTGATGACCACAGCTTAGTCACTGATTTACCAGGTCATCCAGATAAATTTGACTTGATTAAGAGAAATCCCTATGTTCATCCATCCATTATGATGCGAGCATCAGTAATCAAAGCCGTTGGTGGTTATTCTGAAGCTATCAATCACCTAAGAGTGGAAGATTATGAACTATGGATGCGTCTATACAAGAATGGCTATAAGGGTGCCAACATCAAGAGACCGTTAGTGGAATACAGTAAGTCATTTACTAACACTAAATTTTTAGATCGCAAGAATACCATTAGATTAGTACATCAATATATTTTTGCTTTTAACCTACCAGTTTTCTATGAATACATTAATGTACTAACAGCCGCCAAGTTATTGGTGCCAGCTAAATTGAAGAGATTAATAAGACTTATATAGTAAGAGGGATTTGATTAAGAAATGAGACAAGCAATTCTCGTTATGAACAATGGTGGATTTGATACTTTACAACAAACAATCAATCTACTGGATGATAAAGATATCGATTTTTATATTTACGCTAAAGATGACGGTAGTTTAACCGCCAAGAACTCAAAATTAAACTTTGTGGGATGCAATAAGAAGGTACATGCCCAAACCTTTGCTGAACTAGTAGAAGAAAAACTACTAATTAACCAAGCATTGAAGGGTGATTATGAATACTTCCATTTGATTTCATCCAACGATTTTCCATTGATGACCAAACAATACTTCAAGGATTACTTCGCAAGTAAACCAGTTAAATTAGGATTTGTAGAATTCTCCGATTCTCAAGATCAACATTCATTGGCTTTCTACTACCCATTTAACAACTTTAACTACAAAAGAGTATGGACTGCTTTCCCATTCGTTAAAGTATGCATGTTATTAAACCACTTGTTAGGTGTTGAAAGAATTGCTAGTGAAGATGTCGTAAAGGGATGTCCTTACTTCTCACTACCAAGAGAATATGTAACCGAATTAGATGAACAAAAGGTTGATAACTATCGTCATACCATTAATCCAAAGAACTTCTTTGCGCAAACCGCATTGAAGAACTTAAAGACTAATAATCCTGAATACACAATGAATTCTAACCGCTTTAACTTAATGAAAGCTTACGGTGATTCAGCTAGATATGCGAACTATGTCAAAACTAAAAAGATTAATTGGTTCGATGAAAATGCTTATCAATTCTCTGATGAAGACAAAGACGAATTGGGTAAAGTCGTTAATTCAGACTATGCCTTTGCACACAATGTAACCTACGGTGACGACTTAGCGTCATTATTGAAATATTAAGATTGGGAGGAAACTATGAAACACGCAGTTATGATTATGGGATACGGAGACGGAAAGATTGTTCAAAATACCATCGATGTATTAGATGATCCAGAAATTGATTTTTTCATCCATTGGGATAAGAAATTTGACATTCCAGAATTTAAGAGTGTTCACTCTCAAATCTACTTCGTTAAAAATCGCCGCAAGGTTTATTGGGGTACCGATACCCAAACAATGGTTGAACGCATGATGTTAGAAGAGGTATACAACACTCATCGTTATGATTATGTCCACCTAATTTCATCAAACGACATGCCATTAATGACACCTGATTACTTCAAGTCATACTTCGAAAAGAAACCATATGCGATCGGTTTTCTAGATTACATCGATAGACAAATTTATAACCGTGCCAAGTACTATTACCCAATTCGATATATGAAACTAAAGACCGGTGTTAGATTCTACATGATTATTAAGAATCTGGAATACATCAACACAATCCTAGGTGTGGATAGATTAAAGCACAAGATATTGGAAAAGGGATGTAACTGGTTCTCAATGGACATTAAATACGTCAAAAGAGTGCTTGATTTCAAGGACTTCAATATGTTTAAGAACACATTTACTGGTGATGAGTTCTTTATTCAAACCATCTTACGCGATTTAAAGCCAAAAGGTCTTACTGAAAAGTATGATTATTATTCTGATGATTACAGAATGACCAGATCAAGTGCCATGGCAAGTCGTTATATCGATTGGCTTAATGGTCATGGTAAACCATACGTCTTTACTACCGATGACGTTGATCGTCTAAAGACAGTCGTTAATACCGATTATGCATTTGGTAGAAAGATTGATGATGAAGCGGTCATCACAGACACCTTTAAAGACTACTTAGCTAATAAAGGAGAATAAACGTGGATACGATAGACATAATAAAACAACGATTATATCTTTTTTCGTATATAGTTTTAATGGCTACATCAATGCTATATATGTACAGTGAATTTAATAGTGTTGATCAACTTCCAGAACCTGGATATGTAAAAATGATTTGGTGGGCTGGAATTGCCATTTTTATTGTTTTGCAAGCCACGCTTTTATTGTTAAACATCAACAATCGCCTCAAAATGAGTTGCCTAATCATTTTAGCTGGTTTGTTTTTGCTTGATATGATTGGTTTTAAATCGATTAATTTTCAGATTATTTGCCTGTCATTTTTAATCATGAATAGTGAATCGGTTAGCTTTAAGAAATTTATTAAGGTCGATTTTGTCACCAGACTTGTCTGCATTTCTTCGGTTTTAATAATGTTTTTCTGTGGTATTTTTCCCAGTCAATACGATGTATATGTTCCAAGAGGGGACACTATCAGAAGTTCATTAGGATTTAACCATCCTAATTCATTTGGCGGGTACTGTTTATACATCCTAATTTCATTTTTACTTTTTTTCTATAGTACGGGACGTCTACAAAACTTAAAGAAAATCAGTAACCTATTCTGGTTCTTACTTATGTTTATCACAGGATTCTTTATTGAATTCATATATGCAGATTCAAGAAGTTCACAAGTGGCATTTATCTTAATGGTGCTACTAATTATTCCGCTCGTATTCAACAAGAATATTAAATCTTTTAAGCCATTTTTGGGAATTTTCATCCTATTAATTATGACTTTAACCTCTGTCATGGTGGTCTTCTACTATAATCAATTCAGTACCTTTTTCGTGAAGTTAAACGATTTAACTTCCAACCGTTTATTCCTCCAAAATGAGGCTTTTAAGGTATTCGGTTTTAATCTATTCAACGTTAGCGATTTCGCACAAGGTAATCCAATTTGGGTAGATAACCAATACGTTTATAACCTGATTTCGACTGGTATTATCGGTTCTCTAATTTATACATATATATACGCAAAGTCATTCGTTAACGCACATAAGGCTAATTGCTATATTTTGTATATTGTTTTAATTGCGCTAATCTTCAAGGGTAGCTTTGAATCAACACTAATTGATTACTATGCACTGCTACCAATTATCTGTTCATTCTTCATGGTAAATAAAATTAGCATGAAGCAATAATTGGGTATTATTTTTTCTTTGGGTATATGTTATTATAGACAATTGCTTTAAACAGAGGAGGAATAATTTTGGACGATAATAAACATTGGCGTAAGAATCTTTGGATATTGCTATTCGGTACTTTTCTAACAGGAATTGCCTTTAGTGAAGTTATTCCATTTCAACCGCTATATATTTCTGAATTAGGCGATTTTAGTAAGAGCCAACTTTCACTACTTAGTGGAATTGTGTATGCTTCTTCTTTTATTGTCGTAATTTTTACATCGGCCATGTGGGGACGATTTGCTGATCGTCATGGACGAAAAAGAATGGTGTTACAAACATCATTCGGTTCAGCTGTTACGCTATTCTTAATGGCTTTTTGTACCAATGTCTGGGAACTTCTAATCCTAAAGTGTCTACAAGGATTCTTTGATGGAGTTATCCCTAACTCAATCGCATTGGTTGCAACTAGTACACCTAGAAACAAGACAGGTTACGCATTAAGTTGGTTATCAACTGGTTACACAAGTGGCTTCTTAGTTGGACCTATTTTTGGTGGTTTATTAGTACGATTATTGAGTATTCGTGTTTCATTTATGGTAACGGGATTACTGCTATTTTTGTTCTTTTTACTAACTTACTTCTTCGTAGAAGAACACTTCAAGCCAGATCCAGCTAAGCTAAAAGAAAAGAAGGAATCGTTTGTTAAAATCATCAAGCGCTTTCCAAACACACACTTTGTTGTGTGGATTTTAATTATCTCAATTGCGCTTCAAATTATGAACAACTCAATCAATCCATTGATTACCTTATACGTTAAAGAGTTGATGAATAACTCTGGAAATGTATCTGTTGTATCAGGGATTGTTGCAGCTATGCCAGGTATTGGTATGGTACTTGTTTCTCCTTGGTTCGGAAGAATAGGGGACAGATACGGTACTAACAAGATCCTAACGCTTGGTTTCATCTTGGCAATTCTATTTATCTTCCCTCAAGGATTTGCACCAACAGTTCTATTCTTTGGTGTATTTAGATTCCTAACTGGGGTTTCCAATGCAGCAATTTTTCCATCTGTTCAAACATTGTTGGCAAAGGGAACACCATCAGAATCTACAGGGATGGCATTTAGTCTAAACCAAGGTGCCCAAGCTGTTGGTATTTGTATTGGTTCATTAATGGGAAGTATTATTTCATCTATCTGGGATTACAATGTGGTCTTCTACGTTAGTGCCTTAGTGGTATTAGTCACATTCATCCTAGTTAAGATTAAGGTGCCGGAATTGAGAGATTCAAACGCTGAATAAGTATTTTTCATTAAGAATGTAGGTGTAAAAGTATAAATGAATAAGGGGTTTGTTAAAAATATAATCAATCTAATGATCAGTAACTTAATATCACTGATGATTAGTGTCTTATCATCATTTATTACGCCTGTTATCTTGGGCCATGATGGATATGGTTACTATAAAATATTCTCACTATATACGACGTATGTACCATTGCTTCACATCGGATTTATCGATGGGATTTTAATTCGAAATGCCGGTAAAAGACTAGAGGATATCTCGTTTAAGAAGTTTAGAACATATACATTATTCTTGTTAATATTTGAGTTGTTCTTAAGTATTGTAATGAGTATCTTCGCATGCTTAATCAATATCCCGCAAATTAATCGAGAAATCATTATTGCGATTGCTATATATTCATTCTTATTAAATGCACTAACATACTTTCAGTTCTTCTCTAAGTGTATTATGCGCTTTAGTGAATTGGCATCTATCGCAAGACTTCAATCATTTATCAATCTATTCTTTTTACTATTAGCTTTGTATCTATATAAATTTACAGCTTTCAATGTAAACGTCACTTACTACATGTTTTACATGAACTTTGCTGTGTTTATACTACTTTGCTATTACCTCATTAGATATAAGAAAATTATATTAGGTAAACGAAAAACAATGGCTAGCCAATTTAAAAGCATCCGGGTTTTTTTTAGAGTTGGTTTCGCGATTATGATCTCGTATCAAATTACAATGGTGATGGTTAACGCTGATAATCAATTTATATCAATGTTTTTCAAGGTTAGTGAATATGGTAAATATGCATTTGCTTACTCACTAGCGGCCTTGTTATTAACAGTGTTTAACGCCGTTTCTTCAGTAATGTTACCGTACATGAAAAAGGCGGGGAAATCAGCGGTTGTATCTAATCATGATTCAAACATGGCAGTCATGAACGCAATTGTCTTTTTCGTCATTGCTTCATACTATCCAATTGCTTGGATTGTTAACAACTTTATTGCTAGTTATAGTGAATCTGTTCAATATTTAAGTATCGTTTTTCCAGGAGTCGGAATTACTTGTATTGTTCAGTCTTATATATTCAATGACTACATCATGGCGAAGAAAATTAAGTACTTCTGCTATATCTCATTAGCCAACTTAGTATTTGACTTTGCCGTTTACTACGTTGGATTTAGATTGAGTCATAGTACGCTTAAGATTGCGCTATTATCAATTCCGTTGTTAATGATATGGTATCTAACTCTCGAATGGTTTATGAACGCTGAAGCTGGGGTGAAGTTCATCAAAAACTTCTATTATTTGATGATCATGGCTTTTGCATTCATTGTCATTAGCCACATTAGTAATATCTGGATCAGTTTGATTGCATATGCCATTACGTATGTCGCTGTTACATTAGCGTTTTATTTTAAAACATTTAAAACTATTATTTTAAATTTATAAAGTAGCATTAAAAACTAATCCTAAAATAATCGACGTTTTTTAGGGAATTAATTATCAGATGTTATATTAATTTATGAATAGGTAAGAGAAGATAGATTACTTTATTCCAGGGACTTTGTCCCACGTTTATTAATCCATAATTAAAAAAGAGACCTCCACAGAGGTCTCTTTTCTTTTATTTAACGTCTACATCAGAAGATAGCACGTAAGTATTATCGTTGATCTTGTAGAAGTTTGTTTGTTCATCTTGGACTAACTTGGTAGATGTTAGTTTAGTTCCTTTTTTATATGTGTCTTTCTTCAATGAATCAAGACGAGGAAAACTGTATTGACTGGTTTGATCGTTTTTGACAACTAGTTCATATTTACCATCGTGTTTTTGCTTTGTTACAGCGACGGTTTGGTTAACTGCCTTCAATGTGGAATCAACGTTACTATTCTTGGTAGCAATACTAATAGCAGCGATGATGGCAATGAATAACAAGATAATGACGATTACAATTTTTGAAAATGTACTTTTCATTTTTTTCATTCCTTCTCATGTTTACTTTTCTACTTCATAGTATACAACTTTTATTGATAGGGCAATGAAAAAGTGGTCACTTTTACTTTATATTAAAAATTGATGAGAATTAATCATTGACTTCTCATTTGTAAGCATGTATTATTCAAGATAATCAATCTGTACGAAAGAAGGTTATCCATTTGAAGAACGTAATTTTAATTTCATGTTGTTGTCAAACTGTCGTTAGCACAAATGTGGTAACCTTTTTAATCGTGTAACTCGAGATAGTTTGACAGAAATTAATAAAAATTGAGTTATACGAATAAGAGACCACTGTTTGAGGCTAACATTATTGTTAACCTCAGGCAGTGGTCTTTTTCTTTTGATTGAGCACATACAAAGACATAGGAGTGAAAAAATATGAAAAAGTTATTAGTAGCATCAGCAATGACGGCGTTAGCAGGGGTAACGCTAGCAGCATGTGGTAATAATTCAGGCAGCAATGATGCCAAGACACAAACATTGAACTTAGCAGCCACATCACAATTAAGTACTTTAGACATCTCAACATCTACAGGATACGGATCAACAGGAAATGCATTTAGTAGTTTTTACAAGCTTGGTGATGATGGGAAACCAACACTAGATTTAGCGCAAAGTGCTAAGACTAGTAAGGATGGTAAGACATGGACATTTAAGCTAAGGGATGCCAAATGGAGTAATGGCAAGGACATCACTGCTAATGACTTCGTATATTCATGGCGTCGAACTGTAAAACCATCAACTAAGGCTGAATACTCATACTTATTCAATGATGTTGAAAACGGTGAAGCTATCACTAACGGTAAGATGAACCCTAATAAGTTAGGGATCAAAGCTCTTAACAAACATACAGTTCAAATTAAGTTAACTAAACCAATCGCATACTTCAAGACCTTAATGGCTTATCCATTATTTGGGCCACAAGACCAAGCTACTGTTAAGAAGTACGGTGATAAGTATGGAACTAATGCTAAGTACATGGTTTACTCAGGACCATTCTCAATTGAAGGATGGAACGGAACCAATGATACTTGGTCATATGTGAAGAACAATAACTACTGGGATGCTAAGGACATCAAACTAAAGAAGATTAACTACACAGTTGTAGCTAACCCAACCACTAGTTTGAACCTATACAACCAAGGCAAGATTGACGTGACCGCATTATCATCAGAACAATTAAAGAACTACAAGAATAATTCAGAATTGCATGATTACTCATACTCAATGACTACATTCTTACGTTACAACTTTAACGACCCTGATGAACAAAACAGAAAGATTATTAACAACAAAAACATTCGTAAGGCAATCTCTTTAGCAATTGATAGAGACCAACTAAACGAAAGTATTCTAGGTTTCAACACTAAGAAGATTACTGGATTCGTTCCTTATGGATTAGCTAACGATCCAAAGACGGACAAGGATTTTGCCGACCAACAAGGTAACAAAGACTCACTAGCTTACAACAAGAAGTTAGCTAAGCAATACTACGAAAAGGGATTGAAGGAATTAGGCATCAAGAACGTATCATTATCATTAATGGCTTCAACTGACGATGCCAATACCCCAGTTGCGACTCAATACTTGAAGGCACAACTAGAATCAGTTCTTCCTGGTTTCACTTTAAACCTAAGAACCATTCCTGGGAAGTTAGCAAACGATAACTTAACTAAGGGTAACTTTGAAATTTCACTATCATCATGGGGTGGAGACTTCAAAGATCCAATCACCTTCTTACAAATTCCCGAACAAAACACACCTTACAACTTTGGTAAGTATAACGATACTAAGTTCAATGCACTATTAAAGAAGGCCGGCACTACTGATGCAAATGATGCAAGCAAACGTTGGCAAGACCTAATCGATGCAAGTAAGGAACTAAACGATGATCAAGGAATTTCTCCACTATATCAAGTAAGAACTTACTACCTACAAAAGAGCTACGTCAAAGACGTTATTCACAACACTGCTGGTCCACAATGGAACTATACGAAAACTTTTATTAAAAAATAATTAAAAAGCATTGACTTTTCTAATTGAGCTTTTATAATAGGGTCAATTAGATAAATAAATAGCGATTATAAGAACAACTAATCAGAATCGTTTTAAGAGAGTGCTGGGTTGATGTGACAGCATAACGAACCTGATCAAAAGTTATCATTCTTTAGTTAGCCCACTGAAACAACAGTAAGTGGCGCCGGTAGCAACCGTTAAGTTGACAGCGTATCGATTTTTATCCGTACGTAGAGGATAGTCTTTTTAGACTATTAAATTAAAGGTGGTAACACGCGGAAGCGTCCTTAGACCCATATTAAGTATGGGTTTGAGGGCGCTTTTTTTTATTTATCAATCTGGATTAGGAAAGGAAGTGGTGACAATGCAATTACCGATTAGTGAATTAGATGATGGACAGATTAATATTTTATTTTGGATTGCAGCGTCACCAGATAAGGTACGCTGCTAGAAAAGGAGCGTATTATTATGACAACTACAACATTAGAATTAACCGCAACCGAAGAAAGATTAGCAAACGCATTATTTGAAGCTTACAAGACCAAGAAGCCATTAAAGATGGATGAATGGGAAGACATGGTGTCTGACGAAGAGGCATCATACAGAGTTCAAAGAAGACTAATGGAACTAAAAGGTGAGGATCTGGGAGGGTACAAGGTCAGTTTGACCAGCAAACAAACCCAAGACATGTTTGATTCAAATGAACCATTATACGGAGCCCAAGTTAAATCACACTTCGTCCAATCACCGGTATCATTATCACTGAACAGTGAACTAATGGATCCACTTGCAGAAGTAGAACTGGTCTTTAAGGCCAAAGAGCCGTTATTACCAACTGATAGCCTAGAGGACCTGGCCAATAAGACCACTGTATCCTCAGGAGTTGAGGTCCCAGACTCAAGATTTTCTGACTGGTTCCCATCACTGTCTAAGTACATGGTCATGTCAGACGCCGCGGTCGGCGGATACTTAGTCTATGGAGAGGAGTTCGATACCAATAGTTTCTCACTGGAAAACCTAGAGAACGTGACAACTACACTAACCCATGACGGTAAAGAGGTGGCAAATGGAACATCTTCAGAGGTGTTAAGTAATCCACTGAATGCTCTTCAATGGTTGGTCAAAAAACTAGACGAGCAAGATCTAAGACTAGAGGCAGGCCAAAGGGTATCTTCAGGAACCTTCCTGTTACCACCACACCTAACCAAAGGAAAGTGGCGAGCAACCTTTAATCAAGTCTTTAGCGATGTAAACCTAGACGTTAAATAAAAATAAAAGAGAGAATACCTTAGAGGTATTCTCTCTTTTATTGTATTGTTTGTAATATTTGTAATATTTAACTTAATTTCGTTTAAGAAAAAGTAAAGGATATAAATGCTGCGGTAAAAGTATTTTAAAACAAATTAACATCTGAACCTTAAATAAAAATTAAATTTTTCTTAACTTTTTTATGTGTTTTTGTTACAATAATGTTGCAAAAATAATAACTTTATCATTGAATTAGGTGGTATTTATGAACAATAATCAAGAGAAAAAATTACATTATAAGATGTACAAAAGCGGTAAGCAATGGATTGTAGCAGGTATTTTATCAGCTACAATGTCAGTTGTGTTTGCTGAACACGTTGATAATCCAACAGTTTCCGCTAAAGCTGATCAAAATAACGTTACATATACAGGTAGTTACGCATCCAGTAATTCCGATAGCGGAAAAAGTGCGTACTCAGCATCATCATACATAAGTGGAACTGGTTCATTACCAGATTCCGCAAAATCTTCTATTGCATCCAGTGCAAGCTCATCAAATAGCGTAAGCTCTTCTGCTTCTTCATTATCAAGTTCATCAAAAACAGATACATCATCATCTAGCTCCAAAAACTCTGAACAATCAGTGAGTTCAAGTTCTTCATCTCAAAATGAAAGTTCACAAGCTAGCAATTCAAGTGAATCATCAAGCGTAAGTGCTAGTTCATCACAATCATCAAATGCAAGTGACAGTTCAGCGCAATCATCATTTGCATCTGTTTCTTTGAGTGTGCAATTAGCTTCAAATGCTTCAGGAAGTTTGAAAGCACATACAAAAGAAATTGATGGAAAAACATACTTCTATGATTCAAACAACAATCAAGTGAAATCAGCATTGATTGAAGACAATGACACATATTATTATTTTGGCACTGATGGTTACTTAACTACATTCAATTCTAAATTCTCAGATGGATCAATCAATTCATCAGATAAGTTATCTATTTACACTCCTGACGGAAAATCAATCACAAATATTGATGGATTTTTAACTGCTAACTCTTGGTACCGTCCAAAGCAAATTCAAGTTAGCGACACTCAATGGAGAGATTCTACTAACGCAGATTTTCGACCATTGTTAAGTGTATGGTGGCCTAACAAGACTGTTGAAATTAATTACTTAAATTACATGAGTAAAAACGGCTTAGTTAGTGGTCAATTCGACAGTAATAGTTCTGCTAATGACATCAATAACGCAGCTGCCACTGTTAGATTGAACATTGAAAATAAGATTAAAGCTGATAACGGTAGTTTAGACGAAATCAAAGCTTTATTTACTACTTTTGTGAACTCTCAAGATGAATGGAATATTAATAGTGAAGACTATAATTCCGGTGATAGTTTACAAGGTGGGGCTCTTCTATACGGAAACAACAGTCAAACGAAAGATGCCAATTCCAATTACAGATTACTTAATAGAAACCCAACTGAACAAGATGGAAAAGTAGATTATACACACACAACCGATCCAGGTTTTGAATTCTTATTAGCAAATGATGTTGATAATTCCAATCCTGTTGTACAAGCTGAAACGTTAAACTGGTTACATTATTTAATGAATTTCGGTTCAATTGTTAACAATGATAGTTCAGCCAACTTTGACGGTGTACGTGTGGATGCCGTTGATAATATGGACGCTGATGTTTTAAATATTATCAGTCAATACTTTAGAGATGCATACAAGATTAATGCAAATGACGTTAACTCAGACAATCATCTTTCTATTCTAGAAGACTGGAGTGGAAATGATCCATACTATCAAAAAGATCATGGTACAAATCAAATGACCATTGATAGTGGTTACTTGAACTCATTGCGTTCAATTTTAATGTATAACCCTGCAGTAAGATCTGATATGTCCACAATCATTAATGCTGGTGTTGTAAATAGACAAGATGATAATACAACCAACCAAGCAATTCCTAATTATGAAATTGTTAGAGCCCATGATGCCGGTGTTCAAGACATTATTTCACAAATTATCATTGATAATATTGATCCTCACGCATCAGCTTCTAACCCTACATGGGAACAAATGAGAGAAGCGTTCAAGATATATGATGCAGATGAAAATAGTGCTGTTAAGAAATATACACAATACAACATTCCAGCATCATATGCTTTGACTTTAACCAACAAAGACACAACTCCAAGAGTTTATTATGGTGACATGTATACCGATGGTGGTCAATTTATGGCCCAAAAGACACCATATTATGATTCAATTGCCGAAATGCTTAAATCAAGAGTTAAGTATGTTGCCGGTGGTCAACACATGGAAGCTGTTAAGGTTAACAATGGCGAAGATACTATTCTTACGTCCGTTAGATATGGTAAAGATGCATTAAATGCTGATGATTTAGGTGGCAGTTTAACCAGAACATCAGGAATTGCTGTTGTTGAAAGTAACAATCCTACTTTGACTCTTTCTGCTAAAGATAAGGTTGTTATCCACATGGGTGCAGCACACAAGAATCAAGAATACCGTCAGCTATTAACAGCCTCAAATTCAGGTATTGATACTTTTGATAGTGATAGCTCTACTGGCTATGCAGTTGTTCGTACTGATGACAATGGTGACTTAACATTAGATGGAAGTACCATTAAGGGATACTCAACTCCACAAGTATCCGGATATCTATCAATGTGGGTTCCTTTAGGAGCTGCAGATAACCAAGATATTAGAACTGCTCCAAGTTCAACACCAACAACCGATGGCCAATCAATTCATTCTAATGAAGCATCAGACTCAAATGTTATCTTAGAAGCATTTTCTAACTTCCAAGATTTTGCCCAAACGCCTGACCAATATGAAAATGTCGTTATTCAAAAGAATGCAGAAGATTTTAAGAATCTAGGATTTACCTATCTAGAATTGCCACCACAATATCGTTCAACAACTGATGGTTCATTTATTGATTCAGTGGTACAAAATGGTTATTCATTTAACGATAGATATGACCTAGGATTTGGCACACCAACTAAATACGGTACTGCTGAACAACTAATGGACGCCATCAAGGCATTACATGCACAAGGTATTAAAGTGTTAGCAGATATTGTTCCTGATCAAATATATTCATTACCTAACCAACAAATTGTTAATGCAACTAGAACAAATGCTTATGGTAATGCGGATGCTAATTCAGATCTTATTAATAGTTTGTATGATGCATTCAGTAAGGGTTCCGGAACTGACTATCAATATAAGTATGGTGGGGAATTCCTAGAACAACTACAAAAACTATATCCTGATTTATTTACTACAAAACAAATTTCAACAGGTCAACCAATTGATGCTTCTAAGAAACTGAAAGTTTGGACCGCTGAATACCTAAACGGTTCTAACATTCAAGGCCGTGGAGCTGGATATGTATTAAGTAGTACTCCAAATTCAAACTACTTTACTGTCACAGATGACGGAAATACCAACATCAAGACTTCTAATTTACCAAATGAATTATTAGGTAATAATGTCGAATACGGTTTGAAAGTTATTGATGGTAAGAGTAAATATGTATCAACTAGTGGTTACATTGCTAAAAACACCTTTATCCAAGATGATAATGGTAATTGGTACTATGTAGATAATGACGGTGACTTTGCTACTTCTCCACAAGTAATCAATGGGAATAAGTATTTCTTCCTATCAAATGGTGTTAACTTAAGAGATTTTGTTGCGGTTAATAGTGATGGAACAATGAACTACTACCAAAATAATGGTTACATGGCTAAAACTTCAGCATATTACTTCAGTAAGAACATAAATCAAATGCTATACGTAAATGATAATGGAACATTGGATACTGGAATTGTTGATATTCATGGAAATACTCAATATTTTGATGAAAATGGATATCAAATTAAAGGTGACATCGTTAACTTTAATGGTACCAGTATGTATTTTGATGATGGATCTGGAAACTTAGTTACCGATAGATTCATTTCATTCAACAATGGCTGGTATTATGCAGATTCAAATGGTGCCTTGGTAAAAGGATTACAACGTGTAAGACATCAGACCCTTTACTTTGATAACACTGGTATGCAAATCAAGGGCGCAATAGTAACGTTGAACGGTCACAAAATGTACTTTGATGAAAATAGTGGGGAACTATCTCAAGGTAAGTTTGTATTATTCGATGGAAATGTATACTATGCTGACGACAATGGCTACCTTGTTACTGGTTACCAAAACATCAATGGTAAAAATTTATACTTCAATTACGATGGAGTACAAGTTAAAGATCAATTTATTAATGTTTCCGGTGAAAATGTTTACTTCAACGGAAAAGATGGTTCAGAGGTTATGAATGACTTTATTATTCATGATGGTAAAGAATACTATGCCGATAACCAAGGACATCTTGTAACTGGATATCAGTTAATTAATGGTCAACACATGTACTTTAATGAAGATGGATCACAAATCAAGGATGTTATCGTTAATCTGAATGGAAAGCTAATGTACTTTGATAAAGATACAGGATCTCAAGTTAGCAACCGTTTTGTTTTATATAATGGAAACGTATTTTATGCGAATAACGACGGTAATTTAGTAACTGGATATCAACATATTGGTGACCATTACCTATACTTCAATTCTGATGGAACTCAAGTAAAGGGACAATTTGTCAAAATTAACAATGAAGACAAGTACTTCAATGAATCAGACGGATACCAAGTTACAAATAACTTTGTATTTAACGATGGTAATATTTACTATCTAGATGCAGAAGGACTTAAAGTGACTGGATACCAACAAATCGATGGACAAGAAATGTATTTTGATAATAATGGTATTCAAGAAAAAGGTAAGTTTGTAAACATCAACGGTAAGAACCTTTATCTAGACGGACAATCAGGTGCGGTTGTATCTGATAGATTCATTATTAATGATGGAAATGTTTACTACGCTGGGAATGATGGACAACTTGTTAAAGGTGTTCAACATATCCAAAATCATCAATTACTATTTGATCAAAATGGAGTTCAAGAAAAAGGTAAATATGTATTTAATGATGATGGAACCATTTCATACTATGATGCTAAAGATGGTTATTTAGTTACATCTGACATGACTGTAGATGGAAGCACAATTCACTTTAACTCAAATGGCCAAATGAACATGCCTCAATACTTCATAACAATAAATAGCAAGACTTATCATTTGGATGGCAATAACAAGACAACTAAGGGTCTTATTGTTATTAACGGTGATAAATACTTCTTTGATGAAAATGGGGTTATGAAACAAAGCCAAGACGTTGTAGTAGGCGGCATTACTTACCATGCTGACAATGATGGTGTATTGACAACTACTAGCAACGAAACCAATGGATCATCAACTGGTAATGGAACACAAACAAGTTCATCTGCTAATAGCAACGCAGCAAGTGACAAAGCACAAACAAGTTCAAGTGCACAAAGTGGTGCATCAAGTCATGAAGCACAAATAAGTTCAAGTGCACAAAGCAGCTCAGTGAGTCATGAAACACAAACAAGTTCAAGTGCCCAAAGTAGTGCTTCAAGCCATAACGAACAAAGTAGTTCAAGTGCACAAAGTAGCTCAGCAAGCCACGATGAACAAGCAAGCTCAACTGCACAAAGCAGTTCAGCAAGCCACGAAGAACAAGTAAGTTCAAGTGCACAAAGCAGCTCAGCAAGTCATGAAGAACAAACGAGTTCAAATGCCCAAAGTAGCTCAAACGCTCAAAGCAGTTCAGCAAGTCATGAAGCCCAAAGTAGCTCAAACGCCCAAAGTAGCTCAGCAAGCCATGAAGCACAAACAAGTTCAAATGCCCAAAGTAGTTCATCAAGTCATGAAGCACAAAGTAGCTCAAACGCTCAAAGCAGTTCAGCGGGTCATGAAGAACAAAGTAGTTCAAGTGTGCAAAGCAGCTCAGCAAGCCACGAAGAACAAGTAAGCTCAAGTGCCCAAAGCAGTTCAACAAGCCATGAAGCACAAACAAGTTCAAGTGCCCAAAGCAGTTCAGTGAGTCATGAAGCACAAACAAGTTCAAGTGCCCAAAGCAGCTCAGTGAGTCATGAAACACAAACAAGTTCAAGTGCCCAAAGTAGTGCTTCAAGCCATAACGAACAAAGTAGTTCAAGTGCTCAAAGCAGCCCAGCAAGTCATGAAGCACAAGCAAATTCAAGCGCCCCAAATAGCGCAGCTAGTCATGAAGCACAAACCAGCTCATTAAGTCATGGTGAACAAGGTAAAACAATCGCTCATGAGAACGGAAATGGTGTTAGTCAAAACAAACCATCTCAATCTCATGCCAATGACGATTCTGATAAAGTATTGAGTAATAGGGAATTAACAACTAATAATCGATTTTCCAACGATCATAGCGTTAATAATCAAACTACTCAACACGTGAGCGATGTAAATACTCTATCAAGAACTCAAACTCGTGAAAATCAAAAGATTCAAAGCAAGATGTTAACCACTAAGAGTTTGAAACAGGTTAATAAACAAGCTTCTTCACAAGAAAAATTAGTGAAGAAAGAGTTGAAGCAATTAGATAAACTAAAAGCTGAACTTAAGAAACACAGTTCAAAGAAACTCAAAAAAGAATACAATGCTTTGTTACAAAAATATAAGGCTAATAAGAAGTACTACTTAGCGCTTGTTGCTGAAGAAAACACTGTTGAAAAATATTTAAAGAGTGCCAAGAATCTTAAAAAAGATCAAAAGGCATTGAATAGCTTAAACAAAAAGATAGCTAAGGATAAGAAAGAATTAAAACACCATAGTAGTAAGAAGTTGAAGAAGACATATGAAAAAGATATGAAGGACAAAAAGAAACTTACTAAAGCCATTAAGAAGTATAAGGGTGACGAATCTAAGATGAAGAAGTCCATTGTTAATAACTTTAAGAAAGCCTCTTCTATGAAAAATAAGAAAAAATAATCACTTTTTATCTGTTTATATTATTAAAAAAGAGGATACCCAAAAGGGTATTCTCTTTTATTTTGCTTTGCCAAATTACTAAATTGTTTTATTAGATAATAATTAATTATTGATTTTAATTTTGTTTAAAAAAGTATTAAAAATTGATATAATCAAATTAATGTTTTTTAATAATTGTTAAAGCAGGGGGATTACATGAAAGCAGAACATAATAATTTAAAATTACATTTCAAAATGTATAAATCTGGAAAACAATGGGTTATTGCGGGACTAACAACTGTGGTAGCTTCAATTGCTATCTTCAGTGGAAACCAACTATTTAGTGGGAATGTTGTAGCAAAGGCAGACGGGGTAACAACAACCCAAGTTTCTCAAAATAGCAATAGTAGTAATGGAATTTCTACACTTCCAAAAGATGGAAAGTATGTATCTAGTGATAATGGAAAAACATGGAAGTATGTTTCTCAAAACAATGCTGCAAAAGGATTATATAGTGATGGTTCAAACATTTTCTACTTTAATGAAAGTGATGGAACTCAAGTAAAAGGTAACATTATTAGTGTTGGAAAAAACACTTATTATTTCGATAGCAAAACTGGTCAAGGAACAAAAATATCAGATTATACTGGTGGAAAGTACACTAACCCAAGTACTGATAATAAAGCTGCTTGGACCTACCAAGATAAGAGCAATAACACTGTAAAGGGTGTTGCAACAATTGGAGATTCAGTTCAATATTACGATGAAAAAGATGGATTTCAGCTAAAAGGTGGATCTATTAACTTAGGAAACACAAATTATTATGTAGATTCAAACCAAGGAAATGTAACTAGTAAAGTAAATAGAGTTGTTTCTTCTAATGACGGGACTTTAAAAGGATTAAACGTCGTAAATGGTAATTTACAGTACCTTGATTATAAAACTGGAAAACAAGTAAAGAATAAACAAGTAGCAGTTAATGGTGTTACATACTACTTTGATGATAATGGAAATGGTTCATATTTATTTACCAATTTAGGTAAATCTGTTCGTACTAATTTTGATAAATATAATGCTGTTAATGGTGTAAATAAATCTAATTTCACAAACACAGTTGATGGATTCTTAACAGCAGATTCATGGTATCGTCCTAAACAAGTTTTGGCTAACGGTAAGAAATGGCGTAAGTCTACTTCTAAAGATTTTAGACCATTAGTAACAGTAGCATGGCCAAACAAAGATGTTCAGGTTAATTATTTAGCTTTAATGCAAATGAACGGTTTGTTATCTAATAAGGAAAAGTACACTGTTTTCTCTGATCAACAAACATTAAATGCTGCTGCTCAAAAAGCCCAAGTTAATATTGAGAAACGCATTAGTAAAAAGAAAAGTACTAAATGGTTAGACAAGTTGTTATTCCAAGGTACAACTACTGAACCATCATTTATAAAGAGACAATATGTTTGGAGTTCTGCATCTGAATATCCTGGACAAGGGGATGCTCAATGGTTCCAAGGAGGATACTTGAAGTATGGTAATAATCGTTTAACTCCAAAAACTAATTCAAAGTATCGTCAAATTGGTAATGCTTTTGACTTTTTATTAGCAAATGATGTTGATAACTCTAACCCATCAGTTCAAGCTGAAGATATTAATTGGCTACATTATTTAACTCACTTTGGTTCAATAACTGCTAAAGATCCTAAAGCTAATTTCGATAGTATCAGAATTGATGCTGTGGACTTTATCAGTAATGATATAGTTCAAAGAAGTAATGATTACCTAAGGGATTTATACAAACTTACAAAGAATGATAGCAATGCTGATAAGCATATTTCATTGGTTGAAGGTAGTCTAGAAGCGGCAACAAGTTATTCACATTCAGATTCTCTAATTGAATCTCCTTATAGAAATGATATTGATGGACTATTAGGAAACTCAGGAAATTCTGCAGACTTAAGTAAATTAATTAAAGAGTATGATTCTGGAATCATTATTTCAGATCATTCAGGAACTACTAACAATAGTTCTATTCCAACTTATTCTATTGTTCATGCCCATGATAAGGGAGTTCAAGAAAGAGTTGGACAAGCAATTATGGATAATTCTGGTATAACTGATTGGGCAAACTTTACTCCTAAGCAATTAAGAGATGGATTGAAGTTATACTATGATGATCAAAGAAAAACTGTTAAGAAATACAATGACTATAACGTTCCAAGTGCCTATGCAATAATGCTAACTAACAACAACACTGTTCCTCGTATCTACTATGGTGATATGTATCAAGATGATGGACAATTCATGCAAAAAAAGAGTCTATATTATGATGACATCGTTAGTTTGATGCTGGCTAGAACCAAATATGTTGCCGGTGGTCAAAGTATGAGCATGGATTCAAATGGATTCCTAACAAGTGTTCGTTATGGAAAAGGTGCTAATAATGTTAATTCACAAGGTACATCTGAAACTAGAAATGAAGGAATTGGAGTAATTGTTGGTAACGACACTAATAAAGTTCTTAATGATGGACAAACAGTTACTTTAAATATGGGTGCAGCTCATAAGAACCAACAATATCGTCCTGTTTTATTAACAACCAAAGATGGAATCAAGACATATTCTTCTGATAAAAATGCGCCTGTTGTAGAAACTGATTCAAATGGGGTTCTTACATTTAGCAATAAAGATGTTAATGGACAAAGTGACACAAGTGTAAGGGGAACATTAAATCCACAAGTTTCCGGATATTTAGCTGTATGGGTACCTGTTGGTGCTAAGAATGGACAAGATGCTAGAACAAAACCATCAAAGAAAGCCAGAAATGATGGTAAAGTACTTCATTTAAATGATGCTTTAGCTTCTAACTTGATTTTTGAAGGATTCTCAAACTTTCAACCTATGCCAAAAAATAAGAGTCAATACACTAACGTTGTAATTGCCAAAAATGCTAAAACATTTAAAAAATGGGGTATTACAAGTTTTGAAATGGCACCTCAATATCGTTCTACCAACGATAAGAGTTTTGTCGATTCAACTATAAAAAACGGGTATGCATTCTCAGACAGATATGATTTAGGTTTCGGTAAGCCAACCAAATACGGTACAGATAAAGATTTAAGAAAGGCCATTAAGTCCCTACATGCTCAAGGCATGCAAGTTATGGCTGATGTTGTATATAATCAACTATATAACCTTCCTGGTAAAGAAGTAGTATCTACTTCTCGAGCTAGTGCTTATGGTAATAATGTTGATGTTCCATTTGGAAACCAATTATATGTTGTAAATACTATTGGTGGTGGAAAGTATCAAACTAAGTTTGGTGGAAAATACCTTAAAGAACTAAAGAAGAAATATCCTAGTTTATTTAAGGCAAAAACATATAAATACTATTACAAAGACAATCAAAAAGATGGCTCAGTTAAATTAGCTCTTACTTCAAGCAAGAGATCAAGCATTCCAGCAAACAAACCTATTAAGGAATGGTCTGCTAAATATATGAACGGTACAAATGTATTGGGATTAGGAATGGGATATGTCTTAAAAGATTGGAATAATGGTAAATACTTTAAGATTAATGGGACAAAGACTTCGTTACCAAGTTCTATTTATTACAAAAGTACAAAAAATAAGTAATTGATTTATTTGAACAAGAAAAAATAACTAATTAAAAAGCATTGCATAGGTGATTTTTTGAATCTATATGCAATGTTTTTTATACAGTTTGTTTACTAATAAAATTATATTAATATCATTTTAATTAAGTTAAAATATTAAGTTTCTTAAAACAATATTAAAAAGTACTTATTTTTGTGGACAAATTTGATATAATTTTTTTATATCGTATATTGAAAATTGATTTGGAGGAAAATTATGAATTTCAGTAAAAATGATAGAAAATTACATTTTAAAATGTATAAATCTGGAAAACAGTGGATTACTGCCGGTATTTTGACTGGGGCTGTTGTTGTGACATTAACAGGAATCAATAATCAAGTTTCTGCTAAAGCTGATGCGACAACAAATAATAGTACAACAACTAGTAATGCACCAACAGCATCAACTCACAGTGCTTCATCACTGAACTCATCTTCAGCAAGCACAAACTCAACAAATGTAGTGAGTTCTTCCGCTGCAAATTCAGCTACACCATCATCTGCTGTATCTTCTAATTCTAGCAATTTTGCTGTTGAGTCTTCAGCTGTAACTGTAGCTGGATCTAATGATAATTCAGCTACACCATCATCAAATGCATCTAATGATAATTCTTTATCATCAAATGATAAAGAAATTCTATCAAATGCTTCTGCTGACTTTAAGTCTCATACTAAGATTATTGATGGAAAAGTTCATTACTACAATGGTAATGTGGAATTAAAGGGTCAAGTTATAACAGATAATAACGTTACATATTACTTTGGAGCAGACGGTGCTTTAGATAATACAAGTATTAATACATCAAATAGTTTCGAATCTGGAACAATAGCTGCTACAGATAAGACTGCTATATACTCTGCTGATGATAATAACATTACTAATGTTAACGGCTTTATAACTGCTGATTCATGGTATCGTCCAAAACAAATTCAAGTTAGCGATAGTCAATGGAGAGATTCTACCTCTAATGACTTTAGACCACTATTAAGTGTATGGTGGCCATCTCAAAAAGTTCAAATTGATTACTTGAATTACATGAGCAAACAAGGACTAGTTTCAGGTACTTTTAGCTCAAACAATACTTCTGATCAATTAAATGATGCTGCTGCAACAGTTAGATTAAATATTGAAAAAAATATTCAATCTAACAATGGAAATGCAGATAAAATTAAAACTATCTTTAACAACTTTGTTAATTCACAAAGTCAATGGAATATCGGTAGTGAAAACTATGATATGAATGACGGTTTCCAAGGTGGAGCACTAAAATATGGAAATAACAGTCAAACAGTTAACGCAAATTCAAACTACAGATTAATAAATAGAACACCAACACAACAAGATGGAAAAGTTAACTATAAAGTAAGTGGATATGCTGGTTACGAATTCTTATTAGGTAATGATGTTGATAATTCAAATCCAGTTGTTCAAGCTGAAACATTGAACTGGTTACATTACTTAATGAACTTTGGAAGCATTACACAAAATGATAAAAATGCTAACTTTGATGGTGTTCGTGTTGATGCCGCTGATAATATGGACTCAGATATTTTAAATATTATCGGAAAATATTATAGAGATGCATATGCCATCAATAAGAATAACAAGAATGCAAATGATCATATTGCTATCCTTGAAGATTGGAGTCAAAATGATGCCTACTATCTAAAAGACCATGGTGCTGACCAAATGTCTATAGATGGTGGATATCTAACTGCATTGCAATCTAGTTTGATGGCCAAACCTAATGCAAGAAAATCTATTTCAAGATTCATTAATTATGGATTAGTTAATAGAAGAAAAGACTCAGCTGATAACGTAAATATTCCAAACTACCAAATCGTAAGAGCTCATGATAATGGCGTACAAGATGTTATTGCTAAAATCATTAAAGATCATATCGATCCAAACTCAACTGGATATACTCCTTCTTGGTCACAAATCAATAAAGCATTTAAGATTTACAATGCGGACCAAAGAAGTACAAACAAAAAGTATACACAATACAACATTCCGGCAGCTTATGCTTTAATGCTAACTAATAAAGATACAACACCACGTGTTTACTATGGTGATATGTATACTGATAATGGACAATTTATGGCAACTAAGACACCTTACTACAACTCAATTAGTGCAATGCTAGAGGGTAGAGTGAAGTATGTAGCCGGTGGACAAGCTATGAAGACAGTTTCTGTAAATAACGGTAAAAATAGCGTATTAGTATCTGTTCGTTTTGGTAAGGGTGCACAAACCGTAAATTCAAAAGGAACAAAAAATACTAGAAAATCTGGTATTGCTGTTATTGAAAGTAACAATCCAAAACTTAAGCTAGGTAAGAAAGATAAAGTAGTTATCTACATGGGTGCTGCCCACAAGAACCAAGCATATCGTCCATTGGTTAATACTACTAAGAAGGGTATTGCCACATATGCTACTGACAAGAGTGCCAAGAAGAGTGTTATTTACACAGATTCAAAGGGACGCTTAGTTCTTACCGGTTCAGCAATCAAGGGATATGCTAATCCACAAGTATCAGGATACCTATCAATGTGGGTACCAGTTGGAGCATCAGCAAAACAAGATGTTAGAACAGCACCAAGTACTAAAGCAAGCAAGGATGGTAGATCATTCCATTCAAACGCTGCTTTGGATTCAAATGTTATCTTTGAAGCATTTTCTAACTTCCAAAGTATTCCAACTAAACAATCTCAATATTCAAATGTTGTAATTGCTACAAAGGCAAAGATGTTCAGCAATTTAGGATTTACTAACATTGAATTACCACCACAATATCGTTCAACAACAGATGGATCATTCTTGGATTCAACAGTTCAAAACGGGTATGCATTTAATGATAGATATGATTTAGGATTTAATACTCCAACTAAGTACGGTACTGCTGAACAATTAGCAACAGCTATTAAAGCTCTACACGCTAAAAACTTGAAAGTATTAGTTGACTTTGTTCCTGACCAACTATATACGCTACCAAATAAACAAGTTGTTTCAGCTACACGTGTTAATACAGTTGGAAAGACTAGTCCTAAGACTAACTTAATTAATGTGCTATATGAAGCAAATAGTGAAGGTTCTGGAACAGATTACCAATACAAGTATGGTGGAGAATTCCTAAGTGATTTACAAAAAATGTACCCTGACTTGTTTACTACTAAACAAATTTCAACAGGTGAAACAATTGATCCATCTAAGAAAATTAAAGTATGGGATGCTCAATACTTGAACGGTACAAACATTCAAGGACGTGGTGCAGAATACGTTCTAAGTAATTCATATGGTTCAGACTACTTTACTGTTAAGACAGCAAGTAATCCAAATATCGCGGCCACAATTTTACCAAAAGAATTATTAGGACAATCTGTAAATTATGGATTACAAACAGTTAATGGAAAACCACAATATGTTACTACAAGTGGATACACTGCTAGAAATTCATTCCTAAGAGATCAATCTGGTAATTGGTACTATGTTGATGAAAATGGAAACTTTGTAACTACACCAACAGTTATTAATGGATATGAATATTACTTCCTACCAAGTGGATTAAACGTAAGAGACGCAATTGTTAAGGAAAAGGATGGATCTTTATCTTATTACCAAGCTAATGGTATCAAAGCTACAGATTCTGGATATTTCGTTAGTGATACAATTGGTCAAATTATTTATATCGATAAAAACGGTAATGTTCATACCGGTATGTTAACTTCAAATGGAAGTAGTCAATATTTTGATGATAATGGTTATCAAGTTAAGAATGCAATGGTATGGGTTAATGGTAAGAAGGAATTCTTTAACAATGGCTCTGGTAGTCTAGTTAAAGACAGTTTCTTCTCATACAACAATAACTGGTACTATGCTAATAAGAAAGGTTATGTTGTTAAGGGACACCAAACTATTAATGGTAAGAAGTACTACTTCTACAACAGTGGTGTTCAAGCTAAGAACAAGATGGTCGTAAACAAAAACAAGACCATTTCTTACTACAATGCACATAATGCACAACTTGTTACCAAGTCATTCAAGTACAAGGGTAAGAAAATTACCATTAAGAAGAGTGCTGTATACGCTCCTAATCAATTAATTGTTACTCCTGCAGGTAAGTTCTTGCTAAATGCAAAGAGCCAAGTTAAGTCAGGTGTTCACAAAATTAAGGGTCACTACTATTCATTTGATGGTACTGGAAG
The DNA here is from genome assembly GCF_001421115.1 of Apilactobacillus kunkeei. Classification (GTDB taxonomy): domain Bacteria; phylum Bacillota; class Bacilli; order Lactobacillales; family Lactobacillaceae; genus Apilactobacillus; species Apilactobacillus kunkeei_F. The sequence continues at coordinate 91,453 of NZ_JXCW01000006.1, read as the reverse complement.
AATGAAAACATCAGGTACTGCTAAAGTTAAATCAGTCACTTACAATGTAAGAAAGAACGGAACTATTAACTTTAATACTGGTAAAGTTGTTAACGCAAAAGACTTAAAAGCTGTTAAGAAACAATTAGCTGCTAAGAAGAAGGCTGTAAAGACTGAAACTAAGAAAGTATCAGCTGCCAAGAAAGCAGTTAAGAGAAACAACTCTAAACAAAACAAAGCAGCTTACAAAAAAGCTTCAAAAACATTGAAAGATTTAAAATCATCAGTAAAGCAATTTAACTCTTACATTACGAAGTTTAATAAGCGTAAGTAACCTAAAAAAAGAATGCCCACTCGGCATTCATTTTTTATGCTATGATGTTTTTATTAAAAAAAGTGAGGGAAAAATATGAGAATAATAAAAATGTGGACCAAAGTATTACTAGTATTAATCGTGATGCTTATTGCGTTGGAAATTGTGTCTAGTTTTGAAACAACTTTTAATATCTACACTACTAGCCACCAATTATTTGGAAAGGTAGAACCTGAGTTCATAGAAGGAATATTTGCTATTCTTTTTTACTTTATTGCTAGACGTTATTTAAAAATAGATATTTTCCACCAAAAAGGTGGATATTCCCATATCTTCAAAGAAGGATGGCTTGGGATTTTCTACATTTTTAGTAATATCTTTTTAGTAGATAATTCTGAAAATTGGAATGTGTTTATGCACCATATGAATGCTTTTAATTTATTGATGATATTTGTAATTGCATTCATTCAGGCATATTCTGTAGGAATGTTTGAAGAAATTTCAGTTCGCGGTATTATCATGGGTATTATGCTTAAGAACTTTAAGAAATATCCAGTAATGAAAAGTATTTTCTTTTCCAGTGTAATTTTTGGATGTCTTCATGCAGCAAACTTTTTTGAAGCTCCATTCTGGGATACTGCAAATCAGATTATTTATGCAGTTGGACTAGGATTCGTTTTTGGAACAATCTATTATGTAACCAAAAACATTTGGGTCTCTATTCTTTTGCATTCCTTGATAGATTATTCTAATTTTGTTTTATCAGTACCTTTAACCAAGTACACTGCAACAAGCTCATACAGCGGTATTAGTCTAGTAACCATTTTAACCTTAGTATTAGGGTTAATATCATCTTACCTATTCCTTATTCGCTACAATCGTAAGCAAGGTAAGAAGGATCTACTATTTTAAACACTTAAGCAACGGAATCATTCCGTTGCTTTTTTATACTTTTGTGAAACTCAGTGAGATGTTACACAAAGTACAAAGGCGCTATAACTACTGTTAATATATCAAATGTTAAATTTATCTTAAGGGCAAATAAAATTATTGTGTTTTTATTCACAATACATATAATTAGAGTTGTAGAGAAAATATAAATGAAAATTTACAGAATAGAGAAGGTATTACAATATGAAAGTTATTGTTATTGGTTGTACACATGCAGGTACATTCGCTGTTAAACAAATTTTAAAAGAACATCCAGACGCAGAAGTTACTGTATACGAAAGAAATGACAACATTTCATTCCTATCATGTGGTATCGCTTTATACCTAGATGGTAAGGTTAAGGATCCTCAAGGTTTATTCTACTCAAATCCTAAGGAACTATCCGATTTAGGTGCAAACGTTAAAATGCTACACAGTGTAAAGTCTGTAGATACTGACGCTAAGACAATCGAAGTTGAAAACTTAGATTCTCACGACGTATTTACTGATAAGTACGACAAGCTAGTTATGACAACAGGTTCACGTCCTGTTCTTCCTCCAATCGAAGGTCGCGATAACAAGAACGTCTTCTTCTGCAAGAACTGGCACGATGCTCAAATCCTATTTGAAAAGGCTAAGGACCACAAACGTATCGCCGTTGTTGGTGCTGGTTACATCGGTGCTGAATTAGCAGAAGCATTTTCAAACCACGGTCACGAAACTACTTTAATCAACAGTGACAGTCACGTACTATCAAAATACTTCGACAAGAAATTCACTGACAAGATTGAAGAACTATACGCTGACCACAACGTAAAACTAGAATTAGGTGTTCGTGTTCAAAAGTTCTCAGGTGATGACGAATTAACATTATCAACTGGTGATCACGACATTAAGGCTGACATGGCTATCCTATGTGTTGGTTTCCAACCAAACACTGAACTATTAACTGGTAAGGTTGATATGATGGATAACGGTGCCATCATCACTAACGAATACATGCAATCATCAAACCCAGACATCTTTGCTGCCGGTGATAGTGCTGCTGTGCACTTCAACCCAAGTGAAACTAACGAATACATTCCACTAGCAACTAACGCTGTTCGTCAAGGTATTCTAGTTGGTCAAAACATCGAAAAGACAACAACTAAGTACATGGGTACTCAATCATCATCTGGTTTACAACTATATGATTACGCAATTGTTTCTACTGGTATGACAGTTGGTATGGCAGAAAGAAAGGGCATGAAAGCAAGCTCAGTAGTTGTTGAAGATAACTACCGTCCAGAATTCATGCCAACAACTGAAAAGGTATTAATGGAACTAGTATACGACCCAAGCACTCGTCGTATCTTAGGTGGATCATTAATGAGTCGTTACGACATTTCTCAATCAGCTAACACATTATCAGTTCTTATCCAAAACAAGAACACAATCGATGACTTAGCTATGGTTGATATGTTATTCCAACCCAACTTTGACCGTCCATTCCACTACCTAAACATTTTGGGTCAAGCTGCTCAAGCGCAAGAAGAAAAGTAAAATTCTTAACTAAATTTGAAAAATTCCCTAAAAAATTTCATTTTAGGGAATTTTTTTATAGCTATTTTAATTTTATTGGATTATTATTACAAGATGAGGTGAGAAAATGAAAAAAATTATAAATAGACTAACCGCTAAAAACATTTTGATGTTAGTGATTAGTTTTGTTTGTATGTTCTTTTTAACAACAGCTTCGCCGTTCTACGCATTTAACAAATCAGTAGACGCGAATACAATGTATACTGTTGGAAAAGGATTACTACACGGATTACTTCCCTACAAGGATTTATTCGATAATAGGGGACCATTAATTTACTTAATTCATTCCGCAAATGCGATCTTTTCATACAACTCTTTTACATTTATCTATGTAATTGAATCATTGTTGTTGTTCCTAGATATCGCGTACATTAACAGAATTCTATCAATGAAATTAAGTGCTAGAACAGCAATGTTCTGCAGTTTCTTATTTATCCCATTGGCATTTACCAGTCGTATCTTCTACTATGGTGACTTACCAGAAGAATACGCTATGACATTTGTATTAATCTTGCTTTACTCATGTATTAAATATAACTGGTTTGATATGCCACGTCGTTACTACATAGTTAATGGATGCTTTGTTGCAATTCTATTTTGGATTAAATATTCATTAGTTATTCCATGGGTAATCTTCTTTATTTATGTTGGTTTAGCATGTCTATTCACTAAACGCTTTAAAAAGTTATTTGTGATCATCTTAGACGCGTTAATCGGATTCTTATCCGTTACATTACCAATCATTATTCTTTATTGGGCCACAGGAGCCTTAAAATTCCTATTTAACGACTACTTCTATCTAAACTTGACACATTACCATGTGCAAAACGCATCGTTCGCATACACGCTATTTAAGATGGAATACCCAACATTTGGTTTTTCTCATCACTTAGTCATTATCCGAACTGTTTACTACCTAATGATTGCACTATTCATTTGTGCAGTTGTTAGATACATGCGTGAAGCAAAGATGCACGATAGTAACAAGGTTCTACTTGTTCTAATCGTCTTCATCGACATTCTAGCAACTTATGAAGTTGGTGGAGCTAGTTTTTCATACTACCTATTCGCGTGTGAACCATTCATCATCTTCTACTTGTTCGAATTAGGATTACTAGTCGATAAGTATCTATATAACAAGAAGTATCTAATCTGGGGATTGTCAGTAATTGCTTTATTAGGAATTTTCGTTACAAACAGAAATTACCGTACAAGCTTACATTACTTAAAACCTAGTCAATCATATCAATATGAATATTCAAAGATCATTAACAAGTCTAAGGATAAGTCATTATTGAACTACCGTTTCCTAGATGTTGGTCTATACACCTACACAGGAACCCATGCTGATAATCGTTTCTTTATCAGAAATAACATCCAATACAAGCCAATGTATGATGCACAACGTGATTACTTACATTCACTAAAATACAAGTTCGTAGTTACTAAGTACCGTAAGGGCTGGAGACTATGGAAGGTTGATACTAGATTCCTAAAGGAACACTACATCAGACTTCGTCATATGAGATTTAACTATCAAGATCATAGTGAAGGTTGGATTGACCTATACGTAAGAAAATAGCACAAAAAAAGAGGACTCAAACGAGTCCTCTTTTTATTTGGTTTTAATTATTCATTATCATTTGATTTAACTTCGACTTGTTGGTTTCTAGTGTTATGATGCATACCATATACGAAGTAGATAACCATACCGATGATGAACCATACAAGCGCATAAATCTTAGCGTCGTTGTCTAGACCCCAGAATACTGCTAGTGATGCTAGGAAGCCTAAAGCAGGCATAACAGGGAAGAGTGGTTCTTTGAATCCAGGCATGTTGATGTCTTTTCCTTCACGTTTTCTAAGTGGGTAAATACCGATTGAAACGAACATGAAGGCGATCAATGTACCAGCTGAAATTAGTTGTGATAGGAAAGTAAATGTTAAGAAGGCACCGATAACAACTGAGATAACAGTCATAGTAATGATTGCATTTAGTGGGAGGTGGCTCTTCTTATTAATCTTACCAAGGAACTTAGGTAGCATACCATCTCTACCGAATGAGTATAGTAGACGTGAACCAGCCATCATCATACCGATTAGGGCAGTGAACATACCAACAACGGCAATGATTTGAACAACTGAAGCAACGATTGGGTGACCAGCTTGACGTAGGGCCCAACCAACTGGTTCTGCGTTACCAGCGTAGTTAGTGTACTTGAACATACCAACTAGAACTAATGATACGGCAACAAATAGTGTAACGGCAATTACTAGAGAACCAATGATACCTCTAGGCATTGTCTTTTGAGGGTTCTTTGCTTCTGCTGAGTTTGCAGCAATTGAATCGAAACCAATGTATGATAGGAAAATTACTGAAACACCAGCATAAATTCCGCTGAAACCACCGAAGCTAGTACCATCGGCATTAACATGGTGAGCAGGAATAAATGGAACGTAGTTGGCGAAGTGAATGGCGGTAGCACCGACAACAATAAATACTAATACAGCAGCTACCTTTAAAATTACTAATACATTTTCAACACGAGAAGTTTGCTTGTCACCACGTGTAATTAAGAACATTACAATCAAAATTACAACAACGGTACAAATATCAACTAATCCGCCTTTGGCACTGACAGGGTTAGCTAAATATGTAGGGAAATTAATTCCAAGTGGTGCAATTAGACCTCGGAAGTTAGCCGATAATCCAGCTGCAACAAAGGAAACAGCGATGAAGTATTCTGCTAGAAGTGCCCATCCGGCTACCCAGCCCCAGAATTCTCCAAAAACAACGTTAATCCATGAATATGCAGAACCGGCAAACGGCATGGCTGAAGCCATTTCTGCGTAAGATAAAGCAACCAACCCAGCAACAATCGCTGCAAGTAAGAAAGAAATAGTTACCGCAGGACCTGCGTTGTTTGCAGCCACGATACCAGGAAGGGTGAAAATAGCAGTAGAAACAATTGTTCCAACTCCTAAAGCTAAGAAATCCTTTGTGGTCAATGATCTGACCAAGTTAGAATCCTTTTGCTCATAGACACTAGGGTCTTCTTTTCGATTCATTCGTTTGAATAGATTCGCCATAAAAATTACCTCTTTTCGTATGTATAAACAAGATGGCATCTTGTTTATTAAAAAATGATTAGAAATTGATTATATTTTAATCGTTTTTGTTAATTTGTCAAATACGGTTTGTAAATAATAGACAAACGTAACTAATATTTTAACATGAAAATAGCCACCCTTGAATAGCAAAAGGGTGGCTAAATTAGTTTTAATATGAATTATTTTGCTTTCTTATTAAATCTAACAAAGTATAGGAATGTCATTAATGCTAAGAAGACGATCCCTACAATCAATGGAATTCTTGTATCATCATTGAAGAACATAAATACTAAAGTAACAAATAGTACTAGTAATGTTAGATAGTTTGAGAAAGGTGCTAGTGGCATCTTGAATGGATGACCAACTAGTTTTTCAGGATGTTGCTTTCTAAACTTAAGTTCCGACATGATAATTACGAACCATGGAACCATACCTGGAAGAACAGATGAACTGTATACGTATACGAATACTTGGTTTGCTCCCTTGTAGAATAGAGGAAGAACTACGTTTAGAATAACTCCCAATAAAATACCAGTAGCAATTGAGATAACAGAGATGTATGGAACACCGTGCTTGTTAATCTTGTTGTATCTGTCAGGTAATTGACCTTGTTGTGCTAATAGGTATGACATACGGCTTGAACTGTAAATTGCTGAGTTAGAACCTGATAGAGCGGCTGTTAAAACAACAAAGTTAATGATTGAAGCCGCAGCAGTAATACCTACTTGTGAGAATGTTTCTACGAAAGGTGAACCAATGTTTGCAATCTTATCCCATGGGTAGATTGAAAGCATTACGAAGATTGATCCGATGTAGAAGATTAAGATACGACCAATAGTGTCTTGGATAGCTTTAACTAGAGTCTTCTTAGGGTTTTCAGCTTCACCAGCAGTAACACCAATTAATTCGATTCCTTGGTAAGAAGCGAATACGATTGATAGTGCGAAGAAGAACCCTTTGAAACCACCAGTAAAGAATCCGTGTGACCATAGGTTAGAAATACCAGTAGGTCCGACTCCATTGAAACCTAAAACAACGATTACTAAACCAACAATGATCATTGCGATAATAGTAACCACTTTAATTAAAGCAAACCAGTATTCCAATTCACCAAAGGCACTAACCGAGATTAAGTTGGCAATACATAAGAATACTACCGCGATAATACCAGGTACCCAAGATGGAATTGATGGCCACCAGAATTGCATGTAAGTACCAATAGCAATCATTTCTGAAATACCAACAACAACCCATTGGAAAATGTTAGACCAAGCGGTCAAGTAACCGAAAACGGGGTGCATGTATTCAGAAGCGAAATGTGAGAAAGAACCACTAATTGGGTTATCGTATAACATTTCACCTAAAGCTCTCATAATTAGGTATAAGAACACACCAGCAATTGCATATGCTAGCAATACAGAAGGACCAGTCCATGCAATTGTGGACTTGGCACCCATAAATAGACCAACCCCGATTGTTCCCCCAAGGGCGATCATTTGCATCTGTCTAGAACTTAATTTACGTTCTAGTTTCTTTTCTTGCTTTTCTTCTGCCAATATATTTCACCATCCTGTAAGAAATTATGTAATAAAAACCCTAGTACTACATTATCTATTGTACTAGGGTTTTTATAAAAATGCATAACCAATACAATATATTTAAATAATCTTTAAATAATCAAAAAAATGCTGATATATTGCATGGGTTTGACTTCACGACGATCTTGCTGACAATCGTTAAAAATTCCCCAGTAAGATTTTTACTTACATAATTCTAATGTTTATTATTTAAGAAATGTTATTACATATTAAAATTAATGTCAAGGAATTTAACAATTGATGAATTTTGTTCAACAATTGTCGAACTTCTTATTTGTTGTTTTGATTGAATTTTACGAAGTATAGAATTGTCATTATTAATAGGAAGAAGATTCCGATAATCAAAGGAATTCTAGTAGAAGGATTAATGAACATGAACACCAAGGTAATTGCTAAGAAGATTAGCGTAATGTAATTACTGATAGGTGATAGTGGCATCTTGAATGGATGGTTCACTAATTCTTCTGGATGTTGCTTTCTGAAACGAATTTGAGATACCAAGATAACAACCCATGGAACCATACCTGGTAGTACAGATGAACTGTAGACGTATACAAAGATTTGGTTTGCTGATGGGAAGAAGATTGGTAGTAAGACGTTTAGGAATAGTCCAATTAAAATCCCAGCTGAGATACTAATTACTGAAACGTATGGGACACCGTGGCGGTTTAACTTCTTGAATACCTTTGGAAGTTGACCTTCTTCAGATAGTAAGAATTCCATACGACTAGCACTATAAATTCCAGAGTTAGATCCAGATAGTGCAGCTGTTACCACAACGAAGTTAATGATTGAAGCAGCTGCGGTGATACCTACTTGTGAGAATGTTTCTACGAAAGGTGAACCGATTTGGCTAATCTTGTTCCAAGGGTAAATACTTAGGATAACGAAAATGGCACCGATGTAGAAGATTAGGATACGACCAATAGTGTCTTGGATGGCCTTCACTAATGTTTGCTTGGGATTTTCAGCTTCACCAGCAGTCACACCAATTAATTCGATTCCTTGATATGATGCAATGACGATTGCTAGGGCAAAGAAGAAACCTTTTAAGCCGTTTGCGAAGAATCCGTGACTCCAAATGTTGGAAATACCAGTAGGGTGAATACCATTAAAACCAAAGACGATGATGACCAAACCAATGATAATCATGGCGATGATGGTAACCACTTTGACTAGGGCAAACCAGTATTCTAATTCACCAAAGGCACTTACTGATACTAAGTTGGCAATACATAGGAAGACAATGGCGATAATTCCTGGCAACCAGGTTGGTAAATGTGGCCACCAGAATTGCATGTATGTACCAATAGCGATTACTTCTGAGATTCCAACAACGATGTATTGGAAGACATTACTCCAAGCGGTTAAATAACCGAAAACGGGGTGTAGGTATTCTGAAGCGAATTGTGAGAATGATCCAGTAACTGGATGAACATACAACATTTCACCTAGCGCACGCATGATTAGGTATAGAAATAATCCTGCAATTGCGTAGTCTAGTAACACGGAAGGACCAGTCCAACCGATTGTGGACTTGGCACCCATGAATAGGCCGACCCCGATAGTTCCACCTAGCGCAATCATCTTCATGTGACGTGCGCTAAGCTTTCTTTCTAACTTATCATTATTTTTTGACAATACTTCCACCTTCTTGAATTTATTTGAGGTGGGGAAACAAAAAAACGCCTCTGACACTTATGTGTCAGGGACGTTAGTATTAACGTGGTTCCACCCATCTTTAGCACTACGGTTAATTCCATAATGCCCTCATATTAGTCATTAAAAATAATATCGATTTAATAGAAGAGAAAAGTGGTAACTATTTGGATGCGATAGATTACTTACAGAAAAATGTAATCCTCTCTGGAAAGCACCATCAAATAGACATGTCTTTTCTTAACAACTAATATTGTACATTCATGAAAGACAGGTGTCAATTAAATAGTGACAAATTATTGATCATTTCCGTTAGTTTTTTCCAAACGGTGTTGTAAATCAACGATGGTGTCCATTGCATCAGCGAATTCATCATCACTGTAGTTTAGACGATTTAAGCAACCTTGAACTGATTCCAAGATGGGTTCTTTGTTGTCCTTACCTAATTGTGTTAAGTGAATTAAGACGCGACGTTCGTCAGTTTTATCACGGTTTCTGGTAATCCAGCCAGCTTTTTCAAGACGCTTTAATAGAGGAGTCAAAGTACCGTTAGAAAGACCTAGCTTTTGGCTTAGGTAGTTAACAGTCACTCCGTCGTTTTCCCATAATGATAATAGTGTAATGTATTGAACGTATGTTAGGTTGAATTTTTCTAGAGGTTCTTGATAGAACTTGTTGAATAGTTGATGTGCACGAGAAATTTGGAAACAAATTTGATCGTTTAGAGTTACTTCTTTTGGCATAATGCAAAACTCCTTTCTTTCGTTCGGTGGATTTTGTCTAGCAAATGATTATATTGTATACAATATTAAAGAATATCACTAAATTGAAATTGGTCAACAAAATAGGCACTGTGATTTTACTCACGGTGCCTATTTGAGTGCAATATATAAAGGATATTATGCAGTTTGTAGTTTTTGCTTTTTATTTTTCTTAGCTTGGCGCTTTGCGATTAGTTCATCATCTGTTTTGAACTTTCTGATGAAGACAAAGATGATAAATCCAATTACGAAGAAGATTCCTGCATAAACAATTGAACCGGCAATGATTTGGTTCAATGTTAGACGGGTCATCATGTGCTTCATACCATCTTGAATTTGTTTTTCAACGAAGAAGAAGTTGAATGGGTTCCAAATTAGTTGACGGTTGTTGTAGATGAAGATCATGAAGATTCCGGCAATAATTTCTGTAATATAGTTTAATGCAACACCGAAAGCGATGGCACCGTACCAAGTCTTACAAAAACCGATAACCATGATTACGAATGATTCAAAAATGAATACGTAAGCAATGTTACCTAATGTTGCCCATTGTAATTCTAATGCTAATTTACCAGCAAACGCACTTTCAGGAAATACTAGGTACTTCATAAAAATGATGGTTAGAACTGAAAGAGCTAATAGGATGAAGTATCCAACCATGCAAGTGATAACCTTTGAGAAGAAGATTGTAATCTTGCTGTGTCTTTCCATGTTTTGTCGAACTTGTTTATTACTGTCGACACCAGCAAATCTGGTTGCAGTAATGATAGTAGCGAGTAACTCGATAACAGGGGTGATTCCACCAAATGTGTTCATTAGCTTGTAACCATCTAAGGTTCTAGTGTCTTTACCAATAACAGCCATTAGGATAGTAACAATAACTAAGAAAAATGCCATTGAAAGAAAAATAAGACGATTTTTCTTGTTCATTTCTTGTTTTAATAAATCAACCAATACGTTGGCCTCCAAATCTTTATTCGAAATTAATCAATAACAAGAGTTTATCACTTTTATGCCGTTCATTCCAATAAAAAAAGCGACTAAACAATAATTAAGTCGCTTTTTTCTACTATATTATTAGACATTACGACGGTTGTAAACAACGTAAGTAATTAATAGGAAGACAATTCCCCAAATGATTGATCCAACTCTCATTTCATTCAATGATAGCTTAGTCATTTCTGACATCATTGGGCTGATTGTTTGTGAGTAAACATTTAAGAATGTTAGGGGAACGTATTTAACCCATGAGTGGTAGTAAATGAAGATACTTAGGAATGGATTAATGATGTTAACTACGAAGTAGAAAACAATTCCGATGGCGATTGCTACGGCGTTACTCTTGAATAGGCAACTAATTAGTAATACAAGAGATAACATTAGGAATAGGTAGAAACTCATACCACTAATTCTGTTACCAAACACATCAAAAGGCATTGAGCGCATCTTGTTGAAGATTACGTTTGCGATGAAAGTTGAAACAAATGAAACAACTAGTAGGTAAACGTACATAACAACGATTGTTACTAGTTTTGATAGGAAAATCTTGCCACGTGAGAATTGACGAGCAAACAAGTACTTAACAGTGTTGTTTGAAAAGTCAGTAGTAAGAATTGAACTAGCAAAGACGATCATAGCAACCAAGACAACGATGATGGCTGATGAGAAGATTGGGCCGTTTGCGTTGATTTGGCTTAATTCTTTAGATGAGTGGTATACAAATCCAGCAAATAGTGCCATTACTAAGGTAACAATACCCCAGCCAATGTAAAACTTACCGTGTAATTGTTTGTATAGTTCTTGTCTGATTAAAGTTAACATTATTTAGCCTCCTTGTTGTTATCACTTGATAGAAGCTTCAATAGTGATTCTTCTAGGTCAGTTTGGTTTCTAGAAACGTTTTCAATTTCAATTCCTGCTTGGTTCAATGCTGATAGACCAGCGTTCATTGCAGTTGAATCGTTGTTATCTTCGATTTCAACAGTCTTGTCGTAAACAGTGGCAGTTAAACCGGCAGCGTCAAGAGCATTCTTAGCAGCGTCAGTGTCTTTAACTTCGAACTTAATAGTCTTAGGACCTTCTGATAAGAATGACTTAGCGTCTGACTTCTTGATTACCTTACCGTGGTTAATTACTACGTAGTAATCAGCTATACGTGATAGTTCATCAAGTAAGTGACTTGAGATAAGGATACTAATGCCACGTTTTGATAGTTTTACAAGTAGGTCACGTAAATCATGAGTTGATTGTGGATCTAGACCGTTCATAGGTTCATCTAGAATTAGTAGCTTAGGGTGGTTAAGCAATGAAATGGCAATCCCTAGACGTTGCTTCATACCTAATGAGTACTTTTTAGCCTTACGATCGGCAAATTCGGTGATTTGAGTTTCTTCCATAATTTCTTGCATTTCTTCGGCGGTGGTAGAACCGTCATTGAAAAGCTTTAGGTTTTGACGACCAGTTAGGTTCAAGTATGGAGCAGGTGATTCAATCATTGAACCAACGTTTTCTAGACTGCTACGTTTATTTTTAGTTAATTCTTTTCCATCAATTTTAATGCTACCTGAGTTGTAATCGGTTAGACCAACAATACTCTTCATAATAGTAGACTTACCAGCACCGTTTGGTCCGATTAGACCAAGAATGGTACCAGGTTCGATATCAAATGAAACATCGAATAGAGCTTGTTTTCTTCCGAAGAACTTGTTTAAACTTTGAACTTCAAGAGTTTTCATAGTGCATCTCCTTATAATAATAGTTAATTACTTATGTAACTAACTGTATACATTTTTCTTTTAAAAGTCAATTATTTTTCATGAAAATTAAGAAAGTCTTAAGAGCTTTCAAATCAGACTTAAAGATAGTTTTGTTTCACGGATGAAATAAAATGTAACATTCCTGTAACATAACTCTAACAAGATAGTAAAACTGGTTCGTTATGTTATTCAAGTAATTTTAAGGAGGGAAAACATTATATGCATTCGAATAATAAGATGATTACCTTTGCAGTATTGGTATCATTATTGATTGCGACATTGTTTTTAATACCACAAACCGCAAAAGCTGATTCAGTTGCTACACCAACTACACCAGCTCAAACAAAGACTGTTCAAGGAACCGCTAAGAAGAAAGCTGCTAAACATGTTAAAAAGGTACGTAAACACAAGAAAGTATCTAAGAAGGCTAGAAAAGTAGCAAGAACTCACAAGAAGGCAGCTAAGAAACACACTGTAAAACGTGTTAAGAAGCATGCCGTAAAGAAGATTGTTAGTTCAAGACGTATCAAGAAACATTCAACTTACAAAGTAAGAAAGCATTTATCAAGAGCAAACGCTGCTGCAAAAGCATGGATTGCTAACCATGAATCAGGTGGTTCATACACCGCTTCAAACGGTTCATGTTACGGTAAATACCAATTATTAATCAGTTACTATGGTGGTAACTTATCTCATAAGAACCAAGAACGTACTGCTAATAACTACGTTAAGAGTCGTTATGGATCATGGGTAAAGGCCAAAGCATTTTGGTTATCACATAACTGGTACTAATGAAAAGAACCCCGAATAGGGTTCTTTTTTTGTAGTCTTTTACATCTAGTATTGAAAACTAGATTACATAGTTATATAATTAAATAAACATTAATTGAGGTACTTTATATATGAACAACGACTTAAAACAAAAGACCACCGATTCAGTTAAGCAAAAGTTTAACTGGATTAAGGATAAAACATACTACCTATTAAACGAAATCTTTAGTGCAATCACACACGGAATTGGGGAACTACTTGCAATCATAGGTGCAATCGCATTGATCATTCACGGTGTTCATGTTGGTGGGGCAATGAGAATTACTAGTTTCGTCATCTACTCAATCACTCTAGTAGTTTTCTACATTGCTTCGACCATGTTTCATAGTCTATATTTCACCCGTGTAGAAAAGTTATTCCAAATCTTTGATCACTCAGCAATCTACCTACTAATTGCTGGAAGCTACACACCATACTGTCTAATCGCAATTGGTGGCTGGCTAGGTTGGGTTATCCTAACTGTAATCTGGATCATGACAGTGCTAGGAATTATCTACAAGTCATTGTGGATGGGTAAATTAAAGACACTTTCTACTATTATCTACGTTGTGATGGGATGGATGTGTTTACTAGGTATCGTCAAACTATATGATTACCTAGGAATTCATGGTTTCCTATTACTACTATTTGGTGGAATCGCATTTACTGTTGGAGCTTTAATCTACAGTTTCCCAAGAATTCCATTTGGCCACGTCATTTGGCACGTTTTTGTAATGATTGGTACCGTCTTGATGTACTTCTCAATTTATTTCTATGTATAAAAAATAACGCTAGGTTAGATATTCTAACTTAGCGTTTTTATTTTGCACTGAATAGGTTTAATAACACGACACCGATAATAATAAAGACGATGCCAATCATGCTCATGACGTTAATTTGTTCCTTGTACACCAAAGATGCGATTGCGGTGGTGGCAAGAATTCCTAGTGCGCTCCAGTTAGCGTAGGCAATGTTTAGCGGAATCTTAACCATCGCAATTGATAAAAAGTAAAAACATAGTGCAAATGAAATTAGCGATCCGATTGTTGGCAGTATCTTAGTAAAACCCATCGACATCTTTAATAGGTTTGTACCGATGAGTTCACCAATAATAGCGAGCGCTAAAAATAAATAATAGAACATATTAATTTACCTCATCGAAAAATAATATTATGCTGATACTTAAATAATATCACTTAACTTTTTATTTGTTCATCAAAAAAATTTGAGCAAAAAGGTTTACTAACTAAAAGTAAGTGATATAATATAAATTAATCAATCAGATATGACAAAAGGAGATACTTAACATGAAAACAGAACTACTAGATTTACAAAAGAACCGTCGTACTATTTACGCTTTAGGCCGTAACGTTGAACAAAGCCAAGATGAATTAGCAAACTTCATCAAAGCTTCAATTAAGGAAGCTCCATCAGCTTTCAACAGTCAATCAACTCGTGCCGTTATTCTATTTAACGACAATCAAGATAAAGTATGGGACATTACTTTAGATAACTTAAAGCCACATTTAAAGGATGAAGATGCATTAAAGGCAACTACTGACAAGATTAACGGCTTTAAGAATGGTTACGCTACTATCCTATTCTTCACTGACATGGATGTTGTTCATGGCCTAGAAAAGAACTTCCCAGCATACGCTGACAACTTCTACGACTGGTCAGAACAAGCTCAAGGTAACGCTCAATACGCTGTATGGACTGGTTTAGCTGAAAACGGTTTAGGTGCTAACCTACAACATTACAACCCACTAATCGATGAAGACGTTGCTAAGGAATTCGATATTCCTGCTAACTGGAGACTACGTGCTGAAATGGTATTCGGTTCAATCGAAGCACCAGCACAATCAAAGGATTACATGAACGACGAAGATCGTTTCAAGGTATTCAAGTAAGAATAATCCCAATAAATAAAAATATAAATAAAAAAGATAGGTCAAACGACCTATCTTTTTTTATTGTTGTTTTGTTCCTTTTGTACCACGTTGGTTAGTAGGCTTCTTGTCATCTTTATTAGATTTATCACCTAAATGACGTTTCTTTGAAAGTTCCTTAAGTTGTTGTAATGCCTTCGCATTCTTAATACTTTCAGGTGTTAGCTTGTGGTTGTGGGAGAAGTTTTCAACACGTTCACCCAATTGATAGTACCAAGGACGAGTCTTGTGAGTAGGATATGGAATGATTACCAAATGATCATCAACATATTGGCCTAGGTAGATTTGAGTAATTTCTTTGTGTGAATCCTTCGCTAATTGTTCAATCCAATCCATGTCGTGGCCCATCTTTTCTAAGACTTCGGCATTAACTGTCCCATCGGTGATGATAGGGTAGCTTAGTGATTCATCACCGAATGTGGTAACAGTAAGTTGCCCATTTTGTTCTAGGACGGCTGACTTAACGTCTTGGAAGTTACTGATACCCTTAGTTCTTAGTTTGAATGCTAAATCGGCAGCTGACATACCATTCTTTAGGGCAGTATCAACGTTAACGATTCCGTTGGTAATAATGTTTTGAGGTTCACCATTGAAAATACGGTGGAATAGCGAGAACTGACGACTAAGGATACGACTAGTAAAGATAACCAATGACCAGATTAACAATACGATGAAGAATTGTAGTGTGGTGATTTGTTGGTTGTAAATCATACCCCCGATGATACCCCCGAGAACGTAGTTTTGAATTTGATCAACCGCGTTAGAAGGAGCCAAGTTTCCTTTACCAGAAATGTTAATTTGAATTACCAATACGACGAATCCGATTAAGAACTTAAATAAGATTACTAAGTATTCCTTGTTCAAATCACCAATTTGAAGTGATGGCTTGTCGTGATAAGTAATATTGGTAGGAATTAGTTGAATTGGTTGAAGTTGATAACTGTTAAAGCTGGAGTTGAAAGTTGCTTGGTAGAACTTATCGCCAACCTTTACAGTCATACCATTAATTAATTGAGGTGAGCTAACGTAAATCTTTGATGTTGAAATATGTTTGCTTCGACTAATGGCCTTAACCATTTCAGTAGTTTGAGAATTTTGCGACGAAGAGTTGCGTTGTTGCAAAATATTACTGAAACCGATACTAATTGATAATATCGCAATCAAAATCATGGTAATAAATATATCACGATATTTTAAGTTGGTTCTATCGCGCATGTATTTAAAACCGTTAAAAATAATCATTAATCCAACAATTACCGCTAAAGCTAATAGTAAATATGTAACGATAGTATTTGGATGGATTAAGTAGTCATATGAATATAAATCCATGAAATCACCTTATTCTTAAAAGTTGTTAAGTACAGTTCTCATTATAGAACGATTTATATTATAAAACCATTGGATGTAACATTTAGGTAACATTTTTTCATGTTTTTGAAATACTTTTGTTCCTGTTATGTAGCATTTTGTAGCTATACTTTAGTCATAAGTTAAGAAAGTATAAAATTTTTAAAAGCGGGGAATAAAGTGCTATGAACAAAACAAAAACGAAAAAAACAATCATGTTAATAATGTTGACTGTTTTGGCGATGGCTACATTGTTTGCAACCGATGTTACCAACGCAAGCGCTAGCAAAGTTCATCATAAGAGAACACATAAGGTATACAAAAAGAAGAAGGCTAAGAAACGTCACGTCGCAAAGAAGCCTAAGCATAAGAAGAAAGCCAAGAAGGTGGCCTACAAGAAACCAGCTGCTAAGAAGAAGGCACGCAAGGTTGTTAAGAAGGCTACACATAAGAAGGCTCGTAAGTCAGGATTCTCAAGTCTATATAGATCAGCTTCAAGTAAGTTAGGTCACCCATATGTATATGGTGCCGTGGGTCCATATAGTTTTGACTGTTCTGGTTTTACCCAATATGCTTACCGTCATGGTGAACACAAATACTTGGCAAGAACAGCCCAAATGCAATACAACACCAACAGACATGTAAGTAGAAAGCATGTTAAGAAGGGTGATCTAGTATTCTTTGGTACTAGCCGCAGTAACATTTACCACGTAGGTATCTACATTGGTCATGACAGAATGATTGATGCACAAAACCGTGGAGTTGTAACAGAAAAGATTCATGTTCCTTGGTGGCATGAAGTTGGCTACGCTCGAGTAGCTTAATACTTTAAAAGACACGACATTGCGTCGTGTCTTTTTTTGTCTAAAACCCAAACTAAGTTATGGTAAGATATTAATAATACTAGAAATTAGGAAGGATACCAATGGAAAAACTATACTGGGATCAAGTCGAATACCAAAAGCAAAAAATCTATTTTACCTGTACCAGAAATGGGATTAACTTCATTAATAACCCCAATACAGGAATTTCCAATATTTATAACTTTTATCCTAAATTAGATGCGGAATTCGTATTTAATCGTAAGGAAACAGAAGAATACAAAATTCAACTTCGCGAATACATCGATGGCACCCGCAAACACTTTGAGGTACCAGTCGATTTATCAACTAGCGAATTAAATGAACAAATCTATCAAAAAATTAATGATATCGATTATGGCGACACCATGGATATCAAAGAGTTCTGTGATACATATGACTTCAAGGAGGCCGATGTTAGGGATGCAGTAGTGACTAATCCATTAATTTTGATTATTCCAACTCATCGCCTTCTAAATGTCGACTATTCAGAAGGCTACCGCAAGCTAGCTGATTTCAACAACTTGTTACTAGATTTAGAGAGAGATTAAAATAGAAACATCGAGGAGAGAATATAAATGAAGAAACTACCTGAGAGTGTCAAAACAGTATGGCTATACTCGGCCATTATTACCATTATCGTCGAAATAATCATCTTTACCGTCGCTACAATCGTCGTGAAACATCTAGACTGGAAGTATGTTGAATACATCTTGCCGGTATTAGGTACCATTTTAGTGGTGTGGGCACTAGTGGACATGGTTTCAATTCCATACCGCTATGCTTTTCATCAATATTCTATCCATGAAGATCGCGTTGAAATCAAAATTGGTTTTATCTTTAGAGAACAAGCCACCGTTCCGATTGCCCGTGTGCAAAACGTTGATATCGAACAAGGTCCAATTCTAAGACATAAGAAACTATACAAGATTAGTATTTATACTTCTGCTGACAGCCATGAAATTGCTGCAGTAACTAAGGAAGAATCAGAAAACATTAAGACCAAAGTGATGAGATTAGCGATGGAGGCCAGAAATGCAAGATAAACATCTAAGTCCACTAAACTTAGTGAATCGTCTTCAAGACATCTTGATAGCGATTTTCTTAGCTTCATTTATCAGTGATCCATTACACATCGATAGCTTTAAATTAGGGATTATATTCGTAATTATTACGATAGTATGGGACATCCTTTCATATCTTTGCTTCACCTATTCGATTGAAGATAAGCAAATTGTGATTAAAAAGGGTGTCATCTTCAAAAAGGTTATCCACGTTCCATTCGCTAGAATTCAATCAATTGAACACAGTCAGTACTTTTTATTTAGACCATTTGACGTTGAAAAACTACAAATTAACAACGCTAGCAAGAGTGGTTCTCATGATCAAATTATTTTAAGTGAGGTTAGGACATATGTTGGTAGGGTTTTAGAAGAAAAGCACAAACAATACCAAAACCAAGATGTTGATGCTAATGATGATGATGTAAAACAACCTGAAGTTGAAAAGGTTGAGGATAAGCCAGAACAAGAGATAACTAAGAAGAAGGGTTATGCTCAATACAAGATTTCTACTAAATACATTGCGCTATATACCTTTACTAGCTTTAGGGTCTTCATTACGATGTTTTTGATTGCCCATATCACCCATGGTGCAGTCCTAGGCTTCGCTATTAGCATCTACCAAAAGGGATTTGGCTCCAACATGATTAGTTTGATTGCTTTTTCAATCATGGCGATTATAATCGCGTTATTATTATCATTTATCTACACGATGTTTCAATTCTATGATTTTACCTTGGTAAAAGAGGGAAAGTATCTTGAATATGAAAAGGGATTATTTACAAGAAACAAGGTGCGACTATCCACCGATAGAATTCAAAGTGTTTTAATCGAACAAAATGTGATGGGCAAACTACTAAAGATTATGACTGTCAAGATTATCATGGCCTCAGATGGTAGTGACGAAGAATCATCACAAGCAGTGGTCTTACCAATTCTAAACGCAGATAAGTACTCTGATATGATGAATGATTTTTTTGAGTGGATACCATTAAAAACGGTCGAAAAATTCAATTCTCGTAAACAATCAATCTGGTTATTCTTCAGGAATTTTGATTGGATATTGTTGGTCATACCAATCGTGATTTACTTTGTCGGATGGACAACATTAGTATATTCGTTAGTTGTAATCGGTGTTTTTACTTTCTTTTACACTATGGGTAATGCATACTTTAAGTACTGGGTTACTTCAATTGGATTAACAGGAAAGACTAAGGATGATTACCTGATTGTATCCAATGGATTCTTATTCAAACAAAGAACCTACTATGTTGGATGGCATGAAATTCAAAGCATGCATTTTGAATCTAGCGTATTCATGAAGAGAAATAACCTAGCTCACATCGTTATCCGCATTAGAAAAGGAAATTCTGCGCAAACTGCAGGAGTTCATTATATTGATTATGACAGTGCTAAAAAGATTTATGATTGGTATCGCCAATAAAAAAATAGCGTAAAATTTAATTAAATCGTGTACAAACTATTGACACAAGATTTTATTCGAGTATTATAGATACTTGTAATATAAATGAAGGGGGTTCATTTTTATGAAACTAACTATTACAGATGCAGCAAAAGAAAAGATTCAAAACAAAGTTCAAGGCGACGCAAAGTTCTTCTTGAGCTTAGATGATGGTGTTGGAAACTACTCTGACGCAGGTTCATGTGCGATTGATACATCTTTTGACTTGATTGCAGTTGACCCTGATTTAGAAGACAAAGATTTTAACGCAAGTATGGATTCTGATTTAGGACCTATCTACTACAAAGACTACAGTGGATCATTCCTAGAACAAAACTTGAAATTCGACGTTATGTACAATGCATTAATCCTATCTGGTGACTCAGGTATGATTGATGGTAACGTTCCTGTTATTGACAAGAGAAAATAAAGACAATTAATTAAAGACAAAACGCTTAATAAAAGACAATTATGGTAAAAGACGACTATCCTAGATGGTCGTCTTTTTTTGAGCAAATCGTTTTATGAACATGGCCATTCTTGATAGAATTACTAGTAATAAGTAAGTGAGGAAAGGATGAATATAATGAGTAACGTTTTAGTAATCGGGGCCCATGGCCACGTAGGTATTCATATGGTAGAAAAGATAGGTAAAACAGGGGATAATGTTTTTGCCGGAGTCAGAAGTGACAAGCAATTCGCCGAATACAAGGATATGGCAAACGTTTCACCGGTTATCTTTGATTTGAATGGCACAATTGAAGACATGGCCAATGTTTACACTGATAACGCCATTGATAAGATTGTCTTCTCAGCTGGTTCAGGTGGTGCTACCGGAGATGATCAAACATTGATTATCGATTTAGACGGTGCCGTAAAGTCAATGCTAGCCGCTAAGCAAGCTGGCATTACTCGCTACGTCATGGTCAGTGCTATGGGTGCTGACGACAGAAGCTTCTGGGCAGATTCTGGTTTGCATGGTTACTACATCGCAAAGCACTATGCAGACGTTGAACTAAGAAATAGTGGCCTAGAATACACCATTGTTAGACCATCAGCTTTAACTAACGATGAAGAAACAGGTAAGGTCGATGTAATCGAAAAACGAGTAGCTGGCATGAACATTCCTAGAAGAGATGTTGCTAACTTCGTCGTGGCTGTATTACACGATGACAAGACCATTAACCACATTTATGAAATCACAAGCGGAAGTAGCGACATTAACACCGTTCTATAATAATTAACTTGTCTAAGTAGTTTTCATATGATATGGTTATCTGAGTTATTAATAGAATCAATAAATAAAAACGCCCTTGATTCAATTGAGAAACAAGGGCCCTTTTTATCTTAATTGATTGGATGGAGGTATGAAATGATAACTGTAACTAATATGGGATTACATTTTTCTGGTAAAAAACTATATGAAGATGTAAACCTAAAATTCACACCTGGTAACTGTTATGGGGTTATCGGGGCCAATGGTGCTGGTAAATCAACTTTTCTAAAAATGCTAGAAGGAAAGATTGAACCCACTAGTGGTAGTATCTCAATCGGTAAGAATGAACGAATTTCTAGTTTAAACCAAGATCACTATGGCTTTGAAGATTGCGAAGTTCTAGATACTGTAATTCAAGGACACGAAAAGCTATACAAAATCATGAAGGAAAAAGATGCCTTATACGCTAAGGAAGACTTTTCTGATGAAGATGGTGTTAAGGCTGCTGAATTAGAAGGTGAATTCGCCGAAATGGACGGATGGAACGCCGAAGCCGATGCATCACAATTGCTACAAAGCGTGGGAATTGATGAATCACTACACTACGAAAAGATGAGTGAACTTTCTGAAGGACAAAAGGTGAAGGTCTTATTAGCTCAAGCTTTATTCGGTAACCCAGATATCCTACTTCTTGATGAACCTACCAATGGTTTGGATAATCATACCATTGAATGGCTACAAGACTTCTTGGCTGATTACGAAAACATTGCCATTGTTGTATCCCATGATAGATACTTCTTAAACCAAGTATGTACCATGATGTGTGACGTTGACTTTAAGAAGATTTCACTATACGTTGGTAACTACGACTTCTGGTTGAAATCAAGTCAACTAGCAGCTAAGATGCGCCAAGACGCCAATGCTAAGAAGGAAGACCAAATCAAAGAATTGAAAGAATTTATCGCTCGATTCTCTGCTAACGCTTCTAAGTCAAAACAAGCTACTTCTAGAAAGAAACAATTAGACAAGATTACTTTAGATGATATCCAACCATCATCACGTAAATACCCATTCATCAAGTTTGAAAAAGAACGTGATTTAGGAAACGACTTAGTTTCTGTAAAGGGTGTTTCAAAGACAATTGATGGTAAAAAAATCTTAGATAACATCACATTTACTCTACGTCCAGGTGAAAAGACTGCCATCATTAGTAGAAGCGACGTTGCTACTACTGTATTAATGCAAATCTTAGCCGGCAAGATGGAACCAGATGAAGGTGAAGTAGTATGGGGTCAAACTACTCGTACTAGTTACATGCCAAAGAACATCAACTCTGATTTCGAAGACGATTCATTAACTATCATTGATTGGTTAAGACAATTCGCTTCTAAAGAAGAAAGTGATGATCCATTCCTACGTAGTTTCCTAGGTAGAATGTTATTCTCTGGTGATAATATCCAAAAACAAATCAAGGTATTATCAGGGGGAGAAAAGGTTCGTTGTATGTTATCCAAGATGATGCTACAAAAGGGTAACGTATTGATGCTAGATGATCCTACTAACCACTTAGACATGGAATCAATTACTGCACTAAACGATGCTTTAATTCCATTCGATGGATCTTTAATCTTTACTTCTCACGATAGAGAGTTTGTTCAAACTATCGCTGATCACATTATTGAAGTGTCTGATAAAGGGATGGTTCAAAGAGCTGACACCCACTATGATGATTTCGTAAATCATCCAGACGTTCAAAAACAAGTCGAAGAATTATACTAATATAGTAAAAAAGACGTGATTATTTTAATAATCACGTCTTTTTTTAATAAAATATCAAAAATGTTACCAAAATGTTAAAACTTATTTACAGAACAGTTTATTCTAAGCATTTGAAATTAGTTTGTATTATATTATTAATATAAATAATAATTTATGGATGGAGTGGAGACATAATGAAGAAAATATTATCTGCACTTGGTGTGGTAATGTTTTTAGGTGTAGTTATCGTCGCATTGGGCGTAGCTCATTCTGATACATCAAACGCAGAAAGTCAGAACTATACCATTAGTTCAGCGCGAAACTATAATGCAAGAATCGTTAACAAAAATAACGTAGATACTTACGTTTCTCCTTACAAAGAAGGAGTTAAGGTGATGAAGAAAATCAATCTTCAAAACCAACTTGTTCAACTAACTCAAGTAGCTAAATTAAAGAAAGCTGTTTACTACAAGATTAGTTACCAAGGAATCAACCAAGGATGGATTAGCTCAAGAGACTTGAGCAAGACTAGTGTCTACGAAATTCCTTTCGTATATACAAGTCAACACTTCCCATTCGATGCACCAAACGGTTGTGAGGGTACTGCCTTAAAGATGGCTCTTTCAACTAAAAGCATTGGTTTAAACAAGGGGATTAAGTACTTCTTAGATAGAATGCCAAGATCTACCAATCAAAACTACGGTTTCGTAGGAAACCCATTCGCTAAGAACAACACCAGTCAAGACTGGACAATTTTCCCAAGAGCTTTAGCTAAGTATGGTCGTACTTACAGAAAGACTGTTTACAATTTCAGTGGTGCATCAAAGAACCAAATCATCAATGAAATTAAACATGGTAACCCAGTGATCGCATACACTGGATACCGTATGAGAAAACCCACAGGACACACTCTAGTGGTTGTTGGATACAAGAACGGATTCTTCAAGATGGCAGATCCGTCATCATGGAGATACCAATTCAAGACCGGTAAGAGTAATCCAGTATTCTGGGTTTCAACTTCTCAATTCATGAGTTTATACAACTACGAAGGTAAGATGGCCGTTGTAGTTCGTTAATTAAAAAAGAAGTACTCGATGTGAGTGCTTCTTTTTTTATACATATTTTTCTGTTAGTTTGATGAATTCATCAACATCTTTTTTGATTAGTTTAACTCCGGCTTCCCAGAAGTCTGGTTTGGTCAAATCAACACCGAGGTGTTTGCTTGCTAACTCTTCGGTAGTCATGTTAGCGGTATCTCTTAGTAATGAAATGTATTGATCCTCGAAGTCATCGGTAGTTTGCGCCTTGGCGTAAATTCCTAGACTGAATAGGTAACCGAATGTGTATGGGAAGTTGTAGAAAGGAATGTCGTCGATGTAGAAATGCATCTTACTTGCCCAGAAGTGAGGTGAGTAGGTAGATAGTGATTCACCGTATGCATCCTTTTGGGCTTGGAGCATTAAGTCGTTAATTTCATTAGCGGTTAGAACACCGTCTTGTCTTCTTTCGTAGAAACGAGTTTCAAATAGGAAACGAGCACGAATGTTTAAAAACATTGCGACAGGATTATCCATCTTAGCGTTTAGTAGGCTAATTCTTTCTTCGTCGGTCTTTGCTTCCTTGACGTTAGCGTCTGAAACGATTAGTTCACCGAATGTTGATGCGGTTTCAGCAACGTTCATTGCGTAGTCTTGGCGGAAGTAAGGTAGATCGTTCATCACGCTACTGTGGAAGGCATGACCTAGTTCGTGGGCGATGGTTGATGCATCGTTTGGTGAACCGGTGAATGTTAGAAAAATTCTAGCTTCGCCAGTTTCTGGTAGGTCTTGCATGTATCCGCCGGGTTCCTTGCCTGGACGGTTTTCTGCTTCAATCCATCTGTTTTCAAACGCTTTTTGAGCTAGTTTAGCCATTTTAGGTGAGAAACTGTTGAATTGTTTAATGATGAATTCGGCAGCTTCATCATAGGTGAATGTCTTTGATTTTTCGTTGCCCATGTTGATTGGGGCAGCGACATCTTCCCAGCCAATCTTGTCCTTGCCGATTAATTGGGCCTTGCGATTTAAGAACTTAATCAAGACGTCCTTGTTGTCGTCAACGACTTTCCACATGGTATCAAGGGTTTCCTTTGACATGCGGTTAAGTTCTAATGGGTACTTCAAGAAGTCGTCAGTACCATGGAATTTGTAGTCTAGAAGGCGACTACCTGATAGGTGATTTAAGGTGTCAGCAAATAGGTTTTGCTTGTCTTCAAAGGCAGCTTCCCATTTTGGCATCAAGTCTTGACGGTACTTGGCATCGGCATTACCTAAGATTTCGTTATCGGCTTGACCAGCTGATAGTGTTTTATGGTTGCCGTCCTCGTCTCTAAAGTCAACATTAACGCCAGCAATTAATGTGCTGTAATGGTTGGACCATGAGCTTAGACCTTCTAGGTTCATTTCTGAAATAATGGTTTCTTGGGTGTCATCCAATAGTTCTTTTCCGAAGTGTCTGTTTTCCTTCAAAGAAAAGGCGATAGTATCTAGACCAGGTTGTTTGATTAGTTCGTTGAAACGGTCGTCTGATAAATCGGCTAGCTTCTTTTGAAGTAGTTGGGCGATTTGGGCCGCTTTAACGTCTAATGATTGAACCTTATCAATCATTGGTGGAACTTCTTCATTGTTTACATCATCGGAATGCTTACCGTTTATGTACATTGAAGCTTGAATAATTCCGGCCTGAATTTTTTGTAAGAAGTCGGTTAGTGCTGAAAATCTAGAGAATTGCGCGTCATCGTCATCGAAATCGTAGTCATTGATGGCTTTACGAAATGTTTCGATGGATTCGCCGATGACAGCTAATTTATCAGTTAATTCTTTACCATGTAATCCCCCGGCAAAGATTGAATCTAAATCCCAGTTAAGCGAGTATTTCATATTTTCCCCTCCAAAAAACTTAATTGAAACAATTATATCAGTTTATGCAAAAAAGCCACCCGGAAATGATTATCTGAGTGGCTTTTTTTATAACTTTTTGTAGTCGTCTAAGAGACGTTTGCGTAGTTCTTGGTTATGAACGAAGATGTATAAACCTTTCACACCACGTTTTAATAAGACGTTGGCTGAGTTTAATACCAATTGTTCCTTAATCTTTTCAAACTCGACAGGATCAGCCATGTCCTTGCGTTTCTTGAGAGATTCCACATCGGTGAACTTACTCATTTCCACGTGGACGTTATCACCATCCAAGTAGATTGGTGGCCCTAGGATGACTCCAACGTAGTTCAAATCAAAGCCTTGGCATGTGAACATGGAACCGACCTCGTTAACGGTTTCTGGAATTTCTGCCCATGGAGTTTGCGTGTAGTTATATTGATCCCACGGCATCTTGAAGTCTGGTTCAGTTACATAGTGTTTACCACCATCTAGTGTTGATGGATATCCAGAAGTAGAAACGATGCGAGAAAGGCCGACTTCCTGGTTTCTAGCAAAGATAGCCTTTCGCATTTCCTCAGCATTATCAAAGATACGAAAATCGTAATCTTTTTTTGCGTCAGCGGGAAGCGGGGTTAGCTTACCATCAGTAAAGGTGTTAATCCACTTAACTAGTGAATCACTGGCGGTCATTCTGAATTGATGAGTAAGATGGTATTCACCGTTGGTATATGGGTCAATGATGTGGTGTAATCTTTCCAAGTTCCAAAACGATTTGGTTCTAAGGACTTGGCGATGGTCAAATACCAAAATGGTGATTTGAGAACGTTTGATGATTTCAGATAGTTGGTTGTCGTAATAGAAATTATTGTAGTGATCACCACGTGATAATAATAGATGGGCTTCATCAATAATTGTGATATCCACATCTTGATGGTTCTTATCGTTTTGGTTAATAAAGGAAGTGGGGCGATTAAAGTTCTTCTTTAAGACATTGTCCTGACTTCCGGCCATCTTCTTGTAAACCTTTAAGATTTCGGGATGGTTAACCAAGAAATAGTTATTAGTTTGATATAACGGACTGCTTTTTTCATGCACCATTTGTTGAATGTCGTAGAATAACTTACTTAAAATAACGGACTTACCAGTTCCGGCATCACCGTAGATGGTAAAGACAGCATGGGTATCGTCATTTAAGTGGTCGATGGCAAATTGTTTGATTTGTTCGACTAGGCGAGATTGTTCGTCAGTAAGTTGCTTGGTTGGTGCAAGCTTATTGTCAGCAGCATTACTGTTTTCCATTGGATGACGCTCCTTTATAGGTTTTGCTTGATGCTTTCAAATACTCGATCGGATACCATCCAATCATTGTGCGTATATAGATGAATTCCGTTGACATCATGTTGATATAAATCGTTGATTTGGTTAACGGCATAGTCGATACCATTTTCAAGTAGATTATCATCTTTTTCGAATAATTCGGGCATCTTGACGTCGTTGTGTGCTAGGTAATGTCTCTTAAAGGAGTCTGTGATGGGCATGATTCCAATGCGAATTGGGATGTTGATGCCGTATTCTCGGGACTTATCTAGAAACTTATAAATGCGTTTATTATCAAAACACATTAATGATATTAGGCTATCGACTCCGGAATTCACCTTTTCTTTTAAATACTCGATGTCTTCTGTAAGTGAGTCAGCGAGTACGTGAATGTCTGGATAACAACCAGCGAAAACATTAATTTTCGAATCCGTGTCTAGTTGATTCACATATTTGATCAAATCACTAGCGTAATTGAAATCATCCTCGATATGCATGTTGTGATGGATGTTTCCACGAACTAATAAGAAGTTACGAATGTTTAAGTCCATTAATTCATTAAAAGCTTTTTTGATTTGTTCTTTTGTATGCGTTAATCCGGTTAAGTGGATGATAACAGGAATGTGTAAATCCGTTTGAATGTATCTGGCACATTGGACCATTTCTTCATATGAGTAGCGACTAAGATTGCTAATTGAAACAAAATCAGGTTGCCATTTATGCAAATAATGTTTCATTTGTCGCAAATCGCCTGGATTGGCCTCAATTTCAACAGAGAATGTTTGCTTTCTCATGGAAATTTCCTTTCGACTTGAATTTATATTAACATTCTATCACGAAACACAAAAAAGCGTTATTAACATTATGTTAATAACGCTTTTTGGTTAGACGAGTTGTTCAATTAATTGATCGACGGCATTTTCATATGTCTTTAGTTTGTTGTTAACAGCATCAGCAGAATCATCAACAGTTCCTAAGTAGAACTTAATCTTTGGTTCTGTTCCTGAAGGACGGATGGCAAACCATGTACCATCATCAAGCCAATATTTTAATACGTTAGCTTCTGGTAGTTCAATTGTTTCAGTAGAACCATCAGCGTTAGTCTTGGTAGAAGTTTGGAAGTCTTCTAGCGATTCGACTTTTTGGTTGTTGAATTCGTTTAATGGGTTTGAACGTAGTTCGTTCATGATGTTTGCCATCTTCTCTTTTCCTTCAATACCACTAAAGGTCTTTGAGATGGTCTTTTCTTCATGATAACCGTATTTCTTGTAGATTGATTGAAGACCATCGTATAATGTTTGGCCTTTTTGCTTGTAGTAAGCAGCAACTTCAGCAAGTAATACAGTTGATTGGATAGCATCCTTATCACGAACGAAAGGCTTAATTAGGTAACCAAAGCTTTCTTCAAAACCAAATAGGAAAGTGTGATCTTTGTTTTCTTCGAAGTCCTTAATCTTTTCAGCGATGTACTTGAATCCAGTAAGAACGTTTTGCATTTCAACACCGTAGTTGTTAGCAATCTTAGTTGCTAGTTCGGTAGATACGATTGATTTAACGACGGTTCCATCAGCTGGTAGGTCGTTGGCGTTCTTCTTGGCAGTTAGGATGTAATCCAATAGCACTGAGGCGATTTGGTTACCGGTCATTAGTTCGTATGAACCATCTGGTTGCCTTACGGCAGCACCTAAACGGTCAGCATCAGGGTCGGTGGCAATTAAAACGTCGGCGTTTTCTTCGTTACCTAATTTGATAGCATAGTTAAATGCTTCTGGGAATTCTGGATTAGGGAAGTCCACTGTTGGAAATTCTGGATCAGCAATTGCTTGTTCCTTAACTAATGAATAGTTCTTAAAACCAACATTATCTAAAGCACGACGACAGATGATTTTACCTGTACCGTGAAGAGGTGTGTAAACGAATTTTAATTCCTTACCAACTTCTCTAATTAGGTCGTGGTTAACGTTAACTGTCTTGACGTTTGCTAGGTAGGCATCATCAACGTCTTCACCAACAACTGATAGAAGTTGTTTATCTCTTAAGTCTTTTACGTCAGCAACGTCGATTGCAAATACATCTTCGGCTTTTCTGACGTAGTCGGTAATCATGTCAGAAGCCTTTGGTGGCATTTGACCACCATCTTGACCGTAGATTTTGTATCCATTATATTGCATTGGATTATGACTGGCAGTAATCATAACACCGGCAAAAGTATTTAGGTGTCTAATTGCAAATGATAATTCAGGAGTAGGTCGAATATCATCAAACACGTAAGATTTGATGTTGTGTTGTCCTAATACTCGAGCAGCTTCATATGCGAATTCTTTTGAGTGATATCTTGAATCAAAACTAATGGCAACACCACGTTTTTTTGATTCTTCATCTAATGTATCCATGTAAGATGCTAGACCTTCGGTAGCTTGTCTAACGGTGTAGATATTCATTCTGTTGATACCAGCACCAATTAATCCACGCATACCGGCAGTACCAAATGACATGTTAGTACCAAAAGCATCGTTAATTTCTTCATTATTATTAGCGATTTTTGCTAGGTCATGTTTTACGGATTCATTTAGGTTGGGTTGATTAACCCATTTTTGATATAAGTCTTGTGCGTTCATAATAAAGTCTCCAATAAACTTATTTAAATTACATTTTAAGTATAGTTAAATCAGCATAGCGCGTCAATTTTATTACGCTTATGTTAAGTGTATATTGTTGAACTTAAATAAATCTTTATGTTAAGTTACATCTACTATATACGTAAAAGAGGTAGATAATAATGGATAAAAACGAAGAAATTATTAAAACTGCTCACCGTCGTTACGCTACAAAGAAGTTCGACGCTGATAAGAAGATTTCTGACAAGGATTGGGACACAATTATGGAAGTTGGCAGACTTTCACCTAGTGCCTTTGGTTTTTCACCATGGAAGTTCCTTTTAATTGAAAATGAAGATGTAAAAAAAGACATCTATGAAGATGCCTGGGGTGCTCAAAATAGTCTAAATGGTGCTAGCCACTTCTTAATTATTTTGGCTAAGAAGGGTATTACTGCCACAAGTAAGTATGTTCAACACATTACTGAAGATGTTAGTGGTCACCACTTTGCACCTGACTCACCATTCTCAAAGAAGTTCGATGACTTCCAAAAGACCCAATTTGATTTAACTGATGACAGAAAGCAATTCGACTGGGCATGCAAACAAACTTACATTGCATTAGCTAACATGATGACTGCTGCAGCTGAATTAGATATCGACAGTTGTGCGATTGAAGGATTCAACCGTTCAAAGATTGAAGATATCCTAACTGAAAAGGGTATCTTAGATCCTAAAGAATGGGGTGTTTCAGTAATGGCTGGTTTCGGTTACCGTGATCAAGACATCACTCCAAAGAAACGCCAACCAATGGATGAAGTTTACAAAGTAATCAAATAATAAATAATAAAAAGCCACCTATTATAGGTGGCTTTTTAATTTTATAAGAAACACCAATGTTTAATGAGTTACATAATATATAATGCGTAACTTTTAAAAATATGGATGGAAAGTATACCTAAACCGTTGATATATCAATGTTTCTTCGTTAACAAGACGTCGATATGAGTTATTATCAGTTGAAAAAAAGGGGAAATTAATTAAAAATAAATGAGTGGTATTTTATGGATACTATCGAGAAAGTAAACTAAATTCAGTTTAGAGGAGATATCATGAGCAGTTTTTCAATTTTAGCTACTGCTAAAGCTGTTCCTGAAAAGATAGTTACCAATGACGATTTAGCTAAAATCATGGATACTTCTGATGAATGGATCAGTAAAAGAACCGGGATTAAGCAACGCCGAATCGCCACTAAGGAAACTAACACTTCTTTAAGTGCTGAGGTTGCTTCGCAATTACTTAAGAACGGAAACGTTGATGCGAATGATATTGATTTTATCATTGTAGCTACGATGTCTGGAGACTACCATATGCCATCAACTGCTTCTGCAGTTCAAGGTATTGTTGGTGCTAAGAATGCTGTTGCATTTGATATCAGTGCTGCGTGCTCTGGATTTGTTTTCGCTACTCATATTATGCACTCGTTATTTGAACTAAAGCCTAACGCTTTAGGGATGGTAATTGGTTCAGAAAAAATGAGTAACTTGATTAACTGGGAGGACAGAACCACCGCCGTATTATTCGGGGATGGTGCTGGTGGAATGCTAGTTTCGAACCAAGGTGATGGAGAAGTATTATCCAGTAACTTGAAGAATTATGGAGATAGAAGAGAAGCTCTTCTTGCTGGTCATATATTGGGAAATGAAACATTTGGACCACGAGATGATGACGACACAGATCGTTATTTGCATATGGATGGTAGAGAAGTATTTAACTTCGCAACCAAGAATGTTCCATTATCAATTAAAGAAGCAGCAGAAAAAGCTGGGATTGAGTTAAGTGACATAAATCACTTTGTGTTACATCAAGCTAACGCTCGAATTATTAAATCAGTAGCCCGTAAATTAGGCGTTAGTAAGGACAAATTCCCTATCAATATTAATCTTTATGGGAACACCTCTGCAGCTAGTGAACCTATTTTGTTGTCAGAAATGATGGAAAATGGTTTAATAGCTAAGGGAGATATTATCGCCCTTTCTGGTTTCGGTGGTGGCCTAACCACAGGAACTATTATTTTAAGGTATTAATTTATTATTTTAATTTTATATATGGAGTGAATTATATTATGGCAGACAAGAACGCAATTTTTGACAAGGTAAAAGAAATCGTTGTAGATCAATCAGACGTTAAGGCTGAAGACATCAAGATGGACACTAACTTCAAAGAAGAACTAGACCTAGACAGTTTAGACTTATTTGAAATCATCGATGCTCTAGAAGACGAATACGACATCGAAATTGACAGTGACAACGACATCGCAACTGTACAACAATTAGTTGACTACGTTGCTGGTAAAGTTGAAGAATAATAATTAGTTTTAATTAACTAGGAGTGTTTAAGTTTGAATATTTGTTATCTATTTAGTGGCCAAGGTAGTCAATTTAAGGAAATGGGACAGGATTTGTATAAGTCAAACCCTGTGTACAAACGTACAATTGACGAGGCCTCAGAAACATTGAATTTAAACTTAGCTGATCCGGAAATTTTTGATAATCCTAATAATACTCAAATCGCTATTTTGACGATGAGTGTAGCTATTCATCGTATTTTAGAAGACAAAATAGAGAAACCTGTTGCAATGATGGGATTGAGTTTAGGCGAGTATAGTGCTTTAGTTGCTGCTAAAGCACTATCTTTTAAATCAGGGCTAAAGCTAGTACACGATCGCTCACATTACATGGATGAAGCAGGTAAGCAAAATCCAGGTTCTATGGCTGCTGTATTGGGTCTTAGCCCTGATTTTGTGAAGAGCGTTTGTGATGAAATTGATGACGTTTACCCAGCTAACTACAACAACAAGTCACAAGTTGTTATTGGTGGTACTAAAGAAGGGGTTCAAAACGCCATGGAAGTATTGAAGGAAAAGGGTGCAAAACGTGTGGTTCCACTACAAGTTGCTGTCGCTTCACATACTCCATTGATGCAACCTGCGTCAGATCAATTAGCTAAACGTCTTGAAAGTGTCGAATTTGATGAACCTCAAGTAGATGTAATCAGTAATACTACCGTAAAACCATTTGCTAAGGACACCATCAAGGAAACATTAGTTAACCAACTAATCAATCCAACACACTTCATGCAAGATGTTGCTTCATTAGAAGACAAAAACATTGACGCTTTTATCGAAATCGGTCCAGGAAATACGCTAAGTAAGCTTGCTAAAAAGACATTAAAGGCTGATACATACAATGTAGAAAGTGTTGAAACTCTAGATGCCTTATTAGATAAGTTAGGAGAATAATTATGGAAAATAACGAAAAACAAGTAATTCTAATCACTGGTGCAACTAAGGGATTAGGTTTAGCTGACGCAGTTCGTCTAGCTAAGGATGAAAACAATATCGTAATCGCTAACTCACACCGTCAATTGAATGAAGAAGAATTGAAAGCTTTCCAAGCTAACTTCGATTCAGAAATTGATGTATTGGTTGGAGACGTTGCTTCAGAAGATGACGCTAAAGCAATGATTGACAGTGTTATTGAAAAATACGGCAAACTAGACGTATTGGTTAACAATGCCGGTATTACCCAAGACACTCTATTAACTAGAATGAAGGGTGATTCATTCAAACAAGTATTAGACACTAACTTGTTTGGTGTATTTAACATGACTAAGTTTGCTATGAAGAAGATGCAAAGAGCTCGTAAGGGTTGCATTATCAACCTTTCAAGTATTGCAGGTCTACACGGTAACTTAGGTCAAGCTAACTATTCATCTACTAAGGCCGGTATCGTAGGTTTAACTAAGACTACAGCCCAAGAAGGTGCTCTACGTGGAATCCGTTGTAATGCGGTTGCTCCAGGTATGATTAAGACTGCTATGACAGCTAAACTAGGCGACAGTTACATCGCAGATTGGGAAGAAAAGATCCCAGCAAAACGTTTTGGTACTCCAGACGAAGTTGCTCAAGTTGTTGAATTCTTAATCAAAAACGAATACATGAATGGACAAGTAATCACCGTTGACGGTGGATTAACTATGTAATCAAAGTTAAGTAAGAACATTCTTAATTAACAGGAGATATAAAAACATGGAACAAAAAGACATTGAAAAGTTAATGGACAAGTTCGACAAGTCCAGCATGAAAGAATTTAAGATTACTGCCGATGATGGTACTGACTTATACTTCAGTAAGTTAGAACACGCTGCAGTACAAAACGTTGCTCAACCAGCTCCAGCTGCTGGCGCAACTGCAAGTGAACAACCAGCTGCTAAACCAGCAGCTTCAGGTGCAAAGATTAAGGCTCCACTTGTTGGAATCGTATACTTTGCCCCAAGTCCTGAAAAACCAGTCTACAAAAAAGTGGGCGATCACGTTAAGAAGGGCGACACTGTTTGTGTAATCGAAGCCATGAAGGTTATCAACGAAGTTAAGAGTCCCGTTTCTGGAACTATTACTAAGAAGGTTGCTGAAAATGGTGACATGGTTGAATACGATCAACCAATTTTTGAAATTGAGGAGGACTAATTTTGGACTATAACGTACAAGATTTCATTCCTCAAAGATTCCCATTTCAAATGTTAGACAAGATTATTGAAGTAAGACCTGGTGAAGGTGCAAAGGCTGAAAAGCTTTTAACTGTTAACGAATGGTTCTTCTCAAAGCAACATCTTGAATTTGGAATGCCAAGACCCATCGCGATGGAAATGTTAGCTCAAACTGGAGTTTGCGCATTACTATCAATGCCTGAATACAAAGGACATAATGTTTTCTTTGGTGGTATCAAAGAAGCTACTTACAAAGACAGCTTTAGACCAGGCGACAAGTTGGAACTAGCTGTTGAAATGACAAAGCTAAAGAGAAACATTGGTGAAGGTCATGGAACAGTTACTAGAGATGGCGAAGTTATTTGTGAAGGTACTTTAATCTTTGCAATTGAATAAGTTCATAAAGGATGAGTGAAATGTTTAAAAAGGTATTAATTGCTAACCGTGGTGAAATCGCGGTGCAAATCATAAGAGCACTTCATGAGATGGACATTAAAGCTGTTGCCGTTTATTCAACTGCCGACAAGGATAGCATGTTCGTTAAATTAGCCGACGAATCAGTATGTATTGGTGGTCCACAACCAAACGAATCATACTTGAACATGGCTGCAGTGATTGACGCTGCAATTTTAACTGGATCAGAAGCTATTCACCCCGGTTACGGATTTTTATCTGAAAACGCTGAATTTGCTGAACTTTGCGAAAAATGTTCAATTAAGTTCATTGGACCAAGTTCAAAAGTAATTGATTTAATGGGAAATAAATCTCATGCCAAGGCAGCGATGAAGAACAGTGGAGTACCAACCATTCCTGGTTCAGATGGCTCCATTGATACTCTAGAAGATGCTTTAAAACTAGCGGATGAAATTGGTTATCCGGTTATGCTTAAAGCTGCTGCCGGTGGTGGTGGTAAAGGTATTCGTGAATGTGACGATGAAGAAGCATTAAAGGAAATCTTTAACACTACCAAGCGTGAAGCGAGAATTTCATACAATGACGATTCATTGTACATGGAAAAAGATTTAAGTGATGCTAAGCATATTGAAATGCAAGTTATCGCTGATCAAAAGGGAAATGTTGTTTACTTCCCTGAACGTGACTGTTCTCTACAAAGAGGTCACCAAAAGATTATTGAAGAAACCCCATGTATGGAAGTTTCTCAATCTCAACGTGATTATCTAGGTAAGCTTGTTGCCAAAGCAACTAAGGAAATTGGTTACGAAAACACTGGTACTTTCGAATTCCTATTGGACGAAAAGACCAACAATTTCTACTTCATGGAAATGAACACTAGATTACAAGTTGAACATACAGTTTCTGAAGAAGTTGCTGGAGTTCAATTAATCAAAGCTCAAATCCAAGTTGCCGCAGGTGAAGCATTACCATTCACACAAGATGACATCAAGGTAGATAGTTACGCAATCGAATGCCGTATTAACGCCGAAGACCCTGCACATGGTTTCTTACCAGCACCAGGTACTCTTCGTAAGGTTAACTTCCCATTCGGAACTAAGGGTGTTCGTATTGACTCAGGTGTTGAACAAGGTGACACCATTTCTCCTTTCTATGATTCAATGATTGCTAAAATCATTGTACATATGCCTGACAAGCCTCAGGCTGTCGTAAAAATGAGAAGAGTAATTAATGAATTTAAGGTTGATGGAGTTAAGACTAACCGTCAATTCCTAAATGATTTGTTACAAGACAAACATTTCAATGATTCAGATTTCAATAATCTATACATTGAAAAATCATTCTTGAAAGAGTGGTTGAAAAACGTTGAAGAATAATAAATCAGAAGAAACCAAAGATTTACAAACTCTAATGGACAAAGTTCCAGATCATTTGTTTATCAAATGTCCAGTTTGTGAAGAAAGCTTTTACAACAAGAAGTTAGGGGGATACAAGCTATGTCCTAACTGTGGTTATGGTTTTAGACTTGGCGCACAAGAAAGAATCAACATGACTGTAGATGAATTCACACCAATCGATTCTGAAATTAGTGCACCAAAGCGTTTCTTAGGCGACGAAAAGTACGCTGGAAAGCTTGAAAAGTCAAAGAAGGCCACTGACCTAAACGAAAGTGTTCAAACCGGTTTTGCCAAGATTGGTGATACTGAATTTGCCCTAGGTGTAATGGATTCTCGTTTCATCATGGGGAGTTTAGGTACAGCCACTGGTGAAAAGCTTGCTAGATTATTCGAACAAGCAACCGAAAAGAACTTACCAGTAGTTGTCTTCTCATGTTCTGGTGGTGCCAGAATGCAAGAAGGAATCCACTCATTAATGCAAATGGCTAAGGTATCACAAGCGGTATCTGATCACGCCGAAAAAGGATTGCTATACATTTCTGTACTAACTGATCCTACTACCGGTGGGGTTACTGCTAGTTATGCCATGGAAGGAGATATCAATATCTCTGAACCACACACATTAATCGGTTTTGCTGGTCGTCGAGTTATCGAAAAGACAATTCAACAACGTCCACCAAAGGATTTCCAACGTGCAGAAACTCTACTTAAGAATGGTTTCTTAGATGCCATTGTTAAAAGAGATGAAATGAAATCAGTATTAGCCAAGTTATTGGCTTGGAATTAGGGGGATATTAGTATTATGGGAAAAGCATACGATCGTGTTTTAGCGGCTAGAAGTGCTGATAAGATTAGTATCCAAGACCTAGTTGCTGGAATTACTGATGACTTTATGGAACTACACGGTGACCGTGCTTACAGCGATGATCCTGCAGTATATGCTGGTATCGGAACTATTGCTGGTCAACCAGTTACCATTACAAGTATCCAAAAGGGTAACGACACTGACGAAAATATCGAAAGACATTTCGGTTCAGCTGAACCTTCTGGATACAGAAAAGCTTTACGTTTGATGAAACAAGCGGAAAAGTTTAACCGTCCAATCATTAACTTGATTAATACACCTGGTGCATATCCTGGTATGGACGCTGAATACAAGGGTCAAGGTTACATGATTGCTCAATCAATCATGCAAGGACTTAAGTTAAAAGTGCCATACATCAGTGTTATCGTAGGTGAAGGGGGAAGCGGTGGAGCCTTAGCTCTAGCTGTCGGTGACACCGTTTGGGCCTTAGAAGATAGTATCTACTCAGTGCTATCACCTGAAGGCTACGCCACAATCTTGTGGAAAGATTCAAGTAAGGCAGCAGAAGCTGCTGAACAAATGCAACTTACACCAAAGGAACTATTAGACAATGAAATCATTGATAAGATTATTCCCGAAGTCAAAGATGCAAAATCAATGCAAAACTTCAAAGAAGCTTTAATTGAAAAAATTAATGAACTTAACAAATTACCTAAAGAAGAATTATTGGCCCAACGTCACGAACGTTACCGTAAATTCAACTAATGTAATTTAATTGATTTGTATATTTTAGGAGGCCAAATCATAATGTCAAACTTATTAGATGGAAAAACAATTGTTGTTATGGGTGTTGCTAACAAACGTAGTATTGCCTGGGGTTGTGCTAAGTCACTAATGGATAACGGTGCTCAAGTTATCATTACTTACCAAAATGAAAGATTAAAGCGTCAATTAGACAAGCTTGTTCCTGAAGGAACTGAAATGATTGAATGTGACGTTTCTGAAGATGCAAACGTTGAAAAGACTTTCCAAGACATTCAAGCTAAATTTGGTAACATCGATGGTGTTATTCATGCCATTGCTTACGCTGACAAGGAAACTCTTGAAGGTGGCGTTATTGATGTTAAGAAAGATGGTTACAACTTAGCTCAAGACGTTTCAGCTTACTCACTAATCTCAGTATCACGTTACGCAAGTCGTGTTATGAACCCACAAGGTAGTATTGCTACTCTAACTTACATGGGTTCAACTCGTGCTATCCCTTCATACAACATGATGGGTGTTGCTAAGGCTGCTCTAGAAGCTAACGTTAGATACCTAGCTTCAGACTTAGGTCCTAAGAAGATCCGTGTTAACGCTATCTCAGCTGGTGCCATCAAGACTCTAGCTGTTACTGGTATCAAGAACCACGGTGACCTATTGAAGGAATCAGAAGCAAGAACTGTTGACGGTGAAGCTGTTGACATCCACCAAGTTGGTGACGTTGCAACATTCCTAATGAGTAACCTATCATCAGGTGTTACTGGTGACTTGATTTACGCTGATAAGGGTGTTCATTTACTTGCTTAATAATACAGAAATTTTTATCGATTCTATTCAAAATCCAAAGTACCAAGAAATCTTCAAGAAGGCTGATGTTGATTTTACTAAGTATAATAAACGTCAAGCAATTGTAGGTAATTTGATGCTGGCAGATTACATGGGAATTAGTATTGATGAATTATTGCATGGTGACCTTTTCTACTACGGTGATCATGGCAAACCATTTCTAAAATCAAAGCAATTTCAATATAATATTTCAAACTCATATGATTTAGTAATCTTAGCGGTTTCTGATCAAGAGGTTGGAGTAGACATTGAGAAGTTGCGTCCATTTACTTACAAACGAATTACTAGTGCGTTTACTGATAACGAACTAAATTACTTAAGTAATCTAGACGAATCAGTAGAAGGGAATGAAACCCTTAAGTTATGGACAATCAAGGAAGCAGCATTAAAATTAGTCGGTACTGGTTTATCTGGTAAGGTTAAGAGTGTCGACATTGATGTTGATACCAAGAAATCTGCTAAACGATTAGATCGTAAAATTAAATTAACTGATATTGAGGTAGCTGATGGTTACGTTGGAACCCTTGCTACATATGAGGATTAATATCTGCCGTTAAATGATTTTCCGGGGTAATGGGATGCTCAAACATTAAACGAATCAAATCATGATAATTAGATGATTTCTAATGAAAAAACGGCAAAATAGATATACATTCAACCATGTGTCACATAAGGAAATATACGTAAAACACCGCTATGACAACGTTTTATTTATTTTAATTAATAAAAAGAGTCTTGTACGTTGTAACTTAGTATGGTAATTGTTAAACTTATTTATGTTGATTAGTTCATCTAGATATCAAAACTAGATGAAGAGGTAATCAATAATCCTATTGGATTAGGATCATAAATTAGATTAATAAAAGACGTTTAATTGTTAAAATTTTGAATTATAAGAGGAGTGCTTATTGTGAGTGTTTTAAATACAACAGAAATTATGGATTTAATTCCAAACAGATACCCAATTCTATACATCGATAAGGTTGATGAATTAATCCCTGGTGAAAAGGTAGTTGCTACCAAGAACGTTACTATCAACGAAAACTATTTCCAAGGTCACTTCCCTGGAAACCCAGTTATGCCTGGTGTTTTAATCATCGAAACTATGGCTCAAACTGCTTCAATTCTTATTTTGAAGAGTGAACAATACAAGGATAAGACTGCTTACCTTGGTGAAATTAAGGGTGCTAAGTTCAGAAAGATGGTTAAACCTGGTGACGTTGTACGTTTCGAAGTTACTATGGGTAAACAAAAGAAGAACATGGGACAAGTTGACTGTACTGCTTACGTTGGCGACAAGAAGGCTTGTTCAGCTCAACTAACATTTATCGTTCCAGACGTAAAACGTAAATAAGGAGGATAACTCTATGGAAAAGCGTGTTGTAATTACAGGTATTGGTGCCGTTAGTCCTTTGGGTAACGACGCTAATACATTTTTAGACAATATTTTTGCTTCAAAGACAGGTATTGCTCCAATTTCAAAGTTTGATGCTTCAGAAACTGGTGTTACTCTAGCTGCCGAAGTTAAAGATTTTGATCCGCTAGAACGTATCGACAAGAAGATTTCAAAACGTATGGATGACTTCTCACGTTACGCTCTATACTCAGCTTACGAAGCTATGGAACAAGCTGGCCTAAAAGAAGGCGAATTTGATCCAGATGAATTAGGTGTTATCTATGGTTCAGGTATTGGTGGTTTAACAACTATCCAAGAACAAGCTATTAAGATGTCAAAGAAGGGTCCAGGTCGTGTATCTCCATTCTTCGTTCCTAACTCAATCATTAACATGGCTGCTGGTAACATTTCAATTAACTTAAATGCTAGAAACACTTCTCAAGCTATCGTTACTGCTTGTTCATCAGGTACTAACGCAATTGGTGATGCATTTGACTACATTCGTTTTGGTAAAGCCAAGATGATGATTACTGGTGGTTCAGAAGCCTCAGTTAACGAATTAGGTATTGCTGGTTTCGCAGCTTTATCAGCTCTTTCAACTTCAGAAAAAGTAGAAGATGGTTCAATTCCATTCGATAAGGACAGAAATGGATTCGTTATGGGTGAAGGTGCCGGTACTTTAGTGCTTGAAGAACTAGAACATGCCAAAGCTCGTGGTGCTAATATCTTAGCCGAAGTTGTTGGTTACGGTACTAACTCAGATGCATACCACTTAACTGCTCCAAGACCTGACGGTTCAGGTGCTGTTGATGCTATGAAGTTAGCTCTTAAGGATGCTAACGTTGATCCTAAGGACGTTGACTACGTTAACGCTCACGGAACAAGTACTCATGCTAACGATTCAGCTGAATCACAAGCTATCAAGAAAGTATTTGCTGACAACGACCACATCAAGGTAAGTAGTACAAAGGGTATGACTGGTCATGCTCTAGGTGCTGCTGGTTCACTAGAAGCCGTTATCATGGTTGGTGCATTACAGCGTCAACAAATGCCAGTTAACTACGGTGTTAAGAACATCGATCCAGAAGTTGAAGTAGAACTAGTAAACGAAGACAACAAGAAGTCACCAGTTAACTACGAAATTTCAAACTCATTTGGTTTTGGTGGTCACAACGCAGTTCTTGTATTCAAGAAGTACGAAAACGACTAATAAAACAACTAAAAGACGCGGTATAATACCGCGTCTTTTTTTCTGGAATTTATTGAATTTTTAAGGTTTCTGATTGATAATGAAGGTATAAGCAATTTAAAAGGAGTATTCTTATATGGCAATTTTAGTACCAGGTGGAGCCGGCTACATCGGTTCTCACACCGTAGATCGTTTAATTGAAAAAGGCTACGATGTTGTCGTTGCAGATAACCTAGCAACTGGACACTTAGCTAGTGTCAACAAAAAAGCAAAGTTCTACGAAGGAGACATCAGAGATGCTCACTTCCTTGATAAAATCTTTGATAACGAAAAGATTGATGGAATTATCCACTTTGCCGCTAATTCTATCGTTCCAGAATCAATGGAAAAGCCATTGAAGTACTTTGACAACAACACTGGTGGAATGATTACTCTACTAGAAGCAATGCAAAGACACAACGTTAACAACATTATCTTCTCTTCTACCGCCGCTACTTACGGAGAACCTGAAAGCATTCCAGTTAAGGAAACTGACTCTCAAGTTCCTACCAATCCTTATGGTGAAAGTAAGTTAATGATGGAAAAGATGATGAAGTGGGCTGACGTTGCATATGGCATCAAGTACACCGCATTACGTTACTTTAACGTTGGTGGAGCTAAGATGGACGGATCAATCGGTGAAGACCACGGTCCAGAAACTCACTTAATCCCAATCATCCTACAAGTTGCTCAAGGCACTCGTGATAAGCTACAAATCTTTGGTACAGACTACCCAACCAAAGATGGTACTAACGTTCGTGACTATGTCCATGTTGTCGATCTAGCAGATGCTCATATCCTAGCCCTAGACAGATTAATGAAGGGTGGAGACTCAGAAGCATTTAACCTAGGTTCATCAACTGGTTTCTCAAACAGAGAAATGCTAGAAACTGCTCGTAAGGTAACCGGTAAGGAAATTCCTGCCGAAGATGCACCAAGAAGAGCCGGTGATCCAAGTACCTTAGTTGCTGAATCAACTAAGGCCCGTGAAGTACTAGGATGGAAACCTCAACATGACAACGTTGAAGACATCATAGCTAGTGCATGGACTTGGACTCAAAAGCACCCACACGGCTACGAAGATTAATATTTAATTATATTTGATTATAATCATTTCTTTTTTCTTGAAAATTAATTCTAGGGGCTTTACCATAAAGTTGAACTTAAGAAATAGGAGGCTGAATTTTCTATGAACAGATTAGAAGGACTTGAAGAAACAACCACTCTAAACAATGGCGTTGAAATGCCACGTCTTGGATTAGGTGTTTGGAAGACAGATAATACAAGTGCTAAAGAATCAGTTAAAGAATCAATCATCAAGGGTTACCATTTAATTGATACTGCAAAGCAATATGGTAACGAAACTGGTGTTGGTGAAGGAATTAAAGAAGGTTTAGCTGCAACCGGACAAAACCGTAAAGACTTATTTATCACAACTAAGTTATTTAACGGTGATCAAGGTTATGAAAGTACGATTAATGCCTTAAATGGTACACTAAAACGTCTAGATTTAACTTACATTGACTTATACTTAATGCACTGGCCAGTTGATGGCAAGTACATTGATACTTGGAAGGCAATGGAAGAACTTTACCGCCAAGGTAAGATTAGAGCTATCGGTATTTCAAACTTCGATAACGAAAGATTACAAAACCTACTAGATCACAGTGATATTGTTCCTGCCGTTAACCAAATGGAATTCAATCCAGTTAACCAAGAAAAGGATATCCTAGAATTCAATAACCATGCTGGTATTCAACTAGAAGCATGGTCACCACTTGGTGGTGGGGAAGCCTTATCTAATGAAGAAATCAAGAAGATTGCTAACAAGTACAACAAGTCAGTCGCTCAAGTAATTCTTCGTTGGGACTGGCAAAAAGGTGTTGTAACCATTCCTAAGTCATCACATGAAGAAAGAATTATTCAAAACTCAGATATCTTTGACTTCAAGTTATCAGAAGATGACATGAAGACCATCGAAGGTATCGACAAGCAAAAGCGTAGTTTATGGTACC
Organism: Apilactobacillus kunkeei; assembly: GCF_001421115.1. Lineage (GTDB taxonomy): Bacteria > Bacillota > Bacilli > Lactobacillales > Lactobacillaceae > Apilactobacillus > Apilactobacillus kunkeei_F. The sequence goes on along the minus strand of NZ_JXCW01000006.1, from coordinate 48,060 downwards.
CTGATTTTGAATGGCACACTACCGGTAAAATGACAGATACTGTAGATAAGTGGGACGATTCTCCTGCTAACTACAAAGACTAGTTATACTAACTATTCAGAAAAAAGCGTTGTCTTTAATGACAACGCTTTTTCTTTTGTCCTATAATAGTATTAAACAACAAGAGAAATGGAGAATTGGATTGGAAAATAAGACACAAGCGCAAAAAAGATTAATCGGTGGAATTCTAGCCGTAACTGGGGCAATTCTTTGGGGGATTCAAGGTCCAGTATCACAATTTTTATTCCAAGATAATAACCTATCACCGGAATGGTTAATGGGAATTAAGATGGGAATTTCAGGGATTGTGATTCTACTATTCACTAACTTCGTTAAAAAAGAACCCGTAATGGATCTTTGGAAGAAGCCAAAGAATCTGGGTGTGTTTGCTGCCTATGCCGTATTTGGTCTAGCTGCTGTGCAATACTTGTACCTAGTGACAGTTAACCTAAGTAATGCCGGAACGGCGACTGTGCTACAAAGTTTGGGAACGGTACTGATCGTTATCTTTACCGCCATCTTTTACCATCAATTGCCAAACAAGTACGAAGCAACCGCCGTATTGGTTGCACTAATCGGAACCTGGTTATTGGTGACTAAGGGTCATCTAACCCAGTTAGCAATCTCCACCCCAGCACTAACTGCCGGACTATTGTTAGCGTTAGCGGGAGCAATTCAAACGATGCTACCGGTAAACCTATTGAAACGTTTTTCAACACTAGTGGTTGTCGGATGGGCAATGCTAGTCGGTGGAATCATCTTTACCATCGTTCATCCTTTCTGGGTGGATGTACCCAAGCTAACCTTAGGAACTGTATTGGGTGTCGGATTTATTGTCTTCTTTGGAACAATGATGTCATTTATTTGTTTCATCAATAGTTTGAAATTCATTTCACCTACAGTAGCAGGGATGTTAGATACGTTTGAACCACTATCAGCTACCATTGGGGCCGTCATTTTCCTCAATACATCATTTAATGGTGCAGAAGTTATTGGTGGAATTTTGGTGTTAAGCACGGTATTTATCCTGGCTTTAGGAAATAAAAACGAATAAAAATAAAAAAGATAATGAACAACGTGTTGACTTTCTCAGCACGTTGTTTTTATAATGTAATTGAATTATTAGATAAAGTGATTTTTTGAGGGGAGACGTAGGTATGGTTAAACAAGATCGTAGAACAATCCAAACCAAGTCCCAAATTACTGAAGCCTTAATTGAATTGATTCATACTAAGGGTTTCAATAATTTAAATGTTACTGACTTAACCAGAACAGCCGGAATTGGTCGTGGTACGTTTTACATTCATTATTTAGATAAGTTTGATTTATTGTCAAAGACAGAAACACGTTTATTAGGTGAAATTCAGGATATTTTAAATGCTATTGTTCCAGAAGAATTAAAGGCGTTTTCTGAAAATAGTGAAAATACTCCATCTGAATTAGTAATTAAGACACTTGATTACTTTTACCAAAATTCCAAATTATTGTCTGCATTGCTATGCCCAGACGGTGATCCATATTTAATCGGTAAGATTAAGAAGATGTTTAAAGAAGTGATTGTTGAATCATTTCATGCTGCACCTTCTGAAATCGAATTCCACCCAGGAATTCCCAAAGATTATGTGATGGAAATCATTTTGGATAGGTTGATGAGTATTGTTGTTTATTGGATGAGCAAAGAACATCCAGAGTCTCCTAGTGAAATCGCTGAAATCATTAAAACGACGCAAAGAACAGCGCCTCAAGATTTAATTAATATCAAAAAATAAGGGGGAGAATTCAAATGCCAAAGTTTATTAAGAAGTATACTGGTAGCTTGATTGCATGGCTGGTTGTAGTAATCCTAAGTGTAGTCTTTTTACCAAACATGTCTAACTTAGTAGCACAAAAGGGCCAAACTAAGATTCCAGCTACTTCACAAAGCCAAGTCGCTGAAACCATTCAAAAGCATTGGGGTCATGGTATTAGTAATACCATGGATACAGTTGTTGTCTTCAACAACGGTAATAGTAAAATCACTTCAAGTGACCAAAAGAAAATCGATGCTACAATTCAAAAATTAAAGGACAACAAGTCCGAATACGGTATCAAGGGTGTAACTGCACCATTTGATAACGACGCAACTAAGAAGCAATTAATTTCCAAGGATAAGACCACTGAAATTGTGCAATTAAACGTAACTAAGAAGCGTTCAATCCAAAGTGTTAACAACCAACTTAAGGATGCTGTTAAGACCAATGGAGTGAAGACTTACGTTACAGGTGGGGATATCCTAAACGATGACTTTAGAGTTTCTACACAAGAAGGAATTCAAAAGACTGAAGTTATCGCCGCTGTATTTATCTTAATCGTATTGATTATTGTATTTAGATCACCAATCGTGCCATTGGTATCACTATTGACTGTGGGGGTCTCATTCATCGTTTCATTGAGCATTGTGATGAACCTTGTTCAATACTTCGGTTTCCCACTTTCAAACTTCACTCGTGTATTCATGGTAGTTGTACTATTCGGTATCGGTACTGACTACAACATCTTGTTATACAACCAATTTAAGGAAGAATTGAGTAGGGGTAAGGATCAAATCCAAGCAACCATCGACGCAAGAAAAGTTGCCGGAAAGACCATCCTATACTCAGGTACATCAGTATTGATTGGTTTTGCAACATTAGCACTAGCTAAGTTCTCAATTTACCAATCAGCCGTTGGTGTGGCTGTCGGTGTGGCCGTATTATTACTTGTATTGGTAACATTGAACCCATTCTTCATGTCAGTTCTAGGTAAGAACATCTTCTGGCCATCAAAGAACTTCGAGGGTGAAGGTGAAAACAAGCTATGGAGCTTCTTATCAAACAAGTCAACCAAGTGGGCAATTCCTGCTATCGTCTTGGTACTAGTTGTAACTGTTCCATTCATGGCTACTTACAAAAACAACCTAAACTACGACAACAGTGTGGAACTACAAAACAACGTTCCCGCTAAACAAGGACTATTGACTGTTCAAAAGCACTTCTCAAAGGGGACTGCTGAACCTTCAACTATCTACATTAAGTCCGACCACAAGCTAAATAACGAAAAAGACTTGAATGAAATTGATCGACTAACCCAACAATTGGGTAAACAATCAGGCGTAAAGACTGTGGCATCAGTCACTCAACCAAGTGGTATGCCAATTAACCAACTTTACGTAAACGACCAACTAGAAACATTAAATTCCAAGATGAAGACAGCTAAGAAGGGTATTAGTACCATCAAACAAGGTACTAAGAACTCATCATTCAACGCTACTCCATTGGAAGACATCGGTTCTTCAGCCATGACAATTGGCCAATACCTAAAGAATATTCAAGCAATGAGTAGTCAAACTGGTAGTACCAATGGTCAAGCTGTATTGACTCAATTACAACAAAAGATGGCTTCAGTGGGTCAACCATTAAGCCAAGCACAACTACAAATTGTAGGTGCATTATTACAACAAAGCGCAACTAAGCAACAAACACTAATGAGTGGTTTACAATCACAATTACAAGGCATTGCTTCAAATACCCAAGGTATCGGTGACAATGCCAAGGCGTTAGCCGCTCAATTGAAAGAAACCCAAGCCAAGCTAAAGAAGGCTGGCGTTGGTTTAGATAAAATTGAAAAGGGAATGGGTAGTGCTAATTCTTACCTAAGTTCTCTATCAAACTCACAAGCTTCTGATTCATTCAACATTCCAGAAAGCGTCCTAAAGAGTGACACATTCAAGCGTTCAGTTAACACTTATCTATCAGAAGATAAGAAGACCGCTAAGATCACTGTTGTTCTAGACAAGGACCCTAACTCTGAAAGTGCAATGAACCAAGTTGATAACCTACAAACTAAGGTATACAACAATATCTCAGGTACCTCATTAGATCACAGTGTGGTTGCAATTGGTGGTCAAACCGCAACTACTTCTGATACTCACCACATCGCAAGTTCTGACTTCTTGAGAACTGCAGTTATCATGGTTATCGGAATTATGATTGCATTAATGGTTATTACCAGATCAATTCTTCAACCATTCTACATCTTAGGTACTCTAATCATTGCTTACATTTCATCACTAAGCATCACTAAGCTAATTAGTTCTGCTGTATTAGGTGAAAAGTTCCTAACTTGGAACACACCATTCTTCACTTTCGTAATGCTAATCGCATTAGGTGTTGATTACAGTATCTTCTTGATGATGAAATACCGTGAATTCGGTAGCGTTGACGCTACACCTGAAAGACAAATTCAACATGCCTGTGCCGTGATCGGTACGGTAGTTATCTCAGCAGCTATCATTTTAGGTGGTACTTTTGCAGCTCTAATGCCATCAGGAGTATTAACTCTAATTCAAGTTGCTATTGGGGTAATTGTTGGATTAATCATCCTAGTATTTATCATTCCAATGCTAATTTCAGCATTAATTAAATTGACTTATGGCCAATCTGACGATAAAGAATAGATGAAAATAATACGAATGAGAGACGATGGATTTACCATCGTCTTTTTTGTATAAATTATTTCATTTAGAATGATAAAAGAGTTATAATGTAAGCGCAATCATAATTGAAATAATAAACATTAAGAAGGTATAAAATTATGGAAAATATTTCATACGATAACTCAAAAAACGTTATTAATAAGCCGCTAGATTTCTTTTTACGTGCGATTATGTCATTAATAGGGGTTACCTTAATTGCTTTAGGTGCCGCCTTTATGCGCTCAGGACATGTCGGTATTGACCCATTCACCGCAATGAATGCAGGGATGGCTACCAAGTTAGGAACTTCATTGGGTTCATTTCAACTATTCGCTAACTTAGTATTATTCATTATCGTTTTAATTTTCGATCGTAAACAAATTGGGCTAGGAACCATCTTTAACATGGTCCTAGTGGGATATGAAATTGAATACTTCAGTACTTTTTACTCAATGATTTTCCCAGGAAAGATTAGTATTCCAATGATGATTTTCGATGCGCTTGTCGGTATTTTAGTGTTTACATTAGGTACTTCTATCTACATGGCTACCAAATTAGGGGTATCTCCTTATGATGCATTAGCACCAATTATTTCTGAAAAGACACACATCCAATACAGAAAGGTCAGAAGTGCTCAAGACATTATCTTCATGATTGTGGCCATTCTAGTATCCGGACCATTTGGAATTATGACCATCTTCACCGCATTCTTTGCTGGATCATTGATTAGTTTCTGGAACAACACCATTAGTCGCGAGCTAATGACTCACATCGATCACTTCAGTCAAAGACCAAGTCTGCACGATGCTGCTGGTGGATTAGTTAGTTTAGGAAAACGTGGTTACGATATCGTAAGCAGCGCTTACAAGGATACCTACATTATGCAAAAGCAAATGTCTGGCTACACTAACACCGAGATTGAAGAATTAATTAAGAAAACTAACGATAATATGAGAAAAAATCAACAAGTCCAATTGATTCTTAATAAGCGTTTGGAATCATTAAACGCTGAATTAAAGGAAAGAAGAGCTAAAGATAAATAAAAAACTTGCATTCTCCATATATTTTCGGTAAGATTATTACAAATAAATGAACGAATAAAAATTGGAGGTTCAATCATGGCTGCTTGTTGTATTCTGACAATAAAACAAGATAATAATAATTTCTTCTTTAATCTGAACTAGTCGTTTAGTATAGTACGTAGAAGAGATTATTTCGCTATGAAAACTTCGGAAGCACTAGAAAAATGACTGGTAAGCAGTTATTCTTTCTAGTGCTTTTTTTACCGCACTAGTTAGGAGAACTAGTGCGGTTTTTATTTATTCATGTAAAAAAGGGGGATTTTTATGAATATTCTGTCTAAGGTGAATCGTAAGACATCATTGGCTAAGTTCATCGATAGGGATCAAAATTTACAAAGAACTATCGGCACTAAAGATTTAATCATGATGGGAATCGGCGCGGTTATTGGTGCAGGAATTTTCGTAATACCAGGAACGGTTGCAGCTACAACCGCTGGACCAGGAATCATCCTTTCATTCGTAATTGCGACAGTCGTATGTTCACTTTGCGCAATGTGTTATGCTGAATTTTCATCAGCATTACCGGTTGCAGGGAGTGCATACACATTCGGTAACGTTGTCTTCGGAGAAATTACTGGATGGATTATAGGATGGGGATTAATTCTTGAATACATGCTTTCAGTAGCAACTGTTGCATCAAGTTGGTCAGCTTACTTACAATCATTACTGGCTAATTTCGGAATCCACATGCCAAAGGCCTTATCAGCTAACTATGATCCGAATCACGGCACATATGTTAACCTGATTGCGATTCTAGTAGTGTTATTGATTTCATGGATTTTAACTAGGGGTGTTAAATCATCCACACGTTTAAACGACATAATGGTTTTAGTAAAAATTGCGATCATTATTGTCTTTGTAGTTGCCGGGGCATTCTTTGTTAAGCCTACTAATTGGAACCCATTTATGCCATTCGGTGTTAGTGGGGTCTTCACAGGGGCTTCATTAGTGTTCTTTGCTTACCTAGGTTTTGATGTTATTGCTGCCTCTGCAGGTGAAGTAAAGAACCCTAAAAAAACGATGCCTATCGGAATTATTGGGACATTAATTATTTGTACAATCTTGTACATACTAGTTTCAATTGTTCTTACAGGAATTGTACCTTATACAAAATTAAACGTTTCAGATCCAGTAACATTTGCACTACAAATGATTCACTTGGACAAACTTGGAATTTTAATTTCATTGGGTGCGCTAGCAGGTATGTTTACAATGATGGTAAACATGGTATTTAGTAGTTCACGTCTAATTTACTCCATTGGTCGTGATGGACTTTTACCTAAAAACTTGAGTAAAATAGACACTAAGAAGAACGTTCCAATTCACAGTGTTATCTTTGTAACAATTGTGATCGCCCTAATGGGTGGGATTTTCTCACTAGATAAGCTAGCAAGCCTAGTTAATATTGGGACATTGATTGCCTTTACATTCATGTCAATTGGGATTTTATTCCTAAGAAGACGTAAAGACATTAAAAATGATGGATTCAAGGTTCCATTATATCCAGTCTTACCAATCGTATCTGCGATAGCTTGTGTATACCTATTAACACAACTACCACTTGATACATGGATTTTAGCAATCATCTGGTTTGCTGGAGGATTATGTATTTATTTTGGTTATGGAATTAAACATAGCCGTTCAAACAAATCATAATGACAATTTTTTTGCCATTATGAATAAACGGGGAGTTTTATAAATGGAAAAACAACATACAACGACTGAAAACGTTATGAAAGGTATTTTCTGGTCTGCGATGGCTTCAACCCTATGGGGTTTCTCAGGAATTATCATGCAATTCGTTGCTCAAAACGAAGCAGTTCCTACTCAATGGTTCATTTCAGTTCGTACATTATTTGCAGGTATTTTATTGTTAGCTATTGGTTCAATTCACGTTGGTAAACATGTTTTTGATGTTTGGAAGTCAAAAGAATCAATCATTAGATTATTTATCTACGCAATTTTTGGTTTAGCGGTTAACATGTCAACTTTCTACGTAAGTATTCAAGAAGGTAACGCTGCTACTGCCACAATCCTACAATACTTAGCACCAATCTTTATTGTTCTATATGGTTTAGTATTCATGAAGAAGAAGCCTCTAAAGGCTGATGTTATTTCATTCTTACTAGCTCTAGTAGGGGTATTCTTGATTATCACTAACGGTCACATCGGTGAACTATCTGTTCCATTGACTGCCGTTATCTTTGGTTTACTTTCAGCTGTTTCAGCTGCCGTATACTACTCAGTTCCAAAGCCACTATCAAAGGAAAACTCACCATTTGTTGTTCTAGGTTGGGGTACTTTGATTGCTGGTATCGGTTTTAACGCATACCACCCATTCTGGACTGATGCTCCTAAGATCACACCAGGTATCGTTTTAGGTATCGGTGGAGTTATCTTAGTTGGTACTATCTTCGCATTCTCAGCTGTTCTATACAGTTTGAAGTTTGCTCCATCAGAAGTTTCAAGTATCGTTGATGCCGTAGAACCAGTGGTTACTATCATCTTAAGTATGATTGTATTCCACTTGATTCCAACACCAATCGAAGCACTTGGTGCAATCATCATTATCGTATCTATCTACTTCCTACAAAGATCTCACCAAAAGAGAGATAAGGACGACCCAGATATTAGATAGTTTGTATAAAAAAAGTTATCGAAAAGACCGTTTTTACGTATTATTTCGTGGAAATGGTCTTTTTCTATTTTCAAGCTTTCTTACTTGTGATATCTTTTTAATATAGGTTTCAAGTAAGAAAACTTTACATCTACTGGAATTATAGCTTTATATGGGGTGAAAATATGGAAAACGAAACAGGCCTTTTAGAGACTAATGTCATGAAAGGTATCTTCTGGGCTTTCTTAGCTTCAGCACTTTGGGGTGTTTCAGGTACAATTCTTCAATTCGTATCTCAAACAGAACATTTGGAAGCTAACTGGTTCTTATCAACTAGAACCATGATCTCTGGAATTGTGTTATTAATTATTTCTGCAATTGTTTATAGAGGACACATTTTCAATGTTTTTAAGTCATGGAAATCATTCATTTGTATCGTGGCTTACGGGGTGTTTGGTCTAGGTGCCAATCTATACACTTTCTACATGAGTGTACAAACTGGTAATGCCAATGCATCAACTATTTTGCAATACTTAGCACCATTATTTATTCTGTTGGGATCAATCATCTTCCAACACAGAAAACCATTACCAATTGACATCATGGTTTTCGTAATTGCTTTGGCAGGGGTTGTATTATCTCTAACTAAGGGTGATTTCTCATCACTTTCAATTACTCCTGCATCATTAATCTGGGGAATTTTATCTGGTGTAACTGCAGCGCTATACGTTGTGCTACCACGCCCAATTGTTGGTCAAAGTTCACCAATGGTAATTCTAGGTTGGGGTACTCTAATTGCTGGAATTATCTTTAACTTAAAACAACCAATCTGGGTGCACATGCCACATTTAACTACTGGTATCGTATTCGGAGTTGGTGGGATTATTCTATTCGGAACAATTCTTCCATTCATGCTATTGCTACATGCATTGAATTTCGCACCATCAGAAGTTGTTAGTCTAGTCGACGCAACACAACCTGTGGTTACTTTTATTTTAAGTATTATCTTCTTCCAAATTTCAATTAGCTTTATTGAAATTGTCGGTGCGGTTCTAGTTATTTTAGCAATCTTCATTTTACAAAAGTCACATCGTAAATTAACGATTGATAAACATAGCGAAGCTTAAAAAATATTGATATTACACTAAGAAGCGGCCTAATTTTAAGGTTCGCTTCTTTTTTATGTGTTAATATTGAACTTGTAAATTATAGTTTAAGGAAGAATATCGATGAAAAAAGCGATTAAGTTTTGGCCATACATGTCAATCTTCTTGGTTGCCGTGTTAATTATGTTGCCACAAATCGTGACCGGATCGTATATTTTAGGAGTTGACTCCATTTTTCATATGAATCGATTCTACGATGCGGCGATGCAACTAAAAACTGGCCATTTAAGTTACTTTATATCCATTTATGGATACCAACAGTCAGGACGAATTATTAACGCGTTATATGGGCCATTAGCGGCTTATTTCAATGGTTTAATTCTCTTGATTACCGGCAATTGGGTAAGATATCAGATTGTCACCTCATTGTTAACGTTATGTGTCAGCGGAATGACAATGTATAACCTAGCAATTAGAACTCACATTAAGAAAATATATGCACTCTTTGTCGGCATTGCTTACATGTCATCTTATTTGATCATGGGATGGGTTGTAGGGATGCAATTCACTGGCTGGGGTGCTGCATTATTACCTTGGTTACTAGCTGCCGGTTTTGACATGGTTGATTACAAATCAATCAACATATTAAAACTAGCGATTCCAATGTCAATTCTGTTACAAACCCATATGCTGAGCAGTTTGACTGGTGCATTAGCACTAGTGCCGATGTTTATCTATGGCGTAATTCATAGTGATGAAAAGTTAAAAATGTGGCGTAACGCCATCTTGTCATTTTTACTAACATTGTGTTTGACCGCCAACGTCTGGTACGGAATGATGCAAATATCACTCACTAACCATGCGTTAGGGGTGGCTCCACAACTTGATATGTATGAGGATTCGGTTGCCTTGTTTGGTAAGGACGTCTTCGTGTTACCACCAATTTACTCAATTGGGTTTATCATCGTGGCGATTTACTTTGCGATTAACTTCAAAAAGATTAGCTCGTCTCGAAAGATTATCTTTATTACCGGGTTATTCTTCATGTGGATTTCCTCAGTCCTATTTCCATGGGGTCCACTAGACAAGAAGTTTCCAAGCATTTCATACCTAATTCAAATGCCACGTCGTTTTGTCGTAATTCCATTTATCTTGTTATTAATCTGTGCTGGAATCATGATTAACGATACTTCAAAAAAACAATGGATCAATTCATTTAAGAATTACGCGTTGTTGATGTTAACCTTCTTCATTATCTACGATGCGGGTGGACCAGTGAGAAAAGGTGTGCACCACTTCTTCTCACCTAAGGTAGTCCAAAACGATTACAATCTGCATTATCAAACGACGGACACCAACGCCATTATAGATAGTTTGTCATCTCACGATACTGGTGCAGTTCTTAAGATGTTAACAAAGGCCACACCGGACTACTTGCCGGTTCAATACAAGATGACCGCCTATAACTACTTTGATTATCATCCATATGGTAACTATGGTGATCAAATCATCAACTATAAGGGTGAAGTCACTAAGACAATCAAACGTAATGGTCACTTATTGTTAACCTGGGATAATGACTCAGACGACAACAAATCAATGCAATTACCAATCTTTAAGTATGATGACACTAATCTGATTTTAAACGGTAAGCACATTAACAATGTTAAGCAAACCCAAATCGGTAGTGTGATTGTTAACTCAAAGCCTGGTCATAACAAATTAGAAATTTACTATCATGCAACACCAATCTTATTAGCTTTACTATGGGTTACTGTATTTAGCTGGATGGGATTGATTGCGGGAATTATGATTTATCTAATTCTAAGATGGAAAAAGCATATAAAAAGAAGCGTTTCGTAATGAAACACTTCTTTTTTATTTTTCAAAATGTTTTTGAAGTTGGGTATTAATGTTTTCATTATGCTTTAGAGATGGGAAAACATACTTGTCAGCGGTTTGAATCAAAATCCCGTTAAATGCGATTGAGAATAAAGTACCGATGCTTACAGAGTAAATACGATGTAAGAAAATCGCACAGATTAAAATGATTGTGATAGGTGGTGCGAAGTCCAATAGTTGTGACTTGATGGCACTACCGTTTAAGTAATCGAAACGAAGAATGTTGGTTGTATCATCATTGGGATGCATGAAGATGTTGGCACGTTGGTATAGTGAGATGGCTGTACAGAAGCAGCAAACCCCAAACAACGCCATTGGTATCCTAATATATATTGATAGGTGATTCCAACCTAATGATTCAAAGTAATTGGTAAAGATTTGAATGAATGAACTGAAGAAGATAATAAAGATTAGTTCTTCAACAAAACGTAAGACATCAATGTGTTTAATCAAGATTTGGTTGGTTAAAGCATTGATAATTCCAAACGTAAAAATCATAATTCCGACGTCGACACCAAACAATTGATGGATGTTTACACATGCGGCGGTCCAGATACCGGAACCACATCCTGATACAATTGTAAGGGCATTTCCAAAAGCATTTAATAATAACCCAAAGATTAATGCTATAACTCTTGTTTTTAATGTATTAACAGTTCGAATAACGAACATCTCCTAAATTAAATTAAGTAATTCAATGATATCACATATATCACTGTAATTATGGTAAAGTATAGGAAAGGTGATTGATATGAAGGGAAAATATGAAGTAAATCGGTATATTGGTGTCGTGGTTGATGAAGACCAATCAGGCCAATATGTAATTAAGAAGGACGACAATGGTGAATTCAAACTTCATGATTGGAGAACTGGGAAGCATACTAAGGGTAAATTCAAGGGTGTCGGTCAGCTATTTTTAACTGAAAACAATATGCTAGTGGCAGTTGTTGACTACGAACCTGTTAAGTTCAAGGATCGTCATGAATTTACACCATTACAAAGATTTACCAGTGAAGTCCTAAGCGATGAACAATTAAATGAAGCTAAAAAAAGACTTGATTAGCATCAAGTCTTTTTTGTGGCGTTGTTATAACCAGTTGAGCTTATTAATAAGTAAGTTGAGCTTTGTTAAGCGTCGAAATTAATAGCAAATGCTTACTTCTTTAGAAGCTTTTCAGCGTTTGCTGCTACTTCATCATTAGACATGTCTAGGTAAGGGTGCATCTTAGCTTCAGTAGCCATGGTGTCCTTGCCATCTTCTTCCATGTAATGATTCCATAAAGCGTCACGAACAGGTGTAGTATCATCTGACCAATCGAATTCCTTGTTCATTGGTGTGTCCAATACTCTTTCTCTATCGTTTACTTTTTGTTCAGCAGTCATTGCCATAATAAATTTCCTCCTTATTTTTAAAGCTCAATTACATTATAATTCTTATGTTTCTATTTGTTAAAAATTATGCTTTGATAATTTATCAAAAGTAAAGAAGGGCGACTTAACTTGCATTTAAACCCAATTTCGTATATATTCATAAATATACTGAAGTGAGGCAAAAGTTTATGAGAGATAAATTTGCAACAAAGAATAAAATTGTTAATGGAATGTTCGAACTACTTAAGACCACGCCATTTGATGAAATTAATGTGAAAGATATCTGTGCACAAGCTGATGTTTCACGAATGACGTATTATCGAAATTTTCATAATAAAAAAGATATCATTATTTACAGATTTGATAGCTCATTTACCACGTTTATCCAACGTTTAGCATCAAGTCAGTCACACAATCTAACCGATATCGCGACCATCTTCTTCGAACTTGTCAAAGAGGATCAAGACATGATGGAAATGATTATGAAAAATGATTTATCAATGATCTTATTAGAACGACTAAAATATTATATTTCCGACTTAATCGATGAAAATGTTTTGGAAACCAGAGAAGAATCTTCCAAAATGTTAGTTTCATTGATTGCCGGTGGATTAACAGAAATTATTATTACTTGGACTGAGGATGGAATGAAGGAACCAATTCAATCATTGGTAATCTTCGTTTCTAAGTACATGCATTTCAAGATTAACTAACTTCCTATCGTAATTGATAGGAAGTTTTTTATTTTTATACAATAAAAAAGCACCCGAGAAAATCTCGGGTGCTTTTGATCTCTTTTTAAACTAAAAGTTAACTAAGAGGTTATCCTTATGCAGGAGTAACGTTAGCAGCTTGTGGTCCACGGTCGCCGTCTTCAACGTCCAATGTAACCTTTTCGCCTTCTTCTAGAGTCTTGAAACCTTCTTTGTTGATAGCTGAGAAGTGAACGAATACGTCACCGTCTTCAGTAGTGATAAAACCGTAACCTTTATCAGCGTTGAACCATTTAACAGTACCTTGTTTCATAATATGAAACCTCCTTGCACATATCGTGCGTTATAAAATCTTAATGTATCAAAAGCCTGAATCAAGGGGTTATTTCATAAAACTATAAAACAAGTAACCTTAACAATCGAAACTATGTAACACATTGGTAATAATATACCCGAAATAGGGGGTGATGTCAACTAATATCAGAATAATAATTTTATTTATTTTTAATAATATACATCGTGTATAAACTATTGATATAAAGGCATTTTCAAGCGTTAATACACCTTGGATTCTTATAAAATAGCGAAAATTTTTTAAAAAAATAATTTTAAAATATACGAACAATTACAATTTTTTAATATTAAATATACGTAAATTCGTTATAGTGTAAATTTTAAGCAAAATCATTTAAAATAGTGTTATTAAAGAAACGAGGGAACGAATATGAAAACTTTGGTGTTAGTATCACATCCTGAATATGATAATTCAATGACCGAAGCATTCTTAAAACAATGTCAGTCTGATATTGAAAATGTGGATTGGGTCGTTTTAGATAATATCCAAACAGACTTTACTTTTGATAAAGAACAAGAACAACAAAGATTAGCACAATACGATCGTATTTTATTTCAATTTCCAATGTATTGGTACAGTGCACCAGCATTGATGAAGAAGTATGAAGATGATGTTTTTACCAAGAACTTCATCGCCTATGAACAAGAGGGGGCATTGAAGGGTAAAGAAATGGGTATCATCACCACATTGGGTGATCCAATCAAGGACTACCAGGTTGGTGGTAGGGAAGGTTTTAGTATCTCTGAATTGTTGAAACCATACCAAGCAATTGCACAACGTGGCCAAATGAAATTCTTGAAGCCGTTTGTCATTTCACAGTTTGCCTACATGACCGATGTACAAAAACAAAAACTCTTAATTGATTACCGTAGTTATTTAACTAACGATAACTTCGACAGCTTTACCAGTTTGCAAAAATGGTACATCGATCAATTAACTGTTTTAAAGGAATCATTGGACGAGGATAAACAATCCAGAATGGATATCTTAATCGATTATCTTCAATCTAATTACGACCAATTGGACGAATTAAAATGGGAAATTGATTTAATCAAGAAGGAGGATGATGAATAATGGCTAGTCAAAACGAATGGTTGGACCAACAAATCGAAGAACTAAAAAAAGATGAAACTAGTTTTAAATTGTTATCCTTTTTAGATGGGATTAAAGATATTAACAAAGAACAACAAAAAAGACTCCAACAAGCCCAAGACGAATTGGACGGTAGAATGTGGAGTCCTGATAAATGGTAATAAAAAAGACTCGCTTATGCGAGTCTTCTTTTTTATTGAGCCCAGTGGTTAATTGGACCGAATTTGTGAGCAACTGAAATTTCGTTTTTGATTGCTTTGTCGACATAGTCGTCAGCAATTCTAATAGCGTCGGCGATGGAAGTGCCTTTGGCAATTTCAGATGTGATGGCTGCTGATAGAGAATCACCAGTACCATTCTTATGTTCTGTATGGTAGTAAGGTCCTTCGATCCAGAAGTCTTCTCCAAACTCTAATAGGACGTAATCCTTAACGACGTCTGTTTCACCAGCGACGTGTTTACCTTTAATAATAACGTTTTTAGCGCCTAATTCGCGAAGCTTTTTGGCGGCAACCTTGGTGTCTTCGTCTGAGTTAATTTCCATGTCAGCTAACTTTTGCGCTTCGTAGAAATTAGGGGTCAAGACTGTGGCTAAAGGAATTAGTTCTTCCTTCAAAGTGTCATAAGCGGCTTGTTCAAGTAACATAGCGCCATGTTTAGTCATGATAACAGGATCTACAACTAATGGACCAAAATCGTATTTCTTGTAGTTTTCAACTACGGTACGAATAAGTTCAGCATCGGCTAACATTCCTGTTTTTGATGCTAAAATCTTAAAGTCATCAGCTAAGTCTTTGAATTCTTGGTTGATGAATGAAACTGGCATAGAGACACTGTCATGAATACCAAATGAGTTACCTGCAACACACGCTGTAATTACGGAAGCACCGTAAGTATGATGCATAAAGAAAGTATGTAAATCGGCTTGCATTCCTGCACTTCCATCACTGTCTGAACCTGCAATGGTTAAAACTTGGGGAAAATCATTTGTCATAAAATTGCCACCTCTTATTATTAAATTGAAGTTATTTTAACACAAACTTGTAAATTGTAAACAATATCTATATAATAATGAGTGAATAATTCTAATTTGCGTTAGGTACCGTCTTTATATTATAATGGTACTAATTAATTTATGGTTAACAGGAAGGGGTGTCTCTAGTGAGAATTTGTCATCCAAATGGTGTTCAAGGACGTCGTCCAATCAACAACAACAAGCGTAACAAGAAACAAAAAGAAGTTGCTGACTTACAAAAATTCTTGAAGTCAAAGCCTGCTAAATAATCTTTTGGACTCAGATTTTCTGGGTCTTTTTTTGTACATAAAAGGAGAAAAAGATGGCTAGTAAATTTTATGCAGTAAGAAAAGGAAAAAAGCCCGGTATCTATAAGACTTGGGACGAATGTAAGAACCAAGTTAACGGTTTTCCCGGCGCCGAATATAAAAGTTTTAAGACCCAATCAGAAGCCAAGGCCTACATGGGATTAGGTCAATCTGCCAAAAAGGTAGCGCCTAGGATGACCAAGAGTGGATCAATTACACTATATAGTGACGGTGGATCTAGAAACCACGGAAACAAGCTCGGCCAACACGTAAAGGACGACGACAAGGCCGCCTGGGCATATTTAATTTTGCGCAATGGTAAAAAACAACACTATGCAGCAGACGGTGAATTCGGTGCTACAAACAATAAAATGGAAGTCTTAGGGCTAGTTAACGCCTTGCAGTACATCATAGACCAGGGATGGCAAAATGAGTCTATTGACGCTATATTGGACTCCAAATACGTCTTAGATTCAATCACTAAGGGATGGCTAAACTCATGGCGTCGTCGTGGTTGGAAGAAAAGCGATGGAACAGTAATCAAAAACAAAAATGAATTCATGCAACTATCAGCACTACTAGGCCAATTTAAGCACTTAAACTTTAAATGGACTAAGGGTCATGCGGATAACTCTGGAAACAATTTTGTTGATAAACTTTTGAACGAAAAAATGGATGATATGAAATTAAATCAACCAAGCAAGACAATCGTTCATTCGACATTTGAACAACCAAAAACAGCAGAAAAAAATGTCGAAGAAGTCGTTAAATTATACGCACACGGTAAGCACATTAATGCTTCTGGTTTGAATCAATACGTCGCTTCCAACGGTCCGTCCGTTTGGGCTTATTGCATCGACTTTGATGACGAACTAACAACCAATAGCGGTGGAGTGCAAGGTATTAATAATTCCAAGATGCAATTGGTATCTGTTATCAATGGTTTAAAAAAGTTAGTTGAAATGGATTTAAACTCAAAACAAGTCGAAGTAATTACACCTTCTTTGTACATTTCACAAACTATCAACGATGAGAAGCTAGCGTACGCCAAGACCCATGACTGGCAAAGTTTTAACGGTGAAGTCATCACCAATGTCGAAGAGATCAAACAATTGGCTGAGGTCTTAGAAAAGTTTAAAACCATCAAATTTGTGAACGCTAGTTTTGATAATAACGATAAAGCAATTACTACTGTTCAACAGTTGTTAGATGATGAGGTTAGAAAAATTGATCCTGATTTAGCAGAAAAACTAGCAATTAAACCAAAGGTGGCAGAACCAAAGCCCAAACCAAAACAACAAGAAAAGGCCAAGGAATACATCGACAAGGATAAATCAGTATCGGACATCGAGAAGAGCCTTCGCGATTTAGGTTTTTTTGATAAATAATTTCATATGATACAATAATAATTGAATAAGTTATGAAAGCTGGCAAAATATGAAAACAGAACGTGAAAAAATGACGGCAGGAGAACCTTATCAACAATACGACGAAGAGTTACAACAAAGACGTAGTGTTGTTAGAAAAGAGTTAAGCGCCATTAATTCACTATCAGATAATAAAGAACAAAACCAACGACTAGCCAAGTTACTTGGCGACAGTGGTAAGAATCTATGGATTGAAACCGGCGTTGAATTCGACTATGGATACAACATCCATGTTGGAGACGACTTTTACGCCAACTACCACCTAACATTGTTGGACACATGCCCAATCACAATTGGAAATCATTGTTATTTTGGTCCAGACGTTGGATTGTACACACCGGTACATCCATTGGACCCAGACCAAAGAAAGGCCGATGTTGAAATGGGAAAACCAATTACCATCGGTGATAATTGCTGGCTAGGAGGACATGTGACTGTATTACCCGGTGTTACATTGGGTGAAAATGTTGTCGTTGGAGCTGGGTCAGTTGTTACCAAATCATTTGGCGACAATGTGGTTATTGTAGGTAATCCAGCTCGTGTTATTAAAACGGTCAAATAGGAATTAAAATATGCTTTTCAAACGCCCGTGCGGCCACATTTTACATAAATTGTTATTTGTGTATAATATAATTGAAATGCAAAAATAATTCGAATTTAATTTGTATAACCTTAGAAAAGCTGTGCAGATGGTCATTCGTTATATACGAATCACTTATTTGTGCAGCTTTTTGTGTTTAATCTCAGAGGAGGATTATTATTTTTAAAAGTAAAAATATCGACAAGCTCGTCTTTATTCCTACTGTCGTATTATTTTTAGGGGTTTCAGTATTTTTGATAATTGGTGGTTCTTCACTACAAGGACTTCTTAACAACGTATTGAACTGGGTAACCAGCAATATGGGTTGGGGTTACATGTGGATTTACATCATCAATTTCTTGTTTTTTGTATATTTGATGTTATCAAAGTATGGCAATATTCGTTTGGGTGAACCAACGGATAAGCCGGTGTACAAGAACTTCCAATGGGGTTCAATGGTCTTTGCGACCGCCATCGATGCAAGTATTCTAATGCTTAGCATGGTGGATCCATTGAGATACGTTCAACATCCAGAAGGATCTGTAAAACCATATTCAGTGACTGCTTACAACTTAGCTCACATGTATGGTCAATATGATTGGGGTCCAATGGCCTGGTTGATGTTTGCGGCACCCACGATTGCTATTGGTTATATGATGTATAACAAGAAACGCAAAATTCAATCTCTAAGTGATGCGATTACCATCTTAGATGGTGAAAAACTTTGGCAAAATATTGCCAGAAAAATCGTCAACCTACTAGTAGTATTTGGAATCATGGGAGGGGTAGGAGCCTCCGTAGGTTTGGAAATTCCAATCATTTCCAAAGTCCTAAGTTCTTTAACCGGAATTCCTGATAATCTAAATATGAAACTAGGATTATTCTTGGTATTATTTATTATCTTTGCACTAACCGTCTTTAAGGGACTAAACGGTGGAATTGATAAACTAAGTAATGCCCACATTTGGACCGCTATTATTTTCTTAGCAATCGTCTTGCTAGTTGGTCCAACCGTATACATTCTAAATTCAGAAACAAACAGTGTCGGATTATTGATTCAAAAATTCATTCCAATGAGTATGAATACCGTGCCAAACGGTCGTCCCGGTATCGCCCAACAAGAAACCATTTTCTATTGGGGTTGGTGGTTATCATACATGCCATTCATGGGACTATTCATTGCTAAGATTTCCAAGGGACGCACAATCAGACAAATTGTCATGGGGATGCTTACCTATGGTGCTTTGGGATGCATGAGTTTTTATGCCGTCTTTGGTGGTTACTCACTATGGCTACAAAAGACCGGTACATTGAATTTAACGCATATTTTAAATACGCAAGGGCAAGCTGCTGTGATTTCAGCCGTTCTTGGAACCTTACCTATGAAGTATGTCATGTTTGCATTTTACTTTATTTCCTGTTTCATCTTCTTGGCAACTACGATCTCATCTTCAGCATTCGTGCTTTCTTCATTTACCAGTTTGCCACTTGGTCCTGGTAAAGAACCTAGTCGTGTTAACAGAATGACCTGGGTAGTTGTATTTATCCTATTCTCATTCAGTTTAGTTGTCGTTGGGGGATTTGAGACAGTTCAAACGTTCTGTACCTTAGCCGGATTCCCATTGATGTTCGTCTGCATCTTGATCATTATGTCAGTCTTTAAGATGATTAAAAATGATCCTACCGTAATTAGAAATCCAAGATGGACCCCACGTCGCGGGAAGAAACCAGTTACTGTTGAACGAAAGAGTGCCATTAAGGGTAAACTAATCCTATGGCCCAAGAACACAATCAATAGACATTAAAGTCGCTAAAAGCCACTAATGGATATAAAAAATCCATGTAGTGGCTTTTTTTGTGATAATATTTATATGTTATAAAAAATTAGGAGTTGAAGAGAAAATGGCTAAAAAAGTAATTATTCCTAAAGAATTTGCTCATTATTTAGGCGAACCACTTAGGGATTATGGCTTTGAAGTAGTGGAATTAGAAGATCAATACGCAGACTCTCTACTTCAACACAAAGATGCTGATGGAATGGTAATTAATGCGACTCCATTAAGCAATGACACTATCGACCAAATGCCTAACCTAAAGGTTATCGCACGTTTTGGTGTGGGATACGATAATGTTGATTTAAACCACTGTAAGGAACGTGGAATCTACGTTACCAACACACCTGGTGGAAACGAAGTGGCGGTTGCTGAATGTGCCGTTACCGATATTTTAATTTTATCTAAGAATCTATACACTGTTTCTCAAAAAATGCGTGAAGGTGATGATTCATACGCATTCCATCACCCATCACACGATATTAAGGGTAAGACAATTGGAATCGTTGGTTATGGAAACATTGGCCAACAAGCTGCCAAGATGCTTTCTGGTTTCGGTGTTAAGACATTAATCTGGAACAGAAGCCCTAAGACTTCAGAATACGGTGAATTCGTTGAATGGGATGAACTATTCAAACGTTCTGATTTCGTTTCACTACATCTACCTGCAGTGAAGGGAACTATCGGTTCTGTTAATAAAGATACATTCAAGATGATGAAGAATTCAGCATTTATCGTTAACTTTGCCAGAGGTGCAGTGATTAACGAACAAGACATGATCGAAGCCTTGAAGTCTGGTGAAATCGCCGGAGCAGGTCTAGATGTGTTCGAAAAAGAACCACTTCCAATGGACAGTGAACTAAGAAAACTACCAAACGTCTTCATGACCCCACATAACTCAGGATTCTCAGTAGAATCATTTACTAAGATTTCTAACATGGCAAGTAGTGAAGTAAACCACGTGCTAAAGGGTGAAAAGCCTGAACACTGCGTTAACGGTTTAGACTAAATCAACCAAAATAAAAAGCCCCGTAAGAATTATCTTACGAGGCTTTTTTATTTATTATAGTTTGTACTTTTCGTCGATTTCATCGCCTTGTGAGGTTAGAATCTTTGGACCATCTTTGGTAATTGCAATGGTGTGTTCGTATTGAGCTGAGTTAGTACCATCTGATGATACGTAGTAAGTCCAGTCGTCTTTAGCATCGTATCTGTCAGTGATTTCCCAAGTTCCTAGGTTAACCATTGGTTCAATGGTAATGGTCATACCTTCCTTTAGACGTAGACCCTTACCAGGTTCACCGTATGCAGGAACGTTTGGTTGTTCGTGCATAGTAGGTTGAATTCCGTGACCGATTAGTTCACGAACGTCACCCATGTGGTTTTGGTTTTCGATGAAGTCTTGGCAAGCAAAACCAATATCACCTAAACGGTTACCAACAACGGCTTGGTCGATACCGCGGTATAGAGCTTCCTTACATACGTCCATTAGCTTTTGGTCTTCTTCTGAGATGTTTCCAACTGCATAAGTCCAGCAAGAATCACTTTCAAAACCATCCTTGTTAACGGTCATATCAACCTTAACAATGTCACCATCTTTAAGCTTTAGGCCCTTACGTGGAATTCCGTGAGCTACTTCGTCGTTAACTGAGACACAAGTAGCAAACTTGTAGCCTTCAAAACCTTTTTCTGATGCTTTTGCACCATGTTCAGTGATGTATTTGTCAGCAAATTCTTCGATTTCCCAAGTGTCTAGACCTGGTTTGATCATGTCACGTAAGCCAAGGTGAACGCCAGCTAAGACTTCACCGGATTTGGCCATCATTTCGATTTCGCGTGGTGATTTGAGTGTAATCAAAATAAATTCTCCTTTATTCGTTCATATTTAGTCTATACCTATAATCTACTACAAATTACTAGATTTGGCTAATTAATGCACATAATTATGGATGTAAATTTTGTGATTTTCTAGTATGATAGAGGGTAGAAGAAAAGAGAGGGGAATCATCTTGAGTAAAACAGCTAAGACCAATATTATTTTGATTATTGTGACATTGATTGTCGCATTTTTCGCAGTTTTCTTTGCGATTAGAAGTGACAACCTATTAATGTCTCGATCATCTAGAGGTGGCCAAAACACACCAACATTGTATGTCCATGGATTGGGTGGGTCTAGAAAATCTACGAATCACTTGGCAACAATTGCATCACGTGATGGAGGTAACCGTTCATTAGTCATCCTAGTGGATAAGGACGGAAAAATTGATTACAAAGGAAAACTTCAATTAAATACCAGAAAGCCAATTATTCAAGTTATTTTCCAAAAGAAGTTCACACCAGTAGATAAACAAGTTAGCTGGCTACACGAAATCCTATTGAAACTAAGAGATCACTATGGATTTAAGTACTACAACGCTGTTGGTCACTCTACCGGGGCCGTTACTATCTTAGATACAGCTGCTAAGTACGATAAAGATGAAGACATGCCAAAGCTACAAAAGTTTGTTTCAATCGCCGGACCTTATGACGGGGTCATTAAGTTAAGTAGCATGGGAACAGATAATTATGTTGATTCACAAGGTAAACCAATGATTTACTCAGAATCAAACAAGTGGTTCCCATCATATCAAACACTATTAAATGATTGTAAGAACTTCCCTAAGGATGTATCAGTACTAAACATCTACGGAAACGACAATTCAAAACAAGATTCAGACGGTGTTGTATCAGTGGCTTCAGCGAAGTCATTGAAGTACTTGATTGGTAAACGTGCTAAGAACTACGAAGAAATCCCAGTTAATGGGGTTAATGGTCAACACAGTCGTTTGCACCACAACATCTTCGTTGATCACATTATCGCAAGATTTCTGTTCGACGAAAATTAAGCAAAGCAAAATAGTTTACTTATTTAACCTAAATCTATAAAATAGAAAAAGTATTAAATTATAATGATTCTAAATTAGGAGATGAAGGTTTTGAAGAATTACGATTTAAATGGTAAACCATACAATCGTTTTTTGTTCGTCATTGTATTACTTTTGGGTAGTTTTACAATGTCAATGAGCCAATCATCAATTTCAACCGCTTATCCTACCTTAATGAGCTCATTTGGAATTGATGCTTCGACTGTTCAATGGCTAACAACCGGATTTATGCTAATCATGTGTGTCATGATGCCGGTTAGTCCATGGTTACTTAACAACGTTAAGTTTAAGCAATTATTTTTATTGATTTTAGCAATTTTTGATATCGGAACTTTGATTGTGGTAGCTGCACCTAACTTCCCAGTAATGATGTTAGGTCGTGCAATGGAAGCAATCGCTGTTGGTATCTTGTTCCCATCATACCAATCAGTGTTGTTATACATTACACCGGAAGAAAAAAGGGGGACTACCATGGGATTTGCTGGCCTAATCATGGGTTCAGCACTTGCTTGTGGTCCAATTCTTTCAGCAATCGTTCTCCACTTCTCAGCATGGCGTGGATTATTCATCGTCTTTGCCGTTATCATTTCAGTTCTATTTGTAATTTCACTATTTGCAATTAAGAATGTTATGCCACAAAAGGAAAGTCACCTAGACTTCCCATCAGTCATCCTATCAGTCGGTTTGATTGGTATCCTATACGTGGTTAACATGATTGGTAAGACCAACATTGATTTGACTGAAGCCATTATCATATTAGTTGTAAGTATCTTAATGGTGGCGATGTTTGCAATTCGTCAATTCAAGATGGATCAACCACTACTACAATTAAGAGTATTGAAGGACTTTAACTACGACCTATCAGTTGGTTTAACCGGTGCTTCATACATTGCCTTAATTGTTGTGACAATCATTTTCCCACTTTACTACCAAGACGTATTGGGAGTAAGCAAGACCGTTTCTGGTTTAGCGCTAGCTCCTGGTGCCATCGTATTGAGTTTGTTAAACCCATTAACTGGTAAGTTAGCAGATAAGATTGGTTTCAAATCAACCATGCTAACAGGGATGTTCATGATTCTAGCCGGATGGTTAGTATTGAGTATCACCGGTGCCACACTGGGTCTAGTTCCAATGATGGTAATTGCAGCAATCATTGAAGGTGGAAACGCCTTTGTGATGATGCCAGCCGTTACAATGGGTGCTAACTCATTACCAAAGGATTTAATCTCAGATGGTACAGCGGTTATTTCAACATTTAGACAAATTCTTGGATCAACCGGTGTCTTGGTTGCTACATTGATTTTATCTAATGTGATGAACAACAACATTGCTAAGGGAATGAGCCATGCAATTGCCCAAATGGGTGGTTTCCATGTCGTTTTCATTACATTCTTTGTGATTGAACTATTCGGTTTAGCAATGGCATTAATGCTTAAGAACACTAAGAAATAAAACCTAAATAAAAAGGCCTGACGTTTGTCAGGCCTTTTTTATTACCAAATATTTACTCGTTTATCTTCGTCCATGTACATTCCGTCACCAGGTTGAACGTCGAAGGTCTTGTAGAAGTCTTTTAAGTTCTTCACTTGAATTTGTGCTCTTAGTTCGGAAGGGGCGTGCACATCGATTGATAGTAGTAATTGTTTGTATTGTTCAGTTGATTTGGTACGCCAGATGGTTGCCCAGTTGATGAAGAAGTCACGTAGGTTTACGTCTGTTTCTCCCTTGGCAGCTTCTAGGGCACAGCTCAAACCACCGGCATCGGCAATGTTTTCTGAAACGGTCAACTTACCATTAACTTTTTGGCTGGCGAAGTTTAAACCATCGAATTCCTTAATCATGTTTTCGGCTAATGCATCGAAGTGCTTATGATCATCTTCGGTCCACCAGTTGTTTAGGTTACCATATTGGTCGAATTGACAACCGTTGTTATCAAACGCATGAGAGATTTCATGGGCGATAACGGCACCGATACCACCGAAGTTTTGACTTGATGATTGTTCTAGGCTGTAGAAAGGTGCTTGTAGGATGGCAGCAGGGAAGACAATCACGTTTTCTAGAGGTGAGTAGTAAGCGTTAACCGTGTTAGCACTCATGTCCCAGATGCTCTTATCTACTGGTTGGTTCCACTTGCTGAATTTATCCTTAGTGATAATCTTGTCGATGTTTTCAACGTTGGTGTATAAATCACCGCCATCTTCCTTACCAACTATCTTGAATTGGTGATAAAGTGGGTTGATTTCGTCAGGGTAACCAACGTGAATAGCTAGGGCGTTTAACTTGGTGATGGCCATCTTCTTGGTGTCTTCACTCAACCAGTCGTTTTGAGATAGACGTTTTTCGTAAACGTTAATCATTTTAACAACCATGTCGTGGACATCTTGTTTAGCCTTTTCACCGAAGTACTTGCGGCCGTAGTAATCACCAACGACTTGGTCGAATAAACCGGATGCTAGGTAGTAAGCAGCTTTTTTAGGTTTAGTAGCTTCCTTCTTACCTGAAAGGGTACGTGAGAAAGTACCACCGATTTGACGGAATTCTTCTGATAGTAGACCAGCAGAACCCTTAACAACCTTCACAATCATCCAGTTCTTCATCTTGGCGAATGTATCGTCGTTGACGATTTCATTGAATGCTTTGAAGTAGTCTGGTTCAGTCACGATGACTTGATCAGGCACTTGGCCAATTAGACCAGTCACGTAGTTATCCATATCAAACTTGTCAATTTGACTAGCTAGGTCACTGTAGCTCATTGGGTTGTACATCTTGGTGAAGTCGGCATTTTCTTCGGCTGACTTGATGTGTGGTGCAATTGTTCTATCAAAGTCTTCAGCGGCATCGACGATGTTTTTAGCTTGTTGTTCGTCGTAGCCAACCATGGTTAATAGTTTTTGCATCATGTCGCGGAAAACTGGCATTAGTTTGGCACCAGCTGGGTTTTGTTTATCATAGTAGGTCTTATCTGGTAGGAAGGTTGAAGCACCGCTTGCGTACAATGCGTTGTACTTGGCGTTCTTCATTTCTGCTTCAATGCCGAAACCAAATGGTAGGGGTAAACCAGATAGAGTCCAATCAGATAGTTGTTGGTTTAAATCGTCGAATGATTTAACGTCTTCGATTCTTTGAAGGGTGGCTTTAAGTGGTTTGGTACCATCTTGTTCACGCTTATCAAAGTCCATCGCTAAATCGTATAACTTCTTGAATTCTTGCATATCGTCATTTGATGGTTGCATTGATCCATCAAGTAGGGCGTCAAAGTCATTCATTAAAGTTTTATCGATATTATCGACTAGGTCCATGAAACCACCGGTTGAAGAGTGATCTGATGGAATGGTTGCATTCTTAACCCATTCACCGTTGACGGCTTGATAGAAGTCGTCTTTGATTAGTGATTCGTTAATCTTGTCATTGCTCATTTTGGCACCTCATTTACGTTTATTTTTTTGTTATATCCCTAGTATATAAAAAAGCTATTCTAAAGTTAATAGAATAGCTTTTCTTTATTATTATTTGTTGATTAAATCTTCGATTGAGTTGATGTTCTTCATGTACTTAGGAACAGCCAATCCAACTTTAGCACCATTCAAGTTTGGACCAACATCGTCGATTTTATCCTTGTATTGTTTCAAGTATAAACCGGCAGTGTTAGGTAACCAAGCTGATAGTGAAGCATCGGCAGCGTTAGTTGCGATTGATGCCCACATTGGTTGCATTTCTAGTGCTTGGATAGTTGCCTTGTAACCCATCTTGTTTAGAACTTCAGCCATCACATTAGTTGATGCGATTTCTGAATCCCAAGCAACGTAAGTTAACTTAACTGCTTTACCATTACCTCTAGGAGCGCCCTTAGTCCATTCTTGGTATAACTTAGGGTTCTTCTTGATGAAGTTGTCAGCAGCTACCTTAGGATCAACACCAGCATTAGTTTGTAGCATTACGTCTGACATTTGAGATGGAGTCCAGTGGAATTGCTTTAGAATCTTGTAAGCACCAGGATTATCCTTGGCTAGACCCTTTCTAGCAATTGTGTGGATTTGTTCTGAAGAACCGTAAACATTCTTAGGATCCTTTAGGAACTTAAGAGGGAACTTCTTGAACATCCAGTGTGGTTGCCATCCGGTAACTACGATTGGTTGTTTGTACTTAATTGCTTTAGCTAATGTAGAAGTCATTGCAGCAGTTGAACTAGTTTGTAGTTGCCACTTGTTTTGTGCTAAAGGATATTCCTTTAACGCATTTTGTGTAGAAGCCATAATACCAGCCCCGGCATCAATACCAGTGATGGTGTAATTGATTTGAGGACCTAACTTCTTATGAGGATTGTATGGAGAAGTTAAACTACTACAAGCAGTTAGAACTGTTGCCATAAGAAACATGGTTAATGTTGCTAAAACATATCTAGTTTTCTTTCTCATTTAAATCCTCCTAATTAGTGTTTTTTGTTCTTGTTAAAGGCTTGAGTAACACGGTCTAGGATGATTGCTAGGATTACGATTGCAAAACCAGCAGTGAAACCTGAACCGGCGTTGTTTCTACCTACGGCGAAGTAAACTTCTGAACCAAGACCAACGGCACCAATCATTGAAGCAATAACTACCATTGATAGAGCAAGCATCATACCTTGGTTAACACCAGACATTAATGTGTTCTTAGCAATTGGTAATTCAACCTTGATTAGCTTTTGCCAACCGGTTGAACCGAATGAATCGGCAGCTTCAATTAAATCAGTAGGAACTTGTTCAATTCCTAGGTTAGTCATTCTAACTACTGGTGGTAGTGAGAAGATAACAGAAGCAATAACCCCGGGTACCATTCCGATACCGAATAAAGCAACGGCAGGAATTAGGTAAACGAATGCAGGCATTGTTTGCATAAAGTCTAGGATTGGTTTAACGATTACCTTAACAGTGTGACTCTTTGCCATCCAGATTCCCAAAGGAATACCGATAACAACGATAATTAAACTAGAAGTAAGAACTAGTGTTAATGTTTGAGTCATATCTCTCCAGTAACCTTGGTTGTAAATTAATACAAGACCAATAAGTTCGAAGATCATTAGTCCCCAGTGCTTGCTGTCATGTAATGCCCAGTAAGTAATACCTAGAACTAAGATAATGAATAACCAAACTGGTAGTAAATCAAATACCCATTGGAATGAGTTAACGATTGCACCGATGAAATCAGTGATACCGTTGAAGAAACCAACGAATTGAGTTAACCAGTTAACAAAACTGTTAATCCAATCCGCAAATGGAATTGGTTGCATAGTTAAAGAAAATAAATTAGCCATTATTTTGCACCTCGTTTCCAGAAATTGCGCCTAATACGGAACTTCTAATGATAATTCCTAGTAGTCGATCATTGTCATCCAATACCGCGAATGGTACTGAAGTCTTGGAAATGTCGTTTAATAGTGACTTGATAGGTGTATCAGGTGTAGTTGTTGGAACGTCGGTTCTAAGGATTGATTCTAAGTCACGTTTGTCATCTTCGATTTGCTTGATAACATCCTTAGCATCAATTAATCCCTTGAAGTGGTGTTCTGAATCAACAACGTAAACACTAGAGTTGTGGTTGTCCTTCATTAATCTTAGCGCGGTTCTTGGACCGTCTTTTTCGATGTTGATAACATCTGGTCTAATCATAACGCGGCTAGCAGTAAGAATCTTAGTTCTGTCCACACCTTCGATGAATTTTTCAACGTATTCATTCTTAGGGTGTTGTAAGATGTCTTCTGGTGAACCGATTTGAACAATTTCACCATCACGCATGATCATAATACGGTCACCAATACGTAGTGATTCGTTTAAGTCATGAGAAATGAAGATGATAGTCTTCTTTAGGTGTGATTGTAAATCTAGCAATTCGTCTTGCATTTCTTTTCTGTTAAGTGGATCCAATGCTGAGAATGCTTCATCCATCAATAGAATTTCTGGGTCATTAGCTAAACCACGAGCTAATCCGACACGTTGTTGTTGTCCACCAGATAATTCATTAGGGTATCTATCATCATATCCGTGTAAGCCAACTAGTTCTAAGCATTCGTGTGCTTTTTGATGTCTAGTTTCTTTATCGACTCCTTGGATTTCTAAACCGTAAGCGGTGTTTTCGATAATGGTTCTGTTAGGGAATAGAGCAAAGTTTTGGAATACCATACTCATCTTCTTACGTCTAAATTCACGTAATTCTTTCTTATCGAATTTAGTAATGCTTTCCCCGTCTAATAGAATTTCACCATCAGTTGGTTCGTATAAACGGTTCAACATTCTAATTAAAGTAGACTTACCACTACCGGAAAGTCCCATGATAACAAAGATTTCATTTTCGTTAACATCGAAGTTGGCATCGTGAACACCAACTACGCTGTTAGTTTTAGCTAAAATTTCATCTTTGGATTTTCCTTCGTTGATCATTTCTTTGGCACGACCAACATGACGACCGAAAATCTTGGTTAGATGTTTAACTTCAACTTTTTTGGTCATGATCTTCCTCCTTGAAATTGTAGTTTGTTTAAAGCATAGGTACTATTATTACAAAGAAAAATGTTATGTGTCAAATAAGTTACATGCGTAAAATGCCGATTTGCCGGCTTTAAACGGCATAAGCTTGCATGATGGAGCCATTTAAGATTTATTTAATTAAAGTGTGTTAAAATGACTTAAATTGGAATTTTTAGGTTCAAAATTTGATAATTAAGAAGGAATGATTTTGGGTAATTTATTGAAAAAATTTCCCATCAAAATGGTGGGGATTTTTGCATTAATTGGGGTAATTTTAATGTTTTTTGTTAGTCATGATGACTTTTTATATACGCAACCAATTATGCAGATTCAAAAAGTAGAAGAACTTAGCAAGACTAAGGAGGTCGATACTTTTCAAAACGTTGATCACAGTTATGTACAAAAATTAAGTGGGGTAATCACCAATGGTAAACATAAGGGTGAACACATCACGTTAAACAATACATATACAGACTCTAAGGCGATGGATAAGAAGTACAAAGTCGGCCAAAAAGCCTTTGTGGTCTTACACGGACAGGGTGAAAGCACAATTAAAGACGCCAAACGAGACACGCCAGTCGTCTTTTTAATTTATCTAGCAATCGCCTTAATGTTTGTCTTCCTTAAAATGGCGGGGATTACTGCCATTGGAAGTATCATCATTAATACCATCTTATTCATGGTGGCACTATACTTTGACGGTTTTAATAACGGGTCAAATGTTTTATGGATTTTCTCCATATTAGCTGTGTTGTTTTCGGCTATAACCCTTTGGTTGGTAATTGGCTGGAATCGTCAAATGTTTGTGACTTTAGGATCAACTGTCGCATGTACCTTTTTGTCGATTCTAATCAGTTTGATTGTCTTTAGATTCACGCACGAGAAGGGAATTTTCTACGAATCAATGCAATATGTCACTCAGCCACCACGTCCGTTGTTCCTAGCTGAAACCATTATTGGTTCTCTAGGGGCTGTGATGGATGAATCAACCGATATTATTTCTTCATTGTTTGCGTTGAAAATGGAACGTCCTGACGTCTCAAGAAAACAACTA
Organism: Apilactobacillus kunkeei; assembly: GCF_001421115.1. Classification (GTDB taxonomy): domain Bacteria; phylum Bacillota; class Bacilli; order Lactobacillales; family Lactobacillaceae; genus Apilactobacillus; species Apilactobacillus kunkeei_F. The sequence continues at coordinate 17,651 of NZ_JXCW01000006.1, read as the reverse complement.
TTCTTGTCAGGTCGAAACATTGGTAAGTCCATCATGGGACCACTAATTAACGTCTTATTCTTCATCTTTATGGGTGAAACTTTGTCGATGACACTTCTATTCCTAAAGAACGGAAATAGTTGGGGATATTCATTTTCAATGAACATGTCATTGGGGATGGTGCAAAGTCTAATCAGTGGGATTGGAATTGTGCTTGCAGTTCCGGTTGCCAGTGGATTAACCAGTTTTTTTGCAGAAAAGAGGCGTAAATAATGAGTGCAATTATCGTTTTAGGCCTTGTCCTATTAGTACTAATGGTATTGGTAGGTGGTAAACAAGGTTTTCAATCATTTTTAAGTTTGGTGCTTAACTTTGGCTTCTTATTCTTTGCGATTGTCTTGATGGCATTTCACTTTCCACCAATCGTCGTCACTTTGATTGCCGGAGTGATCTTATTGGCATTGACCATCTTCTTGAGTGGAACCAATGATGAGACCAGTCGACTAGCATTCATCGCTTCCGTATTAGTGCTATTAGCGCTTGTCTTATTGATTGTGCCGGTTGAACACTGGGCACAGGTGCAAGGATTCGGGCTGGAAGATAGTGATGACCTAGAAGGGCTATCTTTACCAATCGGAATTAGTTTTATCGATATCTCGATTTCAACAGCCATCCTAAGTACGTTAGGGGCGATTGCCGAAGCAACGATGGCGATTGCATCCGGTTTGGATGAAATTAAGGAACAGCATCCGGAGATTAAACCAAGCCGTTTGTTCTTCGATGGGGTCTATGTTGGAAAACAAATCATTGGAACAACATTGAATACCTTATTCTTCGGATTGTTTGGTGGATCACTATCATTATTTGTCTGGTTCCACGGCTTATCCTACTCATTGGGGGATATTTTAAACGACAAGGTCTTTGATGCCGAGTTCATCATCATCTTGTTCTCGTTAATCGGTGTTATCATTACGATTCCAATTACATCGTTTGTCATTACTGAGCAATTTAAAAATCAAAAACAAACTAAGTCCTAACATTGTTAGGGCTTTTTTATTGCATTTATGCTGATAAAACTTAATACTAGACTTAAATTGAAAAGAGGCGTTGTTAATGAATAAAAAAATAGAATCAAATGACTTATTTGAATTGAAATCCATTACGCAAGTTACTGCTATTAATGGAAATATTTTCGCTGTTTTAAACCGTGTCGACAAGCAAGAAAATACCTATTTTGCTGATATTATCAGCATTAACAACAAGAACGAAGTAAAGAAATGGACCGATGGTGGTAAGAACGTCAATCCCGTGCAAGTGGGCGATTACCTAGTCTATCTACATAATGGTGATTTAATGAGAATGCCACTATCCGGTGGTAGTGCTGAACAACTTACTAGGGATGCCAAGATATCCAAACTAGTTAGTGGAAAAGATGGCCAAACCGTTTTCTACCAATCATCAGATAGTAAGATACCCGCTAAGTTTGAAACCACCAAGTTCCCAGAAACTAGAAGGGTCCACCGCTTTGATAACCGACATGACGGTATTGGATGGGTTGATGATCAAGCTACTGATACCATCTACCGCTATAACATTAAGATGAACCAAAGAAACGCTGTCTACAGATCCAAGTACGATTTGAGCTTGCAAGATGCGAACGCCAAGCAAAACCGTTTATTGGTAATCAAGCCAACTAACCCAACATTGGAAACTGAATCAGACGAAACTAGGGCGGTCTACGATGTTGATTTAACTAAGGATACCGAAAAACAAGTTACAGCAAGTATCTCCAAGGGTGAATTTAGCTACGCTAGTTATTCTCCTGACGGTCAAAAGATTGCCGTTGTCGGAAACAACGCTAAGTATCCAAACGCAACCGTTAACGAGTTATACATCTATGATGAAGCAAGTGATAAGTTAACCGACGTCACCAAGGACTTCGAGGGTGAAGTGTTCGGCTCAATTACCGCCGACTTCATTCAAAACGAGGGTAGTCACTTAGTTTGGATGTCAGACACTAACTTTGTCTTTAGTGGTGTGACTCACGGCCACAGCGTTGTCTTTGAATACAACGGCCATGACATTACCAAGTTGTTTGAAGGCCACTGTCATGTTGTGGACCTAACCGCCATTGATGGTGAGGTGTACTTCAGTCTTTCAACTCCAACCACCCCAAGTCAATTAGTCCAACTAGTTGACCAACAACTAGACGTGAAGTTTGACCCTAACGCTAACTTCTCAGCACAACACGACTACGCAGACGTAACACCATTTGAAACACCATCCAAAGACGGTAAAACTACTGTTGAGGGATGGGTATTAAAGTACACCGGTAGTTCGAACCATCTTCCAGTGATTCTATACGTCCACGGTGGTCCACAAGCTAACTACGGTGAAAGCTTCTTCCATGAATTCCAAGTGTTAGCCAGTCGTGGTTATGCCGTCGTCTACGTTAACCCACGTGGTTCTACTAGTTACGGTCAAGAATTCGAAACAGGCGTCATTGGTAGATACGGAAAGGAAGACTTTGCAGACGTTCAATCTGGTTTAGATGCTGCCCTAAGTCAATTTGCTGACCTAGATGAACAAAACACATTCATTGCCGGTGGCTCTTATGGTGGATTCATGTCCAGTTGGGCAATTGGTCACACCGACCGTTTCAACGCTGCGATTGTGCAACGTCCTGTATCTGATTGGCACTCATTATATGGAACATCCGACATCGGAGTTCGTTTCATTAGAAAAGAACTTGGCAAGGATCTATACGATGAGGGCGGATTGGAATACTACTGGGACTGTTCACCATTGAAGTATGCCCACAACGTCAAGACACCTACTAGAATTCAACATGGTGAATTCGACATGCGTTGTCCGGTTAACCAAAGTGAAGCGTTATTCACAGCAATTAAGCAAACCGGCACCCCTGTGGATTACATTCGTTATCCACAATCATTCCATGGATTCTCAAGAAACGGTTTACCAAACCTTAGAATCAAACGTCTATCAGACATCTATGAATGGTTTGATAAATATTTAAGATAGTATTAAGAAAAGCTGTTATGGAAACATTCAGCTTTTTTTATTAAATAAAAAATGACATAATAAAGTCATTACATAAAGAAAGCAGGACTGATAATGGATACTGTTATTTATTTAATTTTATTTTTTGTTGTAATCGCACTATTACTATTCGGTGCCTATGAAACACTACCAAAGATTCACAAGTTGAATAAGACCATCAACCAAAAGACACTTGATTCATTTGGCGGAGATAAGAAACAAATCGAAGCATTTAAGTCAGGTGAAAAGAAGTTAAACGTCGTGACTGGTCAATACGTGATCTTAGCAATCGTCGCTACTGCGTTTGTCTTGAGCATCATCTTCCCAGAAATGGCCAACAACTACTTAATCATCGTGTTATTTGTACTAGAAGCAATTTACATCTTCCTAGGATTAAAACTACCTAGCTTAGAAAAGAAACATGGTGAATTCACCGGGGATGTTTTAAAGAAGCGTCTACAAGCCATTCGCCTTACATTTTTCGCATTCATCGGTTTCTTCGTAGCCGTAGATGTGTTAATTTTAATCATCGAATTACTATTTTCTCAGAATGTAAGATTGCTATAAAACACTAAAGGAGCCTTGATTAGGCTCCTTTTTATTTATTAAGAAAATATTAAATTAGAAAATAATGATAAAAATATGTTGCAATATTAGAAAATGGGTGTAATATATAAAACAACTTAACCGATACGAATAAAACAAGATGATCAGGAGAGTAGTTATCCAATGATTGCGCAGAGAGTTCACGTTTGCTGAAAGTGAATGAATCAGAAGATAATGAATATGGCCTGTAATTTGGCATCGCTGATAATTAAGCGATGATGGGGTGGCAACCATTATTAATTGCACGCGTTTATATAGACGTTATTGAGGGTGGGAGTGTAAGCTTCCACTGAATTAGAATGGTACCACGGAACTCCGTTTCTAGATTTAATCTAGGAGCGGAGTTTTTTTGTTGGCTAAGTTAAAAATTCCGTTACATACATTTATATTTTTTAGGAGGTTATTCTTATGAAGAAGAATTACAAGAAATTATTATTGGCTTTTACATTTTTATTGGTATTACCACTAACCCTTTTAGCAAGTTGTGGTAAGGATTCAGGACACACAGTTAAGATTGGTATCATGGGTGGAGACACACGTGTTTGGAAAGCTGTTCAACAACGTGTTAAAAAAGAAGGCGTTGATCTACAACTAGTTCAATTCACTGATTACTCACAACCAAACAATGCTTTAACTAACAAAGAAGTAGACATTAACGCATTCCAAAACTACGCATTCCAAGACAACTGGAACAAAGCTCACCACACTAAGATTGTAGCTATTGGTAAGACTATCTTCTCACCACTAACTCTATACTCCAAGAAGGTTTCAAGCCTAAAAGATCTTAAAGATGGCGCATCAGTTGCTGTTGCTAACGATGTTACTAACGAAGCTCGTGGACTAAAACTACTTGCTAGTGCCGGTCTAATCAAGCTAAAGAACACTGCATTACCAACTCCAAGTGACATTACTGAAAACAAGAAGCACCTAAAGATTGTTCCTCTAGATGCTGCACAAACTCCAAGAGCTTTATCTGACGAAGACGCTGCTGTTGTTAACGGTAACTTCGCCCTAGATTCAAACCTAAGTTCAAAGGACATCCTATTCAAGGAACCTACCAATAAGGCTTCAATCCCATACATCAACATCATCTCAGCTAACAAGAGTGATGCTAACAACAAGTACTACAAGAAGGTTGTAAAAGCTTACCAAACTCAAGCTACTAAGGATCTTCTAAAGAAACTTTACAAGGGTGAAAACATCCCTGCATGGGACATCAACTTCAACAAGTAAGGTTTAGAAACAAAATAGAGGTAGAGGTGAAACTATGGCACAAATTAGTCTAGAGCACATCGATGTCACCTTTAAGCAAAAACACCAAGTTTCAAAGGCGGTACAAGATGTAACGCTACAAATTGAAAAGGGTGACGCTTACGGTATCGTTGGTTATTCAGGGGCTGGTAAGAGTACTCTAGTACGAGTAATTAACCACCTGCAAAAACCAAGTGCCGGAAAAGTGATTATCGATAACAAAGATATTGATAAATTCAGCCATGCGCAAATTCGTCAATTAAGAAAGAACATTGGATTTATTTTCCAACACTTTAACTTAATGAACGCCAGAACAATTGAAGACAACATTCTATACCCAATGGTTGGAACTAAGACTTCAAATGAAGAAAGAAGAAAACGTGTTCAACGTTTGATTAATCTAGTTGGTCTAAATGGGAAGGAAAAGTTCTACCCAGCCCAACTATCTGGTGGACAAAAACAAAGAGTGGCCATTGCCAGAGCTTTGGCAAACAATCCACAAATCTTAATTAGTGATGAAGCAACCAGTGCGTTGGACCCAAAGACCACGCAAGCAATCTTGCAGTTACTAAAGAAGATTAACAAAGAACTAGGCGTTACCATCGTTTTAATTACCCACGAAATGGACGTAGTTAAGTCACTATGTAATAAGGTAGCTGTCATGGATACTGGTAGGGTCGTCGAAAAGGGAAGTATCTTAGAAGTTTTCAGTAACCCTAAGACACAACTAACCAAAGACTTTATCGACACCACCAACAACGTCAAGGAAGCAGTGGAAACACTAAGCGCCCAAGAACGTTTCGTTGAATTATCACGTAACCAACAACTATTCAGATTGCATTACATCGGTGCTTCTACTGAAACACCAATCATCGTTGATTTGTACCAAAAGTTTGGTGCCGTCGCCAACATCGTATATGGAAACATTGAATTTATTTCAAACGTGCCATTAGGTAACTTGATTATCGAAATCGATGCTGAAGAATCAACTATCAAAGAAATCAAAGAATACCTTGCTTCAAAGGATGTTCATTTAACTAACATCAATTTGGATCAAGAAAAAATCAGAAATAGTAAGGAGGGATAGCAGATGAGTTCATTTTTGACACATTACTTACCAAACGTGATGACAATGATTCCGGACTTTGAACAAGCCACAATCGAAACATTGTACATGACATTCGTAACAGCACTAATTGGTGGAATAATCGGTTTGTTTATCGGTGTTTTACTAGTCTTAACTGGACCAGAAGGAATCAGTGAAAATATTCCTTTCTACACAGTTTTAGATAAGATTGTGAACTTCTTCCGTGCCATTCCCTTCATTATTCTATTAGCTGTGATTGCACCATTTACCAGAATTATCGTTGGAACTGCAATCGGTACTACCGCTTGTATCGTTCCGTTGGTAATCGCCGTCATTCCTTTCTACGCTCGACAAGTGCAAAACGCACTTCTAGACGTGGATAGTGGAATTGTTGAATCAGCCCAAGCCATGGGTTCATCAACATGGGGAATCGTCTTTAGAGTATACCTAAAGGAAGGATTACCTAAAATTATCCGTTCATCCGTGGTAACATTAATTAGTCTAATCAGTTTAACTGCAATGGCTGGTACCGTTGCCGGTGGTGGACTTGGTAACCTAGCTGTCATGGTTGGTTACCAAAGATATGAAAATGACGTTACCTTTGTATCATTAATCTTAATTTTGATTTTGGTATTCGTCATTCAAATTATCGGTGATATCTTAGCCAGATTAACTGATCACGAAAACGCAAAATAAGAAGGTAGATACTAATGGAAAAAGAAGAACAATTACAGGTATTAAAGGACCTAGTCGCATTTAATACGGTAGATGCCAATGAAAGAGACATCGCAGATTATTTAAGCCAACTATTTAAAAAGCACGGGATTGCAAGTGAAATTGTGGACCAGTTTGATAATAGAAGTAATCTAGTTGCTCACATTGGTAGTTCTTCGAAAAAGGTTTTGGCCTTTGCTGGTCATGAAGATACCGTTCACGAAAATAACTTGGCTGATTGGACCCACGATCCATTTATTCCATACGTAGAAGACGGCAAAATTTATGGCCGTGGTGTGACTGACATGAAGTCAGGTCTAGCAGCCCAAGTGATTGCTTTGATCGAACTAAAAGAAGAACATGCTGACTTAAACGGTCAACTAAGATTTCTAGCAACCATCTCTGAGGAATTAACCCAGGGTGGGGCCAACTTCCTTTCAAAGCGAGGGGATGTTGACGACGTCGATGCCATCGTGATTGGTGAACCAACCGGTCAAAGACAAAGCAATCAAAATCACCATTATATTGTCTATGCTCACAAGGGAGCACTTATTTACACCGTTAAGAGTGTCGGAAAGGCAGCGCACAGTTCTACTCCAGAATTAGGAATCGATGCGATTGATAACCTTATTAATTATCGCCAGGCAGAAAAGCAATATTTTGCTAAACAAACCGGTGAGGATGATATTTTGGGTAAAACCATCTACACACCTGATATCTTTGAGGGTGGCAAACAGGTTAACTCAATTCCTGACTTTGCCTATCAAAAGGTCATGGTTAGAACCATTCCACAATTAAATAACGATCAAATCATTGCTGATTTGCAAGAATTGGTTGATTCATTTAACCAAAAGGATGGCTATAACCTGGAACTAGAGGTAAACTTCAGTGGTTATCCGGTCAAAAACGAAGCCGATTCACCAATTGTCAACGCTGCTCAATCTGCCAGTGAAGAAATTCTGGGTGGAAAACTTGATTTGAAGACCTTATCAATGGGAACCGATGCTTCTCAATTTAAGGAACGCAATCAAGACGTGGATGTTATCATCCTAGGACCGGGAAATGACACTGCGCATCAAACGGATGAATACGTTGATTTAGAATCATTTTATTCATTCATACGTCTATATAAACAAATTGCAATTAACTATTTAAAGTAAATAAAAAAGCCTAAGCAAAAGTGCTTAGGCTTTTTTGTTTTAGAATTCGTTCATTAATTTCCCCATGGTATAGTGAATGATCATGGTTAGAATTCCGATGATGATGTTTCGAATTACTGCGACTTTGACTTTACCGTCACCCAGTTTGGCACTCATAAACCCAGTTAGACCAACTGATACGATAACGGCTAGAATAGTGGCTGGCCAACGGTAAATTCCACTGGTTAGACTCATTGCAAGAAGTGGGAATAATCCACCTAATGCGGCTGAGAATAGGGATGAGAATGCTGCTGACCACGGATTCATGTAGTGGTTTAATTCGATGTTGTACTTGATACTAACCATTGTTTCCAATGGCTTCTTAGCAATCAATTCATCGGCAATTTCTTTGGCGGTTTCTTCGGTAATTCCACGACTCATGTAGAATTCTTGAACAATCTTCTTTTCACCTGCTAGGTCGTTTTTTAATAGGTAACGTTCCTTTTCTACCGATGAGCTTTCGGCGTCACGTTGTGAACTCACGGATGCATATTCACCGGATGCCATTGAGAAGGCACAGGCTAGTAGGTCAGATAGACCGGCGATAAAGATTGTGAAGATGTTTGGTGTGGCCACGGCAACTGAGAACAAGACACCAACGACGGTAAGAATTCCATCGTTAGATCCCAATACCCCAGCTCTTAGGGTGTTTAGTCTTTCGTCCATTGTGGCAGTTTGTTTTTTCTTTTCCATTGTTATTCCTCCCTAGGCTAGACTTCCGACTAGCAAACCAATTAGATAGGTTACTAGCATGGTTAACATTCCGGATGCGACGTTTCTTAATGTTGATTTCAAACGGTTGGCGTTACTCAACATTGCTGCAGCATATCCGGTCAGCGATAGGGCGATTAGGACAGCAATAAATGTTGCTACTACCTTAATGTTAGCAGGGAAGAGGGAGATAGCGACTAGCGGTAGGATGGATCCTGTCGGAAATGAAATCATTGACGCGATTGCAGCCGCATAAGGACTGGTGAATTGGTTGACGTTGAAACCGTATTTTTCACGAACGGTTGTCACTAATGCGTCTTTGTTCATCATTTCGGTAGTGGCTTTGTTGGCCAGTTCGTCTGAAATACCACTATTCATGTACTTTTCTTTGACGATGTTGAATTCTGTTTGATAATTGTCTCTTAATGCGACCTTTTGTTTTTCAACGGCGTTCTTTTGAGAATCACTTTCAGAGTTGACGGAGACATATTCTCCCATGGCCATTGAAACGGTTCCGGCGATCATGCCGGCAATCCCTGAAATGAAAATTGAGAAGGTGTTGCTAGTGGCACCGGCAACACCGATAACGATACCGGCAACCGATAGAATTCCGTCGTTAGAACCCATTACACCGGCACGAATGATATTAATACGTTGTGCTAAAGTTTGTTTTTTCATATTGAAGGCCCTTTCTAGATTAGAATGGTTATTAACTAGTAATAATTATAATTCACTTCTTTCATAAAGTAAACCCTTCATTTTTAAGGTACTACCGAACAATTATTTTTTCAATAACTAACAAAATATTTATCGAAAATATTGATATATCAATATTTTATACGATCTATAAAATTAGAAAATGATTAAAAATTATATTGTAATTTTAATGAAGTTATATTATAGTATTTAACAATATGATGCTCATTGAAAATTGGACTAATTGATTAGAAACAATCAATTGGTCCTTTTTTGCATATTTAGGAGGAATTGTAATGCCCAACTTATCATCATCACTTGTTGGTAGACATAACCAACGATTGAATGCATTAGCTCCATCAGGAATTAGAAGCTTTGATAAAAAGATTTCTTCCATTGATGGTTTAATTAAATTGACAATTGGAGAACCAGATTTGGATACTCCAGAACACGTTAAACAAGCAGGAATCGATAGCATTAAGAATAACGATTCCCATTATGCTGATCAAACTGGTAAAAAAGAATTGCGAGATGCAATCTCCAATCATTTATCAAATAAGTACGATTTAAAATACGATGCTGATAGTGAAGTGATTGTGACAGTTGGTGCCACAGAAGCCCTATACTCAACATTCCAAACAATTATTAACAAGGGAGATAAGGTAATCGTTCCAACACCTACTTTTGCTTTATACTTCCCAATCATCGAAATCCTTGGTGGAGAAGTCATTAAGGTCGATGTATCTGAAGACGACTTCATCTTAAAACCAGAAAAATTAAAGGCCATCCTAGACGAATACGGTGACTCAGTGAAGGCCTTATTATTGAACTATCCAAGTAATCCGACCGGAGTTGAATATTCCAAAGAAGACTTAGCCGGACTAGCAGAAGTAATTAAACAACATTCGATGTATGTTTTATCAGATGAAATCTATAGCGACTTAACATATGGAGTAGATCACTACTCAATTGCCAACATGTTACCTGAACAAACAATTTATCTAAGTGGTTTATCAAAATCACATGCGATGACAGGTTATCGAGTTGGATACATCTGTGGACCAGCCGAATTCATTAAGAAGGTTGGAATGGTTCACGCGTTCGTAGTTACATCAGTTACAAATTCTGCCCAAGTTGCGGCGGCTGAAGCATTAGCCAACGGTGAAAACGATCCGATTGAAATGGCTAAAATTTACCAAGAAAGACGAGATATCCTATACAAAGGTTTGACTGAATTAGGTTTCTCAATGCCAGAACCAAAGGGGGCATTCTACATGTTCGCAAAGATTCCAGCACAATACGGTAAAGACGATGAAAGCTTTGCACTAGAATTAGCCAAGAAGGCTAAGATTGGTGTTATTCCAGGTAGCGCATTTGGACCTGGTGGAGAAGGTTACATCAGATTTTCATATGCTTCATCTAAAGAAGTTATTTTAGAAGCGCTAAAACGATTACAAATTTTTATGAAATAAAGGGGTAATTAACATGGACAGAAGAATTCCAAACATCATGGGGACTCAACACCCGGACAACGCTAACGTTCCGTTTTTTAAGAACGATAACGACAAGTTCGTGTCCGCATTCAATGAAATTAACGAAGCGTATCAAAACTATTCCACATTAGATGCAGATGAATATATGTGGGATTGGGAAGGAAAACATGCTGACTCTTCCGTAATTGATCGTTTGTATTCTGAACATTACGATTACTTCAGTAAACATCCACTTGGCAACGACAAGTTTTTAACTTTCCGTTTACCAAACATCTGGGAAGAAACTGGGTACAGCTTAATGCAAGCTATGACTACTATCTTATTAGCTGAAGATTTTGCTCAAGACTTAGGTTTCAAAGACCGTCCATTGTTCGAAGCAATCTTGCCAATGGCTAGAACCGCTGAGCAATTGGTTAACATGGAAGAAAAATTCTCAAGTTTAGCTCACTTCAAATCAAAAGAATTTGAAAATGGTCATGAAAACAACGACCGCTTAAGAATGATTCCATTATTCGAAAGTTTTGAAGCTCAATTCAATGCTCCAGATATTTTGAAGAAATACGTAGAAATCTATAAAGACGAATTTGGTGAAGACTTAACATACCTACGTGTGTTCTTAGCCGGATCAGATTCAGCTTTATCAAATGGTTTCTTAAACAGTATCATTGGTAACAAGTTAGCCCTAACTAAGTTAGGTGAATTCGAAAACGAAACAGGTATCGATGTATACCCAATCGCAGGTACTGGTAGTGCCATCTTTAGAGGGGGACTATCTCCACTAATGGTCGACAGATACCTAGAAGAATTCCCAGGTCTAAAGACTGCTACCATCCAATCAGCATTCAGATATGACTTTGACTTAGAAACTGTTGTTAAACCAGCTGTAGCTAAGTTACGTGATGGACTACAACACAATGCCTTTAGAATCATCAACGATGATGACCAAAAGACATTGTTATCAGTCGCTGACAAAGCGGCAAAACAATACCATGAAACTCTAGATCCACTAATCAACGACTTACAATCAGTCTTTGATTCATTCCCTAAGCGTCGTGATAGACACCAACACGTTGGTATCATCGGATACTCTAGAGATGTTGATGGATACAAGATGCCAAGAGCCATCACATTCACTGGTTCACTATACTCAGTTGGGGTTCCACCTGAAGTATTAGGTACTGGTCGTGTGTTAAGCCAATTAACTGATGATGAAATCAGAGCATTGAAGCAATACTATCCAAACATGAAGCATGACTTTGCCCATGTCTTGAAGTACTATAGTGCAGATGCCTTAGATTCATTAATCGAAAAGAATGCTGCATGGAAGGGTGTTAAAGAAGACATCCAAGCCATCGAAGACGCATTCGACATTAAGGCTGGCCCTACTAACGAAGAAGAAAAAGAACACGCTAAGTTAGCAAACGATTTAGTTCGTATTGATGACCAAGAAGTTCGTGAAATCTTAATTGAAAAGATGGGACGTCTAAGACATTTCTTAGGTTAATTCCAAACAAAAAAAGCTAGTGAGATTTACTCACTAGCTTTTTTGTTATGCGTATTTATTTTGATGGTGTTTTAATAGCCAGATTAACATGACAGTAACGATTAACATGATTATTGCTGCTACCCAGTAGGTGAAATGCATTCCATAAACGAATAGCGAATCGTTACCAAATGGGTAGGTGGTAATCTTTTTACCGTTCTTAAAGCTCATTGCGCCATATAGGATGGATGTCGAGATTGATAATCCAAGGGTAAAACCGATGTTTCGACTTAATGCAAGGATGGATCCAGCAATCCCTTGTTGATCCTTGGCGGCGTTTTCCATCACCATTGGATTGTTTTGGAATAAACCATTGGCAGTGGAGAAGACCACGAATCCTAATAGCATGACCATTAGTGTCCAGCTTGGTTGCATGATGGCAAAGATAACTTCGGCAGCTACGAAAATAAGTGATGCGCGTAGTGACATAATCACGGCACCGTACTTATCACATAGCACACCACCCAAGTAGGCAGTAAAGACGTTTACCACCGGTAGGACACTCATTAGTAGTCCGGTGTGTGATGGTGAGAACTTCAAGGTGTCTTGGATGTAGAAAGGAAGCAAGACGTTGTTGAAGTAGATAATGATGTACATGAACATCAAAGCAATGATACTGATTGAAAAACCGGGGTTCTTAAATAGGCTCAGTGCTAATATTGGGTCGTCGACTCGACGTTCTACCATAATAAATGCGATTAGTAGAACTAGGCTAGCGGTAAATGCCAAAATAACGCTGGTATTAGCGAAGCCAATTTGTTGACCAGTAAATATACCAATAAAGAATGAACCGATTAAGACGGCCAAAATAATGAAACCTGGCCAATCAATATGAATGGCTTGGCGTTCCTTAGTTGATTTCTTTTGATAGACGAATTCACCAAAGACATAGGCGAAGATGCCGATTGGCACGTTGAATAGGAAAATCCAGTTCCAATTGGCGATGGAAAGAATAATTCCGGCAACGGCAGGACCTGCAATGTAACCTAGTTGACCGATGGTGGTGTTGATTCCTAACGCACGACCACGAAGGTTAAACGGTACCGATTCGGTGATGATTCCAAGGTTGGTAGCCATGGTCATGGAAGCACCTAGCCCTTGTAGACAACGAGCAATCAATAAGACGATTAAGTTTTCAGAAAGTCCACAGATTAGTGAACTGATGGTAAAGATTAAAGTTCCAAGTTGAAATATTTTCGCCTTGCTGATTTGATCCCCTAGTTTACCGAATAGAATTAGGGACATACAGATTAGAATTAAGTAGGCCGAAGATATCCATTCTGCTTGGTTCATTGGAATATGTAGGTCTTTAGATATCTGCGGTAAAGCGGTATTTACGATACTCATGTCAACGGTTCCTAGAAAGGAAACTAATGCCACTGACAGGATGATGAAAAACTGTTTGCGATTCATATGTACACTTCCTTTAATTGATAATATTAATTGTATCAGATGAGCGACAAAAGAAAAATTATGGAGTATAGTATCTTAAATGATAAAAAAGAAGGTGTCGCCATGGACATAGTCACAAACGATGAATATATCGGAGATAGCCGATTAGCTGAATGGTACTTCAAATCCAGGGATGGATATGAGTTAGACAGCTTTTCATTAGGTTATTTTTTAAAGGACTTAGGTGATTTTGTTGTTGTGAAAACCATCGATTTGAACGGTGCGTTGGACACAGTGACAGCATTTTTGAAAAGTGACATTTTAGAAATAAGGTATGAAACGGCCTATACCGACATGCTGAATTCCTATATTGAACAGAATATGGAAAGTAATTTATACGATCCCTATCATTTAATGAACCAGTGGGATACATTTAACGCTAACACAATCCAACAGGTCTTATTGAACTGCTTTGAAGCCGAGAAGGTGATTAGTGTTTGAATTCTAGAGGGCGAATACGTCGAGCATGGTAAGATTGTCTTATTAACCGACAACGTCATGACACTTAATGAATCCGAGTACCTCGCTGATTTAAACGAGCACGAAAACTGCAACACGACAATTAGGATTAATAAGACCACCGAGATTAATTTTTTGAGTAAGAACAATCATTTATACGAGCAGTATTTGTTGAAAAAACCAGAATCAAATAATAAATAAACAGAAATCGAGATGATTCGATGATTTACGGAATTCAATTAGATAGTGATGGTCGTTGCATTCACTACCATCAGCCTCACGACATTGCGTCCATGGAATGTGGTGAGTGTCACCAATACTTTGCGTGTTATCAATGCCATAATTTAGTGGTTGATCACGACTTTTTGCCAATTAGTACCAAGGACACTAAACCGGTCATGTGTGGCCGTTGTAAACACAAGCTAACCTTTCAACAATACCAAGATAAGGTTTGTCCATATTGTTTCGCGCAATTCAATCCGAAGTGTGAACTGCATGAACATTTATACTTTAAAGACTAAAAAAGACTAGCGTTAGCTAGTCTTTTTTATTGCTTAATGGTATCGATGAAAGCTAGGTAATCAGCTTCTTCACCGGATTCTTTTAAGTTGTTTTGAATTGCTTGAGATAATAAATCGACTTCGTCTGCTTCAATGTAACCAACGAATGTCGCGTTACCCATTAGTTGAATCCAACGGTTGTCGGGTTCGGTATGGACTTTAGTTTGAACCTTACCACCGGGATTGAAGACGTCGATTGGTTCGTTAACGTCGACTAATTCAGGGTAGTTCATCGCAAACGCCATTGAAGTAGCAGACATTCCGGTTCCACAGGCGTTAGTGAAACCAACTCCACGTTCGAAGGTTCTAACGAAGATCTTGTTCTTACCTAAAATCTTGGCGAAGTTTACGTTGACGCCGTCTGGATAGTAGTCGTTTGGTTGGTTTAGATAAGTTCCTAAATTGAATAGGGGTTCTTCTAAATCGTTATCGTCTTCGACAAAACTAATTAGGTGTGGATTAGGAACAGCCATTGAAGTGAACTTTAGATGGTCACTAAATTCCGGAATTTCTTCGTTAATAATTTGGTCAAAATCTAAATTGGTATAGGGTAAATCTGCGGGTGCAAATTTAACTGGGGCGATTTGAACTCCAACCCATGAAACGCCCTTTGCAATGTCGTCAAAGACATGGACGTTTAAATCTGCTTGCATGGTTTGCACCTTGAAATCAGTTTGGTTGAATTTTTCGGCTAGGTAACGACCGACACAACGAAGTCCGTTACCACACATTGAAGCAACGCTTCCATCTGAATTAAAGACCTTCATTTGACCGATGCATTCAGCATGGTCTGAGTGATCAACGACTAACAAACCATCTGAGTATGGTAACACGTCGCTTTGTGCTAGCTTTTGGGCTAGATGACTGAATTGAGTGTCATCCAATGGATCCTTTAGTTCATCGACATCCAATAAGAAGAAATGGTTCTCTGAACCGTGTACATAGTGTAACTTTGTCATAATATTAATCCTCCTTGAAGAATTGGTTGTAGATGCTTACAACAGCCTCATCTGTGTATTCTTGGTCTATTCCAATCATAATCGCAATCTTGGAAGCACCTTGGTTAATCATGTTAATTGGAATTTTCTTTTCAGCTAATGGCTTGATGATTTGGCTGATTGAACCGACTGATACGGCCATGTTTTCACCAACGACCATGATTAAAGCATAGTTGTGAATCCATTCTAGTTTGTCAGGATGGATGGCTTCTGAAATTTCCTTACATAGGGCATGAATGGTGTCATCAGAAGCTTGGTTTCTATCGAAAATGATGGTCAAATCATCGATACCTGATGGCATGTGTTCATATGAAATACCGTACTTCTTGAAAATTGAAAGGATGGTTAAAGTAGCACCAATTTGCTTGTTCAATAGGTATGAGTGAAGGTATAAAGCTGAGAAACGATCATCGGCGGAAATCCCGGTGATGACGTGTGAATGCTTTACCTCGTCTTCTGGAACAATCAGTGTTCCGGCGTCATCTGGACGATTAGTGTTCTTAACGTTGATGGTTACGTGACCCTTGATGGCTGGGATGATTGCTTCGTCATTAAAGACTGAAAAACCTGCGTAGGCCAATTCACGCATTTCACGATAACTCATCTTAGTAATTGGGTATGGGTTATCCACTAGGTGGGGGTTAATCGCAAAGATGGAACTAACGTCGGTGAAGTTTTCGTATATATCAATATGTAAACCGGTAGCGACAATTGAACCAGTGATGTCTGAACCACCACGAGCGAACGTAGCGATATTTCCTTCCTTGGTGTATCCAAAGAAACCAGGGAAAACTAATTTTTCATCGTCAGAATATTCGAAGTTTTCTAAATTGGTATAGGTCTCATCAAGGAGGTTAGCTGCGTTTGGATTAATGTCGTCTAAAACGATTCCAGCTTCCTTAGGATCGACGAAACGAGCTTTCATTCCACGACTGTTTAATACCGCTGCCATCAACTTAGCGTTCATTCTTTCACCATTGGCCTTGAATGCGGCCATTAGGTATTCGTTGTCTTTGTAATCGTTCTTTGCTAGGTTGGTAAATGTATCCTTGATGCCGGCAAATTCACTTTCATCAACGTCGTAGGCGTTCGCAATTTCAGCGTAACGACTAATGATTTCATCTAGAGTAGCTTGATAATCCTCTTTGTTGATTACTTGGGTTGCGTATTGAATTAATAGATCTGTGATTTTGACATCATCATCAAAGCGTTTACCAGGAGCGGAAACGACAACGACTTTACGTTGTTCATCTTCTGAAATGATGTTTATAACCTTGGCGTACTGTTCGCTATTGGCTAGTGAACTTCCACCAAATTTTACTAACTTGGACATGTAAATCAACTCGCAATCTTAAATTATTGATTTGTATTTTAACATTAAAAAACAATTAGACAAGTTATCATTTTTGAAAGATAAACGAATTTTAAGTCGCTTATATGGTAATAAAAAATTTTAAAAAATTTATTTAAAAAACTTCTTGACGTAATACAACTATTAGAATATAGTTAAAAGTAATCGAAGAGGTCGCAAGCGAGATTAGTAGATAAAGTCAGTCACTGCAATGACTATGAGCTTTATTGAAAGGTGAACTTGCCGAAGTTAATGATTTTTTGCAGAGATCATTTTCTGGGACGTGTGTGAAGAATGCACGGACTGTCACAAGAAAATATGTCTTGTGGAGCGCTTTCGACAATTGAATCCTAAAATTAGAAATTGATTAATAAAAATTTTAAAGGTTCTTTTGGATAGTGTGCCCACTCATCCAAAAGAACCTTTTTTTTTTTTTTTTCAATCTGTCGAGTTTAAAACGACCTAAAAATCATTCGATTAGAAAGGCTGTTT
>NZ_JXCW01000005.1:0-176405 GCF_001421115.1 Apilactobacillus kunkeei | reverse complement strand
TTTTTTTTTTTTTTTTTCAATCTGTCGAGTTTAAAACGACCTAAAAATCATTCGATTAGAAAGGCTGTTTATTATGACAAATCAAATTACAGATAATGACATTAATGCAGATGGACATTTGCAGATAGATGGTTGCGATGCAGTTGAACTTGCTCACCAATTTGGAACTCCATTGATGGTTTACAACGTTTCAGCTATCCGCGATCAATTCCATCAGTTCAATAAGATTTTTGAACAAAACGATATTGATTACGAGATCTCATATGCCAGCAAGGCGTTTGCCAATACAGCGATGTACCAATTGGTGAACCAAGAGGGCGGACACATCGATGTTGTTTCCGGAGGTGAAATTGCAGTTGCTTTGCATGCCGGTTTCCCAGCCGCAAAGATGAGTTTCCACGGTAACAACAAGTCTTTAGAAGAATTAAGACTAGCGATAAGAAATCACGTTGGCGTCATCATGGTTGATAACTTCCATGAAATTGAACTAATCAACCAAGTGGTTGAAGAATTGGATGAAACCACCAACGTCATCATGAGAATTACTCCCGGAATTACAGCTCATACTCATGAATTTATCCAAACCGGTCAGGTTGATAGTAAGTTTGGTTTTGATCTTGCATCTGGCCAAGTTGAAAAAGGGTTTGAACTACTGCATAAGAACCCACGAGTTCACTTATTAGGTTTCCATGCTCACATCGGTTCACAAATTTCATCACCAGATGGTTTCAATGCATTAGCCGTTAAGATGATGCAACTAGCTAACAAGTTCAACACTGAACACGACTTTACTACAGAAGTCTTGGACTTGGGTGGCGGATTTGGAATTCAATATGTTTCAACCGATGGCTACCTAGCTCCTGAAAAGTTTGTTGAAAGTATCATCAACACCATCAAGGAACAAGCCAGTCAATATAACCTACAAATTCCAGCTATCTGGATTGAACCAGGTCGAAGCATTATTGGCTCAGCCGGTCTGACACTTTACACCGTTGGATCACAAAAGAGAGTCGACGGCATCAAGCCATACGTCGCAGTCGACGGTGGAATGGGCGATAACATCAGACCAATGTTATACGACGCTGAATACGAAGTTGTTTCAGCAAACAATCCACGCGCACAACCCGTTGAAAAGGTTCGCTTAGTTGGTAAGTACTGTGAATCAGGAGACGTCCTAATCAAGAACGCATCCGTTCCTAGTCTAAACGCCGGAGACGTTGTCGCTGTCTTAGACACAGGGGCTTACGGATACTCAATGGCTTCCAACTACAACTTGAACCTAAAGCCAGCAATTGTCTTTGTTGAAAAGGGCAAGGCTCAATTAGTCACAAAGCGTCAATCATTTGAAAACTTATACGAACTAGATAATAACTTAGAATTAGGAGATTAATTATTATGGCAGAATTAAACGCACAAGAAATCATTAGCTACATTCAAAACGCAGAAAAGAAGACACCAGTTAAGGCATATATTAATGGAAGAATTGCACAAATTGATTTTCCGCAATCAGTAAAGGTATTCGGAAACGATCAAAGCGCCACAGTATTTGGTGACTGGAAAGACATCGAACCAATCCTGAAGTCAGATTTAGTGACTGAATACGAATTGGAAAACGATGCTAGAAACTCAGCCGTACCATTATTAGACATCAAAAACGTTAACGCTCGTATCGAACCGGGTGCTACTATCAGAGACCAAGTTAAGATTGGTGACCGAGCCGTTATCATGATGGGTGCCGTTATCAACATCGGTTGTGAAATCGGTGAAGACACCATGATTGATATGGGAGTTGTCATGGGTGGACGTGCCATCGTTGGAAAGCACAGTCATATTGGTGCCGGTGCAGTCTTAGCCGGAGTAATCGAACCAGCTTCAGCTACTCCAGTTCGCATTGACGACAACGTATTAATCGGTGCTAACGCCGTTGTAATCGAAGGAGTTCACGTTGGTGAAGGTGCCGTTGTTGCAGCCGGATCAATTGTTTTACACGATGTTGAACCAAACACATTAGTTGCCGGAAACCCAGCACGAAAAATTAAAGATATTGACGATAAAACCAAGGGAAAGACTCAATTAGAAGACGCACTAAGAAAGTTGTGATGATATGACCTTAGATTTAATTGCGGTGAGACGCCACTTGCATCAGATTCCAGAATTGGCGATGCACGAAAGTCAAACCCATCAATACCTATTAGAATTAATCAACGAATTTGCTACAGATAATATGGAAGTTTTTACTCCTGAACAATTACCAACTGCGATTTTGGTAAAGATTAAAGGAAGCAATTCAAGTAAAACTATTGGTTACCGTTGTGATATGGATGCCCTACCGGTTAGTGAAAAGACTGGATTAGAGTTTTCATCAAAGCACGAATCGGTGATGCACGCATGTGGACATGATATCCACATGACGGTTGCAATCGGATTGTTGGAACACTTTACTCAACACCAACCAATCGACGACTTGATTTTCTTCTTCCAACCAGCCGAAGAAAGTGAAAGTGGCGCCAAGGTAGCAGTCGACAGTAACCTATTTTCAGGTGACTGGCATGTCGATGAATTCTACGGACTACACGATACGCCAGAGCTACCAGCCGGAACCATTGGCTGCTGTTATCCAACCTTGTTTGCCGGAACCAGTGAAGTCGATATTACCTTAATTGGTAAGAGCGGCCACGCTGCTTATCCACACCAAGCAAACGACATGGTGGTAGCTTCAGCAATGCTAATTACCCAATTACAAACCATCGTTTCAAGAAACGTTGATCCAATCCAAGGGGCAGTATTAACCTTTGGCCAAATCAACGGTGGAACAATCAGAAACGTAATTGCCGGTAGGGTAGATATTAAAGGAACCATTCGTGGTTTGAACCAAGAAATGATTCAAACCGTTAAGACCAGAATTATTGAAATATGTAAGGGAATTGAAGTTGGGTTCAACTGCCAAGTTAAGGTTGATATCAACCAAGGTGGTTACTACCCAGTTAACAATAACCAAAAGTTGACCGACCGTTTTATGAACTTTATGCAAGCAAATCCAGATGTGGATTTCACAGTCACAATGCCAGCAATGACCGGAGAAGACTTCGGCTACATTCTTCATCACTTCGATGGAACCATGTTTTGGTTAGGTGTTGGTAACACTTCAGCACTGCACACCGACACATTCAATCCTGACGAAAGCTGCATTGAAAAGGGGATTAACGCAATTAGTTCATTTTTAGAATTCGAAATGAGAGAAGACGATTAAAATGACACAAAATATTGATATTATGACCGCCATCATCACACCGTTTGATGACAATGGCAACATTGATTACGCTGCATTAGAAAGAGTCACTCAACACTGTTTAGAAAATGGCAGTCGTGGATTTGTGATTGGTGGAACCACAGGTGAAACACCAACACTAACCACTGAAGAAAAGATTGAACTATACACTCGCTTTGGTGCCATGGTTGGCGATAGCGCATACGTAATCGCCGGAACCGGTAGTAACAACACAGAAGCGACCATCGAATTTAATCGCCAAGTGCAAACCATCGACGGTATCGACGCCTTGTTAGTAGTCGTACCTTACTACAACAAGCCCGACCAACGTTCAATGATTGCTCACTTTACGTCAGTTGCTGATCAAGCAAACCTACCAATTTACATCTACAATATTCCAGGTAGAACCAGCGTTACCATGGCTAACGACACCGTGGTTGAACTATCACACCATCAAAACATCATCGGTGTAAAGCAATGTACATCAATGGAAGACCTGGAATACTTGGTTGACCATACCGAAGATGATTTCCACGTCTACAGTGGTGAAGATGCTCAATCACTATTCGCCAAAGCCATCGGCGCAGACGGAATCATCTCAGTAGCTTCTCACATCTATGGCGCTCAAATGCGTGAAATGTATGAAGCACTAGAAAATGGTGACTACCGTCATGCCGGTGAACTACAAAGATGGTTAACCCCACGTATGAACGCATTATTCATGTATCCTTCACCATCACCAGTTAAGGCCGTGTTAAACGCACAAGGATTTGCAGTTGGGGGATGCCGTCTACCAATCTTGCCATTGAATGACGAAGAACGCAGAAACTTAGCGCGTCACTTGGAACTACCAGAAGACGCATTACTACATGACTTAGGTTTGGAGATGAGAAACTAATGAATATTTTTCTAGCAGGAGCAACCGGATCAATGGGCCAAAAGGTGGTCCATTTACTAGCGGATAAACCAGGATACGACATCACAGGAATTCTAACCACTAAAACTGATGTGAACCCAAGTGAATACAACCTATCTGACGACGTGAATGTCTTTAACAGTTTAGATGCGATTGAAGGTGACTACGACGTCTGGATTGACTTCACTCAACCAAATGTCGTCTTTGATAACGTCAAATACGCAATTGAACACCAGATCTCACCAATCGTTGGTACCAGTGGATTATCAGAAGATCAAAAACACGAACTAATCATCCTAGCTGATGGTGAAAACGTCAACGGACTAATCGCCGCTAACTTCGGTTTATCAGCAGTGCTATTAATGCAATTTGCTCAACAAGCTGCTAAGTACTTCTCAGACGTAGAAGTCATCGAAATGCACCATGAAGACAAGACCGATTCACCATCAGGAACTGCCATTCACACAGTCGACATGATGAGTGAAACCAAACAAGGTGACAACATCAACCAAGAAGACGAACCAGCTAGAGGGATGTACTACAAGGGTGTTCCCGTTCACGCTGTTCGCTTGCCAGGTTACGTGGCCCACGAACAAGTATTATTCGGTGGACCCGGTGAAGCATTAACCATTCGACAAGATTCATTTGATCGTGAATCATTCATGCAAGGGGTATGGGTAGCATTAGAAAAGCTTCCTGAACTACACGGATTAGTCGATGGTCTAGAAAATATTTTGTAGGAAGTGATTGTATGCCAAGAACCAATCCACAGCTTTTGAGAACTTATAACCACCGTTTGAACGGAATCGCACCATCCGGAATTCGTCATTTCGATGAAACGATTTCTAAGAACAAGGACCTAATCAAGTTAACTTTAGGGGAACCTGATTTAGACACCCCGGAACATATCAAACAAGCTGCGATTCAAGGAATTAACGACAATGACTCACATTACTCAGCCCAAGCTGGGAAGGTCGAATTAAGACAAGCAATTACCAATTACTTATCTACCCGCTGGAATCTAGAATACGATGCTGAAGAAGTCGTGGTTACCAACGGTGCGACTCAATCAATTTATTCAGCACTACAAGCAATCGTGAACCCAGGGGATGAGGTTATCATTCCAACCCCAATCTTTTCATTGTACGAACCAATCATTGAAATCTTGGGTGGTCACGTGATTGATGTTGATACCAGTGATACTGATTTTAAATTGACACCATCATTGCTAGAAGATGCCCTAAAACAACATCCAGGCGTCGTTGCATTAGTAATTAACGACCCTAACAATCCAACCGGTGTGTCTTACACCGCAGACGAAGTTAAACAGTTAGGACAAGTTATCGCAAAATCACCAATCTGGGTACTTTCAGATGAAATCTACGGTGAATTAACCTTTGATCACGACCATTACTCATTAGCACGCGAAATTCCAGACCAAGTGCTATACATCAATGGTTTATCAAAATCACACGCGATGACCGGATGGCGTTTTGGATATATATGTGGTCCAAGCGAAATTATGCAACGAGTAAAAATGATTAACGCCTACATGGTGACCTGTGTCGCTGATAACGTGCAAGACGCAGCGCTAGAAGCAATGGCAAATGGTCAAGAAGACGCTTATGAAGCCAAGGCGATTTATCAAAAACGTCGTGACTTAGTCTCAACTAAGTTAGATGAAATGGGTGTTGAATACGTGATGCCAACATCAACATTCTATTGTTTCATCAAAATCGATGATAGTTATGGTAAAGATGACTATCAATTTGGTTTAGACCTAGCCGAAAAGGTTGGCCTAGGGGTAATTCCTGGTCGCATGTTTGGTAAGAGTGGGGAAGGCTACATCAGAATTTCCTTCGCCGCTAGTGAAGCAAAACTAAGAGCCGGTCTCGATCGACTAAATAAATTTATTCAATTATTAGAAAAATGAATTGACAAATCTGAAAAATAAAGTATATTAATAATAAAGTGTATGCATATAAAAGACAGATGTCTATTCAAAATAGATAAAAAGTGAGGTTTGTAAAAATGAGAGAGTATAACGTAGCAATTTTAGGAGCAACAGGTGCAGTAGGTATGAGAATGGTCAGACAATTAGAGGACTCCACCGTCCCAGTTAAGAATTTGAAGTTACTTGCTTCAAGCCGTTCAGCTGGAACTAAGATTGAATTCAAGGGTGAAGAAATCGAAGTTGAAGAAACTACTCCAGATTCATTTGAAGGAGTCGACATTGTGCTAGCTTCAGCCGGTGGTGGTACTTCCAAGAAGTTCCTGCCAGAAGCTGTAAAGCGCGGTGCCGTATGTATCGATAACACCAGTGCATACCGTATGGACCCAGACGTCCCACTAGTTGTTCCAGAAGTAAACGTTGATCAATTAGCTAACCATCGCGGAATTATCGCCAACCCTAACTGTTCAACCATTCAAATGGTGGTTGCCTTACAACCTGTCTTTGAAAGGTTTGGTTTAAACCAAATTGTTGTATCCACTTACCAAGCCGCTTCAGGTGCTGGCCAATCAGCATTAAATGAATTTTATGGCCAGGCTCAAGACTACCTAGATGGTAAGGAAATGAGCGCAGACATTTTACCTACTAAGGGTGATGAGAAGCACTATCCTTTAGCATTTAACCTATTACCACAAATTGACGTCTTTGAAGAAGACGGTTCTACTCATGAAGAATGGAAGATGGTTCATGAAACTAAGAAGATCATGTTAAACGACATGGATGCAACTGACATCAAGGTCAACGCTACCTGTGTTCGTGTACCGGTTGCCATTTCTCACGGTGAATCCGTATACTTCGAAGTAGAAGACAAGTCAGCTACTAAGGAAGATATTCAACGCGTTATCGATCAATTCGATGGTGCAGTTCTACAAGACGATCCAGATCATCAAGTATATCCACAACCAATTACCGCAGAAGGCAAGCGTTCAACTTTCGTTGGTCGCATTCGTGCAGACCAAGAAAATCCTGGATGCTTTAACATGTGGGTGGTAGCGGATAACTTGTTAAAGGGTGCCGCTTGGAACACTGTTCAAAACGCCGAAGAATTAGTAAAGCGTGATTTAGTGCGCGTCCCCGAAGACTACTATCGTGGTTAAAAAGGGTAAATAAAAAGAGTCGCATTCAACCGAATGTGACTCTTTTTTTGTTGTTATTGATTATCTTTTTTAGCTAATTCTTCTCGGCAATTTTTGCAAAGGCCAAAGACTTCAATATGAATCTTGTTGGTTTGAAAACCAGCTTGATCCATCGCTTCCTTGGCTAATTCTTGTTTTAATTGCTTATAGTTAGGGAAGTCGATATCTTCGATTTCACCACAATTATCACAAATAGCGTGGAAGTGAGGAGAACCAAAGAAATCGTATCTAATTCCACCATCTTCAGCAGGTAGTGCAATGATAATATCTAACTTTTCAAATAATTGTAACGTGTTGTAAATGGTTGCAATACTTAGGTTAGAAAATTCTTGCTTCAAAGCTTCGTAGATAGTGTCTACGGAAGGGTGATTATCATGATTAATTAAATACTTTAGGATAATCTGTCTTTGAGGTGTAATTCTTACATTATTGTTGCGTAAGGTTTCTAAGGCCTTTTCGTACATTTCGTTAGACAAACACTCTACCTCCTTTGATTATTACTTTATAACTATTCTATCTTAATAATAAGATTAAAAAGCCCAGAAAGCAAATAAAATCAACTATAAAGCGTCAATTGCAGCCTTAATTTTATCATTTGATGGTGAAATGTTGAATTGAGCTGTTTTATCTGGCCAGTATTGATGTTTGAATTGGACAATTCGTCTAATTAATTCCAATTCGGCATCGGTAGAAATGTTTAAAACATTCACGTATACAATGGGGGAATCGCTTTGTAGGTTTGAGATACCCGAGACACCGACGAAATGTTTAGTTTCCTTATCCATGACACCCCATAACAATCCCTTTTGACTCATGATGTCGTTCATGATGGCATTGATGAAGTTGGAAGTGCTCATAATGTCTGCTTTTTCATCTTGTTGCTTTTGGAAATCGATTACTGATTGAAGCTTAAATTCTGTTAACCAATCCATGTAAAAGTGTTCAGTGATGATTGGTCTTAATCCTTCAAAACTACGCATAATAAGTCTCCTTAAATTTACTAGACTTTATTATAGTAGAGAAAAACTAAATTTGAAAGAAATCAGTCGCGAAAACTACTTGAAAAACTTGTCGTAGATGTGTTGTTCTTGGGCTTCTGTCATGCAACAACAGCCACCGACAAACTTAAGATCTAAGTCGAACCATTGAGCAATTAGTTCGTCGAATTCTTCAAATGATAAATCATCGTGATTCCATTCCTTAATTTCTGGGTTGTAGGTCGCACCGGAATTAGGGAAGGCAATGAAAGGTTTGTGAGCAGGGTGACTTTGTTTCAACACCTTTAATGCAGGAATAACTAGTTGTGGCTTGGTACAGTTCAAACCATAAGCGATTACGTGTGATTGGGATTCTAAAAATGATGCCACTTCAATTAGTGAGCTGCCATCGGCTAGGTGGGATTCGTCTCTCAATGACGCGGCCACAATCACTGGAATATCGAATTGCTTAGTGTATTCGGTAATCGCCTTTAATTCATTGATATTAGGGAAGGTTTCCAATATTAATACATCGATGCCTGCTTCAACCATGGCCTTGATACGACCCTCGTGAAAAGCGATGTATTCTTCATCAGTCAATGAATAATCCCCGGTGTATTCGGAACCGTTGGCTAAAAAGGCACCGTAAGGGCCGACACCACCCAATAACCACTTGGGGTTTGGATTAGTTGCTTCATTACGGCCGCGGTCTGCTAATTTGACAGCTTTTTTAATTAATGCGATGGCTTGATCTTCACTGTAGCCGGCCTTGACTAAACCAGGCACACTGGCTTGGTAGGTGTTAGTTGTAGTCATTGATGAACCGGCGTTAAAGTACTTCTTGTGAACGTCGACAATTAGGTCTTCGTGTGATTCTAAGGCAGCTGCGGTCCATAGGTCTGAGTTTAGTTTTAAGCCACGTTCTTCCAAACCTGTTGACATTGAGCTGTCGATTAAGATGTGGTCTTGTTGATTAATCCAATTAGTTACTTTATTCATGATGATCCTTCTTTCTATATACTAATGCGTGCCAGATGTAGCAAATGATGGCAAATGGCACTCCGATGATGATGGCAATGCGTTGGTTAGGGTCAAACGCGATTCCGACCAATGAAAGCAAACAAATTACGATGACTAGAATTGGTAAGAGTGGGAATAGTGGTGCCTTGTATTTTAACTCGCTAGTGGAGTGACCAGCCTTAATAAATTGGCGTCTGAAGTTGAAGTGCGCCCAACCAATTACCAACCAGACGAAGACAACGGCAAACGCTGAAATCGCGGTTAACGCAAGATAAACGGTGTTTGGTGCGTAGATACTTGAGAATAATGCTAATAGTCCACCGGCAATAGTTAGGATTAGTCCATAGACGGGAATTCCGTTCTTGGATAGTTTTGCCAATCCCTTTGGTAGGGTGTTCTTGTCGGCCAGTGACCATAGCATTCTAGAAGCAGCATAGACTCCTGAGTTAGCACCAGAGAAGATGGTGATAAATAGGATTAGGTTCATTATGTCGGATGCGTATGGGACGTTGATGTTAGATAAGATAGTGACAAATGGACTTTGCGCAAGTGATGAATCACTTTGTGGCAAGATGGAACCCAACGCCACGATGGTTCCGATGAACAAAATTACCAAGATGATTAGGGTGTGCTTGATTGATTGTGGCACGGTCTTTTCCGGATTTTGACTTTCACCAGCACCGACGGCAATCATTTCCGCTCCTGAAAAGGCGAAGTTGGCTGATAGCACGATTGAGATGACTGGAATTAAACCATTTGGAAAGATGCCGTTAGCGGTTAGTTGACCGAAGAATGGTTTGAAATGGGTGTGGTGAATTGGGATGATCTTAAAGATGATTAGAATCCCAAGCCCTAAAAATACGACCAACGCTAATACCTTAATCAATGACATCCAGAATTCACTGGAAGAAAATAGGTTCATGTTGATGATGTTTAACAACAAAATGATGACGGTGAAGATTAGGCTGAAGCCCCAAACGGGGATGCTTGGGAAGTATTGTTGACCAATGGTTGAAAGAGCGATGAACTCGGAACCCAGCGCAATCGTCCAGGTTAACCAATACATCCAGGCGGTGATAAAACCGACACCGGGATTTATGTATTTACTTGCGTATGTATGAAATGCTCCCGTGTTTGGATCGTGAACGGATAATTCACCCAGACAAGCCATTACCATACAGACTAAAATTGAACCAATCACGTAGGCGAGAATGGTCCCGATTGGACCCGCCGTTTGGATTGAGTATCCGGTACTCATGAAGATACCAGTTCCAATCACACCACCAAGTGACATGGTGATAAGATTTCTGGCCTTTAGACTTTTTGAAAAATGATGCGAACTCATAAATAAACCTCCTTAGAAATAAAAAAAGCATCCGCCCTTACAAAAAGGGCGAATGCTTCGCGGTACCACCTTAGTTTTATAGCTGAAATGATACATTAATATCATTAACTATCTTATCCAGAACCTGTTGATTCCTTCGTGTTGTAACATACACAAATGTCGGGAGCTAAACAATTCACCCCCGAAGGTTCAGAGACCATTTTCGATAACTTCGAAACGTTCATTTCCACCAACCATGAACTCTCTTGGCAATCTCCGTTATGTACTTTTTTCATCAAAACCTAATATATTATTATGTATTTTTAATTATAGATACATTATAAAATTTTTCAAGGGAAAATTTTTGAATTAACTGTTTAGCATTATTGGCAAAATATGCAATAATAGAAAGGAGATATTAAATTTTAAGCGAAAGTGAGATTTAATTATGACTGAAAAATTCTTAATTGGTACTTACACTAGAGATACAAGTGAAGGAATCTATGAAATCGAATTAGATGAAAACAAAAAGCAATTACAAAACCTACAATTGGTTGCCAAAGCCGGTAACCCAACATATGTAGCCGTTTCAAAGGCCAACCGTTTATACGCCATCGACAAGGGTGACAACGGTAAGGGTGGTGCACTAGCACTAGATAACTCAACTCGTCCTGCTAAGGAAATCAACGTTTGTCTAAACGAAGATACCAACCCTGCCTACATCACAGTTGATGAAGGTCGCCAATTCGTTTACACTGCCAACTACCACACCGGTGAAGTAATGGTATACAAGATTGAAGATGACGGATCACTAACTTACCTAAACAAGGTAGTGCATGAAGGAAACGTGGGCCCACGTCCAGAACAACAAAGTGGTGCTCATCCCCACTACGCTGACCTAACTCCAGATGGTCGTTTAGCCGTTGTCGACTTAGGCCAAGACATGGTTTACGTATACGACATCGCAGATGATGGTGCCTTAACCGAAGTTTCTACATTGAAGATGGAAGCCGGCTTTGGTCCTCGTCACGTTGTCTTCGACGAACAAAAACACGTTGCATTCATCGTTGGTGAATTAAGCAGTAAGCTAGCCGTTGTGAACTACGATAAAAATGATGGTAGCTTCCACCTAGACCACATCGTTGCCACTATTCCAGACGACTGGACTGAACACAACGGTGCCGCTGCCATCCGTTTATCAAGTGATGGTAAGTTTGTCTACGTTTCAAACCGTGGTAACAACAGTATTGCCGTCTTTGAGGTTAAAGACAACGGTAAGGTCGAACTAATTCAATTAGCAAGCACTGAAGGTGACTTCCCACGTGACTTTAACTTCAGTAGCGATGAAAAGTTCATGGTTGTTATTAACCAAAACACTAACGACGCTACCTTATACGAACGCGATGCTAACAGCGGTAAGTTAACCGTTGTGCAAAAGGATGTTCATGTTCCAGAAGGTGTCTGTGTCGCACGCGAAAAATAATTAATTAAAAAAAGACTTACGGATTTTCCGTAAGTTTTTTTTAGTGTTGTTGCCAAAAGTGATTCAATTTTTGTTTGGTCTGATTAATGTTAAACGCAGTCGATAACTGACCCTGGTGCCAATTTCTTGGGAATAACTTTTGGTAACGATTTTGTTTGAATCGTTGATCCATTAAGACGACGTTTCCGACATCCTGGTTGGTTCGAATGAGTCGACCGGCGGCCTGAAAGACATTGTTTAATCCCGGTAGTTGGTAGGCAAAGTCAAAGCCATGACCGTTTTCGGCATCGAAGAAGTACTTGATTAGGTCGTTTTCCGGGTTTAATCCTGGGAGGCCAACCGAGACTATCCCGACACCAATGAGGTGACTACCCTTAAGGTCGATTCCTTCACAGAAGATGCCACCCAGTAGGGCAAAGCCAACCAACGTGTCATCGTCATCACGTTTAAACGTATTGATGAATGATTGACGTTCCTCGGGACTCATGTCACTTTCTTGCACGAGGACGTCGACGGTTGGATTTTGTTTTTCAAACGCTTCGACAACATCGTTTAGATACTTACTAGAGGGCAAGAAGATGAGGTAATGACCACTCTTGCTGTTAATCATGGCATTGATAGTATCAACAATTGGTTGAATGCTACTCTTTCGCTTGGCGTAGGTGGTTTGAATGTAGTTGGTAATAATCACCTGTTGGTTGTTTGGATTAAACGGCGAATCGATTTCATAAACTAAGCTGTCTTCTTCGTCCCCTAAGACTCGTTGATAGTAGTCCATTGGTGAAAGGGTGGCCGAGAACAAGACGGCACTACCACCGAGCTTGAGTGATTCACCAATAAACGGACTGGGGTCCATGCAAAATAGTTTGATGATGACGTTTTGATCACAGTCGTAAAACATTCTGGTCTTAAACGTGTCGTCGTATAGTTCGGCAATTCGTTGAAAACTAAGGAGGGTGAAGTAGTAATCGACAATCGCGTTGTTTAACTCTTCATCCTTTTCGTCCTTACCGAGCCAATCGGAAATGACGTCGCAAAGCTTGTTGAGCTGTTTAACAAACGCACTTGGCGGATTATCCAAGTGGACGTATTCCTCGTCACTTTCGGTCAGCGGCTTAACGTTTAATGTGAATGAACGACGGAATGATTTCAATGCCTTATGCAGTCTTTCGTTGTCCTCTTGGTCCTTGGTGGCCTTGATTAAGTCGGGCAACACCTTGTTGGAGATTGCCGCCGAGTACATGTCACGGGAACGGTTGACCAGATTGTGGGCTTCGTCGATTAAAAAGATGTTGTCGGGCTCTTCGACCGTGAAGAAACGTTGGAGGTGCACCTGTGGATCGAATAGGTAGTTGTAGTCACAAATGATTACGTCACAGAATTGACTGAGGTCGAGTGAGAATTCAAACGGGTCAATCTTGTACTGCTCGGCGTATTGTTGAATGACATCGAAGTCGATTTGATCGACATGTTCCAACACGTCCTTGATGGCTGGTTTCAAACGGTCATAGTACCCAATCATGTATGGGTTATCTTCGGGTTTCAAATCCTTTTCGGCTTCAAAGGTAATCTTTTCCTTGGCGGTTAATGTGATGGTCTTGGCCTTTAGTCCTTTATCCATCATTAAGTCCATTGCTTCCTTGGCAACAATACGCGTACTTTGTTTAGCGGTCAGGTAAAAAATGCGATTAGACAATTCTTGGCCCATCGACTTAACGGCGGGAAAGAGCGTCGAAATCGTCTTCCCGGTTCCAGTCGGTGCTTGGGCAAACAAGTGCTTGTGATTGGCAATCGTCTTGTAGACGACCGCGGAGAAGTTGCGTTGGCCGTGTCGAAATTCCTTAAACGGAAAGGCCATTTGATTGGCGGTCTTGTTTCTTTCCTTAATAATATCGGTTCTAAGCTTTAGCCATTCTTCGTATTCGCTGATGAGGTCATCGAAGAACTTTTGGGCCTCATCTCGACTGATGGTGATTTCGTTATCAGTGATGATTTCATCGGGCGTTTGAACGTAGGTGAGAGTTAGTTTAACCGCATCTAGCTCATCGAATTTTTGCATCAAGAAATAGGCGTAGACCTTCACTTGGCCCCAGTAGAGCGCCATGATGCTTGCCGGTAAGTCATTAAATTCGACGTCGGACGTCTTAATCTCTACGATTTCGGCATCCTTACCATCGATTAAGACACCGTCGGCACGACCTTCGACGTGAAAGTCGATGTCATTGATCTTTAGTTTGGTATCCAGATAGTATTCACTTTCAAAGTGCATGTACTTGCTCTTTTGGAGTTTGCGGTGAATTTGGGCGCCTTTTCTTGCGGTATTGGAGCTATTCAAACGGGCGTTTAAGTCACCGCTTCTCAGTGTGAACTCAACTAGGTCTCTGATTCCAATTCGATTCAAGATGGTTCCTCCTTTCGTTTAGCATTGATATGTAATTTGTAACAGAATTGTAACTTATGAAAAAATTTTTGATGTGCTAGGCTAAATAATAGAGATAAAAGAAAGGGGTATATTATGCCTAGAGGATTTAAAGAAGAATTAATGTTTACAGGGATGATGGCCGGACTTATGGTTATCGTTATGGAAGCATATAACATCGCGATGGCCAGCGGAATTCACGCCGGTTTTATCGTCGAAGTATTAGTGGGATACCCACTAGCATTAGTAGTTGCCGCCATCTTAGATTTAGTGTTGGTTGGCCCACTCGTTAAAGCTATCTTTTTCAATTATATATTCAAACCAGAATGGGAACAAACACCAATTAAGATTGCGCTATGCATTTCAACCATGATGGTACTTGGCATGGTGACCTTAATGTCACTATTTGGTATCATCGTTACCTTTGGTTTTGAAAACATCACATGGGCAATGTATGGTCGTGCATGGATCTTAAACCTATGCCTAGCATTACCACTACAATTAGTGATTGTTGGCCCAATCTGTCGCTTACTATTAGGTAAGATTCAAGCCGCAATTGATGAAAAATAATCATGAAAAGCTACCGGTTATACGGTGGCTTTTTTTATTTCCTAGAATAAATCTAAATTTAGATAAATAATTACTGAAAAATATTCAAAATACCGTTATTATATAGGTAGAATAAGAATTCGAGGAGATATAACATGATTAAAATTGTGACGGATTCAACAGCACTAATTCCAGAAGAAACTGTTAACAAGTACGACATTAAAGTAATTCCATTGAACGTCAACATTGGTACTCAAGCTTACCAAGATGGCATTGATATGGATGGTCAAAAACTAATTAAATACATCAAAGACAATCCAAAGGGTGACTTTCCTACTACCAGTCAACCTTCAATCGGTCAATTCGTTGAAGTATACAACGAACTAACTAAGGACGGTGACACTGTTTTGTCACTACACATGACCGATTTATTAAGTGGAACTGTTCACGCCGCCAGCCAAGCTAGTGAAATCGCTGACGGAGACGTTAAAGTGGTTAACACTCACTACATCGACCAAAGTTTAGGTTTCCTAGTGGTTGAAGCAGCTAAGATGGCTCAATCAGGTGATTACACTCGTGATCAAATCATCGACCACGTGAACCACGACATTGAAAACTCCGAACTATACATCGGTGTAAGTACATTGGAAAACCTAGTAAAGGGTGGTCGTATCAGCAAGGCAACTGGTATCATTTCAAAGATGATGAACTTACACGTTGTCTTCCAACTACTACCAGATGACCTAAAGCTACAACTAAAGGGTCGCGGTAAGAAGACCATTACTAAGTGGTTAGACCAATTCTTTGAAACTAACGTTAACACCAACTACAAGTTCATCGGTATCAGTTACACTGGTAGTGACGAATTTGCGATGGCATTAAAAAAACGTCTGGAAGAACAATTCCCAAACGTTAACGTATTAGTTCAATATACTTCATCAATTGTTTCAGTTCATACCGGTGAAAATGCATTTGCCATCATGACTTGTAAACAAGATGACTAAAGACAACTGAAAAGATAATTCCTAAAATGGCACCAATGATAGGTCCTAAGAAAGGGACCACCGCGTATCTCCATTGTGATAGACGTTTGTCGTAAGTTCTAGAAAAGAAGAAACGAGGAACCAAATCACGAGTGGGGTTAAATGCGGCCCCAGTGATTGGAGCAACGATACTTATGATAATCATCATTAATAATGATGAGAATAAGGTCTTGATCCACCATTGGGCATTGATGTCATTTTGCATTTCTGTATTAACGATAATCAAGAAGGTCCCGATGATTTCCCACTTGAAGTTGCGCTTCCAATTATTGACGTCACGAGGGACGGTCGCATAGAAGTTCAAGTTCAAGGGAAGACTAGCCAACCATTTTGACCAAACGGCCTTAACGGTTAGTGATGCTAGCCAAGCACCGAGGATTTGGGTGATTACTTCACCAATCATTAGCCACCAGTGAATTTGGTGGTTAACGGCTAGGGTGAGTGAGACGACCGGATTGTATTCGGCGGTTCCAAAGAAGAAAGTCGTTAGCAGGGATGGAAGCAGGATACTGATACCCCAGTAAAAGCCGGTAATAAAACGGTTTTGTCCTTTGGGGAATAAGAAGTAGTTAATGATAACACTGGTTACTAATCCCAAGGATAACATTATGTAGGTTCCGATAAATTCACCTAATAGTAGTTTCATTTCCATCCCTCCTTTAGCTGTCTACAACTGATAGATTATCACTTATTGAAATAAAATTAAAACCATATCAGATAAAAAGTGAAATCATTTTTTGGTTTCACTTTTTGTTTGTGTTTAGTTGGTTAATGATGTTGATAACGTCTTGTTTGTTCACGAGACGGTGTTCTAAGGTGTTATAAAACATGGGTTGGTGCTGTTCGATGATTTTGCAATCGGACTCGTTTCCTGATAGATAGGCGACGTCACAGGCATCCTCAATGTTGTCGATTTTTGGAAAACCAGCCGCACTCATGACACTACCTAAGACAGTATCGGCATCTTCGTAGTTTAAATCATCCAAGTATTTATCGTAATTCATCAATCCACCACCTAATCTTTAATAGAAGATTATTATACAAATAGGTGGAACAAGTTGCTAGCAAATAGCTTTTACTAGTCTAAAATATAATAATACGGTAATATATTATATTAGTTAAAACAGTATAGTATTCCTCGGCGGGAACAATCGATAGGCATATCGACAGGTGGGCTCGCGTTAGATAGGCGCGAAGGAAATACTATACGAAGGAGACTTGTTATGCAAAGTCGAAATAAATGGTTTGCATTGGTCGCAGTCTGTCTAGGTTTCTTTATGGGTCTATTGGACGTGACCGTTGTAAACGTTGCTCTACCAACCATTCAGACTAGCTTTAACAGTAGTTTTAGTCAGTTACAATGGGTCATTAATGCTTATACATTAATGTTTGCGGCCGTGTTGTTCCTAATTTCTAAGTTAGGGGACTTAATAGGGAGAAAACGCATTTTTATCATTAGTTTGGTACTATTCTCTGCTTTCTCACTAGCATGTAGTGTCGCACCAAATATTACTTGGTTAATCATCTTCCGTGGTATTCAAGGAATCGGTGGTGCCGGAATGCTTAGTCTTTCTATGAGTATCATTGCTGACATCTTTGAAGGCCCATCAAGAGGACTAGCTCTTGGAATCTGGGGAAGTGTCGCTGGACTATCCACCGCACTTGGCCCATTGTTCGGGGGAATTCTACTTAGCTTCTTTAGTTGGGAATCCATCTTTTGGATGAATATCCCAATCGGAGTGATCGCACTATTCATGAGTGTTAGATACATTCCAACTTCCAAGACATTCAATAGTGGCAAAATTGATTTTATTGGAATGCTATTATCATTTGCCTTTATGTTCTGCATTATTTTAGGTTTAATTCAAAAAGAAACCCACTATGGTTACTCTTGGTTCGATATGCACGTATTTGCCTTATTGGCTGCTGGTGTTATTCTAATCGCGATTTTTGCCGTTTGGGAAAAGCACTTTTCAAGTCCAATGCTAGATCTTAGTTTGCTTAAAAACAGACAGGTAGTTGGAAGTGCCATTTCCAATTTAACATTGGGAATTGCCATCTATGCAGCATTTAGTTACATCATCGTGTTATCACAAAACTACATGGGATATTCCGCACTACAAAGTGGGGCGCAACTAATGTTAATTAGTGCCTTTTCACTTGTGATTGGCCCCATCTCAGGAAAGATTGCCACTAAGATTAATCCGGGACTAATCATCAGTTTCGTATTAATTCTAGCCGGTGTCGGAATGTTCGTTCTACCAGTCTTCTTGGGTAACCAAAACCACTGGTACGGTTTGATTCCTACCTTTGTCACCCTAGGTTTGGCCAATGCATTTGTTAATCCACTATCATCTAACATTGCCGTTAGTTCCGTTGAACCAAAGGAAATTGGGATGACATCTGGATTACTAAACGTCGGTAAACAATTCGGGACTAGTCTGGGACTTGTCGTATTAGGATTAGCCTTGACCGATAGCTACAACGATCACTTAGTTACATCTAAGATGGGTGATTCCTTGATGCACGTGTTCCAAAACGCTGGACCATTTTCGGGGAGTGAAATCGCTGAAAAGATGTACAACTCATCGTTGTTATCTATCGTGCACAATGCCTTTTATCGAGGTATTGATAGCGTGGCGGTTACAGATGGTTTCATCTTTATCGTTGCCGGAATTCTTTGCTACATCTTGTTATGTATGAGAAGCAAAAAGAGTAAATAAAAAAGTCGCTTGTAAAAGCGACTTTTTTTAGTGGCGACTTGATTGGTGACCACCGTTATTTGAAAGTTTGATGTTGTTTCGCTTGAACTTTTGTTGGGCTGAGTCTGGTTGGAAATCAAAGTGGTGCATACGACCGTTATAAGGCTTGCCGGCCATCTTGATTTGAACCCAGTCAGCCATGATGCGTTGCATGTTTTGCGCTGCTTTAACGCGGCTTTCAATGCCTTCGGTCTTAGCAGCTGGTTCGATATTATCTCTCAATTGATTGATCAACTTTTGGTGGTAGACCAATAGTGATTGGGTCAAAGGAGAGTCCTTGTATGAGTTGAATAGGCGTTCGATAAAACGCATCGCGTCTTTTGAGTTTTTGGGTTCGTAAAATCTTTCGTTATTATCCATAATTGCCTCCAAAAAAATAACCATCATGCATATTATACATGATGGTTATCATTTTACATTGATTAGTCTTCCAATTCAATTTGACCAGTTAAGCTGAATAAGAAACTTAATAGGACGGCTAGGAAACCACCAACAACGATACCGTTGTCTAAGATGATTTGAGCAGCTTGTGGAAGTGATCTGAAGATTTGTGGATAAACTGTTACACCAATCCCAGTACCAACTGATAGGGCAACGATTAATAGGTTTGCATTCTTGCTGAAGTCAACGTTTTGTAGAATACGGATACCTTGAACCCCAACCATACCAAACATTACGACCATAGCACCACCAAGCACTGAACTTGGAATTACTGTTGCCACAGCACCTGCCTTAGGAAGTAGACCTAAGATTAATAGGAATAATCCGGCGTAGTAAATTGGGCGTTTAGTCTTAATACCTGATAATTGAACCACACCAACGTTTTCTGAGAAAGTTGAGTATGGGAAGGTGTTGAAGACACCACCAAGCATAGCGGCGATACCTTCAGCACGGTAACCGTTAGCTAGGTCTTTTTCGCTTAGCTTACGACCAGTTAAATCACCCAGTGCCAAGAAGACACCGGTTGATTCCACCATGGTAGTAAGTGATACTAAAATCATGGTTAGAATAGCTGACCAACTAAAGTGTGGTGTACCGAAGTAGAAAGGTTGTGGGAAGTGAAACCAGCTTGCTTGTGCGACTGAAGCAAATGAAATCATGCCAAGTGCATAAGCAATCACGGTTCCGACTACCATCCCAACCAATACAGAGATTGATCTGAAGAAACCCTTTCCAAAGATGTTAATCAAGATAATAACGGCCATGGTAATTAGACCGACGATTAAATCGTGAGGGTCAGCGAAGTTCTTAGCTGAAGCATTTCCACCACCCAAGTTTTGAACGGCAACTGGTACTAATGAGAAACCAATGATGGTAATTAGTGAACCAGTAACCAC
Source organism: Apilactobacillus kunkeei (assembly GCF_001421115.1). GTDB lineage: Bacteria > Bacillota > Bacilli > Lactobacillales > Lactobacillaceae > Apilactobacillus > Apilactobacillus kunkeei_F. The sequence continues at coordinate 156,160 of NZ_JXCW01000005.1, read as the reverse complement.
TGGTGGAAAGAACTTACGTAGTTTTGCGAAAAGCCCTGAGATTAGAAATACGAATAAACCAGAACAAATAATAGCTCCATAAATATATGCGACACCTAAAGTACCACCGATAGTTTCAAGTGGTGTAATAACTTGTACCGCACATCCCAATACAACGGGAAGACCAATCCCAGTAAGTGGGGTCTTCTTAAGTTGTAGTAGTGTGGCAATCCCACACATAAAAATATCTGCAGAAACCAGGTAAGTCATTTGAGCTGCATTGAAGTGTAAGAAAGCACCGATTAGCAATGGAACGATAACGTCACCTGAATACATTGCTAACAAGTGTTGGAAACCTAAAATGGCAGCCTTGAATTGAGATACCTGTTGCAAATTGCTTTCATGATTATCCAAACAAAATTCCTCCTAATATTTAATTATTACCCTGAAAAATAAAAAAGCCTCAATGCTAGAAAAAGCAAAGAGACCTTCATCTTTTTGCTTATAGTCCGAACTTTACGGTTCCGGGTAGAAACTTACCAACCTTATTATGGTAAATATATAGGCAATAACTGATTTAATTTTGTAAATTCAATATTAGACGAATTTTGCGAAAAAAGCAATCCTTATAATGAATATAATTGTTCAGTTTCACAATTATAAGGTACAATGGAAAGTACTATTTGATAGATACGAGGGGGGAATAATCTTGAAGCATATTTTAGCAATTCACACCGGTGGAACTATTTCAATGTCTCAAGACGAAAGCGGGGAAGTTGTTCAAAATGAACAAAATCCAATCGCTAATCAACAAGATAATTTATTAGATCAAGGAATCGATATTACAAATGAGGAGATTTTTAACTTACCATCTCCACATATGACCCCTGATAGAATGCTTGAAATCGCTAATCGAATTAAGGAAGCAAGAAAGCAAGGATACGACGGTGTCGTAGTTACCCATGGTACCGATACCCTAGAAGAAACTGCATACTTCTTGGACTTAACTTTGGCCAACGATTTTCCAGTCGTCGTAACTGGTGCCATGCGTTCATCAAACGAAATTGGTTCAGATGGTCTATACAACCTATTGAACGCTGCAGCAACCGCTGCTAGCCCACAAGCTAAGAACAAGGGTGTCTTGGTGGCAATGAACGATGAAATTCACACCGCCAGATACGTTACTAAGACCCACACTACTAACGTGGCGACTTTTAGAACACCAACATTTGGTCCAATCGGAATTATTTCTAAGCATGAACCAACATTTTACCAAGAACTAATCCAAAGTGAAGTCGTCGACGTTGATTCTCTAGTTGATCACGTTTACTTAATCAAGGCCTTTGCCGGAATGGACGGCACCTTGTTTGACGCTTTAGATAATGATCAAACTAATGGTCTAGTAATCGAGGGACTAGGTGCTGGTAACCTACCTCCTGAAACATTAGATTCAGTAAAACGTTTAGTCGACAGAAATATTCCTGTCATTTTGGTTTCCAGATGTCTAAGTGGGGTTGCCCAAGACATTTACGCCTACGAAGGTGGAGGAATCCAACTGGAAGAAATGGGCTTAGAATTCTGTCACGGTCTAAACGGACAAAAAGCACGTATTAAATTAATCATTGCGTTAAGTGCGCACAAGTCTGGTGAAGAGTTAGCTAGATTTATGAGTAACGCAATATCATAGAGTGAGGGATGTTTATGAACTCTATCATTGCAGATTTAAATGCAGCAATGAGCAAGAAACAACTGGTGAATATCTACCTAAATACAGGTGATATTTTCTATACCGGCTATATTCAAACTTATAACGATGAAGAGGTCATCATTGCCACATACGAATCAAGCGGTTTGGCCGATGGATACGTCGCTATGAAGACCGCCATCATCGAGAGTGTGGAACGTCAAAGTGAAGACCTAGACAGCATCAAAGAAAAAATGTTAATCGCCAAGGATGAAGGATTAATGGAATCCAAACCCAGCGAATTACACTTTGATTCCAATAACAACTTGTTCCCACAAATTTTAATTCAAGCATACTTAAACCAAGAGGTTATCCTAATTCACGACAATGAAGCGGAACGTTTCTACACAGGGATGGTTAAGAAAATCAGCAATGATTCCTTTAAGTTCTTACGCATTAACAAGTTTGACTTCATGCAAAATGAATTGGTCACCATGGGCTTTAACCAAAGCATGATTATTGAATTCCAAGGTCGTGAACTAAGTGTCATGAGCAAAGTAATGGGCAAGGTCAAAGAGCAAAACATTGCCAAGACCGCCGAATCAATCAACAACATCATCGATTTGTTGAACGATTCATTCCATCATCACAACCTAGTCGAAGTACGTTGTAGATACAATGACCACTTCTTCTATGTCGGGGAGGTCATCATGTTAAACGACAGTGGTGCCATCCTGAAGGTGGTCGACATGTCTGGTCAATTTGGTGGCTATGTCTTCATTCGAATGAATGGCATCCAACGAGTCACCGTTGGCAACGACTACCTTGAATTGGTTCAATTAATGAAGGACCAAAACATTGCTGATCATAATGCATCACAACCGGTATTAAACGATTCAAGAGAATTCGACAGTACCGAAGATAATTTAAATGCTATCTTGACGCAATCAATGAACAAGCATCAATTGATTCGTTTACAATTGAAGTCCGGTAGTAACTTCTTAGGTTACCCGGAAAAGATTGGCCCCGAATCAATGAAGTTCAGTCTATTGGATGAAACAGTCAACTTCTTCATTTACGGACAAAAGATTCCGTTAAATGACATCGTTGAAGTTGGTTTTGAATACATCTATGCTTATTTAGATGAACAACGTCTAAGAAGAAAAGGCGATATGTAATAAAAAAAGGAACCCGATATTTCGGGTTCCTTTTTTGCTTAGCCTAATTTTTGTTTGATAATATCTACTTCATCTTGATTTGGGGATCTGCGCATGCTCTTAATGTCATGCAATTCCTCTACACTAAAATGTAGGTTATAAGCCAATAATGTATCTGGCATATCATTATTCTTTTGATAAGTAACAATTTCTTCAGCAATCTTATTCAATTTACGATTCATAAGAACCCTCCTAACAAAATCCATCCGACAACTACATTATAACTTATTTTAGTATAAGAAGAAAAATAAAGTCTAAAAAATTAGGATAATTTGGATAGCGACAACCACAACAACGAAGATTAGATAATCGGTTGCTTTGATTGTGATCTTTTTGAAATGGGTTCGGCTGTTTCCTTCAACGAATAAATGTGAATTCATTCCTTGAGCTAGTAGGGTGGACCAGTTCATGGCAGCTAGGATTGACTTGAAGTAAAGGGTTGGAGAAACATAGGATAGATGCACGTTTCTCATTTTAGCGGATAACTTGATGTCGACAATCTCTTGTTTGATGGTTTCAATCAAGTTAAAGGCGCCCATTACTCCGTAGGCAAACTTGCTGGGTACGTGAAAGTTTTGTTCCAGACTACCAGCCAAATCCTCGATGGAGGTCTTACATGTGTAAGTTCCACCCAGTGTGACAAACGCGTATAGACGAGTCACCAATAAGATACCGTATTGATAGTCGCCATTTATCTTTTGGGCGAAATAGATTCCGACCGCAGGAATTAAAGTGACGAATAATAAGTATAGAATTCGCTTAAATGAAGCGAAGAAGATTAGATAGATTAGACTAACAACGAAGATAACTAGGTTTAGTCTAACTGATGTTGTAAATGAAATCTCCAAGGCAATCACTAACATCATCAGTAGTTTTAATACGGGATTCATTAAAAGGCCTCCTGATAAGTTAGTTTGTGATCATCAAATGCTAAATGATAATCAACTAGGTTCTCTAGACCATGAGTTTGATGAGAGATTAGTAGTTGTGTTTGACCCTTATCCTTTGCGTGATTCAATAAATCAACGACAACGGTAACATATTCAATGTTGATACCATTAAAAGGTTCGTCTAAAAGAAGAAGTGAGTGCCCCATCATGACCATGCTTAGGATTTGTAGTCGTTTCTTTTGGCCATCACTTAAAGAGTAGATGACACGATCAGATAGATCATCTAGACCGAGTTTGCAAGTGTATTCAGCGATTTGGTCTTCGTCCAACCAGTTGTTGAATGCATTCTTCTTGGATAGTTCTAGTTCGTCGTCGACGGTGATTTTAATGAATTGCTTGGTTGATTCTTGGAAAATCATTCCAACACTTTGTAAGTACTTGTTTAAACGGATTTTACGAATTGATTTGTGGTTTAAATTAATTTCTCCATCAAAATCATGTTGCTTGATAAATGTTTTGAACAGACTTGATTTACCACATCCGTTGGGACCGGTAATTAAGGTCGTTTTTTGTTTCATCAAGTCTAAATCTAAATGATTGATTAATTGCATGTCGTAGTTGGCAATTGATAAATCTGCACAGTTAATAATTGGTTCTCCAACAACTTCGTTTGATAGTGGACGATTTGTGGAATCATTGAATTGATTGAACAATTCTTTGGCCGCCGCATCATCTAAAGGCTTAAACGTTGTGTTGTCTTCATCGAAACCAATTAACTGGTCGATTTGATTTTCGTAGCCCATAAGGTCGTGATCGATACCGATGACAATCTTGCCTGATTCCTTTAGCTGGCTCAATAGACTAATCAGTTCCAGACGAGACTTGATATCGACATTGGCAAATGGTTCATCCAATAGAATAACAGGAGCGTTAATTGCTACGATGATACTTAGTGCAACCTTTTGTTTTTCACCACCGGAAAGAGTCTTGAATTCGCGCTTTCTTAACTCATTGGTATTGGTGAAAGAAAGGGCATCTTCCATAATTTGATCCATTTTATCAGGTTCAACTTGAAGATTTTCTAGTGTGAAGATGAATTCATCTTCCACGGTAGCCATACAAAATTGTTGCATTGGATCTTGGAACATCATGGAAATGGTTTGGCGTAATTTCCATTCTGAAAATTCAGCGATGTTTTGGTGATTAAAATTGATAACGCCGTCGATTGTACCGTCGTTATATTGTGGATAAAATCCTGCGATTGTTTTCAAAAGCGTTGATTTACCAGACCCAGAAGGACTGTATATCAATGCCATTTGATTAGATTCGAAATCCAGGCTAACCCCTTTAAAAGTCGGCTTCGAACTACCAGTATATTGGTATGTCAAATTGTTAATTGATAAGTTATTCAAAAAGTGACACTCCTATTATTTGATAACGTGACTCTTTTCTAACATGTTGGCGATTAGTTTTGATAACACGCCACCAAAGATGAAGATTGAAATGAATCTTGCGATGAATAAGATGATTAGCATGTTGATGGCATAAGCATTGTAACCACTCTTGAACCAGTCATAGATAAATGTGATGACAGTAGTTGAGATGGTAGTAGCGAATACACCTAACCAATCGAAGTGCTTGTATTTAGTAGCAACGAAACCTAATTCAGTTGCGATACCTTGTTCAATACCAGAGATGATGGTTTCAACACCCCATTGTCCACCTAAGAACATTTCAACGATGGCACCGATTACCTCAGCTAGTAATGGAGCACCTGGACGTTTGAAGATAAAACCAGCAAGTGGAGCTGCCATTACCCAAAGACCAAGTAGTAAATCGTTAGCAAGAGGTGCTAGACCATAAGGAGTAAGTGCAAGACTTACTGCGTTGTATAGAAAACCTGTGGCAAAAAAGATAATTCCACAGATAATTGAGATTAATGTAAGTAAAATGATGTTTCTAAGTGACCATGTGTTTTTCATAGTTTCCTCCAGAAAAAAAGGACCCCAAACAACACGTGTTTGGAGTCCAATTTATTTTTATAATTTGTAAAGCATTAAAAATAAAAGGGTTGTTTTCCTTCGCAGGGATTATCCTGAATCAGGTACTATGGGTATGAATCTCAGCCGAATTCCGGCACCCCAAACATTAATTATCAATTTAAATTAACTATACTATTGATTAAATTTAAATTCAATGCTTATATTTTTATTAACATTTTTAAAAAACTGAATACCTTGTCGTAACGGCGATTTCGTGGTAACTTTAGATAGTGAAATTATGATAAATGGAAGTAAAAATGAATGAAGAAATCAGTGAAAAGACTAACAATAATATTCGTCGCGGCGATTGGATTAGGAGCTTACGAACAATTCAGTAATCCATTCTCATTTATTCGCGAAGAATACACCAAAATTACAAATGCAAAACATGGTTATCAACCAGACTACCAACAAGATCAACAAACTTATAAGACCGACTTAATTAAGGTGTCACAGGATAAAGTAAAGAATGCGAGTGCTGCTGTGGCATTGGATGCTACCAAGAATAAGGTAGTTTATTCCCAAAACGGGGACAAGAAGATTAAGGTCGCATCATTAGCCAAACTAATGACCTTATATCTAACGATTCAAAAGGCCGAAAATACCAACGGCTGGAATCAAGTAGTCGACACCAGTAACAAGGGACTAAAGAAACTAGGTGACGACGTTGAACTAGGTGGATTTAAGTTCAAGGACGGCCACAAGTACACCGTCAGAGATTTATATAAGGCCGCTTTAGTCCAATCATCCAACAATGCGGCAATTGCATTGGGTCAATGGGTGGCAGGCTCTAACGTTAAGTTCATCAAGATGATGAATGAACAAGCCAAGGCATGGCATCTAGACGCTAATTTTGTGTCATCATCAGGACTAGAAAATAGTGACTTAGCTAAATTTGGTTATGCTCAAGTTGGTGGCGAGGACGATGCCAACATGATCTCAGCTAAGAGTATCGCAATCATTGCCGACCACGTCCTATCAATTTATCCAAAGGCAATCGATGACGCCAAACAAGTATATGAAAAAGTTGACGGTCAAACTTTATTTAATGAAAATAGTTTACTACCCGGTAGACCATTCTACGATGAAAGTTTGCATGTCGATGGATTAAAGACAGGATATACTGTTGCCGCTGGATTATGCCTAGTTTCGACAGCTCAACAACCAGGAAAAGATCGAGTTATCACCGTCGTGGTTAACGATTATGCCGAATTTTCCGATACTGCGAAATTGATAAAACTGGTTAATAACCACGATTCAGCATTGAAATAATAATAGTTAGCATAAGAATTTTGTATTTTTTCCAAAATAGTGTAGAATAGTAAAGTATCTTTGATTACTAGTATAAAGGAGAAGATTTATGGAATCGGCCTGGAATATAGTTGGCCTACTTCTTTGGATAATTTTGGTTATTTATGCAATTTTTATTATTCATAACATCGGGGTAAGAAGAAGTAGACTAATCATAAATGGGCACTACGACTTTTCATTAACTCACCATTTAAAGACGGTTGCACAAATCGTCGTGTTATTTGCTGGGATTGGATTCATGTCTTTTGAGACATTCTATCCAAACGTTAATGGATCAAACGTTGTCACAACACGTGACTTCAAGCCATTAATTTTGGATACCAATGGTAACAGCTCTTACTATGTGAAGGTCAAAAGTGGGAATAATTCATCTTTGAATCAGTCTTACTCATATTTGGTTAATGGACAACGTCTATCAGTATCAAGTTCAGCATCAAGTGTGCTAGTCGGTACTAATAGCGAAATTAATGTTCAAAAGTCAGCGGTTAGATGGAATGATAATGAAGCTAAGACGCTAGACAAAAAATACCAAAGAGCGTGGGTTGCCGACGTAACCGTTACGTATAAAGACAGTTTTTGGAATGGAATCGGATTACACGCTGGACGTCAGTTCAAGAGTTATACTCTAATCCGTATTCCTGATAATTCATTTATTTATAACGAATAATAAAAAGCCGCTGGATTTAATCCAGGGCTTTTTTTCGTCATAAGTTTGCTTTTTTATAATTTTTCCATTATACTTTTTAATCGTTATCATTTATACAAATTTTATAGGAGAAGAAATATAATGATTATTTAATGAAAGATAGAATTTCTAGAAGTGTATTATTATCGATTTTAGCCGTTGGGGTAATGACGTTTGGTGGGGTCACTGTTGAGACTTCCATGAACATCACTTTCCCAACCTTGATTAATGAATTCCACATTGGTTTAAATGTGGTTCAATGGATAACAACTAGTTATCTACTGGTCTTATCAAGTGTTATTCCAATCTCTAAGTTTTTAAAGGAACGTTATACCGTTAAATCACTATTTGTATTTTCCGGGATTATGTTTTTGATTGGTTTAATTGTTGATGCCACCGCACCATCCTTTGCGTTTATATTGTTAGGTCGAATCATCCAAGGAATTGGAACCGGGATCGCTTTACCATTGATGTTTAACATCATTTTGGATAATGTTCCTGTAAGTCGACTAGGTTTTATGATGGGAGTGGGATCGTTAATCACAGCGGCTGCCTCTGCCATCGGGCCAACCTTTGGAGGAGTTATCGTAAATACGCTGGGATGGCGTTATATTTTTATTTTCTTAATTCCAATACTATTGATTGCTTTGGCATTGGGAATTTATTCAATTCCTAAGATTAATCAGGGTGATTTAGCCAGGAATCGTTTTGACTATGGAGGCTTCATTTTAGTAGTGATTACATTCTTTGGTTTGATTATCGGAATCAGCAACATCAGTACTGCTGACATTATTAGTGTGAACACACTATTGCCAATCTTGATTGGTATCATTTCATTGGTAATTTTCATAAGAACCCAATCAAGAAAACACCAACCATTATTAAACGTTAATATCTTGAAGAATGGTGCTTATTCTAAGTATCTATTAGCATTCTTCATTAACCAATTAATTATCTTGGGCCTTGCTTTTATAGTACCAAACTATGTGCAAATCATTAACCATAGTTCATCTAGTGTTGCTGGTTTAATCCTGCTACCTGGTGCCATTTTGGGCGCAATTATTTCACCATTATCTGGTGCATTGCTTGATAAACTAGGTGCCAAGAAACCAATTCTTTCTGGATCTGGACTTATCATCATTTCATTGTTGATTTTAACGTTTACATCAAGTCACATTAGTGATGGCATGTTTTTAGCATTGTATTCACTAATCATGATTGGAATTGGTTTGTCATATGGGAATATTATGACCAAGGCGTTGAGTTTCTTACAAAACGAGATTCAAGCCGATGGAAATGCAATCCTAACTACGATCCAACAGTTTGCCGGTGCAATCGGAACGGTGATTGTCGCTACCATCATTACCAAGGTGGACAACCTAAACTTGGGTAGTGCTACGATTGGGTTTGCGGTCGCATTATTATTCTTATTAATAATTATGATTATTCAATTCGTGGTTGTCTTAACAACACGAGATAAAAAATAAAAAAAGACCAAGTCGATTCGACTTGGTCTTTTTGTTTAGTCTTGTTTTTGTAGTTTAGAATGGTGAACTCCGTAAACGAAGTAGAAGATAAATCCAATCACAATCCAGATACCAACTGAAATCTTGGTGACGTCTGGAAGCATGATGATAAAGAAGATGCTGAATACACCAGCTACAATTGGTAGGAATGGATACCATGGCATCTTGAATCCTGTGTTTTTAATATCTTTTCTACGACGAAGTTTAATAACACCAAATGAGATGAATGCGAATGCAATCAATGTTCCGGCGTTAATCAATGATGCTAGTTGAGTCAATGGAACCAAACCAGCAAAGAAAGCTTGAACGATGGTTGCGATGATAATCGCATTCTTTGGTACTGAGTGCTTAGAGTTAACACGACCGATGAATTTAGGCAAAAGGCCGTCTCTACCAAGTGCGTATACTAGGCGAGAACCACCGATGAACATAGTCACCATGGCGGTGAAGATTCCAAACAAAGCACCGATAGTAATTAGTTTGTTAAACGCTGACAAGTGAATGATTTGAAGAGCGTAAGCGGCGGGATCGTCAACGTTTAGTTCCTTGTAGTTAACGATTCCAGTAAGTACCATTGAAAATGCGACATATAGAAAGACGGCGAAAACCACAGTTCCGATGATTCCCTTGATAACGTTCTTACCTGGGTCAATGGTTTCAGCGGAGTTAGAAGCTAATGCATCAAAACCGATGAAAGCAAAGAAGACAGTGGCAGCTGCTGTGAAGATACCACCCATACCAAATGGAGTTGAGTGGAATTGAGCAGGGTAGAAAGGAATATAGTTACTTGTCTTAACGTAGAAAGCACCGATGACGATGAAAATAATGATAATGGCGACTTTGACGATTACGGCGAAGTTTTCAACTCGTTTAGACATTTCTGAACCCATTAGTAGAATTCCGGCGATGATTACCACAATCACGACGGCTGAGATGTTAATCACGCCACCTTCCATTGGACTAGCTTGTAGCGCAGCTGGTAAATGAATGCCGATGGCGGCTAAGATATTATTGTTAAAGTAAGCAGCAAACCCGGTCGCTTCAGCCGATACTGCTAAGAAGTATTCAAGGATTAAGGCCCAACCCAAAATCCAACCAACAATTTCACCGTAAACAACGGAACCAAATGAGTAAGCAGATCCAGCTATTGGCATGGCTGATGAAAATTCAGCGTAGGCCATACCAACTAATCCAGAAACGATGGCTGCCATTAAAAAGGCAATCGCAACGGCAGGACCAGCATGACTGGCAGCTTCATGGCCGGGAAGGATGAAAATTCCGGTACCAATCACGGCACCGATACCCAAGCCAATTAAGTCTTTAGTGGTCAAAGACTTGGATAATCGTGAATCGGCCTCTAAATAATTGCTAACCGATTCCTTTTTAAAAATTTGCATAGATATCAACACCTTTTCTTGTTTATTTGTACTATTAACTATATAATGAGTACCAACATAAGTAAAATTAATAAATTCAATATTTACATAAGAAAAGATGATATAAGATGAATCGATTTATTGTACTAGAAGCAGTATTACAGAATAAGAGTTTCACCAAAGCAGCAGAACAACTAGGGTATACCCAATCTTCCGTCAGTCAAATGATGTCCAATCTGGAAAAGGAATTCAACATGCACATTCTAAAACGTTCCAGATCTGGGGTGGAATTGACACCGGATGGGGAAAAACTTTATCCACACATCAGACAAGCGCTTCGTCAATACCGTGGATTAATCGACACCGCCAACGCCATCAATGGCCTTCAATCAGGAACGGTCAGAATCGGGGCAATTACCAGTGTTAGTTGTTACTGGTTGCCAGACCTCTTCAAAGAGTTTAAGGCGCTTTATCCACAGATTAATTTCGTTTTAAACCAGGGTGACTATGGAACCATCATCGATTGGTTGAAAACCGACCAAATTGATTTCGCCATCATGACTGCTGAATACGGAGAAGGTTTTAATAAGACAATTGTCCACAACACTAACATGAATGCATTTATTCCCGTTGACCATCCATACGCCAACGCAGATGCTGTGCCAATTGAAGCACTCGCCGATGATCCATTCATCCTAGTTGAGGGTGGTGGCTACAGTGAACCGCTTGAAGCATTTAAAAAAGCCGGTGTTAAACCCAACGTGCGCTATAAGATTCAAGATGACTACACCATCATGGCGATGGTCGAAGCAGGACTAGGGGTCAGCATCCTATCTGAACTAGTTTACCGTCGAACCGATTTCAATATCGTCAGCAAGCCAGTCGAACCCAACGTGACTAGACCGGTCGCAATTGTTTATAAGAATAAGGATGAACTACCAATCGCCAGCCAACATTTTGCGAAGTTCATTATCGATAGAAAAGAAGAACTAAAATAAAAAAGCCATTCGATTGAATGGCTTTTTTGTTTACATGTAAATGGTTGGGTTTTCAACAGGGATGTCTAATAGCCCTTTTGCGATATCGTCTCCGGCGAGTAAGATTGAATCATTCACACCTGGACGAGGGATGGCTGAGGTAACGAAGTATAATCCTTCGGTATTTAATCCCCATGTGTATAAGTTTGGTTGGCCGACCACTTGGTCAGTCTTAATGTCGATATCCACAGATGAGTTATCCACTGTTTCACCATCAGATAAGGTGATTGGAAGTGGCTTGATTAAGCCTTTGTCCATCATGCTAGTGATAACAGGGTTTGCGGAAACCTTGGTAACAGGAGCGTTGGTACGTGCTTCGATTAAAGCATCACCGTGGATAATTTCTTCACCGTAGAATGCTGAACGGGTGATGAACTTGTGGTTGGCACCGATGACTTGCATTTGAGGACCGATAATCTTGACGATACCAGCATCCATCAATGCTAGGATTTCTTGGCTTCGAACGGCTGGAGCACCTTGGGATAGGAACTTCATGTCAGAAGAGAAACGTCCTAGGTACTTGTGCACTAAATCATCGTTTGTGAATAAGTGATTGGATAAGACGTAACGGATGTTGTCACGAAGATCACGTAGCATTTCTAGTGAACCGATGACAGGACCGGTCTTAGAGCCTAGTAGGGCGTCGTCAATCATTTCTTTTAACCAAGTCTTGATGTGTTTTTGATAGTTATCCAGTGTGGATATCTTTACACCAGCAACTGGGTTTAAAATCTTATCCCAATCAAAGACTTCTTCAGTTTGTAGGTGGTAACTACCGATTAAAGCGTTGTGGTTGTAAGTTTCTCTGAACTTCTTTTGGAAGTCTTCAACATCAATTTCGGGATGTTGAAGACTGAATAAGAAGCTGTAGTAACGATATTCGATGTCCAATCTTAATAACATGTGGAAATCTTCAAAGGAGATGTGACCATCCTTTAGATGTTTATCCACATTTTCGTTGGTTAGAAAGACTGCTGGATAGTTTTCATTGAATGCCTTTTGGCTAATTGCCTTAGGATAGTAAGGTACCCCACGTCTAGAACCAGCGTAAATAGTAGGTTCATCACCTGATGCGTGGTAGGTTAAGGTGTCGTCACCGTTGTCGGTAAAGTATCCACCGCGACCTTCGGTTAGACGGGATACGAAGTCATTAAAACTAAGACCCATTCCACGGATAATCACATTTTGATTACTGGTGATTGTTGATAAGTCTGCCTCATCAGCTTCACCGGGTAGAATGTAGGTTAGACCGTAGTCCTTAGCGTATTTTTGCAGTGATTCTTGGTCTTTGGTTAACTTGTTTTCTTGTTGACCTAGACTGAATACTAGCTTATCAACAGGGTAATCCACATCACCCACAGATACGACGAAAGAATCATCCTTGACCTTTTCGACGTTATCCACATTTTGGTTGAAGTGAACAGCCAATTTGATGTTGTCGTAGTCCTTGATTTGTTCAACTAGTTGTTGGAAGAACCATTGGCAGTATGCACCGCAAATGGCACGAGGCACGTAACTTCTGTCGTTAATCTTATCAACAGCTGTTAGTAACTCGTCTTTGTTATCAACATCGAGACTGTTGATAAATTTGTTTGAGATATCTGATTGGCACCATTCTGAGACACTTAGTGCGTCTTCTTGTCCATCATCGAATAATGAAAGTTCATTGGCAGGGGTATTCATAATTAGACTAATTGGTTGTTTGACTTTCCAGACACGGCCACCTGCAACGGCACGGTCGAAAAGATGAATTGTTAAATTGTCATGATCAGATGATTCAAAGTTTTGAATCAAATTGTTAAGCATTAACAGACCACGAGGGCCTGCACCGATAATTCCGATTTTCATTTCGAACACTCCTTTATAATAAGATAATAACATGATTGAAAAAGTGATTTCATTTTTAACGCATTATTTTCTAAAAATGATTATGGATTATGATAAAATAATAGCTAAGGATGGTGTTAATAATGAGTGAATTAATTCCAGAAAACATGGACGAAGTAAAATTAAAGATGGCTCGTATGTTAATCGACGGACATAAGGTAACCGAAGAAGAAGTAATTTTCCAAGCGGTTGCAGATTTATTCCAAGATTACCTAGAAGAAGCAGAAGAAGGTCACTACGACACTTCTAAGCTTGCTGATGATGGAGTAACTTTCACAGTTACCGGTATCAGTGGTCGTCAAATTGCTGAATTTAAATCAAATGGAGAAAGCTTTGTTGAGGACTTCAGAAAAGACGCATTAGACTTGTGTTTTAGACTAGAAGACGAAGCCCAACGAATTGCTCGACTATAAAAATAAAAAGCGTTGCCAAATCGGCAGCGCTTTTTTATTAGTTTTCAACAGGCAAATCGACTTTTACTTGTTCGATAATGTGACCATCAATGTTATGAAGTAGTTCGTTGTACCAGAAGCCATCCTTGAAGTTTAGTTTTTGGTCTAACGCATAAACTGTCAATGTGTAGTCATGAACACCACTTGGTGGTTTAGGGCCCATGTACTTATGACTAATAGGTTGATCACCTAGGTTATAGATGTGACCGGCTGAACTGTTGTTACCTTGAGTCCAATGTAATGGATTTTCTTGACTGGCGTTTTCAGGAACAACCACGTCCTTACCATCTAGTCCAGCGACTAACCAGTGAATCCATTCAAAACCACATACGGGAATTGAATCTAAATCGGTTAGCGCAAAGGCGATTTCCTTGGTGTCGGCAGGAACATTCTCAATTGAGAAGGGAAATGATACGATTGGAAAATCGTTTTGCTTAAATTCCTCAGCCGCATGACGAGTGTACTTGTCGGGTAGACGGTTGTTGTCTAACTTAACGTTTACTTTCATGAATATTCCTCCTATCTAACGAATTTTAAGATGTAATAACCTTGTGAATCGGCTGAAACAGTATAGGTTTGATAACCAGCCTGGATCCACTGACTTTGCGTTGCCTTAGCGTAGTTTTGCGCATCAGCAACGGAACTAAAGATGTGAGTACCATCAAACATAGTTTTCTTCTTTGATTGGTTTGATGAGTTACTCTTAGTTTGGTTATTCTTACTTTGTTCGGATGTGTTTGATTCATCCATACTTGAACTACTTTGATTACTTGATTGAGTCATCTTAGTGGTTTGATTGTCATGGCTGCTAGTGAAGTAGGTAACGGCTTTTACCCCGCCTAAGATTAGCGCTGCCACAACGACGATAAAGATAATAATTGGCCAAATGTGATTTGAATTTGACTGATTATTTTCGGAGTTCATAAATGTATCATCGAAAGTATATTTACGAATACGGTTGTCATTGTCACCATTATTCATAATAATAATCCTCCATTCGGAAAAAATTTACATATCTATTATAACAAATATTGGACCTGATAGGAATTAAGCTAAATGTTTGAAGATATCGATAAATAGCTATAGTGTTTTATTTAAGGAGGGATGAAACATGACAATTGGATTTATCGGAACCGGTGTAATGGGTTCCTCAATGATTAATATTTTATTGAAAGCAGGATATGAGGTAAACGTATTTAACCGTACCAAGGCGCACGCACAAAGCGTAATCGATAACGGAGCTAAGTGGTTAGATACGCCTGAACAAATTGCTCAATCTTCAGATGTTGTGATCACAATTGCTGGTTTCCCTGATGATGTAAAAGAAATTTACTTTGGTGATAACGGATTATTTAAGGGTGCAGATTCAGACACTATCTTGATTGATTCAACTACTTCAACACCAAAATTAGACGAAGAAATCTTTGCTGAAGGACAAAAGAAGGGTATCGAAACATTGGATGCACCAGTATCCGGTGGTGACGTCGGTGCCAAGAATGGTACCTTAACCATCATGGTCGGTGGTAATCAAGAAACCTTTGATAAGGTCAAACCAATTCTAGATACTATGGGCGGCCAAGTAAAACTATTTGGCGGTGCCGGCAAGGGTCAACATACCAAGATGGCAAACCAAATCATGATTGCTGGTACAATGACTGGAATGGTTGAAATGTACGAATACGGTAAGGCAGCCGGATTGGACTTAGCTTCCATGATGGACACCGTCTCAAGTGGTAGTGCTGACAACTGGAGTCTAGACAACTACGGTCCTCGTGTGTTGAAGGGTGACTTTAAGCCAGGCTTTTCAGCTAAGCACTTCTTGAAGGACTTACGAATCGCTCTTCAAGGTGCTGAAGAAATGCACATTGATTTACCAGCTACAAAATTAGCTAAACAATTATACGACAAGATGGTTAACGATTATCAATTAGGTGATGACGGAACCCAAGGCCTTGTCAAAATTTACGAAAAATAAGCAAAACAAAAAGAAGGCACCGATTGATGCCTTCTTTTTTATTGAATATCGTTGAAGAATGTAAGTAGTTCTTCTTTGGTTAGTTTTTGCTTTTCTTCACCTGAGATGTCGTATGAAATCTTTCCTTGGTGTAGTACCAATAGGCGGTTTCCATACTTCAATGCATCTTCTAGGTGGTGGGTAATCATAAGACAGGTTAGGTTTTGTTCCTTGATGGTTTCATCGGTAATGTCCATTAGGTTTTGGGATGTCTTAGGATCCAATGCAGCGGTATGTTCATCTAGTAGTAAGATGCCAGGCTTTTTGATGGTTGCCATTAAAAAACTCAATGCTTGTCGTTGACCACCAGATAGACTACCGGTGGCGGTGTTTAAACGATGATCTAAGTTGTTGTTCATCTTAGCGGTGATGTCTTTGAAACGTTTCATTTCACCTTTTAGCTTACGAGGTACTAGGTGATGGTGATCACCACGTTTTTCCGCAAGCAATAGGTTTTCAGCAACTGTCATACGAGGAGCAGTTCCTAGTTTAGGGTCTTGGAAGACACGGCTTAAAAATGATGTCCGTTTAACAACTGACATGTTAGTGATGTCTTTATCCTTGTAGATAACTTGACCAGAAGTAGGGCGAAGGTTACCACCAATGGTGTTGAATAATGTTGATTTACCAGCACCGTTGGAACCTAGAATTGTGATGAAGTCACCTTCATGAATGTCTAGGTCAACGTGATCTAAGATGTTTAATTCTTCTGGAGTATCTTCGTTAACAGTCTTTACGACGTCTTTTAATTGAAAGATTGTCTTAGTCATTTTTTAGCCCCCTCTTCAAGACATGTTTTAGATGGAAACGACTTTCGAATGCAGGAAGACCCATGAAAATCGCAAGTAGGATTGATGAGATTAAGTTCAAGTCGTTGGCGTTGAAACCAAGTTGTAGAACTAGTAGTAATACTAGACGGTATAAAATACTACCGACGATTACGGCAACTAGACGTTGGTTCATGGTTAAGTCACCGAAGATAACTTCACCAATGATGATTGATGCTAGGGCAACAACGATGATACCGATACCCATGTTAACATCTGAGTAACCGTTGTTTTGGGCAACTAAAGCACCTCCTAAGGCGATTAGACCGTTAGATACACTCACACCCATGATTTTCATGTTATCTGTGTTGATACCTAGTGATTCGGCCATGTTTTCGTTATCACCAGTGGCGATGAAGGCTTGTCCTAAATCAGTTTGTAAGAAGTAAATCAAAATTAAAGTTACGACGGTGATGACGATAAAACCAACGAAGACACCATCGAAGTAAGGTGGTAATGATTCTAGGAACTTACCACTTAGTAAGGTAGGTAGACCTAATAGCGATTGGTTAGGCTTACCCATGATGCGAAGATCGATTGAGTATGAAGCAGTCATTACTAAGATTCCGGCAAGTAGTACAGGAATTTTTGCTTTAGTGTATAAAAGACCGGTAACAAGACCAGCGACACATCCAACCAAGAAGGCTAAGATGGTAGCTAAAACAGGATTGACACCATGAGCAATTGCTGTAACAGCGGTTGCAGCACCCATTGGGAAAGTTCCTTCAACGGTCATATCAGGGAAGTCTAGAATTCTAAATGTTAGGTAAAGACCAATTCCGATTACGGACCATAATAGTCCTTGTCCGATTGCTGAAATAATTAAACTCATTTGTAAATCACTCCGTTTCTTTTGGCTTCCTTAAGAAGGTAGTCAGGAATCTTGATACCAAGTTTCTTTGCTTGGCCTAAGTTGATTGCTAGGTCACCATGACTTAGTTTTTCGATTGGCATGTCTGCTGGGTTCGCACCCTTTAGAACACGAGCGGCCATCTTACCAGTTTGCACACCTAACTTGTATTGGTTCAAACCAATGGTAGCTAATGCACCTTGCTTAACAACAGTTGAAGCAGTAGGGAAGACTGGCACGTTCTTAGTGTTCGCAACGTTTACTAGTGTTTGGATTGCTGAAGCAACGGTGTTGTCGTTTGGTACGTAGACAGCATCAACGTTTTGCACCATTTGAGTAGCAACCTGGTTTAAGTCGTTAGTGTTTGAGATTGAGTATCCCTTAACGTTAACGTGTTCCTTCTTGCATAGTTCAACGAATTGATGGTATTGAGATGTAGCTGAGTCATCGCTTGATGTGTAAATTACCCCTAGAGTATGTAAATTAGGCATAATTTCCTTGATTAGTTTTAATTCTTCCTTCATTGGAGGAAAATCTGAAACACCGGTAACTTGGCGGCCAGGGTGTTCGTTTGAATCAACCAAGCCAGCTGACTTAGGATCAGTAATCGCACCTAGAATAAGTGGGGCGTTTTTAACTGTGTTAGCTAGGACCTGTGCTGATGGTGTGGTGATACCGATTGACATGTCGACGTTTTCGGTCGCGAACTTAGAACTCATTGTCTTTAAGTTTCCTTGGTCACCTTCGGCATTTTGGAAATCGATGTTGATGTTCTTACCTGGAGTATAGCCAGATTCCTTTAATCCATCGATAATTCCCTTATGAATAGCGTCTAGTGCGGGATGTTCTGTAAGTTGTAAAATCCCAACAGTAGGGGTGTGATCACGACTGATCTTATGCGGTTGTTTTTCTTGGTAAAAACCAAATCCTAGTAAGACGACTAGGACAAAGATGACTGTGTAAAGTCTTTTCATAACTCATTCTCCTTTTGGTATAAAGTTTAAATGGTAAATAAATGCAATAAAAAAACGGATAACCCAGACAC
Organism: Apilactobacillus kunkeei; assembly: GCF_001421115.1. GTDB lineage: Bacteria > Bacillota > Bacilli > Lactobacillales > Lactobacillaceae > Apilactobacillus > Apilactobacillus kunkeei_F. The sequence goes on along the minus strand of NZ_JXCW01000005.1, from coordinate 137,338 downwards.
TACAGGTTACCCGTTCTTATGGCCTGTGGTGTTCGAATCATATCCGCACAGGCTTATTTATTCGTGAGAAAGAAGCCGGTACAGATGCGCTTAATGATTGCATCATAAGTCGCATCTATACTAGTAATGCGACCTATAGGCACCAGCTTTGCCAACGAGAACTTAGACTTGTTGATAAAATATTCTTCATTGGTTCTTTCTCCTCTCAATTTAAGTTAAGTTCATTTTAAGTTTAAGAATTACAATTGTCAAGAAATAAAACATCGAGCAAATAAAAAAGAACACCAAATGGTGTTCCTATGCTTTATTTGTCTTCTTTATTTTCGTCAGTTGGTTCGTCTTCATATGCGTCTAGATTGATTTGGTCATTGACCACTTTTGCATTATGAAGATCAGTACTTACCATTGAACTGGAAATTCCCCATCTGTAGAAGGCTAGGGAAACAATAATAATCACAACGAAGTCCAATGGATATGGAATCCAGTTTTGACCACCGAATGGTGCTGAACCTACGTATGACATTACTGAGATGAAGATTAGGTAACCAATCATCCAGAAACTACCGGTGAATTGGGTCTTAGTCTTCTTCCAGTTAGTTTTCCATTCGAAGTAGAAGTAGAATGGAAGACCTAATAGAATAACTAGAATAACTTTAACAGTTGTTGGCCACATTGCCCAGTATGCAGCTAAACTAGCTAATACGAAGGCGAAAGGTGCCATGAATTGTAGCATTCTCATTCTAATTGGACGTTTGAAATTAGGTGCCATCTTTCTCAATGATGTTACTGTAACTGGACCAGTTAAGTAAGCAATCAAAGTTGAAGTAGAGATAACACTAGCAAGTGTACCCCAACTTCTGAATAGAGAAACTAATAGAACAGAGATGATCATATTAACAACCATCGCAATTCTTGGGACACCCCAACGTTCATTCATTTTACCTAAGAACTTAGGCATGTGTTCATTTTGTACCATGGCAGCAAGAGTACGACTTGTTTGAGCAACAAATGAAACCCCTGTACCGAATGGTGAAATGAATGCGTCAAAGTATAGCAATACGGCAAGCCAGTGTAGGCCTAACATGATTGCTAAGTCGGCAAATGGTGATTCGAAGTTGATACCATGCCAACCTACCTTGGCAAGTACTGATGGTTCTACGGCACTAATGAATGTAAATTGTAGGGCAACGTAGATAACAATACTAATAGCCAATGAAATGGTAATACCTAAAGCGATATTACGTTTAGGGTTCTTAATTTCTTTTCCCATGTTAATAACAACTTGGAATGCATTGTATGAGAAAATAATTCCTGAAGCTGTTGTTGCTGAGAAAATAGCGGCGCTACCATAAGGCATAAAGCCTTGTGATGCGAAGTTTCCACCATGGAATCCTGATAGGAGTAACATGATGATAGTAAGTAGCGGAATTCCTAGTTTGAAAATTGAAATGAAACTAGTGAATTTAGCTAGTAAATTAACAGACCAATAATTTAATAGCGTGAAGACTAATATGAAAAGAAAAACGACAAATAAACCTAGATTAGAAATTTCTCCATTTACGATAAAACCGTGAGTCCAATGAGCCCATTTCCATGGCCATGAACCCATGTATTGGGTTGCGGCAACGGCTTCGATTGGAATCAAGGTAACTAATGATACCCAGTTAGACCAGGCAGCAATAAAACCTAATAGAGACCCGTGGGTGTATTGAGCGTACTTACTCATACCACCACTTTCGGGGAACATTGAACCTAGTTCGATGTAGTTAAAGGCGATAGCACCGATAACAATAGCACCGATTACCCATGAGATGATAGCGGCTGGACCAGCAACACGGGAAGCTTCCCATGAACCGAATAACCAACCTGAACCAATAATGGAACTAAGTCCCAACATTACAATTTGAAATAAACCTACTTTTCTTGATTTCTTATTTTTTTTCATAAAACTCCTTTCATGGTCTTTGAGTATACTAACAAAAATCCATGTCCATGTAAAATGTTTAAAGACCTACCATGACACAGTTTTTGCTGCTTATCGGGCATAATAATAACGTTTGTTAGCACTTAAAAATAATTAAAAAAAGTGTGATATTGATTATAATTCTTAATTAATATTCACAAATCTCAATTACGTTTTTTTCTGGATCATTTATGAAAAGTGAATTCATTGGTCCATTTGAACCATGAATTTTTTTAGGGCCGTCGATGATGGTGACACCATAGTTGGCTAAATGGGCACTTAAGTCCGTTAATGAGTCCTTCACAATGATGCAGAATTTAGATGAACCCGGCGTAGGATTTTCCGGGACATTATCGTCACTGTCATTTTGAAGGAAGATTAGTTTTTGTTTGCCAAGTTGAAATTCAAGTCTGTCATCTGTGAATTCAATGATTGGTAAATCTAAAACTTCATGGTAAAAACGCATGCATAGCTTTAGATCATTGGCAAAGATTGTAATATGGTCAATATCTTTGACCTTCATTATGATCATTCCTTTTTTTAATTTTTACACATTCAATTATACCATTATCGATGGCTTTGCAACGATTTAATATTGCTGAAAACGCCGAAAAATTGACGTTTAGCCCTAAAATGTGTTAATTTTGTAATTATATATAAGTACGGAATAGAAAAAAGGAGAAAAAGACTGTGGCTTTATTAGATGTTAAAGATATCAGTATGGGTTTTGCCGACAAAAAGCTATACGATGAAGCAAGTTTTACCCTTAATAAGGGTGAACATATGGGAATTGTTGGACAAAACGGGGTAGGAAAGTCTACATTGATTAAGATTATTACCGGAGTGGAATTGCCAATCTCAGGTTCAGTGAAGTGGCAAAACAATGTGAGCGTTGGTTACTTGGACCAATACGCTGATATTCCAGAAGGAATGACATTGATTGATTTCTTGCACACTGCTTACCAAGACCTATACGATAAATCAAAGCACATGCAAGAATTGTATGAACAATATGCGGAAAACTTTGATGACAAGTTATTGGAACAAGCGGGAAGAATTCAAGAAGAACTAGAAGCAAAACGCTTCTATGATATTGAGACCGAAATTGAACGAGTAATCACTGGTTTAGGTCTAGATGATGTCGAACGTGATCAACAAATCACCAACATGTCAGGTGGACAACGTTCAAAGATTATCCTAGCTAAGTTAATTCTAGAAGATCCAGACGTTATCTTACTTGATGAACCTACTAACTACCTAGACGTTGCCCACATTACGTGGTTGGAAGACTACATCAATGGCTTTGACGGTGCCGTAATGGTAATTTCCCATGATTACGACTTCTTGGAAAACGTTACTAACTGTATCGTAAACATTGCCTTTGGTAAGATTACCAAGTACCGTGGTGACTTCAAGTCAGCCATGCGTCAAAAAGCTGAACGTGAAATGGTTCAACAAAGAGAATACGATAAGCAACAAGTTGAAATTGAAAAGGCCAAAGCCTTCATTAGAAAGAACAAGGCCGGTTCAAGATCAACAATGGCTAAATCAAGAGAAAAGATGCTATCACATATGGAATTGGTTGATCCACCTTCGACTAACATCCATGCATCATTTAACTTCCCATACGAAGACACTGGTTCACAAAATGCGTTGGTCGTCGACGAACTATCAGTTGGTTATGACAAACCACTACTAAAACCAGTTAGCTTCTCAGTTAATACTGATGAAAAGGTTGGTTTCCAAGGATTTAACGGGGTGGGTAAGTCAACTCTAATCAAATCCATTTTAGGAATTCTAGAACCAAAGGGTGGAAAGGCAACATTCTCACCATCAGCTAAGGTTAGTTACTTTAGCCAAGATTTGGTATGGAGCAATAACAATGAAACTCCAATGCAAATCATTCAAAACAAGTTCCCTAAGTTGGAACAAAAAGAAATCAGAACAAAACTTGCTAAGTGTGGTTTGGACTCAGCAAATGCTTCCAAGCCAATCGGTGAATTATCCGGGGGAGAACAAACCAAGGTTAAGTTAGCGATGTTGGAATTCACTCCATCTAACTTCTTGATCATGGATGAACCTACTAACCACTTGGATGACGAAACCAAGGAATCATTAAAACACGCAATTAATAATTTCCCAGGAAACGCAATCATCGTATCTCACGAAACTAGCTTTTATAATGGACTAGTGGACAAGGTCTTAGATGTTGAAAAACTAAGTCTAAGGGATGCCGACGAAATTGCAAAAGCACAAGGACAAGTAAATAACTAATTAAAATAAGGAGGCGGACAACATCTATAATAGTCGAAAAGTATGGCTGATCATCGCAGATATTATGATGTTGATTTGGGCGCTTATATGTATCGAATGGTTAACCGTTAAAATTATTTTCATCGCCTTAGTATTATTCTTCGGCGGTCGCAATTTATACATTGACGATGGCCAATTAATTGATACAAGATACAGCGTCATAACAGCTGCCTGTTTTGCTTTATTTATCTTAATTAGTTTGTTTTAAACCAAAAAAAGAACCTACCAGAATATGGTAGGTTCTTTTTTTTACATAAAGTTGCTTGGCTCGTCAGCGTAGTCATTCATGAAGTTCTTAGCGTCACTGTATGAGGCGAACTGACTGATGATGGTGATATCTTCTTTGTGTTGTCTGTCGTTTCGATAGTTGACCTGTTTAACCAAGAAGTATTCCTTAATATCATCTAGTGCCTGTGATTCATTATTTCTTACGTAAATTTGGAGGTAAACGTGTTGGTTGGAGAATTCCAATTCGCGTTTTGATAGCTTGATGTATCCCTTGGAATTCAATTGATTTTGACGGGGATGCTTTTCTGCAAGGGCGTTATCGCTGTTACAGAAGTAAACTAAGAACCAGTAAATATTTAAGAAGAACATGAATAAAGCAAAGCAGTTTCTAAATAGGGTTGGCCAGAAGTTAGAACCGGCCGCAAATGATCTTGCTTCGACGATGAACTTGAAGTCGATTAGACTTTCCAAGTTAGTAGCAAGCAAACAAACGGTGAAGACGATAATCCACACGTATTTGTATAGCTTGATTAGTTGGCGCCAGAAGTTGTGATGCAGGTTATCAAGATAGCGATGGTGCATCGAGGCTTCCGATACCAGGAATAATCCGCACAATAGAATGAAACAGATTAATGGGATTTTATAACTTGTAATTAAGTAGAAAATACTTAATAGGAAGTTATTCATTGAATTAGTTAGAAAAGACGGTACTCGATATCCAAAGATTTCAAGGACAACAAGGATAATTGCGCCTTCTCTGAATAAGTTGATGAATCGTTCAACGCTGTTGCTGTTGGTTCGATTCAACACGATATTATAGACGTTTTGCATTTTGATGAACTCCTTTAATTCATTAAAGATAGTTATACCACGAAAACATTAAAATTAGTATAAAAAAAAGACCTAGTAGGTCTTTTTTTCAGAACCCCGTGGGTTCTTTTTTCAGACCCGTTGGGTCTTTTTTATTACTTATTAAATGTATAGTTTTCCACTTCACGAATGAAAGTAGCCAAGTGATCGTAGTAAACGGGAGCATTATCAATCATGTGATGATGACCAGCATTAGGAGTTGATACAAACTTAGCGTTTGGAATCATCTTAGCCATACGTTTACCAGTTTCAACAGGCATTGATTCATGTTCACCGAAGGTAACTAGGGTAGGTACATGGTTTTCTGATAGGTAATCAGTGTTGTGCCATTCACCTAATTTACCAGTGATAACGAATTCGTTGTCACCTTGGAACTTGTTGTAAATATCAGTGTTGGATACGCCAATTAAGTGTTCCAACTTAGATGGTTGTTTACGGTCGATGTAACCCTTGTTTAGTTGGTCAACATCGTTTTGGTAACGTTCGTTGTCGTAGTCGTTTTCGGCTTCGCACTTCTTCATGAATGCTAATTCGTCTGGAGCAAATTCCTTTTCACGAATTTCATCTAAGTGCTTAGTGTAATCATCAATGTCATCAACCATTGATGAGATGATGGCACCCTTTAGGTGGTCACCATATTTTTGTGCGTATAGTTGAACTAACACACCACCCCAAGATTGACCGATTAAGTAGAAGTCATCTAGACCTAATTTTTGTCTAACTTCTTCAACTTCGTCAACGTAGTAGTCGTAAGTTAAAATCTTGTCAGCAACCTTAGGGTCTGAAAAATCAGGGGTATCGGAGTACCATGAACCTAATTGATCGTAGTAGGTAACGGCAACATCTAGACCTTGCTTCTTCAATTGGTCAGCTGAGTCTTCCCAGTATTCGTGGGTTCCACCAGGGCCACCGTGTAGGGCAAGTAAGTTAATCTTACCTTCACCAGAAGTGTGGGTCCATAAATGATAGCCATTATCTAAAGTGATAATTTTTGTTTGTTGTTTCATGACAATCCCTCGTTTCAATCTAAATTATTATTAATCTTAGTCCTTGTTGAAGGGTAGTTCAACCGCTGAGTCTGATAAATCGATGGTGTACTTCACATCTTGGTTACCACGAATTGATTTGTCGAAGTCGGTTGCGTAGATGACAACAGCTAATTGATGACCGGCCTTAACCTTGTAGACGTTTGGTTGTAAGTCAAAGTTAACTTCGTAGAATTCGTCAGCCTTTAGATCACTTACTTGGTAAGCGTTGTTTCTGTTTTGCATGTTGATGTGACCTTCAGCAATCTTCTTGAATGGAGTCTTCTTACGACTCATCTTGAATTCGCGAAGGGTATCTTCACGCCATAGGTAGCCTAATTGAATCTTAGCGTGGTCAACGGATTCTGGTTGAGCGTTTAATCTGAAGTCTTCACCTAAATCGATTAGTTGAGCACTCAACATACCGAAGTCTTTTGATGATGATGCGGTCAAGTGGATGTGAGCCTTACCATTGATAGTTACATCCTTTAGGAGTTTGTCGAAGGTAAAGATGACACGGTTGTCGTTGATAGGAGCATCGCTTCCGCCGATTACCAAGTCGTTTTCCCACTTGTTGACGTCATTGCAGTATGCTTCAAAGTCCTTTTCATCTAGTGAGTCTGAGAAACTAACCTTGTCGTCAGTAACTTCAGAATCATCTGATGGTTTAGCTAATTCGAAACGTTTTAGGTTTTCATCTTCGTCGAATTCATCGATTGCATACCAGTTTTGGTCGGTCGCATTGTCTTGAACCAAGATGTTAGGGATTAGGTTGTCGGCGTCGTTTTCAACTTCCATCAACTTGTTGGTGAACCATAGGTTGACCATGTCAGTGAAATCAAGTGATTGGAATGCGTTGATGTAGATGTGTTGACCTTGATGTAAAATCATCTTCTTTGAGATGTTTAATGGGTCAACGGCATGCCAGATGTTTGCGACGTTAATTGGTTTGACGTTTTCGTCGTTTAAACCGTGAATGAAGAACATGTCAGCCTTAATCTTCTTAGCGTCGTTTAGGTAGTTACGCTTGTTCCAAAAGGCGTTGTAATCACCAGAATTACGATCTTGTTCATTAGTGATGTTAGTTAGTTGGATTTCCCATTTCTTTTCGTTCTTGATGTCTTCGGCAGCTGACTTTTTACGACTGTAAGTTTCGGCAGCTAATACATCGGCATCTTCACCTTGGAAGCCACCAGGAGCCATTACTAGTCCGTTTTCACGGTAGTAGTCATACCAACTAGAAATAGCGGCTTCAACTAGGCAGGCCTTTAGTCCTGCAACACCGGTTGTGGCAGCGGCGATTTGTAAGGTACCTAGGTAAGAACGGCCAGACATTGCGACGTTTCCGTTTGACCAGTATGCTTCGATTTGGTTGTTGTCGGTACGGTTGGTAAATGCAACACGGTTGCCGGCAAGCCATTCGATAACGGCAGTTGCTGAGATGGTTTCATACTTATCACCAGTGGTTCTAAAGCCATCTGATTCGTAAGTTCCGATTCCAGCGGAGTAGACAATGGCGTATCCACGAGCCAAGAAGTAATCGTTTAGAGTGTATGATTGTTCACGGCTAAATGTCTGTTCAGCCTTTCTAGTCTTACCTTCAACGTTACGTGCGGCAGGTAGTTCGGGTTCTTTTTCCTTCTTATTAATGTCCGATAGAGACACAGTGTTAGGTTCTTTGTGCTTAAGACCTAGGTTAACGTTGTGGGTTAACTTTTCACCGTCGGCATCGTTGGTGCCTTGGTTGTAAGGACTAGCAGTAAAGATGACCGGAACGGTTTTCTTGTTGCTTTCTTTTGGGCGAACGATTTCAGTCTTTAGTAGGTCTAACTTACCGTCATTGTCGGTATCCATTGGTGCTTCAACGTAGACAACTTCACGAATTAGGTTGTTAGTGTCATAGACTGGCATACTCTTACCGTTGAAGATAAGTGGTTTGTCGAATTGGTTGTAGTTTTGGGCGAAGTAACCTTCACCGGCTAGGTGGTCGATTAAAGTCACACCGTATTTAGTGTGGGTATTCAATAGAAGATACCATGCACAAATCACGTCGTATAGGCTCATTGGATCGTGAACGTCGGCGACTGGTAGGTTTAGAGTTTGCATCTTAGTGATTGAGTTATCGATTAAGAAGTCTTCACCGACTGTGAATTGTAGAAGTTGTAACGCAATGTTGTAAAACGCAATCTTGGATAGTGGGGCGTTTTTGTCTAGGTAGGTTAATGCGTCATCTTCAAAACTAGCCATGATTTGTGAAATTTTTTGTCCTCGGATGGCTAAACTTTGTGAATCTAAAAAGTAAGTCATCAAGAAGTGTTTTAATAATGCTGATGGGTTGTCAATTTTATCAGTTTCTTCATCTAAGAAATGAATAGCGCGTAATTCGTTCTTAGCAACTTTTAAATTGTAATCAGCAATTGCATATTGATGATTTTTCATAATTATTCTCCTAACTTATGTATAGGTTTGTTTTCATTATATCAGATTAAGCGAAACATCTATTCAGTTTTACTGATAAATACTTAATGATAATCTATCAAAATGATATAATGATAGCAAATCAAATGTGGAGGGATGATTATGGTAACAGAGATTGACGGAGGTGCCATCGTGTACCGCGTAGTTGATAATAAGCCAGTCTACCTATTAGAAAAAAGTGCTACTAGTGACTTCTGGGGATTTCCTAAGGGACACGTCGAAGGCGATGAAACTCTAGAACAAGCAGCAATTAGAGAAATTAAGGAAGAAACCGGCATTGACGCCACTATTGATACCGAATTCAGTATTGATGCAAACTATGACATGAAAAATGGTCACCATAAAGTGGTTACTTTCTATACTTCTCAAGTTGATAGTGATAAAGTAACGCTACAAGCTGAAGAAATCAGCGACTATGTCTGGGCTCCTTTTGATGAAGCAATGAAGATCGTTACCTTCGATAACCTAAAAGACATTTTGAAACATACTAACGAATACATCGTAGAAAAGCTGGGATAGCCAATGGATGCAAAGAAATTAATAGTGATTACCGGTCCGGCGGGAAGTGGTAAGACTTCTCTTCGCGACTACGTGATTGACAAATACCACGCAGCTAAAGTAATTACGCATACCACAAGAGCGCCACGAGATGGTGAACAAAATGGTATTGATTATTATTTTGAAAATAACGAATCATTTAATCAATTGCATTTATTGGAACACGTTGAATATTCACATGCCAAGTATGGATCCTCAATGGAAGGGATTAACGAAGCATGGACTAAAAATGATTTAGCAATTATTGTTTTAGATACATTGGGTGCAGCTACATATAAGGAAAAACTAGGGGATCAAGCAATCGTTTTGTTTGTCCAAGTCAACGACCCAGTTATCTTACGTGAACGAATGATTAAACGCGGTGATGACATCGAACGTGTCAATCAACGAATTCGCAGTAATGAATACAAACGCGATATTGAAATCCCAGACAACTTAAAAGATGTAGCAACCATCATTGAAAATAATGATTGGCAAAAAGCACAAAACCAAGTTGATGAATTAATCAAAACAATCTAAAAAAAGACCTAACGTAAAGTTAGGTCTTTTTATTTATATTAATCGAATAATTGCTAATGAGATAATTCCGACAATCACGACCACCAATAAACTCTTGGTGAGAATGGCAGCAATAACCGATGGAATTGATGCGATTAGGTTTTCCCAGTTGATTGAAGGTAAGTGGCCCAGGTGTTGGACGAACAGTTGTGAGAACCACAACGTTGCCATGATCACGATAGGGACGAAACTTAGAAACTCTTCAACCGGTTTCGATAGTTTAAATTTCTTTAATAGGATGAACGGCATCACACGTGACAACCAGGTAACTAGCATACATCCAATCACGGTTAGTAGGACGAAATTAAAAGAAGACATGTTTGATAATCACTCCAATCAGACAAGTAATTAGTGTTACTAGTAGGATTAATAGGTTGCTTGGAATAAAGATTAATCCAATAAATACCATGATGAAGGTGATTAAAATCATCAGTAGTTTTAATTTCAATGGCATACCGTTTTTGGCAATCACTTGTAGGTATAATAACCCGATAAACATAGCGACAAGGGCAAAGTCTAACCCAATCGCGTATGGATTATGAATGAAACTACCGGCGATGGCGCCGACAAATGAAGCACCGGCCCAAGTTAGGTAAGAAACGATGTTAGCGGTATTGAACCAGGTAAACGTTAACTGATTATCGGTGTAGTTGACCTTATTCATACCCAACGCAAAACTCTCGTCGGTTAAAAACGAGCCGATTAAGATGTTTTTGAGCATTGAATCGTTTTTGAAATATGGCGCCGTGGTAATGCTCATTAGGATCATTCTGGAGTTGACCAGAAAAATCGCTAGCACAATCGAGAAAACGGGATTGTGTAAAGCCATCATTGAGACCAAAATGAATTGCGCTGATCCAGCATAAACGGTCAACGATAAGATGGCCACTAGCCATGGACTAAAGCCAAGGGACTTCCCAATAATCCCAAAGGCCAGACCAATTCCGATGTAGCCAAACATGGTGGGAATACTATCTTTGATTGCTGCTCTTGCAGTTAGCTGATTGTCGATACCTCATCACATCCTTATAAAAAAGTTAGTTGTTAATAAGATATTGTTTAAAACGTTGACTGTCAACTGCGGTTAGTTCTGCTTTAACCTTGGTTCCTTCGGCAACATATTCTGTTGAAAGCACGTTGGCCTTAGTGTTTAGGTAGTTGACGATGTCACCTTTATCAAACGGAATTAAAAATTCTTCGGTGACATAATCCTTGTAGCTGTTTTCTCTAATAATTTGAACCAATTCATCGATGGAGTCTTCTTCAAGGGCGGCCATGATTAGGTTGTCACCGGCACGTTGTGGACGGGGTTCATCTAGGATGTCGGCCTTATTGAAGACGGTAATCATTGGAATGTTTTCAACCCCGATTTTCTTCAATGTTTGTTCAGTGGTCTTCATCATTAGTTCCTTATTTTCATCGGCTTCGTCGACTACTTGGACCAATAGATCTGCGTTGGCTGCTTCTGCTAAAGTAGAACGGAAGGCCTTTACTAATTGGTGAGGTAACTTACTTACGAAACCAACGGTGTCAGATAACAACATTGTTTTGTTGTCGTCGAAAATTAGTTTTCTAACGCTGGTATCCAAGGTAGCAAACAACATGTTTTTAACCATGACTTGCTTTTCTTGGTTTTCGCCGTAGCGGTTAACCAGTTGGTTCATGATGGTTGACTTACCAGCATTGGTGTATCCAACTAGGGCAATAGTAGGGATGTTTTTACCATCACGTTGCTTTCTTTGTGTTAAGTCTGATTTTTGGATATCCTTTAGTTCTTGTTTAATGTGAGAAATATCCTTTTCAATCACACGACGGTTTAATTCCAGTTGAGATTCACCGGAACCACGGTTGGTGAATCCACCACCACCGCTACCAGTTTGTTGATCTAGTCGTTGACTAGCACTGGTGTGCAAACGGGGTAGCTGGTATTGCAACTTGGCCAATTGAACTTGAAGTTTGGCTTCGTGAGTTCTGGCACGGTTGGCAAAGATTTCCAAAATTAGACCTGTACGGTCGATGATTTTTGTTTCAGTTTGCTTTTCTAGGTTTCTAATTTGGCTAGGTGATAGTTCATCGTTAACAATGACCATGTCAGCGTCTTTATCCAAGACGGTCATCTTTAGTTCTTCAACTTTACCTTTACCGAAGTATGTGGCTTTATCGGGATGATCTAGCTTTTGAACCAGACGAGCCACAACTTCTAGGTTATTAGCTTCAGCTAGGGCAGCTAATTCAGTCATTGAGTACTCGAATTGCTCATTGTCTAGGTTTAAACCGATGATAACGGCAGTTTGTTGTTCTGTATCCAAATGAATACCTCCTTGTTATTTTTATCCATTATACCATTTACGTATCATTAATAAGAATGGTTATAAAAAAAGAGAAAATCTAACAAAAATTAGAGAGTTTTAATATAATTATGAGCATATCTTTTATAATGATTAGATTATCTAAACCATTCATATACCTTGATATCTTAAGATTTTCTTTACTTTTGAATTTAAAAAAATTCAACTAAATTAGAATTAAATTAGAAAAAGTATTGCATTTTATAATGAGATGGTGGTATTATTTTCTCAATCCTTTTAAACAAAAACTTATTAGTAAGGAAATTGGGGGTAATGGAAATGAAAATGAAATCCGTAGTAAAGCTAGGGGTTGTTGGTGCAGCATCAGCATTCCTACTAGCAGCTTGTGGTAATTCTTCAAAAGAATCTACAAGTAAGTATATTAACTGGCAAGAAAATTCACAGTTACCTACACTAGATGCTTCAAAGGCAACTGATACACTTAGTTTTAGTACATTAAACAATAGTAATGAAGGACTATTACTTAATGCTGCTAACAACAAGGTAAAACCTGGTGTAGCCGAAAGTTACAAGGTATCAAAAGACGGTAAGACATATACATTCAACTTACGTCACTCAAAATGGAGTGATGGTAAGCCTGTAACTGCCAAAGACTTCGTCTACGGTTGGCAACGTACTGTAAACCCTAAGACAGCTTCACAATACTCATACCTATTCTCAGATGTTAAAAATGCTGATGCAATCGGTAAGGGTAAGGCACCTGTTTCATCATTAGGTATCAAAGCTGACGGTGATTACAAAGTTGTAGTTACATTAGACAAACCTCAAGATTACTTCAAGTACTTAGTAACCATGGCACCATTCTTACCACAAAGCGAATCAGCTGTTAAGAAGTTCGGTTCAGCTTACGGTACTACAAGTAAGGACATGGTATACAACGGACCATTCAAGGTTGAAGGATGGACTGGTACAAACAACTCATGGAACTTAATCAAGAACAAGGACTACTACAACGCAAGCAAGATCAAGGTTGCTGGTATTAAGATTAATGCTCAAAACGATGCTAACACTTCACTAAACCAATATGAAACTGGCCAATTTGATTCAGTTCAATTAGCTGGTGCACAACAAGTTGGTAAGTACAAGAACTCAAGTGAATACCACGCATTAAAACAAGCGTCAACTTTCTACATCGAATTAAACGAAAAGAAAGATCCTATCTTTAAGAACGCAAACATTAGAAAAGCTATCTCATTAGCAATTGACCGTAACGAATACACTAAGAACACCTTAGGTGACGGATCAATCTCTGCTGTTGGTTACGTATCACCAGGTATGTCAAAACGTGACGGTAAGGACTTCACTGAAGATGCCGGTACTAAGACTGGTGTAACTTACAACTTAGCAGAAGCTAAGAAATTATGGGCTAAGGGTCTAAAAGAAGTTGGTAAGAAGTCAGTTAACTACTCAATCCTATCTGATGACACTGATTCAGGTAAGAAGACTACTGAATTCCTACAAACTGCTCTAGAAAAACTACCTGGCCTAAAGGTATCTACACAAAACATTCCATTCAAGTCAAGATTGAACCGTTCACAAAATGGTCAATTCGACATGGTTGTTAGTGCATGGGGTGCTGATTTCCCAGACCCAATTTCATTCCTACAACTATTTACTTCTGATGGTTCATACAACAACGGTAAGTGGAGTAACGCTAAGTTCGACGCAGATGTTAAGAATGCTGAAGGCGTAGACGCAAACAACCCTGCAAAACGTTGGAACGATCTAGTAAATGCTGAAAAAGAACTAATGGCTGACCAAGGAATTATTCCTCTATACCACCAAGTTCAATCACGTGTTATCAAGCCTCGTGTAAGTGGAGTACAATTCTTCCCTACAGGTGCATCTTACGACTTTAGAGATGCTACTATCTCAAAGAAGTAAAAAATAATTAAATTTAGTTTTTTCATTGTGAAGAGTTTTAGATAGCTACTATAATGGATGTAGTCGAATCTAAAACTCTTCCGTACATAAAGGGGAATTTTCCCTGAAAGATTGTGAGGATAAAAAATATGGTTAAGTTTTTAGCAAAGCGAATTTTCTACTTGTTATTAACGTTATTCATAGTTGTCACTGTGACATTCTTCTTAATGAAGTTAATGCCAGGGACTCCATTGACTAACGAAGCCAAGCTTTCTCCAGCCGAACGTTACATGGTGTTAAAACAATACGGCTTGGATAAACCAGTTTGGCAACAATACATTAGTTACCTAGTGAACGCCGTTCAAGGTAACTTTGGAACATCATTCCAATTCAGTGATCAACCAGTTTCATACCTAATCTCAAGTCGTATGGGACCATCACTTCTATTGGGTGCTCAAGCAATGGTTGTCGGTGTTATCGCCGGTATCATTGTTGGTGCTGTCGGGGCAATCAAGAAGAGCACATGGGTTGATACTTCAACTACTATCATCTCAATTCTAGGAATTTCAATTCCTTCATTCGTCTTCTCAGTATTACTACAATACGTAATTGCTTTGAAGTGGAACTGGTTGCCAATTGCCGGTTGGAGTGGATTTGCATACACAATCCTTCCAACATTAGCATTGGCAGCAATGCCATTAGCCGAATCAGCGCGTTTCGTACGTACTGAAATGGTTGACGTTTTAAGTTCAGACTACATTGAACTAGCAAGAGCCAAGGGTCTAAGCAAGTTCGGTATCATCTACCACCATGCTTTAAGAAATAGTTTAATCCCATTGGTAACAATCATCGGTCCATTGGCCGTAAACATCATGACTGGATCACTAGTTGTTGAAAACATTTTCGCAATTCCAGGTATTGGTGAACAATTCGTTAACTCAGTGTTAACAAACGATTACCCAACAATTATGGGACTTACAGTTATGTATTGTTTCCTATTATGTGTCGTATTATTAATCACCGACATCGTATACGGAATAATCGATCCAAGAATCAGAGTAGCAGGGGGAAGAGAATAAAATGGCAGATAAAGCAAAACAACTACCAAAAGACGCCTTTGAACCATTATCAGATGGTGCACATTTAGATAATGAAAAAATCGCGACTCCTTCTCTTACTTTTGTGAAGGATTCATGGCGTCGTCTAAAGAAAAATAAAGCGGCAATGATTTCACTATACATTTTGATTTTCTTATTTGTCGTATCATTTGGATCAGCATTGATTCCTGCATTCAGCAGCATTTCAACTCATCCAAACTTAAATAACTTACCACCACGTATTCCTGGAATTGACATTCCTGGATTTAACGGAACTTTAGTGCAAGGTGGAGCACGTGTTAACGCCTATACAGGTGCTGCTGCTAACCATTACTTCTGGTTAGGAAGTGACTACTTAGGTCGTGACTTGTTCGCAAGAACATTATTCGGTACTAGAATTTCACTATTAATCGCCGTTGTCGCAACTTTCTTCGATTTAACTATCGGGGTTGCCTACGGAATTATCTCAGGTTGGATTGGTGGAAAGGTTGATACTTTCATGCAACGTGTCATCGAAATCCTACTATCAATTCCTAACCTAGTTGTTATGATTCTTCTACTATTGGTATTAAAACCAGGTATTCCTGCAATCATCATTGCGATTGCATTTACTAGTTGGATTAACATGGCTCGTTTGGTTCGTGCACAAACACTTGAACTAAAGAGTCAAGAATTCGTGCTAGCTGCACGTTCACTGGGTGAAAGTTCATTTAAGATTGCTTTCAAGCACTTATTACCAAACTTAACTTCAGTGATTATCATTAATACTATGTTCACTATTCCAAGTGCAATCTTCTTCGAAGCATTCCTATCATTTATCGGAATTGGGGTTCCAGCTCCAGCTGCTTCATTAGGTACATTGATTAGTAACGGTCAAAAGTCATTCCAATTCTTACCATATCAAATGTGGGTTCCAGCAATCGTTCTTTCATTATTAATGATTGCATTCAACATTTTAGGTGATGGTCTAAGAGATGCATTTGACCCTAAGTCAAGAGAGTAGGTGACAAGAATGGAAAACAAGGAAAACATCCTAGAAGTTAGAAATTTATCAATTAATTTCAAAACTTACGCGGGTACTGTTCAAGCCATTCGTGACATTAGTTTTGATTTAAAGAAGGGTGAAACCCTAGCAATCGTTGGGGAATCAGGTTCTGGTAAATCAGTAACTACTCGAAGCATTATGGGTTTGAACGCAACCAACGCTGATGTTGTCGACGGAAGCATCGAATTCGATGGCCAAGACATTTTAAAACTAGACGAAAAAGAATTAAGTAAATTACGTGGTAGCAAGATTGCTGAAATCTTCCAAGATCCAATGACTTCATTGGACCCAACTATGAAGATTGGTCGCCAAGTTGCTGAACCACTAATGATTCACCAAGGTCTATCCAAAGAAAAAGCAATGGATAAAGCCTTGGAAATGTTAAAACTAGTAGGTATTACTAATGCCGAAGAACGAATCAATGACTATCCATACCAATTCTCTGGTGGGATGAGACAAAGAATCGTGATCGCGATTGCGTTAGTAAACTACCCAGAAATCTTAATTGCTGATGAACCAACCACTGCGTTGGACGTTACCATCCAAGCTAAGATTCTAGAATTAATGAAGGAATTACAAACCAAGATTAACACTTCAATCATCTTCATTACCCATGATTTAGGGGTAGTTGCAGGTATGGCTGATCGTGTTGCAGTTATGTATGCGGGTAAAATCGTTGAATACGGAACTGTTGATGAAATCTTCTACAATCCAAAACACCCATACACTTGGGGGCTATTAGGCTCAATGCCTACTTTGGATACCAACGAAGATGTATTACCATCAATCCCAGGTACTCCTCCAGACCTATTGGAACCACCAGTAGGGGATGCATTTGCTGCTAGAAATAAGTATGCATTAAAGATTGACACAATTGAACAACCACCATTCTTTAAGGTTTCTGACACTCACTACGCAGCAACATGGTTGTTAGATGATAGAGCTCCTAAGGTGACTCCACCAGCTGACATCGTAAAGCGTCAAGAACACTTTAAAAAGACTAAACAAGGATAGGTGGTGACAATATGTTAGATAAAGATGCACCAAAAATTTTAGAAGTAAAAAACTTAAAACAATACTTTAACGTTGGTCGTAAAGACGAAGTTAGAGCTGTTGATGATATTACCTTCAACGTCCATGAAGGGGAAACCTTCGGACTAGTTGGTGAATCTGGCTCCGGAAAGACAACCACAGGTCGTGCAATTAGTCATTTGTATGAACCAACAGGTGGCGAAATCATCTTTGGAGGCAAAGATGTTTCAAAGCTAAAGACTAAAAAAGATGAAAAAGAATTCAGAAGTGATATCCAAACCATCTTCCAAGATCCTTACGCATCATTAAACCCTCGTATGAAGGTTAAAGACATTATTGCCGAAGGTATCGACATTAACCACTTAGCTAAAGACAAGGCTGATCGTGATGCTCAAGTCGAAGAATTATTGGAAACTGTTGGTTTGAACAAAGAACATGCCAACAGATATCCTCATGAATTCTCTGGTGGACAACGTCAAAGAATTGGGATTGCCCGTGCCTTAGCTGTTAAACCTAAGTTCATCATCGCCGATGAACCTATCTCAGCATTGGACGTGTCAATCCAAGCCCAAGTAGTTAACCTACTTAAGGACTTACAAAAGAAACGTAAGCTAACATACCTATTTATTGCCCATGATTTATCAATGGTTAAATACATTAGTGACCGTATCGGTGTTATGCACTATGGTCGTATGTTAGAAATCGCTGATGCCGATGAACTATACGCCCATCCGTTACACGATTACACCAGAAGTTTACTTTCAGCTGTTCCGGTACCGGACCCTGAATTTGAAAGACAACGTGAGATTGTAGATTACGATGCAAGTGTTGAAAGTGATGGAAAGCAACGTAAGTTAGTTGAAATTGCTCCTAACCATTATGTTCGTGCTGCCGATGACGAAATTCAAATGTACAAGGATCGCTTAAACAGCTAAAAAAATAACCGTTACTTTATTAAGTAACGGTTATTTTTACGTTGATTAGACGTTTTCACTTAGGTTGTTGTAGTATTCAACGCTGATTTCACTGGCGTCAGCATTTGATACTAGTTTTGAAACACTGCCGTTTTCGATAGGTTCGGAAACGTCGATGGTGTCATCCTTGAATTGGTCAACAGCCCATCTGATGATGGTACCGTGAGCCGCAATCATAATGTTGTCACCGTCGCTAGCGTTTTGAATGACTTTCTTTAATCCAGGGATGAAACGATTCAATAAGTCTTGATTGTTTTCAGCATCACCGTAAGGATCATGGGCAGCGATTAAATCGGCTGTGCCACCCATACCTAGTTTGCTAATCATCTTGGCGTAATTGTCCATGCCGTCTGGTCCACCAATTTGGTGCCATGCAGCTTCACTATCGTTTCCTTCAAAGTAACCAAAGTTTTCTTCACGGAAAGCTTTATCTGCAATAGGTTCTTCAATATCTGAGGGATTTTGTTGCAATACATATTTTCCAGTATCAAAAGCACGTGGCATATCACTGGAATATGCATGATTGAATGTAATTGAGCTTAATCTTTTTCCGGCATCAATGGCATCAGCAATACCCTTTTCAGTAAGAGGGGCGTTGGCGATTCCTTGAATACGGTTGTATTTATTTAAATAAGTTTGTCCATGACGAACAAGATAAATGTTAATCATCAGAAAAAACCTCCTGACATATTTGTATGTCTACATTTTATCATATATGGCAGGCGTAGAGAAAAGATTAGGTTAAGCCTCGATTTGCTTTTCTTTCTTTCATATATGTGCTAAAATTAATAACCAAATTTTAAGATAGGAGCGTAGCTCAAATGTCTGAATCAATTAAAGAACAAGAACAAAAACACTTAAATGATGTTTTAGCCAAGGTCGAAGTTGCCAAAGCTGAAGCCGTTAAGAAAATTAATCGTGCCGAAAAAGATGAACATGATATTAATAAAAACTTCTATAATGATGTGCGTTTGAAGACCAGTACTTATTCTGGAATGATGGAAACATCAGTCTCCATTCGTCAACAACAACAAATGCTAGAAGAACGTGAAAATAGTTGGAAACATGCAACTAAGGAATACGACAAACTTGCTAAGATGCAAGAACGTCCTTACTTTGCTCGTCTAGACTTTGAAGAAGAAGGCGAACACAAGGCAGAAACTATTTATATCGGTTTAGGTTCTTTTGCCGATAGTCCAGATCACTACTTGATTTATGACTGGCGTGCTCCAATTTCGAGTATCTACTACGATAGTAAAATTGGTAAATTGACCTACCACACACCAATGGGTGAACAAACCGTAAACGTGACTTTGAAACGTCAATTCCAAATCAAGGATGGAAAGATTGAAACAATCTTTGATACCGACCAAGTGGTTGGGGATCAAATGCTATTGGATAACCTAAATGGTAAGTCCAATACCAAGATGAAGAGTATCGTTACTACCATCCAAAGAGAACAAAACAAGATTATCAGAGATACCAATTCAGATTTGTTATTCGTACAAGGTGCTGCCGGTTCTGGTAAGACCGCTGCGGTATTACAACGTGTTGCATTCCTATTGTACCAATACAGAGGAAAACTAAGCTCAGCGCAAGTTGTATTGTTCTCACCTAACCAATTGTTCAACGATTACATCAACCAAGTGTTGCCTGAATTGGGTGAACAAAACATGGTGCAAATGACTTACTACCAATACAGTAGTTTGCGTGTGCCTAAGTTCAAGGTTGAAACTCTTTCTGAACGTTTCGAAGAAGATAATTCAGAAGATAAGAAACTAAGAAACATCAACAACCTAAAGAACAGTCTAGAATTCTTCAAGGCTGAAACTGCCTACACTAACCACTTGAACAGTGAAGACATGAAGTTCAAGAATTTGAAGTTCCAAGACGATATCTTTATCTCAAAGGAACAAATTGCAGAAATCTACTACAGCTTCAATGAAAACTACAACCTAAGAAACCGTCTAGACGCTACCAAGGAACGCTTGATTAAGATTTTGAACCGTCGTGTTAAAGTTGAAATGAAGAAGCCTTGGGTAGAACAAGCGGTCCAAGACTTGAGTAGAGAACAAATTCAAGCCGTGCAAAACGCCCATCCAGACGAATTTGAAAACGCAGATAAGGAATTCGACTTCCTAGCAAGACACATCGTTATCGGTGCCTTCAAGCGTATTAGAAAACAAATCGTCCATGGTCGTTTCCTAGGGGTTAACAACCAACTAGTGCACTTCTTAAGAAACGTGCCAAACCTAATCGACTTATCCAAGTACGACCTAACCAAGGAAGACTGGACCAAGTCAGTTGATGCTTCAATCAACCAAATGAAGAACGGTCACATCTCAATGTCAGATGTTTCAGTATACCTATACCTATTCGATCGTATCTCAGGTAAACGTCCAAAGACCGACATCAAGTACCTATTCATTGATGAAGTCCAAGACTACACCGCATTCCAAATGGCATTTATGAAGTTCACCTTCCCACGTGCTCGTTTCACATTACTAGGGGACTTGAACCAAGCTATCTTCACTCATGAAAATAGTCATACATTGCTATCAGAACTATCAACCATGTTTGATCCTGAAAAGACTAACGTCGTGCAACTTACTAAGTCATACCGTTCAACTGAACAAATCACTGACTTCACTAAGCACATTCTAGAAGGCGGTAGCCAAATCGAATCATTCGCGCGTGTCGGTGATAAACCGGTCATGCAAGTGGTTGAAAATAGGGATGCTGCTCTCGATAAGTTAGTCGCTAGAATCGATAATGATAAGGAAAAACACGATACAACAGCCATTATTGTCAAAACTTTGGCTGATGCTAAGTTATTATCCGAACAATTAGACGACAGAAACGTAAAAAATACGCTTATACAGACCGAAAACCAACGTTTGACTACTGGAACCCTAGTAATACCTGCTTACCTTGCTAAAGGGCTAGAATTTGACTCTGTGGTCATGTTTGACGCAGATGACAAACATTTTGGTGACGAAGCAGACCGTCAATTGGTTTACACAATCTGTACTCGTGCCATGCATGAACTAACAATTATCGCTGAAGGAAAGCCAACTCACTTGTTTGATGTTGTGCCTAGCGATTTATATGATTTACAATAATCGCAATTAGTAACAAATAAAAGCGCCTATCCATAGGGATTAGGCGCTTTTTTGTCGTTTCTAAGATGTTCGGTGGTATTATGGACGTACTACTTTTATTTGAACGGAGGCGTAAAATTGTCAGATCCAATCAATTACTACGCATTTAAGAAAGACGAGTGGAAGGACTTATACAAGTTACGCTCGATTCCCGTTACTACCGACGGGCTAAAACAAATCAAGGCCTTTAACGATGAGATTTCCATCCAAGACGTGCGCGACGTCTACATTCCCATCGTTCATTTGTTGGACCTATGTACCCAAAACTTCAACCAATGGCAAAAGACCAAGACGGCCTTTTTGGATAAGCAAGACAGAAAGGTGCCATTTATCATCGGGATTTCTGGAAGTGTGGCCGTTGGTAAATCAACTACCGCCAGACTATTGGAAGTATTGCTATCAAGATACTTCGAAGACAAGAAAATCCAATTAATCACTACCGATGGATTCTTGTACAATTCAGCTGAATTAAAGCGTCGTGGCATCATGGACAGAAAAGGATTCCCTGAAAGTTATGACATGAAGTCATTGATTAACTTCTTAAACGAAGTGAAGTCAGGAAAGCACAACGTCAAAGCGCCGGTTTACTCACATGACGTCTACGACATTATTCCAGACAAGTTCGATATCATTGACCAACCTGATGTTTTGATTATCGAAGGAATTAACACATTACAACTACCAAGTAACCAACAAATCTACGTTTCCGACTTTACTGATTTTTCAATTTACATTGATGCCGATGATGATTTGATTGAACAATGGTACATCGAACGTTTCGAACAATTAATGGATACTGCATTCCAAAATCCATCTAACTACTACTACGAAATGGCCCACACCGATCGTAAGAAGGCCATCGAGACCGCCAAGGATGTTTGGCAACAAATTAATTTACCCAATTTGTTGGAAAATATTAAGCCTACCAAGACTAGGGCAGACCTAATTATTCACAAAACGGACAATCATCGCATCGATAAAATTTTATTAAGAAAGTACTAGATTTAATTTGACGGCATTCTCTTTTCTATGTATGATAAATACAATTTAATGATTGGAGAGTGAATGGTTTGGCTGAAATGGATTTATCATCGTTTGATAAAATCTTGGTGCTTGACTTCGGAAGTCAATACAATCAATTAATCACCCGTCGTATTCGTGATTTTGGTGTATATTCTGAACTAAAGCCCCATGATATGACCATCGACGAAATCAAGGCTTTTAACCCTAAAGGGATTATCTTCTCTGGGGGTCCTAACAGTGTGTATGCAGAAGATGCATTAACTGTTGATCCTAAAATTTTCGAAATGAATATTCCAATTCTAGGTATCTGTTATGGTATGCAACTAATGGCATATAACCTAGGTGGAGGACAAGTTGATGGAGAAGACCATGGACAATATGGTCACGCTGATATCGACATTACCTCTGATAATGCGGAACTATTCAAAGATTTGCCTAAGGAAGAACCAGTTTGGATGAGTCATGGAGACCTTGTTCGTAAGGTTCCAGATGGCTTTGAAAATGTGGCAACTGCAGAAGGTTGCCCAATTACTGCAATGCAAGATACCGCTAGAAAGTTCTATGGAATTCAATTCCATGCGGAAGTTAGAAATACCAAGTACGGTACTGACATCCTAAAGAACTTCGTGTTTAACGTTTGTGGCGCAGAAGCTAACTGGTCAATGAATGACTTTATTGACTTACAAATCAAGCAAATCAGAGAAGAAGTTGGCGACAAGAAGGTTATCTTAGGTCTATCCGGTGGAGTAGATTCAAGTGTAACCGGTGTGTTATTGAACAAGGCCATTGGTGATCAACTAACTTGTATCTTTGTTGACCACGGTCTACTTCGTAAGAACGAAGTTAAGGAAGTAATGGATAGTCTAGAAGGCAAGTTTGGTCTAAACATCATCCAAGTTGATGCAAGCAAACGTTTCTTAGACAAGTTATCCGGTGTTACTGATCCTGAACAAAAGAGAAAGATTATCGGTAATGAATTTATCGAAGTCTTCAATGAAGAAGCTTTGAAGCTTAAGGATGTTGATTTCTTAGCTCAAGGTACTCTATACACTGACGTTATTGAAAGTGGTACTAACACTGCTGAAACTATCAAGTCTCACCATAACGTTGGTGGTCTACCAGAAGACCTACAATTCAAACTAATCGAACCAGTTCGTTCATTATTCAAGGACGAAACTAGACGCTTGGGTGAAGAAATGGGTATGCCAGACTACTTAGTATGGCGTCAACCATTCCCAGGTCCTGGTCTAGGGATTCGTGTTATCGGTGAAGTTACTGAAGACAAGCTAGAAATTGTTAGAAACAGTGACTACATCCTACGTCGCGAAATTGCCGCTGCTGGCTTAGATAAGGATATTTGGCAATACTTCACCATTCTACCTGGTTTTAGAAGTGTTGGTGTGATGGGTGACGGTCGTACTTACGACTACACCATTGCTATCCGTGCCGTTAATTCCATTGATGGAATGACTGCTGATTTCGCTAAGATTCCTTGGGAAGTCTTATCAGAAATCTCAACTAAGATCACAAACGAAGTAGAAGGGGTAAACCGTGTAGTATACGATATTACTAGTAAGCCACCTTCGACAATTGAATGGGAATAATCAGTTCCTAAATAAAAAGAGCTCAACAATTGCTGTTGAGCTCTTTTTGTATTTACTTTCTTGTTTGTCCGTCACCGTTAATGACGTATTTATATGAAGTTAATGCTTCTAGTCCCATTGGACCTCTGGCGTGAAGCTTTTGAGTCGAGATACCGATTTCGGCACCGAAACCAAATTCGAAACCATCGGTGAAACGAGATGAGGCGTTGACGTAAACACAGGCGGCATCAACTTGTTGTTGGAATGAAACCCCGGCAGCGTAGTCGTTAGAAACGATTACTTCGGAGTGGTGGGTTCCATGTTCGTTGATGTGATCAATGGCTGCTTGTCTGGAATCAACTACCTTAATGGAGATGATTAGGGCATTGTATTCTGTGTCCCAGTCCTCTGTAGTAGCGGGGATTACGTCGTCTACGATTGAACGAGTGGCTTCATCACCACGGACTTTAACACCGCGTTCTCGTAAATCGCTGATGATATCTGGTAGGTAGTCATCAGCGACATCTTTATGGATTAATACCTTTTCGGTGGCATTACATACGGAAGGGCGTTGCACCTTACCATTGATGATGATGTTTCGTGCCATTTGTTTGTCGGCATCCTTATCAACGTAGATGTGGCAGTTACCAGCACCGGTTTCAATCACTGGAACAGTGGCGTTGTTTAAAACGGTTTGGATTAAGCGGGCACTTCCGCGGGGGATTAAAACATCAACGTAATCGTTTAGTTCCATGAATGATTGAGCCAGTTCATGAGATGGATCATCGATGACTTGAATCATGTTTGCGTCTAAGCCGTTTTGTTTTAAGACATCACGTAAGATATCGGCCAAGATGACGTTAGAGTTGATTGATTCTTTCCCACCACGTAGGATGACGGCGTTACCGGATTTAAAACAAAGTCCGGCGGCATCGATTGTGACGTTAGGTCTGGCTTCATAGATAATACCGACGACACCAAGTGGGACACGTTGTTTGACGATACGAAGACCGTCTTCGGTTTCCCATCCGCCATCAATCTTAGCGGTAGGATCAGCTAGTCCGACCAATTGTAGTAGTCCGTTGGCCATGTCTGAAATACGTTTTTCGTCTAGTTTTAAACGGTCGATGAACTTGTATTCGATTTGAGGATTTTGTAAATCCTTTTGGTTGGCAGCGATAATCTCATCGGTCTTATCGACAATCGCCTTGGCGAATTGCTTTAAGATATCGTTCTTAGTAGTGGTAGATAGACCAGCTGATTGGAAACTGGCTTTTTTAGCGTTTTTGCCTAATTGAATTAATTCTTGTTTATTCATTTGTACGACCCTCCATAGCTTCGGCACCAAAGTAGGTACCAACGGGACGACCAGAAATGAAGTCGTTGATGATTGCTGGATCATCACCATTTAGAATTGCCATCTTACGGTGGTTATCTAAGATGATTTTGGCGGCGTTTAGTTTGGTTTGCATACCACCGGTTCCGTATTGTGAACCGTGGTCACCGGCAACTTGCATCAAGTCATCGCTAATTTCTGGTACCCATGATAGTAGTTTTGCGTTCGGATTGTCCTTCGGGTTGGCATCGAACAATCCGTCGATGTCGGATAGGATGATAAGTAGGTCGGCATCGACAAAGTTAGTCACAATGGCGGCTAGTTGATCGTTTTCACCAAAGCTGGTTTGGTGATTGAATTCGTCGACCGAGACGGCATCGTTTTCGTTGATGATGGGGACAACCTTATCTTCCAAAAGGGTGTTAATGGTTTTAAGTACATTTTCACTGCTCTTAGGATAGTCAACCACGTCGCGCGTTAATAGTAGTTGCGCCACAGTTTGGTCGGATTCTTTAAAACTATCGGAGTACAAATCCATTAGTTCACTTTGACCAATCGCGGACAATGCTTGTAGTTTACCGATATCGGTAGGACGCGTCTTTAATCCAATGGTGTTCATACCGACACCAACGGCTCCGGAAGTAACCAAGATAACTTCGTGGCCGCTTTGATTTAATTGACTCAACACGGATGATAATGTGTGAATTGTTTTCATATTAATACTGTTGTCAGAATTGATGATGGAGCTAGTCCCGATTTTGACAACGATTCGTTTATATTTACTTGTCATATTCATGATCTCCTGTTCTTTAAAACTAGTTTACTTTAATTTGAAAAAAGTAACAATATGTAAATTAAAATTGCATTAGAGATAGATTAGATGTATTGTAATCGTTAATATAAATTAAGGGGGTTAATTATGGCAGGTAAGGGAAGATTAACTGGGCTTTTATTGGTAATTGTAGGTAGTATTTCATGGGGAGCATCTGGAACTGTCGCGGACTACATGTTCTTAACGCAACACGTACCAGTTCTTTGGGTCGTCGGTATTAGAATGTTTTTAGCAGGAATCCTACTATTATTGACATACAAGATTACCGTTGGTGGCTCCATTTTTATGATTTGGCATGATAAAAGTCAGGCAAGCTTATTAATTTGTTTTGCCATCTTTGGAATGTTGATGTCGCAATTCAGCTACTTATCAGCTGTCAGGTTTGGTAACGCAGCGACCGCAACCGTCCTACAATTTACTACCCCTGTCTTTATTATCATCTATTATTCGATTTCTAGGCGCAAATTGCCTGTTAGATTGGATGTTATTTCAATTATTTTAGCCGTAGTTGGTACATATTTACTGGCGACAAAGGGAGATTTTGGATCATTAACCATCTCTAAGTTGGGATTATTCTTCGGTATCTGTGCTGGAATCGCGGGTGCAAACTGTACGCTGATTCCCATCAAACTTTTAAACAAGTACGATCCAAGATTAGTCTGTGGATGGGCAATGTTACTTGGTAGTTTACCTATTCAACCAATCGTCGTAATTGACACACCGCAAGTAAACATAAACGAAACATTAATATTTGAATTGATTTTCATTACAACCGTAGGAACCATGGTTGCATACTTATTCTATGTCGCTAGTCTAAATTATTTAGAACCTGCGGTAACCGGAACATTAAGTTCGTTTGAACCTCTAACTGCTGCGATTTTATCTGTATCTTTTTTACATCTAAAGCTAACCTTTGTTGAAGTAATAGGAGGGTTATTAATTTTGATGATGGCATTTGTTCAAGTGTTACCACAGAAAAATAAATTAGAATAGAAATTTTATAAAATGATAGAACCCTTATGAATAGTGATATCTTTCACAATGTTAGAGTAAAATGATAAAAATGTCATTAAAAATTTATTATTTTTCGCTTTATTATCGGACGATATGGTGTTACATTATATGTGAAAACAATATCAAGTTTGTATTTATGAAGGAGATTTTATCAATGAAAGCTGCAGTAGTAAGAGACAACTCAGATGGATATGTAGATGTTAAAGATGTTGAACTTCGCCCAATTGAAAATGGTGAAGCTCTAGTTCAAGTTGAATACTGTGGTTTATGCCACACCGACTTACACGTTGCCAACGGAGACTTTGGTGACCAAGCTGGCCGTATTATCGGTCACGAAGGTGTAGGTAAAGTTATTCAAGTTGCCGATGATGTAGATAATCTAAAAATTGGTGATCGTGTATCAATCGCTTGGTTCTTCAAGGGATGCGGTCATTGTGAATACTGCCTAAGTGGTAGAGAAACATTATGTCGTGAAGTTAAGAATGCTGGTTTCACTGTTGACGGTGCTATGGCTGAACAAGTAATCGTTGATGCTAAGTACGCTGTTAAGGTTCCAGAAGGTTTGGACCCAATCGAAGCTACTTCATTAACTTGTGCCGGTGTTACTATGTACAAAGCACTAAAAGTTGGTCACACTAAGCCAGGTCAATGGGTTGAAATGGTAGGTGCCGGTGGTTTAGGTAACCTAGGTGTTCAATTCGCCAACAACGTATTCGGTGCTAACGTTATTGCCGTTGCTCGTGGTAACAACCTAGAAAAGGCTGAAGAATTAGGTGCTAAGAAGGGTATCGACTACCGTTCAGAAAACCTATCAGAAAAGGTTAAGGAAGAAACTAACGGTGGTGCTCACGTTTCAGTTATCACTGCGGTTAACCCAATCGCCTTTGATCAAGCTATCAATGCTTTACGTCCAGACGGTCACTTAGTTGCCGTTGCGCTACCAAAAGGTAACATGGACCTAAACATTGCCCAAACTGTATTGAACGGAATCCACGTTGAAGGTTCACTAGTTGGTACTAGAGAAGACCTACGTGAAACTTTCCAATTCGGTGCTGAAGGTAAGGTTAAGCCAATCGTTCACACTAGAAAGCTATCAGAAATCAACGATGTTATCGACGAAATGAAGAACGGTAAGATTGTTGGTAGAATGGTTATCGATTTTACTAAATAATTTTTAACTAATTAAAGCATTGTCTTTTGGACAATGCTTTTTTTGTACTAAAATAATGACATTAGGAGGTTTGGTTATGGCTAAATATATTTTTCATCCAAATGACATCAAAGAACTAAAAGATCAATACGATGTAGCAATCGTTGGTTCAGGTGCCACAGGATTAATTAGTGCAATTCAAGCTGCAGAACTGGGTCTAAAACCAGTCGTATTAGAAAAGATGGACAAGTTAGGTGGTAACTCGACCAGGGCTTCTTCTGGAATGAACGCTGCTGAAACTTCCGTTCAATTACAACACCACGTGGTAGATAGTTTTCAAGACTTCTACAACGATACATACATCGGTGGTGGCAAACAAAATAACGTTGATTTATTGAAATACTTTACCGAACACGCTGCGTTAACCGTTGATTGGCTAGCCCAACATGACATCAAACTAGATGACTTAACAATCACCGGAGCGATGAATACTAAACGTACTCACCGCCCAAGTTCACAAGCGCCAATCGGAGCTTACTTAGTCACTAGTTTCCTACAAATCATCGAAAAAATGGGCATCGAAGTTTACAACAATGTCGATGTTACAAAAATCGATAAGAATGGTGCCAACATCTCAGGTGTCGAAGTTAAGGATGCCGATGGTAATGAACATTTAATCAATGCTGGTGCGGTCATTTTAGCTACTGGTGGTTTTGGTGCTAACAAGCAACTAATCGGTCAATACCGTGATGACTTGACTCACTACCGTACCACTAACCAAGAAGGAGCAACCGGGGATGGCTTGAAACTAGCCACCGACATTGGTGCTGCCTTGGTCGATATGGACAAGATTCAAGTCCATCCAACCGTTCAACAAGACAACGATCATGCATTCTTGATTGGTGAAGCCATTCGTGGTGAAGGTGCCATCTTGGTAAATACCAAGGGTGAACGTTTCGTCAACGAATTGGACACGAGACAAAAGGTGACCGACGCAATCAACCAACAAGACACTAAGCATGCATACCTAATCTTAGATGAAGAAGTTGTTAACCACGCTCAAGCAGTGAAGTTCTATGACTCCATGGGAATGGTTATTCACGGCGATACAATTGCAGAACTAGCAGAAAAGATTGGTGCCGACGAAAAGACGTTGGCAGATACGATTGCTAAGTGGAATCAAGCCGTTGAAAGTGGCAAGGATGACCTAGGTCGTACCACTGGAATGATCCGTCAATTAACTCACCCAGATTACATGGCCATTCACATTGCACCAGCCATTCACTACACCATGGGTGGAATTAAGATTAACCACTTCACCCAAGTGCTAGATGATAACAATGACGTGATTAATGGTTTGTTTGCGGCGGGAGAAACATCAGGTGGTTTGCACGGTAACAACCGTATCGGTGGTAACTCAATCGCCGAAACCGTTGTCTTTGGTCGCCAAGCTGGTCAACAAGTTTTCAAGTATTTAAACAAATAAGATAGATAAAAATAAATAAAGGAGGTTTACATATGCACAGTGGAGAGATTGCAGAATGGGTCGCAGCGATTGCCGAAGCATCTTCAGTCGTGGTCGCATTATTTCTTCCTTACTACAACCAACACGTTGAAAATAAGCGTAAGTTACGCAACGTTAAGATGTTGATTCATCGTATGGGTAAACGTGCCATGAATGGTGATGAGGATGCGATGGAACATCTACAAACCATTCTAATGACCGCTTATCTAAAGAACATGAATTCTAAGACAGAAGACGTCATCAATGATGGTCAACAAATCCTAGATATCATGAATATCAGTGATGGGAAACCTAACGCTGAACAAAAGGGTCAAATCAAAAAGCTACTACGCGAAATTGATGAAATCTAAAAAAAGAAGCCGTATTAACGGCTTCTTTTTATTTGTTGTAATATTGAACGTTTCTTTCGTTTAGCGGTTGGCAATCACGATTATTTTTACCGAATTGAGCGATGAACCAATCGACTTGTTTTGGACTCACCGTTAGTTTGGAATTATCGATGACTAACCATTCGATTCCTTCGGTTAAAGGTGGGGTGGTTAGTGATCCTTGGTAATGAAAACCGGTAGAAAGACTGGAAATCCAGTTGGTTAATTTTAATGACACACTGTGGCGATTGCCTTCTTCAAAGTTATTGATGATATCTTGTAACTCAGAATTAGCATTACCTAAGGTAGGAAATATTGCCACCACAACGGTCTGGCCGATTTCATTTTCATGAACTAAATGGATTTCAATCGGATTAACCTTACCGTCGACGATATGTTCTGCTGGAGCATGGAAGTGCACCTGTTTGAACTTAAAGTCACGATTAAATATGGTTGCATAGCCCATTCCTGTCAAACGAATGGTAGTGTGGTCATCAATTTCTGTATTTAATTGGTAGAACTCATTGGCATGAATTGGCAGATAATCAGCAAAATGTTGACTATCATGAGTTGATAGCATAATTGGTGATTGGAGGTGACCAAAGTTATTCTCCCAATTATTTTGTTCATTATAATCTAACATATGATATGTATCTTCTTTCCATTAATAATATGAGTTTGCTTTTCTAGTATGTTAATATAACATACATGGTAATTAATACAACTCGGAGGAAACTATTGTGCAATTCACATGGCAAAATCAAGATGAGCAAAATGCTGGTATCAAGAAGTTTTTAGGTACCCATGGTGTCTCGCATCGGATGTATAATGATGTTAAATCAACTGGTACAATTCTAGTGAATGGTAACGCAGTTGGTTTGGATTATAAACTTGTCGTGGGCGACGAAGTGACGGTAATCTTTCCACCGGAAACAAGTGATGATGAGGTTGCATTCAGCGATGAGCCAATCGATGTCATCTATGAAGATGATAATTGGCTGGTGGTGAACAAACCAGCGGGCTTAACCAGTGTGCCGGGACCATCTAATCGTGTCGATACGTTGGTCAACCGCATTAAGGGCTATTTGAAAAAAAAGGGTAGTACCGATTTAAGACCACACCTGATTACTCGATTAGATCGTTTTACATCTGGCATCGTCTTGGTTGCCAAGAACCGTTTGGCCAATAGTCTAGTTAACCAACAGGTGGCTCAACACAAGATTGATAAGATGTATTATGCTGTCGTTGATGGTACCGGTCTAGATGAACATGGGATGATTGATAAACCAATTGGGCGTGTCGGTGACAACTTCAGAAGAGAGGTCATCGAGGACGGTCAAAATGCCAAGACCGAATACTGGAAGGTCGAAGAATTTGATGATTCCACATTGGTGCGTTTGAAACTCCACACGGGACGAACCCATCAAATCAGAGTTCACATGACATCACTAGGTCATCCGTTATTGGGAGATGAATTATATCAAGGCCCACTTGATAGGGGAATTGACCGCCAAACACTTCACGCTTACTACTTACAGTTTAATGATGAACTAGCAAATCAAGTTCGCACTTTTGAAATTGAATTACCAACGGATATGAAATCTGTGGTGAAGGAGGATCATAATGACTGAAAAAGCCAAATTAGTACATTGTATTGTCGATGATGCACAACTATATTCTGATGAAGGTTTCTACCTAGGAGACTTGGCCCAATCAATGTCCAATTCAATTAAGGCCGATTACCCAGTCGCTAAGGTCACCAGTTTTATTTGTGCTCACCATCTGTTGAAATATCGCATGTCTCGCGTTGATGCATTAATCAATGCTGACTTAAAACAAAGTCAAAAGATTAACCGTAAGTTGACCAAGGCACTCCAAAGCGATAACTATGAAATTAGAGACGTCAACGAGGCCTTGCAACAAAGCTTAACCTTTGGCCAAAAGATTTCCGATGCCGTCGCTAGATTCGGTGGTAGTTGGACATTTATCTTCATCTTTATCGTCATCTTGATTATTTGGATGGTTATTAATGGTTTGGCACTATTTGGTGTCCACTTTGATCCATATCCATACATTCTATTGAACCTATTCTTGAGTTGTTTCTCAGCAATTCAAGCACCCATCATCATGATGAGTCAAAACCGTGCCGCTGAACGTGACCGTTTACACTCAGAAAATGATTTTCATGTTAACTTAAAGTCTGAACATGAATTAAGAATTATTCACGCTAAGTTAGATCACTTAACCCAAAACCAATTACCTCATGATTTGGAAGTTGAAAAATTACAACTACAAATCCTAGGTGAAGTCAGAAGTGAGCTAGCCAAGTTGCGTGATGAAAACACTAAATTAAAAGAAAAACTAAAACAACAGGAGAATCAATAATGGAAGATAACATTCAATTAGGTGCAGACGTTTTCAACAAGATGATGTTTGTCCTAGATACACCAGTCACACAAGACAACCACAAGTACTACAAATTCATGAATCAAGAAATGCAAGAAATTGCTGACAACATCTGGGCAATGCCTGCATATATGAAGGAAGACGATGACTTTTCAATGTTCTTCATCATCACTGAAATCGAAAGTGGTGAAACAGTCGTTGCGTTCTCAGAAGGTAGCTTACAAGATGGTAACTTCTCATTAGGAGAACCAATGGTTTCTGGAAAGGGACTTAATATTTTAAACGAACATGATGAAAAAAGAGCAGCCTCAGTTCTTCATTTTCTAAACCAAATTTCCAAAGCAGCTGAAGGAAATTGGCGAATGATTGAGGACTAAAATTATCGATTTTTAACATGTTCTCAAGGTGCGTCATGATGGGCTTTATGAGAGTTTTCATAAAAGTCCATTTTTTTGTAAAAAAGTCTTTGCTTTTTGGAAAAATGGTGGTAATATTTTCTAGTTGCTAAAATGCTAAATATTTAAATCAAACACAAAAAGGGGGGCTTAGATCATGTTAATGAGAAGAGCACAAATCGAAGATTTTAACGCAATTGAACAAATTATTTTCGAAGGGAAGGAATTGCTTGCCAAACAGGGTGTGAACCAATGGCAAACAGGCTACCCAAATGCAGAATCATTAATGAACGACATCGTAAACGGATGGACTGTTGTACTTGAAGAAGATGGTGAAATCTTAGGCACAGCTGCCGTGATTGACGGACTAGACACTAGTTACGAAAATCTTGATGGTCAATGGTTGACTGACGGCCCTTACCTATCAATTCACCGCGTTGCAGTTTCCAACAGACACCACGGCAGAGGATTGGCTCAAAAGTTATTTGAAGGCATCTTCAATGCAGTGGAAAAAATGGACAACGTTCAAAGTGTTCGTATTGACACAAACCCACTTAACTTGGGCATGCAACATGTCATCAAGAAAGCTGGCTTTGTAGAAACCGGCAGAGTAGTTCCAATCTCTGCAACAGACCCATCAAACGTCGTAATGAACTTCGCATACGAAAGAGTAATTAAACAACCAATGTTAATTGCCTAAGCTGATTTTTTTAAATCAGCTTTTTTTGTTTTCAGACAAAAGGTATAATGAAATTGAGAAGGGGAGGTGGCATCATGCACGAACATGAACATAACGATGTTAACGCCATGTCGCAACGTCGTTTCTTTACGGTGACAATTTTAAACTCATTAATTACTTTAATTGAGTTTTTAGGGGGAGTTTTTTCAGGAAGTTTGTCACTATTATCAGATGCTTTTCACAATTTTGCGGATTCAGCATCAGTAGTCGGTAGTTATTATGCGCACCGAATTAGTCAAAGACCCCAAAATCAATTGAATACCTTTGGGTACAAGCGAGCTCAGATTATCTCAGCGTTTTTAAATTCACTATTTCTAGTGATTATCTCCGTTGTACTAATCGTTGAAGGGGTACAAAAACTATTTAAACCAGAACAGATTAACGGAAACTTAATGCTAATTGTTGCTGTGGTTTCGACAGTTGCTAATTTGGTATCCACACTACTACTAAGTCGTGGTTCAAAGCATAACCTAAACATTCGAGCTACATACCTACATCTATTGAGTGATACTTTAGCTTCACTTGGTGTTATCCTAGGTGGGATTTTAATTAAGTTATTCGATTGGGTACTAGTCGATCCAATCATTACCATCATCGTGGCACTATACATTTCAGTTGAAGCATACCCAATCATCAAAAAGACCGTTAAGATTTTGATGCAAGGTTCTCCAACGGTGGATTGCTATGCAATTCAAAAGGACATGATGAACATTGAAGGAATTACCGGAGTTCACCACGTTCACATCTGGTCGGTAGATGAAAATAGTATCGTATTCTCAGCCCACATTAACATGCAAGACATGCTAATTTCTGAGGCCGAAAAGATTTATGATCCTGTTGCCAAACTATTACATGATAAGTACGGCATCGAACACGTTACACTTCAAGCTGAGGTGGAACGCGGGAAGAAAGAGGATTTATATCTCGATTCAAGAAACGATATTGATTAATAGATGAAATAAAAAAGGCGCTTTTCAAAACGAAAAGTGTCTTTTTTGTTTTGAAAAACGTCCTTTTAAATTATACCCCGTGAGGAGCAGCTACAAATTGTTTGTCATACCACTCATCCCAAGTTATTTCGCTATTACCATTGGCGAAGTATTGCATATCCAATTCACCCAATAACTTGGCATAGCTATGACTACAATAAATGATGGTGTCCTTAGCAGCATGTTCTACTGATTCGAACTTGTTGCGGTAGACCTCCTGATTGATTTGCCATAACATCGATTGGTCAGGAACCTGACTTAAAATCTCCATGTTTTGGCTTCTGTAACAACGAACATAAAATTCGCTGAAAGACTTGATACTAGTAACTTTGGCTTGTTCGCTAAGCTCATCGAAATGGAATAACTTTTCTCCCATAAAAACGCCTCACTTTCGTATCGTAGATATTTAATATTTAATATCTCGCCCTAATTATATAATTTTCCCCGAAAAATAGAAATAAAAATGGTAAAATAGTATATAAAGTTGTAAGATACTCTTTAGTAGATTTGAATTTAGGAGACATGGATATAAAAATGACCCCAAAAAAAGAGGACTATTTAAAAATTATTTTTGAGCTAGGTGGAACCAAAGAAAAGGTATCCAACAAGAGGATTGCCATTAGTTTGGACATTGCACCAGGATCAGTTACTGAAATGGTTAATAAGCTATTAGATGAAGGATTAGTTGAACACGAACCATACTCTGGAGTGTCCTTAACTGACGACGGAATCAAGTTAGCTGAAGTCCTAGTTAGAAAACACCGTATTTGGGAAAGTTTTTTAGTAAACGAACTAGGATATCCACTTCCAGATGTTGATAAAGAAGCTGAAGTGTTGGAACATTCTACCAGTGGTAGATTGCTAGAAGCAATGTACAAAAAATTGGGGAACCCATCTCACTGTCCACATGGAGGAGTTATTCCGAACATGTCAGGACACTATAAAGAAGATAGCCATCGCCTATTAAATGATGCTGATGACGGCGAAACAGTCGTTGTTGACCGTTTCATCGATAATCACGACCTACTAACATATTTAGGCGACATTCAATTAGATATTGGCGACAAGCTTAAGGTAATTAAGCATTCACCATTCGAAGGACCGGTAACAGTCCAAAATCTAACTGATAATCAAGAAAGTGACATTAGCTACAAGGCTTCTCACTACGTATTTATAAGAAATGCTGATTAATTAAAAGACTGAATTGAAAAATTCAGTCTTTTTTATTATCATCATAATCAATGTTATAATTAGAAAAACATTAGATGACACGGAGGTGAGATGGTTGAACGAAAGACAAAGAAGTAAGTTAGTCGTTGAGACCTGTCTACTTGCTGGAAAGATTATGATTGAAAATGGATCTGAAATGGTCAGAGTCACCGATACCATTGATCGGATTTCAAGAAATGCCGGGGCCACCGAGGCTAGGGCGTACGTTACTTTGACTGGGATTATCATGTCAGCAACGCCTGACATGGGTTCACAGGTCACAGCAATTGATAAAAGAACGTTTGATTTGGAGAAGGTATCAACGGTTAATGATTACTCTCGTCAGTTCGCTGATAAGAAAATCTCACTTGGTGAATTCTATCGCCGTTTAAAGAAAATGGACAAGGATGTTAGACCATTCCCATTCTGGCTTCAAATGATTGGTGCGTTTATGGTTAGTTCCACTCTGGAAGTGGTATTTAGAAGTAACTACACCGATTTCTGGGCAGCCGGATTCGTTGGAATGATGGGGTGGTGCATCTATTGTTTGACCGATCACTACACGGACATTCGTTTCTTAAATGAATTCATTGCGGCGATTTGTATCGGCTTTATGTCGATTCTAATTATTCGAGCGGGAATCGCCAAGAGTGCCGATGATTTAATCATCGGGGGTTTGATGCCACTAGTTCCCGGGGTACCAATTACCAATGCGGTAAGAGATACGTTATCTGGTAACTTGGTATCGGGTCCATCTAGAGGAATTGAAGCGATTATGAGCGCCTGTGCACTAGGCTTCGGTGTGGCAATGGCAATTAAGATTTTGGGGTGATTTATATTGGTAACCGTAATTATTTATAGTGTGTGCGTTTATTTCGCCACCATCGGATTTGGTTTATTAATTAATCTACCCAGAAAAGCATTGAACATGGCCGGAATCGTTAGTTTGATTGGCTGGTTAGTCTTTCATATCGTTAACGTTCACATGGGCGGATACTTAGCCGCAGATATTTTAGGAACCTTCACCGTTGGGATATTGAGTATCTTTGCATCACGCTACAAGAAGATGCCAGTCATTATCTTCAACATTCCAGCGCTGGTGCCACTAGTTCCTGGAGGGCAGGCTTATCAAGTTATGAAGTGCCTAGCAATTGGTAACTATGCGCTAGCCAAGTCCAACTTGATCCAAGTCATCTTCATCGCTGGTGGAATCGCATCCGGTTTCTTGTTTGCTGAATTTTTAAACCAACTATACTTAAGATTGAAAACATATTTGAGAACAAAAAAAGCAACGAGATAATCTCGTTGCTTTTTATTTTGCGTTTTATCCGAAGAAGAAACTGATGATTAAAACGATTAGAACGAATGTGGTAATCCAAACATATAGCATATCTTTTTCCTTGTAGAAGGAATAGATTGATACGATTACTCGTAATACGGGAGTAAGGATTAGACAGAAGATTCCAAGCATCATAATCGCGTATGGTTTTAATGTCGCAATGCCACTAAAGATGGCTTTAAAAGTAGTAGGGAAGGCGTCGTGAGCATATCCAGACTTACCGGTGATTAGAAGTAGTAATAATCCAATAATCATGATGGTAGCTGAGATGACAACACCGACACGTAGAATTTTTCCAATAACTAATTCGATACGATTCATTTCTTCTTTAGTTGCTGGTTGTTGTGTATTCATGATCTAACCTCCTAGAATAATCCATTGAATCCTTTGAATAACATGCTACATGCGATGTAGAACATGATAGGGACAAAGATAATACGAATCCATCTGGCAGGTAGAACTTGCATGATGCGTGAACCGATGGTAGCACCAACTAGAATTCCTAATGCTAATGGCACGGCCACTTGTGGCAAGATTGAACCGTTGAAGAAGTAGACAGTTGCTGAAGCAGCAGCGGTAACTCCCATCATTAGGTTACTAGTTGCACTTGATGGTTTTAATGGCATTTTCATGAAGGTATCCATTGCGATAACCTTGAAGGCACCTGAACCAATTCCAAGTAGACCGGAAGCGATACCGGCACCAAACATTACTGATAGACCACCAGGAATGTTTTCCACCTTGTAGTCGATTTGTTTCTTTTCAGCTTTATCGTAGTAACTGGAATTAAGACGAAGCTTTTCAGCTAATTTATCATCTTTGGTGCTTAGATTGGACTTGTTTTTGTTCAATAATTTCTTGACCATGTTAAATGCGGAGAATAGTAGTAATAGTCCAAATAGTATGTAAAGGTATTTAGGCTCTAGAATTCCTGTAAGTAAGGCCCCAGATAATGCACCAATGGTAGTGGCAATTTCTAAAAACATTGCAACACGTAAGTTTAAGACTTCATCTTTTAGATAAGCGATAGTAGATCCAGAACTAGTGGCAATAACCACGACGATACTGGCTCCGATAGCGTATTTAATACCTAAATGGAAGAAGAGGGTTAGGACAGGGGTGACGATAATTCCACCACCCAATCCTAGGACAGCGCCACCGATACCGGCTAGGACACCGATGGCAATCATTAGAATGACTGTTTCAATCATTTGTAGCTCCTCCTAAAATTATAAATTACTTAATATTATAACAATTATTAGTTTCTTTGCACCTATTCCAAGTTCCAAAATTAGAAAATACCCTTAAGAATAGCGTTAGCTGTGGTATAATGGCATTAAAAAGTGATTAGGAGGATCGATGCATTATGATCATCGATAAGGATTACACCCGCGGTATTAGGCTTTTCGTTGGGTTAGTTTTATCATTATTTATTACTGCATCGGTAATGATTGACTCAGGCTACCTAAGATTTCTTGACTCAATCTTTATCGGTCAAATCCAAAAAACTACTGGCGGATTCAAGGATACAATCATGCACATGGCTACCACTTTAGCTAGTCCCAAGATGGATATCATCTGGATTTTCGTTTTGGCATTCTTTATGTGGGGATTCAAGTTTAAGCTTCAAGCTTTATGGGGAATCTTTACTTTAGCTGGTGCTGACGTAATTGGATTCATCGTTAAAAACATTGTTAGACGTGATCGTCCAGTATTCCACAGCGCATCTGATACCGGATTTAGTTTCCCAAGTGGACACGTATTAGGTATCTTCATCGTCATTGCGGTTGTATGGATTGTCATTCTTCCACATATCCAAAGTAACTTAATCAGAAGACTACTATATGTACTAACATTTTTATTTGTCCTATTGGTAATGGTATCTAGAATTTATCTAAATGCTCATTTCCCAACAGACACTGTTGGTGCCGTAGTTATTGGCTACACTTGGGTACAAGTATCTGAAATGTTATATGTAAGATATGCGCCAAGATTAAAACAACACTGGCGTCCAGTTTTACATTCATACCTATAATAAAAAAGAACTGATGAATTTCATCAGTTCTTTTATTTTGCCCAAATCTCGTCTAACCAGGTAATGGCTAGGTCAAACCATTCGGCGACACGGGCGTTATTGGAATCTTTGTTCCAGGATGTAATGTTATTGGCGAGTCCCATTCCGTGAGGGCCATGGTGGAAGATGTGGAGTTCGTTATCCACATTGTATTCGTTTAACTTGATGGAATACTTAAGGGCATTTTCCACAGGTACGAATGGATCGTCGGCTGTATGCCAGATAAATGTTGGCATGTTTTTAGCCGAGACGTGTTCGTCAGCCTTTATTTGTTGGTCATCCGATACCCAGTTTAGGATGCTTTCCTTATCCTTGGGGAAACCACAGGTTAAGTTAGTCACAGGGTAGCTTAGGATAACCGCATTTGGTTTTAAAATATCGGCGTTATCCGCATCAGCTAGTTTTTTCATCCAATCGGTGTGGTAAAAGTCATTGTAGAGACTACAGATATGACCACCAATGGAGAAGCCGGCAATCACGATTCTATTTTCATCGATATTGAATTCGTTGGCATGTTCTCGAATGTACTTGATGCTGTTGGCCAATTCCTCTAGTGGATTGGGCATTAGTGGCATTGCTTCTTGTTCGAATGTGTATCTTAGATAGAAGCTTTGGTAACCGTTGGCACTGAAATTAAGTGCGAAGCTTTCTGCTTGGTGGAGTGAAATGTGGGTATAAGATCCACCGGGAACGACGATTACGGCAGGATATTTATATTGATTAGTTTGCACATCTGCGGATTTAAGATATCCTTGAAGAAAAGCGTTTGAGTTTTGACGAATCGATTCTTTGATGATTCTCATGTAAGCACCTCTCAAATATGTTTTACATATATTTTAACGCAAGGAGATAATGATTGTGGATAAAAAGAATAATTCACCTGAAAAAGAAATAGAAGTAACCGAGTTACGCAAAGATGACTTTGATGACTATTATAAAATGATGCGCGATGAACAACTAGCTAAAAAGACCGGATTTGAGCCAGTTAACGATGAGAAAAAGGCACACATGTTGTTTGAATCCGAAAATGATACCAATAAAACCTACGCAATTCGACTTATCAACGGTGGAAAACTAATTGGAATTATCAATATTTTTCCGGAAATTGGGGATAACTTCGAACCGGATTATGAAAATATCGAATTAGGTTACTTTATTAACACAAGTTATCAACAGCGTGGATACATGACATATGCATTGGGTGAAGTTTTAAATCACCTAAAGGCACCCGTAAAGGTAGTCGAAGCAACGGTTGAAGCCCGCAATTTACCTTCACAAAAAGTTTTACACAGTTTAGGTTTTGCACAGGTGGATGAATACGATGACAATCTCGTTTTTGAAATGAAAGTAAAATAGTATTGTAATCAAGTCCACATTAATATATAATGTTCTAGAAATCTAAGAAGAGGCGCAGCTGACATTAGTAGCCATCATGAGTCGATAAAGCGACTATGATTGAGGGTGAAAGGGGATGCCTGCCGAAACGACCGTTTCCTTTATGAGACGAAGTTGTTGG
Organism: Apilactobacillus kunkeei; assembly: GCF_001421115.1. Lineage (GTDB taxonomy): Bacteria > Bacillota > Bacilli > Lactobacillales > Lactobacillaceae > Apilactobacillus > Apilactobacillus kunkeei_F. The sequence goes on along the minus strand of NZ_JXCW01000005.1, from coordinate 96,306 downwards.
GTTCTAGCTTAATAGGCTAGAGACTGTCGTGGTTAATTCCACGGAGTGCTTTGTGATCAATAATTAAAAGAAATTATTATGGTCTCTTCTTGTATTTACAGGAAGGGACTTTTTTAGTTATTATCGGCACCTCTTAGAAATACTTATAGAGGGTGAAATACATCATGAGTGAAAACTCAAATAATCATGTAAAGAGAGGCTTGAAGACTAGACACGTTTCTATGATTGCCTTAGGTGGTTCAATCGGTACCGGTCTATTCGTTGCCTCTGGTTCAGTTATTAGTCAAGCTGGACCTGGTGGAGCATTAGTTGCTTACTTATTGATGGGACTAATGGTTTACTTTTTAATGACCAGTTTAGGTGAAATGGCAACCAACACACCTATCTCTGGTTCATTCGCGGCTTACGCAGGTAAGTACGTCGACCCAGCTCTTGGTTTCGCCATGGGTTGGAACTACTGGTTCAACTGGGCCATTACCGTTGCCGTTGATATCTCAACTGCAGCTCTAGTAATGAAGTTCTGGTTACCACACATGCCAGGTTGGATTTTTAGTGCGATTACCTTAGCACTAATCCTTTGTGTGAATGCATTATCAGTTAAGTCATTCGGTGAAACAGAATTCTGGATGTCATTGATTAAGGTTATTACAATCTTTATCTTCCTAGCCGTTGGTGTTTTAACTATTTTCGGTATTATGGGTGGTCACTACATTGGTCTATCCAACTTCACTTACAAGCAAGCACCGTTCGTTGGTGGTCTTCCAATGATCTTAGCGGTATTCGTTGTCGCTGGTTTCTCATTCCAAGGAACTGAATTGGTTGGGATTACTGCTGGTGAATCAGATAACCCAAGAGAAGCTGTTCCACGTGCCATCAAGGATGTTTTCTGGAGAATTATCTTATTCTACATCCTAGCAATCTTCGTAATTGGTGCAATCATTCCTTACACTAGTCCTGATCTATTAGGTTCAAGTGCTACCGATGTTGCAATTAGTCCATTTACAATCGTATTCAAGCGTGCTGGTTTAGCAGCCGCTGCATCTGTTATGAACGCTGTTATCTTAACTTCAGTTATTTCATCAGCTAACTCAGGGATGTACGCTTCAACTAGAATGCTTTACTCAATGGCTCACCAAGGATTCGCTCCTAAGTCAATGGGTAAGACTAACCGTCGTGGTATTCCAATTGGTGCCTTAGCGGTTACCACTGTGATTGCCTTACTTACTTTCATTACAAGTATCGAAGGTCCACAAATTTACCTATGGTTAGTTGCTGCATCTGGTCTTACTGGTTTTATCGCCTGGGTCGGAATTGCACTATCACATTACCGTTTCAGAAGAGCCTTCATCAAGCAAGGTCATTCACTAGACGAATTGAAGTACCATGCTACTTGGTTCCCAATTGGACCAATCATTACTTTAATTCTATGTATCCTAGTTATTTGCGGTCAAAACTTAACCTCATTTGCTAACTGGGATTGGGAACAAATCGGAATTACTTACATCTCAGTACCACTTGTATTAATCCTATACATTGGTTACAAGATTAAGCACAAGACTCATTTAATTCCTTTAGACAAGGTTGATGTTTCTCCTTCTGATTTAAGAGACGAAGAAAAATAATATAATGAAGATACCGTTTTAACGGCATCTTTTTTGTTTGCCATCAATTTCTTCATATTCAAAACGACTCGAATGTATTAGAATAGTATATTAGAAAACGAAATTAAGGAGATTATTATGATAGTACTTGCTGGAACCATTGGAGCCGGAAAAACCTCTTTAACTAAGATCCTATCTGCTCATCTTGATTCAACTGGGTATTACGAATCAGTAGATGATAACGAAATTCTTCCATTGTTTTACAAGGATCCTAAGAAGTATGCCTTCTTATTGCAAATCTACTTCTTAAATACCCGTCTAAACAATATTGAAAAGGCCCACAACGAAAAGCTAAGCGTTATGGACCGTTCTATCTACGAAGATTCATTACTATTCAGATTGAATGCTGATATGAAACGTGCCACTTCAACTGAAGCTGATATCTACGATTCATTGTTGGAAAATATGATGGAAGAAATTCCTGGTTCATTGAACCAAAAGAATCCTGATTTATTAATCCACATCAACATTTCATTCGATACCATGTTAAAACGAATCAAAAAACGTGGTAGAAGTTATGAACAAGTGGATAAAGATCCAGAACTATACAACTATTATCAAGACTTAAATAGTCGTTACAACGACTGGTATGACAACTACGACTTATCTCCTAAGATGCAAATCGACGGTGATAAGTTTGACTTTATCGAAAACGAGGAAGATTTAGCTGCAGTTCTAAAACAAATTGATGAAAAAATTGCTGAATTGAACTTAAAATAGTTGCCAATCACATTTTTTTATAATATTATTGAGTCAACAAATAAACGCAAGGTATGTTTTTAAGTAGACAACAAAGAGATGCAATGGTTGGTGTGAATTGCAAGTCGAAATTCCGGCATACGCAAAAGCGGGTAGGTAATGCTACACGGCAGGTGACCGTTATCTCCAAACGAGTGTTTAGCATGTGCTAAGAACTTGGGTGGTACCGCGAAAAGAAGACCTTCGTCCCAATGGATGGAGGTCTTCTTTTTATTTGCAAAATTGGAGGTATTTACTATGTTAGATATGAAAATGATTCGTCAAAACGCTGACTGGGTAAAGGAAAAGTTAGCTACTAGAAATATCAAAGCTGAAACAATCGATGAACTATTAGGATACGATGAAAAGCGTCGTGAACTAATCGTAAAAAGTGAAGGATTAAAAGCTAAGAAGAACGAAGTATCAAAGAAGATTGCGGAAGCAAAGCGTAACAAGGAAGACGCTGCTGATGCCATCGCTGAAATGCAACAAGTAGGTAAGGAAGTTAAGGAATTAGATGAACAACTTGAAAAGGTTGAACAAGATCAACAAGACTTAGCTGCTCACTTACCAAACATTCCAGCTGATGATGTTCCAGTTAGTTTAACTGAAGAAGGTGCCGTCGAACTAAGAAATTACGGTGAACCTCGTAAGTTTGACTTCGAACCAAAACATCACTGGGACTTAGGTGAAAAGCTTGGCATCTTAGACTTCGAAGCAAGTGCTAAGGTTGCAGGTAGTCGTTTTGTTTACTACATGGGTGCAGGTGCGCAACTAGAACGTGCCATCTACAACTTCTACTTAGACCAAAACGCTAAGGCTGGTTACAAAGAAGTATTACCACCATACATGGTAAACTCAGCATCAATGTTTGGTACTGGTCAATTCCCTAAGTTTAAGGAAACAAAGGCCGGTTTCGAAATTGCTGACAGTGATTTAACAATGATTCCTACTGCCGAAGTTCCATTGGTAAACTACTACAGAGATGAAGTAATGGATGCAGACAAACTACCAGTTAAGTTCACTGCACTATCACCAGCATTTAGATCAGAAGCTGGTAGTGCCGGAAGAGACACAAGAGGTCTAATTCGTCTACACCAATTCAATAAAGTAGAAATGGTTCAATTCACTAAACCTGAACAATCATGGGATGCACTAGAAAGCATCACTGCCCATGCAGAAGACCTATTGAAAATGTTAGGTATTCCTTACCACGTAATTACACTAACTACTAGTGACATGAGTTTCACTGCTGCAATGACTCATGACATCGAAGTATGGATGCCAGCTCAAGGTCGTTACCGTGAAATCTCAAGTTGTTCAAACACAACTGATTTCCAAGCACGTCGTGCACACATCCAATACAGGGATGAAAACGGTAAGCTACAATACGTTCACACTCTAAACGGTTCTGGCTTAGCTGTTGGTAGAACTGTAGCTGCTATCTTAGAAAACTTCCAAAATGAAGATGGATCAATCAACATTCCAGAAGTCCTACAACCATACATGGGTGGTAAGACTAAGATCGAAAAAGAAGACTAATTGAATAGTTGAAACTAAAGCGATAATCGAAAGATTGTCGCTTTTTTATTTTTTTGAAAAAAGGGGTAGACAGACAGCGGAAATTTAGATATAATATTTTTTGTTGAGTTAAAGAGAACGGCTCAGAAGCAAGTCATATCAACAATTAAGTAAAATTTCTTGTTGACATTGATTGCTAGAAATGATATTATTAAATAGTTGTCTTGTTAAGAGATAACTTGAAAGACCTCATGGAGGATTAGCTCAGTTGGGAGAGCATCTGCCTTACAAGCAGGAGGTCACAGGTTCGAGCCCTGTATCCTCCATATGAGCCGTTAGCTCAGCCGGTAGAGCATCTGACTTTTAATCAGAGGGTCGGCAGTTCGAACCTGCCACGGCTCATTGGCTCTATGCCATATACATTTTAATATAATCATGCGGGCGTGGCGGAACTGGCAGACGCGCTAGATTTAGGTTCTAGTTTCCTTATGGAAGTGGGGGTTCGAATCCCTTCGCCCGCATTTGCAATTTGCATAATTGCTGCCGACTTAGCTCAGTTGGCTAGAGCGCTTCACTAGTAATGAAGAGGTCGGGTGTTCGAATCATCTAGTCGGCATTATGCGGAAGTAGTTCAGTGGTAGAACATCACCTTGCCATGGTGGGGGTCGCGGGTTCGAATCCCGTCTTCCGCTTTTGCATAGTTCTGCCGGGGTGGCGGAATTGGCAGACGCACAGGACTTAAAATCCTGCGGTTAGTGATAACCGTACCGGTTCGATCCCGGTCCTCGGCATTTCAAATAATTTAATACTATTATGCACCCATAGCGCAACTGGATAGAGTGTCTGACTACGAATCAGAAGGTTGTAGGTTCGACTCCTACTGGGTGCATTTTTTTATTTTCGGGAAGTAGCTCAGCTTGGTAGAGCACCTGGTTTGGGACCAGGGGGTCGCAGGTTCGAATCCTGTCTTCCCGATAATATAACCAAAAGAGAAAACATTAATTTGTTTTCTCTTTTTTGTTTTTCGTTAAAAATCTTTGCATTTTCAATATAAGTCCGTATAATTATAGTCAGAATTAGTCAAAGAAAGAGGTGGTATTATGCAGGGTAAGAATATTTCAGATATTATTGAGAAGTATTTAAAGGAAATGATTGCTGAAGACGAGAGAGTCGAAATAAGTAGATCTGATATTGCTAGCCATTTCGATGTTGTTCCATCACAAATTAACTATGTTATTAAGACTAGGTTTACCATTCAAAATGGATACGTAGTCGAAAGTAAACGTGGTGGCGGTGGATACATTCGCATTGAAAAGGTGAAACTGCTTGATAATATAGATATTTTAGATACGCTGATTAATGCCATTGGCGACGGTTTAACACAACGTGAAGGTAAGGCAATTATCAACACTTTGGTGTTAAATAATCTAATTACTGACAATGAAGCCGATTTAGTGTTAGCATCTATTAACAAGCAGACACTAGCCGTTGGCAACAAACTACTTGAAAATGAGATTAGAGCGAATATAATGGTCGCAATACTTGATCATTTAAGATACAAAAGCTAGAAAGTGAGGCACGATATGGATAACATTTTTACTCCAAGCGCAAAGAACGTATTGATTTTGGCACAAGAACAAGCCAAAGTGTTTGGCCACCAAGGAATTGGGACAGAACACTTATTACTAGCTTTATCAATGGAAGATAACGGCATCGCAAAGTCAGCCTTAAAGCAATGCGACGTTCACGAAGATGATATTAAAGGCGAAATGGAAATCTTGGTTGGATACGGTAACCTAACCGATTCAGACAAGGACACATACCTACCATACTCACCTAAGGCTGAAGCAATCTTGACCTTATCTGGCCAAATTGCGAAGAAATACGGTGCAATTAAGATAGGAACAGAACACTTATTACTTGCCATCCTAGATACTCCAGACACTTTAGCTGCTAGAATTCTAGTGGCGCTAAACGTGGTCGAAGTAAATGATGTAAAGAAGGTACTATTACGTAAGATGGGATTCCCAGGTGATTCAAGTTCAAACTCAAAAAACATTCCACTACCAGGAAGCAGAGCAGCTCGTAACAACGGAACTACTCCTACATTAGACTCACTTGCCACTGACCTAACTAAGTCAGCCAAGGATGGTCTAATCGATCCTACTATTGGTAGAGACGATGTTATCAAACGTGTAATTCAAATTCTTAGTCGTCGTACTAAGAACAACCCAGTGCTAATCGGGGAAGCAGGGGTAGGTAAGACTGCCGTTGTTGAAGGTTTGGCATTAAAGGTTGCTCACAGACAAGTTCCAGAAGACATGCAAAACAAGCGTATCATGATGCTTGAAATGGGAACTCTAGTTGCTGGTACTAAGTACCGTGGTGAGTTTGAAAAACGTCTAATGAAGATTATCAGTGAAATCAAGTCAGTGGGTAACGTAATCCTATTCATTGACGAACTACACACTCTAATGGGTGCCGGTGGTGCTGAAGGAGCTATCGATGCTTCTAACATCCTAAAGCCGGCACTTGCTAGAGGAGACCTTCAAACAATCGGTGCTACTACTTTGGATGAATACCAAAAGTACATCGAAAAAGACGGTGCATTGGCTAGAAGATTCGCAACTGTTTCAGTTGATGAACCTACCAGAGATGAAGCTGTTGAAATTCTAAAGGGAATTCGTCCTAAGTACGAAACCCACCACCAAGTAAAGATTACTGATGACGCAATCGAAAAGGCCGTTGATTTATCAAGCAGATACATCAGCAACCGTTTCCTACCTGATAAGGCAATCGACTTGATGGATGAAGCTGCCGCAATGGTTAGAATTAACAACCTAGACGAAAACAATCCATTAGAAGAACTAGAAAACAAGATTAACGAATACAGTACTCAAATGGAAAGCGCCATCGAAGAACAACGTTTCGAAGATGCCGTTTCACTTCGTCAAAAGGAACAAGAACTACAAGAAGAACTAAAGACTAAGCGTCAAGAAACCGCTAATATCAAAAAGCAACGTCAAGAAGACCACAACTTTGATATCGAAGAAACCGGTGAAGATGTTGCTAAGGTTGTCTCAGAATGGACTGGTGTTCCAGTAACTAAGATGACTAAGGCTGACAGCAAGCGTTTGGTTAACCTAGAATCAATCTTACACAAGAAAATTATTGGTCAAAACGAAGCCGTTTCTGCTGTATCACGAGCAATCAGACGTGCTAGAAGTGGTATCAAGGATCCAAACAGACCAATCGGTTCATTCATCTTCTTGGGTCCTACCGGTGTTGGTAAGACTGAATTAGCTAAGGATTTAGCTGAAGAAATGTTTGGTTCAAAGGACGACATTATCAGAATTGATATGTCAGAATACATGCAAAAGGAATCCGCTTCTCGAATGGTTGGTTCAGCTCCAGGATACGTTGGATACGACGAAGGTGGCCAATTGACCGAAAAGGTAAGACAACACCCATACTCAGTTGTCCTATTCGATGAAGTAGAAAAGGCTCATCCAGATGTCTTCAACTTGTTACTACAAGTATTAGATGATGGATACCTAACAGATTCTAAAGGTAGACATGTTGACTTTAGAAACACTGTCCTAATCATGACTTCTAACCTAGGTGCTAGAACCCTACGTGATAAGAAGACCGTTGGTTTTGGTGCAGAACTAGATCATGACGACGAAAGCTACAAGCTAATGAGAAAGACAGTCGAAGAACAAATGAAGAGATTCTTCAGACCAGAATTCTTAAACCGTATCGATGAAACAATCATCTTCCACGAACTAAACGAAAAACAAGTTCAAGAAATTGTTAAATTAATGTCTAACGATTTATTGAAACGAGTTCACGACTTAGGCATCAATGTGAAGATGACTCCAGCAGCAATCGAATTAATTGCTAAGAATGGTTTCAATCCTGAATACGGTGCGCGTCCAATTCGTCGTGCATTGCAAAACGATGTCGAAGATAAAGTTTCTGAAGAAATTCTTTCTGGTGAAATTAAACCAGGGGATGACGTTTCAATCGGAGCATCTAAAGGCAAGATTACAATTACTAAAAAAGAGGCCGTTAAGGCATAATAAAAAAGAGGGAATTATCCCTCTTTTTTTATTGTCTAAATCTTGACTTTATATACCTTCGAGAGTATCATACTAAATATATAACTACGAAGTGAAATGTGTGTCGGCGATCTATTGTCCGTCAGACACGCCTATATTAACCAAAAATAAGCTTCAATTTGAATTGCTTATTTTGGTTTTTTTTTGCTCATTTTTAGAAAAAAAGGGTAAAAAAATGCATTTGTAACACAATTGTAATATTTCACTTGCGTAGAAATTTTTGGAGGGGTGAAGAACTTGGCAGGACATTTAGTTAAATATGGTAAACACCGTATTCGTAGAAGTTACTCTCAAATCAAGGAAGTTCTTGATTTACCTAATTTAATTGAAATTCAAACCGATTCATACAAGTGGTTCTTAGATGAAGGTTTGCGTGAAATGTTTAACAGCATTATGCCAATTGATGATTTCCAAGGAAAACTATCCTTAGAATTCGTTGATTACCAATTATTAGAACCTAAGTACACTGTTAATGAAGCAAGAGATCATGAGGCTAACTACTCAGCTCCACTTCATATCACATTGAAATTGACCAATCATGAAACTGGTGAAATTAAGACACAAGATGTATTCTTTGGCGATTTCCCATTGATGACTGATCAAGGTACTTTCATTATTAACGGGGCAGAACGTGTAATTGTTTCACAATTAGTTCGTTCTCCTGGTGTATTCTTCCACAAAGAAGAAGACAAAAATGGACGTATCAGCTATGGTACTACTGTAATTCCTAACCGTGGTGCCTGGATGGAATTCGAAACTGACGCAAAGAACTTATCATACGTTCGTATTGATAGAACTAGAAAGCTACCAATTACTGAACTAGTTCGTGCATTAGGTTTCGGTTCAGATGACGAAATTACTCAAATTTTGGGTAGCAATGATAGTCTTTCATTGACTCTTGAAAAAGATGTCCACAAAGACACAGAAGATTCACGTGTTGAAGAAGCATTAAAGGACATTTACGAACGTCTACGTCCGGGTGAACCTAAGACTGCTGATTCATCTCGTAGCCTATTGACTACTCGTTTCTTCGATCCAAAACGTTACGACATGGCTCCTGTTGGTAGATACAAGACTAACAACAAGTTAAGCCTAAAGACTCGTTTGCTAGGATTAACCCTTGCTGAAACTTTAGCTGATCCAGATACTGGTGAAATTATTGCTAAGAAGGGTACTGTAATTGATAAGAATGTCATGAAGGAATTAGCTCCATACTTGGACCGCGAAGACTTCAAGGCATACACTTTCAACCCTTCAGAACAATCAGTTGTTCCAGAACCAATGACTGTACAAATCATCAAAGTACAATCAGAAAAAGACCCAGATCATGTTGTTAACATGATTGGAAACGACAACATCTCATTGGATTACCATCACATCACTCCAGCAGATATCATTTCTGCTATCAACTACTTCTTCAACTTGCAAGAAGGAATTGGTGAACCTGATGATATTGACCATTTAGGTAACCGTCGTATCCGTTCTGTTGGTGAATTACTACAAAACCAATTCAGAATTGGTCTAGCAAGAATGGAACGTGTAGTAAGAGAACGTATGTCAATTCAAGACACTACTACTGTTACTCCACAACAATTAATCAACATTCGTCCTGTAGTAGCTTCAATTAAGGAATTCTTTGGTTCATCACAATTGTCACAATTCATGGACCAAACTAACCCATTGGGTGAATTAACTCATAAACGTCGTCTATCTGCATTGGGACCTGGTGGTTTGACCAGAGACCGTGCCGGATACGAAGTTCGTGACGTTCACTACACTCACTATGGTCGTATTTGTCCAATTGAAACTCCTGAAGGTCCTAATATTGGTTTGATTAACTCACTTTCAAGTTATTCTAAGGTTAACAAGTACGGTTTCGTGGAAACACCTTACCGTCGTGTATCATGGGATACTCACAAAGTAACTGATAAGATTGATTACTTATCAGCTGACGAAGAAGATAACTTCGTAGTTGCTCAAGCTAACTCTCCATTAAATGAAGACGGATCATTCAAGAACGATGTTGTTATGGCTAGATACAAGTCAAACAATATTGAAACTAAGATTGAAAACGTTGACTACATGGACGTTTCTCCTAAGCAAGTAGTTTCAGTTGCCACTGCATGTATTCCTTTCTTGGAAAACGATGACTCCAACCGTGCCTTGATGGGTGCCAACATGCAACGTCAAGCTGTTCCTTTGGTTAACCCACATGCACCACTAGTTGGTACTGGTATCGAATACAAGGCAGCTCATGACTCTGGTGTTGCTTTAATCTGTAAACACCCAGGTACTGTTGAATACGTTGACGCTGACGAAGTACGTGTTAGAAGAGAAGACGGTTCATTAGATACTTACAAGCTAATGAAGTTCCAACGTTCAAACGGTGGTAAGAACTACAACCAACGTCCAATTGTTCGTGTAAACGACAAGGTTGACGCTGATGAAATTCTAGCTGACGGTCCTTCAATGGAAAACGGAGAACTTGCTTTAGGTCAAAACCCAGTTGTTGCGTTCATGACTTGGCAAGGTTACAACTTCGAAGATGCCATTGGTATTTCAGAAAGATTAGTTCGTGAAGATGTATACACTTCAATTCATATTGAAGAATACGAATCAGAAACTAGAGATACCAAACTTGGACCTGAAGAAATGACTAGAGAAATTCCTAACGTTGGGGAAGACGCTTTAAGAAACCTTGACGAAGAAGGAACTATCAGAATTGGTGCTGAAGTACATGATGGTGACATCTTAGTTGGTAAGGTTACTCCTAAGGGTGTAACAGAATTATCAGCTGAAGAACGTTTACTACATGCTATCTTCGGTGAAAAATCTAGAGAAGTCCGTGATACTTCACTACGTGTACCTCACGGTGGTGGCGGTATCGTTCAAGACGTTAAGGTCTTCACTAGAGAAAATGGTGATGAATTAGCACCAGGTGTAAACAAGATGGTTCGAGTTTACATTGCTCAAAAACGTAAGATCCAAGTAGGGGACAAGATGTCTGGTCGTCACGGTAACAAGGGTACTGTTTCCATTGTTATTCCTGAAGAAGATATGCCTTACTTACCAGATGGTACTCCAATTGATATTCTATTGAGTCCCATGGGTGTGCCTTCACGTATGAACATTGGACAAGTTCTTGAATTACACTTAGGTATGGCTGCTAGAAAACTAGGTATCCACGTAAGTACTCCGGTATTCGATGGTGCTCGTGATTCAGATATCTGGGACGCTGTTAAGGAAGCTGGTATGGCTTCAGACGGTAAGTCAATTGTTTACGATGGTAGAACCGGTGAACCATTTGATAAACGTGTTGCAGTTGGTGTAATGCACTACTTGAAACTTGCTCACATGGTTGACGATAAGATCCATGCTCGTTCAATTGGACCTTACTCACTAGTTACTCAACAACCACTTGGTGGTAAAGCACAATTTGGTGGACAACGTTTTGGTGAAATGGAAGTTTGGGCCCTAGAAGCTTATGGTGCCGCATACACACTACAAGAAATCTTGACTTACAAGTCAGATGACGTTGTTGGTCGTGTTAAGACATACGAAGCTATTGTTAAGGGTGAACCAATTCCTAAGCCAGGTGTTCCTGAATCATTCCGTGTTCTTGTAAAAGAACTTCAAGCTCTTGGATTAGACATGAAGGTTCTTAACGAAGACAACCAAGAAATCGAACTTCGTGACTTAGACAGCGAAGAAGACGACGGTGTTGTTAACGTTGATGCTTTAAGCAAACTAGCTGAAAAGCAAAAGAAAGAACAAGAAGACAAAGATGAAGAAAAGTCTGAACAAGACGACAAAGCAAACACCAACTTTAAGGAATAAAGAAAGGGGACTATCCATTGGTCGATGTAAACAAATTTTCAAGCATGCAAATTGGATTAGCTTCTTCTGATAAAATTCGTAGTTGGTCATTTGGTGAAGTTAAAAAGCCAGAAACTATCAACTACAGAACTTTAAAACCAGAAAAAGATGGTCTATTCGACGAAAGAATTTTCGGTCCTACAAAGGATTGGGAATGTGCTTGTGGTAAATATAAACGTATTAGATACAAGGGTATCGTCTGTGATCGTTGTGGAGTAGAAGTTACACGTGCTAAAGTACGTCGTGAACGTATGGGTCACATTGAATTAGCTGCTCCAGTAACTCACATTTGGTACTTCAAAGGAATTCCAAGTCGTATGGGTCTTGTATTAGACATGAGCCCACGTGCTTTGGAAGAAATTATCTACTTTGCTTCATACGTTGTTACAGATCCTGGTGATACTCCACTAGAAAACAAGCAACTAATCTCAGAACAAGATTACCGTGAAAAGAAACTTGAATACGGTAACCGTTTTGAAGCTAAGATTGGTGCTGAAGCAATTAGAACTTTATTGAACAATGTTGATATCAATAAAGAAGTTGCTGAACTAAAAGATGAACTAAAGAAGGCTACTGGTCAAAAGCGTGTTAGAGCGGTTAGACGTCTAGATATTCTAGAAGCCTTCCTACAATCAGGTAATGACTTGTCATGGATGGTAATGGAAGCAATTCCAGTTATTCCACCTGACTTAAGACCAATGGTACAACTAGAAGGTGGCCGTTTCGCCACTTCTGACTTAAATGACTTGTACCGTCGTGTTATTAACAGAAATAACCGTCTAAAGAGATTATTAGATCTACATGCTCCTGGTATCATCGTTCAAAACGAAAAACGTATGCTACAAGAAGCTGTTGATGCTTTAATCGATAATGGTCGTCGTGGTCGTCCTGTTGCTGGTCCTGGTAACCGTCCACTTAAGTCACTATCACACATGCTTAAAGGTAAGCAAGGTCGTTTCAGACAAAACTTACTTGGTAAGCGTGTTGACTACTCTGGTCGTTCTGTTATTGATGTTGGACCATTCTTGAAGTTCAACCAAATGGGACTTCCAGTTCCAATGGCCATGGAATTATTCAAGCCTTTCATTATGAAAGAACTTGTAAAACGTGGTAGTGCTTCAAACATTAAGTCTGCTAAACGTCAAATCGAACGTAAAGATGAAGAAGTATTCGATGTATTGGATGACGTAATTAAGGAACATCCAGTATTACTTAACCGTGCACCTACATTGCATAGATTAGGTATTCAAGCATTCGAACCAGTATTGGTTTCAGGTAAATCAATGCGTCTTCACCCATTAGCTTGTGAAGCTTACAACGCCGATTTTGATGGTGACCAAATGGCCATCCACGTTCCTTTATCAGACGAAGCACAAGCTGAATCAAGACTATTGATGCTAGCTGCTACTCATATTCTTGCCCCTCGTGATGGAAACCCAATCGTTGCTCCTTCTCAAGATATGGTTATTGGTAACTACTACCTAACTATGGAAGAAGAAGGCCGTGAAGGTGAAGGTATGATCTTCAACACACCTGAAGAAGCAAGACTTTCATACCAAAGTGGTTTAACTCACTGGCACACTCGTGTTGGTATTGCCGCTTCATCAATGAGTGAAAAACCATTCACTGACGAACAAAAGGACAAGATTTTGGTAACAACTATTGGTAAGATTATCTTCAACGGTATTCTTCCAAAGACATTCCAGTACTTGAACGAACCAACTGATACTAACTTACATGGTCACTTATCTGACAGTTTCTTCCTAGAACCTGGTGAAGATATCCATGAACACTTGAAGAATGCTCCTCTAAACGGTGCCTTCAAGAAAGGTTTCTTATCAGACATCATTGCTGAAGTTTACAAGCAATACAAGGTAACTGAAACTTCACAACTACTAGATAGAATGAAGGACTTAGGTTACAACGAATCAACTAAGTCAGGGTTAACTGTTGGTATCACTGATGTTACTGACCTTAAGTCAAAACCTCAAATTATTGCTGATTCCCACAAAAAAGTTGAAAACGTTACAAAACAATTCCGTCGTGGTTTAATTACTGACCAAGAACGTTACGAAAGAGTTATCGGTATCTGGAGTGATGCTAAGGATGAAATTCAAAACGACTTGTTGAAGAACTTCGATCCTCAAAACCCTATCTTTATGATGAGTGACTCTGGTGCCCGTGGTAACATCTCTAACTTTACTCAATTAGCTGGTATGCGTGGTTTGATGGCCGCACCTAATGGTGAAATCATGGAACTACCTATCACTGCTAACTTCCGTGAAGGTCTATCAGTTCTTGAAATGTTTATTTCTACCCACGGTGCCCGTAAGGGTATGACTGATACTGCCTTGAAGACTGCCAACTCAGGTTACTTAACTCGTCGTCTAGTTGATGTGGCTCAAGACGTTATTATCAGAGAAGAAGATTGTAACACTGACCGTGGAGTTATCGTTGCTGCATTGAAGCAAGGTAACGAAATGATTGAACCTCTATATGACAGAATCATTGGTAGATATGCTATGAAGACAGTTAAGAACCCAGAAACTGGTGAAGTAATTGTTAAGCATAACCAAATGATTAACGAACCTGAAGCTGAAGCAATTGAAGCTGCTGGAATTGAAGAAGTTGAAATTCGTTCAGCATTCACTTGTAACACAGTTCACGGGGTTTGTGAAAAATGTTACGGTCGTAACTTAGCTACTGGTTCACCTGTAGAAGTTGGTGAAGCAGTTGGTACTGTTGCTGCTCAATCAATTGGTGAACCTGGTACTCAATTAACTATGCGTAACTTCCATACTGGTGGGGTTGCTGGTAACGCCGATATCACACAAGGTCTTCCTCGTGTTCAAGAAATCTTCGAAGCTAGAAATCCTAAAGGTAAAGCAGAAATTACTGAAGTTACAGGTACTGTATCTCTAATTGAAGAAAACCCTGCTGAAAGAGTGAAGGAAGTTACTGTTAAAGGTGACGCCGACACTAGAACTTACAAGGTTCCAATTAATGCTCGTATGAACGTGGCTGAAGGTGACTTCATCCGTCGTGGACAAGCTATTAACGAAGGTTCAATTGATCCTAAGGAACTAATCAAGGTTCGTGACTCACTATCAACTGAAGTATACTTGCTAAGTGAAGTTCAAAAGACTTACCGTATGCAAGGGGTAGAAGTTAGTGATAAGCATGCTGAAATCATGGTTCGTCAAATGCTACGTAAGGTAAGAATCATGGACTCAGGTGACACTGAAGTTCTACCAGGTACTTTAATGGATATTAACGACTTTAAGGAAGCTAATGCTGACGCAGTTATTTCTGGTAAGATTCCAGCAACTGCACGTCCAGTTATCTTAGGTATTACTAAGGCTGCCCTAGAAACTAACAGTTTCTTATCAGCTGCATCATTCCAAGAAACTACTCGTGTTCTAACAGATGCTGCTATCCGTGGAAAGAACGATCCATTAGTTGGTCTTAAGGAAAATGTTATTATTGGTAAGCTAATTCCAGCTGGTACTGGAATGAAAACTTACGGTGAAATCAATGCTAAAGTTGAAGAACAAGAATCACCAAAAGTTGATTCAAACGACGTTTACTCAATTAGTCAAATTGAAAAACGTATGAATGAAGAAGACGTAAATAACCAATAATTTACAACTCAAAAATAGCAATCGCTGAATAGCGGTTGCTATTTTTTTATACATAGAAACATCAAATATGATAGATATATAAATGGAATGAACGGGATTTTTCCGCTGACTTGTTTGATAAACGGATAGGCGACTAAGGCAAACATACTAGCAACAAAGATGATTAATAGAATATGGTTACCAATTAATAAAAACAAAATTGCAAATAGATCGATATCTGCTTCACCAATAAAATGATAGTTGTAGTTTAAAAGATAGAAGAAAAAATAAATCGGCATTAATATCAAAATTCTAGAGAAGGGAAGAGTGATAACAAAAACAATTAATAGCAGTGAGTGTAAAATAATACTTGAAACCATTTGCTTGTGCATATCTTCTAAACTTAAGTAGAAAAGATAGACAATGATAAGCAATGGCAGCATACTTCTGGTTTCAATAAATATTAATGGAAAGATTGTACTTAAGAACACTTCGTTTACAAACGATAAACTTGAGTAGGTCTTATGACAGTACCTGCATCTACCATGATTAAGTAGATAAGAGAAGATAGGGATTAAATCAATCACTTCTAGTCGGTGTTTGCAGACATCACAATGGGAAAATCCGACCAGACTTTCTTGATGCTCTAGTCGATAGAATAGGGCAGTAAGAAACGATCCAAAGGAAGAACCCATGATAAATAAAATGAATAAAAACATATTTAAAACCTCCAATATTATTTACGAAAGAAATCCTAAGTTTCATTGACACAAATGAGACGTCGTGATAATATTATTAAGTGCTTATTCATCCGGTGAACTTTTACATAAAAAAGAACCACCTGGA
The DNA here is from genome assembly GCF_001421115.1 of Apilactobacillus kunkeei. GTDB lineage: Bacteria > Bacillota > Bacilli > Lactobacillales > Lactobacillaceae > Apilactobacillus > Apilactobacillus kunkeei_F. Next base: position 79,923 of record NZ_JXCW01000005.1, on the reverse strand, counting down.
TGTGTGGACTTAAAAATAAATTTTATTGGAAGGAGGAATTTTTAGATGCCTACTATTAACCAATTAGTACGTAAAGGTCGTCATTCTAGAAGTTCTAAATCAAAAGCCCCAGCTTTAAACCATGGGTACAACAGTTACAAGAAGAAGCAAACTAACAACCCTGCTCCTCAAAAACGTGGAGTAGCTACCCGTGTTGGTACTATGACTCCAAAGAAGCCTAACTCAGCTCTACGTAAGTACGCCCGTGTTAGACTTTCAAACTTGATTGAAGTTACTGCATACATTCCTGGTATTGGTCACAACCTTCAAGAACATAGTGTTGTTTTAATTCGTGGTGGTCGTGTTAAGGATTTACCTGGGGTACGTTACCACATCGTTCGTGGTGCTCTAGATACTGCCGGTGTTGCTGACCGTCGTCAAGGTCGTTCAAAATACGGTACTAAGAAGCCTAAAGACTAAAACATTTATTCCGCTATAAGAAAACAAGGAGGATTTTTAAATGCCAAGAAAAGGAAATGTTCAAAAACGTGAAGTTCTTCCTGATCCAATCTACAACTCAAAATTGGTTTCAAGCTTAATTAACCGTTTGATGTTAGATGGTAAGAGAGGAACTGCATCAGAAATTTTATATGGTGCATTTGATCTTATTAAGAAAGAAACTGGAAATGACCCAGTTGACGTATTCGAAGAAGCTATGAACAACGTTATGCCTGTACTAGAAGTTAAGGCTCGTCGTGTTGGTGGATCAAACTACCAAGTTCCTATCGAAGTACGTCCTGACCGTCGTGTTACTCTAGGTTTACGTTGGATTGTAAACTACGCACGTCTACGTGGTGAACACACAATGGTTGAACGCCTAGGTCGTGAACTTATGGATGCTGCTAACAACACAGGTGCTTCAGTTAAGAAACGTGAAGACACTCATAAGATGGCAGAAGCTAACCGTGCATTTGCTCACTACCGTTGGTAAAATAAACGTACAAACTTATTTGTACATTTAATTGAGTGGCTAATGTGTTATTATATTAGCCACTTTTTTACAAAAGAGATTTATTTTTGAGAGGAGAAACTTTTTATAATGGCTAACAAACGTGAATTCCCATTAGAAAAAACTCGTAATATCGGTATCACTGCTCATATTGATGCCGGTAAGACTACTGCTACTGAACGTATCTTGTACTACACTGGTAGAATCCACAAAATTGGTGAAACTCATGATGGTGCTTCACAAATGGACTGGATGGTACAAGAACAAGAACGTGGTATCACTATCACTTCAGCTGCTACTACTGCACGTTGGAAAGATACTCGTATCAACATCATCGATACACCAGGACACGTGGACTTCACTGCCGAAGTTGAACGTTCACTACGTGTTCTAGATGGTTCAATTACTATCTTGGATGCTGCTGCTGGGGTTGAACCTCAAACAGAAACTGTTTGGCGTCAAGCTTCAGAATACGAAGTTCCTCGTATCGTATTCGCTAACAAGATGGATAAGCTAGGTGCTGACTTCGAAGCTTCTGTAGAATCTCTACACGAACGTCTAGATGCTAACGCACACGCTATCCAAATTCCTATTGGTAAGGAAGACACTTTCCAAGGTGTTATCGACTTAGTAGAAATGAAAGCATACATCTACGATCTAGATGAAAATGGTTCAAACTACGATATCGTTGATATTCCTGACGAATACAAGGAAAAAGCTGATGAAGCTCGTGCTAACTTAATTGAATCACTTGCTGACATCAACGACGGAATTATGGAAAAATACCTTGAAGGTGAAGAAATCTCTGTACCTGAAATCAAGGCTGCCATCCGTCAAGGTACTCTTAACCTAGAATACTACCCAGTATTAGCTGGTTCAGCATTTAAGAACAAGGGTATCCAAATGTTAATGGACGCCGTATTGGACTTCTTACCATCACCACTTGATGTTCGTCCATACAAGGCTACTGATCCTGAATCAGGTGAAGATGTTGAACTTAAAGCTGATGACAACAAGCCATTTGCTGCCCTAGCATTTAAGGTTGCAACTGACCCATTCGTTGGTCGTTTAACTTTCATTCGTGTATACCAAGGTACTCTAGAATCAGGTTCATACGTTCTTAACGCAACTAAGGACAAACGTGAACGTGTTGGTCGTTTACTACAAATGCACTCAAATGATAGAACTGAAATCCCAGAAGTATTCTCTGGTGATATCGCTGCCGCTATCGGTTTGAAGAACACCACTACTGGTGACTCACTAACTGATCAAAAGCACCCATTACACCTAGAATCAATGGTATTCCCAGATCCAGTTATTTCTGTGTCTGTTGAACCTAAGACTAAGGCTGACCAAGACAAGATGAACATTGCCCTACAAAAGCTATCAGAAGAAGATCCTACATTTAAGGCTGAAACTGATAACGAAACTGGTGAAACTATTATCGCCGGAATGGGTGAACTTCACTTGAACATCATCGTTGACCGTATGAAACGTGAATTCAAGGTTGAAGCTACTATTGGTCAACCACAAGTTGCCTACAGAGAAGCATTTACTAAGCCAACTAAGGCTCAAGGTAAATTCGTTCGTCAATCTGGTGGTAAAGGTCAATATGGTGACGTTTGGATTGAATTTACTCCAAATGAAACTGGTAAAGGTTTCGAATTCGAAAATGCTATCGTTGGTGGGGTTGTTCCTCGTGAATACATTCCTTCAGTTGAACAAGGTCTAAAAGAATCAATGGCAAACGGTGTTCTTGCTGGTTACCCATTGATTGACGTTAAGGCTAAGTTATATGATGGTAGTTACCATGATGTCGATTCATCAGAAGCTGCATTTAAGGTTGCTGCATCATTAGCATTAAGAAATGCTGCTAAGTCAGCTGGCCCAGTTATCCTAGAACCAATCATGAAAGTTGATATCGTGGTTCCAGAAGAATACATGGGTGATGTTATGGGACAAGTTACTGCACGTCGTGGTAACGTTGATGGTATGGAAGTTAGAAACAAAGCTCAACTAATCCATGCTATGGTTCCACTATCAGAAATGTTCGGTTACGCAACTACATTGCGTTCAGCATCTCAAGGTAGAGGTACTTTCTCAATGACATTCGACCACTACTCACCAGTTCCAGCCGCAGTTCAAGAAGAAATTATTGAAAAGAACGGTGGAAACAAGTAATTAGTGTTTCTAAATTAAGAAGTGTTGATTAATTTCAACGCTTCTTTTTTTGTACATAAAAAAGGGGAATTTCTTCTATAAATATAGATAAAGAATAAATTTGATAATATTTTTGAAATTTGTTATTTAATTTAATAAATTATTTTTTGATCAAATAAATATAATATGGAAGAAAAAATAAAAAAATTTCAATTTTTTTGAAAAAATTTGAATAAAAAAATTTGAAAATAATTTTAACAAAATGAGTGAAAACCCTTGAAACACCGCAGGAAATCTAGTATTATATACAAGTACCTGTTCGAGGGGTTAGTATGCTCTCAAGCAGATATGAGAAAAGCGTTGATGTGGGAGGTTGCGACACACCCGGCCACTTTGTCATGAAGGGTGCGCCGGTAATTTCCACGGAGTTAGTCGTATTTAAAATACAGACGAGGAGGGAAAATAATGGCAAAGCAAAAGATTCGTATCCGTTTAAAGGCATATGAACACCGTACTTTAGATCAATCAGCTGAAAAGATTGTGGCTACTGCGCAAAGAACTGGTGCTAGTGTTTCTGGTCCAATTCCATTGCCAACAGATAGAACTGTTTATACTGTTCTAGCTTCACCACATAAGTTTAAGAAGTCACGTGAACAATTTGAAATGTTGACTCACAAACGTCTTATCGACATCTTAAACCCAACACCAAAAACAGTTGATTCACTAATGAAGCTTGATTTACCAAGCGGTGTTGATATCGAAATTAAACTATAATTAATCAAAATTACAATATATCGGAGGTGTACTCATGACCAGAAAAGGAATCTTAGGTAGAAAAGTCGGAATGACTCAAGTTTTCACTGAAAACGGTGAATTAGTACCAGTTACTGTTGTAGATGTAACTCCAAACGTTGTTCTACAAACTAAATCAACTGAAACTGATGGATACAACGCTATCCAACTTGGTTACGAAGACAAACGTGATGTTTTAAGTAACAAACCAGAAAAAGGTCATGTAGCAAAAGCAAATACAAATCCTAAGCGCTTCATTAAAGAAATCAGAGATGTTGAGCTTAGCGATTACAATGTAGCAGACGAAATCAAGGCAGACATTTTTGAAGCCGGTGACATCGTAGATGTAACAGGTATCACAAAGGGTCATGGTTACCAAGGTAACATTCATAAGGATGGTCAAGCTAGAGGTCCTGAAACTCACGGTTCTAGATACCACCGTCGTCCTGGTTCACTTGGTGTAATTATCAACCGTGTTACTAAGGGTATGAAATTACCAGGTAGAATGGGTAACAAGCAAGTTACCATTCAAAATCTTGAAGTAGTTAAGGCTGACGTTGACAACAACGTAATCCTAATTAAGGGTAACGTTCCTGGTGCCAACAAGTCATTCCTAACTGTTAAATCTGCAGCTCGCGGATCACAAAAATAAGAAAGGAGGAACCATAAATGACAAGCGTAGCATTATACAAACAAGATGGTAGCAAGAATGGAAACGTTGAATTAAACGATGAAATCTTTGCTATCGAACAAAACGACAGTGTTGTATTTGACGTTGTTTTGATGCAAAGAGCATCAATGCGCCAAGGTACACACGCTGTAAAGAACAGAAGCGCTGTTAGAGGTGGTGGTAAGAAGCCATGGCGTCAAAAGGGTACTGGACGTGCTCGTCAAGGTTCAATCCGTTCACCACAATGGCGTGGGGGTGGAATTGTCTTCGGACCAACTCCTCGTTCATACAGCTACCACTTACCAAAGAAGGTTAGCCGTCTAGCTATCAAATCTGTTCTATCAGAAAAGGTTGCTAACGACAACTTCGTAGTTGTTGACTCATTAAGCTTCGATGCTCCTAAGACAAAAGACTTCTCAGAAGCACTAAACAAGCTAAATGCTTCAACTAAGACATTAGTAGTCTTGGAAGAAGACAACAAGAACGCTGTATTATCAGCTCGTAACCTAAAGAACGTTGAAATCGTTTCAGCTAAAGGTTTAAACACATTGAGCGTTGTAAACAGTGACAAGATTGTCATCACAAAGGCTGCTCTTTCTCAAGTAGAGGAGGTGCTCGCATAATGGAATCACGTGATATTATCCTACGTCCCGTTATTACAGAACAATCAACTGCTATGATGGACGAAAAGAAATACACTTTTGATGTTGACTTACGAGCAACTAAAACACAAGTGAAGAACGCAATTCAAGACATCTTTGATGTTAAAGTTGCAAATGTAAATATTATGAATCTTAAAGGTAAGCTAAAGCGCCAAGGTCGTTTCTCAGGTTACACTAAGAAGCGTCGTAAAGCGATCGTTACTTTATCAAACGATTCAAAAGAAATTAACTTATTTAGCAATAAATAAAATATCAATTTAGGAGGAAAACACCGTGGCTATTAAAAAATACAAGGCAACCAGTAATGGTCGTCGTAACATGACTAGCATTGACTACAGTGTTTTGACTACTTCAAAACCTGAAAAGTCATTATTGGCTCCTAAGTCACACACTGCTGGTCGTAACAACTATGGTCATATGACTGTTCGTCACCGTGGTGGTGGTAACAAGAATCAATACCGTATTATTGATTTCAAGCGTAACCATGACGACGTTGATGGTATCGTTAAGACTATCGAATACGATCCAAACCGTACTGCTAACATTGCGTTAGTTGTTTACACTGACGGTATCAAGTCATACATTCTAGCACCTAAGGGTCTAAAAGTTGGCGACAAGGTTCAATCAGGACCAAACGCTGATATCAAACCAGGTAATGCATTAGCATTGAAGGATATCCCTGTAGGTACAGTTATTCACAATATCGAATTAAAACCAGGTAAGGGTGGACAATTAGTTCGTTCTGCTGGTACTTCAGCTCAACTATTGGGTAAGGAAGGAAAATACGTACTAGTTCGTCTAGCATCAGGTGAAGTTCGTATGATTCTTTCAGTTAACCGTGCAACTATTGGTAGCATTGGTAACGAAGAACACTCATTAGTTAACATTGGTAAAGCTGGTCGTAACCGTTACAAGGGCCAACGTCCACACGTTCGTGGTTCTGTAATGAACCCTAACGATCACCCTCATGGTGGTGGTGAAGGTAAAGCTCCAGTTGGTTACCCATCACCATTATCACCATGGCACAAGAAGACTGTTGGTAAGAAGACTCGTAGTAAGAAGGCTCGTTCCAACAAGTTCATCGTTCGCCGTCGTAAGGGATCAAAGATGTAATAAACTAAGTTATACCTTCGGGTATACACTTCCCTATACTGATTTTGAAGAGGAGGTTTCATAATGTCTCGTAGTTTAAAAAAGGGACCTTTTGCCGATAAGCATCTTTTAAAGAAAATCGATGCTCAAAAAGACCAAGACAAGAAAGACGTAATCAAGACATGGTCACGTCGTTCAACAATCTTCCCTAGTTTCATTGGCTACACTATCGCTGTTTATGATGGAAGAAAGAACGTTCCAGTTTATATTCAAGAAGATATGGTAGGTCACAAACTAGGTGAATTCGTACCAACTCGTACTTTCCATGGACATGGAAACGACGATAAGAAAACTGTTTAAGCAAGGAGGATAACAAATGGCTGAACAAGTTACATCAGCAAAAGCTACTGCTAGAACTGTTCGCATTGCCGCACGTAAGGTCCGCCTTGTAGTTGATCTTATTAGAGGTAAAAGCGTTTCAGAAGCAGCTGCAATCTTGAAGTTCACTCCAAGAGGAGCTTCACCAGTTGTTTCAAAAGTTTTAATGTCAGCTGTAGCAAATGCAGAAAATAATTTTGATTTAGATCGTGAAGACTTGGTAGTAAGCGAAGTTTTTGTTAACGAAGGACCAACTTTAAAACGTTTCCGTCCAAGAGCAAAAGGTTCTGCTTCTCCAATCAACAAACGTACTAGTCATATCACAGTTGTAGTATCAGAAAAATAGGAGGGATTAGCCGTGGGTCAAAAAGTAAATCCTACTGGATTACGTGTCGGAGTTATTCGCGATTGGGACGCAAAATGGTACGCTGAAAAAGCTGATTTTGCTAACGATTTAAACGAAGACCTAAAAATCCGTGAATACATTAGTAAGAGACTCGCTGACGCTTCCGTATCAAGAGTTGTTATCGAACGTGCTGCAAAGCGTGTTAACGTTTCAATTCACACTGCTAAACCAGGTATGGTTATCGGTAAAGGCGGATCAGAAGTCGAAAATCTTCGTAAAGAATTAAACAATTTAACAGGTAAGAGAGTTCACATCAACATCATCGAAATCAAGAAACCTGATTTAGATGCAAAACTTGTTGGTGAAAACATTGCTCGTCAATTGGAAGGCCGTGTAGCATTCCGTCGTGCAATGCGTCAATCAATGCAACGCTCTCGTCGTGCCGGTGCTAAGGGTATCAAAACTCAAGTTGCTGGTCGTCTAAATGGTGCAGATATGTCACGTGTGGAAGCATACGCTGAAGGAACTGTTCCATTGCATACACTAAGAGCAGACATCGACTACGCTTGGGAAGAAGCTCACACTACTTACGGATCAATTGGTGTAAAAACTTGGATCTACCGTGGTGAAGTTTTACCACAAGCAGTTAACGATGCTCAAGAAAACGATAAAGGAGGGAAATAAACATGCTAGTACCAAAACGTGTTAAGTTCCGTCGTGAACACCGTGGTAAGTTACGTGGTCATTCAAAGGGTGGAAACACTGTTTCATTCGGTGAATTTGGTTTACAATCAATCGATTCACATTGGATCACTAACCGTCAAATCGAAGCTTGTCGTATTGCTATGACAAGACATATGAAGCGTGGTGGGAAAGTTTGGATTAAGATTTTCCCTCACAAGTCATACACTGAAAAAGGTGTAGGGGTTCGTATGGGTAATGGTAAAGGTTCTCCAGCAGGATGGGTTGCTCCAGTTAAACGTGGAAAAGTCCTATTCGAAGTTGGTGGAGTTTCTGAAGAAGTTGCTCTAGAAGCTTTACGTTTAGCTTCAGCTAAACTTCCTGTTCGAACAAAGATTATTAAACGTGAGGAAGTAGGTGGCGAATCAAATGAAGGCTAAAGAAATTAATGAACTAACCACTGCTCAAATGCATGAAAAAGAACAAAGCTACAAAGAAGAACTATTCAACCTTCGTTTTCAATTAGCTACTGGTCAATTGGAAAACACTGCAAGATTGAAGCAAGTTCGTAAGAACATTGCACGTATCAAAACTGCTTTGCGTCAACAAGAACTAAACAAATAGAATACGATAGGAGGTCAATGTAATATGGAACGTAATATGCGTAAGGTCTACAGAGGCCGTGTTGTTTCAGACAAGATGGACAAAACCATCACTGTTGTTGTTGAAACTTACAAAACACATCCTACTTACGGAAAACGTGTTAAGTACTCAAAGAAGTACAAGGCTCATGATGAAAACAATGAAGCTAAAATGGGCGATGTTGTAGAAATTATGGAAACACGTAAGCTATCAGCTACTAAGAATTTCCGTCTAGTTAATATCGTTGAAAAAGCTGTTATTATCTAACATAAGAATTTTATCGTATTCTGAGTAAATACCGGAAGGAGGGTATTAGCTAATGATTCAACAAGAAAGTCGTTTGAAAGTTGCTGATAACTCAGGTGCTCGTGAACTTTTAACTATTAAAGTTTTAGGTGGATCAAGCAGAAGATATGCAGGTATCGGTGATATCATTGTTGCTACTGTTAAACAAGCAACACCAGGTGGCGTTGTCAAAAAGGGTGACGTTGTTAAGGCTGTAATCGTAAGAACTAAGTCAGTATCACGTCGTGCAGATGGTTCATACATCCGTTTCGATGAAAATGCTGCCGTACTTGTTCAAGATGATAAAAGTCCAAAGGGAACTCGTATTTTCGGACCAGTTGCACGTGAACTACGTGACAACGAATTCATGAAGATCGTTTCTCTAGCCCCTGAAGTACTTTAATTAATCAATGTCAACCAAGGAGGTGCCAAGAAATGTTTATTAAAACCGGTGACAAAGTTCGCGTTATTAGTGGTAAGGATAAAGGTAAAGAAGGTACTGTTACCAAGACTATCGCTTCAAAAGATCGCGTAATCGTTGAAGGCATTAACATTGTTAAGAAACATCAAAAAGCTTCACAAGCTAACCCACAAGGTGGCATTAATGAAGTTGAAGCTCCTATTCATGTTTCAAACGTTATGTTAATTGACCCATCAACTAACGAACCAACTAAGGTTGGATTCAAAATTGAAAATGGTAAGAAAGTTCGTATTTCTAAAAAATCAAACAAATCAATCGATTAAAATTTAATTGAAAGGAGGATACCTTTCCATGTCAAACCGTTTACAAGAAAAGTACAAAAATGAAATTACAAAAGCATTAGTTGAAAAGTTTAACTACTCTTCAGTTATGCAAGCTCCAAAAATTGAAAAGATCGTTCTAAACATGGGTGTTGGTGACGCTGTTACTAACGCTAAGAACTTAGACGAAGCTGTTTCAGAATTAACTCTAATTTCTGGTCAAAAACCTCTAGTAACTAAGGCTAAGAAATCAATCGCCGGCTTCCGTTTACGTGAAGGTATGTCAATTGGTGCCAAAGTTACTCTACGTGGTGAACGTATGTATGACTTCTTAGACAAGTTAGTTAACGTTTCATTACCACGTGTTCGTGATTTCCATGGTGTTAACAACCGTTCATTCGACGGTCGTGGTAACTACACTCTAGGTGTTCGTGAACAATTAATTTTCCCAGAAATTAACTACGATAACGTTAACCGTGTACGTGGATTAGACATCGTTATTGTTACAACTGCTAACACTGACGAAGAATCCAAAGAATTGTTAACTCAATTCGGTATGCCATTTGCAAAATAATAGGAGGGTATAAATAATATGGCTAGAAAAGCATTAGTTGTAAAAAGTGAACGTCCTGCTAAATTCTCAACAAGAAATTACACTCGTTGCGAACGCTGTGGTAGACCTCATTCAGTTTACAAGAAGTTTCATTTATGCCGTCTATGCATCAGAGATCTTGCGCACAAAGGCCAAATCCCTGGTATGAAGAAGGCAAGTTGGTAAAATTAACTATAATTAGATAGGAGGTCTACGTTAATGTCCATGACAGATCCAATCGCTGACTTATTAACTAGAATTCGTAACGCCAACATGGCTCGTCACGATTCAGTTGAAGTTCCAGCTTCAAAAATCAAAAACAACATTGCTGAAATCTTAAAACGTGAAGGTTTCGTTCGCGATGTTGAATACGTTGAAGACGACAAACAAGGCGTTATTCGCGTATTCCTAAAATATGGTAAGAACAATGAACGTGTTATCACTGGTTTGAAGCGTATTTCAAAACCTGGTCTACGTTCATACGTAAAATCTGATTCAATTCCTAAGGTATTAAATGGTTTAGGTATTGCAATTATCTCAACTTCTGAAGGTGTTATCACTGATAAAGAAGCTCGTGCTAAAAAAATTGGTGGAGAAGTATTAGCTTACATTTGGTAATACTTTTTGCTTGAATTGGAGGTGTAATGAAATGAGTCGTATTGGTTACAGAAAGATTGTTTTACCTGAAGGTGTTGAATTATCAACTGAAGGTAACAACGTAACTGTTAAAGGTGCTAAGGGTTCACTAACTCGTGAATTCTCACCAATTATCAAGATGAACGTTAATGATAACGTTGTAACTTTTGAACCAGCAGTTAGATACGATAACAAGACCCGTGCAATGCACGGTACTATGCGTGCTAACTTAAACAACATGGTTGAAGGTGTATCAAATGGTTTTACTAAGACACTTAAGCTAGTCGGTGTTGGTTACCGTGCTCAAGCTAAAGGTTCTGTCCTAGAATTAAACGTTGGTTACTCCAACCCTGTTGAAATGGAAATCAATGATGATCTTAAGGTTGAAACTCCAGACAGTTTAACTATTACTGTCAGCGGTATCAACAAAGAACACGTTGGTGACTTTGCAGCTCGTGTTCGTGCTGTTCGTTCACCTGAACCTTACAAGGGTAAAGGTATTCGTTACGAAAACGAAGTTGTTCGTCGTAAGGAAGGTAAGACAGGTAAGTAATGAGTTAGATTTCATTGCTTAACTATTTTAATTAATATTTAAGAGGTGACTATTTTGATTAATAAACCAGATAAAAACAAGACACGTCAACGTCGTCACTTGCGTGTCCGTAACAAAATCTCTGGTACTGCTGTGTGCCCACGTTTGAACGTTTACCGTTCTAACAAAAACATCTACGCTCAAGTTATTGATGACGTAGCGGGTGTTACGCTTGCTAGTGCCTCAACTCTAGACAAAGAAGTTAACGGTTCAAACAAGACTGAACAAGCATCATCTGTTGGTGCTTTAGTTGCCAAGCGTGCCGTTGAAAAAAATGTTAAAAATGTTGTTTTCGACCGTGGTGGTTACTTATACCATGGACGTGTACAAGCTCTTGCTGAAGCTGCACGTGAAAACGGACTAGAATTTTAATAAAAGGAGGAATAACCGCAATGGCTGAATTTATTGATCCAAATAAATTAGAACTTGAAGATACTGTCGTATCAATCAACCGTATTACTAAGGTTGTTAAAGGTGGACGTCGTCTACGTTTTGCTGCTTTAGTTGTTGTTGGTGATAGAAATGGTCACGTCGGATTCGGTACTGGTAAAGCTCAAGAAGTTCCAGATGCTATCCGTAAGGCTGTTGAAGATGGTCGTAAGAACTTAATTAGTGTTCCTAAGGTTGGTACTACTATTCCTCATGAAATTATCGGTACTTATGGTGGTGGTAAGATCATGTTAAAACCTGCTGAAGAAGGTTCTGGTGTTGCCGCTGGTGGTGCCGTTCGTTCAGTTATGGAATTAGCTGGTATTGACGATGTTACAAGTAAGCGTTTAGGTTCAGATACTCCAATCAATGCTATTCGTGCTACTTTTGAAGGACTAAAAGCATTGAAGAGTGCAGAAAAAGTTGCTACTTTACGTGGCGTTTCTGCTCAACATTTAGCAGAATAAGGAGGGGTTAGAAGATGGCTCAATTAAAGATTACTTTAACTCACAGTGCAGAACACCGTCTCCCCAAACAACGTAAAATTGTTAAGGCGCTAGGCTTAGGTCGTATTAACAGTACTGTTGTTAAACCTGACAACGAAGCAACTCGTGGAGCATTGTTCCATATCGCACACTTAGTTAAAGTTGAACAAGTTAAGTAATAAATAACAAGGAGGTGCACTTCAAATGAAATTACATGAATTAAAAGCTGCCGAAGGTTCACGTTCATCAAGACAACGTCTAGGTCGTGGATTAGGAAGTAAAGGTAAGACTTCTGGTCGTGGACAAAAGGGTCAAAAGGCTCGTAGTAAGACACGTGTTGGATTCGAAGGGGGCCAAATGCCTTTCTACCGTAGAATTCCTAAGCGTGGTTTCACTAACATTAACCGTAAGGAATACGCTATCGTTAACTTATCTACTTTAGATCAATTTGACGACGGTGTTGAAGTTACACCAGAAACTTTAATGGAAGCTGGTATCGTTAAGAGTGCCAAGGATGGAATTAAGATTCTAGGTAACGGTGAACTTAACAAGAAGCTAACTGTTAAGGCTAACAAATTTTCTGATGCTGCTAAATCAGCCATCGAAAATGCTGGCGGTAAGATCGAGGTGATCTAGATGCTATCAGCCTTGAAAAACGCTTTTAAGGTAAAAGATATTAGAAATAAAATCATGTTTACTTTGGGAGTATTAATTGTTTTTAGATTAGGTGCTTATATTACAGTCCCTGGTATAAATGCTAAAGCACTCCAAAGCGTTGCTTCATCTGGCTTGGTTAGCATTTTAAACACCTTTAGTGGTGGTGGATTAACTAACTATTCACTATTTGCTATGGGTGTTTCACCATATATTACTGCGCAAATCATCGTTCAACTATTACAAATGGACATCGTTCCTCGTTTTGTTGAATGGAGCAAACAAGGTGACGTGGGTAGACGTAAGTTGAACCAAGTTACCAGAATACTTACAGTATTTCTTGCTTTCGTGCAGTCTATTGGAATTACAGCCGGATTTAACACTTTAAGCAGTTTGAACCTTGTTCAAAATCCTGGTCCTGCTACTTATTTGAGTATCGGTTTAATTTTAACCGGTGGTTCAATGTTAACAACTTGGATGGGTGACATGATTACTGATCGTGGTATCGGTCAAGGTGTTTCAATGATCATCTTCGCCGGTATTATCGCAAGAATTCCTACAGGAGTTCAGCAATTATATAAGGAATACATCGTTGGAGATACTTCTTCACAACTATGGCCTTCTATCTTATTCTTAGCTGCGCTATTCGTTGTAATTCTAATAATTGTTACTTTTGTTACCTGGTTCCAACAAGCTGAACGTAGGATTCCAATTCAATATACTAGAAGAGAAACAGGCGCGGGTGACAATAGTTACCTACCTTTAAAGGTTAACGTTGCCGGTGTTATCCCTGTTATCTTCGCCAGTTCGTTTATCTCAACACCACAAGCGATCTTGCTTTTCTTTGCAGGTAAACATTCTGGTGATGGTTGGTACCAAGTATTGAGTAATGTATTTAATATGCAAACTCTTTCAGGTGCTACTCTATATACTGTATTAATTGTTGTCTTTACATTCTTTTACGCTTTTGTTCAAGTTAACCCTGAAAAACTTTCAGAAAACTTGCAAAAACAAGGAAGCTATATTCCAGGTGTTTGGCCAGGAAATGGAACTCAAACTTACGTATCAAAAGTCTTAATGAGACTTAGCGTAGTTGGAGCCCTATTCCTAGGAATAGTTGCTTTAATTCCTTTAATTGCACAAAACGTTTGGAGCTTAGACGAATCCATCGGTTTAGGTGGTACTAGTTTACTAATTGTTGTTGGTGTTGCCATCGAAACAATTAGACAAATTCGTGGTTTAATGATGAAACAAGAATATGTTGGATTCATTCAATCACCTCGTCCAAATGATTTATAAAAGTGTGAATGGAGGTAATTAAATATGTCAATGAACTTAATCTTAATGGGGCTTCCTGGAGCTGGTAAAGGTACACAAGCTGAATCCATTATTGAAAATTATGGTATTCCACATATCTCTACTGGAGATATCTTTCGTGCCGCTATAAAAGACCAAACTGAAATGGGATTAAAGGCAAAACAATATATTGACAAAGGGAACTTGGTTCCTGATGATGTAACATGTGGAATTGTTAAAGATCGTCTTGCACAAGATGATACTAAAAAAGGATATATGTTAGACGGTTTTCCTAGAACTATCGAACAAGCAAATGCTTTACAAGAAATTTGTAAAGAGCTTGATCGTCCATTGGATGCTGTTATAAATATTGACGTTGACCCTAAAGTTCTTGTTGATCGACTTTCTGGTAGATTCATTTGTAAGAACTGTGGTGCCACTTACCACAAGCTATACAAAATGCCAAAAGTTGAAAATACTTGTGATATTTGTGGTGGCCATGAATTTTATCAACGTAGTGATGACAAGCCTGAAACAGTTAAGAATCGTTTAGATGTAAACATCAAGATGAATACACCATTAATTGATTTTTACAAAGAACGTGATTTATTATTCACTGTTGATGGTGGTCAAGATATTGATGATGTTACTAAAGACATTGACAAAATACTTAAGCAATTCAAGTAATTGCTTCTGCGGCTAGCATTTGTTGCTGGAAGTATGTTTGTGTGATAAACTAACCCATGTGTATTTGCGATTAGCTACATGGCGGTCTTTGTCGATAATATCTTGGCATTTGGCTACCTTTATGTAGTAATCGTATTTTTCGAGGAGGAAAATTCTTTGTCTAAAGATAATGTTATTGAAATTGAAGGTAAGGTTAGCGAAACCTTACCAAATGCTATGTTTCGTGTTGAACTAGAAAATGGTCACGAAATTTTAGCTCACGTTTCCGGTAAGATCAGAATGCATTACATTCGTATTTTACCTGGTGATCGTGTCACAGTTGAAATGTCACCATATGATTTAAGCAAGGGACGTATTACTTACCGTTATAAGTAAGGATACTGTCTTGAAGTATAGGAGGGTTATATAATGAAGGTTCGTCCATCAGTAAAACCAATGTGTGAAAATTGTAAAGTAATTAAGAGAAAAGGCCGTGTTATGGTCATTTGCTCAAATCCAAAACATAAACAAAGACAAGGTAAGTAATTTTATATAAACAGGAGGTGTGTTTGAATGGCTCGTATCGCCGGAATTGATTTACCACGTGATAAGCGTATCGTTATTGGTCTAACTAGCATCTTTGGAATCGGTCAAAGCAGAGCTGCTGAAATCCTTTCAAAGGCTGGCGTTTCAGAAGATGTTCGTGTTCGTGATCTAACTCCAGACCAAGAAGATAAAATCCGTGAAGTTGTTGACAATTACAAAATTGAAGGTGACTTACGTCGTGAAGTAAGAATGAATATCAAGAAGCTTCAAGAAATTGGTTCTTACCGTGGAATGCGTCACCGTCGTGGTTTACCTGTTAGAGGTCAACACACAAAGAACAACGCCCGTACTCGTAAGGGTAAAAAAGTAACTATTGCTGGTAAGAAAAAATAATAAATAAAGGAGGTTAGTAAATCATGGTTCAAAAGAAAGGTTCTCGTAAGCGTAGAGTAAAGAAGAACATCGAATCTGGTGTTGCTCACATTCACTCTACTTTTAATAACACATTAGTTATGATTACCGACATGCAAGGTAATGCAATTGCTTGGTCATCTGCTGGTGCTTTAGGATTCCGTGGAAGTCGTAAATCAACTCCATTTGCTGCTCAAATGGCTTCAGAAGCCGCTGCTAAGACAGCTATGGAACATGGTATGAAGACTGTTGAAGTTGCTGTTAAAGGTCCTGGTTCAGGTCGTGAATCAGCTATCCGTGCACTTCAATCAACTGGTTTAGAAGTTGCTGCTATTCGTGATGTTACTCCAGTTCCACATAATGGATCTCGTCCTCCAAAGCGTCGTAGAGTTTAATTTATTCTCATCTCTGTATGATGGACTAATTAATATTTAACTCAGAGCGTTTTGAAAGGGGTAGAAGATAAGAATGATTGAATTTGAAAAACCTAATATTCATAAGATTGATGAAACTGATAATTATGGAGAAGTTGTTGTTGAACCACTAGAACGTGGATACGGAACAACTCTTGGAAACTCGTTGCGTAGAATTTTACTTTCATCTTTACCTGGTGCAGCCGTAACTAGCATTCAAATTGATGATGTTTTACATGAATTTTCTACAGTACCTGGTGTTGTAGAAGACGTAACTCAAATTATTTTAAATGTTAAGAAGATTTCATTGAAGTTGGATGCCGAAGATGGCGAAGACAAAGAAATGGAAATCAATGTTACAGGTCCAGCTCAAGTAACTGCTGGAGACATTCAGGCTGATGGTGATGTAACTGTCTTAAATCCAGACTTACACATCGCTACAGTTGCTGAAGGTTCTACATTCCACATGAGAATGACTGCAAACAAGGGTCGCGGATATGTTTCTGCTGATGAGAATAAGGCTCGTAATGATGGAATGCCAATCGGTGTCTTACCAGTTGATTCCATTTATACCCCAATCGAACGTGTTAATTATCAAGTTGAAAACGCACGTGTTGGTCAAAGATCTGACTTTGATAAGCTAACTCTTGACGTTTGGACTGATGGTTCCATCACTCCTAGTGAAGCAATTAGTTTAGCAGCCAAGATTCTAAACGACCATCTTGCTATGTTTGTTGATCTTACCGATGAAGCCAAGAACACTGAAGTTATGGTTGAAAAGGAAGAAACACACAAAGAAAAGATGCTTGAAATGACAATTGAAGAATTGGACTTATCAGTTCGTTCATACAACTGTTTGAAGCGTGCAGGAATCAACACTGTTCAAGAATTAACCAACAAAAGCGAAGCAGACATGATGAAGGTTCGTAACTTAGGACGTAAGTCACTTGTTGAAGTAAAGAATAAGTTAGAAGCCCTTGGATTGTCATTGCGTAAAGAAGATTAGTATAAAGGAGGATATCCATTTATGAGTTACCGTAAATTACAACGTACTAGTGCACACCGTCGTTCATTACTACGTAACCTAACTACTGACTTGTTAGTAAACGGTGAAATTAAGACCACTGAAGCTCGTGCTAAAGAAGTACGCTCAACTGCTGAAAAGATGATTACTCTTGGTAAGCGTGGAGATCTTCATGCTCGTCGTCAAGCTGCAGCATTCCTACAAAACGTAGTTGCTGACGCTAAAGAAGATGGTGATGACGTAACTGTTACTACTGCATTACAAAAGCTATTTGATGAAATTGCTCCTAAGTATGCAGAACGTAACGGTGGTTACACTCGTATTCTAAAGACTATGCCTCGTCGTGGTGACGGTGCATCAATGGTTATTTTACAATTAGTTGATTAATTAATCGTAAACTTAATTAAATAGTAACAACAAATCACTAGGGCTATTGATATAAAGCGTTATGATGATGGGCAAGCCCCAAGTCTAGCTTGAATGGAGCTTTGCTTCGCATCAATAGCCTATTAGTGATTTTTTTATACATAATTTTAAACGGGGTGAATGAAGTGTCTAGTAAGATTATCAATGTATCAAACCTAAAATTTAAATATACTGATTCAACCAACTTTGCTGTAAATGATTTATCCTTTGATATTAATGAAGGTGAATGGGTATCCATTATCGGAAAAAACGGTAGTGGAAAATCGACACTAATTAGCTTACTAGATGGTTTATTAAAGGCCCAAAGCGGCAGTATCAAAGTTGATGGAATTGAATTAAACGAAGATACTGTTAATGACATAAGAGATAGAATTGGAATTGTTTTCCAAGATCCTAACAACCAATTTGTGGCATCAACAGTTCAAGACGATATCGCATTTGGTTTAGAAAACAGAAACATGCCACAAGACAAGATGAAGACTGCCGTCGAAAAGGCATTAACCGACGTTGATATGCTGGACTATGCTGAAAAGGACCCAACTAGATTATCAGGTGGACAAAAGCAACGTGTTGCGATTGCGGGGATTCTAGCCATTAACCCCAAGATTATTATCTTGGATGAAGCCACTAGCATGTTGGATCCGAAAGCAAAATACTTAATAACAAATTTGATTAATGAGGTTAGAACAAAGTATAATCTAACTGTATTATCGATTTCACACGATATTAACGAAATCGAAAAATCAGATCGTACGATTCTAATTCGTGACGGTAAGATGGTACTAGATACCACTCCACAAAAGCTATTCACTGAATTAGACAATGTCGAGGAATATGGTTTGAAGCTACCTTTCTCAGAACAACTACGTTTGAGATTGAAGGAAGAGGGCTTTGATATTTCTGATGACTATTTGAATGACGAGGAGATTGTAGAATGGATAACGCAATATTATTCAAAAATGTAAGCCACGTATATCAAGAAAACACGCCATTAGAATTTCATGCTCTAGAAGATGTCTCATTGAAGATAAAGAGTGGTTCTTTTGTTTCAATTATCGGTAAGACTGGTAGTGGAAAATCGACATTGATTAAACATATTAATGCCTTATTAAAACCAACTAGTGGTAGTGTCACAATCGGTGATAAGGAAATAACAAGTCGTACTAATAACAAGCACCTAAAGCCACTCCGTCAAAAGATTGGCATGGTATTCCAGTTTCCAGAACAACAATTGTTTGCGGAAACAGTGGAGGAAGACATTGCCTTTGGTCCAAGTAACTTTGGCGTTACCGGAGACGAACTAAACGATACTGTGATGCATGCAGCTGACCTGGTTCATTTAGACCATGACCTATTGAAGAAGTCACCATTTGATTTATCAGGTGGTCAAAAGAGAAGGGTAGCGATTGCTGGTGTTTTAGCAATGAACCCAGAAATTCTAGTGTTGGATGAACCAACTGCTGGTTTAGATTTAGAGGGACAACAATATATCCTCGATTTAATTAGAAGACTTAATCGAGAAGAAAACATGACAATCGTTTTAGTTAGTCACCAAATGGATGACGTCGCCAAATATTCTGATCGAGTAGTCGTGATGAGTGGCGGTAAGGTTGTTAAAAAATGTTATCCTGACGAGCTATTCACGGACGTAGATTTCTTGAATAAGTATGATTTACAAGTACCTGAGACTGTTAAGATTACCAAGGATTTGGCTGATAAAGGTGTAACACTAGATAAGTTATCTTTAGACGCGGACGAATTAATTAACGGCATCATTAATAAATTAAGGAATGAAGATAAGGATGAATAACTTTATATTTGGAAGATACCTTCCTGGTAACTCACTAATTCATAAAATGAATCCAGCCGCCAAGATGTTAATCGCATTTGCCTATATCATCATGGTTTTCTTTGCCAACAATTTAATTACATACGTCGTGATGGCAGCCACTGTGTTGTTATTCGTCTTGTTATCAAAGTGTTCCTTTGGATACTTCATTAAAGGATTAATGCCAATGCTGTGGGTGATTATCTTCACAGTCATGATTCAGGTATTCTTTGGATCAGGTGGTCACGTTTACTTTTCATGGGGAATTGTTAAACTAACAAGCTATGGAATTTTAAACGCAGTCGTATTAACAATTCGTTTTATGCTAATTATTGCGATGTCGACAGTGTTGACACTAACGACATCACCACTTGAAATCTCACAAGGCATTAGTGCGCTATTGAAACCACTAAAGCGATTTAACTTCCCGGTTGAAACTTTCTCTTTGATGATTTCAATCTCATTGAGATTTGTGCCAACTTTAACGGATGAAACTAAATTAATCATGGATGCACAACGTTCTCGTGGTGTCGACTTCGGTGATGGGGGACTAATCAAACGTGTTAAGGCGTTTGTCCCATTATTGATACCTTTGTTTGTCAGTGCCTTTAAGCATGCCGATGATTTAAGTATCGCAATGGAAGCAAGGGGATATCAGACTAATAAGGAACGTTCTCACTTTCATACATTTAAATGGAAACCAAATGATTTTGTATGCATGCTATTAATTTTAGTCATGGCGATAGTTATATTTATATATAGGAGTTAGATAATAGAAATGTCATATCGTTATAAAATCACGATGGCTTATGATGGAACCGACTTTTACGGTTTCCAACGTCAGCCAAAGAAAAGAACCATCGAAGGAATCTTAACCAAGATTGTTAATAAGATGGCTAAAGATCCGGACCCAGCAATTACTGTGTATGGATCAGGTAGAACAGACGCAGGGGTTCATGCATTAGGACAGGTCGCTCATTTTGACTTTCCATACGACCTTCCTGAAGAAAACATGCTAAAGGCATTGAACAGCATGCTACCTTTGGATGTTCAAATTAAAAAGGTAGAAAAGGTTCCAAGTAACTTTCACGCTAGATACGATGTATCAGGGAAACGATACATGTATCGAATGGATATGGGCGAATTCCGTAATCCATTCAAACGAAGATATACAGCGCAATGGAGATTCCCGGTTGATATTGACAAGATTAACATTGCGCTAAAAGACTTGATTGGTGAACATGACTTTACTAGTTTTGTTGCCTCAGGTTCATCAGCTAGAACTAATGTCAGAACCATCTACGAAGCAAAATGTCGAATTGATGAAAAAGAAAATGAATTAATATTCGAATTTTACGGTAATGGTTTCCTATATAACATGGTTAGAATCATAGTAGGGGTCTTAGTTGAAATTGGTTCAGGTTCAAGGGATGTACATGATATTTTAAGACTATACAAAGTTAAGGATCGTACTGAAGCAAGAAGAACGGTTCCCGCTAGCGGACTATACTTAAAACATGTATACTATGAGGGAGATGATCCCGCACATCCTACAAAACTACCTCATCATCAAAGATGATTTTAGGTTGACTTTATAATTAAAAAATTGTAGTATAAAGCATGGTATTGTTTGCCCCACAATAAGCCCCGGAAACTTATATTGGTGTCGAACAAACACAGAAACATGGAGGAAGATTAAAGTGCGTACAACATATATGGCAAAACCAGGTGAAGTAGAACGCAAGTGGTACATCATTGACGCAACTGATATCAGTTTAGGTCGTCTATCAACTGTCGTTGCTTCTATTTTACGAGGAAAAAACAAGCCAACATTTACACCTCATGTAGATACTGGCGATAACGTTATTGTTATTAATGCTTCAAAAGTTGCATTAACAGGTCGTAAAGCTAGCGATAAGCTATACTCCCACCACACAGGTTATTTAGGTGGTCTAAAACAAAAAACTGCTGGTCAAATGTTAAATGATACTCCAGACAAGTTAGTTGAAACATCAGTTAAAGGTATGCTACCAAGTGGTACATTAGCTCACAAGCAATTACTACACTTACACGTATACGCTGATGCTAACCATGCTCACCAAGCACAAAACCCTGAAGTATTAGACATTAATAACCTAATTTAAGGAGGAAACTTAATTGGCTCAAGTACAATATCGCGGCACAGGCCGTCGTAAAGACTCAGTAGCCCGAGTAATTTTAGTACCCGGTACTGGTAAAGTTGTTATGAACAAAAAGGATATTGAAGATTACATTCCATTCCCTAACTTAAGAGCAGTGGTAATGCAACCATTCAATGTTACTGAAACATCAGGTAACTACGATGCTTTAATCAATGTTAACGGTGGTGGTTTCTCAGGACAAGCTGGTGCAGCTCGTCACGGAATCGCTCGTGCATTGCTAGAAGTAGATCCTGACTTCCGTGCTTCATTAAAGAGTGCCGGTTTATTAACTCGTGACGCTCGTATGAAAGAACGTAAGAAACCAGGTCTTAAGAAAGCTCGTAAAGCTGGTCAATTCTCAAAACGTTAAGATACACTTATCTTTTTGTTTTCAAAAGAACTTCCCGTGTGGAAGTTCTTTTTTTATACATAAGTGGACTTATTAATTAAAATAGTGTTTAATATTCAATGTTGTTTTATATGAAAGTAAAATCTCAAAGAGGAGATGATGATCATTAGAAATAAAGCTTATAAGATGAACATCTTATCCGTGTTTATCGCAATAATTATCATACAAACAAGTATCCCTGGATTGGGAAACATTCCAATTGGACCACTTAGTGTTACCATCATTCCAATCACAGTTGTATTAGCTGCAATTCTGCTTGGCACTAAAGAGGGGGCAATTGTCGGTGGTGTTTGGGGATTGATCACATTTGTCCGCGCATTTTGGTGGCCAACTAGTCCATTGGCAATCTATGTATTTACGAACCCACTAGTTTCTGTTCTACCAAGAATCCTAGTTGGTTTAGTCGCTGGATTAATTTTCAAACGATTATACAAACCTAACAAGCCATATCGCATGTATATGTCAATCACTGGGTTCGTCAGTTCACTAGTCAACACCGTTGTGTTATTAGGTTTGGTCTATCTATTCTACCGCGGGGATGCATTTAACATCTACCACATTAATGTTGATCAACTACTACCATACCTATTATTCGTAGCAGCAACCAACGGATTAGTGGAAGCCATTCTTTCTGGTGCATTGGTACCAGTGATTGGTTCACCACTATTGAAAATACGCAAAAAAAGCACCGATGACTAATGTCATCAGTGCTTTTTTATTACTTTTCGTCGGATTCACTATCCTTGTTTTTACCTTTTGAGTTGTGAGGTCCTTCTTTTACCATGGTGATGTTCTTGTTGTTAATAACGATCTTTCCGTGGTATTTGTCCTCTAATGCAGGATCGGTAGTTTGAAAACCAATCATGTATGAGTTGTTGTATCCTTTTTCAATGATTCCTTGGAATTTCTTCTTTTCTAGCATGAATGAAACTTGGTCACCAACATCAAATGGTGACTTGTCATTGCTTGTTAATTTATCTTTTACCAAAAGCATACATCTCCTAACTTATACCTTAAAATTACAGAAAAATGAGTCATTTGTCAATTAAACAATATTTAAGTTAAAATTTGATTTTCTTTTTTTAGCGAATAGTTTAGAATATTAAATAATATAAGGAGAGATTCTGTGAGTAAAAGAAGATATCGAAAAAGAAGAAAGAAGAAAACATCTAACTTTGGATGTCTTATTTTTATTTTAATCGTTGGCGTACTCTTATTCGCAGGCGGGATGAAGATATTTGATCGCATTTACACGTATGATTCATATACACAACAGAATGTGTTAAAGAGGCATCGTAAGTTCATCAATGCTTTATTACCGGCCGCAAATGACGTGCAAAGACGTTACAACATCCTAGTTAGTATCAGTTTGGCCCAAGCAATCCTCGAGTCAGACTGGGGAACTAGTCAATTATCTAGTCAATATAATAACTTATACGGTGTTAAAGCGTCGGGAAACCAACCATCTGTGAATCTTTCTACCCAAGAGTTCGTAAACGGCCAATTTATCACCATCACGGGTCGTTTTAGAGTGTATAACAGTTGGTCCGAGTCAGTCGAAAGCCACGCGCTATTGCTCGTAAATGGGACTGATTGGAACCCAAATCAGTATAAGGATGTAATTGACTCAGATAATTACGTTGCTGCTGCAAAGGGGCTACAAGTTGACGGATATGCGACTGATCCAACATATCGCAATAAGATTATTGAAATCATCCGTAAATACAAGCTATATCAATATGATAAACAAACTACCACTACAGGAGGAACATCAAATGAAACTACTGGAAGATAAGATTAAAGAAGTCGGACGTGTACTACCTGGGGATGTATTAAAAGTTGATGCATTTCTAAACCATCAGGTTGATCCTAAATTGATGGCTGAAATGGGTAAGGAATTTGCCAGACTATTTAAGGATGACGACATTACTAGAATCGTAACTGTTGAATCTTCCGGAATTGCTCCTGCAGTAATGGCTGGATTATATATGGATGTACCAGTTGTGTTTGCTAGAAAACACAAAAGTTTAACACTAACAGATGACGTATATACTAGTGAGGTATATTCATACACTAAACAAACCAGCAACCAAATTAGTATCGATAAAAGATTTATTCAACCCAATGACCGTCTACTAATCATTGATGATTTCTTAGCCAATGGCCAAGCTGTTCAAGGATTATTGGACGTAGCTAAACAAGCTAACGTATCAGTTAATGGAATTGGTATCGTAATTGAAAAATCATATCAAAAGGGCCACGATTTGATTGAAAAGACAGGGATTCATCTAGAATCACTTGCGAAAATTAAATCACTAGATAACGACAAAGTCACTTTTGTAGAAGATTAAAAAGAGTCGGCATAATTTGCCGACTTTTTTATTTGGTGCTAAATGAAAATATGCCCAGCTATGATATAATTAAACTATATATAAATTTGAGAGGATTGTGTTTTTTGTGCCAGTAAACGATTTAATTTCAGGAATGAATGATAAACAAAAAGAAGCAGTATTATGTACCGAAGGTCCTCTATTGATAATGGCCGGTGCAGGTAGTGGTAAGACCCGTGTCTTAACCCATCGCATTGCTTACTTAATCGAAGAAAAAAACGTATTGCCATGGAATATCCTAGCAATTACTTTTACCAATAAAGCAGCTCGTGAAATGAAGGAACGTGTTTCGAACCTACTAGATTACGGTGGAAACGACGTTTGGATTTCTACTTTCCATGCTCTATGTGTCAGAATTTTAAGAAGACACATAGATAAGATTGGTTTTAACCGTGCATTTACCATTGCCGGTAGTAGTGAACAAAGAACCTTGGTAAAGAGAATTCTAAAGGACTTCGATATTGATCCTAAGAAGAACGACCCAAGAGCAATTCTTTCAGCTATTTCAAACGCTAAAAATGATTTATTAGACCCAGTTCAATACAGTGAATCAATCGACCACAACAGCCCATTTGAAGAAACTGTATCAAAGGTTTATGACGAATACCAAAAACATCTTCACGGAAACCAAGCATTGGACTTTGATGATTTAATCATGTTAACCATCCAATTGTTTGAATCAGATAAGGAAACATTGGAATACTACCAAAACAAATTCCAATACATTCACGTCGATGAATACCAAGATACCAACGAAGCTCAATACAAACTAGTTACTATGCTTGCTAAGAAGTACAGAAACATCTGTGTTGTTGGGGATTCTGATCAAAGTATCTACGGTTGGCGTGGTGCCAACATGAACAACATCTTGAACTTCCAAGATGACTACAACGATGCTCACACAACATTGCTTGAACAAAACTACCGTTCAACTAAGAACATCTTAAGTGCTGCTAACGACGTTATTCAAAACAACGTTGCTAGAAAGGCCAAGAACCTTTGGACTGAAAACAAAGAAGGGGACAAGGTTTCATACTACCGTGGCCAAAGCGAAATTGATGAAGCACGTTTCGCAGTTACCCAAATTCAAAAGATTATGGAAGAAAAGCATTACTCATACAATGATTTTGCTATCCTATACCGTACCAACGCTCAATCACGTATCATTGAAGAAACACTTCTAAAATCAAACATTCCATACAACATTGTTGGTGGACACAAGTTCTACGACCGAAAGGAAATCCAAGACATCTTGGCTTACCTAACACTAGTTGCTAACCCAAGTGATTCGATGAGTTTAGAACGTATCATCAATGAACCTAAACGTGGAATTGGTGCATCAAGTGTTGATAAACTAAGAATTTTCGCCGGTGAAAACGGCTGGTCAATGCTAGAAGCTGCCAAGAACGTTGATTTAAACAACACACTTTCAAGTCGTGCTAGAAACTCAATTGCTGACTTTGCCAACGTGATGACTAAGATTCAAAAGGTTGCCAAAGAAGGTAGCGTAACAGATGTTGCCCAACACGTATTGGATGACACTGGTTACCTAGCAGAACTAAAGAAGACCAACTCACTTGAAAACAAGGCCCGAATTGAAAATATTGAAGAATTTATTTCAGTAACTCAACAATTCGATACCAACAGAAGCGAAGAAGACAACGAAGATGGTAACGAACCATTAACTGACTTCTTAGCAGATCTAGCCTTAGTTTCCGCACAAGACGACGTCGAAGAAAACTCTCCACAAGTTACCCTAATGACACTTCATGCTGCCAAGGGGCTAGAATTCCCAGTCGTATTCTTAATGGGAATGGAAGAAGGAATCTTCCCACTAGGTCGTTCAATGGAAAACGAAAAGGAACTAGAAGAAGAACGTCGTTTAGCATACGTGGGAATTACCCGTGCGCAAGAAAAACTATTCTTAACCAACGCGTTCTCAAGAATGTTATATGGTCGTCGTCAAACTAATCCTGAATCACGTTTTGTAAACGAAATTTCACCTGAATTGATTGAATCAGAAAACAACTTTGCACAAAGCAGCACTGTAAAGACACCATTTGATTCAAACAGAAGCCAACGTAATGCGCGCTTTGCACAACAACGTGCTTACAAGCAACCAGCTAAGAAGGTTCAAAAACCTGAAGGGACTGGTGCTGACAAGAAGGCATGGACCGTTGGTGACAAGGTTGAACACAAGGCCTGGGGAACAGGCACTGTCGTTAAAGTTAACGGTACTGGCGAAGATATGGAACTAGATATCGCCTTCCCAGACAAAGGATTAAAGAGACTATTAGCTGCATTCGCACCAATTCAAAAAGTTCAATAGAGGTGAGCTAATTGACTGATCAAATTAACGATATTCAAACTGAATACAATAAATTAAAAGACCAACTAAAGACATGGAGTCGTCAATACTATCAAGAAGATAGTCCAAGTGTAGAAGATCATGTTTATGATATGAGCTACCGTCGACTTCAAGAAATCGAAGCTAGTCATCCAGATTTAATCGCTAGTGATTCACCAACCCAAAACGTTGGGGGCCAAACCTTACCCGGCTTCAATAAGGTCAACCATGAAATTCCAATGCTTTCTTTAGGGGATGTCTTCTCTGAAGAAGAACTAAAGGACTTCATCGACCGATTGGATAAGAACTATCCAGAAATCACCGAGTACAACTGTGAATTAAAGATTGATGGTTTAGCAATTTCACTTCGCTATGAAAACGGGATTTTAGTTCAAGGTTCAACTCGTGGAAACGGAACAATTGGTGAAGACATCACCAACAACCTAAAGACGATTGAATCAATTCCACAAAAGTTAACTCGTCCAATCGACATCGAGGTGCGTGGCGAATGCTACATGCCTAAGTCATCTTTTGTGAAATTAAATGAACAACGTGAAAAAGATGGTGAATCAGTTTTTGCCAATCCACGTAATGCGGCAGCCGGAAGTCTAAGACAATTAGACTCAAAGGTTACCGCTCATCGTAAACTAAGTACCTTTATGTACAACGTTGCTAACTACGATGATCTAGAAACTAATACCCAAGCAGGATTATTGGAAGAACTCAAGGATTTAGGTTTCACCATTAATCCCACATACCGTGTGATTAAAAATATAGATGATGTTCATGACTACATTGAATATTACACACAACGTCGTGATGAACTAAGCTATGGTATCGATGGAATTGTTATTAAGGAAAATGATTTATCCTTACAAGAACAAATCGGAACCACTGTGAAGGTGCCAAAATGGGCGATTGCTTACAAGTTCCCACCAGAAGAAGTGGAAACTAAGCTATTAGATATCGAATGGACCGTTGGTAGAACCGGTGTGGTTACACCAACTGCCATCATGAATGAAGTTCAACTAGCAGGTACTAAGGTTTCCAAGGCATCATTGCACAACCCTGATTACTTAGAAGAAAAGGGTGTCCGCATTGGTGACACTGTTAAGTTGCACAAGGCGGGCGATATCATTCCAGAAATTTCTGAATATATTCCAAGCAAACGTCCAGCTGACAGTGTGGAATATGTCATTCCAACCACTTGTCCATCATGTGGTGATAAGCTAGTTCACTTGGATGATGAAGTTGCTTTGAGATGTATTAATCCAAAGTGTCCAGCTCAATTGAGTGAACAAATTAATCACTTTGCTTCCAGAAATGCGATGAACATTGATGGATTGGGTCCAAGAATTGTCCAACAACTATTTGATCGTCACATGTTAGATGATGCGGCTAGTTTGTATAAATTAACTCAAGAAGAACTTGAAACCCTAGATAAGTTTGGTAGCAAGTCTGCTACGAATTTATTATCGGCAATTGACAATAGCCGTAGTAATTCCGTTGAAAGATTATTATTTGGTTTAGGAATCAGACACGTCGGTGCCAAGGCCGCTAGAATTATCTCTGAACACTTCGGTGACATGGATAAACTAATGGCAGCCAGTGCTGAAGACATTTCTGAGATTAACGGAATGGGTCAAACAATCGCTGACAGCATTGTGACTTACTTCGAGAATCCGGAAGCACAAAAACTAATTGATGAGTTCAAATCAGTTGGCGTGAACATGCAATATCTAGGAGCTACCCAAGAGGATATTGATACTTCTGATTCACCAGTTGCTGGAAAGACAATGGTCTTAACTGGAAAACTTTCAGAATGGACACGTCCAAAGGCTAGTGAATGGTTAGAAAACCATGGAGCTAAAGTTACCGGAAGTGTTTCTAAGAAGACTGATGTTTTAATCGCCGGTGAAGATGCCGGAAGTAAGTTAACAAAGGCCCAAAGCCTCGGCGTAGATGTATGGACCGAACAAGATTTTATTGCTGTAGTTAATGAAACTAAGTGATTTGTGGAGGAAAGCAAATTGAAAAAATTAAACGTTTTATTTGTAGCACTACTAAGTGCATTAGTGTTAGTAGCTTGTGGAAGCAATGATAACAGTAGCAGTTCATCTGGTACTCAAGTTATTTCCCAAACTAATAGCAATTATTATCAAGGTGTAATTAAGAATGGTCATTACTTAACAAGTAAATCCAGAGGGGTTTCTGTTCAACAAAATGACAACCAATTGAACCTAAAAGGGTTTGAAAATGGATTACTAAGTATCTCAAAGGATCAATTCCCAACAGATACATACATCCTACAAGAAGGCCAATACATCGACACTAGCACTGCCGAAGATTGGTTAGGTCGTAAGAGTAAGAACAATCCTGATGGTTTAAACCCATCAGGTAGTGATACTAAGGAACCACTTTACTTACAACAAATGGACGAACAAGATTTCATGGAACAAAGTCATGGTTCTCTAAAGATTAAGGGAATGACCGTTGGTCTTGGAATCAACTCCGTTTACTACTACCGTAAGGAAGCTTATGGTGCCGTTTATCAAAAGAAATTAAGCGATAGTGATATTGAAAAACAAGGTAAGGAAATTGCCGACAAGGTATTACAACGCTTAAGACAAAAGAAGGACCTAAAGAACATTCCAATCGTGATTGCTTTATACAAACAAGCATCTAACGATAGTTTAGTCGGAGGTAACTTCTACTCATACTCAGTTAATAAGGCCGGATCAACCAGTGTTGATAACTGGAAGTCACTAGATATTAAGAACTATGTCCTACCAGATAGTTCAACTAGTGAAGTTAACAGTAATGACGAAGATGCTTTTGAAAACTTCAAGAACCAAGTACAAAAGTTCTTCCCTAACTTAAGTGGTGTTACCGCTCAAGCTCATTACGTTGATGGAAGTTTACGTGGTCTACACGTTAACATCACCACTCAATTCTATGGCCAAAGTGAAATCATTAGTTTCACTCAATACGTCGCTTCTACAGCTAAGAAGTACTTACCAAACAACATTCCAATTGATATCCAAGTTAGTTCTTCAGAAGGAATTCAAAGTTTCCTATCAAGAAAAACTGGATCAAAGAATTTCTATACTCACGTTTTTACCAGTTACTAATGTGAATGTGTTAAAATACTGATAGCAGTATTATCAAATATATATAAGAAAGAGGGAACAACGATGTCTGAAAAAATTAGTAAAGAGACAGTAAGTCACGTTGCATCATTGGCTAAGCTAGAATTAACCGATGAACAACTACCATACTTTACTGACCAATTAGGTAGTATCATGGGAATTTTTGATTCCTTAAATGATGTAGATACTAGCAATGTCGAACCAACATTTAGTGTTACAGATCAAATTAACGTTATGAGAGAAGATGTTGCTGATAATTGGGGACAAAGGGATGCATTACTAGATAACGCACCAGACGTTTCCGACGGATTAATTAGAACACCTACAATCATTGATGAAAGCGGGGACTAGTGAAGATGGACTATTTAGGAAAAGATATTTTTAGCATTCACGAAAGCCTAGTTAATGGTGATATTACCGCCGAAGAATTAACAAGACAAACAATTGAAAATGCTAAGAAGAACGATGAAGATATTAACGCTTTCGTCGTTTTCGATGAAGAAAATGCAATTAAGCAAGCCCAAGAAATTGATAAGGCCGGAATTGACCCAGATAACGTATTATCAGGTATTCCAGTTGCAATGAAAGATAACATGTTAACCAAGGGTGTATTAACATCTGCAGGTTCAAAGATGCTATCAAACTTCAAACCAATCATCGATGGTACAGCCGTTGCTAAAATGAAAGAAGCAGGTACTATCAACATTGGTAAGACCAACATGGACGAATTCGCCATGGGTGGTTCAACTGAAACTTCATTCCATGGTAAGACTAAGAACCCATGGAACCTAGACAAGGTACCTGGTGGATCATCAGGTGGTGCCGCTGCTGCAGTTGCTGCAGGGGATGTCTTAGTATCACTAGGTTCAGATACCGGTGGTTCAATCAGACAACCAGCATCATTTAACGGTATCGTTGGTATGAAACCAACATATGGTCGTGTATCTAGATGGGGATTAATTGCATTCGCATCAAGTTTAGACCAAATCGGTCCATTGACTAGAACTGTTAAAGACAACGCCGTCGTTCTAAATGCCATTGCCGGTAAAGATGAACATGATATGACAAGTTCAAACAAGGAAGTTCCTGACTTTACTGCAAACATCGATAAGGGTGTTAAAGGTATGAAGATTGCTTTACCTAAGGAATACTTAGGCGAAGGTGTTGATAAGGATGTTCAAGACGCTATTTTAGCCGCTGCTGACAAGTACCGTGAATTAGGTGCAACTGTTGAAGAAGTATCTCTTCCAAACAGTAAGTACGGTGTAGCAGCTTACTACATTATTGCTCCTTCAGAAGCATCATCAAACTTACAACGTTTCGATGGTATTCGTTACGGTTACAGAGCGCAAGATGCTAAGAACCTAGAAGAACTATACGTTAAGAGTCGTTCACAAGGTTTTGGTGATGAAGTTAAGCGTCGTATCATGGTTGGTACTTACTCACTATCAGCTGGTTTCTTTGATGCTTACTTCAAGAAGGCCGCTGAAGTTCGTACTTTAATCATTGACGACTTCAAGAAGGTTTTCCAAGATTACGATGTGATCTTAACTCCAACAGCTCCTACGCCAGCTTACAGCTTGAAGGATGAAAAAGACCCAATCACTATGTACATGAATGATATTCTAACCATTCCTGTTAACATGGCTGGTCTTCCAGGAATGTCAGTTCCTGCAGGTTTCTCAGACGGACTACCAATTGGTATGCAATTAATCGGTAAGCCATTTGATGAATCAACTCTATACCAAGCTGCTTACGCTTTCGAACAAAACACTGATTTCCATAAGCAAGATCCAAAGATGGGGGGAGCACAATAATGAACTTTGAAACTACAATTGGACTAGAAGTCCACGTTGAATTAAAGACTAACTCTAAGATTTTCAGTCCATCTCCCGTACAATACGGGGTTGACCCTAACTTAAACACCAACGTAATCGATTGGGGATACCCAGGGGTATTGCCATCAACCAACAAAGGTGTGGTTAAATCAGGTATTATGGCTGCTTTAGCACTACACGCTGAAGTTGAAAAACACCCTCACTTTGATCGTAAGAACTACTTCTACCCAGATAATCCAAAGGCTTACCAAATCACACAAAAGGATACTCCTGATGCGCATGATGGTTGGATTGAAATCGAAGTAGACGGCAAGAAGAAGAAAATCGGTATCGAAGAAATGCACATTGAAGAAGATGCCGGTAAGAATACCCACGGGAACAAGTTCTCTTACGTTGACTTGAACCGTCAAGGTACTCCACTTATCGAAATTGTTTCAAAACCAGATATTGCTTCACCTGATGAAGCATATGCTTACCTTGAAGCTTTACGTGAAAGAATCCTATTTACAGGAATTTCTGACGTTAAGATGGAAGAAGGTTCAATGCGTGTGGACGTTAACGTTTCAATTCGCCCATACGGTCAAAAAGAATTCGGTACTAAGGTCGAATTAAAGAACTTGAACTCATTTAACTACGTAAGAAAAGGTCTTGCATACGAAGAAAAACGTCAACAACGTGTAATTATGGCTGGTGGCGAAATTCAACAAGAAACTAGACGTTTCGATGAAACAACTGGTAAGACTGTCCTAATGCGTGTTAAGGAAGGTGCGGATGATTACAGATACTTCCCAGAACCTGACCTACCGGCACTAGACATCACAGACGCATGGATCAACGAAATTAACGATTCAATGCCTGAAATGCCAGCTAGTCGTCGTCAACGTTACGTTAACGACTTTGGTTTGAAGGACTACGATGCAATGGTTCTTACTCAAACTAAGGAAATGGCTGACTTCTTCGACGCCATGATTAAATTAGGTGCAGATCCTAAGATGGCATCTAACTATTTACAAGTTAACGTTAACGCTTACTTGAATGATGAACAAAAAGACCTATCTGAAACTGAAATCACACCTGAAAACTTAGCTACAATGATTAAGCTAATTGAAGATGGTACTATTTCATCTAAGATGGCTAAGAAAGTCTTCAAGGGTATTACTGAAGGTAAAGAACCTAAGAAGTTTGTTGAAGACAACGGAATGGTTCAATTATCTGACCCAGCACAATTACAGCCAATTATTGACGAAGTTCTATCAAACAACCCACAATCTGTGGAAGACTTCCATAATGGTAAAGACCGTGCTATTGGTTTCTTAGTTGGTCAAATTATGAAACAAACTCGTGGTAAGGCTAACCCACAAGTTGTTAACAAGTTATTAATGGCATCCATTAATAAATAAAGTTTAGGAGAATTTGGAAATGCAAAAAAGGGCACGTGTAATATACAATCCAACATCTGGCCGTGAGGCTTTGAAACGCAACCTGATTGATATTCTCGCTGTTTTCGAAGAAGCTGGTTATGAAACTAGTGCATACGCAACCACTCCTAAACCTAACTCAGCACGCGATGAAGCCAAGAGAGCATCACTAGATGGCTTTGACTTGATTGTTGCTGCTGGTGGGGATGGAACTATTAACGAAGTCGTTAATGGGATTGCACCACTAGAAAAACGTCCTAAGCTAGCAATTATTCCAGCTGGGACCACCAATGACTTTGCCCGTGCATTGCATATTCCAAGAGAAGATCCAGTTGAGGCGGCCAAAGTTGTTTTGAAAGGCCAAACTTTCAACATGGACATTGGTAAAGCTGGAGAAAAATACTTCATGAATATTGCTGGTGGTGGTTTGTTAACCGAATTAACCTACGATGTTCCTTCAGATTTAAAGACCATTTTTGGTTACTTGGCTTACCTAGTTCGTGGAGCTGAATTGCTTCCAAGAATTAAGCCAATCGAAATGGATCTTGAATATGATGGTGGAGAATTCAAAGGTAAAGCTTCAATGTTTTTACTTGCTATGACTAACTCAATCGGTGGTTTGGAACAAATTGTTCCAGACGCCAAGTTAGACGATGGTAAGTTTACAATGATTATTGTTAAGACCAGTAACATCGTTGAAATTGTTCAACTACTTGCGAAAGTCTTAAGTGGTGGTCGCCATATCAATGACCCTCGAATCATTTACAAGAAGACCAGCAAGTTAGTTGCTAATCCTGTTCAAGACAAGATGCAAATTAACTTGGATGGTGAATATGGTGGCGACGCACCAATGACGTTTATTGACTTAAAGCAACACATTGAAATGTTTGCTAATGTCGATGAAATGCCAAAGAAGTCTATCAGTTTTGATGCTGAAAAGGTGGAAAAAGAATTCGTCGACAAAGTAGATAAATTATCATAGTGGAATTTAAAAACGAAAAGTTTTGTTGTATGATTATTTTAGAAGATTACAACAAAACTTTTTTGTTTAGAAAAAGGGGTAAATATGAAATTTAAAGCACCAGTTACAAAGAACGAAGAATATGAAGTCGATATTATCGACTTAACTTACCAAGGCTTGGGAGTAGCCAAGATTGAGGATTATCCTTTGTTTATTGAAGACACTCTTCCAGGCGAAAAAGCTTTGATTAAGGTAATCAAAGTTAACCAAAACTTTGGTTTCGCGAAGTTAGAAAAATTACTAACTAAGTCACCAGATCGTGTAGAAAACATCGACAGAAACTACACTCGTACAGGAATCGCTCCATTACAACATCTAAAATACGATGCACAATTGGAATTCAAACAACATCAAATCCAAGAACTTTTTGATAAATCAAAGATGGATGTTGAAGTATTGCCAACTATTGGCATGGATAACCCAACTCATTACAGAAACAAGGCCCAAATTCCAGTTCGTTCAATTAATGGAAAGCTACAAACTGGTTTCTTCCGTAAGCATTCTCACGACCTAGTAACCATTGAAGATTTCTACATCCAAGATCAAGAAATCGACAAGGCGATTGTTGTCGTAAGAGACATCTTACGTAAGTACCACATCGAACCATACAATGAAAATAAGCACAGTGGTGTGATTAGAAACATCATGGTTAGAAGAGGTCACTACACTAACGAAATGATGATTGGTTTGATTACTCGTACCAAGAAGATTCCAATGGTTGATATTATCGTTCGTGAAATCAAGGAAGCCTTACCAGAAGTGACAAGTATCATGCAAAACATCAACTTGTCAGATGGTAACGGTTTGTTAGGTAAGAGTACCGTTTGCCTAGATGGTAAGAAGTACATCGAAGATAAGTTACTTGGTTTGAAGTTCGCTATTTCATTGAACTCATTCTACCAAGTTAACCCAGAACAAACTGAAAAGCTTTACTCTTTAGCAATTGAAAAGGCACAACTAGATGGTACTCAAACAGTAATCGATGCTTACTGTGGTATTGGTACTATCTCACTTGCTGTTGCTGAACATGCTAAGAAGGTTTACGGTGTGGAAATTGTTAAGGAAGCTATCGAAGATGCTAAGATTAACGCCCAAAAGAACCACATCAACAACACTACTTTCGTAACCGGTAGTGCTGAAGACCAAATGGAAAAATGGCAAGCACAAGGATTGAAACCAGATGTTATCATGGTTGATCCTCCACGTAAGGGACTTGCATCATCATTCATCGACAGTGCTGCTCAAGTAGCACCTAAGAAGATTGTTTATGTATCATGTAACCCATCAACATTAGTACGTGATGCTCGTCGTTTAGCTGAATACGGTTATGAAATCACTCAACCAGTTCAACCGGTTGACCAATTCCCACAAACTGTTCACGTTGAATCAGTGACTGTTTTTGAAAAGAAATAGGTAAGAGAAAAGACACCCTGCGATAGGGTGTCTTTTTTTAGTTTAATATTAAAATCATATAACTATTTATTAAATGCTGTTGTTTAAGCTCGATATTACATTTATACTTTAAATATAACTACTGAGAGGATTTTTTGGAATGAAGAACTTTGATAACGTTACGGAAAGAGTTATAGATGATCTAAAAAAAGAAATTAAATCACATAGCAAAATAAAGATAGCGGCTGCATCCTTTTCAATATACGCTTATGAATCGTTAAAGAAAGAACTTGAGAAGGTAGAGTCTGTTCAATTTTTGTTTTCGAGTGATTTGTTTACAAAAGAACAAATTCCAAAAAAAGAAAGAGAATTTTACATTCCTAGGTTAAATCATGAGAGCAAGCTTTACGGTGATGAATTCGAAATTAAGATTAGAAACGAATTAACACAAAAAGCGATTGCAAAGGAAGCTGCTGAATGGATAAAAAATAAAGTAACCTTTAAATCTAACGTTTCAGGTCAAAGAATGGACAATTTCATGACTATTGAAAATGGAAGTGAGAGTTCAGTTTACGCACCCGTCGATGAATTCACAACAGCAGATCTGGGGGTTACAAAAGGCGATAAATTAATTTATAACATATCTAAAATAGAAAATGAAAACACCAAGAGATTCTTAAATGCTTTTGATGTCGTCTGGAATAACCAAGAGTACATAGATGAGGTTACAGATAATGTATTAGATAATATAACTGCAGCATATCAAGAGAATGCTCCAGAGTTTATTTACTATGTTGCACTATATAATATTTTTAGTGAATTTTTAACTGATTTGGATGAAGACTACATACCTAACGATAGAACGGGATTTAAAGAATCAAAAATTTGGTCATTATTGTATGATTTTCAAAAAGATGCTGTTATCGGAGCAATTAGTAAACTCGAAAAACATAATGGTGTTATTCTAGCCGATTCAGTTGGTCTGGGTAAGACTTTTTCGGCAATTGGAGTTATAAAATATTACGAATCCAGAAACAAGAACGTTCTCGTATTATCTCCAAAACGACTAAAAGACAATTGGAATAACTATAAGAACAACTATAAAAATAATCCATTGGCTGAAGACCGATTAAGATATGATGTTTTATTTCACACTGATATGGATAGAGAAAATGGTGAAAGTAACGGAATTGATTTATCTAAAATAAATTGGGGTAATTATGACTTAGTTGTTATTGATGAAAGTCATAATTTCAGAAACGGTGAAGGAACAACGCATAAAAAACACGATGATTCAGAAAATCGATATCAAAAGTTGATGAGAAAAATTATTAAATCAGGTGTTAAGACAAAAGTTTTAATGCTTTCGGCTACACCAGTTAATACTGATTTTTCTGACTTAAAAAATCAATTAATGTTAGCTGCTGAGGGAGATAGTGATAATTTAAGTGAAACATTAAACACTGAAAGTAATGTTACAGAGATATTTGCACAAGCACAACGAGCATTTAAGGATTGGTCTTCTTTAGATGCTGTAGATCGTACAACAGAAAAACTTTTAGATATGTTAGATTTTGATTTCTTTGAATTACTGGATAGTGTCACAATTGCAAGAAGTCGCAAACATATTGAAAAATATTATGACAATGCAAAAATTGGAAAGTTTCCAACTAGATTGTCACCAATAAATAAAAGTCCTAAATTAACTGACTTGGAAATTTCTTACGATGATCTTTTCGGTTTCATAGATCAACTTAATCTAGAAGTTTATAATCCGCTACAATATGTTTATCCATCTAAATTGGATAAATACATTGATTCCTCGCAACCTAATGCATCAACTTGGAGTAATAGAGAAAAAGGTCGTAATCAGTTAATGATTACTAATTTATTAAAAAGGGCTGAAAGCTCAATATACTCATTTAGAAAAACCAGTCAGAATATTTTGAATAACATTAACGGAAAGCTTCAAGTAATAGATGAATTCGAAAAATATAATCATGGATCTGTGGATAATTTTTCTTCAGAACTTAGTGATGATGATTTTGTCGTTGGTAAAGATTTAAAAATAAGCATAAAAGATATGGATTATGTGTCATGGAGAAAACAGCTTATAAACGATAAAGAAGTATTTAACAACATGCTAGATGTAGTAAGCGAAATTACTCCTAATCATGATACTAAGATGATGGAGCTACAGAAACTAATTAAGCAAAAAATTGAACATCCTATTAATAAGGATAATAAAAAAATTCTGATTTTTACTGCTTTTGCTGATACAGCTAATTATTTATATGACAATCTATCTGGAGTTTTATTGGATAATGAAAATATTAATACAGCACTGATTTCTGGAGATAGAACGGCATCTACAATTCCAAATTTGAAAAATGATTTTAATCATTTGCTTACATTATTTAGTCCTAAATCCAAAAACAGGGATGCTTTAGGAATCACCGGAGATATTGATGTTGTTATAGCGACTGATGTTATTAGTGAAGGACAAAATCTACAAGATGCTGATTACCTAATAAACTATGATATACACTGGAACCCAGTTAGAATAATTCAAAGATTTGGTAGAATTGATAGAATTGGATCTGATAATTCAGAAATACAAATGGTTAATTTTTGGCCAGATATTTCATTAGATGAATATATTAATTTGAAAGCAAGAGTGGAGAATCGTGCTAAGTTAATTGCAATATCATCAACAGGTGAAGATACTATTGACAATACAGACCCTGACATGGCCTATAGAAAGAAACAATTGGAAACATTACAAAATGAGGTTGTTGATCTAGAAGATATGTCTAGTGGTGTTAATATCATGGATTTAGGACTAAATGAATTTCAATTAGATCTTCAACAATTAAGAGAAAAGTATGGAGACTATGAGGCAAAACCATTTGGAATTCATGGAGTTGCAAAAGCTGATGACAATCATCCAGAAGGAGTAATATTTGTACTACGTAATCGAAATAATGCTATGAATATTGACAAGCAAAATCGATTACATCCTTTTTATTTGATTTATATTTCTGATGAGGGACAAATTATTTCCAGTCATTTGAATCCTAAATCAATTTTAGATGACATGAGATTTTTGTCTAAAAATTATGATGAACCATTATATAAACTAACTGATAAATTTAACTCAGAAACAAATAACGGAAAGAATATGAATAAGTATTCTATATTACTTAATTCTGCTATTGATTCAATGATTAGTAAGAAGGAAGAGAATGACATTGATAGTTTATTTACAAGTGGTGGAACAACAGCACTAGAGAATGACGTAAATGGATTGAATGATTTTGAATTAATAGATTTCCTAGTAGTTAAAGGTGATTAAATGATATTAGATATACCAAACTCAGCAATTATTAATAGAATTATTCCAAAGGATAGGTTTAATTTTAAAAATCCAACCAGTATAGAAAGAATTAGATGGATTGCGAAATTATCGACAATTACAATTAATGTTCTATCGAATAACGTTAATGAAATTGAAGTTATCAGTGTTGATATACCTGATTTTGATATTAATGTAATTAAAGAAATTAAGGATAAGATTCCGCAAGAAATACTTTTTATCGTTAACGAAGATATTGCTGTAATGGAATACAATAAACAATTTTTTTCTAAAAAAATAGATAGTAAACTATCCATGACAGGAATATCAACAGATGATATTAGAGATAACTTTGTTAGACAAATATTGGGAATAGGAGGTACATCCGTTCCTTTAACTGATCAAATAAATAAATATAATAAATTGAAACAGCTAGAAAAAAACATCACTGATATTAATAATAAAATAAAAAATATTTCGCAATTGAATAAAAAACAAGAATTGGCTAGAAAAAGATATGTATTGGAGCAAAGCAAAATAAAGATTGAAGGAGAATTATAATGACCAATAGACCAGAAAAAATAGACCTCTCTGATATTAAATCACGTAAGGTTGATGAAAATATGTTAAATGAATTACGTGATTTATTTGAAAAGGCTGATGAACAAAAAGAAAGATATGATTTCACATGGAATGGGAAAGCTAAGGCATATTTTGAAGCAGCTTCTCCATCGACTAAAACATTAAAGCCAGATGAAAAAGAAAGTGTTGATTTTAAAAATTCAGAAAATTTATTCATTACAGGTGATAATTTAGAAGCACTAAAGTTAATGCAAGAATCTTATTTAGGAAAAATTGATATGATTTATATTGATCCTCCTTATAACACTGGAAAAGACTTTGTATATAAGGACGACTTCAGAAAAAGTAAACAAGAAACAGATCTTTCCGAAGGTAATGTTGATGAAGAAGGAAATAGGTTGATAAAAAATGATAAAAACAGTGGCAGATATCATTCTGATTGGCTTTCAATGATGTATCCAAGACTTAAGTTAGCAAGAAATCTTTTATCGGATAATGGTGTTATCTACGTGTCCATAGATGATAACGAACAATCTAACTTGAGAATGATAATGGATGAAATTTTTGGAGAAAATAATTTTATTGGTGATTTTATAGTTCGTTCATCACCTAATGCTAGGGATTACGGTCATATAGGGCAACAACATGAATATGCTCTTTTTTACAGCAAAAATAAAGAGGATACAATTACAAATAAGTTACCAGTGAAAGATAAAAAATTTAAGTACAATGATGATGATGGCGGTTTTAATTTAATAGGTCTTTATAATAGTAACGAAAAATTCACTCCAGAAAATCGTCCCAATTTATATTATCCTTTCTATGTGTATACAGATAAAAAAATAGATAATGATTTTTTTGAAATTGGACTAGAAAAAAAAGAAAATAGTATAAAAATATATCCACCAAAGTCTGTTAAGAATAATGTGCAATTTGTTTGGAGATGGGGAAAAGAAAAATCTGCAGAAAACTTAAACAAAGATATTGTTGCGTATTATGATAAAAATGGTGAGTACAAAATAGTACAAAAGCTTCGAAATAAAGAAAGACTTATTAGAAGTATTCTATATGATGCAAAATATGCTAGTGCCACTGGAACAACAGAAGTTGAAAAACTTTTTGACAATAAAATATTTGATTTTCCAAAACCAACTCCATTAATTAAGGACTTTCTAGAAGTTGGAACAAACAAAAATAGCTTGGTATTGGATTTCTTTGCTGGATCAGGGACAACTGCCGAAGCCTTATTCAAATTAAATAAAGAAGATAATGGAAATAGAAAATTTATACTAGTCACATTAGATGAAAAAATTGATGAATCATCGTTAGCTTATAAAAATGGTTATAAAACAATTGATGAGATTTCAAGAGACAGAATAAAACGTTCAGCTAGTAAACTTGATGATAATAGTGGCTTCAGAGCTTTAAAGGTAGAAAATACAAATCTGGATGAAAATGTTTTTAAGAAAGCATCTGACTTGAAACAGGGTCAGTTAATCATGGATATTGAAAATAATTCAGATAATCGTTCTGATTATGAATTACTTTATGATGTATTAATAAGTAGTGCTTTTGAATATAATCGACCTATTTCTATTGATACTTTAGATGGTAAGAAAGTTATTAAGTACGATTATTTTGGAGTTCTTTCTGGAGTGGTTGCATATTTTGGAGATGATTTGTCTGATGATTTAATTCGTAAAATTGCTGACTTAAAACCTTTAATTGCTGTGTTCAAAGAATCAACTTTCGATAAATCATCACAAAAAGTGAACTTATTAGAACAATTTAGAATTACAAGCCCTGATACAAAAGTTAAGGTAATTTAAGATGGTTATTATGGATATAATGGAGGATTAATATGAAACTTCAATATAAGAATCAACAGTTTCAAGTTGATGCCGTTGATGCTGTTACATCTGTATTTGAAGGTCAACCCAAACAAAGTAAAGCATCATACATGATGGATACAGGAAATGATAAAAACATAATTTTAGATATATCTGAAGGATTTAAAAATGAATTTATAAATCTTTCAAATGATGAAATACTAAAAAATATAAAATCTGTTCAAAAGAAAAATGGTCTATTACAAGATTCCAAATTAAATAAGATGGATATTGGTGGAAAAGACAAAGATACCAAAGTCGATAATTCTAGAAGTAGTTTAACTCTTACTGTTGAAATGGAAACTGGTACTGGTAAAACATATACTTATATTAAAACCATGCTGGAATTAAACCAAAAATATGGATGGTCAAAGTTTATTATTGTAGTTCCAAGCGTGGCAATTAGAGAAGGTATTGCTAAAACTTTTGATTCGACATCCGAACATTTTAAAAGAGAATATGGAAAGTCAATTAGATCATTTATATATAATTCTAGTAATTTAGAAAAAATTGATGCTTTTGCTAGTGATTCTGGAATCAATGTAATGATAATAAATACTCAGGCTTTTAATGCCAGAGGGGCAGATGCTAGACGTATCGATATGGTTCTTGATCAGTTTAGGGGTAGAAAGCCAATTGACATAATTGCTGCTACAAATCCAATTATGATTATTGATGAACCACAATCAGTACTTGGTGGAACAAAATCACAATTAAATGCCACCAGAGTTGGTCTTGCAAAGTTTAATCCGCTATTTTTCATTAATTACTCAGCAACTCATAGAGAAAATTACAATATGGTCTATCGTTTGGATGCAGTGGATGCATATCAAAAGAAATTAGTAAAAAGGATTTCAGCTAAAGGAATCGAGATGGTAGGCTCTAATGCATCCAATGGATATCTATATTTGGAATCTATTAAAGAAAGTCCTTCTTTGAAAGCTAGGGTTAATTTTGAAAAAATATCATCTAAAGGACAAGTTGTTAAAACGTTTAAGTTACTTGATAAGGGTGATAGCATATATGATCTTTCCGGTGAGATTGAATCTTATCGCAATGGATTTGTTATTTCTGAAATAAATGCTACTGAACAATTTATAGAATTTATAAATGGTATTAAACTTAGCGTGGGACAGGTTATTGGTGATGCTAATGAAGATGATCTTAGAAGAATTCAAATTAGAGAAACTATAAAATCTCATCTTGATAAAGAAGAAAGCTTATTTAAAAGAGGCATTAAAACACTATCATTATTCTTTATTGATGAAGTAGTTAAGTATAAAGATTATGACTCTGAAGATAATAAAGGGAAGTATGCTCATATTTTTGAAGAAGAATATGAAAAGTTAGTCAAAGGTAAACTTAATAATAGTTTTCTGGACGACAAATATCGAGAATATCTAGAAAGAGACATTGATAATCCAGAAATGGTCCACGCGGGATATTTTTCAGTAGACAAAAAAGGAAAATCTGTTGATAGTAAGGTTAAAAGAGGAAGAGAATCAAGCGATGATATTTCTGCATATGATTTAATTATGAAAGATAAGGAAAGATTATTATCTTTTAAGGAGCCTGTTAGATTTATATTCTCTCATTCCGCATTAAAAGAGGGATGGGATAATCCAAATGTATTTCAAATAGCTACCTTACGTCAATCCTCTTCAGAAATTAAGAAACGACAAGAAATTGGTCGAGGACTTAGATTATCTGTAAATCAGAATGGTGATCGTCAAGATGCAGAGGCACTCGGTGAAAATGAAGTTCAACAAGTTAATGTTTTGACTGTAATTGCAAATGAAAGCTACGAAAATTTCGCCGCAGAATTACAAAAAGAAATCTCAGAGTCAGTAAAGAATCGTCCTAGGTTTATTGAACCTAAGTTATTTGAGGGACAAGAATTTGAAGCTAAGGATAGTGATGGAAACGTTATTGATAGAATGACTGTTGATAATTCACAAGCTGCTGAGATTTGGTCTGACTTAAAATTAGGAAGTATTATTGATAGTGATAAGCAATCAACAAGCGCATACAAGTCATTGTCTAGTGAAAATCAAAAGCTAAAGATAGAGAACGTATTAAATGAGGACTATAAAAAGTATGCAAACTCAATCCAGCACTTAATTAACAGTGTATATGATCCTAAGGATGTAATTGTTGATAATGCTAACAAGAGAACGAAGTTAAAACTTAATAAGGAAAGATACGCAAGTAAAGAGTTTAAGGAACTTTGGTCTAAAATAAAGCATAAGTCTTATTACACAGTTGATTTTGATGATCAAGAAATTATTGATAAGTCCATACAAGTTATTGATAAGAGCCTTACTGTAACAACCTTAAAGGCGCGTATAACAGAGGGAAATATGAGCGCTAATGATAATGGCACATCTTTCAAAGTTGACAGTAAAGAGTTTGAAAAAATCTATAATCCAGTTAATGAGGTTAAGTATGATTTAATTGGAGAGGTAGCTGATAAAGTAGGATTGCTAAGAAAAACTGTAGGACACATATTAGCTGGAATTAATTCACAACAATTTGATAAATATAAGTTAAATCCTGAAAACTTTATTGCTCAAATAAGTAACATAATTAATGGTGTAAAAGCACAAAATATCATTTCACATATCGTCTATAATAAACTTGATGAAGTTTGGGATGAAGATGCAATATTTGCTAACAGCGATATACAAGGAATCATGGGTGAAAATGTTTTTGAAGCTAAGAAGCACCTTTATGACAAGATTAGAATAGATTCTAAAGTAGAAAAGAATTTCTACAACGAATTAGATGAAGAAAATAATGTTGGAATGTATGTAAAGCT
The DNA here is from genome assembly GCF_001421115.1 of Apilactobacillus kunkeei. Lineage (GTDB taxonomy): Bacteria > Bacillota > Bacilli > Lactobacillales > Lactobacillaceae > Apilactobacillus > Apilactobacillus kunkeei_F. The sequence continues at coordinate 35,700 of NZ_JXCW01000005.1, read as the reverse complement.
TCCAGGGGGATTTTATATCAATACTCCAGTAGGTAGATATAACCCGGACTGGGCTATCGTATTAAACGAACCTGAAAGAAAGCATGTTTACTTTATTGCCGAAACAAAAGGAAATTCTGATAATATTGAGTTGAGTCTAAAGGGTGTTGAAAATGCGAAAATAGAGGCAGCTCGTCAACACTTCAAGGTTATTTCCAATAGCGAAGTAACTTATGACGTTGTAGATAGTTACGAAAAAATGATGGATAAATTGTCATAAAAAAATAAAAAGATACCTAATGGTTAAGGCCAACTAGGTGTCTTTTTTTGCACTCCCTACATTTTAGGTATATATTAATCCCTATTAAAAATATCAAACATAAAAAATTAAATATAGAAGTAGGCGAAAAATTATGCGTATTAATATTATTCAACATACTCCAAACGAACGACCAGGTTCGATTTTGGATTGGGCACATGACAGGGGACATGATGTTTACATTTATCATCCATACCAATTTGGTATCCTACCAAAGGTAGATGAAACTGATATGTTAGTTATCATGGGCGGTCCAATGAGTGTTAATGATGATATTGATTGGATTGAATTCGAACGCGATATTATAAAAGAACTTGCTGAAAAAGATGTGCCAATCTACGGTGCCTGTTTTGGTGCGCAACAAATCGCCAAAACATTTGGAGCTAAAATTACTGTTTCACCAGCTAAGGAAGTGGGTTGGGCACCGGTATATTTAAGATCAGAACGCATTCCTGGAATTTACAACAAACTTACTGCAATGCATTGGCATGGTGAAATGTTTGAAATTCCAAAGAATGGTGAATTATTATTCTCAAGTGACTTAGTAGAAAACCAAGGATTCATCATTGGCGACAAAATTGTTGGTTTACAATTCCACTTTGAATTGGGTACTGACGAAGTCAGAGAGATTGTTACAAATGATAACAAGTACGTTGCTGGATCAGCGTTGAATCAAACTAATGAAGATATCCTAGCTAGACCAGTACCAAAAGAAAATAAACAAGTGATGTATGCAATCTTAGATTACATTGCAAAATAAAAATTATAACATGAAGTAATGTGTCATATTTATCCTCTAAAATAAATTTTGAAATTATAGAAAGAGGTATTGTTAATATGGCAAACCCAATTACTTTTATTGAAATTACTTCAAATAATTCAAAAGAAATGGTAGATTTTTATCAAAATGTCTTTGGATGGAATGTTTATCCACCAGCAGGTGAGATGGAATATCGAGTAATGGACCCTAAAAGTCCTAACCATATGCTAGCGGCAATTGCAGATCCATACTCAAAGGATAAAGAAGAATGGGTCGCTTTCTACATTGGGGTTAACAGTGTTGATGAAACTATAGAAGATGTTTTAAAGAATGGTGGTAGTATTGTTGTACCTAAGTTCACAACTGACACTGGTTTTACCCAATCACTAGTAAAAGATAATAAGGGACATGTTTTAGGAATCCAAGAACAACAATAGTAAAAAGGAGATGGGATTTCATCTCCTTTTTTATTAGGAGGAGCTAGTTTGCAACAAACTGAAAGAATCATCAAAATTTGGTTATATATTTATATGCATCGTCAATTCACTACAACTGAGTTGTCAAAACACTTTGATGTTTCCACTAGGACGATTTTTCGGGACTTAGAGACGCTTTCATCTTTAAGTGTGCCCATTTATGCCGAAAAAGGTAAAAACGGCGGATATCGCGTTTTAGACAGTATAAAACTTCCACCGATTGCTTTTTCATCAGATGAAGCAAAAGCAATATTATTCTCCTTGCAAATGTTAAATAAAGTAATTGACACACCTTTTTCTACAACTTCAGAACGAATTCAATTAAAAATCAAAGACTGGTTTGAAAAATATGATGTTGAAGAAGATATGGGGGTTAAATTTATTTATCCAAATCGAGGATTGAAAGTAAAAAATATAAAACAAATATATGATTATATTGGCAAAAAAATGCTAATTATGATTAATTATAAAAATGAACAAAGAAAGATAGTGCCGATTGGACTATACGCATGGAATGGATATTGGTATATGGTAGGATATGATATCAATGACGGTACATATCCAAACGTTAGAATTGATCAGATTAAAGTTTTAAATGAATATCCTGGTTACAAAATACCAAATGACATCATGACGTTTAATGAGTGGTATCAAAAGGGACTAGATGATGATGAATGGATAAAGATAAAAATAATCGTTAATAAAAGAAGTAAAGATGATATAACTAATCATTGGCTATACAATGGAATATATTCCAAATATGACAAAGATAAGCTAATGTTAAAGGCATCATTTCCCAAAAGACATTCAAAGTACGTTGTTTCAGATATTTTACGTTTAGGAGTCAATGCTAAGGTGATATCGCCAAGCAGCATAGTTGAGAAGGTTAAAAGCGAAATTCAAAAAATGAATCATTTATATAAATAAAAAAAGCATTCGAACTTAATCGAATGCTTTTTTATTATTTACTGTTTTTCAAGTGTCTTTGTTGTAGGTAGTAAACCGGAATACCGATTAATGTTAATAGTAATCCGACTAATGCCAAACCAGTTTGAGTAATCAATGTTTCAGCAAGGATGAAGATACCACCAACTAAGGCGATGATTGGTACGATTGGGTACCAAGGCACCTTGTATGGACGAATCATTTCAGGTTCCTTACGACGAAGCTTGAATACGGCAACGAATAGTAGACAGTTAAAGATCCACATAACAAACACTAACATGTCGGTTAATAGGTCAAAACTACCAGCAAAAATCATTAGAATTGCGATTACAAATTGGAAGATTCCTGAAGTGTAAGGGACGCGAGTCTTCTTTGAAAGTTTAGCGAACCAATCACTGAATGGAAGTGACTTGCTTTGACCCATGGCATAAGGAATTCTCATACCTGATAGGGTGTAACCGTTCAATGAACCGTAAACAGAAACTAGGATACCGATAGTAACTAACTTACCACCGAATTCACCGAATAGCTTGATAGCAGTTTCTGATGCGGTGTTTTGGTTACCAGCGATGTGATCAATTGGAAGTGTCTTTAGGAAGGCAACGTTTACCAATGTGTAGATAACCATAATCAAACTTAGACCGATAATGATGGCCTTTGGTAAGTTCTTCTTAGGGTTCTTAATTTCACCGGCAACGTCACAAACACCAATCCAACCATCGTAAGCAAACATAGTTGCTAGTAAACCTGAACCGAATGCAGTCCAGACATTGGCGTGATCACTTGGACTAATTGGTAAGAATGAAACGTGAACAGCACCAGGAATAAATAGACCAAAAATAGCAATTAGAATAATTGGAATTAGCTTACAAATAAGGGCAACTGTTTGAACGTTTCCACTAATCTTTGATCCCAATAAGTTAATGAATAACACACTCAATGCCACAATGATTGCCATTGGGTTTAGGATGTTTGGGTTTAAATGGAATAGGTTAATTAATTGTGTTGAGAAAATAATTGCTTCAGCGGCAATATTGGCAGGGTAGTAGACCAAGATTTGGGCCCAACCCATTGAAAAACCAGTTAGCGGACCATAAGTATAATCAAGGTACTTGATGGCTCCACCGGTCTTAGGAATGGCAGCTGCTAGTTCAGATACAGTCAAACCGGCACAGATAGTTAGTAATCCACCAACAATCCATGCTAATACGGTTAGTGTAAATGAATGAGTACTGTTAACAACGCTGGCGGTCTTAAAGAACACACCGGCACCGATAACAGTTCCCATAACTGTTGAAAGAGCAGCCATCATGCCAATTCCACGTTTTAATTCGTTTTCATGCATGACGAATATCCTCCTAGATAATTTTTAATATAAAAAAGGAAGGGGTCTAAATAGACACCCAACCTTTTTCGTAAATAATATTAGTTATTATTTGTCTTCGCTTTCAACATCGTGTTTACGTTGGAATTCAGCAATGTTCTTGTATTCAGTTTGAAGTTGACGACTCAAACGAATGTAGATAGGAGCTAATTCACGGTAAACTTTGTAGTTGTCAGGATTTGGCTTGTGGGCGTTAGTTACTCCAACGAAGTCCTTAACCTTTTCTAGGTCATCGATGATACCTAATGAGTACATACCTAATGTGGCAGCACCTAAAGCAGTACCTTCAAAACTTTCTGGAATAGTAACATCTTGTTCGAAGATGTCAGCTAACATTTGACGCCATAGTTCTGAACGAGCAAAACCACCAGTAGCTTGGATACTTGTTGGCTTACCGATAACTTCTTCTAGGGCAAGACTAACAGTGTATAGGTTAAATACGATTCCTTCTAGAGCTGATCTAATCATATGAGCACGAGTGTGGATACGAGTTAAACCAAAGAATGAACCACGAGCGTTAGCGTCCCAGATAGGAGCACGTTCACCACCTAAGAATGGGTGGAATAGTAATCCATCAGAACCGGCTGGAATTTGTGAAGCAATTTCAGTTAATAAGTCGTATGAATCCATGTGCATTTGTTCGGCAGTAACCTTTTCAGGTGCACATAGTTGATCTCTTACCCAACGGAAGACGATACCACCGTTGTTAACAGGTCCCCCGACAACCCATTTGTCTTTTGATAAGTAGTAACAGAAAACACGACCTTTAGGATCAATAACAGGTTTGTCAGTAACGACACGAACGGCACCAGAAGTACCAATTGTAACAGCTAGAACACCTGGCTTAATAGCGTTAACACCAAGGTTAGCTAATGGACCATCTGAAGAACCAATAACGAATGGAGTATCTTCATCGATACCAATTACGTTAGCGTAAGCTTTGTTTAGTCCCTTGAATTGGTATGTAGTGTCAACTAATTCAGGAAGTTGGTCACGTGATACACCAGTTAATTCAAGTGCTTCTTCGTCCCAATCCATCTTGAAGATGTTGAACATACCAGTAGCATTGGCAATTGAGTAATCTTCTTTTAATTCACCAAATAGTTTGTATAGGATGTATTCCTTGATACCTACGAAGTAGGCAGCCTTGTCATATACATCTTTTCTTTCATTTTTCAACCACATTAACTTGGTTAGAGGAGTCATAGGGTGAACTGGAGTACCAGTCTTTTCGTATAATTCCTTAGCCTTACCGCTTTCCTTTAGTTGGTCAGCGTAGTTAACGGCACGGTTATCAGCCCATGTAATAGCACGAGTTAATGGTTTGTGGTTTTCATCAAGTAAAATCAAACTGTGCATAGCACATGAGAATGAGATACCCTTCAATGTACCATTCTTTAGGTCAGCCTTACGTAAAACTTCAGTTAGACCTGCAAGCATGGCAGAGAAGATTTCTTCTGGATCTTCTTCGGCCATATCTGGAGTATCTTGGTATAAAGGATAACCATCGTTTGAGTATCCCTTAACTTCTCCATCGGTATCGTACAAAACAGTTTTTACACTGGTTGTTCCAATATCAACACCAATGATGTAGTTCATAACATAACTTCCTTTCGATCTAAAAAGAGAGACTTAATTTATTTTTTAATAATGTTAACTATTATAATAAAATCCGCATAAAAAGTCATCACTAATTTATTTAGTTACCGCTTTCATTATATTGAAAAAAAAAGGCCGATTCAAGTCTTTTAACGCGTTTTATAGTAATTTGCAGTCATTATGATTATAATAAGGTTAATTGTATAAAAGAGGTGAGTGAATGGATACCAGAATGTCTTTGTATCATCAAAAATCAAAGCCTACTAAAAACTACGGTCGATTTTTCAAAAAATATGCATGGCTAATTGCAGTCTTAATTGTATTATTAGGATCAATCTTCGGCTATATTGGATACCAAAGTTATGAAAATAATATGATTAATAAGTATCAAGTTAAGGGAATCATGATTAGCCAATCAAATGGGTATATCGATTTCGTGACCCTAGCCAATACCGGCCAAAAGTTTGTTTACATTCGTGCCAGTCAGGGTGCTACATATACAGATGATGACTTTAGTGATAATTTCCAACGCAGCCAGGGGTCTGGTTTGCAGGTTGGCTCCTACCATGTTTTTAGTACGCAAACCGCGATTAAGGATCAATTGAAGAACTTCACACGAGAAGTTGGCGATGATTACGGAACATTACCACCATTAGTAGAGGTGACTTCACCTTTATCAGATGATCAGGTTCACCGACTTTCTGAATTCATTTACATGGTGCATAAATACTATGACACCAATGTGGTTGTTAGAAGTAGCACGAGCGTTTTCAATCGATTAGATAAAAAGATTGCGCACGACGTGCAGTTCTTCAGTGGCAACGTGAATAACAAACGCGCTAATTTTATCGAAGTGAAGAATAATCGAAAGATTAGTATTGATGGTTCAAACGTCTACGTTAACCAGATTGCATTTAATGGCAACAATAAGGGTTGGCAACAGTATCTATTGAAGAATCAAGACCGTTAATAAACATCGATATTAATGAAGATATTTGCTAAAATAGAAGATATATTAATTCGAATTTAAGTAGGGGAACCCAGAATGTTAGAACAATTTCAAAAGTATTTTAACAAGCTTGGATATGACAAACAGACGCTAATTCAAGAGCGTGTCTATCCAATTATCAAGAACCACGATAGTGTCTTAGGGCTATCACCAACCGGATCTGGAAAGACAGTTGCATTTTTAATTCCAAGTATCGAAATTCTAGAACCTGAAGGTGGTTCACAATTACTAATCATCGAACCATCTCAAGAACTAGCAATTCAAACCGCAAAGGTAGCCAGAAACTGGGCTAATTTGCGTGGAATGAAAGTGTTGGCTTTAACCGGTGGTGCCAACATCAAACGTCAAATGGAACGTTTGAAGAAGCATCCTGAAGTAATCGTTGGTACAGCAGGTAGAATCAAGAACTTAATCGATGACAAGAAACTAAAGACTCATCTTTTTTCTACTATTATAATTGATGAAGCTGACGACCTATTACAAGGTGAAACTTTGACCACAGTTAGAGACATTGTTTCTTCCATGATGTCAGATGTTCAATTGGAATTCTTCTCAGCCACAGCGACACCAATTCTAGACCAACTATCCGGTTGGTTTGGTAACCGTGACATTCAAAAGGTCGACGTGCGTGCAGAAGACAAGACCCAAGGTCACGTCGAACACGGCATGATGAATGTCCTACGTAAGAACAGAAACAAGATGTTGGCACGTTTACAACACGTTGCTGGTTTCAAAGCATTGGTATTCTTCAATCAAACCGTTGATTTGAATAAGACTTACAGTTTCTTCGTTCATAATCACTATCAAGGTGTGGCTAAACTAACATCTGATCAAAATCAAACCAAGCGTCAAAAGGCGATGGATGATTTTAGATTAGGTCGCATCAAGTTATTATTAACTACTGATGTTGCTGCGCGTGGTTTGGATATTGCCAAACTACCGGCCGTAGTTAACTACGATTTACCTGATGAAGCCATTGACTACGTTCACCGTGTTGGTAGAACCGGTCGTATGGGTGAAGACGGAATGGTAATTAACTTTGGTGATGACCATGATTTAAGGGACTTGAAGAATCTATTATCTGATTATGATTTTGACTTCCAACCAAGTTACTTCTATAAGAATAAGATTGTAAAGTCTGTTCCAAAGACCGCTGAAAAGGTCGTTGAAGTGGTAGAAAAGCCAGCTAAGAACGACAAATTTTCTAAGGACGAACCAAGCAAAACTCGTGTTAAGAAGGTTAAAAAACAAGTGGTCTCTAACCCAGCCCCTAAAAAACGCGTCAAGAAAAATAAGCATACCAAGAATAAGGGAATGCGCAACAAATGGCGTAAAAACAACAATAAGCAGGGTTAAAGAACTTTACATTAATTTACTAAAATGCGACAATATTAATTGTCGTTTAATGACTCCATAGCACAACTGGATAGGGCGACCGCCTCCTAAGCGGCTGATCTCGGTTCGATTCCGAGTGGGGTCATAAAAAAGTACTCACATTTATTACGTGAGTACTTTTTTTATATTTACATAACTTTTACATTAAAATAACTTTAACTTTACAAACCGTCGATATACTAAGCTTGTAACATAAAATATTGGTTAGGAGATATTGATATGATTAAAATGAATAAGGTTCTATCAATTGCTTCAGTTGTTTTAGTTTCAGGTTCACTATTAGCTGCCTGTGGTAGCACAAGCGGTTCACAAGCTAGCGGTGATGTATCAGTTGTCGGTTCAACTGCTTTACAACCATTAGTCGAACAAGCTGCAAAGGATTACCAAAAGGATAATTCAGGTGTTAACATTTCTGTTCAAGGTGGCGGATCTGGAACAGGATTAAGCCAAGTTCAATCCAAGAGTGTTTCAATCGGTAACTCAGATGTGTTTGCCGAAAACCAAAGTGGAATTGACGCTAGCAAGTTAACAGATAACAAGGTTGCAGTAGTCGGTATGGCACCAGTTGTTAACAAGGGTGTGGGTGTTAAAAACATTTCACTAGAAAACCTAAAGAAGATTTTCACTGGTAAGATTACCAACTGGAAAGAACTTGGTGGTAAGAACCAAAAGATTGATGTTATCAACCGTGTAAAGGGAAGCGGAACTAGAGCTACTTTCGAAAGTAACGTTTTGAAGGGTGCTTCAGCTATCCAAACCCAAGAACAAGATTCTAACGGTGCAGTAAAGAAGATTGTTTCAACTACCCCTGGAGCAATTAGTTACCTAGCATTCTCATTCATTGACAGTAGTCTTCAACCACTATCAATCGATAATGTTGCCCCAACAGACAAGAATGTTGAAACCAACGCTTGGAAGATTTGGTCATATGAACACATGTACACACCAAAGAAGGCCGACAAGAACGCTACTAAGTTCATCAAGTACGTTGAATCTGGTAAGGTTCAAAAGACTTTAGTTAACAAGCTAGGTTACATCAGCATTTCAGACATGAAAGTAACCAAGGACAGTAACAACAAAATCGTAAAATAAACCAATGACAAGAGATTAGTTTAATCAAACTGGTCTCTTTTTTTGTGCCAATTTCTAAAATTTACATAAAATTTACAAAAAATCTAAATTAGATTTACATTAAATCGGTATACTTATGTTTGTAAATTAAAAAAGGATGATTGTATTATGATAAAAATTAAGAAATTAGCGATGATGACATCGGCAGTCTTATTCGCTGGAACAGTACTAACTGCGTGTGGAGTAAGCTCTTCATCGAACGATAAAATTACAGCGGTTGGATCAACTGCTTTACAACCGTTAGTAGAAGAAGCAGCAAACGATTACCAAAAGGAACATAAAGGACTTTCAATTACAGTTCAAGGTGGGGGTTCTGGTACCGGTTTGAGTCAATTACAAGCAAAAGCCGTTACAGTTGGTAACTCAGACGTGTTTGCTGAAAACCAAAAGGGAATTAAAGCCAAAGACATCGTCGATCATCAAGTGGCGGTAGTCGGAATCACACCTGTTGTTAACAAGGGTGTTGGAGTTAAAAACATCAGCATGAAAAATTTACAAAAGATTTTCGAAGGTAAGATTACCAACTGGAAACAAATTGGTGGTAAGAACCTACCAATCGAAGTGATTAACCGTGTTAAGGGTAGTGGTACCAGAAATACATTTGAGGCAAATGTGATGGACGGCCACAGCACCGTTAAAGCACAGGAACAAGACTCAAACGGAACAGTTAGAAGAATCATCGCTACCACTCCTGGAGCAATTAGTTACCTATCATTCTCGTTTGTCGACAAGACCATTCAATCACTATCAATTGATAACGTGAAACCAATTGATAAAAACGTTGAAACCAACGCTTGGAAGATCTGGTCATATGAACACATGTACACAGCTAAGAAGGTTAGTGATAACACTAAGAAGTTCTTGGCATACATGAACTCAGAAGAAGTACAAAAAGGTTTAGTAAAGAAATTAGGTTACATTAGTATCAGTGATATGAAAGTGAAAAGGGATGCTAACAATAAAGTAATCAACTAATTGGAGGAAGACTCATGGAAATTAATAAGAAAATATTAATGCCATCCAAGGAAACACGCCAAGAAAAATTTGGTCGTACTTTAAGTTTTATCAGTATTTCAGCAATTGTCGTCTTGGTGGCTTTGATTTTATACTTCATCATCTCAAAAGGGATTTCTACCTTTACTGACAACCACGTTAACTTGTGGGACTTTATCAGTAAAAAAGATTGGTCACCTTCAACCATCGGTAAAGATGGCAAACCAGAAGTAGGGGCACTACCTATGATCGTGACATCATTCAGTGTTACTTTCCTATCTGCCTTACTAGCAACACCATTTGCGATTGCCGCAGGAATTTACATGACAGTCATCGGTCCTAAGAAGAGCCGTGGTTTCCTACAAACTGTTATCGAATTACTAGTTGGGATTCCTTCAGTTGTTTACGGTTTTATCGGTTTAACCATCATCGTTCCAATCGTAAGAACTTTATTTGGTGGAACTGGTTTTGGGATTTTATCAGCAACCTTGGTATTGTTCGTCATGGTTCTTCCAACCATCACATCACTAACTGTTGATAGTCTAAATGCCGTACCAAAGCACTTATCTGAAGCATCACTTGCTTTAGGTGCCACTCGTTGGCAAACAATCTACAAAGTTATTTTAAGATCAGCAACACCAGGTATCTTAACAGCCATCATCTTTGGAATGGCCAGAGCATTCGGTGAAGCCTTAGCCGTACAAATGGTAATTGGTAACGCCATCTTGATGCCTAAGAACTTGATTACACCATCATCAACATTAACCAGTCAATTAACTACCGGAATCGGTAACACAGTCATGGGAACTTTAGGGAACAATGCCCTATGGTCATTAGCCTTGGTTCTACTTCTAATGTCACTATTCTTCAACATCTTGGTTAAGTTAATTGGAAAGAGAGGTAAGTTCTAATTATGAATCCAAAAGTAGTTAATAAAATTGCGACCGGCGTGATTTACGGTCTAGTAATTCTAGTAGTTGCAATTCTAGCAGCCTTAATCGGTTACATCTTAGTAACCGGTGTGCCTCACATCTCATGGCACTTCTTAACCAGCCCAGCTCAATCATTCTTAGCTGGTGGGGGAATTAGAGATCAACTATTTAACTCAATCTACCTATTAGTTCTTACATTAATCATTTCATTTCCAATTGCATTAGGTGCCGGAATTTACTTAGCTGAATACGCTCCTAAGAACTGGTTTACTGAAATCATTAAGACAACCATCGAAGTATTGAGTTCACTTCCATCAGTGGTTGTTGGACTATTCTGTTACCTATTATTCGTTGTTCAAATGAGAATGGGATTCTCAATCCTATCAGGTGCGATTGCACTTACATTCTTCAACTTACCGCTATTAACAAGAAACATTGAAACATCACTAGAATCAGTTTCATCACTACAAAGAGAAGCTGGATTATCACTAGGTCTATCACAATGGAAGACAATCACTGGTATCATCCTACCAGCCGCAGTTCCTGGAATCATCACTGGGATTATCCTAAGTGCTGGTAGAGTATTCGGTGAGGCTGCCGCATTGATTTACACAGCTGGTCAAAGTGCTCCATTCGTGGATTACACTAACTGGAACATCTTCTCAGACACTAGTTTCTTAAACCCACTACGTCCGGCAGAAACACTAGCCGTGCACATTTGGAAGGTTAACTCAGAAGGAATCACTCCTGATGCTAACGCCATCTCAAGTGGATCATCAGCCGTATTAATTATCGTAATTCTACTATTTAACATTTTCGCGCACTGGGTTGGAAACCGTTTGTACAAGAAAATGACTTCTAGTAAGTAAGGAAGGTTTAACATGAAAAACTACAATTTAAATCAACAATATGTACGTGACTTCGCAGTCGAAAACGCAATTGAAGCTCACCATGTAAACGTTTCTTATGGTGAACACCAATCAATTTTTGACGTATCACTATCATTTCCTCGTTTTAAAGTAACTGCCATGATTGGTGCTTCTGGATCTGGTAAGTCAACTTTCTTACGTTCTATCAACAGAATGAATGATAACGTAGCGACTGTCGACGGCGACATTATGTATCGAGACGTTAACATCAACGACGATAAGATTAACGTTTACGAATTAAGAAAGCACATCGGAATGGTGTTCCAACGTCCAAATCCATTTGCTAAGTCAATTCGTGAAAACATCACTTTTGCACTTAAGAAGCACGGTATCAAGGACAAAAAGGAATTAGACCAACGTGTTGAAACCAGTCTAAAAGAAGCTGCTTTATGGGATGAAGTAAAGGACAAACTAGACGAAAGCGCGCTATCACTATCAGGTGGACAAGCTCAACGTTTATGTATCGCACGTGCGATTGCCATGAAACCAGACGTGTTACTACTTGATGAACCAGCATCAGCTCTAGATCCAATCTCAACTTCAAAGATTGAAGATACACTAAATCGTTTGAAGGAAAAATACACAATCATCATCGTTACACATAACATGCAACAGGCTTCTAGAATGAGTGATTACACTGCATTCTTCCACCAAGGCCACTTAATTGAATTCAACAAGACTTCTCACATCTTTACCAGACCAAAGATGCAAGCAACAGAAGACTACATTTCAGGAAACTTCGGGTAGGTGAATTACATGACTTCTATTTTAAAAACAGAAAACGTTCATTTGTACTACGGTGAAAAAGAAGCACTACATGGCTTTGATATCGAGTTTGAACAAAATGAAATCACTGCTTTAATCGGACCATCCGGTTGTGGTAAGTCAACATTTTTAAGATGTTTAAACCGTATGAATGACTTAAGAAACAACACAACAGTTACTGGTAGTTTTAAAATTGGTGATCAAGACATCTATGCACCAACTACTGACATGACCGAATTAAGAAAAGAAATCGGAATGGTATTCCAACAACCAAACCCATTTCCTTTCTCCGTCTACGACAACGTGGCATACGGTTTAAGAATTGCTGGTGTTAAAGACAAAAAGGTTCTAAACGAAGTAGTTGAAAAGAGTCTAAAGCAAGCTGCCGTTTGGGACGAAGTAAAGGATGAACTAAACAAGAACGCCTTGTCATTCTCAGGTGGTCAACAACAAAGAATTTGTATCGCCAGAGTGTTGGCTGTAAAACCTAAGATTATTTTGATGGACGAACCTACCAGTGCGCTAGACCCAATCTCAAGTGCCAAGATTGAGGATACTCTGTTAGAATTAAAGAAAGATTTTACAATCATCATCGTTACTCACAACATGCAACAAGCATCAAGAATTGCTGATAAGACAGCATTCATGCTAAACGGGGATTTAATTGAATACAACAAGACTTCTAAGATGTTCTTAAATCCTGACAAGCAACAAACTAGTGACTACTTAAATGGAGAATTCGGATAGGAGAGCTGACTATGAGTCAAACATTTAACGACAAACTAAAAGTACTACAAAAGACCTACATGAAGATGGGAATTAATGTTTCTGATCAAATTTACCAATCAATCAAGGCCTTCACTGAAAACGACCAAAAACTAGCTACCGAAATTGTTAATCGCGATAGCAAGGTTAATGACGAAGAAGTGGACCTAGAAAAAGAAGCACTAAACTTAATTGCGTTAAGACAACCAGTTGCTTCTAACTTTCGTTCAATCATTACTTTATTAAAGGCTAGTTCTGATTTGGAACGAATTGGTGATCACGCATCATCAATCGCCAGAGAAACTCTTCGTATCAACACAGAAAGTCGTATTCCAGAAGTGAACGAAACTATTAACCAAATGTCCTTAAAGATTAGGGGAATGCTAGAATCATCATTAGATGCTTACGTTCATTCTGATCAAGAAGCTGCAAAACTAGTGGCTCAAGAAGATATCTTGATCGATAAGAAGTTTGTTTTAGCTAAAAACCTAATCGTTTCAGAAATGGAAAAGAATAGTGATAAAATTGAATTAGCAACTATCTATCTAATGGTAGTTCGTTACCTAGAACGTATTGGAGATCATATCGTTAACTTATCAGAATGGATTGTATATAATGCGACTGGTAAGATTGTTGAATTGAATCCTGGTAAGATTGAACCAGAATTGATTGCCAAAGAACTAAAAAACAATCCAAAATAGGGAGGTTTAGATGGGATGCAAAGTCTGTTGCTAGTAACAAAACAATTAAGATTAGCCGCTGATGTGAGTCAATTGGCGTTGCAAGATGAATATTTTGTTAACAGCGTTAGTGATGATGAAGATATCGAAATCATGGCTAAGAAGGATAACGTCTTTGCGGTCATTATTGATTTATCAATCTTTGATGACTTTAATCATGTCAAAAGGTTGATTGAACAAGTTACTAAGACATTCTCAGGCCCTATTGTTACTTTTGATGACCAATACGATGATCAAAAAGAAAGAGATTGTTTTGAACTAGGGGTAAACGATTACTTCAGTGATTACGTTGACGCCCAAAGAATCATGTTAAGAACATTAAAACGTGTCAAAATTTACGATGAGATAATGGAAGATACCGACAAGGCTAAGCGTAAAGAGCATTTTAAGGACTTTGAGATTAGTTTGAAGCATTTCCAGGTAAAGTATCATGGTGAGGTTTTAAACTTTACACCGAAGGAATTTAACATCTTCTATTACCTAATCAGACATCATGACCAGGTATTAAGTAGAGAACAAATCTTTAACGGTGTCTGGCGTGAAGATCGAGACGATGGGGATTCATTTATATCATCTCGTATCGTTGATATGCACGTTAGTCACGTTAGAGATAAGCTCAAAGACTTACCCGGAAACGACGTTGAAATTAAAACTGTTCGTGGATTCGGATACGTACTACAATAAAAAAATCCCACTTGGATATTCCAAGCGGGATTTTTGTTTGGGTTTTATTAGTTTAAGAATGCAGTAACTGCAGCTGCTAGAATAATGATAATTAAACCGATTATTGTAACAACCATTTCTTTTTTAGTTTTGTTTTGGTGTAGGAAGTAGATACTAGTTAGTGTAGCTAATACAACAGAAGTTTGTGATAGTACGAAACCAGTAGCTAGACCATTCATTTTAGGTTCTGCAGAGATTAGGTAAG
Source organism: Apilactobacillus kunkeei (assembly GCF_001421115.1). Taxonomy (GTDB): domain Bacteria; phylum Bacillota; class Bacilli; order Lactobacillales; family Lactobacillaceae; genus Apilactobacillus; species Apilactobacillus kunkeei_F. The sequence continues at coordinate 20,651 of NZ_JXCW01000005.1, read as the reverse complement.
TTAAAGCTGCAAATCCGAAGAAGAAACCTGAAATGATTTGTAGATAAGAAGACTTAGTAGCAAATACATTGTTACTCTTAACGTGGAACAAGCAGTATACAACAGCAACTAAGAACATTCCAAGAGCTTGTGGGAAGAACGCATGCATACCGTCTAAGTGACTTGATGCTTGAGGTGCAGCTGAGTAACCCCAGTAACCAATAACACCGATAACTAAAAGACCAATGGCTTTTTTTAAGTCAGCCGAGCTTTTAGTATCTTTATGTTCTTGCCAAGCAGTCATAGTAGCACCAATGATGATTACGATTAAAGCAATGAAACCAATGATACGGTGTGATTCTGAATGCCAGTTACCTAATGCGAATACACCCCATAAAGCAGTTACAATTAATTGTAACGCAGTAGTGATAGGCATTACTCTAGAAGATCCAACTAATTCAAAAGCTTTAAATGACATGATTTGTCCGAAAGCCCAACCAGCACCTGATAGTAATGCTAGTGCAAAATCCATACCAGTCGGAATTGAATTACCTGAGATTAAAAGAAAAATAGCAGCGAAAATAAGTGTTCCTAGAGTGGAACCATAAATTTGGTTAGTAGGTTTGCCTCCAAATAATGAAGCAATTGTAGGGTATAGACCCCAACCTAGAACTGGACCTAGTCCAATTAATAAAGCAACAGCGTTCAAAGCGTGTCCTCCTTATCCTTATATATTATTTCTATAATTAACAATTTACCACAAGTGTTGGTAGCATAGTTAGAAATCGAGCGAATTTCATTTAAACTTAAATAAATCTTAAGTTTTAAAACGCCTAAAGTAATATAACATATTTATTAGGGACTATGTTTTAAAAAGTGTAATGAAATCGTTTTCATTTCCCAAAAAGTATGGTATATTATTTCTACGGAAAAGTAAAGCGCTTACATTCAGGAAACATAAAAAATATTTTTAATAAAAGAAGGGGTATTAAAATATGCCATTTGTTGTATTAGTATTAGGGATATTATTGCTTTTGTTCCTAATCATTAAATGTAAATTAAATACATTTATTTCATTAATTGTTACATCTGTTATTGTTGCGTTAGGTTTAGGAATGAACCCAGCACACATCGCTGTTTCCATTAAAAACGGTATCGGAAGTTCTTTGGGGGAACTAGTTATCGTTTTTGGATTTGGTGCAATGATTGGTCGTTTAGTTGCTGATGCCGGTGGTTCTTACAGAATTGCCAGAACACTAATCGATCTATTTGGTAAAAAGAAACTTCAATTCGCAATTGTTGTTGCTTCATTTATTATTGGTATGTCATTATTCTTCGAAGTTGGATTGGTTCTATTAACTCCAATCGTATTTGCCGTTGCACTTGAAGCTGAAGTTCCATTCGTTTACCTAGGTATTCCAATGGCAGCTGCATTATCAGCTACTCAAGGATTCCTACCACCACAACCAGCTCCAACTGCAGTTGCTACTGCTTTAGGCGCAAACATTGGTCAAACACTTCTATTAGGTATTATCGTTGCTATTCCTTGTGTGATTGTAGCCGGTCCGCTATATACAAAGATTGCTAAGAAGGTTGCTCCAGAAACATTCGTTGTAAAGACTTCTCTACCAGCCTTTGGTGAAATGAAGAAGTATGATTTAAAAGACACTCCAAGCTTTGGAATTGCCGCATTCACTTCATTACTACCAGTTATCTTAATGGCCATTTCAACTGTTTACGACATGGTATTTAACGGTGGTAAAGCCGTTGAAAATCCACATGGTATTGGTGCTGTTGTTGCTATGTTTGGTAACCCAGTTATCGCCATGATCGTTACTTTACTATTTGCTATTTGGGCAATGGGCTTCCACCGCGGTAAGAAGATGGAAGATATCACAAATACTGTTACTGAAGCCATTAAGTCAATCGCTATGCTACTAATGGTTATCGGTGGTGGATCAGCATTCAAGCAAGTATTAATCGACGGTGGTGTTGGTAAAGCCGTTCAAAACGTAATGGGCCACGCTAACCTATCACCAATCATTTTAGCTTGGTTAATCGCTGTTATCCTACGTGTTTCATTAGGTTCAGCTACTGTTGCAGGTATGACTGCTGCTGGACTAGTAACTCCATTAATGCACTCAATGAGCGTCAGTCCCGTATTAATGGCACTAGCAATTGGTGCCGGTTCACTTGCCGCATCACACGTTAATGATGCCGGATTCTGGATGTTCAAAGAATACTTTGACTTAAACGTAAAACAAACATTAAAGATTTGGACTGTACTAGAAACTATCATTTCCGTTACTGGATTATTGATGGTACTTCTATTAAGTCTATTCATTCACTAATAAATATAGATACGAAAAAAGCGATGAGATAAATTTTTATCTCATCGCTTTTTTTATTTTTCTTTATGATTAACAAAGACCACTAATTTTGACCAGAAGTAGTTGAAAATAATTACAACTAATTGAGCGAAGATTTTTAGTAGATCAAAGTTATTTTCGCTAATAATTGAAACACCAATCATTAGGATGATTTCTTCTAAAATTAATGAAGCCACACGGCCAAGGAAGAAAGAAATCATTTCTGTAATGTATTCTTTAACAGTGTTCGCCTTAGATTCGAACACCCATTTACGATTAGTAAAGTAAGCAAATAATACACTGGCTACCCAAGCGATTAGTGTGTTCCAGAATACGTCCATGTTTGGTAGTAGGTGATAAAGCACTAATGCAACAGCAATGTCGATAACAGTGGTTAATACACCCCAAAACAAGTAAGCAATTACTTGCTTGTATTTATTCCACAAGTTTTTCATTATTTTTTCTCTTTCACAATATATTTAGGACGATGCTTTGTTTCTAGGTAAATCTTTCCGATGTAGTTACCAACGATTCCTAGACAGAATAGTTGAACACCGTTGATTAATAGAATGATTGATACTAGTGATGGCCATCCAGATACGGATCCGCCGAATAAAATAGCTCTTAGAATAACAAAGATTAGTCCAATCAATGATAGGAAGAATGAAACACCACCGACCCAGGTTGCCACTTTAAGTGGGACGTCTGAGAAGTCGACGATTCCTTCCAGTGAATATTCAAGTAGTTGGTATAGTGACCAGTGTGATTCACCGGCAGCTCTTTCAACACCATCGTATTCGATGTATTTAGTTTTAAAACCGACCCAACTAAAGATACCCTTAGTGAAACGGTTGTATTCAGTTAATTTCAAAACATTGTCAACGTATTGACGAGTCATTAGACGGTAATCTCTAACGTTTTGTTTGATTTCAACGTCAGACATTTTGTTGATAACCTTGTAAAAACTTGAAGATAGGAAAGCTCTCACAAAGTTTTGTTTTCTACTCTTTTGCACACATCCAACGACGTCGTAATCGTCTTCTTTTATGTACTTAATCATTTGAGGAAGTAATGCAGGTGGATCTTGTAAGTCCACGTCCATAACGGCGACATAGTCACCACCAACGTTTTCTAATCCAGCTGACATTGCAGATTCCTTACCAAAGTTACGTGAGAATGATACGTAATGAACGTTTTCATCATTTTCGCGTAGCTTCTTAATTTCTTCTAAAGTGTTGTCAGAGGAACCATCATTAATAAACCAGTATTCATGATTGTAGTCAACGTGGTTAGCGTGCATTTCGCTGAAGACACGTTCGACTTCATCATAAAAGATTTTAATGGAAGGTTCTTCATTATAACAGGGTACAATTAAACCAATAGTTTCCATAATTGTAACCTCCTTCATTAATCCATAATTATTTATATTTTATCATAATACTTCAAAAAGGTTTTCATAGATAGCACTAAATTTTTATTAAGATGTATTTATGGTCGGCAACCGCGGCATTATTTTGTTATAATTAGATAAATATACTTTTTTGTGGAGGCATAATCTTGAAAAACCCGATTAAAGTGATGACCATCTTTGGAACTCGTCCAGAAGCTATTAAGATGGCTCCAATCATTCTAGAAATGAAAAATAATTTAGATGAGTTTCAACCCATCACAGTTTTGACTGGCCAACATAAAGAAATGCTAGATCAAGTTATGGATATTTTCCATATTGAAGCTGATTACAATTTACACGTAATGAAAGCACAACAAACCTTAAGCTCAATCACAACCACTGTCATTAACAAACTAGACAGTATTATTAACGAAGCTAAACCAGATATTATTTTGGTCCATGGTGATACCACAACTACATTTGCTGCTGCAGTCAGCGCATTTTATCACCAAATTCCACTAGGTCACGTTGAAGCGGGACTTAGAACCTGGGACAAGTACTCTCCATATCCTGAAGAAATGAACCGTCAAATGACCGACATCCTTTCAGATGTGTACTTTGCACCAACTGAATTAAGTAAAGACAATCTATTAAAACAAAACCTAAAAGAAGACCGTATCTATATTACAGGGAATACCGCAATTGATGCGTTAAAACAAACCGTTGATAGAAATTATCACCACAGCGTGTTAGATGATATCGACAAGACTCACAAGATTATTCTATTAACCATGCACCGTCGTGAAAACCAAGGTGAACCAATGCGTCGTACCTTTGAAACAATCAAAAACGAAGTATTGAACAGAAAGGATATCGAAGTCGTATATCCAGTTCACTTGAGCCCAGCAGTTCAATCTGTTGCTCACAGCGTGTTTGATGGGGTGAACAGAGTGCACCTAATCGAACCATTGGATGTTGTCGATTTCCATAACATGGCAGCCCGAAGTCATTTCATCATGACTGACTCTGGTGGGGTCCAAGAAGAAGCTCCTTCATTAGGTAAACCAGTATTGGTACTAAGAGAAACTACCGAACGTCCAGAAGGAGTAGATGCAGGAACACTAAAACTTGTGGGAACTGATCCAAAAAAGATTAGTGCAAGCATTGACCAATTACTAGACGACACCGAAGAATACAAGAAGATGGCCACTGCCAAGAATCCTTACGGGGATGGAACTGCTTCTAAGCAAATCCTAGACGCGATTAAAGAAGTATTTGCTACTAATAAACTAAGTGGTGATCATAATGAAGCTTAGTAAAGACACCGCAAGGAAATGGAAGCACTTCTTTTTAGTCGTAAAGAAGCATTATAAAGAATCCAACGTGTCTGATTCAGCGGTCGTGATTGCCTTTTATTCTTTGCTATCACTATTTCCAGCAACAATCATTGTTGGAAACCTACTAGAATTGTTGCACGTTAACCAATACGAAATTCTAGACTATCTAGAACCATTGTTACCATCAACGGTTTTCAAGACCGTTAGTCCAATCGTTATTTCCGCTTTGAAGGGCGCCAATGCCGATAAGTTATCGATTGGTTTAATCGTTGCCATCTGGTCAGCTAGTCGGGCCTTAGCAGCGTTTCAACGTGCGGTTAATTCATCGTATGGAATTAAAAACGAAAGTAATCTGATGAATCGAATCGTTTCGTTTATCTGGATGCTATTGTTGGTAATTTCGTTAGGGATTTTCCTATTATTCTTTGGTTTTGGAAAGGTCATCATTAGCTACTCAGCTTATCTAATGGGATTATCCAAGATGAATGTGGGACTATTTATCCTGTTGAGATATCCATTGACCGTCATTGGGGTATTCCTATTGGTACTATTGATGTATTACTTCGTGCCAAACGTTAATACCAAGTGGCGTTATGTTTGGATGGGATCATTAATCGTGACAATCGGTATGATTGTTCTATCCAAAGGATTCTCCATTTATCTTCACTACTTCTCACGTAGTGTTGATGCCTATAAAGCATTAGGAACCTTTGTTATTTTAATGCTTTGGTTATACATCATTGGGATGATATTGATTCTAGGGGCAGTCATTAATGCATCCGTGCAAGACGTTAAGAACGTCGAAATTAAGGGCAGAAAGCCTAGCATCAAATCATTTATTCCAAACAAGAAGAGATAAGATTGCAAAACAAAAAAATCGTTGATAAACATCAACGATTTTCTTTTTAACCATTTATTTTTTTGTAAGTATCAACTAAACTTGAGGCAAATTCGTCAAGTTTTTCAATGTCGTCTTCATCTGGTTCCAAGTTGATTTTAACACCTTCAAAACCTTGAGTGGCGTTAGTCTTCTTGAATTGGTTGATGAAGTCATCAACTGAAGTATTGAAGAATTCTTCGTAGAAGATATCACCAGAACCGGCAACACCAAAGACCTTGTTTGAAAGATCTAAGTCACCTAAGTCATCGAAGAAGTCTAATCCTTCTTCTGGAAGATGACCTTCGTTGTAGGTGTATGCACAAACGACACAGATATCCGCATCTTCAAAATCTTGTGCATCTGTTTGTGAAATTTCAGTTTGGGTAACTTCAGCGCCTAAATCTTCTAGGCCTTCAGTAACGATATCAGCGACGTCTTCGTTGTTACCTGTGATGGTTGCAAAAACTACATGTGCTTTCAAAGTAATATACGTCCTTTCGCAATCTGATAACTAATTATACCAAATGTAAAATGGGATGTTAAATAAAGGAGTGAGAGTAATGGCATCTAAAATCACCATGATTGAAGCCCAAAAGAGAAAAGGGCGTTTTAATGTATACGTAGATGGGGTATACGCGTTTCCAATCAGTGAAAACGTAATGATTAAATATCGTATCTTTAAGGGAATGGAAATCGACGATGAGCTAAAAGAAGAACTAGTCAATGCTGATGACATTTCTAAACTTTACAGTAAGGCGATTAACTTCTTATCCCACCAATTAAGAACTGAAAACGAAGTCGTAAAGAAACTTCAAACCTATAGTGAAAATGAACAACACATTGCTGCGGTCATGCAAAAACTGGTTGAATTAAAGCTAGTCAATGATCAAAGCTACGCTGACAGTTACGTGCGAACAGAAGTAAAGAAGCAGGATAAGGGACCATCCAACGTCTTTTATAAGCTAAAGGAAAAACAAATCAACGAAAACTTGATTGAAAACGCCTTGAACAACTTCTACTCACACGATGAAATGATTGAAAACTGCCAAATTCAAGCCGATAAAATTTTTAAGAAGCATAAGCGCGACGCATACAAGAACCGTTTGGATAAGACCAAATTAGCATTGATGAAGAAGGGCTATCCAACCGACGTCGTTTTAAGCGTCATGGAGGATATGGACTTTCAAGTCGATGAAGAAGATCAATTGGATTTATTGAGACAACAGGGTGACAAGATTTGGTATCGTAATCGCAAGTACGACGGGATGCAAAGAGTCATGAAGACCAAGCAAGCACTTTACCGCAAGGGGTTTGATATGGATGATATCAATTCATTCATAGATGATAAAAATATGGATGAATAAAATGGTATAATGATTATTGGAGGTTTCGAATATGTTTAATAAAATTAAAAATTCCTCGATAATCCTATGGACAGTGGAGTTGCTACTGGTCGTAAGTATTATCTGGATATGTACAAAACTTGAGTTTATTTTCAGCCCAATTGGGATGTTTATCTCAGCAGTATTCATGCCAATCCTAATTGCTGGGGTATTGTTCTACATGCTAAACCCAGTGGTTAACCTAATAATGAAAATTAAAATTAGTAAAACCAAAAGAATTTCCCGTAACTGGGCAATTTTGATTGTATACATATTTCTAATTGGAATAATCGTATATCTATTCTCATCATTTCTACCACGTTTGGTAACCCAGGTAACCAACTTGGTTACTAACCTACCAAAGATTGCAGACGACATTAACCACTATGTGGAAGTGCACAGTCAAAAGGGTATCTTTAAGAAATTCTATTCATCTGAATACATTTCTTCATTACAAAATTACGTTTATAACTACTTCCAACACAGCTTAGGTGGAATTACTTCTAGTGTCGGATCAATCATTTCAACCGCTGCTTCAGCTGTGATTGTGATGATTACCGTTCCAGTGGTATTGTTCTACATGCTAAAGGATGGTCACAAGATGATTCCAAACATCGCTAAGATGTTACCACCAAGAAGTCGTCGTAGAACCATCAAGCTATTAGGCAAGATGAGTGACACCATTTCTCACTACATTGGTGGTCAAATGATCGAATGTTTATTCGTTGGTGTATTCACATCCATCGGATACGTTCTAATCGGCCAAAAGTATGCACTACTATTAGGGGTGTTTGCCGGAATCTGTAATATCATTCCATACGTTGGTCCATACATCGGAATCATGCCATCAGTATTCGTTGCACTTTCTACCAGTGTCAGCGAATTAGTATGGGTAGTAATCGTGGTAATCATTGTTCAACAACTAGACGGTAACTTGGTTTATCCAAATGTAATCGGAAAGTCTTTGAATATTCATCCACTAACCATTATAATTATCTTAATGGCTGCCGGAAATATTGCTGGTTTAATGGGAATGATTCTAGCAATTCCACTATATGCCGTTGTGAAAGTGGTCGTGCAATACATCTACAGTATTTGGATGATTGAACAATCACACAAGTGAGTTAGCAAAAACAAAGAGAGACAAAGCAGGAGATAATATGACAAAAGTAATTACTTATGGAACATTTGACCTACTACACAAGGGTCATGTTCGTTTATTAAAACGTGCCAAGGAATTAGGGGACGACTTAACAGTTTGTGTTTCTACCGACGAATTTAACGCTGAAAAGGGTAAGAAGGCTTACACTTCATACGAAGACAGAAAGTATGTTTTAGAAGCTATTCGTTACGTTGATCACGTTATTCCAGAAAATAACTGGGACCAAAAGATTAAAGACGTTGTTGATAACAACATCGACATCTTCGTTATGGGAGATGACTGGGAAGGCAAGTTCGACTTCCTAAAGGACTACTGTAAAGTCGTTTACCTACCAAGAACTGAAGGTATTTCAACTTCTAAGATCAAGAAAGACTTAGGTCTTACTGACGAAGACGATTGGAAGAAATAAAAAAGACATCCTCGATTTAATCGGGGATGTTTTTTAATTCACATATGGAAGATTGTTTTAATATGTTACAATTGTATTTATATATTATAAAACGGAAGGATTCGAATAATGGGTAATAAAAAAATAGAGCAAAGCGTCGATAAACGTCGTACTTTTGCCATCATCTCTCACCCGGATGCTGGTAAGACTACAATTACTGAACAATTACTATTGTTTGGTGGAATTGTGCGTGAAGCCGGTACTGTTAAGGCTAAGAAGTCAGGTAACTTTGCAAAATCTGACTGGATGGAAATTGAAAAGAAACGTGGAATTTCCGTTACTAGTTCAGTGATGCAATTTGATTACGCTGGTAAGCGTATCAACATCTTGGATACCCCAGGGCACCAAGATTTCTCAGAAGATACTTACCGTACTTTGATGGCCGTTGACTCCGCAGTCATGGTTATTGATGCTGCCAAGGGGATTGAACCACAAACTAAGAAATTATTCCAAATTTGTAAGATGCGTGGAATTCCAATCTTTACTTTCATGAACAAACTTGATCGTGATAGTCGAGACCCAATGGAATTAATCAGTCAACTAGAAGATGTCTTGGGAATCGAAGGATACCCAATGAACTGGCCAATCGGTTCAGGAAAAATTCTAAGAGGACTATACGATCGATACAACAAACGTGTCGAACTATACCGTCCAGAAGATGAAAACAATCCATACTTACCATTGGATGAAGACGGTAACTTGTTAGAAGACAACAAGTTAGCTGACGACAGTGTTTACCAAGATGCTAAAGAAAGCATGGATCTAATCACTGAAGCAGGTAATCCATTCGACGAAGAAAAGATTAAGAATGGTGAACAAACTCCTGTATTCTTCGGTTCAGCCTTGGTTAACTTTGGGGTAAAGACTTTCTTAGATGCATATCTGAACTTTGCACCAAAACCAGGTGAACACGAAACTGAAAACGACGTTGAAGTAGAACCTGAAGATGAACAATTCACTGGTTTCATCTTTAAGATTCAAGCTAACATGAACCCTAAGCATAGAGACCGTATCGCATTCGTGCGTGTATGTTCTGGAATGTTTGAACGTGGAATGGACGTTACTTTGGAAAGAAACCAAAAGAAACTACGTCTATCTAACGTGACTGAGTTCATGGCTAACACTCGAGAAAACGTTGAAAATGCCGTAGCCGGTGATATCATTGGTTTATACGATACTGGTAACTTCCAAATCGGTGATACCATTTACTCTGATAAACGTGATGTTAAGTTCACCAAGCTACCTCAATTTACACCTGAACTATTCATGAAGGTTTCAGCTAAGAATGTTATGAAACAAAAATCATTCCACAAGGGAATCCAACAACTAGTTCAAGAAGGTGCGGTTCAACTTTACACATCTTACACTACCGGTGACTACATCCTAGGTGCCGTTGGTCAACTTCAATTCGAAGTTTTCCAATTCAGAATGCAAAATGAATACAACTCTGAAGTTGTAATGGAACCAATGGGTAGCAAGACTGCTCGTTGGATTAACCCAGACCAACTAGACGAAAAGATGTCTTCATCAAGAAACATCTTGGTAAAAGACGGTCATGGCGATCCATTGTTCTTATTCGAAAACTCATTTGCTGAACGTTGGTTCAAGGAAAAGTATCCAGATGTAGAACTTACTTCAAAACTATAAAACAAAAAGAGCTTAGATATTATCTAAGCTCTTTTTTTACGTCATCATAAACGATGTAGTGAAGGTTATTAATTTCGACCCATTGAACATTGTTTTGATCAACAATTTCTTGGGTAACGATGAATGAGTTGCCATTGTGGAGGAATCCGATACAGCTACCGTAAGGGAAGTTGTAAACGGCCACACTCTGGTGGTTATCATTTTCAATCGTTGCAGGGTAGTTAACTTGTTTAATCTTCCATGAATCGGTATTAGTTAGTTTTTTAGCGAATGGATATTGCATTCTAAAGAAGTTTCTATCGACAATCCATTGGTTTGGACCGATGTTTAACCACAGAGCGTCGTCAGTGGTGACTTGATAGAATACCTTCCAAATACTTTTCTTTGGTAATAAGACGTGAAGCACATCACCGTTAGTATCGTTGTAGACTCTGGTGTATTCTCTTAAACGAATGTAGAACGTGTCCTTTTGGACGCTGTGCCAATCGTTTCGACGGTAGTAGATGATTAAATGCTTCATGTAATCATCGAAGATACCGTTTGAATTACCTGAATAGTTGATTAGTTTAAAACCAGATAGTTCTGGGATGTTAATTTGAAATTCGTTGTTATATTTACCGATAGCCATTTGAGGAAGACGAATCATTGAATATGTATCATAGTTAATGAAGAAAATATTAACTGGTTTTCCATTCAATCGATTATATTGAAGGGTGACTTCGTTATCTTCTTTTTGCATGTAGGTGGAAACACCCATTATTTTGAATAAAACGTAGTGATCAAAATCGGGGATGATGAAACTGACTGGATCACCGACGAATCCGTGAATTACGTTGAACTCATGAAGATAGTGACCGTCTTCATCTACATAGTAGATAGTCATCTTTGCCCTTGGTTTAGGAGAAGGAGAAGGGGGTTCTTCAATATTATCGGTTGGTGCTTCGATGGGTTCATCAACGGTTTGCGTTGTAAAATCTGTGAAGTCATTTGCTTGTGGTTCATCTGGTTGACGTTTGGGTTTAAACAAACGAATGATGTCATGAATAAAATGAAACATACCTTTTCCTCCTCTCTAATAACCATATTAACATATGATAGTACAAAAAAAGTTAAAAAAACAGCTAATAATAAGTCTTAGCTGTTTTTATATCTGTTCAATTATTTTGCGTTAACGAATACTTTGTTTTCATCGTTGACCTCAACGCTTAGGTGCTTGCTACTTGGATTGTTTAGATAATAGTCAGCGACCTTATCTTCAACTTCTTCTTGGATTACACGGCGAAGTGGACGTGCACCCATTTCTGGGTTGTAGCCTTTTTCGACTAGTTTATCCTTGGCAGCATCAGAAACATCGATGGTGATACCACGGTTTTCAAGCATCTTGTTAACGTTGTCTAGCATCAAGCTGACAATCTTCTTCAAGTCATCCTTGCTTAGTTGGTTAAATTCGACGATGTCATCGAATCTGTTTAGGAATTCTGGTTTGAAGTAATCACCCAACTTATTCAATACTGAATGAGTCTTGTTATTAGCTTCAGCACCAAAACCAACACTAGCGGTGGAGGCACCGGTACCGGCGTTACTTGTCATGATGATGACAGTATCCTTGAATGATACGGTTCTTCCCTTAGAGTCGGTCAAACGACCATCGTCTAGGATTTGTAGGAAAGCGTGGAGAACGTCAGGATGAGCCTTTTCAATTTCATCGAAAAGAATTAGACTGTAAGGATTTCTTCTTACCTTTTCGGTTAATTGACCGGCTTCATCGTAACCAACGTAGCCAGGAGGTGAACCGATTAGTTTAGAAATGGAATGTGGTTCACGGTATTCGGACATGTCGAATCTAATCATTGCTTCCTTGGAACCGAATAGTTGCTTAGCTAATTGCTTTGCAAGTTCAGTCTTACCAATTCCGGTAGTTCCTACAAATAGGAATGATCCGATTGGACGACCGGTTCCGTTGAAACCAATTCGATTACGTTTGATAGCACGAGCAACTTTTTCAATTGCTTGGTTTTGTCCAATGACGCTACCAGCAAGTTTCTTGTCTAAGTCCTTTAGATTATCCTGTTCTTGTTCTTGCAATTGACCAACAGGAATCTTGGTGATCGATTCGATAATTCCTTCAATATCCTTCGTAGATACAGTAGGGTAGGTATTATCGGATTCGTCGAAGTCCTTTAACTTGTAGTTAAGTTCTTCAATCTTATCACGATAGAAAGCGGCCTTTTCATAGTCTTCCTTTTGTAGGGCATCTTTCTTTTCGCTTTCACACTTGCTTAGTTCTTCCTTTAAATCATCAGGTGACTTAACGTCTGATTTGATATTAAGTTTAGAACCGGCTTCATCGATCAAGTCAATAGCCTTATCTGGCAAGAAACGATCTTGGATGTAACGGTTTGATAGGTAAACCGCAGCCTTGATGGCATCATCACTGTATTTAACGTGGTGATACTTTTCGTAGCGACCCTTGATACCGTTTAAGATATGAAGAGCTTGTTTTAATGAAGGTTCATCAACTTGGACGGTTTGGAAACGACGAGCAAGTGCTGAATCTTTTTCAATCCCACGGTATTCGTTTAAGGTAGTAGCACCAATTAGTTGGAAACTACCACGAGCTAAAGCAGGCTTTAAAACGTTTCCTGCATCCATGGCACCGTCGGCATTACCGGCACCCATAATTTCATGAATTTCATCAATGAATAAAATGATGTTCTTGTTGGATTGAACTTCCTTGATTAGTTCTTGCATTCTTTGTTCGAATTGACCACGCATGGATGTTCCTTGAACAATGGATACAATATCTAATCTGATGACACGTTTGTTCTTTAATTTATCTGGAACTTCGTGATGGGCAATCTTTAGCGCTAGTCCTTCGACGACAGCAGTCTTACCAACACCGGCTTCACCAATTAGAACAGGGTTGTTCTTGGTTCTTCTGTTTAGGATTTCAATCACACGATCGATTTCCTTATCACGACCGATAACAGGATCAATCTTGTTCTTTCTTGCTAAGTCGGTTAAATCATATCCATACTTTGCTAACACAGAGTTGGAATTGTTGTTATTGTTATTTTTTTGCTGATTGTTCTCAGGACGGCGGATAGAATTTTGATTGTTTTGATTCATCGCGTTAAATAGGTCATCTAAGCTACTGAAACCAAATGGATCATTCATCATATCAACACCTCCATTGTTACGATATTGTTCGGATTGTTGACTCAATTTTTGGTAACAGTCCTGACAAATATCAATATGTCTTTTTTCGCCATTGAAATTGACGAGTAAATGAATGGTTGCCTCATTTATATGGCAGTTTTCACATTTCATACGACTGCTCCTTTCTGAAAACAACTAAATGGTTAAAGGTTGTTTTGACCTTTACTGACCATTTGTAAAAATATTATAACTCATCGTAAATTTAGTGCAAGCAATTTGATTAGATTAAAATAATGTCTATTTTTTTCATATTTTTTAATTATGATATGTTTTAATTAGTAGCAATCGTATATAATATATATTGAAAGAGGGAATATAATTATCGCAGATAAGAATTATACTGAATTATTAAATGACCTAAAAGACAACAAAATCAAAGAATTGGTAGTCAAACCCGACGAGTTCACTGAGTTTCAAGTTGCATACATGAACTTTGATACCAGAAAGCGCGTGATAGGGAAGGCCGATCAGAACGGTGTAATTACGTATACTTACCTATCTGATAGTGGTACCAATAGTTAAAAATGTTGAGTTTTATCACATTAATTGATATTCTAAAATTAGTATAAGAATAAAAGGAGATTTTCAAAATGGAAAAACGTCAATTTAAAGTTGTTTCTGAAACTGGAATCCATGCTCGTCCTGCAACACTTTTAGTTCAAACTGCTACTAAATTCAAATCAGAATTAAAACTAGAATACCTTGGCAACACTGTTGACTTAAAGTCAATCATGGGTGTTATGTCATTAGGTGTTGGTCAAAACGCCGAAGTAACTGTTATTGCTGATGGTCCTGACGAAAAAGACGCAATTGAAGCAATTGCAAAGTCATTCAAAGATGAAGGATTAACTGATTAATTACAAGTTATATATGGTACGTTTATTAAAATAATGAGTCAGAAATATTTTATGTTTGGTTGTCATAATAGTTCATTGTCATTATTGAACGAATATGGAAACAACTACTTCGATAGAATTGTTCTGGCTCGTTTTTTTTATTAAAATAGGGAATTATGGCATTCACATGAGTTTGCAATGCAAACAGCAAAACAATATAATTACAAATAATTAATAATAAACGAAAAGGAGGTGCTACTATGAATATTGGAATTTTTACGGATACTTATTTTCCACAGGTCAGTGGGGTTGCCACATCCATTAAGACATTAAAAGATCAATTGGAAAAAGATGGTCATCAGGTGTATATATTTACTACAACTGATCCTCACGTTGATAAGGCCACATACGAAAAGAATATTTTTAGATTTTCCAGTATCCCCTTTATTTCTTTTACTGACCGCAGAATCGCGGTAAGGGGAATGATCCAAGCTTATCAAATTGCTAAGAAACTTAACTTGGACATTATTCATACACAGACTGAGTTCTCAATGGGAATCATCGGTAAGTTCGTTGCGAAGTTCTTAAGAATCCCATGTGTACATACTTATCACACCATGTATGAAGACTACTTGCATTACGTAGCCAAGGGTAAGCTATTAAGACCGGTACATGTTAAAGATGCAACCTTAGCGTTTTGTCACAACATGTCAGGGGTAGTGGCGCCAAGTAAAAAAGTATTAGACACGTTAGTTAGATACGGGGTAAAGAGTCCGATTAGGATTATCCCAACCGGAATTAATATCAATAAATTTGCGACTCAATCTGATTTTGATTTACGTAAATATTTAGGGGTAGATAAGGACGCTCCTGTGTTATTATCAGTGAGTCGTTTGGCTTACGAAAAGAACATCAAAGAATTAATTAATTGCATGCCAACAATCTTGGCTGACAAACCATTAACCCAATTAGTGATTGTGGGGGATGGACCAGCCGGAGAAGACTTGAGAAAACAAGTCGATGACATGAAGCTAAATGCCAATGTTAAATTCGTTGGTGAAATTAATAACGATGAGGTATATAAATATTACCGAGATGCCGACTTGTTTGTATCGACATCTAATTCTGAATCACAAGGTTTAACTTATATTGAAGCAATGGCTGCCGGAGTTAAGGTAGTGGTTGCATCAAGTCCATATACTGAGGACCTATTAAGTGATAAGGCACTAGGGATGACCTTCTCAAA
Organism: Apilactobacillus kunkeei; assembly: GCF_001421115.1. Taxonomy (GTDB): domain Bacteria; phylum Bacillota; class Bacilli; order Lactobacillales; family Lactobacillaceae; genus Apilactobacillus; species Apilactobacillus kunkeei_F. Next base: position 4,756 of record NZ_JXCW01000005.1, on the reverse strand, counting down.
TAAAGATGGCTATGTTTCAAGCGTATTGGAATACTTGAATCAAACTAAAGCTAAACCAGATCAATCAAAGGAAGAACTTAGACAAACTAAGTTACATGAAATATCATCTGAAAACTTTGCCAATCGAATTGTGGCCTTTTATAAGAGTGCCCAATTAGATTTCAACAAAGAATTTAGCGATGATAATGGGATAAGCGACTAGGAGGATTTATGATAAAAATAGATATGTTTTCAACTGCCGACAAGGTAAAGGGACAAGGAGTTGGTAGTGCCTATCTAGAGTTAATTAAATTAATGGAAAAGCGTTTTTCAGATGAGTTTGACATTGAAATCAATGATCCGAAGAAATCTGATATTACTCACTACCATACAATTAATCTAAGATATTACTTCTCTACATTCCAAAAGAAACGTGGAAGAAGAATTGGGTATGTGCACTTCCTACCAGAAACATTGGAAGGAAGCTTGAGTTTGCCCAAACCAATCAAATGGATTTTTTATAAATATGTAATTGCGTTTTACAAACGAATGGAACATATTGTAGTAGTTAATCCAACTTTTATACCTAAGTTGGAAGCATATGGGATTAATCGTGATAAAATTACTTACATTCCAAACTTTGTTAGCAAGAAGGAATTCTATCCTTTCACCGAAGACGAAAAGTTGGCTGCTAGAAAGGAACTTGGTATTGATAAAGACAAGTTCGTCGTAGTTGGAACTGGTCAGGTGCAAACTAGAAAGGGAATTCTTGATTTTGCTAAACTAGCTGAAGAAAACCCAAATGTCGAATTTATTTGGGCAGGTGGTTTTTCATTTGGTAAAATTACTGATGGATACAAGAACTTAAAACTCTTGGTAGACAATCCACCCGCAAACCTTAAGTTCCCAGGAATCGTGGATCGTGATAAATTAGTTCAATACTACAACGTTGCTGATTTATTCTTACTACCATCATTTAACGAATTGTTCCCAATGTCAGTACTGGAATCATTCTCTTGTGGAACTCCAGTAATGCTTAGAAGTTTAGATTTATATAAAGAAATCATCAGTGGTTACTATGAACCATTTACTACTTTTGAAGAAATGAATGATAGTTTACATCGCTTAATTGATAATCGAGATGAACTAAAAGAATTGTCTGATAAAGCACTAGCTGCATCTGATTACTATTCAGAAGATCATCTAGCTTCAATTTGGCATAAATTTTATAAAGGTCAGATAAAAGAGGGATAGTAATGTCGAAGAGAAATGTAATAACGTTCTTTATGATGTTTCTAATCGGGATACTGATTTTTTGGTATTTCATCAGAGATATCAATATGGATGTATTGATTGCAGATTTTTTTACTATTAATTGGTGGTGGATTGCCGTTGCCTTCCTATGCATGTTGCTATATTTAGGATTAGAGGCGGTGGTTACTAAGACAATCGTCGATACCCAAGTTGATCACTTTACTTGGTGGGATGCGATTAGAGTTCCATTGGTAGAACAACTATTCAACGGGATCACACCATTCTCATCAGGTGGACAACCAGGACAACTATATGTAATGGTTCAAACGGGCGTGGATGCTGGTAAGGCCAGTTCAACGCTCTTGATGAAGTTTGTTGTCTTTCAAACCATGATAGTAATTAATTTCATTTTGAGTCTTATTGTCGGTTTTCAATACGTGGAAGAAAAGCTACACTATCTAGCTTTGCTGGTATTGTTTGGCTTCTTCGTTCACCTATTTGTCATTGTCGCCTTGTTATTAATCATGTATTGGTATACATTTACTAAGAAACTGGTTGATAATTTGGTAAAACCACTTAAAATCTTTATGAAGGATGAAAAGTATCTTTCATTTAAAGAGATGTTAGACAACAAAATCGATACATTCCATATGGAAAGCATCAGAATCGCTAAACAATGGAAGCTAATGTTAAAGATTATTGTTATTACTTTCTTCCAACTAGCTTTCTACTACCTAATTCCATACTTCATCATCTTGGCATTAGGATTTGATCAAGTTAACATCATCATGATTGTTAGCTTACACGTATTAATCTTTATGATAATCTCACTATTCCCAATTCCAGGAGGAGCTGGGGGAGCAGAGTACAGTTTTGAAACTTTGTTCAAGAGTTTTATCACCAATAACACAAAGTTAATTCTCGCGTTAATTGCTTGGCGCTTGATAACTTATTACTTAGGAATGATTTTAGGGGCGTTAGCATTCTTTATTCGTCCCAATAAGATTGATAAGTAAATTTACTAACACTTTATATTTTTTATTTTGGAGGCATAGAAATGTCTAGTCATATTAAGAACACCAGAAAGTTCTTTAATACAAAATTTGGCTTTTTTGTATTAATTGTGGCCTTATTCTGGTTGAAAACATATATTTCATACCGTATTGATTTTACCTTAGGTGCAAAGGGTGGCATTCAACAATTCCTATTGGCTGTTAACCCACTACCAGCTGCATTACTAATATTTGGGATTGCTTTGTACTTTAGAGGTAAGCTAGCTTACTGGCTAATGATTATTATTGATTTAATCGAATCAATTTGGATTTTTGCCAATGTTTTATACTACCGTGAATTCTCTGACTTCCTATCATTTGGAATCATCAAGGGTTCTGGTACTGTTCAAAACAACCTTGGTAAGAGTTTAGCTGAAATCTTACATCCATTAGATTTCTTCGTATTTATCGATATCATTGTATTGATCTTATTACTACTATTCAGAGTAATTAAGGTGGACCATGCTCCATTTAAGAAGAGAAACGCCTTTGCAATCACCATATTATCTTTAGTATTGATGTTTGCTGAATTTGGTGTATCTAATGCAGATAGATCAGGTCTATTAACAAGAACTTTTGATAACAACTACATTGTTAAGTACCTTGGTTTAAATGAATATGCAGCATTTAATGCATATCAAACACACAAGGAAAGTCAAACTAGAGCTGAAGCTAAACCATCTGATTTAAATAGTGTCCTTACATATCTAAAGCACAACCGTAGTAAGTCTAATATCGAATACTACGGTAAGGCTAAGGGTAAGAATGTCTTTATCATTCATTTGGAAAGTTTCCAACAATTCTTAATTGATTACAAAGTTGATGGTAAGGAAGTAACTCCAAACCTTAACAAGTTCTACCATAACCAAAACACATTATCATTTGATAACTTCTACCACCAAGTAGCACAAGGTAAGACCTCTGATGCTGAAATGATGCTAGAAAACTCACTATTCGGCCTACCAGAAGGATCAGCAATGGTTACTTATGGTACTCAAAACACATACCAAGCTGCACCAGCTATCTTAGCTCAAAAGGGTTACAGTACTGCTGCATTCCATGGGGATGTACCTAGTTTCTGGAATAGAGATAATGCATACAAGTCATGGGGATACCAATACTTCTTTGATTCAAACTACTACACTGAAAAACCATCATACAGTGTTGGTTACGGTTTGAAGGATAAAATCTTCTTTAAGGATGCTGCACAATACATCCAACAATTACCACAACCATTCTATGCAAAACTAATTACATTAACTAACCACTATCCATACGAATTGGATAAACAAAACGTATCATTCCCAGCAACTAAGACTGGTGACAATACTGTTGATCCATACGTACAAACAGCTCACTACTTAGACCAAGCCTTTGGTGAATTCATGAATTACCTAACTAAGACAGGTCTAATGAAGAACAGTATGATTGTGCTATACGGTGACCACTATGGTATTTCAAACAACCATAGACCAGCTATTGCTCAATTACTACACAAGAAGTCTATTAACAGCTTCGACTTAGCACAATTCCAAAAGGTTCCATTCATGATTCACATGGACGGACTAAAGGGTGGAATTGACCACACTTACGGTGGAGAAATTGACGTATTACCTACACTATTACATCTATTGGGTGTAAAAGACGATAATACTATCCAATTTGGTAATGACTTGTTATCTAAGAAGAGAAACCAAGTTGTTGCATTCAGAAATGGAGATTTCGTATCTCCTGAATACACAGTAGTAGGTGGAAGTGTATACCTAACTAAGACTGGTAAACAAATTACACCAAACAAGAAACAAGCTGCTGAAATCAAGAAGATGCAAAACCACGTTACTACAGAATTATCTCTATCAGATAAGGTAGTGCTAGGTGACTTACTACGTTTCTACAACCCTAAGGGCTTCAAGAAGGTAGATAAGAAGTCATACAGCTACAAGTATGCTGATGGAATGAAGCTTCTTAAGGAAATGGATAAAAAGAAGAAGACTGATCTATTGAATAAGTTGAAGAAGAAGGATACTTTGAACTTATACAAGACAGATGCACCTGAATTAAAATAGTTTCAAAACAAAAGGACGACTTTAAAAGTCGTCCTTTTTATTTTTAAATTAATGTTGACGCGGTGTCGATATTTTGATAATATAAATATTGCTGTTGATGAGGCGGTCAAAAACCTCGTTAAAACGTTAAAAAATCAATAAAAAACTGTTGACTTTACGTTAACAAGATGGCATAATATTTATTGTTGTCGATAAGCGACAAACGTTGATGTGAAAACATTCATCAACAAAATAAATAAAAAAGTTATTGACACTGTGTTGATAATTTGGTAGTATTAAATAGTTGTCATTGAGACAACGGTTGATATTAAAAGGTAGATCTTTGAAAACTGAACAAGATTGATAATCGATGATGTGTAAGGAACTTACAACTTGGTTGTAAGAATTAAACATTGCGAAGTCAAT
>NZ_JXCW01000004.1:0-357143 GCF_001421115.1 Apilactobacillus kunkeei | reverse complement strand
ATTATCGCGGGATAGAGCAGTCTGGTAGCTCGTCGGGCTCATAACCCGGAGGTCGTTGGTTCAAATCCGGCTCCCGCAATTTTGGTTCGTTGGTCTAGTCGGTTTAGGACGCCTGCCTGTCACGCAGGAGGTCACGAGTTCGAGTCTCGTACGAACCGTAAATGAGATCGTCCTTGATGGATAATCTTTTTTTATTGTCATAATATTTATTATGACCCGTTGGTCAAGTGGTTTAAGACACTGCCCTTTCACGGCAGTAACATGGGTTCGAATCCCGTACGGGTCATCATTTATGGAGAATTACCCAAGTGGCTGAAGGGGGCGGTCTTGAAAACCGCTAGGTGGGTCAAACCACGCGAGAGTTCGAATCTCTCATTCTCCTTAACGTAGAAAATAAAGGATTGCATTAAGTTGCAATCCTTTTTATTTGACTTCTTTTGTCTACAAATGTAGACTATAAAATGTTAAATAAATGAGTGGGGTGATACAGCTTTTGGAAAAGACTGATATTACGAAATCTGAATGGGAAGTAATGAGAATTGTTTGGACACTAGGGGAGGCAACTAGTAGTCAATTGATCGATATCTTATCCAAGAAAATGGATTGGAGTTCATCAACAATCAAAACATTATTATCCCGTTTATGTGATAAGGAATTCTTAGGAATTAAGAAAGATGGTAGGAAAAATATTTATTATTCTGCCATTAAGGAACAAGCAGCATATGATATGTCTGTTAAGAGAGTATTTGAATCAATGTGTTGCATGCATTATGGAGAGACGCTTCATGATGTTATTGAAAATATTGAATTAAGTATAAGTGATATTGATTCAATCATTGATGTTTTAAAGAAAAAGAGAGATACAGCACCCGAAGAGGTTCATTGTAAGTGCTTGGAATAATAATCTATTTGGAGATGAGATAAATGTGCGGAAAAAAGCATGATATGAATGACGAAGAAAAACACAACGGAGAAATGGCTTGCTGCAAGCACCATGATCACAGCAACCCAAATCATAAGTGCGATATGCATCATGATGACATGAAAATGGAGGGTCATTCCCATTCTGACCACGAAAACATGAGTTGTTGCAGTCATGGTGGGGAACATGATCATTCTCATGGAGAACATCCTTGCGATATGCACCATATGGATCATGATATGGGTAACATGGACCATGAACACATGGGACATGACATGAATCACACGGACCACGATATGAGTCATATGGACCATGGACATATGGGACATGATATGGACCACATGGATCACAGTCACATGGGCCACGATATGGGTCACATGAACATGAGTGGCATGGGCTGCGGTATGGACATGGGCCATGGTGGAATGGACCACGGTAACATGGGTCACATGCATATGGGAAACTTAAAATTGAAGTTTTGGATTTCATTAATTCTAACAATTCCAATTATTGTAATGTCACCAATGATGGGAATGAAGATGCCTTTCCAAGTGACATTCCCTGGATCTGATTTTGTTGTTTTAGTATTAGGAACTATCCTATTTATTTACGGTGGTTACCCATTCTTTACATCATGTATCAGTGAAATGAGGAGCAAGAAGCCAGGAATGATGTCACTAATCACAATGGGAATTTCCGTTGCTTATGTATACAGTGTATACGCCGTGATTGCCAACGACATTTTAAAGGTGACACCAATGGTAAATGATTTTTTCTGGGAATTATCAACATTGATTGTCATTATGTTATTAGGTCACTGGATTGAAATGAACTCAGTAATGAACGCTGGTTCTGCTTTAAACAAACTAGCCGAATTATTACCTGACAATGCTCACTTAGTTCAATCAGATGGTCAAACTAAAGATGTATCAGTTCATGAATTATCAGAAGGCCAAATCATCTTAATTAAATCAGGTGAAAAAGTGCCTGCTGATGGAACAATTGTTGATGGTAGTACTGCTTTAAACGAATCATTAATTACCGGTGAATCAAGAGACGTGCAAAAGGGTGTCGATGATTCTGTAATTGGTGGATCAGTCAACGGTAGCGGAACTATCAAAGTTAAGATTACCGGTACTGGTGAAAGTGGATACTTATCAAAGGTTATGAACATGGTAAGTGAAGCCCAATCATCAAAATCAGAAGCAGAAGATTTAGCTAACAAGGTTGCTGGATACCTATTCTACGCTGCATTAATTGTTGCTTTAATCGCTTTTGTAACTTGGAGCATCTTAGATGGTGTTGCATATGCAATTCCAATTACTGTAAGTGTATTAATCATTGCTTGTCCACACGCCTTAGGTCTAGCTATTCCTTTAATCATTTCAAGAATGACATCCATTTCAGCCACTCATGGATTATTGATTAGAAACAAGACTGCACTAGAAGGTATCAAACAAATTAGATACGCTTTAATGGATAAAACAGGTACTTTAACTCAAGGTGATTTCAAAGTTAATGCTTATGATAGTTTAGATTCAAACATCGACAAGAAGGATGTAATTAAGATTGCTGCGGCAATCGAAGCTTCTTCAAGTCATCCACTTGCTCAAGGAATTGTTCAAGCATTCAAGGATTTAAACGAAGCACCATTTCAAGCAGAAAACGTTGAAGAAATCGCTGGTTCAGGTATCAAGGGAACTGTTGATGGTAAGGAATACCAAGTTGTTTCAAGCTCATACCTAGACAAGAATGGTATTGATTACGATCAAAAGACTGCTGACAAGTATCTACAACAAGGTAACTCATTAAGTTATGTTGTCGAAGATGGCAAAGTTGTTGGATACATTGCTGAAGGAGATTCAATCAAGCCTGGTGCAAATGACATGATTGATTTCTTAAACAGTCAAAACATTATCCCAGTTATGCTAACCGGTGATAACCAACAAGCTGCTGATAAGGTAGCAAGCATTCTAGGAATTAAGGAAGTTAACGCCCAATTAGTTCCAGAAGACAAACAAAAACTAGTTACTAAGTATCAAGAAAAAGGTAAAGTTATGTTTATCGGTGATGGTGTTAACGATGCACCTAGTCTTACTAAGGCTGATTTAGGTGTTGCCATCGGTTCAGGTACTGACGTTGCCATCGAATCCGCTGACGTTGTCTTAGTAAACAGTGATCCAGCAGATGTGATTAATTTGGTTAAATTAGCAAAACACGCTCGTACCAAGATGATTCAAAACTTATGGTGGGGTGCTGGATACAACATCATCGCATTACCACTTGCAGCCGGAGCACTTTCATCAATTGGTATTATCATTGGACCAATGTTAGGTGCCGTGATTATGTCACTAAGTACAGTGATTGTTGCAATTAATGCCATGACATTAAAAATTAAGTAAATAAAAAAGCACTTGGATAAATTCCAAAGTGCTTTTTTATTATGCTCGTTTATAGTTTAAGGACATTTCTGCTAAATTCAAAAAGTCATTTCTCTTCTTCCAATTATTGAAATCAAAATAATTATGCCAAGTTGTCATTAAAACCGTTCTCTTACGGTTAACGGTTTCCTTTAAGATGACGAATGAGACCATGTTATCTAACGTAGCGTTATTATCCATCTTTTCGATGCTGGCATCAAAGATTTTTTGATCATCTTCTGATAGGTTGAAGTATGAATAATTTACAAATTCAAACTTTTCGGTAAAGTTATGATTCTTCAATACATCGAATGTAATTGGGTTTTTGAAAATATTATGATTCCCGGAAAAATCGACGATTTGATACTGATCGTCACCGTTTTTAAATAAACTTAATTTTACATCGGGATGTTGTTTTCTGATTTTGTTTAAAATTTGATTGCTACCAAACGTCATGCTGATTTGATTTTCCATTTTTACGCCTCCAAGATGATAAAAAAGATTTTACAAATCACACCTATATATTTACACTAAAGATAAATAAAAACAAGTAGAAGGTATGCAAAATGAAGGTTACTGTATTAGGATATTATGGTGGTTATCCAGATAACGGAATCGCCACAAGCGGATATTTAATTCAAACTGAAAAATTCAATCTATTATTGGACTGTGGAAGTGGGGTGCTATTGGAACTAGAAAAGCACTTAAACCCATACAACCTAGACGCGGTCTTATTATCTCACTACCACAGTGATCATATTGCCGATGTTGGGGTTTTACAACACTACTGGCAACTAGCACCTAATAAGCCAAAGGAAGGTCCTCTATCAATTTATGGCCACACTGAGGATGAAGAACACTTCAATGCTTTGAACTGGTTCGACGATACGATTGCTAAACCATACCATGGAGACGATGTCTTAACGTTAGGTGACTTGGAAATTACATTTAAGAAAACACAACATCCTGTCGTTACATTTGCGATTAAGATTAAAGATAAAACAACCAATCAAGTACTAGCTTACACAGGTGACACCAGATACTTTGACGACTTAGCATCATTTTGTGAAGGTGCTGACTTATTAATGACCGATACTAATTTCTATGACGACAAGGAAGGTCAAAAGTGGCATATGACTTCTGAAGAAACTGGTCAATTAGCATTGGATGCTAAGGTTAACAACGTTTTAATCAGTCATTTACCACAATATGGTGACTTGGATGATTTAAAGAAACAAACTGAGATGGCGACAAATAATTCAGTAAACGTGATCTTACCAAAAACAGGGATGGTAATTGATTTAAAAGACGTTAAATCATTGAACTAACCGTTGATAATAGGTTAAAATGTAGTTATCAAATAGCGAACGTGAGAAGAGGTGTCGATAATGAGAATGGAAAAAATTAATTCTGGAACAATCAAAGTAACAATCACTAATCAAGAATTAGATGAACGCGGAATTGATTTATTATCACTTTTAGGTGATGAAGATGGCATTGAATCTTTCTTATACTCAATCTTGGACGAAATCGATGTAGATGATGAATTCAAGAGTACCGGGGCAGTATCTTTCCAAGTATTGCCAAATAGTACAGGGTTAGACATGTTTATTAAGAATAAGAATGTTTTTGATAACCAAAACCAAATCAATAATGATGATGAACAAGTAGAAGATGATAACGTCGATGATGAAATAGAAGATGACGAAAACGATAATGAAACTTATGATGGAGCTGGTTCTGAAATGTTTACCGACACTGGTGAAGACAGAACCGACGAACAAAGAGCGCAACTACCAAGTATGGGCCACTTTAAGGACTATACTGATACCAAGAGTTTGTACTCATTGATTCGAGCCAAGGAAATGCTTGGTAAAATCCTAGACTTCAAGAGCGAAGATCACAAATATGATGACAAAACTAAGGAATTCATTGATAACATTCAATTGAACCTATCAACTATGATTGATGCGCTTGAAAGAAGCGATGATTACGCCCATTACAATTTAATGATGATTGCGACAATCAACCAAGCTAGAAGTGAACGTCAAGACTTAGATTCAACAAGCAAACGTTCCAATAGTGACCCATTCAAGGATATGGTTAAAAACGCCAAGCAACCAAGCTTAGGCCACTTTAATCCACAACTTGAAAAGTGGGAAATGATTCTAAAAGTTAGCGACTTCGACAACGTTGTTAAACTAGCTGATGCAATTCATGGCATTCAAGATGTTGATTCAACATTATATAAAGTGGGTTCATTCTACGTGGTTCAATTAACTACTACTAGAACTGAAAACGAAGTCGACTTCAAGCACTTTACCAGTGCTGTGAGTGAAGCTGTTGAATATGGTAACCAAATCAACGCTGTAGACTTCAAACACTACAACGACAAGAAAGTAATCATGGATCATCAAGCAATGACTCAAGTGAATAAATACTTTGGCTAATAAAAAGACTGGCAAATATGCCAGTCTTTTTTCGTATCTAATTTATTGGGTGATGAAAATGTTAATGGCATCTGATAAAGAAAAACTAGTCAGTGCGAGTGCAGCTAAAGATAATCAAAAGTATTACTGTCCAATCTGTAAAGAAGAGTTAATTTTAAAACGCGGCAATATTAATGCGCCACATTTTGCGCATTTTAATAACAGCCAGTGTGTGATTGCGATGGAAGACGGCGAGAGCAATGAACATTTGATGGGCAAAGAACAACTATTGAACTTCATTGATAAAAGAAATACACATGTGGAAAAGTATTTGCCCGAAATTAATCAACGTCCCGATTTGATGTATCAAAAACTAGCGTTTGAGTTTCAGTGCAGTCCGATTTCGCGGAAACGATTGGAGGAACGCATCGATGGATACCATCAACTACATATGAAATCACTATGGATATTGGGGAGTAACTACAGAAAACGGTTTGGTAGTGATAGTGTGAATAAGTTTTATTACTATATTGATTCCATTGGTTTTACCATTTTTTTCTGGCTGGTAAACGAACGAAAAATTGAGGTTCGCTACAATTGTCAGTATGTGTGTGGAAAACTACGATATCAGCGCATCACGTTTGCTCGATTGGATGAATTATTGAGGTTTATTCACAATCCGGGCACCATTGTTAAGTACAAAAGTAGTATGCATGGTTTAATTAGTCAGCTAACCAGGATTGAAAACCGAATCTTTTATCGAAATCAACAGATGTTGAAATGGCAAAACGTTTGTTATAACCAGCATCATAATATTTCTGGATCACCAATTATCTGTGATATCAAACAGGTGACCAGTCCAATCATGGGGAAGAACTTTTTGATATGGAAAATATTGATTATGACAAATATCAAGGAACGCGTGAAATTAAGGGATTTGTTTGAGTTTGCCAATCAAATGGTCGGATTACAAACGAATTATCCACTTGTGCATAACGCCACCCAATATATTAAAGATGAGTTCAAAATGTTGATAATGCAGTTGATAACTAAAAGAAAAATTCAAATTAAGAATGGTAGAGTCCACATAATTGACGAAATTAAGTGGTTTGACGACTACTATCAAAAATTAAATGAGCTAAGTACGCAAAATAACACTATTTTTTGATAAGATGGAGATAGTATATTTCAAAAGGCGGTGTTTTTATGAGTGAAGTACAACAATTACCAAAGAGATCAGAAGTACCAGAAAAATTAACCTGGGATTTAACAACTATTTATAAGACAGACGATGACTTTGAAGCGGATTTCAAAGAATGCGCCAAAGAAGTCGCAGCTGTTGAAAAGTTAAAGACTGATCATTTTGATGCCAAAACACTTTTAAGTGACTTAAAAGCAATCGAAAAACTAGAACGTGAAGTTGAAAAATTATATGTATATTCATCATTGAATAGTGATGCTGATACATCAAATTCAGAATACCAAAGCATGAATGCAAGATGTGCCGATTTAGCATCTAAAGCATCATCAGCACTAGCATGGTTTGAACCAGCGGTTTTAAACATAAGTGATGATGACCTAAATAAGATGCTATCTGAAGAATCAGAATTAGCAGATTACACACACTATTTTGATGAATTATTCAGCCAAAAGGATCATATATTAGATGCTGAACACGAAAAAATTCTATCAAGTTTAGGTAATATATTTGATATTCCTTCAAACGTCTATGGCGTGATGACCAATTCAGACTTGAAGTTCCCAGTTGTATCAGACGAAGATGGTAATAAGGTCGAACTATCAAACGGGGTCTACAGTAAGTTACTAGAATCCACAGACAGAAGTATTCGTAAGGAAGCATTCCAACAGTTATACACAGTTTATAACCAATTCAAGAACACATTAGCATCAACACTTTCTGGTGAAGTGAAGGTGCATAACTTTAGAGCTTCAATGCGTCACTTTAGTTCAGCTAAGGAAGCTGCATTGAGCAATAATCACATCGATGAAAAGGTATACCAACAATTAATCGACACTGTTAATAAGTACCTACCTTTACTACATCGTTACGTTAAACTAAGAAAGAAATTACTTTCTTTAGATGAAATGCACATGTATGACTTATACACACCTTTATTCGGTAATTCACCAATCTCATACAACTTTGATGAAGCCAAGGAAGAATCAATTAAGGCATTATCAATTCTTGGGGATGATTACATTGATCACATCAAGGAAGAATTTAACAATCGTTGGATTGATGTAGTTGAAAACAAGGGAAAGAGAAGTGGGGCATACTCATCAGGAGTATACGACACTAATCCATACATTCTTTTAAACTGGCAAGATAACCTTGATAACTTGTTTACACTGGTTCACGAATCAGGTCACAGTATGCACAGTTACTACACAACCCATAATCAACCATTCCAATATGGTGATTACTCAATCTTCTTAGCCGAAATCGCATCAACAACTAACGAAAATATCTTAACTGATTATCTTTTGAAGAATACCGATGATGTTGAAGTTAAGAAGTACGTATTAAATCACTTCCTAGATGGTTTCAAAGGAACCATTTTCAGACAAACTCAATTTGCTGAATTTGAAGACTTTGCCCACCAACAAGAACAAGCGGGCAATCCACTAACTGCTAAGATGTTAAGTGATTTCTACTACAAGCTAAACCAACGCTACTACGGTGATGGAGTGGTATCTGATCCAGAAATTGCATACGAATGGGCCAGAATTCCGCACTTCTACATGAATTACTATGTATATCAATACGCAACTGGTTTCGCAGCCGCCATTGATTTATCAGATGGCATCTGTAAAAATGACCAAGAAGCAATTGATAAATACATCGGCTACCTAAAATCAGGTAGTTCTGATTATCCATTGAACGTGATGAAAAAAGCTGGTATCGACATGACTACTGCCGACTACCTAGAAAATGCATTCAAGGTCTTTGAAGAAAGATTAAATGAATTAGAATCATTAATTTAATAACAAAAAAGCTTCCAACTTTTCGTTGGAAGATTTTTTATTTTAGAACACGAAGGTGTTTCATTTTAGTTTCTTTTAGACTGCTTTCACTTAACGCATCCTTCAAGTATTCGGGAGTTAAGTTCTTATCACAGCATGCATTGAATAATGTTGAGTATTCAATGTCATCAGTTAAAATACCATCATCGTTTCCTTCACAGTTGAAGATAACAGCTGAGGCTGGTTTTTCAATCTTCATGTTTTGGACCAAATCTTGGTCTTTTTTGATTGATTTCTTAGCAAGGTTTGAACGACGATCTTCCTTAAACATTTCAACATCTAGACCGCATTTCTTGGCAATTGCAATTGCCATTTCGTCTGAGTAGATGGAACCTTCAGTCAATAGTTTATCCTGAATCGCTGTTAAGAACTTACGTCCTTTTTTCATACCTTGGAATAAGGCAGCCTTATAATCTAAGACAACGTTTCTGTATAAGGCAGAAAGTTCTTCAGAAGATAATCGCTTTTTAAGTTGATTGTTTGAGTTGCAGAAGTCGGTTTGGACAACCTTTAGATTGTAAATCGGAATGAACTGCAACTTAAATTTTGAATCAACGTCTTCAGAAATCTGTAAAACGGTATTTTCTGAATTCCTGCATGCTTTACACAATGGATCTATAAACAGAAATAGTTCAAACACTTTTATCCCTCCATTAAGATTTTTGTTTCGTTCTATGAATTCCATTAAATAGAATACCAAATACACCGGTAAATACAACCATTTCGCTCATAAACGGTAAAAAATTGTTTGCTTTTTTACTTCTTGAATAGTGTGGTAAAATAATGTAGTAAATTAGGTTTAACAAGGAGGTTAGCCTAGTGATAAAAAACTGGAGTGACTTTTTATTCCCATATGAACAAGCCGTAGGTGAATTAAAGGTCAAATTAAGAGGAATTCGTAAAGAATTCATTCAATCGGATAAAAGAAGTCCGATTGAGTTTGTTACTGGTCGAGTCAAACCAATCGACAGTATTAAAGAAAAAATGAAACGCCGCTATGTATCAGAAGATCGTTTATCTCAAGATATGGAAGATATTGCGGGACTTAGAATTATGTGTCCATTTGTTGATGACATTTATGTGGTTGTCGACATTCTTAGAAGAAGAAGCGATATTAATATTTTGGAAGAACGTGATTATGTTAATCGTGAAAAAGCTAGTGGATATCGTTCATACCATATTGTTTTTGAGTATCCAATCGAATTAGTCGGTGGAGAAAAGAAAATTTTAGCCGAAATTCAGGTAAGAACACTTGCTATGAATTTCTGGGCAACAGTAGAACATTCTCTAAATTACAAGTACAATGGTGCATTCCCAGAAGGATTGAAGAAGCGTCTTCAACAATCTGCGGAAACAGCATTCAAGTTGGATGAAGGGATGTCTGAAATCAGAGATGAGTTAATTGAAACTCAAGAAGATGGAACCAAAAATGAACATAATAGGGATGAATAGTTATGAAGGTTGCAATTTATAGTAACGACGGATTTACATCCAAAGAGGTTGCTACACAATTAAAAGAAAAAATTGATGCGTCTGAAAAACTTGAATACGATGGATTAAATCCGCAAATTGTGATTTCCGTTGGGGGAGACGGAACACTTTTGTCAGCTTTTCATCATTATCGCGATGCAATTAGCAAGATTCGCTTTGTGGGAATCCATACTGGCCACCTTGGTTTTTACACCGACTGGCGTGACTACGAAGTAAAAGAACTAGTCGACAGTTTGGAAGACGATAATGGTCAAAGCGTTAGCTATCCATTGCTATCAATCAAGGTTCAATACACCGATGGTGGACCAGACGATAGTTTCGTTGCGCTAAATGAATCTACCTTAAAACGCATTAATGGAACAATGGTTACTGATATTTACATCAAGGATGAATTCTTTGAAAAATTTAGAGGGGATGGACTTTGTGTTTCCACACCAACCGGTTCTACCGCTTATAACAAGTCAGTTGGTGGGGCAATCATCAATCCTCAACTAAACGCCATTCAAGTATCCGAAATGGCATCAATCAATAACCGTGTCTTTAGAACATTGGGTTCACCTGTAATTGTGCCACCTGATGAAACAATCACAATTGTTCCCGATTCACCAAAGCACAACATTTTAACTTGTGACCAGTTATTGATTTCTGATCGTCCAATTAAATCAATTTCATATTCCATCTGCAACGATAGAATTTACTTCGCCCAATATCGTCATACCCATTTCTGGAAACGTGTAAGTAATTCATTCATCGGAGTTCACGAGGATGACTAGTTTCACCTGGTCCAATCAACAGGACAGTCCCATCCGATTAAGAACTTTCTTACGCCAAAATGGTATTTCGCGCACATTATTGAAACAGATTAAATTCGAAGGCGGCAAAATCGTAGTCAACGGAACCGAAGAGAAGGTCAATTATATGTTGGCACAAGGCGACGAGGTAACCATCACGTTACCTCCTGAACCAGCCAATGACATTATTGCCGTATCAAATCTACCAATCAACATTTTGTATGAAGATGATCACTTCTTGGTTGTGGATAAACCAGCTCACGTGGCATGTTTACCATCTCATTTATATAAAAATGATACGATTGCTAATCGAGTGAAGGGATACTTCCTAAGACAAGATTACGATAATCAAAAAATTCATATCGTTAATAGATTAGACATGGATACTAGTGGGATTATCATTTTCGCCAAGCATCACTTTGCGCATTCGGTATTGGATAAACAAATGCAACACCATCAAATTGAAAAGATGTATGTCGCAATTGTGGAAAATCCACTGAACGACAAACATCTAGAAATTAATCTACCGATTGAGCGACAACCTGGTTCGTTTATCAAAAGATGTGTGATGGATGGTGGAAAACCTTCCAAGACGGAGGCGTGGGTGGTTAAAAATACACCTAGTCACTCATTGGTTAAGATTAAGCTGCATTCTGGTCGAACCCATCAAATCAGGGTTCACTTTGAAGCAATCGGTCATCCATTAATTGGTGATTGGCTTTACAATCCAGACAACCATGAGTTGGATCGTCAGGCACTACACTGCTACAAAATGAAATTTTATAATCCGTTTACACAACAAGACGTAGTCTGTGAATCAAAAATTCCTACAGACATGTCGACAATTATTCAAGGCTTCTAATATCTTGGTATTAGGGTCTTTTTTTAGTTCCTGTAAATGAAGACTTTACGAATATGATATACTTATATATTGAATTGGATAAGGATGATTTAGATATGAAAAAAATCGAAATTGCAAAGCAATTTTTAAAACAAAATATCGATTTATTTAGATGCCCAGTATGTAAAGAATCATTTATTAACCAAGTTGATAATTCAATCGTTTGTCCTAACAATCACTCATTGGATATTTCCAAAAAAGGAACCATTCAATTTATTAACCATAAGGTGAATACAGAATATGATGGGGATATGTTAGAATCAAGACGAAGAATTATGCAGGCTGGTTTCTTCGATGGGATTTTACAAAAGATTAATGAAATGATCGATGCCGGGCATAAGAACATCGTCGACATCGGTAGTGGGGAAGGAACACCACTAAAACGTTTAGAAGACTTAAGAAAAAACATGGATAGTGCGATTGGTTTTGATATTTCTAAACCAGGGGTCAATCTATCAACCAGTGAATTAAGCGACCAAATGTTTTTCTGTGTTGCTGACTTGGCGAACCTTCCATTTAATGATCAAAGCATTGATATTATTATGGATTTATTTTCACCATCAGCTTACAAGGAATTCAATCGAATCATTGCACCAAATGGTCACTTGATTAAGATTGTGCCAAACTCACATTACCTATTTGAATTGCGTCAAAAGCTTTATGGTAATGATAGCGAAAATAGTAGCTATGATAACCAAAAAGTTGTCGATTTATTTATGGAGCATTATCCAAATGCGAAGAAATACGATGTCAAATACACCGTTGAGTTACCCAAGGAGT
This sequence comes from Apilactobacillus kunkeei, assembly GCF_001421115.1. Lineage (GTDB taxonomy): Bacteria > Bacillota > Bacilli > Lactobacillales > Lactobacillaceae > Apilactobacillus > Apilactobacillus kunkeei_F. Next base: position 344,364 of record NZ_JXCW01000004.1, on the reverse strand, counting down.
TAACTCACGATTTAATGATTATGACACCACTTCATTGGGGCCATAATGCGAAAGATTTAACACAAGCAGAGGTTGAATCACTAACATCAATCACAGTTGATGTATCAATATTAGATAATCAGTTTTAAAGCGAGGAAAAATTTATGACTAACCATATTGTTTTATTTGAACCATTAATGCCAGCCAACACTGGTAACATTGCTAGAACATGTGCTGGTACCGACACTGTTTTGGATTTAATCAAGCCACTAGGATTTTCAGTTGATGACAAGCATCTAAAAAGAGCTGGACTAGACTACTGGGACAAGGTTGATATTAACTATCACGAAAGCTTACCAGCATTCATGAATACTTTAGGCGAAAAGGACAAACTTTACTTAGTATCTAAGTTTGCTAACCACGACTACACAGATCGTGATTACACAGACGATGACTACAACTACTACTTCATGTTTGGTAAGGAAACCACTGGATTACCTGAAATGTTCATGCGTGATAATGAAGAAAAGGCAATCAGAATTCCACAAGATGACACTCACATTCGTGCACTGAACCTATCAAACACATGTGCCATCGTTATTTACGAAGCATTAAGACAACAATCATTTCCAAATCTTGAAAGAACACACAAGTACGAATACGACAAACTAAAATAAATGATAAGGGGTAATCAATTTGGCAAAGAGAAAAACAAGCGCGCGTAAAAAGAAAAAAACAACCACCAATGCCAAATTATTTAATATCGATAGCAAGTATCAAAATCATATTATCGGATTTGTTATGATTTTGGTTAGTGCATTCAGTCTCTTTAAATTGGGCTTTTTAGGAATCACTTTCGATAATATCGTTAGATTCTTTATCGGAGATAGTAGTCCATTTGGATTATTGATCGCACTAGTAGTCGGTTTTATCTACCTAATTAAAGGACCTAAGCTGGAATATAATAAGCGTTGGATAATTGGTGGAACCATTTTTTACCTTGGTTTAACACTGTTCTTATCAGCATTATTGTTTTCAAACAGTAGCGACAATGGCTTTATATCAAAGACACTATCTTTAATTAGTCAGGATTTCATTCACCTAACCGATGCTTCATCAGTTGGTGGTGGAATGATTGGGGCATGCTTATTAGTAGTATTTGATTTCTTGGTTTCAATTCTGGGATCAGAAATTCTATCAATTATTATGATGATTGTCGGATTAATCGTATTCTTTAACGTTCCAATGAATAAAGTCATGGATAACGTTAGAAAGTACTCCGAAGAATCATCACAAAAGATTGGGTCTGCTATCGAAGAACGTAAGCAACGCCGTTTAGAAGCAAAAGAAGATAATCAAGATGACGAAGAACCAAGCGAAGACGTTAATCCAATGTCTAGGGTTCAAAGAAGAAAGAACCCATCTGCTACTGAAGAAAATCCTAAGATTAAGCTTTCGGGTTGGATGGATAATGAACCTGAAAAACCAGAGGTAAAGAGTAAGCCGGAAGCTAACTTGGATCGTTCCGACTTCAAGTCAGCAGACGACTACAATCAAGATACTAGAAACAAACCAAAACTATCTGAAATTATCAATGGACACACCGAAAATAATAGTAAGGGAATCGATATTAAGGATATTGATGATTCCAACTATCAATTGCCACCTATTGGCTTGTTATCCGATGTGGCTAGAAGTGACCAAAAAGATGAGTTTAAAAACATCGACCACAATACAACCGTATTGAAGAAGACATTGAACAGTTTTGGTGTTGACGCCGAAATTAAGAATGTTAACTTGGGACCTTCAGTTACCGAATATGAATTACACCCAGCAATCGGTGTTAAGGTTAGCAAGATTGTTAACCTAGCAGACGACTTGGCCTTGGCATTAGCAGCTAAGGACATTCGTATTGAAGCACCAATTCCTGGTAAATCATTAATCGGGATTGAAGTACCAAACAAGAAGGTCGCAATGGTGTCATTTAAGGATGTTGTCAAAACATCTCAACAATCCAAGCATGGATTATTGACAGTGCCATTGGGAAGAAACGTTAGTGGGGATGTTATTACAACCGACCTAACTAAGTTGCCTCATCTATTAATCGCTGGTTCAACCGGTAGTGGTAAGTCCGTTGCCATCAACGGAATTATTACCAGCATTTTAATGAATGCTAAACCTAGCGAAGTTAAGATGATGCTAATTGATCCTAAGAAGGTTGAACTAGGAATTTACAACGGGATTCCACACTTGCTATCACCAGTTGTTTCAGAACCTAAGAAGGCAGCAAGAGCCCTTAACAAGGTTGTTGCTGAAATGGAACACAGATATGACTTGTTTGCTAAGCATAATCAAAGAAAGATTAGTACTTTTAATGAATATGTAAAAGGGATGACCGAAGAAGAACGTGGCGATTTAAAACCACTTCCATACATCGTTGTTGTTGTTGATGAATTGGCTGACTTGATGATGACTGTTTCAAATGACGTTGAAGGTGCCATCATTAGATTGGCGCAAATGGGACGTGCTGCCGGAATTCACATGATTTTGGCAACTCAACGTCCATCAGTTGACGTTATTACTGGTTTAATTAAGTCTAACGTGCCATCTAGAATTGCTTTCGCCGTTTCAAGTGGGATTGATTCTAGAACTATCCTAGATACTAATGGTGCCGAAAAACTATTAGGTCGTGGGGATATGTTATATCTACCAATTGATAAGAATAAGCCAAGCCGTGTGCAAGGTGCATTTATATCTGATCAAGATGTTGAAAATGTGGTAGATTATATTAAAGAACAACAACCTGCCGAATATGACGACGATATGATTGTTACGGATGAAGAAATCAAGGTCGACGAGGAAAACGAAGATCAAGACGACTTATTCGATGACGCACTAGCCTTTGTTGTAAAAGAACAAAAGGCAAGTACATCATTGTTACAACGTAACTTTAGAATCGGTTATAATCGTGCAGCTAGAATTATTGATGACTTAGAACAACGTGGTTACATTGGCCCTCAGGAAGGAAGTAAACCGAGAGAGGTTTATAAACAACCTGATAATGACTAAAAAAATGGAACCCATCATTTTGATAGGTTCCATTTTTTATTAGTTTTCAAATAGTTGGAAGGCAGCACCTAGTACTAAACCACCAACAGTTGAGATAATCATTAACCAAACAAAAATCATGGTAATGATTTGAAATCTAGATTTCTTTTTCTTAGCCATTATTAACACCACTTTCCGCAATTAATAATATATTTTAAAGTTTACAGTTCATCAGCGAATAATGCAAACTAATTCATATTGAGGTGATTGTTATTTCTCCGTTTGGATTTTTGACCATGGTATTAGTTCAGGTGGTATTTTTATTCCTATTTTCATTACTGTTCAATATCGTCAAAAAAATTATTAGCAAACTTTATAAGATTTCGATTAGAGCGAGTGATTTCTTTCCAATTATCATGAGCTATTATATCTACCAATTATCATTGGATAAACACGATCAATCGTTCTTACCATATGTATGGTTAGGACTTGTTATCATTGGGATTATCTACGCAATCTACTACTTGTTTACACGTAGTAATGCCAAAGTGGGGATTTTTTACAAATTCTTGTGGAGATTTTCAGTAATTTACTTTTTTGTGGTCTGGTCCTCCACCATTTTGATAATTGCAGCAAAAACGCTTTAAAACCTTGAGCTACCAACGTTGGTAGCTCTTTTTTTATTGCCTAAAATTAGTGGATTTTAATCTAAATTTGGTGAAAATTAGTAGATATTGGAAGAAATTTAATAATAAGGTGGTACGAAGTGGTGGATAGTGGTAAAATCAAGGTAATATAAATTGGAAGGAGTGAAGAAGCGTGTTAATGGGTGAATATGAACATTCAATAGATTCAAAAGGGCGCTTGATCATTCCTTCCAAGATTAGATCAGAAATAGGTGCGAACTTCATCATCACACGTGGACTTGATGGATGTTTATTCGGATATCCTATGGATGAATGGAAAAAGGTTCAAGAAAAGATTAACCAACTTCCTGTAAGCAAGAAGTCAGCAAGATACTTTTCACGTTTTCTATTCTCAGCCGCCGACGAAAGTAAGGTCGATAGCCAAGGAAGAATTAACATTCCAGATACTTTGATTAACTACGCTGGTATCGAAAAGAAATGTGTGATTGTGGGGGTTTCCACAAGAATTGAAATCTGGAGCAAGGAAAAGTGGGACGAATTCTCAGCAACTGCTGGTGAAGAGTTCGACGACATTGCTGAAGACTTAATTGATTTTTAGAAAAGAAGGTGACTAATTATGACGGAATTTCATCATGAAACTGTACTACTTAAAGAAGCAGTTGACGGATTAAATATTAAACCCGATGGCATTTACATCGACTGTACCCTCGGTGGGGGAGGTCACAGTGCCCGAATTTTGTCACAATTAACATCTGGTCATCTTTATTCATTCGATCAAGATGAAGTGGCAATTGAATATAACAAAACTAACCTCAAGAAATACATAGATGAAGATAAGGTTACCTTTGTTAGAAGCAACTTTAGATACATTCAAGAAGAAATGAACAAATTAGGAATTCAATCTGTTGATGGAATTCTGTATGACTTAGGAGTTTCATCTCCACAGTTTGATGACGCAAGTAGAGGTTTTAGTTATCAACACGATGCACGATTAGATATGCGAATGGATCAGAGAAATCCATTGGACGCATGGAAAATCGTCAACGAATGGCCATACGAAAAATTAGTGAAGATTTTCTTCCGTTATGGAGAAGAAAAATTTTCTAAGCAAGTTGCAAGAGCGATTGAAAGGAACCGAGAAAACCATTCAATTGATACAACCGAACAACTTGTTGATGTCATTAAGGAAGGAATTCCAGCCGCGGCTAGACGTCACGGTGGTCATCCTGCCAAGAAAGTCTTTCAGGCATTGAGAATTGCCGTGAACGACGAACTGGGTGCTTTGGAAGAATCATTGGAAAAAGCAATCGATTTAATTGATGTAAACGGAAGAGTGAGCGTCATTACTTTCCAATCATTAGAAGATCGATTAGTTAAGACAATGTTTAAGGAAAAGACCACGATTGAAGATTTACCAAGTGGTTTACCAATCATTCCAGATGACATGAAACCAGACTACAAACTAATTAATAGAAAACCAATACTACCGAGTGATGACGAATTGAGAGATAATCATCGTTCGCATAGTGCAAAATTGAGAGTTATTGAGAGAATTAATAAATAATAGAGAGAAGAGTTAATCTGATGGCACAAAATAATCTAGCTAATAGCGTATACGCTACCCCTGGTTATTACTCCGCAGGGGAACAACAAAAACAACAAAATCCAGAAGTAAAATCAAATGTAAGACTTGGATTGTCAAAATTTGAAAAAACTGTTGTAATATTAGGATGTTCACTTGTATTCTTTTTAATGGTTGGTCTAGTTGGTGAAAAGATTGCACTAGGTAACCACGCCACAGAACTTCAAGTAACAACTAATTTATTAGGCAAGGTTAAAGATGATAACAGTACACTAAAGCAAGAAGTAAGTGAACTTCAAAGCGGAAATCGTCTACAAAAAATTGCTAAACAAGCCGATTTATCTTTGTCCAATAAAAACGTAAGGAATGTTAGCAAATGAATAAATTAAATAATCGGAACAAACAAAAAAAACGCCGAGAAAACCGTAGCCGCTATGGACAATTTTTACTATTGCTATGTCTAGGCGTTTTTTTGTGTATGGTATTGAGATTTACATATGTATCAGTATTTAAAAACGTTGGTGGATACAACCTAAGCGAAATGGCGAAGAGTTTGTACACTCAAAGCAACGTTATTTCTGCTAAACGTGGAACTATTTATGATGCAAACGGTCAACCTCTTGCTGAAGACACTAATGTTTATACAATGTATGCCATCTTGAATAAGAAACAAGTTGGTTTGGATAACAAGCCAATGTACATCACTGATAAGGAAAAAGCTGCCAAAGCCATTTCTTCAGTGTTGCCAATTTCTTATAAGCAAGCATTAAAGGATCTAAATCCTAGTACCAACGCATTCCAAGTTGAATTTGGTTCAGCCGGTACTAACATTTCATTAACTCAAAAACAAAAACTAGATTCATACCACATCTCAGGTTTGAATTTCTTACAACAACCATCAAGACTATATCCAAACGGTGTCTTTGCTTCTCACATCATTGGATATGCGTCTGCTAACTCAAACTCTAGCGATAGCAAAGTTTCACTAACTGGTCAAATGGGAATCGAAAAGGTATATAACGAACTATTGACTGGTAAGAACGGATACAAGACCACTCAACTAAACAACGCAGGTGTTGAAGTTGATAACGGTGAAAGTGTTAACAAACCAGCTAAAAATGGTGACGATGTTTACACTACTTTAGACTATCGTCTTCAATCACTACTAGAAACTGAAATGACCAGTGTTTACAACCAAGTTCATCCAAAGACAATGAATGCCGTTTTGATGAACGCCAAAACTGGTGACATTTTAGCTGCTACTCAACGTCCTACATTTAACGCTACTACCAAGCAGGGACTAAGCAGTATCTGGCGTAACACATTGATCCAGGATTCATACGAACCTGGTTCAACAATGAAGATTTTCACTGTTGCATCATCAATTAACAGTGGTCACTATAATGGAAATTCCACATATCATTCTGGTAAATACCTAGTTGATGGTAAGGTCGTTCCTGACTGGAATACTAATGGTTGGGGTAACATTACTTACAACAAAGGTTTCGCATTATCAAGTAACGTTGCCATGGCTCATCTTGAACAACAAATGGGTGCCAAGACGTGGCGCAACTACATGAATCGTTTCCAATTTTTTACTTCAACTAACTTAGGTTTCCCTGGAGAAGAAACAGGAAGCGTTCAATTTAACTACCCAATCGAACAAGCTAATACAGCGTTTGGACAAGGTATCCAAGTTAATGCAATGCAAATGATGAGAGCATTAACTTCAATCGCTAACGGTGGTACAATGTTACAACCAAGACTTGTTACAAAGATTGTGGATCCAAAGACCAAGAAGGTCATTAAATCATATCCAAAGAAGGTAGTTGGTCATCCAATTACCGCAAGCACAGCAAAACAAGTTATTCAGCATATGGAAGATGTTGTTTATAAATCATATGGTATTGGTGGAGCATACAAGATTCCAGGTTACAAGATTGCCGCAAAGACTGGTACTGCCCAAGTCAGTGATGGTAAGTCTGGATACGAATCTGGTGACGATAGTTACCTATACTCAGTTGCCGGAATTGCACCAGCAAATAATCCAAAATACATCTTATATATAACAATGAAACAACCTCATCTAACTGGAACTAAGACAGCTTCACAATTAATGGCTGAAATCTTTAACCCAGTGATGAGATTAGCATTGGAAGAAAACGTAAATGCTGAAAGTGAAAATAGTCTAAAGGTTCCAAGCATTACTGGTAAGTCTACTAGTGAAGCTAAGGCAGAACTAAAAGCTGCTGGTTTGAAATACGCAATTATTGGTGACGGGGATAAAGTATTAGATCAATCAATTGATGCCAACGAAAAAGTTTCAAAGAATCGAATGGTAATCGTTCAAACCAACGGCAGTAAGACGATGGCTAACCTAAAGGGCTGGTCTAGATATGATGTTGCGACATACTGTCGAATGGCAGGTATTGGTGCCGAACTTGACGGTGATGGATATGCCTACAAGCAATCCGTCAAACCGGGGGCAAGTCTAGACGGTGGAACCAAGGTAACCATAAAATTTAAATAGGGGATTGAAATCAGGATGTTTATGAATATTGTTTTACCAATCATAATTAGTTTTTTAATTACATTAATCTTTATGCCATCTCTAATTGGCTACTTCAGAAGAAAGCATGAAGGCCAAATGATCAGAGAAGAAGGACCAAAGTGGCATGAAAAGAAATCAGGAACACCTACAATGGGTGGTCTTCTTTTCATCATCGCAATCATTATTGCGTCACTAATTAGTGGTGGGGTTGCTCATATGATGAACCCAACACTATTAATCCTATTGTTCATATTAGTATTGTACGGATTATTAGGAATGTGGGACGATAGTATTAAGCTATTTAGACGTCAAAATGAAGGTCTAAAAGCATGGCAAAAACTAGCGGGTCAAATCGTAGGTGGATTAATCTTCACTTTTGTTTATGCACACCACTTCCCACTAGCATTAAAGATTCCATTTATGGGTGATTTACACCTTGGTTGGTTCTACGCAATTTTCATCATCTTCTACCTAACTGGTTTCTCAAACGCAGTTAACTTAACTGATGGGTTAGATGGTCTAGTTAGTGGATTATCAATCATTGCCTTCCTAGCTTATGCAGTTGTTGCATTAGTTCAACACCAAATGGATGTTGCAATTTTCTGTTTTGCAGTAGTTGGTGCCCTATGTGCATTTATGGTATTCAACCACAAGCCAGCTAAGATTTTCATGGGAGACATGGGATCATTAGCACTTGGTGGTTCATTAGCTGCCGTATCAATTCTGGTTCATCATGAACTTTCATTGATATGGATTGGTTTCATGTTTGTATTGGAAACATTGAGTGTAATGATTCAAGTTACATCATTCAAACTTACTGGTAAGAGAGTCTTCTTAATGTCACCAATCCACCACCATTTTGAAATGCTAGGTTGGTCAGAATGGAAGATTGATATTGTCTTCTGGTCTGCAGGTGCTATTTTGGCAATTACCGGAGTTTTATCAATTATTTTATAATAATATTTTTGGGAGCATGAATTATGAAAAATATTGACGATTATCAAAATAAAAACATACTAGTTTTAGGTGCAGGAATGAGTGGAATCAATGCATCTAAACTATTAAAACAATTAAACGCTAACGTTTGGTTAAATGACGCTAATCCTTTGAAATCGGACGCAAAAGAAGAGTTAGAAAAAATTGGCGTTGAGGTAATTGATGCTAAACAAAGTCCAAAGATTTTAGATGATTACAATTTTGATTTAATCGTCAAGAACCCTGGAATTTTTTACGATAATGAATTAATCAAAGAAGCAATTAAAAGAAATATTCCAATCACAGTTGAAGTTGAAATTGCCAGTCAAGTCAGTGAAGCACCAATCGTCGGTGTAACTGGTAGTAATGGTAAAACCACTGTTTCAACTATGATTAATGACATCCTAAACGAAGAAAGAACTAATGGACATTCATACGTTGCAGGAAACATTGGTGTTCCAGCAAGTACTGTTACCACTAAGGCAACTAAGGATGATGACATTGTATTAGAACTATCTAGTTTCATGCTAGTTGGTATTAAGACATTACATCCACACATTGCCGTTTTAAATAACGTTTTCTCTAACCATCTTGACTACCATAAGACCAGAGAAAACTACGTTAACGCCAAAATGCGCATTACCGAAAATCAAGATGAAAACGACTACTTCGTTGTTAACTTTGATAATGAAGAATGGCGTGAATTGAGCAAACGTAGCAAAGCTAAGGTTGTTCCTTTCTCATACGATGCAGTAAGTACCGATGGTGCTTATGTAAAAGATGAACAAATCTTCTTTAAAGATGAATTCGTTATGAACGTCGATGAAATTAGAGTGCCTGGTCAACAAAACGTACAAAATGCTTTAGCAGCGATTGCTGTTGCCAAGATTATGGGCAAGAGTAACTCTGCAATCAAGAAGGCACTAAGTACATTTGGTGGTGTCAGACATCGTGTCCAATACGTATTAACTGCCGATGGTAGAAAGTTCTACAATGATTCCAAGGCTACAGATATTGAAGCAACTCAAGTGGCTTTAAGAAGTTTTAAAGATAATGTTGTTTTAATTGCCGGTGGATTAGATCGTGGTTATACTTTCGAAAAACTAGAAAAGGACTTTGCCGACCACGTTAAGGCAATCACTTTATTTGGTGAAACTAAGGACTTGTTAGCAGACACTGCTAAGAAGGCCGGTGTTAAAAACATCAAGATTGTAAACAACATGAAAGAAGCTGTGGATGAAGTATGGGCAATGAGTGAAGAAGGCGACATTGTTCTATTGTCTCCAGCTAACGCTAGTTGGGATCAATATGATACCTTTGAACAAAGAGGGGACGAATTCATCCAACTAGTAGAACAAAAAACAGGTAGAAAGGAAGAAAACTAATGAGACTAATGATTTCAGGTGGAGGAACTGGTGGCCACATCTATCCTGCACTAGCATTAATTGAAGAACTTCGCAGAGTTGATCCTGATGCTGAAGTTTTATACGTTGGATCAACTAGAGGATTGGAAAAGGATATCGTTCCAAAGCACAACATTGCTTTTGAAGAATTAGAAATCCAAGGATTCAAACGTTCTCTTTCTTTATACAACGTAAAAACCGTTAGTTTGTTTTTAAAGAGTCTACATAAATCAAAGAAGTTAATTAAAAAATTCAAACCAGATATCGTGATTGGAACTGGTGGATACGTTTCTGGAGCCGTTGTTTATGCCGCTTCACAAATGAAGATTCCAACAATGATTCACGAACAAAATAGTGTTGTTGGTTTAACTAACCGTTTCCTAAGCAAACACGTTGACAAGATTGCCGTTGGATTCGAAGATGCCATCAGTCAATTCCCTAAGGAAAAGACCGTGTACACAGGTAACCCACGTGCCCAACAAGTAGCAAACTTAAAATCTGATTTTTCTTGGGACCAATACGGATTAAAAAATGATGTTCCAACACTTTTAATCTTTGGTGGTAGCCAAGGTGCGTTGAAGATTAATAAAGTTGTTTGCGAAAGTATTCGTCAATACAACGAAAAGAATTACCAAGTCGTGTTTGTTACTGGTAAGAAGCGTTATGATGACGTTATGGAACAACTAAAAGGACAAACAATTAACGATAATATCGTAATTAAGGATTACATTGCTGATATGCCAAACGTTTTACCAAAGGTTGATGCAATCGTTGGTAGAGCAGGGGCTACTAGTTTAGCTGAAATTACTGCTCTTGGAATTCCATCAGTGTTAATTCCAAGTCCATACGTTACCGCTGATCATCAAACCAAGAATGCCTTGAGTTTGGTGAAAAACAATGCCGCATTAATCATTACTGAAAATGATTTAAATGCGAAGACATTAATTGAAAATTCTGACTTTATCATGAACGATAAGGAAAAGAGAAATGAAATGGCTGAAAACTCTAGAAAAATGGGTTGTCGTGATGCCGCAAGTCGTCTGTTGGAAGTTGCAAAGTCAATTTGCCGTTAATGGAGGAACTTTACTATGAAGTCTAAATTATTTTCCTCAAAAAAATCCTCGAATAGGGCTTCAAGAATATCCGATGATTTTGTTGAATTGCATAAGCAAAAGATAAAAAATAAAATGAAATCTTCCTCATATATCATCATTCCGTTGGTAGTGTTGCTACTAATCTTGATTTATTTGGTTTCACCAATGAGTCGAATTAGCAGTATTAGCATTAATGGAAACGGATATATCTCTCAAGGAGATATTAAGAGAGAACTTCAGTTAGATGAAGGGGACAGTATTTTTAAAGTGATCGGTCATAAAAATAAAATTAACCAAAGGGTTATTAATGATGATCATCGCGTTAAATCGTTAGATTTTAAATTTACGGGATTTAATCATCTTTCTGTTTCATTTTCACCATACAAAGAAATTGGTTATGAAACTCGTGGCAACAAGCAGTATCTAATATTAGAAAATGGAAAGGTTACTAATATTGCTGTAAAGAATCCTAATGATTCTAAGATGCCTTATATAGTTAAATTTAATAATCAGTCATTATTAAAATCAATGATTGAAAAGTATGTAAAGCTACCTAAGGACATCAGAGACAACATTCGTGTCATTTCATACTCACCAACTAAGGTGTACCCAGATGAATTACACGTTTATATGCGAGATGGTAATCGCGTTATTATCTTAATGCATGATTTTAATGATAAGATGGGTTTCTATCGCTCAATCGCCACTCAATTAAAAACAAAAAGTGTTATTAATTTAGAGGTTGGTGCCTACTCATTCCCAATCAATGATGAGAAAAAAAGTAGCAATACAACCACTAAAGCATCTACTAAAACTAAGCTAAAAGAAACGCTAAATAAGGATGCAAAGAAAACAACAACTACAACTAAAAAAAGAAACTAATAATGGTTCTTTAGAGTTGTCTACTCTTGTGTTAAAATTAACTTATAACTAACTTAAATATAAACTAGAGTATCTAAGAATAATTATGCTTAATTGGAGGTTCCCTTAGATAATGAATTCAGAAATGTATGTTGGATTGGATATTGGAACTACGTCAATTAAGGTGATTGTTGCCGAAAAAGTAAAGGGCCAAATGAACGTTTTAGGTTTAGGAAACGAACGTTCAGAAGGTGTTAGCCGAGGCATCATCGTCGATATTGACAAGGCTTCTGAATCAATTAGAAGAGCTGTTAACCAGGCAGAAGAAAAAGCTGGTATTCAAATTCATGATGTGATTGTTGGTATTCCTGCCAACCAATTAAAGATTGAACCATGCAGTGGTATGGTCGCAATCTCAGATCAATCAAGAGAAATTTCAGATGAAGACGTTAAAAACGTTACTGTATCTGCAATGATTAAAAACCTACCACCAGAAAGAGAAATTATGGATACCTTAGCTGACGAATTCATCGTTGATGGATTTGACGGTATTAAGGACCCAAGAGGTATGGTTGGTGTAAGACTTGAAATGAAAGGTCGTATCATCACTGGACCAAAGACTATCATCCATAATATTAGAAAAGCTGTTCAAAGAGCTGGATTAAATCCATCTTCAATCATCAACATGCCACTAGCACAAGGCATGACCATTTTAGATGATGGAGAACAAGACTTTGGAACTGTTCTAATCGACTTAGGTGGTGGCCAAACAACTGCTTCTGTTGTTCATGATCATCAACTAAAATTCACTACTGTTGATAGTGAAGGTGGAGAATACATCACTAAAGACATTTCTGTTGTGCTTAACACTTCATTAGAAAGTGCCGAAAAAGTTAAACGCGATTACGGTTATGCTGATGAAATTGAAGCATCAGAAAGCAATGAATTTCCAATTGAAGTTGTTGGTCAAAGCCAACCAGTCAGAATTTCTGAAAAATACCTAGCGGAAATCATTCAAGCTAGAGTAGACCAAATCTTTACTAGAATGTACAAGAGTTTAAGCAGTATCTCTGCTTTAAACCTACCTGGAGGTATTGTTCTAACTGGTGGAGTTGCAGCATTGCCTGGAATCTCAGAATTAGCAGCCGATAGATTTGATACTAACGTTAGAGTCTACATTCCAGATCAAATGGGATTAAGACACCCATCATTTTCACTTCCATTGTCACTAGTAACTTATCGTGCTAACATGAGTGAAATTCAAGTGTTAGTAAGATCATCACTAGAGGGCAAAACTGTAGTGAACAACACTCAATCCAATGATGATTTCATTGGTAACGATTATGGCGATGATGTAATCGATAACTCATCTGAATACATTCAACAAGATAATCAACCACAACAACCAAGTAAACCTAAAAAGTCTGGTTCAAAACTAGCTAAAAGTACTAAGGGAAGACTTAAACGCTTTTACCAAGACTTTTTCGAATAAAATAACAGAAGTACACGGAGGAAGTTAAAATGGAATTTTCATTAGATTCTACTGAAAACCAAGGCGCAAAAATTAAAGTTATTGGTGTAGGTGGCGGTGGTAGTAACGCCGTTAACCGTATGATTGCTGAAGATGTTAAAGGTGTTGAATTTATCGTTGCAAATACCGATGTTCAAGCATTAAACACATCAAAAGCTGAAACAAAAATCCAATTAGGACCTAAATTAACTAGAGGTTTAGGTGCAGGTTCTGATCCAGAAGTAGGAACTAAGGCCGCTGAAGAAAGTGAAGAAGCCATCTCAGAAGCACTTCAAGGTGCAGATATGGTATTCGTAACTGCCGGAATGGGTGGTGGTACTGGTAACGGTGCTGCTCCAATCGTGGCAAAGATTGCTAAGGACTCAGGTGCCTTAACTGTCGGTGTTGTTACAAGACCATTTACTTTTGAAGGACCAAGAAGATCCAAATATGCTGCTGAAGGTGTTTCAGCATTAAAGGAAAACGTTGATACTTTAATCGTAATTGCCAACAACCGTCTATTAGAAATGGTTGATAAGAAGACACCTATGATGGAAGCCTTCCAAGAAGCTGACAACGTATTAAGACAAGGTGTTCAAGGTATTTCAGACTTAATTACTAGTCCTGGATACGTTAACTTGGACTTTGCTGATGTTAAGACTGTTATGCAAAACACTGGTTCAGCACTTATGGGTGTTGGTACTGCTACAGGTGAAAACAGAACTGCAGAAGCAACCAAGAAGGCTATTTCTTCACCATTGCTAGAAGTTTCAATCGATGGTGCAAAACAAGTATTATTAAACATCACTGGTGGCCCAGACATGTCACTATTTGAAGCCCAAGATGCTTCAGACATTGTTGCTCAAGCTGCAACTAGCGATGTAAACATTATCTTTGGTACTTCAATTGATGAAGACCTAGGCGACGAAATCAAGGTTACTGTTATTGCTACAGGAATCGAAACAAGTCCAGAAGAACTACTAAATGGCCAAGCACGTCCATCAAGAGTTTCAGAAACTCCTGGTAAGGTAGTTAGTCCAAGACATCACAAGGAAGACCAAGGTAACGTTAGAACTAACGACGAAAACACAGATAGCGACAAGCCATCTGACACACGTTTTGAAAACGTACAAAAGAAAGAATTTGATCCATTTGATGCTAACAACTCAAGTGACAATCAAAAGGAAGATAAATCAAGCGATGACGATTTACCTCCATTCTTCAAATTCCGTCGTAAGAACTAATCACTTTTTCTAGATTTCTTTGAAGGGAATGAATTGAAATGACAGCTAAGTTTAGTTTTAGTAAATTCTTCGGAACTGATTACGATCAAGACGAAGACTTTTACGAAGAAGATAACTCCCAAGTGGAGAACAATGATAAGGTAGTTTCAATTAGCAAAAACTCAAGTCAAAGTCGTAATAGCAAAATTTCCGTCTTTGAACCTAAGATTTATGCTGATGTAAAAACAATTGCGCAAAAATTAATAGATAACAATGCTGTAATCATTAATTTTGATGCTGCTAGCGATGAAGCAACTAGAAGAATTATTGATTTCTTAAACGGAGTTGTTTTCACTATTGATGGAAATATTGAGAGAATTTCTGAATTAGTCTTTCTTTTCACTCCACACAACTACTATGTAGACGGAGAAATCAGAAAAGAAATGAATGAACGTTTAAGATAAAATGGATAAAAATATTGAACAGCATTTTAGAAAAGAAGAAGTTCCGTTCATCGATTCTTGTGCAGATTTAATTGATGAGTCAATTAATCAATATCGTCCAATCCTAACTAAGTTTTTAAACCCTAGACAGGTTTATATTTTAACGACCTTAGTTAATCGCCATAGCGATTTATCAGTCGCCTTTTTCGGGGGATATCCAAATTCGGAAATGAAACGTGGCTTGATATATCCTGAATACTTCGAACCATCTGAAGATGATTATCAAGTTAAGTTATTTGAAATTAGATATCCGGTAAAGTTCTCAAAATTACGCCACAGTAAGATATTGGGAACTTTATTAGGTTCAGGTGTTGAGAGATCAACAATTGGCGATATTTTAACTGACGGTACAAGATGGCAATTCCTATGCACAAGAGAAATTGCTGACTTCTTGAAAATGCAAATTAGCTCAATTGGTAAAACAAAGGTTTCACTGATTGAAACAAAATTTTCGGACGTAATTACGCCGGAAAATGAATGGAGAGATGAGTCAACTACTCTATCATCATTTAGAATGGATAACTTAATTTCGGAAGGATTTAACATATCCAGAAATGATGCCAAAGAGTTAGTTAGTCATCAAAAGGTTCACCTTAACTGGGCGGTAAACAGTCGACCGGATTACGAAATTACAACACACGATGTTGTATCGGTTAGAAGATTCGGCCGCATTCGTTTAAAGCGTCAGGAAGGCCAAACCAAAAAAGGTAAATATAGAGCCATTATTTCTGTATTAAAAAAATAGGTTGGAGGAGAGATACAATGGTACTTAGCCCACAAGATATTCATAATAAAGAGTTTTCTGTAAAAATGAGAGGTTACAATATTGACGAGGTAAACGAATTCTTAGATCGTATTATCAAGGATTACCAATTAACTTTATCCGAAAATATCGATATGAAGAACCGTTTGAAACAAACTGAAGATGAACTAAAATACTTTAATGGTATGAAGGATTCATTGAATCAATCAATTATCATTGCACAAAATGCTGCTGATAAGGTTAAAGTTGAAGCTCAAAACGAAGCCAACAACGTAACTGAACAATCAAGAAAACAAGCTGATGAAATTTTGAATGATGCTAGCGTTAAGGCTAAAGACATCGTTGAAAATATCTCAAACCAATCTAAAGCACTACTTATTGCAAATGATGATTTAAGAAAGACTACTGAATCATTCAGAGAAAAGATCAGAACTTTACTTGAAAGCCAAATGCAATTTGTTAACAGTCCAGAATGGGATCAAATGATTTCCGGAATTGACGGTAACTTCGACAAGGTTAACGAACAAATTAATAACCTTGACAATTTTAAGGAAACAGTTGTACAATCTGAAGGTAAAGAAATGCCAGCAGATGCAACTATTAAGATTTATCCTGATGGCTCATTCAAAGCAATTGAATAACTTGAGATAGAGAATAGAAAGCTTAGAATTCGACACAATATAGCGAGCTGACAAATGGTGGAAGGTCAGTTGTAAATCATTCTATGCAGATCACCTCTGGCTAATCTCTTTTAATGTAGTAAATAAAGATGGGATATTATTTTTAATGTCCTAATTTGGGTGGTACCGCGGAAGACTTCGTCCCTTGTGATGAAGTCTTCTTTTTTTATAATTTGAAAAGGGAGTGTGTGTTATGCGTGTAAAAGATACTTTGAACCTAGGTAAGACCAAGTTTAAGATGCGTGGAAACTTACCTGTTAAAGAAGTTGAAAGACAAAAAGCATGGGAAGACAATCACGTCTACCAAATGAGACAAAAACTAAACGAAGGAAAACCATCATTCGTACTTCATGATGGACCTCCATATGCTAATGGTGACATTCATATGGGACACGCTTTAAACAAGATTTCAAAGGACTTTATCGTAAGATACAAGTCAATGAACGGATTTAGAGCACCTTACGTTCCAGGTTGGGATACTCACGGTTTACCAATCGAACAAAAGCTTACTCAAGCTGGATATGACAGAAAGAAAATGGATACTAACGAATTCAGAAAACTTTGTCATGAATATGCTTTGAAGCAAGTTGATCGTCAAAGAGAAGGTTTCAAACGTCTAGGAGTTACTGGTGAATGGGACAACCCATACCTAACTCTAAAGCCTGAATTTGAAGCCGCTGAAATTCGTGTATTCGGTAAGATGGCTGAAAAGGGTCTAATCTACCGTGGTAAGAAACCAGTTATCTGGTCATGGTCTTCAGAATCAGCTCTAGCTGAAGCCGAAGTTGAATACCACGATATCGAATCATCTTCAGCTTTCTACGCTGAAAAGGTTGTCGATGGTAAAGGTGTTTTAGACGAAGATAACACATACATGGTTGTATGGACTACTACTCCATGGACCATTCCTGCTTCAATGGGTATCACAATTGATGCCGGTTTCGACTACGCAGTTGTTAAACCAGCTAACGATGATCGTAAGTTTGTTTTAGCTGCAGAATTAGTTGAAAAAGATGCCGAATTATTCGGTTGGGAAGACTACGAAATCGTAAAGACGGTAAGAGGTCAAGAACTAGAAGGTGTATTAGCTCAACATCCATTTATGGACAGACAACTATTAACCATGCTAGGTGATTTCGTTACTATCGATACTGGTACTGGTTTAGTTCATACTGCTCCTGGTTTTGGGGAAGATGACTACTACGTTGGTAAATCATACGGCTTAGACATCTTTGTTGATGTTGACTCACAAGGTTACCTAACTAAGGAAGCTGGTCCAGATTTCGAAGGTGTCTTCTACGATGATGCAAACGAAATTTCATTAAACAAGTTAAAAGAAAAGAACTTATTATTGAAGTACCAACCAATCACTCATAGTTACCCATTTGACTGGAGAACTAAGAAGCCGGTCATTTACCGTGCTACTGATCAATGGTTTGCTTCTGTTGATAAGATTAGAGATGACATTCTAAATGCCATCGAAGACGTTCAATTCAAACCTGAATGGGGTAAGAAACGTCTATACAACATGATTAAAGATCGTGGTGACTGGGTAATCTCAAGACAACGTGTTTGGGGTGTTCCACTACCAATCTTCTACGGTGAAGATGGTACTCCTATCATCACTAAAGAAACTACTGACCACGTTGCAGACTTATTTGCAAAACATGGTTCAGACATTTGGTTCGAAAAAGAAGCTAAAGACCTATTACCAGAAGGCTTCACTAGTGAACATTCACCAAATGGTAAGTTTACTAAGGAAAACGACATCATGGATGTATGGTTTGACTCAGGTTCATCACACCAAGGTGTTTGTGCCGAACGTGATTACCTAACATACCCTGCAGACCTATACCTAGAAGGTTCTGACCAATACCGTGGATGGTTCAACTCAAGTTTAATTACTAGTGTTGCATTTAGCGGTAAGGCTCCATACAAGCAATTATTATCACAAGGATTCACTCTTGATGGTGAAGGTCACAAGATGAGTAAATCACTTGGTAACACAATTGCTCCTGATGAAGTTATTAAGAAGATGGGTGCAGAAATCGTTCGTCTATGGGTAACTTCTGTAGATACTTCTGCCGATGTTCGTGTATCAATGGAAAACTTTGTTAAGATTTCTGATTCATACAAGAAGATTAGAAATACCATGAGATACATGCTTGCCAACACTTCTGACTTTGATCCTAAGGAAAACGGCGTTGATTTTGCAGACATGAAGTCAGCTGACCAATACATGATGGTTAAGTTAAACAACTTCGTAAAAGACATTAAGGCAGACTACGACAACTTTGACTTCCTAAGTCTAAACCGTCGTCTACTTTCATTCATCAATGCTGATCTTTCTGCTTTCTACCTAGACTTCGCTAAGGATATCCTATACATCTACTCCGAAGATAGTGCCGAAAGAAGATCAATGCAAACAGTTCTATACAATGCAGCTGTTGCAATTACTAAATTAATTACACCAATTCTTCCTCACACTGCTGAAGAAATCTGGCCATTCTTATCTGAAAAAGAAGAATTCGTTCAACTATCAGAAATGCCAGAACCAATGGACTTACCTGGTGCAGATGAACTTTCCTCAAACTGGCACAAGTTCATGGAAGTCAGAGATGATGTATTAAAGGCATTGGAAGAAGCTAGAAATAACAAGCTAATTGGTAAGGCTTCAGAAGCTAAACTATCATTATTTGTAAATGATGAAGTAAAATCATTACTAGATAACCTACACACAAATGTTGGTCAAATCTTGATGGTTTCACAACTAGAAGTTAAAGATTTAGCTGATGCTCCAAGTGATGCACAAAGCTTTAACGACGGTGTTTCAATCGTGGTTGAACATGCTGAAGGTGACACTTGTGAACGTTGTCGTCTAATCTCTACAGATGTTGGTTCTGATGCAGATTATCCACAATTCTGTGCACGTTGTGCTAAGATTGTGCGTGATAACTTCCCAGAAACAGCTACTGAAGGATTCGAAGAATAATCGATAAAAAACTGGGATTATCCCAGTTTTTTATTTTTAAGGAGAAATAATATGATTAAAGGTAAAGTAAATAATTTTAACCCGGATCACGATTTTGGTTTTCTAAAGGGCGAAGACAAGAACAAGGTATTCTTCCATGGTTCAGCGGTCGAAAACAAGACTAGAAATGAAATTGAAATTGGTCAACAAGTGGAATACCAAATTGCACAAGGCATGAAGGGACCACAAGCTGTCAAAATTCGCGTAATTGATTAGTCAGTCCATTGAAAAAATAATTAAATATATATAGAATGAATATATAACTAAAAAAGGGCTGATATTATGGATTTAGAGGAAAAGGTACTAGGTGTTGAGCCTAAGTACGATGGCGCAATTATCAACGTTGAAAAACAAACAGTTGAATTGCCAAATGGTGAAACATCAACTAGAGATGTTGTTCATCATTCCAATGCCGTTGGTATTTTAGTCTTAACTAAGAACAACAAGATGTTATTAGAAACCCAATGGAGAGCTCCTGTTGCTAAAGAAACAATCGAGATTCCTGCCGGTAAAGTTGATAGTAGAGACCATGGCACTGCCTTGGACACTGTAGTTCGTGAGTTGAACGAAGAAACTAGATACAAGGCTAACAACATCAAACGAATCACCGGATTTTATTCAAGTGTTGGATTTTGTGACGAATATATGGACCTATACTTGGCAACTGATCTAGAACCAGTTGAAGATGAATTACCAAGAGATCAGGGTGAATACTTGAGAATTAAGGAATACTCACTTGATGAAGCCATGGCAATGATTGAAAGTGGCGAAATCGAGGATGCTAAGACAATTACTGCTATTTATTATTGGAAGTTACATGATAAGATTGGTCTTTAATTAATAAAGGAGCAAGTCCAATATGATAACTAGAAAAGAGTATCAAAATAGTCAAAAAAGAAATTATATTGACGATGATTTTATAAAAAGAGACGAACCAGTTGATCAACCTTCATTGAAGAGAATTAGACCCGAAGAAAAAAAGGGTAAGGCTCATGCAATGACAACCGAACAAAAGACAAAACGTTTAGGTAGAAGACTTAACTGGGCAATTGCATTTTTAATTCTTGCAATCATTATCGTTTACTTAATACTAATCTACGTTAATCCTTAAGGAGATATTTATGAAATTTGGAATTTTATGTGCAATGGACGAAGAAATCAAATCATTGCTAGATAACTTAGACAACACTAAGAAAGTGGACATCAAAGAAATGACTTTTTACGAAGGTAACATTTCTGGACAAGAAGTTGTTCTTGTTCGTTCAGGAATTGGTAAAGTTGAAGCAGGTTTAACAACTGCTCAATTAATTACTAGCTTTGATGTTGATATCGTTATCAACTCAGGTTCTGCTGGTGGAATTGGCCAAGGCTTAGCTGTCGGTGATGTTGTTGTTTCAACTGAAACTGCATACCACGACGTTGATGCTACAGCTGCTGGATACGAATACGGCCAATTACCAGGTCAACCAGCAAGATTCAAAGCTTCAGAAAAATGGGTAAAAGAAATTACTGAAGCTTCTAAGGAAGTTGGTTTAAACGTTCAAAAGGGATTAATCGTTACAGGTGATCAATTCGTTGCTGACCAAGCAGTGATTGATAACATTCTACAGAACTTCCCAGACGCACTTTCATGTGAAATGGAAGGGGCAGCTGTGGGACAAGTTGCTAACCAATTTGATATCCCATACGTTGTAGTTAGAGCAATGTCAGATAACGCCAACGGTGACGCTGATCGTAGCTTTGACGAATTCATCATTGATGCAGGTAAGAAATCTGCTCAAATGTTATTAGACTTATTCGCAAATCAAAAATAGAAGGGGTTTAGGTATACTTGACTGAAATCTACTTAGATAATGCCGCTACCACTCCAATCGATAAAAACGTTTTGGATGACATGTACGATAAGATGCAAAACGTTTACGGTAACGCTTCTACTTTGTACAGCATCGGTAGAAAGGCTCATACCGTATTGGAAGATAGTAGAGACATTATCGCCAACAGTATTAATGCGAAGCCAGACGAAATTATTTTTACAAGTGGTGGTAGTGAGAGCGATAATACCGCGATTCTTCAAACTGCTGAAGCAAGAAAGAATTTAGGAAACCATATTATTACAACTGCCATTGAACACGAAGCAGTGTTAAAGCCACTTGCCTATCTTGAAGAACAAGGTTTTAGAGTAACTTACCTACCAGTTGATGAAACTGGGGTAATTAGTTTAGACGACTTCAAGGATGCATTAGACGATGATACCATCTTGGTAACCATCATGACTGCTAACAATGAGGTTGGTTCTCACATGCCAGTTCACGAAATTGGTGAAATCTTAAAGGACCATCAGGCATGGTTCCATACCGATGCCGTTCAAGCTTATGGATTGTTGGATATTGATGTAAATGAGGATCACATTGATTTACTATCAACATCTGCTCATAAGATTAATGGTCCTAAGATGACTGGTTTCTTATACAGACGAACTGGGGTAGATTTTCCAAGTTTTGTAAAAGGTGGAGACCAAGAAAAGAAGCGTCGTGCCGGAACAGAAAACATTCCTGCAATTTCCGGATTTGCGACCGCGGTTTCTCAAATTACACCTGAATTAAAGCACGAACTACACGATCGTTATTATGGATTCAAACATCAAATCATTGATGCTTTAAATGATAATGATATTGATTTCGTTGTTAACGGAACTGTCGAAGACAACCCGGTCCAACATGTATTTAACATTTGGATTAAGGGCATTGCTTCAGACATCATTTTGGCTAATTTGGACTTGGAAGGAATTGCGATTTCAGCTGGTTCAGCATGTACCGCTGGAAACATTGAACCATCACACGTTTTGATGGCAATGTTTGGTAATGATACCAATCGTTCATCTCAATCAATTCGAATTAGTTTCGGTAAATTCACAACAGATTCAGAAATCGATGCCTTTACCACTGCATTAGTAAAGGTAATTAAGAGAATAAAGAAGGTTGACTAATATGGCTTTTGAAACAGCAAATCAATTACAAGGTGATTCTAAAACATACGCAGTTAGTCCTGAAATCAAAAAATTCACACTATCTGACATGGGTTTTGTAAAGACTAATGCTGGTAATTTTCAATTTGAAAGAACATTAGATCCTGAAGATCCTTACAATGGTATCAAGTTAAAGATTGTTTTTAAGAGTGATTTAAAAACATTCAAGATGAGCACCATTACTGCAAATGGTTTAAATAAGGTTAATATTTTTACCAACAAAAATGCTGATGCATTAGTTGAACAATTTAATTTCTTGATGGATAACTTTGTGGAAAGAAAAGTTTTCGTGAGAAAATAATTAAAAAGAGGGCTTAATAGCCCTCTTTTTTGCATCTTCATTGCAATTAGTGCAGTAAATGGGTTATCATATTTTTTATGGAATATACGACCTTCAAATCGTAGATTCTAAGAATCTAAAAGAAATGATGGTGATTTTAAATGGCAGACAATAGTAATACCCGTGTTGTTGTCGGAATGTCAGGTGGAGTGGATTCATCCGTTACCGCCTACCTTTTGAAGCAACAAGGATATGACGTTGTAGGTGTATTTATGAAGAACTGGGACGACACTGACGAAAACGGTGTTTGTACCGCAACAGAAGACTACAAGGACGTAGCCAAAGTTGCCTCAGAAATCGGAATACCTTACTACTCTGTTAATTTTGAAAAAGAATATTGGGATCGCGTTTTCACTTATTTCTTGAATGAATACAAAAAAGGTAGAACTCCAGATCCCGATGTTATTTGTAACAAGGAAATTAAGTTCAGAGCGTTTTTAGACTACGCCTTAGATTTAGGTGCAGACTACATCGCTACTGGTCACTATGCTCGTTTACAACGTGATTCAGATGGGCACAACCACTTGCTTCGCGGAAGCGACGACAACAAGGACCAAACTTATTTCTTAAGTCAATTATCCGCAGAACAATTAGACCGCGTTATGTTCCCACTAGGTGACATGCCAAAGCCTAAGGTTCGTGAAATTGCAAAAGAAGCTGGTCTAGCCACTGCTGAAAAGAAGGATTCAATGGGAATCTGTTTCATCGGTGAAAAGAACTTCAAGTCATTCTTAAGTAACTACTTACCAGCAACTCCTGGTAAAATGATGACTTTTGATGGTGAAGAAAAGGGTAACCATGATGGCCTAATGTATTACACAATTGGTCAACGTAAGGGATTAGGAATCGGTGGAGACGGTAAAGATAACCGCCCATGGTTCGTAGTTGGAAAAGACCTTTCAAAGAACATCTTGTATGTTGGTAAGGGCTATGAAAACAAGCACCTATACGCAGATTACCTAGAAGCTTCAGATATTTTCTGGATTAATGACATTGATGATCGTGGTAACGACTTCCGTTGTACAGCTCAATTCAGATATCGTCAAAAAGACGTTGGTGTAACTGTTCATCTAAACGATGATGGTAAGTCACTACGTGTTGATTTTGATGATCCTGCAAGAGCCGTTACACCAGGACAAGCCGTTGTATTCTACGATGGTGATGAATGTCTAGGTTCAGCAATTATCGATGCAGCATACCAAGACGATAAAGAATTACAATACATTTAAAACCAAAAGATGCTTATTTATTAAGCATCTTTTTTTATATAAACTTTGAATTTATCCGCATAAATTGAGATAATATATATAAATCAAAATGAACGAGGGATAAAAGTGAAACTTTACTTTGTAAGACATGGAAAAACTGAATGGAATCTAGAAAGCAGATATCAAGGTGCCGGAGGAGACTCCGAATTGTTGCCGGAAAGCTATAAACAAATGGATCAATTAGGTGAGTACCTAAAAGATGTTAAGTTTAGTCATGCTTATTCCAGTCCAATTAAGCGTGCGCGCATTACCGCTTATAGAGTTATCCAACACTTCCATCGCAAACCTCAATTGAGTCTATGGAACCGATTTGAAGAGTTCCATTTAGGTAAGATGGAAGGCCAAAAGTTTGACGATGTTAAAAAACAATTTCCGCAAAGTTTTGACAATTTCAGAAATCATCCAGAAAAATACGATGCCAACGAAATTGGTGGAGAGAGTTTTAATGACGTAATTAGCAGAATGCAGTATGCTATTAAACGTGTTGTAAATGAAAACGATAATGAAGATAACGTGATTATTTTCAGCCACGGTGCTGCATTAAACGCACTAATCAATTCACTTTTGGGTGTTGAGATTAAGGATTTAAGAAAACGTGGTGGACTAGCTAACACTAGTACAACCATTCTAGAAACAACCGATGGCGGAAAGTCATTTGAACTAGTAAGCTGGAATAATACTGAATATCTTACAAAGAAAACTGATAAAACTGACGTAATTTAATATGTAGGTGATTAAAATGGATCAAAAGTCTGAAGAAATTAAAGAAAAGCAACAAGCGGTTGAAAAGAAACGAGAAGAACAACAAAAAAAGGCCGATGAAACTCTTCATAAATTAGTTGAAGATATCGATAATCATCCAGATGATTACCGTACCTACTACGACTTAGGAAGTTTTTTAGTTCAATTACATAACTACACCCAAGCCGAAGAACTAATGATGAAAGCCTTAGGTTTATTCGCTGACAGAAGTAAGAAGGCCAAAGAAACTTTGGTATACGGACTAGGGAACGTCTACTATGCAGCCGGAGAATACGATAAGGCGATTGAACAATTTAACAACCTATCTGACGGTGACATGAAGACCGATGCCTACATCATGTTGGCACAAAGCTACATGGCTAAGGAAGATTACAAAAAAGCGGTCGTATTTGCGCTAACCGCACAAGGTTTTAGAAGACAAGACCCAGAAATAAACTATCTACTGGCAAGTAGTTTATTAGCTTTAGGAAACTTCAGTGAAGCAGCAGAATTCTATGACAAGGTCCTACAAGCTAAACCAAAGGACGGTAAGGCCAACTTTGATCGTGGAATCGTCGCAATGGTATTGGAAGAAGACTTTAACCAATACTTTGAAACCGCTAAACGAGAAGATCCTAAGTACTTTGAAAAGGGACAAAAGCGTCTAGCAGATATTGAAAAGTTTATTCAAGTAAAAAATGGTAAAAAATAAGGAGAGATAAGCCGTGGCAGAATCAATGAATTTGTTCTCAGTAGACGACAATGACGAACATATTGAAGACAATCAAGAGCTATTTATAAAAGGTAAAGTTGCGGCTACTTTCTTTGAAAGTCCCGATAGCTTCTTTAAGGTGCTATTGGTAAAAATTTCCGAAACAAATATTTCAGATTGGCATGAAGATGAAATTGTAATTACTGGTAATTTTGCGGATATTGCTGAAGAAAGCGAATATCAATTTTATGGTGAATTAGTCGACCACCCAAAGTACGGAAAGCAATTCAAATCAGATAACTATCAAAGCACGGTCCCAACGTCTAAAGAGGGACTAGTCGAATACCTATCTGGTGACAATTTTCCGGGAGTTGGTAAGCAAACCGCTAAACGAATGGTGGATGCTTTAGGCACCAATCTAATTTCAGACGTGTTGGAAAACAACTCATTGTTGGATCGAGCCGGATTATCCGATAAACAAAAATCAACTGTGTTAGAAACATTGAACAAGAACAATGGGATGGAACAGGTGATTATTGGATTAAACAGTTATGGATTTGGGAGCAGTCTATCTTCTGCAATCTATAACAAGTACAAGGGGGATACCCTAAAGGTAATCCAAGAAAACCCATACAAGTTGGTTGAAGATATCGACGGAGTTGGTTTTAAAAAGGCTGACGATATTGCCAAACAAATGGGGATGTCTGCAAACAATCCTGGAAGAATTCGTGCGGGGCTAATTTCAGCCCTTAAGACGCTTTCTTTACGTAATGGGGATACTTACACTCAAACCGGTCCAATCCTCGAAGAAACGCTAAAATTATTGAATAACGGTAATGCTGAACCAGTTAGTGGCGAAGACTTATCCGCGCAATTTTTAGAGCTAGCCAAGAACCAAAAGATTGTTGGTGAAGAGGACCGTGTTTATTTAAAGGAATTATATGATGATGAATGGCGCATTGCCGAACACATCAGTCGAATTATCAAGAACCCAGTTGTTAAGAAATTTGATGACAAGACAATTGATAAGAAGATTCGTTTAATCGAAAAGAAACTAAATATTAGCTATGACGAATCACAAACCAATGCGTTAAAACAAGCCATCAAGTCACAAATGTTCCTACTAACCGGTGGTCCAGGAACCGGGAAGACCACCATCATCAAGGGAATCATTTACTTGTACGCTTATTTAAACGACCTATCTTTGGATATTAACAAGTACAAGGAACGTGAATTTCCAATTCTTTTAGCAGCACCAACTGGTCGAGCTGCGAAGAGAATGCAGGAAACCACAGGAATTCCCGCCAGTACTATTCACCGTTTACTGGGATTAAACGGTTATGAAGATAGTGATGAAGGTACCCAAGACATCGAGGGTGGCTTGTTAATCGTTGATGAAATGTCGATGGTTGATACCTTCTTATTCAGAGCGTTAGTACGCGCTATTCCAAACCAAATGAAGGTTGTCTTTGTTGGTGATAAGGATCAATTACCATCAGTTGGACCAGGTCAGGTCTTCACTGATCTATTGAATTCAAAGAGAATTGATAGCATGCAATTGACCACCATTTATCGTCAAGATAGCAACTCAACCATTATTCCGTTAGCTCACAGTATTCAACAAGGGAAATTACCTGATGACTTTAACGATAAGCAATCAGACCGTAGTTTTATTCCATGTAACGCTAACCAAATGAGTTCGGTAATCGAACAAATCGTAAAGCGCGCTAAGCAAAAGGGTTTTAGTGCAACCGACATTCAGGTCCTATCGCCAATGTATCGTGGTAATGCTGGGGTTAATCATTTAAACGAAGTGATTCAACAAATTATGAATCCTAACAATACCGATAACCAAGTCGAATACCGTGGAATTCATTACCGTTTAGGTGACAAGATTTTACAATTGGTAAATAGTCCCGAAGATAATGTTTTCAACGGTGATATCGGTCAAATTATCGATATTGAAAAGGGAAGTAAGCAAAGCCTAGATAAGATTACTGTTGCCTTTGATCAAAGCGAAGTAACTTATCAACGTAAAGATTGGATTCAAATCACATTGGCTTACTGTACAACCATCCATAAGGCTCAAGGTAGCGAATTCAAGATGGTTATCTTGCCAATCGTTCCGCAATTTACCAAGATGTTGAAAAAGAACTTGTTGTACACAGCGATTACTCGTGCCAGTGATACCTTGATTATGATTGGGGATTACAATTCATTCTTATCATGTGCACAAAGTGAATCTGACAACAGAAATACTAGTTTGATGCAACGAATCCAATCATTGTTGGATGGTGAAGTCAAACCAGTGACAACATCTGTTAACGACCAAAGTAGTATCGTTAAAGAAGTTGATGAAGAAAAGAAGGCAGAAACACCTGTTGATAATAAACCGGTGGAAGAACCTAAAGCTGATTCAATTTCAGATACTACTCAAAATAATGTGGTAACTGATGAGGATGAGGAATCACCTTTTGACGAGGCAACATTCGATGACAAACCAAAATCATACCGCTTAACTAAGGACATGATTTTATTGAATCAGGTTGATCCGATGATTGGTATGCACGGAATCAAACCATAATTGTTATATCAATTTGCTTTTTTTGTGTTAAAATTTAAGCATTAAAAGAACTCGAGAGGAGCACTTTCATGGTGGAGTCAATGGATAATAAAAATATGAAAATCTTTTCCTTAAGTTCTAACAGACCGTTAGCAGAAAAGATTGCCCAAACTTGTGGACTTAAGCTTGGTGAAGCAACAATTAATCGTTTTAGTGATGGCGAAATTCAAATTAAAATTGATGAAAGTATCCGTGGGGATGCCGTATACATCATTCAATCACTAAGTGAACCAATTAACGCGAATATCATGGAATTATTCATCATGATTGATGCTGTTAGAAGAACTAGTGCAAAATCTATTAATGTAATTATTCCATATTATGGTTATGCTAGACACTCTGCTAAGAAGCGTGAAAGAAAGGCAATCATTGCCAAATTAATCGCGCGTGTATTAGAAAGAGCAGGAATTGACCGTGTGTTAACCCTTGATTTACATGCCGCTCAAATCCAAGGGTTCTTCAACAAACCGGTTGATAACCTAAAGGCTGATAAGCTAATGGCTAAGCACATGTTGGAAAACTACGATTTAGATAACGCCGTTGTCGTTTCACCTGATCATGGTGGAGTGGGAAGAGCCAGAGGTTTTGCAGGATTAATTGATGCACCAATTGCAATTATTGATAACAGAGATCCTGAAAATGATGCGCACATTCCAACATTCATCATTGGTGATGTTAAGGATAAGGTGGCAATCGTAGCTGATGACATGATTGACACTGCTTCTCGTGCTGTTAAAGCAGCAAATGTTTTAGCAAAAAACGGTGCTTCATCAGTATATCTTGTTACTACACACGGTATCTTTGCTGGGGATGCAATTAAACGCATCGAAGAATCACCAATCAAAAAAGTGATTGTATCCGATTCAGTTTACATCAGTGACGAAAAGAAAATTGATAAATTGGACATTGTGTCTGTAGCAGATTTAATGGGTAAGGCAATCTTGCGTATTCATAACAACAAATCTGTTGGTAAATTATTTAGATAAGAAGTTCACCCATGATTGGGTGGGCTTTTTTGTTTACTTGTTTTCTTGCTTTAAGGGCCAATAAAATTTAAAATATAAATGTAGTATTATGAAAATTGAGGTGTTTAAAATGTATAAAGCTTCAGATGAACGATACGATAATATGAAAATCAGAAGAGCCGGAAACTCCGGACTACAATTACCCGCATTATCATTTGGAATGTGGCATAGCTTCGGTGACGATGCCAACTTTAAGGACAGTCGCGAAGTAATGCTAAATGCTTTTGATAAAGGAATTTTTAGTTATGATTTAGCAAATAACTACGGTCCTGGTTCAGGAGCAGCTGAAAGAATGTTTGGTCAAGTCTACAAGAACGACTTGAAGCCATACCGTGATGAACTAGTGATTACTACTAAGGCTGGTTACCACATGTGGCCTGGACCATACGGTTCATTCTCAGCTAGAAAGACTTTGATTGCCGCATTGGACAGATCACTAGAAAGAATGGGTCTAGACTACGTAGATATCTACTACAGTCACCGTTTTGACCCAAACACTAGTCTAGAAGAAACTGCCGAAGCATTGGACAGTACTGTTAGATCTGGTAAAGCATTATATGTTGGTATCTCTAACTACAATGGTGAACAAACCCGCGAAATCATTAAGTACTTCAAGGAATTACACACACCATTCGTTGTTAACCAAGCATCATACAACATGTTAAACCGTTCTGCAGAAACAGACGGAACTATCGATGCGTTAAAAGAAAATAACGACGGTTTAGTTGCATACGGTCCATTAGCTGAAGGAATCCTAACTGACAAGTATCTAAATGGATTACCTGATGACTTGAAACTTCACTTTACTAACAGTTTCATGATGGAAAACAAGGATGAAGTTGTAAAACGTTTAAACCAATTAAATGAATTGGCTAAGAACAGAGACCAAACATTAGCTCAAATGAGTTTAGCTTGGTTATTACACGACCCAGTCGTAACCAGTGTTGTGACTGGAGCATCTGATCCTAAGCATTTAGATTCAAACCTAAAGGCTTTAGATAACTTAGACTTCACCGCAGATGAATTAACACGTATCAACGAAATTTTGAAAAAATAAATTTAAAAAGAGGAGCAGTCGTAAAAGACTGCTCCTTTTTTATATGACAAACATGGTTTAAATGCGTTATAATAGTAAATTGTTTTCAATCGTTTAAAAAAGGAGAGATAGAATGAAGGATTCCGCTAAAAAGCTGAATTTAACGGAACTAATTGGTTTAGTTATTGGTTCAATCATTGGTGGAGGAATCTTCAACCTTATGCACGACATGGCATCACAAGCTGGTGTTGGGTCAGTGATAGTTGGTTGGATTATCACAGCCATTGGGATGCTTTGTTTAGCATTCACATTTCAAAATTTAACTAACAAACGACCAGATTTACAAGCTGGAATTTACAGTTTCGCTGATGCTGGATTTGGTCATTATATCGGGTTTAACTCTGCATGGGGATACTGGTTATCAGTTTGGTTAGGAAATATTAGTTATGCAACTCTATTGATGAGTTCATTAACTTATTTCTTCCCAATCTTTGATAACGGTCATAATTTAGTATCATTTATTGCTGCTACCATTATTCTATGGGTTGGTCATTTCCTTGTTTTAAGGGGAATTCATTCAGCATCATTTATTAACACAATTATTACTATTATCAAGTTGATTCCAATCTTCTTGTTTATCGTTATTATGATTACTGCATTCAAACTAAACGTATTTACCAGCGACTTCTGGTTAATGCATGGCAAACCATTTAGCTTCTCAGATATGTTGGGGCAAGTTAAGAGTACAATGCTAGTTACAGTCTTCGTATTCTCAGGTATCGAAGGGGCGGTAATCTTCTCAGGATACGCTAAGAAGCGAAAAGACATTGGTAGAGCAACAGTTCTTGGAATTATTGCCGTAACCATGATTTACATGTTGGTAACCTTACTTTCATTTGGTGTTATGCACCAAGCTCAATTATCACAATTGGGTCAACCGGCCATGGCCGACTTATTACAACACGTCATGGGTAAGTGGGGTGCCATCATCGTAAACATTGGATTAATCATCGCCGTATTGGGTGCATGGTTATCATGGACAATGTTTGCTGCAGAAGTGCCTTATGAAGCTGCAAAGGTTGGATCATTTCCAAAATTCTTTGCTAAGGAAAACAAGAACGGAACTCCCGTTAATTCACTAATCTTTACTAACGTATTGGTTGAATTATTCATGGTTTCATTCTTCCTAGCATCAAGTGCTTACAACTTGTTCCTATCAATTTCAAGTTCAGCTGTGCTAATTCCTTATGCATTTTCAGCATTATACCAAGTTAAGTATTCTTACCTTGATAAGGGTGCTAGCGACCGTAGACGTAATTTAATTCTTGGAATTATCGCCAGTGCATATTCCATTTGGTTGATTTATGCAGCTGGATTAAACTACATTCTATTGACCACCATCTTGTTTGCGGCAGGGCTACCAGCTTATTGCTACTTACAAAAGGTCGATAATAAAAAAGATCGTATTTTTACCAAACTAGAAAAATTATTAGCGATTGCATTGGTTATTTTAGCCGTAATTGCGATTTATGAACTAGTTACTGGTGGAATTACCATATAAAAAAAGAGTGATTAATATCACTCTTTTTTTAGTATATAAATGGATATTTTGTTTTACGGTATTCGATATCGTAAAAGCGGCTTCCCAATGTTTCACCATCGGCATGAGCGTATTCCAAAGATGGGATTTCAACATGAATGTTATCGCTTGTGATTCTAAAAGCAGACTTCACTTTTAACTCACGTTTGAATAACACACGCATGATTACGTAGCATAGTTGGAAAATGTTTTTTCTAGTTAAGACTAGTAATTCAACGTCATTATCAGTGTCATGATTTAAAGCAGTCACCATGAATGCCTTTTTAATCTTATGTTTTTCACCGTTAGCCTTAATATCTACAGGAAATGTGCTTAGGTTGTAGATAGTAGGGAAGATTGAAAGGTAGTATTCGATTCTGGTCTTTAAGTTGATCTTATGTGAAATGAAATTGTTTTTTAGGTTAAAGACATTGGCATCTAAACCAATTCCTAAATTGTTTAAGAAGATACCACGTTGCTTTTTAATGTGTTCATCGAATAAACCAATTTCATGATTTTCAACATGGTGGTTCTTGATTTGTTCAATGAAGTTACTATTCATGTTATGCTGTTGCTTCATGTGGGTGTAGAAGTTATTGTTAGCTCCGGTTGGAATGATTAATACCGGTACGTTTGGAATTGATTCATTCTTTGATTGAGCAGCATTAATCCCTTCGATGGTTTCATGAACTGTTCCATCTCCACCAATCACAATAATGGCCTTAGGTAGTGAGTCACTTCTAAATGATGTAACTAAATAATGCGAAATAATGGATACGCAGTGAAGAGGGCGTCTAGTAATCTTTAGACGGTACTTAATATCGTTTGCGTCCAATTGCTTTTTAATTTCGGGCCATTGATGTTTAGCTCTTCTTTTATTAGCCACTGGATTGAAGATGACTAAATAATCATTGTTCAACTTAAATACTCCTTTCTATGTAAAAATAAAAACGAATTCAATTAAGAATTCGTTTTTAATAAGCATCATTTTGAAATTATTTTTTATTCATAATTAACATTGGTAAAATCAAAGGATGTCTTTCGGTCTTATTATATAAGAATTCTTGTAAATCATCGATGATAGCGTTTCTGATGCTTGATTCGTTGGCATTCTTGTTACGCATAGCACGACGAATAGTTCTAAATACTAATCGTCTTCCTTCGTCTAGTAATTGACCAGACTCTCTCATATATACGAAACCTCTGGATAGTAAGTCAGGACCAGATTGAATTTCTTGATCTTTTAGGTTAATTGTAGCGACAACCACAACTAGTCCTTCTTCCGATAATAGTTGACGGTCACGTAAAACAACGTTTCCAATATCACCAATTCCGTTACCATCAATGTAAACATCTCCGGCAGCGAAGTGACCAGCAATTCTAGCTGAATCCTTGGTTAGTGCTAATACATCACCATTCTTCATAATGAAACTGTTTTCCATTGGAACACCACATTGTTCCGCTAGTTCAGTATGAATTTTTAACATTCTGAATTCACCGTGAATAGGCATGAAGTATTTTGGCTTCATTAAACTAAGCATAAGCTTTTGTTCTTCTTGTCCACCGTGACCAGAAGTATGGATCTTGTTAATCTTACCGTGAATAACTTTAGCACCAGCTTCTTCCAATTCGTTGATAACACGGTTAACACTAACCTTATTACCAGGAATTGGGTTACTTGAGAATACTACAGTATCATTTGGTTGGATTGCGATTTGTCTATGAGTACCATTAGCAATTCTGGAAAGGGCAGCCATAGTTTCACCTTGAGAACCTGTACATAAGATAAGGGTCTTTTCGGCTGGAAGAGATTGTAATTCTGAAGCGTCAACGAATGTACCATCAGGAACGTTTAAGTATCCTAATTCTTGTCCATTAACAATTGCAGCTTCCATACTTCTTCCGAAAACAGCAATCTTTCTACCATGCCTTAGGGCAGCGTCACAAGCTGTCTTAATTCTTGAAATATTTGATGCGAAAGTCGCAAAGATGATTCTTCCAGTTTCTTCATCAAAGATGTGTTCAACTGCAGAACCGATCCAACTTTCTGACTTAGTCCAAACAGGTCGTTCAGCGTTTGTGCTATCCGACATTAGACATAGGACACCTTCGCGTCCCAATCTTGCCATTTCTTGTAAATCAGGCGGCTGTCTCGTAACAGGGGTCAAATCAAACTTGTAATCCCCGGTTTCGACAATCACTCCAGAAGGGGTGTGAACCGCGATTCCTAAAGTATCAGGAATTGAGTGGGTGGTACGGAAGAATGAAACTTTTGTCTTGTTAAACTTTAAGACGGTTTGTGGATTAATTTCATGAATTTCAGTACTTCTCAATAATCCATGTTCTTCTAACTTGTTCTTGATTAATGCTGACGCCAATGGACCAGCGTAAATGGGAACATTTAAATCGCGGATTAGGTATGGAACACCACCGATATGGTCTTCATGTCCGTGGGTGATAACTAATGCTTTGATTTTGTCCTTGTTTTTTACTAGGTATTGATAATCAGGGATAACGTAGTCGACCCCTAATAAATCATCCTCTGGGAATTTAATCCCTGCATCGATTAAGATGATTTCATCTTGAAATTGAACACCATAAGTGTTTTTTCCAATTTCACCAAGTCCACCAACGCCATAAATAGCTG
This sequence comes from Apilactobacillus kunkeei, assembly GCF_001421115.1. Lineage (GTDB taxonomy): Bacteria > Bacillota > Bacilli > Lactobacillales > Lactobacillaceae > Apilactobacillus > Apilactobacillus kunkeei_F. The sequence continues at coordinate 309,518 of NZ_JXCW01000004.1, read as the reverse complement.
TTTCGTTATTTTTGACGTTTAGTTTGTTCATAATTATTTAAACTCCGTAATTTTAAAATCTGGGCTCTTTTGTTCGTAAGCCAAGTGGTTACCTTCAAGAGGTTCAATAAATTCAATGTTGTGATCAGTGTTCTTGTCAACAAGTTCTCTTGCTTCAACTTCTGTATCACAGTCTACATAAAGTGATTTTGTGAATTCTCTCTTAGGATTAGCCTTAGTATCTTCTTGGTATAAAACTTTAAATATCATAAAAATTAAAATCTCCTTCTATGTTTTTTTTACCGATCGATTGTGTAATACACATCTAATTGTTTTTAATTTTATCATATTAATAATGATAAGTATAGTAACCAATAATTTGATAAAATGATAGAATGAAATCAGATATTATTTACAAGGAGGCGATGATTTTGCCACTTTTTGTAGAAATTGTAATTGGCTTTATTGTCGCTGTTATAGCGTACAATTTGATCCATTATTTCTTCATTACGCGGCCAATTGATAAAGGTCATAATCAAACATTAAAAATATTAAATGGATTGGTTAATAACCTCTTAGAAAAGGAAAAAAATGAAATTATAGAAGTCCATGATTTATCCAATATTTGGGGAAGAAACATATACGCTTTCGAATATGTGATTTCTAAGTGCCAAACTGACGAATCAAACGATGAACTAATCAATCAAATTAAAGAAGCAATTGACGAAGCAAATCAATCGAAAAGATTTAACCATGAAGTGGTGTTAACCGATTCGTTTGTAAGGGACAATCAGGTCCATGTCGATTTAGCATACCTATTAAATGCAGCGACATACGAGTATGTGTTAGATATGCGCCAATTAAATAAAGTAAATTAAAAGACCTAACAAAATGTTAGGTCTTTTTTGATTATTCGATGAACAAGTCATTGTCCACTTTTGAGAATGGATTTTCTTTATCAACGTGATCGTAGAATAGAGTTCCGTGTAAGTGATCAATTTCGTGTTGGCAAACAATCGCAGGATAGTTTTTTAGTCTAACTGTGTGTTCAGCACCTTCAACGTCTTGATACTTAAGAGTAATTCTAGCAGCACGGTGAATGAAGCCAGGAACGTCTTCGTCAACTGATAGACAGCCTTCACCTTCAGTGATAGCACATCTTTGAACTGAGCTTGATAGGATGACAGGGTTGATAATGACATCCTTAAAGATTGGTTCGCCTTCACCTTCAAAGTCGTTTGGCACTAGTACAGCAGCCATCATTTCTGATACACCAACTTGAGGTGCAGCTAGACCAACTCCAGCTCTTAGTTTATATTTGGCACAAAGTTCAGGATCTTGACTTACTTCAAGATATTCCATCATGTCTTCAGCTAATTTTTTGTCTTCCGCGCTAAGTGGGAATTTAACTTGTTTAGCTTGTTGTCTTAATACTTTATTTCCATCGCGAACGATGTCTTTCATTAGTATCACTTAAATGACCTCCCAAAAAGTTTATTATTGTATTATAACATATTAACGGAAATTATATGATACTAATATGATACATAAGAGTTGCTTATTTTTAGAAAATGGTATAATTACAGGTACTAAATTAAACGGAGGCTCATTATGAAAACTAATTTGGTAGTTGATGGAGAGCAGCAAAGAATTGAATCACTAATTGAATTCATGATTTTAGTGGATTATCCAGTTAACCTAACTATCGCAAATTTAAAGATGAATGATTTTATCAATCAACTTCAATCCAATTTGCTATGTGAACATTTTGAAGTCAAATTAGCGGATGACAAAATGGATTATCATGACTTTGACGGGTACATGTACCTATATGATTTTCCAAAGGAAGCAGTTGAAGAAAAAAGCGAAGTTACTTCATTCTTATCACCTTACTTAGATCACTTTAGAAAGTCACTAAATCAAGTTATTAAAGAAGGGTTTAGCGGAAAGATTATCGTTAATGGTTTTCATGATGAAGTCTTCGCATACTTTGCAACCAAGTTTTCTGGTAAAGAAAATAACAAGGTTGTATCAACGGGGATGCTAGCAAAGACGTTACTATTAAAACACGCACTACGTCGTTACTTTGATATCAGTTTATCCGATATTAACGCCAGTGTATTAGGTAGTGAATCCAAGAACTTAATCTCATGGAGTCGCGCATACATTGGTCAATCACCAATTTTGGCCTACCTAGCCAACCCTAACAATATGTTTAGCACTGAAATCTTCACCAAAGCAGAAGAAATCATCAATAAATCTGACACACCTTGTGACGAAGTAATCCAGGCAAAGGCAATTGGAGTGATCTTGGATGCCTTTTACATGGGTAACTCGTGTTTAGCAAGTGTAGGACATGTTAGTCAAATAGATGGTAAAATAGCAGTGACCAGTGAACCAATCATGTTGAACCAAACCGGATTGGTTCCAACTGTAGAATTAGTATTATCTGACAAAGAAAAACAAGCTTTCGATGATGCCAAACAATACACTAATGAAATAATTGATGAAATTTTAGAAAGTAAGTAGGAATGATTATGAATAACTATTCTTATCCAATTTTTCCTGATTGGTCCAAAGAAGAATTAATGGACATGATGGCCTTATATAATGCTGTAGAAAGTGCATACGAAGACGTCAATGGTGTTAATGCTGAAAAGGTAGTCAAGCTATACAACCGTTTTAGGGAGATTAATCCTGCTAAGATGGAACAAAAGCAAATTGACCGTGATTTTCAAAGCATCTCTGATTACAGCATTTATAGAACTTTTCAAGCAGCCACTAAGGCTAAGACTAAAAACATAAGAATGTAATTTGTTTTAAGGAAGATATGTATGAATGATTTATGGTTAAAAAACGCAGACGAGGCAATTCAGTCTTGGTTTAAGGAAATTCGTGAATTCACCGTTAGTTCAGTTAATCAGATTCATGATGTTTCCACTAAGTCTGGTCGAACTGATTTAGTTACCGATGTCGATAAATCAAACGAACAGTTCTTTATCAAAAAAATTAGGGAATTTGATCCAGAGGCTCACATTTTAGGTGAAGAGGGCTTTGGGGATGCTGTTACCAATCTAGATGGCCACGTGTGGATAGTTGATCCAATCGATGGAACAATGAACTTTGTAAAGCAGCACAATCATTTTGCGATAATGTTAGCTTTATACATCGATGGCAAAGAAGAACTCGGCTATATTTTAGATGTTATGAATGACAAACTTTATCACAATTGGGATGGTAAAGTTTATGAAAATGATACCGAAATTAATCCACCAGAAGATATTTCATTATCAGAAGGATTAATGGGATTAAGTGGACCATTATTAATAAATAATGAGAAAAACATGCAAGCAATCTCTAAAGCCAGCGAAGGTGCCAGAATATATGGTAGTTCCGGCATCCAGATTATTGCCGTCTTGAAGGGCGAAATAGTGGGATATATTTCTACTTTAAAGCCATGGGACATTGCAGCTGGAAAAGTGCTTTGTGATACGCTTGGTATTAAGGTGTCTGATATTGACGGAAATATAATTGATGTGGTATCATCAGACATTGTATTGGTAGCGACGAAGATTGCACAAAAGGACATACTTAATATTGTTAAGTACGGTTCTGACTGTGACTGATGTCACAGTTTTTTTATGCAAATTTAATTATTTAATGTAATAAACTTGGTCCGAGTTGCTAAGTATTAAAGAAACAAATATTTATGCTTCGAAGGGAAGGAAACTAATAATGAAGACAAGAGACGATATTAGAAATATTGCTATTATTGCCCACGTTGACCACGGTAAGACAACTTTGGTTAACGAATTACTAAAGCAATCAGATACTTTAGACGAACACGTTCAAATTGATGATCGTGCCATGGATACTAACGATATTGAAAAGGAACGTGGTATCACAATCCTTTCAAAGAATACTGCCGTTAGATACCAAGACAAACAAATTAACATCTTGGATACACCAGGACATGCTGACTTCGGTGGAGAAGTTGAACGTATCATGCGAATGGTTGATGGTGTTCTACTAGTTGTTGATGCTTTTGAAGGAACTATGCCACAAACTCGTTTCGTTTTAAAGAAAGCTTTAGACCAACACCTAACTCCAGTTGTTGTTATTAACAAGGTTGACCGTCCAGGTTCACGTCCTAGTGAAGTAGTTGATGAAGTATTAGACCTATTCATCGAATTAGGTGCTGATGATGAACAACTAGACTTCCCTGTTATCTACACTTCAGCTATGAACGGTACTTCAAGTTACGATGAAGACCTATCAACTCAAGAACACACTATGAAGCCTGTATTTGACACTATCATCAAGGCTATTCCTGCTCCTATCGACAACTCAGACGAACCATTACAATTCCAAGTTGCTATGCTTGATTATGATGACTTCGTTGGTCGTATCGGTATTGGTCGTGTATTTAGAGGTACTATCAAGGTTGGGGATAACGTTACTGTTATGAAGCTTGATGGTTCAACTCAAAACTTCCGTGTTACAAAGCTTATGGGATTCTTTGGTCTAAAGAAATTAGATATCACAGAAGCTAAAGCTGGTGACTTAATCGCCGTTTCAGGTATGGAAGAAATCAACGTTGGTGAATCTGTTGTAGATCCATCAAACCAAGAAGCTCTACCAATCCTAAGAATTGACGAACCAACTCTACAAATGACTTTCGGTACAAACACTTCACCATTTGCTGGTAAAGAAGGTAAGTTTGTTACTGCTCGTCAACTACAAGACCGTCTAGAAAGAGAATTACACACTGATGTTTCTCTACGTGTTGAAGAAACTGACCAACCAGGTTCATGGACTGTATCTGGTCGTGGTGAACTTCACTTATCAATCTTAATTGAAAACTTAAGACGTGAAGGTTACGAACTACAAGTTTCTCGTCCACAAGTTATTATTAGAGAAGTTGATGGTCAACAATGTGAACCATTCGAATCAGTTCAAATCGATACTCCTGACGAATACTCAGGTACTATCATCCAAACATTATCTGAAAGAAAAGGTAACATGCAAAACATGGAAAGTGTTGGAAACGGCCAAACTCGTTTGACATTCCTTGCACCTTCTCGTGGTTTAATCGGTTACTCAACTGAATTCCTATCAATCACTCGTGGTTACGGTATCATGAACCATACATTCGATAGTTACCAACCAGTTATCAAGAACTGGAACCCAGGTAGAAGAAACGGTGCCTTAGTTTCAATTAACGAAGGTAAGACTACTACTTACGCTACTATGGGTATAGAAGACCGTGGTACTATCTTCGTAGATCCAGGTACTGAAGTATACGAAGGTATGATTGTTGGTAAGAACAGTCGTGACAACGATATCTCAGTTAACATCACTAAGGGTAAGCAAATGACTAACGTTCGTGCTTCTGCTAAGGATGAAACTGCTAAGATTAAGGAACCACAACACTTAACTCTAGAAGAATCACTAGAATTCTTGAACGAAGATGAACTTTGTGAAGTAACTCCAGAAAACGTTCGTCTAAGAAAAGAAATTCTAAACACTAACGAACGTGAAAAGCAAGCTAAGCGCAAGCGTCACAACAGCTAATACTTTAGCATTTAATAAAAAGGATGGACATTTTGTCCATCCTTTTTTGTTGTCTTTAAAATACTAAAGCAAATAGTGTAGATATGCTATAATGTTAGTTATATTAAAAGGTTACGTTGGAGATGTAAAAATATGATACGCAAAATCGTCGAGTATTGGCACAAGTGGCATATATCAGAGCACTGGAAAAGAATGAAATTCAATATTAATGCAATGGACTACTACATTTTTGTTCCATTTCTACTACTATCTGTAATTGGAATAATTATGGTCTATTCAGCAAGTTCAAACGTTGCAACGCAAATTGGTGGAACACCTACTGGATACTTAATCAAACAAAGTATGTTTGTGGTAGTCAGCTTAGCGATTATTCTGATTTGCTTAGCTGGGAACAATCAATTCGTCCGAAAAGCTAAGTTTTTAGGAATCTTCTTTATCGTATTGTTTGTTGCCTTGATCTTGTTAAAGGCATTTGGACATTCAGTTAACGGTTCTGCCGGATGGATTCCAATCGGTCCTTTGCATGTGCAACCAGCCGAAGTTGCCAAGGTATATATTATCTTGAGAATGGCTCAATTCTTGTCTTCTCGAGAAGAAGGAATCATTAACGGTGAAAAATCAAGAACACATGTCCAAGTTTTTTCAATCTTCGTTATGTTGTTCTTAGTTTTTATCCAACCAGACTTGGGTGGTACCGTTATTAACTTAGCAATTATGTTTGCAATCCTATTTGGATCCGGAGTTAATTGGCGAGGTGCAACCTTACTTACATCTGCTGGATTATTATTTGGATGGATATCACTAAAAATCTTATCCTTTGTATTTAAAGACGGAACAAGTATTTACCAAATCCAACGTATCACTGCTTACAGTAATCCGTTTAAATACGCCAACGGAATTGGACAACAATTGGTTAATTCATACTACGCATTAAGTAATGGTGGAATCTTTGGTGTTGGATTGGGAAACAGTATTCAAAAGACTGGGTACCTACCTGAACCAAATACCGACTTTATCATGGCGATTATCGCCGAAGAATTAGGACTAATTGGGGTATTGTTCATCCTATTCCTATTACTTACAATTATTGTTAGAGCATTCCAACTAGGTATTCGTTCAAACGATACATACGATACTTTAATTTGTTATGGTGTTGGAACATACATGTTGGTTCAAGCATACTTCAACGTCGGTGGTGTAATTGGTTTACTACCAATCACCGGGGTTACTTTCCCATTCATTAGTTATGGTGGATCTAGTATGTTAACCTTAGCATTGTGTATTGGAATGATTTTGGTAATTAGTGCAAAACAAAAAACTCAAAAAACTAGAAGAATCCGTTATTAAAGTGGAGGTGATTTTTTGACAGATACAATCGAAAACAGAAAAAGCCTAATTGTTTATGTTTATTCAACTAAACAAGTCAGACAATTGAAAAAATATGGCTTAATATATTATGTCTCACAAAAAATGCACTACGTGGTTATGTATGTAAATGCTGATAACTACGATTGGATTAAAGAAAAAATTAGTAGTTTAAAAATTGTGAAGAAAATTGAAGAAACACCTTACGAACGTCTTTCTAGTGAACTATCACTTGAAGGTGATTTCGAAGATGTTGACGATGATGAAGATTATTAAGGAGTTTGGATAAATGAGAGTTGTTTCAGGTAAATTTGGTAGTCGCAGCCTTAAGCCTGTGCCAGGTAGTAAGACAAGACCAACAACCGATAAAGTGAAAGAATCCTTATTCAATATGATTGGCCCATTTTTCAATGGTGGGTCATTTTTAGATTTATACGCAGGTTCTGGTTCGGTCGCAATCGAAGCAGTATCTAGGGGAATTGATAGTGCGGTATTGGTAGATCACCAATATCTAGCCATCAAGACCATCAAAGAAAACGTTAAGATGACCAAGGAAATGGATGCCTTTAGAATTTACAAGATGGATTCAGACATGGCATTAAATCGTTTTGCTGAACAAAATGATAAGTTTGATTACATTTTCTTGGATCCACCATACAAAGACCAAAAGATGGTCGACCAACTACATATCATTAAGGAAAAAGAATTGCTTAATGAGGATGGAATTGTCATTTGTGAAACTGATGATAACGTTGTTTTAAAAGATGATGTAGAAGGTTACGACATGGTCAAACAAAAGAAGTATGGAATTACCATTATTTCTATTTACAGAATAAAGAGGGGATAGTTATGACAAAAGCAATCTTCCCGGGAAGCTTCGACCCATTGACTAAGGGACATCTGGACTTAATTAAGCGCGCAAGCCAGATGTTTGATGAGGTCGTCGTTACTGTGGCAAAGAATACCAGTAAAAATGGCGTCTTTAGTTATGATGAAAGAATGAGTTTAATTAAACCCAATATCGAAGGAATTGAAAATGTCTCAGTTACTTCTGCTGATGGATTAACAGTTGATCTTGCTAGACAGGTAGGCGCAACCGTAATTGTCAGGGGACTTCGTAACTCTAGTGACTTTAATGCGGAAAGCTCAATTGCTTCAATGAACTACAACTTGGATAACACAATCGAATCAACCTTTTTGATTACACGTCCTGAGTTTCAATCTGTTTCATCTAGTTTAATTAAGGAAATTGCTCATTTTGGCGGAGATATTACTCCTTATGTACCACAAAACGTTGCTATGGCATTGAAAGAGAAGTTAAGTTAATGTTTAAAAATAACAGACGGAATAAATTAATCGCACTTTTTGTGGCAATTGCCGCACTTGCGATTTTTGTTAATATTCCATTTCTACCAAAGTATATTGAAAGTCCCGGAACATCTCCTAATTTAAAACCAGTTGTTTCAATCAAGGGACACAGTGATAAGTTCAAAGGTAAATTCATGTTTACCACGGTGAGTGAATCACAAGCATCAATTGCATCATACGTTGTTGCCAAGTTTAATCCGCACCAAACAATTGAAAGTATTAGCGATGTAACTGGTAACCAAGATCAACAAAGTTATATCAACTTGCAAAATGTTTACATGGAAAGTGCAATTAACAACGCAATTTATAATGCCTTTCACTACGCCAAAAAAGATGTTTATTTGAAATATCGTGGCATCTACGTGCTAGCTGTTGATAGTAATTCTAACTTCTACAATCAAATTAAGGCTGGTGACTCCATTGTTTCTTTGAATGGGCATAAGTTTAAGAGCTCTGCTCAGTTTAGAGACTATGTGAAATCCAAGAAGATTGGTTCAAAGATGACCTTAACGGTTTACCGTAATAAGAAGAAAATTCAAATTACCAGAAAACTCTATAAGCTAGCTGGTACCAACCAAGCTGGAATTGGTATTATTTTATCTGATGACAATCAAGTTTCTACGAAGATTCCAATTGATGTTAATCCAGGTGAAGTGGGTGGACCATCTGCCGGATTGATGTTCTCACTTCAAATCTATGGTCAACTAACTCAACAAAACATTAGACACTCGCAAAATATTGCGGGGACTGGAACCATTGATGAAAATGGGAATGTTGGTGAAATTGGCGGAATCGATAAGAAGATTATAGCGGCCAGAGATGCTGGCGCTAAGTATTTCTTAGCACCATACGTTAAGCCAACCAAAGAAGTGCTTAAGTATGAAGATCAACATATGACTAATTACCAACTTGCGGTTAAAACAGCGAAGAAGTACGCACCAAATATGAAGGTTATTCCGGTAACTTCATTCAGTGATGCTTTAAATGCATTGAAAAAAATAAAATAAAAGGAATGTAATTGAATAAATTACATTCCTTTTTTTCGTATCTAAGTTTTAGAAAGGAGGAAACGGTGAATAAGATATTAGATTTTTCAACGCAGATAAAAGAAATAATTGACGAACATGCATATAAAATTTTGATTGGTCTATTGCTAATCGCTTTTAGTTTAGGGTTAGTTATTATTTTAATCATGAATCAAAACAGCAATGATGCTAATAACGTAGCAACCGATTATTCTGAACAAAGTAGTGTCGTGGCTTCATCAGCATCTCCTCAAAGTCAAAGTAGTGCTTCAGGAGACCTATATATTGATGTTAAGGGTGAGGTTAAGCATCCCGGCGTCTACCCAATCCCATCTAACAGCCGTGTTACCGACGTCATCAAGGAAGCGGGCGGCTTTAAGGCGGATGCCGATGAACAAAACGTTAACCTAGCCAAGGTATTAAACGACCAAGATGTTGTCGTTGTTAATAAAAAAGGCGCAGCCGGTAGTTCATCGTTTGCTAGTTCGAATAATACGAGCACCGGTAATTCTGCTAATAACGTCAAAGTTAATTTGAATACCGCAGATTTAAATGAACTCCAAAAACTTGATCGCGTGGGTGAAAAGAAAGCGCAAAAGATAATTGATTATCGTAACCAACACAACGGTTTTCACTCAATCGATGAAATCAAACAGGTTAGTGGATTCGGTGATAAGACATTTGAAAGATTAAAAGATTCTTTAGAGGTGTAATCTTTGCTATACTATGAATAGTAGTAAAAGAGGGAGAGTAATTAATTATGACTAAACACAGAATTCCATGGGATCAATATTTCATGCTACAAGCTGTTTTACTTTCAACACGTGGTACCTGTAATCGCCTTTCTGTTGGAGCAACCATCGTAAGAGATAAACGTATTATTGCCGGTGGTTATAACGGATCAGTTGCAGGGGATGAACACTGTATTGATGTTGGTTGTTACATGCGAGACGGCCATTGCCTAAGAACAATTCATGCCGAAATGAACGCCATTTCTCAATGTGCGAAATTCGGTGAATCAACCGATGGTTCAGAAATCTATGTAACTGATTTCCCATGTCTTCCTTGTACCAAAGTATTATTACAAGCGGGAATCAAAAAGATTAACTACCTAAGAAACTACCACAATGATGAATATGCATTGTCATTAATTAAACAAAATAACGTCGAATTGAATCAAGTAATCTTGGATGAAGAAACAATCAAACAAATTGAATTTAGCTCTTATTTACCAAAATAAATTAATAATTTATATATTTTTCCATCGATTTCGATTGGAATATTAAGCATTATTTTCTTTGGTGATTTAAAGTTAGGTCTACTGCTTTTTTGTCTATGGATGATTCGAATCATTCGATTAAAAAACGCGTTAGTAATAAAAATAACCACCGTCATGGTGGTTATTTTTTGTTTGGTTTGCTGGTATAGATATAAACAAAATCAAGCTAATCAAATTCAAGGACAACAAACAGTAACGCAAAGTGTTTTAATTTATCCAGACAATATTAAGTACAGTGACGACTCGTTTTATGGTATTGGCACTATTACTGATACCGGTAAACAGATAATGGTCTACGGCAATGACGCAAAGAGGATAAAGCAATATTTTAAACCAATTGTCATGAATGTGTCTGGAGTCGTCCAGCCGTTTGATGAGGCCAGAAACTTTAACCAGTTTGATGCCAAAGAATACTACGAGAGCATGGGTGTCTACAGTCGATTGACTGTTAAGCAGCTAAATAGTGTAGAAGAACAACATCGTTTTTCAATCATTGATAGTCTTCATTATTTACGGATGCTAATGCTGAAATACACGAACCAGTTACCACATCCCCTGAACCTCTATGCCAGTAGTCTGTTTTTAGGCGTCATGGATAATTCCTTCAACGATGAACTATCGGGTGTGAAGACATTGGGGTTGATTCACTTATTTAGTATTTCTGGTTTGCATGTCTTTTACATCGTGAACCTTTTGAAAATGATACTGGGATTATTTCGTGTGACCAGGGAGAAGACTCGGTGGATTACCTTGATATTTCTGCCAACATATTTCGTCATTGCCGGATCATCGATTGGATTGATGCGGTCAATATTAACGGTTGAAATCGGCATTATTGCGTTAATGCTAAAGAAGCGATTGACCGGTTTGGATGTCTTTGCGATTACCTTGATGGTCAATTTAATAATTGAGCCGGATATGTTGTTGCAGTTTGGTTCACAACTAAGTTACGCTTTGGCATTCGGATTGATTTATACGAATAAGATGAATCCGCTCAAGCAAACGGTGATGATGAACTTGGTCAGTTTACCCTTTATTATATACAAGCTATTTCAGTGGCATGCTCTAACGATGTTGGCCAACTATTTAGTGATTCCGATATTTTCGGCGTTGATTATGCCGATGATATTAATTGCGGTCATTACGTACCCAATTGCCGGATGGTTTAGTTCGGTGGTGGCGGTGATATTGAATAGCTTTGATACTGCCGTCAATTGGCTGGGGGATTTACCCGGGCAGATTAATTTTGGTAAACCCAATCTGTATGTGGCTACAATATTATTGGTAATGACTTTGTTGGTAATCGATAGAGTGAGTCTTAAAAGAGTATCGATGCTAATATGTATGTATCTAATCACATTTATGTATATTCACTATCCAGTTCAGGGTGAGGTGTCCTTTTTCGATGTCGGCCAGGGTGATAGCATCTTAATTCGCGAGCCGTTTAACCATTCAATCACCATGATTGATACGGGTGGTAAGTTACAATTTGGTCGCAGGCAGAATAGTAAGGTGAACTATCAGGCGGAAAAAACGTCGATTAATTATCTAAAGAGTATTGGTATTAATCATCTTGATAATCTAGTGTTGAGTCATCAGGATGCTGATCACACAGGGGATGTTCCCGCAATCTTAGCGGATTTAAAGGTTGACCGGATTATTGTTGGGGATGGTTTGCAGAACAATCCATCAATAATGAGAAAAATCCGCCCTTATTTGAATAAAACAAAACTAGTGTTAATTAAAGCCAATCAAAAGTTACCTGATTTTCCGTTTAACATTTATCATCCCTTTGCAAGTGGCCTTGGTAAAAACGAGGACTCGGTCGTCTTGGGAACCATGCAAGGAAATCACAGTTGGTTGTTTATGGGTGACTTGCCATCAAGTGGTGAGAGTGACATCATGCAAAAATATCCGATGCTAAAAGCGGATTATTTGAAATTGGGTCATCATGGTAGTGATACATCCAGCAGTGATGCATTTTTAAAATTCATTCATCCCAAAATTTCAATTATCTCCGCTGGTAGGAACAATCGATATCACCATCCAAGTGTTGCAATGCTTGAAAGATTAAAGGATAATAATTTAGCATACGTGACCACACAAAAACAGGGTATGATATCATATAAATATGGATTATTAGGAAATCACTGGATATTTAAATTGCAAGGGGAATAGTAATGAAAGTAAACGAACTATTAACACAAATTAAAAACAATAATATTAACCCAATATATCTAGTGTTAGGTAAAGAAGACTATTTAATTAATGAAATTAAGAAACACTTCGTGGAATTAATTCCGGAAGAAGAAAGAACCATGAACTTTGCTAGTTATGACATGGAAAGTCAAAACATCGCCACTGCTGTGGGGGATGCAGAAAGTTTGCCATTCTTTGGTGAAAAGCGATTGGTTGTCGTAAATAATCCGTACTTTTTAACCGGTGAACGTAGTAAGTCGACCTTAGATCAGGACATCGATAGTTTTATTGATTACGTTAACCACCCGGTTGATAGTACGGTCATGGTCATCATGGCACCATACGGCAAACTAGATTCTAGAAAAAAGGTTACCAAGCAGTTGAAAAACAATGCAGAGGTAATCGATTTAACCAAACTAGATGATCGTGCCATCCAATCATACGTTGCCAACAACATTAAGAGTAATGGTTACACGGTAGAAGGGGATGCTCTTCAAGAATTACTAGGCAGAGTTTCTAACGATTTATCATCTGCAATGAACGAACTCCCTAAGTTATTCCTATACTGTCAAAAGGATAAGGTCATTACTAAGAACAGTATTGACAGCTTGGTTGCAAAGTCGTTGGATCAAAACGTTTTTGACTTAATTGATTACGTAATGAAGAAGGATTCCAAAAACGCCATCGATTTATACCGTAACCTAATCGTGGAAGATCAAGAACCATTACAAATCAATGCGGTCTTGTTATCACAGTTTAGACTATTACTACAGGTGAATGTGTTAAGCCGTAAGGGATATAGCCAGGGAAACATTGCGGAAAAGCTAAAGGTACATCCATTTAGAGTGAAACTGGCAATGCAAAATGTGCGTAAGTATCAATTTAGTAGTTTGAGGGATGCCTATTTAGGATTAGTTGATGTGGAAGAAAAGCTAAAATCAACACCAGAATCACCAGAACTACTATTTCAAATGTTCACTTTGAAATTTGTCGATAATCAAATTGGATAAACAAAAAAGGACATCTCAAACGAGATGTCCTTTTTTAGGAATAAAAAAAGCTCAGTTAAAACTGAGTTCTTTTTACTTGTTTAACTTAGCTAGACGTGATTTGTTACGTGCAGCAGTGTTAGCTTTGATTAAGCCCTTTGACTTAGCATGGTCTAATGCACTAACAGCGTTGTTGAATAGTTCTTCACGGTTGTCAGCGTTAGCATCAGCTTTTTCAAACTTCTTAACAGCAGTTCTCATCTTGCTTAGTTGAGATGCGTTACGTTTGTTTGCTTTTTCATTAGTTTTTACACGTTCGATAGCAGATTTAATAACAGGCATGAAATTCACCTCCAAAAAAGTCGAATTTTATTTAAAATCCTTAAATTTCAACGACTTTTATTATACAAAAGACAACTTAAAAAAGCAATAGAATTATATAATTCGGATTTCTCCGATCACATTAATAAGGATATTACCTTGCTATTTTCAGGTAATCATAGTAGTATGATTAACGTAGTTTAAAACTACAGTACCGATACTTAGTTTTGTCGCTGCTCTCATCTGGCGCTTTACTCAGTATCTGGTATATTTACTTTTGAAAGGTGGGAAACACAATGGCTCTAACACAAGCTGAAAAGAACGACATCATCAAGAAGTATGCTAGACATGATGGTGACACTGGTTCTGCTGAAGTACAAATTGCTGTACTAACTGCTGACATTAACGAAATTAATGGTCACATGAAAGAACACAAGAAGGATTTCCATTCACAACGTGGTTTGTTGAAGAAAATCGGTCACCGTCGTAACTTACTAAGATACTTACGTAACACAGATGTTCAACGTTACCGTGATTTAATCAAGAGTTTAGGTCTACGTCGTTAATATTTTTAAAATGGAACTGCTCTATGAGTGGTTCCATTTTTTTATACATACATATATGCACTTATCAGTTATTATTCAATTTAAAAGTATGATACACTATAGATAGTTAAATGAGATCGTATTGAAAATAATTATTTTATTTCATAATAAAAAATATACATAAAATTATATGAGGTGAATCATGAAAAATAGTGTAAAAATTATTCCCTTAGGAGGAGTAAGGGAGAGTGGCAAGAACCTATATGCCGTTGAGATTAACAATGGGATTTATGTTTTAGATTGCGGTCTAAAATACCCTGAAAATGATATGTTAGGAATTGATGTAGTTATTCCTGATTTCACATACTTACGTGAAAACAAGGAAAAGATTATTGGAGTTTTCCTATCTAATAGTGACATGGATTCAATTGGCGCACTACCATATTTCGTCAGTGAATTCAATGTTCCGGTATTCGGATCAAAACTAACCATTGAAATGGCTAAGTACGAAGTTAAGAATAATGAAAGATCAAAGAAGTTTAACAACTTCAACGTAATAAACGAAAAGAGTGAAATTCTTTTTGATGACGTTACAGTTACTTTCTTTAAGACTAGTCACTCAGTTCCTGACTCAATGGGAATTTCATTGGCTGTTGAAGAAGGTCAAATCGTATACACTGGTGACTTTAAGTTTGATCCATCATTACGTAACGGGTTTGCAACTGATTACAGTTCAATCGCAAAGGTTGGTAACAAGAAGGTTATCGCTTTATTAGCAGACTCACAAAATGCGGATAATCCATTCCCAATGGCAAACGAAATTCAAGCTAGCCAATACATCTTTGATACTTTCGAAGATAGTAAGAGTCGTGTGATTGTTGCAGCTAACTCTGCTAACCTATTAAGAATCCAACAAGTATTTGACGCAGCTGCAAAGTCTGAAAGAAAAGTATTTGTTGGTAAGCACCTAGATCCTAAAGTCAAACTAGCAATTGATTCTGGATACATTAATGTAGCAGAAGACTTATTAATTGAAGACATCGAAGAACTAAAGAAGCTTGAAAGCGACGAAATTGTTGTATTGGAAACTAATCCAGTTAGTGAACCAATCAAGCTAGTTCAAAGAATGGCCGCTCAACAACAAAAGGATATCAACATCGAATCTGGTGACGTTGTACTAATCGTTACTTCACCATCTCCAGCAATGGATAACAGCATGGCTAAGACTGATGACATGGTATATCAAGCAGACGGTACAGTTAAGGTGATTTCAAACGACCTAAATGTTTCAGATCACGCCAGTGCCGAGGACATCCAAATGCTAATCAGCTTGTTGAAACCACAATACTTCATTCCAGTTAGTGGTGAATACATGATGATGAACGAAAGCAAACGTGCTGCTACTAACATGGGTGTAGACGAAGATAAGATTTTAATCCTAAGCAAGGGTGAAACTATCGAATACGATGGTGCTAAATTCCACCATGGTAACGCTGTTGAAGCAGGTAACACTATGATTGATGGTATCGGTGTCGGAGACATTGGTAACATCGTTTTACGTGACCGTAAGGTATTATCAGAAGATGGTATCTTCATCGTTGTTGTTACAATTGATAGAAAGAAAAAGATTATCATTTCTCGTCCTAAGATAACTTCAAGAGGATTCATTTACGTTAAGTCAAACAAGGACCTAATGAATGAAGCAGCTGAAATTGTTTCCAAGACCATTCAATTAAACCTTGATAACAAGGAATTTGATTGGAGCCACTTGAAGCAATCAGTAAGAGAAAAAATCAGTCACTTCTTATTTGATAAGACAAAACGTCGTCCGGTAATTCTTCCAGTTATTATGGAAGTAAACCAACATCATAAAAAGAAGCGTCCACAAAAATAAATAAGGTTAATTATTCGGAGTGATTTTAATGGATGAACATAGTTCACAAATAGCCAAGGATATTGCATCAAACATTGATGATAAACAATATCAACTAGCTATCAACAAAGCCAAAAATTACTTAGAAGATCAGACAAGCGATGAGATTGAAGTATTATTAGTTCAATCTCTTTTTAGCTTAAAGCAATATGTTGAGGCAAGAAAAGAAGTCATGGAAAATCCAAATGCGTTTACCACAAACGAGCAGGACTTTTTATTGATGATTAATGTGTTATTGAAGAACAATGAATACATTAAATCTAGAGAAATTGTTGAAACATTTAAGGCCAACGATAGCTATAACAATGATGGCTTAAAGCTAATTGAAGAAAGCGAAGCTTCTTTTAGAAGTAATTCAAGTGAAGAAATTCATCAACTTGCACAAAAGTTCTACCATATAAGTAGTAAGCAAACGATGTATTGGCAAAAGGAATCGTTCTTAAATGGACAACATTTACCATACGATGAATTTTTAAAATACAGTCGCTTTGTTTTGATGGACCCATTTGTCCAATCTGTGATTAAGGCAGAGGTAATCGACACGTTAAGAAAGGTCGGTTCAAAAGAGGTCGTCGACATGATGTGGATTGATGGAAAGACAAAGAAAGTTAAGATGGGTGAAATTGAATCACTTCAAGATATGAAATCATATCAACTTATCTTTAATCGATTAACTGACGAGTACATGATGGATCCAGAAAAGTTCATGTTATTAAGTAGTTATTTCCAACATCAATCAATTTTGATGTACCCATTCAATGATGAAATAATTCTGGATGCAAACAGGTGGTATGACCTGTCAATACAGGCATATCTAAGTGCAAAAGAGTACACTGAAGATGATAATGATGATTATGTAAAATTAATCGAAATTATAAAGCGACAATTTAATTCAATTAAATAGAATAAAATTGTTAAATATGCTTTTTTTGTGTTTACAAATAAAAATACAGTAGCTATAATATTAAAGGAATTCTTCTTGAGACTGATATGTGATTTTGTCTTTTTGAGAAGATGTAGTATAATAAATCATAAAGATGAGTTGGCATTCGCTAACTCAAATCTTTCGAAATTTATAGGAGGTTTTCATAAATGGCAAAAGAACATTATGAAAGAACAAAACCCCATGTAAATATTGGTACTATTGGCCATATTGATCATGGTAAGACTACTTTAACTGCAGCTATCACTAAAGTGCTTTCAGAAAAGGGTCTAGCAGACGCTTCTGATTACGCTCAAATCGATGCTGCTCCAGAAGAACGTGAACGTGGTATCACAATCAATACTGCTCACGTTGAATACTCAACTGAAAAGCGTCACTACGCTCATATTGATGCCCCAGGACATGCTGACTACGTTAAGAACATGATCACTGGTGCCGCTCAAATGGATGGTGCCATCCTAGTTGTTGCCGCAACTGATGGTCCTATGCCACAAACTCGTGAACACATTCTTCTAGCTCGCCAAGTTGGTGTTGAATACATCGTTGTATTCTTAAACAAGACTGACTTAGTTGACGATGATGAATTAGTTGACTTAGTTGAAATGGAAGTACGTGAATTACTTTCAGAATACGATTACCCTGGTGATGATATTCCAGTTGTTCGTGGTTCAGCTCTAAAGGCTCTACAAGACGACCAAGAACAAAAAGATGTTATCTTACACTTAATGGATATCGTTGACGAATACATCCCAACTCCAGAACGTGATGCTTCAAAACCATTACTAATGCCTGTTGAAGATGTATTTACTATCACTGGTCGTGGTACTGTTGCTTCAGGACGTATCGACCGTGGTGTTGTTAAGATTGGTGACGAAGTTGAAATCATCGGTCTTGTTGAAGACATCTTAAAGACTACTGTTACTGGTCTAGAAATGTTCCGTAAGACTCTTGACGAAGGTGAAGCCGGAGATAACGTTGGTATGTTACTTCGTGGTGTAAACCGTGAACAAGTTGTACGTGGTCAAGTTATCGCTGCTCCTGGTTCAATCAAGACTCATACTGAATTCAAAGCTCAAGTATATGCTTTGAGTAAAGAAGAAGGTGGACGTCATACTCCATTCTTCTCAAACTACCGTCCACAATTCTACTTCCACACCACTGACGTTACTGGTGTTATCGAACTAGAAGACGGTGTTGAAATGGTTATGCCTGGTGATAACGTTGAATTTGACGTTAAGCTAACTAAGCCAGTTGCCATCGAAAAGGGAACTAAGTTCACTGTTCGTGAAGGTGGTCACACTGTTGGTGCCGGTGTTGTTTCAGACATCGAAGAATAATCAATTCTAAAAAAGAGATTCAGATTTTTATCTGGATCTTTTTTTGTACATAAAAATAAGCGAAAGACCTATAATTATTTACTTTTTACTTGTGTTACGTTAAAATATAGAGGTGCGCAATTAGAAGAAAATTGTAAAAATTATATTTTCATGTCGGAGGGAAAATAATGTCAGCTAAATGGGAAAAAAAAGGCACTAATGACGGTGAACTAACATTCGAAATTAGTGTTGACAAAGTAAAAGAAGGTTTAGATCAAGCCTTCAACAAGAACAAGAAAAACATCACTGTTCCTGGTTTCCGTAAGGGAAAAGTTTCACGCCAAGTATTTAACGAAATGTACGGTGAAGAAGCTCTATACCAAGACGCTTTAAACATTCTTTTACCAGAAGCATACAGTGAAGCTATCAAGGAAACTGGCATTGAACCAGTTGCTCAACCAGAAGTTAACATTGATAGTCTAGAAAAGGATCAACCATGGGTTCTAAAAGCTAACGTTACTGTTAAGCCAGATGTAGAACTAGGTGATTACAAAGGAATCGTTGTTGAAAAACCAAACACTCGTGTTTACCAAAAAGATGTAGACGCTAAGATTGAAGACATGCGTAAGAACCAAGCAGAACTTGTTCTAAAAGAAGACAAGGCTGCTGAAAACGGTGACACTGTTGTTATCGATTTTGATGGTTACGTTGACGGCAAACAATTTGATGGTGGCCAAGCAACTAACTACTCACTAGAATTAGGTTCAAAATCATTTATCCCAGGCTTTGAAGACCAACTAGTTGGCCACAAAGCTGGTGAAGATGTTGATGTTAAGGTAACTTTCCCAGAAGATTACCAAGCTAAAGAATTAGCATCAAAAGAAGCTACTTTCAAGACTAAGATTCACGAAGTTAAAGAAAAGCAAATGCCTGAACTAGATGACGAATTTGCTAAGGACGTTGACGAAGATGTTGACAGTCTAGAAGAACTAAAGGCTAAGATTAAGGACCAACTAAAGGACCAAAAGAAGGCCGAAGGTGAAACTCAAGTTGAAGACGAAGCTATTAAGGGTGCTGTAGCAAACGCTACTGTTAAAGAAATTCCTCAAGCAATGATCGACGAAGACGTTCAACGTCAAATGGATCAATACCTTGCAAGCATGCAACAACAAGGTATCAATGCTGAAATGTACTTCCAACTAACTGGTACTAAGCCAGAAGACTTGAAGAAACAATTTGCTCAAGGTGCTGACGAACGTGTTAAGACTAACCTTGTATTAGAAGCAATTGTTAAGGATGCTAACATCGTTCCTTCACAAGAAGAAATCGATCAACAAGTTAAGGACTTAGCTGCTCAATACGGTATGAAAGAAGAAGCCGTACGTGGTGCTTTAACTGAAGACATGTTGAAACATGATATTTCAATCCAAAACGCTGTTAAGTTAATCACTGACAACGCAAAACAAGAACCAAAGTCAAAAATTAACAAATAATTTCTACTTTTGTTAATATTAAAGGTCCAGTTAACAATTCGTTAATTGGACCTTTTTTAAACTAAAGCATTATGATGTTATCAACATTAATAATGTGGTATTATTTAAAATAATATCGGAATTATATAGGGGTGAAGTTTTTGTTTGAAGATAATGAAGGAAAAGGCCCCATTACTTGTTCTTTTTGTGGTAAATCACAAGATCAAGTAAAGAAAATCGTCGCGGGACCTGGCGTATACATTTGTAATGAATGTATCGATTTATGTAAAGATATCGTCGACGAAGAATTAGCACAAGAAAATGCAGATACAACAATCAAATCATTAAGTCCAAAGGAAATCGTTGATAAGTTAAACGATTACGTAATTGGTCAAGATGAAGCTAAGAAGACCTTAGCGGTTGCTGTATACAACCATTACAAGCGTGTTAATAACTTAGATGATGACGACGATACTGAACTACAAAAGAGTAATATTTCAATAATTGGACCTACTGGTTCAGGTAAAACATACCTTGCTCAATCACTAGCTCGTATTTTAAACGTTCCATTTGCAATTGCAGATGCTACAACCCTTACCGAAGCTGGTTATGTGGGTGAAGACGTTGAAAACATCTTATTAAAGCTACTTCAAAATGCTGATTTTGATGTTGAAAGAGCTGAAAAGGGAATTATCTACGTTGATGAAATTGATAAGATTGCTAAGAAATCTGAAAATGTTTCAATCACACGTGATGTTTCCGGTGAAGGTGTTCAACAAGCGCTATTGAAGATCTTAGAAGGTACTGTTGCTAGTGTTCCACCTAATGGTGGTAGAAAGCATCCACAACAAGAAATGATTCAAATTGATACTAAGAACATTTTATTCATTGTTGGTGGTGCCTTTGACGGTATTCAAGACATCGTAAAACACCGTTTAGGAGACAAGACCATTGGTTTTGGTACTGATTCCAGTGAAGCAGCTAAAGTTAACGATGATAACATCATGCAACACGTTATCCCAAGTGACTTGCTACAATTTGGTCTAATTCCCGAATTTATCGGTCGTTTACCAATTCTTACTGCCTTAAACAAGTTAAGTGAAGAAGACTTGGTTAGAATTCTAACCGAACCTAAGAATGCATTGGTTAAGCAATACGTGAAACTAATGTCAATCGATGGTGTTGAACTAGAATTCGAAGACGATGCGCTAAAGGAAATGGCTCACACAGCAATTGAAAGAAAGACCGGTGCTCGTGGATTGAGATCAATCATGGAAGATACCATGAGAGATATCATGTATGAAGTACCAAGCGATAAGGACGTTAAGAAAGTTATCGTTACTGCTGACTCTGTTTTGAAAAAATCAGAACCAAAGATTGTAAAAGAAGCTCAATAATAAAAAGCCTTACAGTGTTTAACACTGTAGGGCCTTTTGTTTTTTTAAATAATTAAAAGGTATTTTTGTGGTAAATGCATTTATGAAGGTGCCTTTTTTATGGTAAAATTAATTTATAAAATTACAGAAACGAGTGAATTAAGATGGATGTACACAACGTCAATATCGATATCAGTGCGGTGGAACCAAAACAATACCCAAGTAATGGATATCCAGAAATTGCATTGGTTGGTCGCTCCAATGTGGGAAAATCTTCTTTAACCAATGTGTTAATTAACCGTAACGGTTATGCTAGAACCTCTAACAAACCAGGAAAGACTCAAACATTGAACTTCTATAACTTAGATGAAAAATTATTCTTTGTTGATATTCCAGGTTATGGTTATGCGAAAATTTCAAAGGCACAACGTGCTAAATGGGGAGAAATGATTGAAACATATCTAACCACTAGAAGACAACTAAAAGGGGTTGTCTTATTAATTGACGGTAGACGTGCACCAAGTCAAGATGACTTGCAAATGTACGAGTTTCTAAAATACTATGACATTCCAACTTTAGTCTTGGCTACTAAGATGGATAAGACTCCTAAGAGCAAGTGGAATAAAGAAGTAAGTATTTTAAACAAGACTGTTGACTTAAACGACGGTGATGAAATACAATTATTCTCTGCTTTAAGTAAGTACGGAAAAGAAGAAGTTTGGAAATGGATTGAAAGTAAAACGGGGGTAAAATAAGTGGAATTTAACGATTACCAAAAAGCTGCAAACAAAACATTACACGGAAATGAACAAGTCTTAACTAACTGTGCACTAGGTTTAGCTAGTGAAACTGGTCAAGTTGTTGACCTAGTTAAGAAGTACACTTTCCATGGCGATTCACTAGATCGTGAAAAGCTAGTTAAGGAAATGGGTGACGTACTTTGGTACCTATCTCAAGTTGCAGAATGGAACAATATTGATTTTGAAGAAATTGCTGAATTCAATATTAACCGCCTAAATAAACAATAAAAAATAGGCATCACAATTTAATTGTGATGCCTAAATTATATTATTTTTCTTTCTTTTTATCGGTTGATTTTTTATCTTTACGTTTTAAAAATTTATCGCGATCTTCGTTCTTAGTGTCCAGTTTGGCAAACTTATCGAACATAGCATTTAAGTCGTTGTTACGTTGAATATTTAAACCCATAATTATGCATCTCCTTATTTATGGTATATGATAGCAAATTAAATCGAATTTGTCATATTGAAGTGTTTTCAAACGAGGTGATAAAATGGCAACTTCACACATTGAGCATAAACTTAGATTATTACCAGATTTACCTGGATGTTATTTGATGAAGAATAAACTAGGTAAGATTATTTACGTTGGTAAGGCAAAGAATCTAAAGAATCGTGTTAGATCATACTTTAAGAGTAGCCATGAGGGAAAGACAGCCAAGCTGGTTTCACAAATTAGGGACTTCGAAACCATTATTACAACTAATGACAAAGAAGCATTCCTACTAGAAATTACATTGATTCAAAAGCATCGACCTTACTATAACATTCAGTTAAAACAAGGTAATGGTGGATACCCATATATCAAGATTACAAACGAACGTGATCCACAATTAAAGATTGTTAATACCATTAAAAAAGACGGTGGATACTACTTTGGTCCTTATCCAAACGTATATGCTGCTGATGAAACTTTGCACTTCTTGCAAAAGGTTTATCCATTGAGAAGATGTAATGGTTATCAACACAGACCTTGTCTTTACTATCACATGGGACAATGCTTGGGAGCTTGTTTTAAAAAGGTTCCTAAGTCTGAATACCAAAACCAAATTCGCCACATTAAGTCATTTTTAAATGGTGATGTGGGAATTGCCAAGAAGATGTTGACCGAAAAGATGAAGATTGCGGCTGATTCATTACAATATGAACGTGCTGCTGAAATCAGGGACCAATTGAAGTATATCGAAATCACTGTGGAAAAACAAAAGATTATTTCAAATGACACCACACCTCGTGACATTTTCAATTACTATGTGAACCACGGATGGATTTCAATTCAAATATTCTTTATCAGACAAGCTCGTTTATTGAAACGAGTTAAGCGTAGTTTCCCAATTGTCGATGACCCAGTCGAAACAATGGAAGATTTTATTGGTCAGTTCTATTCTGAAGAAAATCACCAAACACCAAAGGAAGTCTTGATTCCAGAAGAACTGGATGCTGATTTGATTTCAGAAGCGATTGGGACACAGGTGAGGGTTCCACAAAGGGGACAAAAGAAGGACTTAATCGATATGGCCCAAAAGAATGCCAAGTTAGTCTTGGATGAAAAGTTCCGTTTAATGGAACTAGATAACATCAAGACTAAGGGTGCTGCCGATGAATTAGCGGTGGCCTTGAACATTTCTTCAGCCAAAACGATTGAAGCCTTTGACCACTCACATATTCAAGGGGCTGACATTGTTTCAGCCATGATTCAGTTTGTGGATGGGAAACCAAATAAGAACGCTTATCGTAAATACAAACTCCAAAACGAAGATCACGCTGATGAATCAGCAAGTACCAGAGAAGTTATTAGAAGAAGATACACAAGACTTTTGAAGGAACATGCTGACTTACCAGACTTAATCCTAATGGATGGTGGAGAAATCCAATTGAATGCCGTTAAGGATGTCTTGGAAAACGAGTTAGGTTTGGAAATTCCGGTTGCCGGAATGGTTAAAAACGATAAGCATAAGACTGCTGATTTATTGTTTGGACAATTGGATGAACATATCTCATTGAATCCAAAGAGTCAGGCATTCTATCTTGTTCAAAGAATTCAAGACGAAGTTCATAGATTTGCGATTAACTTCCATCGCCAAGTTCACACTAAGCATTCACTTAGTTCAGAACTTGATACAATCGAGGGAGTTGGACCAAAGACTAGAAGTAAGTTGTTGAACAAGTTTAAGACAATGAAGAAAATCGCCAACGCGCCAATTAACGAAATTGAGGCGTTAGGGATTAATACCAAAACAGCAAAGAATATCAAATACTCATTAAATAATATTGAAAAATGATGTGGACTGTTTACGGTCTTTAAAAATAAAGTTATACTATGTATAAAATAAAAAGTAGAGCGGAGATAACATGTTTGTTGATCAAGTAAAAATTAATGTAAAGTCAGGAAAAGGTGGTAACGGAATCGTTGCCTTTAGAAGAGAAAAATACGTTCCAAACGGTGGACCTGCCGGTGGTGATGGTGGCCGCGGAGGAAGCGTTATTTTTGCTGTGGACACAGGGATGAACACCTTGATGGACTTCAGATATAAGCGTAAGTTTGCCGCTAAAAACGGGGCAGACGGTGGAAATAAACGAATGACCGGTAAGAGTGCCGATGATTTATATATTTATCTTCCAGAAGGAACATCAGTATATAACGATGATACCAACCAATTGTTATTTGACTTGGTAAATCCGGATGATGAATATGTTGCATTGAAAGGTGGACGTGGTGGTCGTGGAAACACCCACTTCGCATCTGCTAAGAACTCAGCACCAGAAATTGCCGAAAACGGTGAACCTGGTGAAGAATTAAACATTCGTTTAGAACTTAAAGTATTAGCTGATGTTGGATTAGTTGGATTCCCATCAGTTGGTAAATCAACACTACTATCTACAATCACTAGTTCAAAACCTAAGGTTGCTGAATACCACTTTACAACATTGGTACCTAACCTAGGGATGGTTAGACTAGACGACGGTAGAGACTTCGTAATTGCCGATTTACCTGGATTAATTGAAGGAGCATCATCTGGAATTGGTTTAGGTTTCCAATTCCTACGTCACGTTGAAAGAACACGTGTCATCTTGCACTTAGTTGATATGAGTGGCCAAGAAGGAAGAGATCCTTACGTTGACTACAAGAAGATTAACGATGAATTAGCTAAGTACGATGAAAATCTGCTAAAACGACCACAAATCGTGGTAGCAACCAAGATGGATATGCCTGATGCTGCTGAAAATCTAGAAACATTTAAAGAACAAATCAAGGATGACGAATTAGCTCACGAAGTGTTGGCTATTTCTTCAATCACCCATGAAGGCCTTAAGGAATTAATTTCTAAGACTTCAGACCTATTGGAAACTACTCCTAAGTTCCCAATCACTGACGTTGAAGACGTTGATGAAGAAGTTGAATACAATGCTGATGATGAAGAAGCACCATTCAACATCAGACGTGATGAAGACGGTGTCTGGGTTCTATACGGTAAGAAGATTGAACGTCTATTCCAAATGACAGATACAACTCACGACCAAAGTATGCTACGTTTCGCAAGACAGCTTAAGGGAATGGGTGTAGATGACGCATTAAGAGAACATGGTGCAAAAGACGGCGACATGGTTTCAATTCTAGACTTCACATTCTCATTTGTGGACTAATAAAAGTAGATGGGACTAATCCCATCTTTTTTTATGTGCTACAATTTATATATCGAATATTACGAATAGAAAAGGAAAAATGAATTTATGCAATTAGAATTTTTAGGAACTGGATCAGGGGTTCCAGGTAAATTTAGAAATGTGGCTGCAACAGCATTAAAACTATTGGATGAATGCAACTCAGTATGGTTGTTTGATTGTGGTGAAGGTACTCAACAACAAATCTTGAGATCTAACTTAAAGCCTCGTAAAATCAATAAAATTTTCATTACCCACTTACATGGTGATCATATTTTTGGTTTACCAGGTCTATTAAGTTCACGTTCATTCCAAGGTGGTGACACTCCATTAACAATTTATGGACCAAAAGGAATCGCCGACTTTGTTCGTGTGAGTTTATCAGTATCTCAAACTAAACTTTCTTACAAGATTAATTTTGAAGAATTATCACAACCAGGTGTTGTTTTTGAAGATGATAAATTTAAGGTAACCATGGGTGAATTAGATCACCAAATTACTTGTTATGGCTTTAGAGTTGAAGAAAAAGACCACCAAGGTGAACTACTAGTCGATAAGTTAAAAGCAGCAAACATTCCATCTGGTCCGGTATATGGAAAGATTAAGAATGGTGAAACTGTTACTTTAGATGACGGTAGAGAAATTAATGGCCAAGACTTCATTGGACCAGCTCAAAAGGGTAGAACAGTTACCATTATTGGTGATACTAGAAGCAACCCAACCAGCTACAACTTGGCACAAAATGCCGATGTATTGGTTCATGAAAGTACATTTGGTAAGGGCGAAAGCAGATTGGCTCACAACTACTACCATTCAACCAACATGCAAGCTGCTAAGTTAGCAACTAAGGCTAATGTTGGCCGTCTATTACTTACTCACGTTTCAGCAAGATACACTGGTAAGATGGCTTACGAATTACAAAATCAAGCAAAGACTGTCTTTAATAACACCAAGGTTGTTAAGGACTTTGATATAGTCGATATACCGTTTGAAAAAAATAATTAAGACAAAAGGATTGATTAGATGATCTCCGCTAATTTTGATTGGAAACATATGAATACGAAACTCTCAAACGATGCTACGACAATTGGGAAATCACTATCGATTAGCCCTAGAATTGTCGAATCATTGATTGAGAAGGGATACGACAGTGAAGACAAGATAAATGGTTTCTTAAACCCTCAGTTGAGTGATCTAAGAGATCCTTTTTTGTTGCACGACATGGAAAAGGCATGTAAACGAATTTTTAGTGCCATCGAAAACGATGAAAAAATCACCGTTTACGGGGATTACGATGCTGATGGAATCACAAGTACATCGGTGATGTATGAAACACTAGAAAATTTGGGTGCCAACGTTGAATACTTTGTTCCTAATCGTTTCACCGACGGTTATGGTCCAAATCCTGAAGTATACAAGCGTTTAATTAATGACGGGACCAAGTTAATGGTGACCGTTGATAACGGTGTCTCCGGTAAAGAATCTGTTGATGTCGCAAACAAAATGGGATGCGATGTCATCATTACCGATCACCATCAAATGCCAGACGAACTACCTGATGCCTATGCGATTGTGCATGCTAGATATCCTGGTCATGAATACCCATTTGGTGAATTCTCAGGAGTAGGAATCGCTTTTAAAGTAGCCACTGCACTATTGGGTGAACTACCAGAAGAATTCTTGGATTTAGCCGCAATTGGAACTGTTGCCGATTTGGTTTCATTAACCGATGAAAACAGAGTGATTGTAAAGTATGGTCTACAAATGATTGCTAACACTGAACGCCCAGGTTTATACAGCTTAGCTAAGCTAGCTGGGATTAAAGAAGTTGTTAACGAACAGAGCATTGGTTTTGGATTAGCACCTCGTTTGAACGCATTAGGTCGAATGGGTAGTGCCAGTTCCGGAGTTGAATTATTAACAACCTTTGATGATATCAAGGCCGAAGAATTAGCTAAGGACACTGAAGACCAAAATAAAAAGCGTCGTAAGTTTGTCGAAGACATCAGTACCGAAGCAATCATTCAAGCGCAAACTCAACCAGAAAGTGCAGTGTTGGTCGTATATGGTCAAAACTGGCACGAAGGCGTTGTTGGAATTGTTGCCAGTCGTTTGGTAGAACAATTCCATAAACCAAGCATCGTCATGAACTTGGATACTAATACTAGAATCCTAAAGGGGTCAGGTAGAAGTGTCGAAGGATTTAATTTATTCGATGCAATCAATGGTATGAGAGATCAAATGGTGTCATTTGGTGGCCATGAAATGGCCGTTGGACTAAGCATCAAAGAAGATGATGTTACAGCCTTAACCGAGCATTTAGATAAATACGCTAAAGAACATGAATTATCCGACCAAGTCAAAGCACCATTAAACATTTTTGCTGACTTAAGTTGCAGTGATGTAAACGAAGACTTGTTTAATCAAGTTCAATTATTGGCACCATTTGGTACTGATAATGAATTCCCAGTATTCGAATTTACACCACAAAACGTTACTAACGTTCAGACAATGGGTAAGGATAATAGTCATCTAAAATTCCAAATGGTTGATCATGGTAGTAGGGTTAATGTACTAGCGTTTAAGAACGGTGCACTGGCCGATGACTTATTGGCTAACAGCGATGCAATGAAGGTTGCTGGTCACTTGGAAAAGAATACCTGGAAGGGTCGCACAACCATTCAAATCATGTTGGATGATATGTACAGCAGTGGTGTTGAAATTGTTGATAAAAGAACACAAGTTGTTGCAAAAGAAATGTTTGAACCAGCTGCTGCATACTTGTTCTTTAACGAAAAACTACACAATAAATTGCGTCCATTTGTAGGCTCTGACTCCACTGTTGGCCTATATCCTGATTTGTCTTCATTTGATAAATTTGATAATATAATAATTGTTGATTGTCCTAGTGATATTTCACATTTGCAGGATGCTTTAAGTGAAATTAGTTTTAATAGCGTGACATTTTACCTTTTCAAAAATCATTATATTTTTAAAAAGGGGATGCCAAACCGTGCTCAATATGCTAAACTATTTAAGTTCATTAAGACGCATAACAACATTCAGATACATGATAAAGTAGATGAAATTAGTCGCTATTTAGGCATTGACCGTGATATATTTATCTTCATGGTAGATGTATTTAATGAATTAAATTTCGTTTATATTAATGATGGAATTATGAATTATAATCCTGATCTGGTTAACAGTGATTTATCAAACAGTCACGCATACCAGAATAGAGAGAAACAAATCGAAGCTGAAAAACAACTTTTGACAATTAGTAAAGAGAAGTTTAAACAAGCTATTCGCATTTGTTTGGGTTAATGAAAGGAAGTTATTGGCTAATGGCACTTGATTTGCATGACTACATTGCAAGTTACGAAGATTTTCCAGAACCAGGTGTTTTATTTAGAGATATCTCACCATTAATGGAAGATGGACAAGCATATCACCAAGCTACCGATGAGATAGTAAAATATGCTAAAGAAAAGAAAGTCGACTTAATCGTTGGCCCCGAAGCGCGTGGCTTCATTGTTGGTTGTCCAGTTGCTTATGATTTAGGCATTGGATTCGTACCAGCTAGAAAGAAAGGTAAATTACCAGGTAAGACAGTTAGTGCTTCTTACGGATTAGAATACGGGAAGTCATCACTTTACCTACATTCTGATGCTGTAAAGCCTGGCCAAAGAGTTCTTATCACTGATGATTTACTTGCAACTGGTGGAACAATTGAAGCAACAATAAAGCTTGTTGAACAACTAGGCGGAATTGTTGTTGGAGCTGCTTTCATTGTTGAAATTGAAGCATTAAAGGGTAGAGAAAAGATTAAGGATTACGATATTCTTAGCTTACTAAAATACTAAATTTATTGGATGCTTAGTGCATCCTTTTTTATGGAGAGTTGGCAGAGCGGTAATGCATCGGACTCGAAATCCGACGACCCGGTAACACCGGCGGGCAGGTTCGACTCCTGTACTCTCCTTTCGATATTTTCATGATCATAAATGTAAAATAAAAAGCACCTTACTATACAGATAGTAGGGTGCTTTTTATTTAGGTATTTCAACTTAAACTAAATATTTTCTATCAATTACTCTTAAAATAAGAACAATTAAAATACATGCAAGAAATTGCATTGTTGATGTTTGTAATATGTAAAGGATAATACCTAATATGAATAATGCGACAGAAATCATTGCTTCTTTTTTCAAATCTATTTTACGGATAAAGAATGAAATGATTTGAATTAATGCTAATAATACAAACAAGATTTGAATAATAATTAGTGAATCTATTTTTAAATTATTTGAGTAAGTTTCAGCTGAGTACCAGTTAGAACAAACTCCAAACATTGTAAATAAAATTAATGATAAGTTTATCAATGTGCAGATTAGTTTAATAAAAATTGATGACGTTTTTTTCATAAATAAACAAATACCCCAATCTAATATTACTATTATTCTTATATAATGATAGCATATTTGACCATATCTTTATAGGTGACAATGAAACAAACATTTAAATTAGATTTAAGATTAAAACACTATTATTAACATGTAACTATTTCATAATGATTACAAAATATGAAAATAGATAGATTTATGAAATTTTAATGCTATACTAAAAAATATAATAATCGCAAAGAAAAGAGTGGTGATTATGCCGAAAAAAAGATATTTAATCCTAGGAGCAGTCCTTGCTCTAATTTTGATTTTTGTTCAAATGGGTTCACTTTCTAAAAAGACCCTAGCAGCAACTAATAACAATACTAAACGAATTGGTTTATCATTGGACTGTTCAAGAACATACTACGCACCATCAACAATCAAGAAGTACATTGATTTACTTAAAAAAGATCACGGTACATATCTTCAACTTCACTTAAATGATAATGAAAGATATGGTGTGGAAAGTTCTACTTTGGGTCAAACCGTTAAGAACTCATATGAAAAAAATGGTGTTTACTACAACAAAAAGACCAAGAGAGCGTTTTTAACCAAGGATCAATTATTGGATATCATTCAATATGGTTACATGAATGGTATTGAAGTTATTCCAGAAATTGACCTTCCTGGTCATGACCAATCAATCATCAAACTTCTTTCATACACATCTGCTGGTAAGAAGTTAGCTAAAAAATTAGATAACAAAGATGGTTATAACGAAATGTACTACCACAAGAAGGTGACACTAGATTTTTCTAAGAAACTTTTGAGTGAATATGTTGGATTATTACCAAAGGGATACCACATTATTGTTGGTTCCGATGAAATCACCATTAATAATCGTAGTGACCAAAATGCTGCTGTTAAATACATCAATGCAATTGATGATTACGTTAAGCAACATAATTTGAAGCTTGAAATGTGGAATGATAGCTTCCATAAAGCGGTTTTAAACAAGTATCACAAGGATATCTTGATTAATTACTGGAGTTTAACTGGTGAGGTTAGTTCAAGTAAGGACCGTAAGGATAACATCAGAATGCGTGCCACTTTGCCTGAACTAAACAAGGCTGGCTTTAAGACAATCAACTACAATAATTACTACCTTTACATGATTACAGATCCTACTTCATTCACAAAAGAATCAAAGAAAATTTGGACTAGTGAATTTAAGAAGTGGAAGATGAGCATGTGGAATGACCAATCCAAGAAGAATCTTGCTAAGAGCAAGAACAATATTGGAGCGGCATTCTCAATCTGGGGTGAATATCCTAACCAATACACAGGTGAACAAACCTACCAAAAAACTTATTACTATGCTAACGCATTTCTAAAGGCTAAAAAGCAATTTGAAAAATAAAAAGACGCACTTAACGGTGCGCCTTTTTGTTATTTCTTTTGTGAAGAATGTTGTTTCATAGTACAATTAAAATAATATTTATATGAAAGTGTGGATTATCATTATGAATGTTGGAATTGACAAGATGAGTTTTTACTCATCAGATATGTATTTAGATATGGTCGATCTAGCTAACGCTAGAAACGAAGACCCAAACAAGTATTTGATTGGAATTGGCCAAAAGAAGCAAGCTGTAATTCCAAATACCCAAGATGTTGTCACAATGGCAGCAAATGCTTGTATCAAGATTATTGATGATGATAATCGTAAAAAAATTGATTTAATTATTTTTGGAACAGAAACAGGGGTAGATAACTCCAAATCTGCCGCTATTTACTTACAAAACATGTTAGGTTTAAACCGTCGAGCTCGTGCTTTTGAAATCAAGCAAGCTTGTTATGGTGCAACCGCTGGTCTTCAAATGGCCAAAGAATATGTGCAAAACCATCCTGAAAGACAAGCCCTAGTAATTGGTGCCGATATTGCTAGATACGGTATTAGGACACCTGGTGAAGTTACTCAAGGTGGGGGTGCCGTTGCCATGGTAATTTCTGCCAATCCTTCAATTGCCGAATTCGATGGCCCAAGCACATTCTATTCTGATGATGTAATGGACTTCTGGAGACCATTGTACAGAACAGAAGCCGTTGTTGATGGTCATTATTCAAACGATGTTTACGTTGATTTCTTCAAGAAGACATGGGATGAATACAAGGAAATCACTGGTCAAACCATTTCTGATTTTAAGGCAATGACATTCCATTTACCTTATCCAAAGATGGGGATTAAGGCACTAAGATCAATCATTGATGAAGCCGATGAAGAACAACAAGCTAACTTGAAGAAAGAATTCGAACTAGGTCGAATCTACAACGAAAATGTTGGTAACCTATACACCGGTTCATTGTACTTGAACTTCCTATCATTAATTAATAACTCAGATGATTTACAATCTGGTGATCGTATTGCGTTATTCAGTTATGGTTCAGGTGCACAGGGTGAATTCTTCCCAATGAAACTAAAGGATAACTTCAGAAACGATGAATTAGCCAAATCATTAGATAATGCTTTGAAGTCAAGAAAACAAGTTTCTGTTGAAGAATACGAAGAAATCTTTACTAACTGGATTCCAATCGCTGATGGTGATATCAAGTTGGATACTAGTAATGATAAGGCGGAATTTTTCCTTGAAGGGGTAAAAGACCACCAAAGAATTTATGGAAGAAAGTAGGAGACTGACATGAAATTATATTTAGCAGGACCATTTTTTGATGATGAACAAATTGACCGTATTCAAAGAATTGAAAAGGCATTGGATAACAATCCTTCAGTTTCAGAATACTTTAGCCCAAGAAACTCAAATGTAAATGACGGGGCAGAAATTGGTAGTAGCCAATGGTCTAAAGATGTTTTCCAACTTGATGTGGATGAAATAAAAAAAGCTGATGCCGTTATCGCGATTATCGACTTTGTAGACGACAATGTTGACAGCGGTACAGCTTTCGAAATTGGGTATGCTTATGCAATTGATAAACCAGTTGTTTTATTCCATGAAAAAGATGCGATTGTTAACTTGATGTTATCAAACGGCTCAAAATCATATCTAACAAAGGTAGACGATGTTGAAAAGTTTGATTTCAAAGAAATGCCTGAATATCACTATGAAGGTGAAGTATTTTAAAAAATACTGTCACGGTATAATCCAACAACCTTACCAACGATTGATACTTGATCCAAGATGATTGGAGCTAAGTTATCGTTTTCAGGTTGTAGGCGATAGTGGTCAGATTCCTTGAAGAATCGTTTGCAAGTGACTTCGTTTTCATCAGTCATTGCAATAACGATATCACCATTTTCAGCAGTTGATTGCTTTTTAACGATGACTTTATCACCGTTTAAAATACCGATGTTGACCATACTTTCACCTTGAATGACTAACATGAAAACATCATCTGAGTTTTCGTATTGGTCAGGCATTGAGAAGTATTCGGATGTATCTTCAACCGCTAGGATTGGTTCACCAGCAGCAACGGTACCTAAAACAGGGATTTCACCAGGGTGTGTATTAACACCAATTTTCTTAAGACCATCTTCGGTGATTTCAAGTGCTCTTGGTTTAGCGGGGTTTTTAACGATAAAACCCTTCTTTTCAAGGCGACTTAAATGACCATGGACGGTTGATGTGGATGAAAGATTAACGGCTTCACCTATTTCTCTTACTGTAGGAGGATAGCCTTGGCTATTGATTCTTTTCCAGATAAATTCTAAAATAGCTAATTGTTTAGAAGTCTTTTCTTCTTTTGAAAAAGTCACATAAATACCCCGTTTCTTGTAATATAATAGCTTTAATATAGCATAACGGGAAAATAAAAACAAATGTTCGCAAAGGAGATAATTAAATGTCAGAAGCAGAAGATCCAATTTTAAAGAAACTTATTCCACGTATTAATGAATTAGCACACAAAGCTAAGGAAAGTGGATTGACTAAGGAAGAAGAAGCTGAAAGAGCTGACCTTAGAAAACAATACCTAAAACGCTTTAAAGAAAACATGAGAAGCCAAATTGAAATGGTTCAAGTTTTCAATAAAGAAGGTAAAGAAGTTACACCAGAAAAGGTTAAGGAAGTTCAACGTAAAAAAGGTTTACGTGACGATTAAAACTTTTTTTGAATTTAATAATTAAGTTGTGTAAAATTAATAATAGTAACTAACGGGAGGAGGAAGAATTATGTCAACATTCTTATGGATTATCCTAATTCTTTTAGCTTTAATCGTAGGTTTGATCGGTGGATTCTTCATGGCACGTAAGTACATGGAAAAATATCTTAAAGATAATCCCCCAATTAACAAGGATCAATTAAGAGCAATGATGCTACAAATGGGTCAAAAACCTTCAGCTAAGAAGTTAAATCAAATGATGAACAGTATGAAGGCTAACGCCAAATAAATAAAAAAAGACTTAATTCAAAGATTAAGTCTTTTTTTATTGCTTATTTTTCTGAAGATGGGTCAACGTATTTAAAGTCAGGGTTGATTTCTTTATCTAACTTATCGAAAGCATCTTGCATTTGTTGTTCGACTGCTTTTTGACCTTCTTCGTTTAGCTTGATTGATTTGTCCAAGTAGATAGGGTCACCAAAGTTGATGACAGCTTTCTTACGTGAGAACAAACTCTTAAATGTAAGTGGACCTTGGTAAACCGCTGGAAGTAAAGGTGCTTTAGAAAGCTTGGCGATTAAAGTAGCGCCACCTTTTAGTGCTTGAGAATGTCTAGTCCCTGAAGGGAAAATGATTAGTGACTTGTCAGAGTTTTGAAGAATCTTAACAGGTTCCTTAATTACTGATGGGCCAGGATTTTCACGATCAACACTTAATACGTTTGCATGTCTTAATACGTATGCTAAAAGTGGATTTTTGAATAGTTCCTTTTTAGCGATGAAAGCAAATTCTTTAGGACTTGCTGCTAGGGCAAAGTACAATGGGTCAAACCATGTACGGTGCGGTGCAACTAATATGTAATTGCCTTCCGGAATTCTTTGTTTGTTTTCGAACTTAGGCATTCCGTTAATTGGATATAAAATGATTCTACATAATAACTTTAAAAAAGAATACATTAAATAAACTCCTCTCGTACTTTATTATTTAATAGTATTCTATTATTATTGATTTATGCAAGAAAAAAATAAGGTGGAATATTCAAGTGGACGATGTTTTAAAGGAAAACGAAAGAATAGATCAACTATATAGTAATGATATAAAGATAATTCAAAATCCAGATGTGTTCTCATTCTCATTGGATGCGGTACTTTTAGCAGACTTTGCTAGGTTGCCGAAGAAGAGTGCTTCAAAGACTGTCGATTTGTGTGCCGGCAATGGTGCAGTTGGGTTATTTATGTCACATAAAACCAATGGGCATATTTACGAAATCGAACTACAAGATAAGCTGGCTGATATGGCAAAACGTAGTGTTAGTCTAAATAACTTAGATGACAAGTTGTCCGTGATAAACGATGACCTTGATAATACATTTGATTATGTTCAAAAGGATTCTGTTGACGTGATAACTTGTAATCCACCTTATTTTCCAGATTTAGAGGATAGTAAGAAAAATCCAAATCCATATTTAGCAATTGCTAGACATGAAATCACAACTAATCTAGACAAAATCCTAACCGTGTGCGAGGGACTTTTAAAGACAAACGCTAAAGCGTTCTTTGTTTACCGTCCTGATCGGATGCTAGAACTATTTGATGCCATGCAATCACATAATGTAATGCCAAAAAGGATTCAATACATTTATCCACGTGAGGGAAAAGAATCAAACATGATTCTAGTTGAAGGAATCAAAGCAGGGAAGAATGGTGGAACCAAGGTACTACCACCAATTTTTGTTTATAAAGATAATTCAAACGAATATACAGATTTTGTAAGGAAGATTTTATATGGAGAATAAGTTTTATATGTATGTTTTAAAGTGCGGGGATGATTCACTATATGGTGGATACACGACCAATTTGAAACATCGATTAGAACAACACCAAAGCGGAAAGGGTGCCAAGTACACTCGCAATCATTTACCAGTCGAAATGATATACTCCGAGAGCTTTGACAATAAACATGATGCTTTGAGTGCCGAGTATCATTTTAAACATCAAAGTAGAGTAAAGAAGTTAGAATACCTAAATGAAAATGGGGTAAATTTATCTAAATACGGTCTAAGCCTTTAAGACACGGAGTTAAGTGTTATAATTCTAACTGTAACGATGAATATTTGGAGGTTTTTGTATTGAAAATTATTGCTTATGGAATCAGAAATGATGAAATGCCATATTTAAAAGAATGGGAACAAAAAAATCCGGAAGTAGAAGTAAAGGTTGAAACCAAATTACTTGATTCATCAACTGTTGAAGAAGCTAATGGATTTGATGGTGTGGTTGCTTACCAACAAAAACCATACACTAAAGAAATTTTAGATAAATTAGGTAGTTTTAACATCAAGTACCTATCACTAAGAAATGTTGGGGTAGATAACGTTGATGCTGATGCTGCAAAAGCAAATGGAATTACTGTAACAAATGTTCCAGCATATTCTCCAAACGCAATTGCTGAACTAGCAATTACTGAAATTATGAGATTACTAAGAAATACAAAACGTTTTGAAGACAAGCAACGTTCAGGTGACTTAAGATGGGCTCCTGAAATTGGTCAAGAATTAAATTCAAAGACCGTTGGTGTTTTCGGAACAGGTCGTATTGGTCGCGTATTAGTTGATATCTGTCGTGGATTCGGCGCAAAAGTGATTGCATATGATCCATTCAGAAACCCGGAACTAGAAAAACAAGGTATCTACGTTGATACTCCAGACGATTTATACAAACAAGCTGATATCATTTCACTACACGCACCAGCCGTTAAAGAAAATGAACACATGGTAAACGACAAGACTTTATCAGAAATGAAAGATGGTTCATACATTATTAACGCTGCTCGTGGTTCACTAATTGATACTGATGCATTAATCAAGGCTTTAGATTCAGGTAAACTAGCAGGTGCTGCTTTGGATACCTATGAATCAGAAGTAGGTGTCTTCAATGTTAACTTTGATAGTTTCGATGATATTTCAGATGATCGTCTAAAGAACCTAATGAGCAGAGACAATGTTTTGATTACTCCACACATTGCTTTCTACACTGAAACAGCGGTTAGAAACATGGTTACACTATCATTGGATGCTAACAGAGACCTTATCAACACAGGTAAATCAGATAAGATTGTTAAATTGTAATATTTAGCTTGATAAATATTGGAGTTTAATATACAATAATATTCGGTATTTATTACCAATTCACACCTGTCATGACAACTCAGATAGTGCTATTTCTTGATAGTTTTTGGATTGATAGATTGACGGGGAGGAAAAAACTATTTTTGGAGGGCTATTAACATGGCTGTTATTTCTATGAAACAATTACTAGAAGCTGGTGTCCACTTCGGTCACCAAACTCGTCGTTGGAACCCTAAGATGAAGAAATACATCTTTACCCAACGTAACGGAATCTACATCATCGACTTACAAAAGACTGTTAAGATGATCGATTCAGCATACAACTTTATGAAGGATGAAGCTGCTAAGGGCGCTACTGTACTATTTGTTGGTACTAAGAAGCAAGCTCAAGACTCAATCCAAGAAGAAGCTGTACGTGCAGGTCAATTCTATGTTAACCACCGTTGGTTAGGTGGAACTTTAACTAACTGGGATACTATCCAAAGCCGTATCAAGTACCTAAAGGATCTTAAGAAGATGGCTGAAGATGGTACTTTCGAAAGACTACCTAAGAAGGAAGTTGCTCTTCTAAAGAAGAAGACTGACAAGCTTGAAAAATTCCTTGGTGGTATCGAAGACATGCCTAAGATTCCAGATGTTATGTTCATCGTTGACCCTCGTAAAGAACAAATCGCTGTTCACGAAGCTCACAAGTTAAACATTCCTATCGTTGCTATGGTTGATACTAACACTGACCCAGATGACGTTGATGTTATTATCCCATCAAACGATGACGCTATTCGTGCCGTTCGTCTAATTACTGCTAAGATGGCTGACGCTATCATTGAAGGTAACCAAGGTGAAGAAAATGTTAGCGAAAGCACATTCGAAGACACTAAAGATGAAAATGAAAGTGAAGACAAGTAATATTTTTTAAATATTGATTTTGTTTGAACACTTAGGCTGACTCATGTTTTTGGACCGATAAGGCCTGGGATGAGTCGGCCTTTTTTAATATAAAACTTAAGGAGGCCATAACAATGGCAAAGATTACTGCTGCTCAAGTAAAAGAATTACGTGAAAAGACAAGTGTAGGTATGATGGATGCTAAGAAAGCTTTAGTTGCTTCAGATGGTGACGAAAAGAAAGCTCTAGAATACTTACGTGAAAAGGGTATCGCAAAAGCTGAAAAGAAGAGTGACCGTGTTGCTGCTGCTGGTTTAACTCGTGTTGTTACTCACGGTAACGATGCTGCTATCGTTGAAGTTAACGCTGAAACTGACTTCGTTTCAGGTAACGATGACTTCAAAAACCTAATCGATTTAATCGCAGCTAAAATTGTTGAAGCTAAGCCAGCTGATGTTGAAGCTGCTTTAGCACTTGACGTTGATGGTGAAACTATTAACGACAAGATCATCAACACTACTCAAATTACTGGTGAAAAGATCACTCTACGTCGTTTCGTTGTTTTAACTAAGAACGATGACGAAAGCTTTGGTCACTACCTACACAACCAAGGTCTAATTGGTGCCTTAGTTCAAATCCAAGGTGTTGACGAAACTGTTGCTAAGCACGTTGCAATGCACATTGCTGCTACTAAGCCAGAATACCTAGATAGAAACGATGTTCCTCAAGACAGACTAGAAGCTGAAAGAGAAGAACTAAAGAAGGAAGCCCTACAAGAAGGCAAGCCTGAAAACATCGTTGAAAAGATGGTTGAAGGTCGTCTAAACAAGTTCCTTGCTGAAATTAGTTTGGCTGACCAAGAATTCGTTATGGACTCAGACAAGACTGTTGCTGAATACGTTAAGGAAAACGGCGGTCAACTAAAGGCCTTTGTTCGTTATGAAGTCGGTGAAGGTATTGAAAAAGAAGAAACTAACTTTGCTGACGAAGTTAACTCACAAATCAAATAATTAATGAAAAAGGATGCGGATACGTATCCTTTTTTTATACATATTTATAATTAAATAATTGCAGTTATAAACTGTTTTTAAATTTCATATTATGCTAAAATTAAACTAACGATCATGTAATGGAGGAAATTCGATGTCTGACTTAAAATATAAGCGTATTGTTTTAAAGCTAAGTGGTGAAGCACTTGCTGGTGATGAAGGTCACGGTATTAACCCACCTGTAATCAAGAAAATTGCGCAAGAAGTAAAAAATGTTTACGAACTAGGAATTCAAATTGCTATTGTTGTCGGTGGCGGTAACATGTGGCGTGGAGTATCTGGTTCAAAAATGGGCATGGAAAGAACACAAGCTGATTACATTGGAATGTTAGCAACTGTTATGAACGGTTTAGCATTACAAGAAAACTTAGAATCACTTGGTGTTCCAACAAGAGTTCAAACCTCAATCGAAATGAGACAAATTGCTGAACCATATATTCGTAGAAAGGCAGTTCGTCATCTTGAAAAGAATCGTGTTGTTATCTTCTCTGGTGGAACAGGTAACCCATTCTTCTCAACAGATACAACTGCTGCTTTACGTGCTGCTGAAGTACATGCAGATGCTATTTTAATGGCTAAAAACGGAGTTGATGGTATTTACTCAGCTGATCCTAACAAGGATCCAAATGCTGTTAAATTTGATGAATTAACTCAAATGGATATCATTAACAAGAACCTACAAGTAATGGATACTACAGCAAGTTCATTATCAATGGATAATGATATTCCATTAGTAGTGTTTAACTTAAATGAATCCGGCAACATTGAAAAAGTTGTTAAGGGCGAAAAAATCGGAACTACAGTTAAGGGGAAATAAAGTATGGCAACTCAAAATGAAATTTTAGATACAGCAAAAGAAAAGATGCAAAAGTCAATTGCATCATTAAGACAAGAATTAGCAAGTATTAGAGCAGGTCGTGCTAACGCCAGTCTATTAAACGGTGTTACTGCTGAATACTATGGCGCACCAACACCATTAAACCAAATTGCTTCAATCACTGTTCCTGAAGCTAGAGTTATTATGGTTACTCCATATGATAAATCAGCTTTAGATGATATTGAAAAGGGAATCCTTGAAGCTGATATTGGTATTAACCCAGCTAACGATGGTGATAACATTCGTTTAGTTGTTCCACAACTAACTGAAGAACGTAGAAAAGAAATTTCTAAGAAGGTTAAGGCTGCCGGTGAACAAGGTAAAGTCGCTATTAGAAATGTTCGTCGTGAAGCTATGGACGCTGTAAAGAAGGGTAACAAGAACGATGACTTTACAGATGATGAAACTCACGCACTAGAAGACAAGGTTCAAAAGTTGACAGATTCACAAATCAAAGATTTAGATGACGTTATTGCTGCCAAAGAAAAGGAAGTACTAAACGGATAAATTAATAAAAGGGGATGTCACCATGCAAGAACAAGAAGTTACACCAGGTACAGAGGAATTCAATAAGATGGTTTTCAAACTATCTGAAAGTATGAACGATGATACCAAGCAAGCATTGTCTTACAATGGTAATCAACTTGAAGAAATTCAAGATGGAATCTATGTTATGCCGGTATATGTTACTGACGATTTCAACATCTTTTTTGTGGTTTCACAATTAATTGAAGATGATTGGATTGTTGCGTTTACTGAAGCAACAATTGAAAATGAAACTGAAATTACAGATTTAAGTGATCCAATTCCTACGGGTGAAGGATTAAATCTTTTAGGTGAACATAGTCCAAACGACGCTAACCAATTATTAAAATATTTCGAAACTTTAGTAGAAGCTAAACGTGGCGAATGGAGATTAATCCAATAAAATAACTTTACAAATGTGGGATGAGGATTATTTCTCATCCTTTATTTGTATTAATAGGCGAGGTATATATGTTTAAGTTTAAGAAGAAAACTACCACAGAACTTGACTACAATAATATTCCCAAACATATTGCCATTATCATGGATGGAAATGGAAGATGGGCCCAACAAAGACATTTGCCAAGAATTGCTGGACATAAAAAGGGAATGAATGTGGTAAAGGACATTACAAAAGCAGCTAGTGATTTAGGTGTGAAGGCATTAACTTTGTACGCCTTTTCTACCGAAAACTGGAAACGTCCGGATCAAGAAGTTAACTACTTGATGGACTTACCAGAGAAATTTTTCTCTACTTTTGTTCCTGATTTAGTAAAGAATAACGTTAAAGTTAACGTTATGGGATATGTAGATCAATTACCTGAATCTACACAAAAAGCTATCAATGATGCTATTGAGGATACCAAGGAATGCGATGGAATGATTTTGAACTTTGCTTTAAACTATGGAAGTCAAGATGAAATCGTTACTGCCGTTCAAAAAATTGCTCAAAGGGTATCTGACGGTAGTTTAAACGTCGACGACATTAATAAGGACGTTGTTAGTGATAATCTAATGACTTCATCACTTGGTGAATTTGCTAACCCAGATTTATTAATTAGAACAAGTGGGGAAGAAAGATTATCTAACTTCTTATTATGGCAAGTTGCTTACAGTGAATTCGTATTTGACGACACTAAGTGGCCTGACTACACTAAAGAAGATTTAATGAATTGTATTGCTAAATTCCAAGGACGTCATCGTCGTTTTGGGGGATTAAAAAACAAGTAACATTAGGAGATTATTATGAAAACAAGAGTATTAACGGCAATTATTGCCTTATTATTATTTGTGCCAATAGTTTTATTGGGTGGCATTTTTATTCAAATTGGAGCAATTGCTTTAGGAATTGTTGCGATGTCTGAAGTACTAATCATGAAGAAAAAGTTAGTAATTTCACCAGAAGCAATCCTATCATTTATTGGTGTAACTTTATTAATTGCGCCAAGCGACTGGTTTAATGATCTACCATCATTTCTATCAGTTAACTTTTTGTTCTATTTAGTAGTAATGCTATTGATGTTAAGAAATGTTGTTACTAAGAACATTTTTTCATTTGATGATGCCGGTGTAATCACACTAGCAATGTTATACATTGGAATGGGTTTCCATTACTTTATTTCTGCTAGACATGTTGGAATTGCAGTGTTGTTCTACGCACTATTTATCGTTTGGTTAACCGACTCAGGTGCATACATTTTCGGTAAGAAATTCGGTAAACACAAGCTAGCTCCACATGTAAGTCCTAATAAGACATGGGAAGGTTCAATCTGTGGATCATTATTAGCAACTATCATTGCTACTGCATGGATGTACTACTTCTCAGTTGGTCATACATCACTACTTGTTGCTGTTATCGTAACTCTTGTATTATCAATTGCTGGTCAATTTGGTGATTTAGTTGAATCAGCTCTTAAGAGATACTACCAAGTTAAAGATTCTGGAAAAATTTTACCTGGACACGGTGGAATTTTAGATAGATTTGATAGTTTACTATTTGTTTTGCCACTTCTTCACCTATTTGGCATTATTTAGATGTAAAGGAGTGATTTAATTGATTATCACAATACTAGCTTTCGTTGTTGTTTTTGGAATTTTAGTGTTTGTTCATGAATTTGGCCACTTTATCGTTGCCAAAAGATCAGGAATAATGGTTAGAGAATTTTCTATTGGAATGGGTCCGAAGATTTTCTTTTATCGTCACAATCAAACCACGTATACAATTCGTATTCTTCCTTTAGGTGGATATGTTCGAATGGCTGGGATTGCCGATAACGATTCACAGGAACTAGATCCTGGTACTCCAGTTACACTTAAATTTAATGAACAAAATGAAGTTATTTTAATTAATACCAGTCAAAAGCAAAAGACTTTAGATGGGTTACCTCTTGAGGTTTCAAACGTTGATCTTGAACACGAGTTATTTATCGAAGGTTACCAAGATAACAATGAAGAGGTTAAGCGATTTAAAGTAAATCACGATGCGCTAATGGTTGAACACGACGGAACAAAGGTCCAAATTGCACCTGAAGATGTTCAATTCCAAAATGCACCAGTATTCAAAAAGTTATTAACCAACGCTGCTGGAATTGTTAATAACGTGATTCTAGCAATTGTTGCATTTACAATTTTGACATTCATGCAAGGTGGGGTAGCTTCAAATCAAAACACAGCTACTCCAATTCAAGGACATTCTGTTGCAAGGGATGCCGGAATTAAGAATGGTGACAGAATTGTTCAAGTCGATAATCAAAAGACTAACAATTGGAATGAAATAAG
Source organism: Apilactobacillus kunkeei (assembly GCF_001421115.1). Taxonomy (GTDB): domain Bacteria; phylum Bacillota; class Bacilli; order Lactobacillales; family Lactobacillaceae; genus Apilactobacillus; species Apilactobacillus kunkeei_F. The sequence goes on along the minus strand of NZ_JXCW01000004.1, from coordinate 265,626 downwards.
CTCAGCAATTCAAGATAGACCAGATCAAAAGTTAACTTTAGTTGTTAAACGAGATGGTCAAGTTAAAATAATTAAATTAACCACTGAATCACAAAAGAACAATGGAAAAAAATATGGATTGATTGGAATTAAAAATACTGTCGATTCTAGTTTTACAACCAAGCTATTCTCTGGTTTTACCAGAACATGGAACATGACTAAGCAACTTGTGTCTGAATTAGTTTACATGGTAACTGGTCACTTTAGCTTAAACGACTTAGGTGGACCGGTTGCAATATACGCTTCCACATCACAAGCTACTAAGTTAGGACTACAAGGAGTTGTTTACTTTATCGCATTCTTATCAATTAACTTAGCGATTATGAATTTAATTCCAATTCCGGTCCTAGATGGTGGTAAAATATTAATGAACATAATTGAGGCCGTTAGAAGAAAACCAACTTCTGAAAAAGTTGAAACAATTGTTACCCTTATTGGTTTCGCATTCTTAGTTGTATTAATGCTACTGGTAACAATTAACGACATTCAAAGATACTTTATCCATTAAGAACATATTTAAGGAGATTTTTATGAAGCAATCAAAAATGTTAATCCCAACGCTAAAAGAAGCGCCAAAGGGTGCTGAAGCTCTTAGTCATAAGTTAATGTTAAGAGCTGGATACATTAAGCAAATTTCAGCAGGGATGTACGCATACTTGCCTTTGGCATACAAAGTAATTTCAAAAATTGAAAACATCATTCGTAAGGAAATGGACGAAATTGACGCGAATGAAACTCTTATGCCGGCAGTATTACCTGCGGAGCTTTGGGAAAAATCAGGAAGATTACAAACTTACGGTCCAGCTTTATTTAAGCTAAAGAACAGACATGACACTGATTTCATTCTAGGACCAACTCACGAAGAAACTTACACAGAAATCATTCGTGACTCAGTTAAGTCATATAAAAAACTTCCTTTAGTGTTATACCAAATCCAACCAAAATATAGAGATGAAGAACGTCCAAGAAATGGTTTACTACGTGGACGTGAATTTATCATGAAAGATGGTTATTCATTCTCAATTGATGATGCTGACCTAGATCGTATCTACAACCAAATGGAAGATGCTTACCGTAAGATTTTCGACCAAGTTGGTTTAGATTACCGTACTATCATTGGTGATGGTGGTGCCATGGGTGGTTCTGATTCAATCGAATTCTCTGCACCAGCTGCTGTTGGTGAAGATACCATCGTTTACTCAGACGATAGCGAATATGCTGCTAACCTTGAAATGGCTAAGAGTATGTACGTGCCTGAAAAGTCTAACGAAACTCAAAAAGACCTAGAAAAGATTAGTACTCCAAACGTAAAATCAATCGAAGATGATGTGGAACTATTAGACACAGATGCTTCAAACGTTATTAAGAGTGTTCTATTCATTGCTGACGAAAAACCAGTTATGGTTCTAGTTAGAGGTGATCACGAAGTTAACGACGTTAAGGTTAAGGGTCAACTTGGTGCTTCATTCTTTGACTTGGCAAATGATGAACAAATCAAAGAATTTACAAACACATCAAGAGGATACGTTGGTCCATTTAACCTAGATGAATCTGTAACTGTATTAGCAGATAACTACGTTAAAGATATGACTAATGCATTTGCTGGCGCTAACGAAGATGGTTACCACTTTGCTAACGTTAACCCAGAACGTGACTTTGAAAACGTTACTTACGGTGACTTTAGAGAAGTTGAAGAAGGTGAAATCTCACCAGATGGTTCTGGTGTATTGAAGTTCACTCGTGGTATTGAAATTGCTCATATCTTCAAGCTAGGAACTAGATACTCAAAGGACTTAGATGCAAACGTCTTAGATGAAAATGGTCGTCAAAAACCAGTTGTAATGGGTTGTTACGGTATCGGTATTAGTAGATTACTAACTGCTATTGCTGAACAACAAGCTGATGACAATGGTTTAATTTGGCCTAAGTCAATTTCACCATTCGACATTCACTTGATTCCTGTTAACACAAAGGATGAAACTCAAGTAAGTGTTGCTGATGGTATTGAAAAAGAACTTAAGGATGAAGGCTTTGATGTTTTAACTGATGACAGAAAAGAAAGAGCCGGAGTTAAGTTTGCCGATTCAGATCTAATTGGATTACCAATCAGAGTTACTGTTGGTAAGAAGGCTAGTGAAGGAATCGTAGAAATTAAGATTAGAAAAACTGGCGAAACTGTTGAAGTTAAGCAAGAAGAAGTTGTTAACACTGTAAAAATCTTACTTAAAGATTTGAAATAAAAAAGGGTCAGTTGAAGAGACTGACCTTTTTTAGCTGACTTAGGATGGAGGTATTAGATTGTCTAACCAAGAAGAATTATTTACAAAATTATTGAATCAATTACAGTTAAAAGACCAAATTGATTCCGATAATTTTAAAGGCGGTCAGATTGAGAAGATTGATATCCACAAACGTTCCAAAATTTGGGAATTCCACCTTACACTTCCACGAATTTTAGATTACGAAGTCTTCTTGGATTTTTATAGTCGTATGCAAGCGACTTTTGATGAAATCGCTACTACTAAAATTAATATCAAAGCAAACGACAATCAATTTGATAACAAGCAATTAGGCAATTACTGGGAATGGATTGTTAAACATGCTGATATCACTGATGCTATTAAAAATGAATTATTAAGACGTGATGCACCAAAGATTGTTGATCATAAAATCGAACTTAGTGCTGATAATGAAATCGTTAAGAACTTTCTTGTGGACAAAGCAGTTAGTCCAATTGAAGATTTGTATGAACGATTAGGTTTTCCACACTTTACCATCTCTGTTTTTGTTGATGAAACTGCTTCTCAAGAAAAAATCAAAGATTTTAAAGCTGAAAAGGAAAAGAAGGATGCTGAGTTAGCTCAAAAGGCGATGCAAGCAATCCAAGAATCATCTGCTAAACGTCAAAAGAACTCAAAGAATGCTGTTCCAAAGGGTAAAGTACAAATCGGTAAGAAGATTAAGGATGACCTAGAAGTTACTAAACTAATTGATATCGTTCAAGAAGAAAAACTAGTGATTGTAAATGGTCACATCTTTAGTAAGGAAATTCGTTCACTTAGGTCAGGTCGTCAATTGATGATCTTAAAGATTACCGATTATTCATCATCAATCGAAGTTAAGAAGTTCTCTAACAACGAAAACGATGAAGCTAACTTTTCCGCATTGCAAGAAGGCGATTGGATTAAGGTTCGTGGTGGTATCCAAGAAGATAACTACAGTCATGAATTAACATTGAATGCTTATGACATTAATCCACTACACCATGAAGGTCGTCATGATGATGCAGAAGAAAAACGTGTTGAACTACATCTACACACTAAGATGAGTCAAATGGATGCAACTAATAGTATTGAAGAATACGTGGCTAGAGCTAAAGAATGGGGGCACCCGGCATTAGCGATTACCGACCACGCTGCTGTTCAAGGTTTCCCATTTGCTTACACTGCTGCACAAAAGAATGACATTAAGATGCTATACGGTGTTGAAGTAAATGTTGTAGACGACGGTGTTCCAATTACATTTAACGAAGATGACCGTGATTTAGCTGACGCTACTTACGTTGTTTTCGATATTGAAACAACTGGTCTTTCTGCAATTTACGATAAGGTAATCGAAGTTTCAGCCGTTAGAATGCAACATAATAACGTCTTGGACCAATTTGAAGAATTTATTGATCCTGGTTTCCACTTATCAGACTTTACGACTGAACTTACATCCATCACTGATGATATGGTTAAAGGTTCTAAGTCTGAAGAAGAAGTCTTTAAGTTATTTAGGGAATTCTGTGGTGATTCAATTGTTGTAGGGCACAACGTTACTTTTGACGTTGGCTTTATGAATGTTGGTTACCAAAGATATGGGATGGAAGAAATTCAAAACCCAATCATTGATACATTGCCATTAGCTCGTTTCTTATATCCAAACTATAAGAGTTATCGTTTGAATACATTGGCTAAGAAGTTTGACGTTGCTTTGGAACACCATCACCGTGCCGTATATGATGCCGAAACAACAGGTCATTTGAATTACTTGTTCATCAAGGATGCCGAAGAACGTTATAACATTACCAAGGTAAATCAACTAAATGAACATATGTCTGATAATGATGCATATAAACATGCGCGTCCATTCCATGCCATCTTGATGGCTCAAACACAAGCTGGATTAAAGAACATGTTCAAGTTGGTTTCATTATCTAATGTTGAATACTTCTACAGAGTGCCAAGAATTCCACGAAGTGTGCTTGAAAAGTACCGTGAAGGAATCCTAGTTGGTTCTGCTTGTGCAAACGGTGAAGTATTCACCGCAATGCTACAAAAAGGTAAAGAAGAAGCCGAGAAGAAGGCTGAATTCTATGACTATCTTGAAGTCCAACCAAGTGCCGCTTATCAACCAATGATTGATTCAGAATTAATTCATGGTAAAAAGCACCTACAAGAATTAGTACAAAACATGGTTGATATGGGTCATGAAATGGATAAACCAGTTGTTGCAACTGGAGATGTTCATTACATGGATCCACAAGACTATATTTACCGTAAGATTTTGATTCATTCACAAGGTGGGGCTAACCCATTAAATAGACAAGAATTACCTAAGGTGCCATTCTTAACCACAGATGAAATGTTGAGTGATTTTGAATACTTAGGTGAAGACGTCAGCAAGGAAATCGTTGTTGATAATACCCAAAAGATTGCCAACATGGTTGATGATGAAATTCATCCGGTCTTAGACCGACTATACACACCACACATGAAGGGTGCCGAAGATGAAATCAGAAACTCAACTATGGATATGGCCCATAAACTTTACGGAGATCCACTACCTGAGTTAATTCAGGCCCGTTTGGACCGTGAGTTGAAGAGTATTATTGGTAACGGATTCTCAGTAATTTACTTAATCGCTAAGCGTCTTGTAGCAAAGAGTAATAAGGATGGATATCTGGTAGGTTCCCGTGGTTCCGTTGGTTCCAGTTTGGTAGCCACAATGGCGGGGATTACTGAAGTTAATCCATTGCCACCACACTATCGTTGTCCAAACTGTAAGTACTCTAAGTTCTTCACTAAGGGTGAATATGGTTCAGGATATGATTTACCACATGAAAACTGTCCAGAATGTGGAACATTAATGGTTGGTGACGGTCATAATATTCCGTTCGAAACATTCCTTGGATTTAGTGGTAACAAGGTTCCAGATATTGATTTGAACTTCTCCGGTGACTATCAACCAATTGCCCATAACTACCTAAAGGTATTGTTCGGTGAAGGAAATGTATACCGTGCCGGAACCATCGGTACGGTTGCCGATAAGACCGCTTATGGATATGTAAAGGCATACGAAAGAGATACTCAACAAACTATTCGTTCTGCCGAAATTGATCGTTTATCAAAGGGTGATACTGGTGTTAAGAGAACGACCGGACAACATCCGGCCGGAATTATCATTGTTCCAGACGATATGGATATCTTTGATTTCACACCAATCCAATATCCAGCTGATGATCAAAACGCAGCTTGGGAAACTACCCACTTTGATTTCCATTCTATCCATGACAACATCTTGAAGATGGATGTGCTGGGACATGATGACCCAACCATGATCAGAATGCTTCAAGATTTATCAGGAATTGATCCTCAATCAATTCCAATGGATGACCCTGGAGTTATGGGACTATTCTCCGGTACAGACACAATTGGCGTTACCCAAGACCAAATTCAATCAAAGACAGGGACGCTAGGAATTCCTGAATTTGGTACCAAGTTCGTTAGAGGGATGCTAGAACAAACTAATCCGGCAAACTTCTCACAACTACTACAAATTTCAGGTCTATCCCATGGTACCGACGTTTGGTTAGGAAACGCCGACGAATTAATCAAGGAAGGTAAAGCAACCATCGCCAACGTTATTGGTTGTCGTGATAACATCATGACCGACTTGATTAACTGGGGTCTAGACTCAGAAACATCATTCCAAATCATGGAATATGTTCGTAAGGGTCGTGGAATTAAGGACGAATGGCAAAAGAAGATGCACGAAGCCAATATTCCACAATGGTACATTGATTCATGTCTAAAGATTAAGTACATGTTCCCACGTGCCCATGCCGCAGCCTACGTTTTAATGGCCTTACGTGTGGCTTACTTTAAGGTGTACTTCCCATTGGTATACTACTGTGCATACTTCTCAGTTAGAGCCGATGACTTTGATATTGTTTCAATGTGTCACGGTAAGGATGCCGTTAAGGCCAAGATGAAAGAAATTAACGATCTTGGAAACGATGCATCTGCCAAGGATAAGAATCTATTAACTGTTCTTGAATTAGCCAACGAAATGATTGAAAGAGGTTTTGAATTCGAAATGGTTGATTTAAACCGTTCCGATGCCGAACAATGGTTAATTGACGGTAACAAGTTGATTGCTCCATTTAGAGCTATTCCTGGTCTTGGTTTAAACGTTGCTAAACAAATTGTTGCAGCACGTGAAGATAAAGAATTTATCTCTAAAGAAGACTTATCCAAACGTGGAAAGGTTTCTAAGAAGTTAATCGAATTTATGACAGAAAACCATATCATTGATAACTTACCTGATGAAAACCAACTAAGTTTATTTGATATGATGTAGTATGTATTGAACAATCTCAGATAGTATGGTATGATACATTATGATTTATATCTGAGAGAAAGGAGTGAGCAGAAATGCTCGCTCTTTTTATTGGATTTTTTTAGGAGGCGTATCATTGAGCGAAGTTACAGAAGTGATAAAAGAAGTAGTAACTCCAATTCTAGATAGTCATGACTTTTATTTATATGACATCGAATTTGTAAAAGAAAGCAAGAATTGGTATTTAAGGGTTTATGTCGATAAGGACGGTGGTATCAATATTGAAGACTGTGCGTTAGTATCTGACGAACTAAGTGAAAAATTAGATTCAATGGATCCGGATCCAATTCCACAAGCTTACTTTCTAGAAGTCTCATCTCCAGGAGCTGAAAGACCTCTAAAGAAACCAGAAGATTATGAAAAAGCTGTTAATGAATACATTCATGTTTCATTGTATGCACCCATTAACGGTGAAAAAGTCTACGAAGGGACTTTAAAAGAATTAAGCGAAGATAAATTAGTTTTGACTGTTAATTTAAAAGGTCGAATTAAGGATCTAACAATACCAAGAAAATCAATTGCCAAAGCAAGATTAGCAATTAAATTTTAGCTAAGGGAGACAATCAAAAATGAGTAAAGAACTTTTAGGTGCACTAGATGCCCTAGAAAACGACAAAGGGATTTCTAAAGAAACTGTTATTGATGCTTTAGAAGCTGCATTAACTTCAGCATACAAGAGAAACTACAACCAAGCACAAAACGTTGAAGTTGCTTTTGACGACAAGAAGGGTAACATCCATGTTTACGCTGTTAAGACTGTTGTTGAAGATGTAGTTGACCCAAGACTAGAATGCAGTCTATCAGATGCATTACAATTAAACCGTGGTTACGAATTAGGTGACGAAATTAAGTTTGAAGTTACTCCTAAGAACTTTGGTAGAATCGCTGCTCAAACTGCTAAGCAAGTTATCATGCAAAGAGTTAGAGAAGCTGAAAGAACAATTGTTTACAACAAGTACAGCAAGTACCAAGACGAACTAATCGCTGGTGAAATTGAACGCCAAGATGATCGTTTTGTATATGTTGATTTAGGTAAGGTTGAAGCAGTTATGCCTAAGAATGACCAAATGCCAAATGAAACATACAGACCACAAGACAGAATCAAGGTTTACGTTAACCGTGTTGAAGACGCTACTAAGGGTCCTCAAATCTTCGTTAGTCGTACTGCTCCTGGTTTATTAAAACGACTATTTGAAGAAGAAGTTCCTGAAATTTACGATGGAACTGTTGAAGTTGTATCAATCGCTAGAGAAGCCGGAGACCGTGCTAAAGTAGCCGTTAGATCTAACAACGATGATATCGACCCAGTTGGTACAACTGTTGGACCAAGAGGTCAACGTGTTCAAACTATCGTTAACGAACTAGGTGGCGAAAACATGGACATCGTTCAATGGACTGAAGATCCTGCCGAATTCATCGCCAATTCATTAAACCCATCAGAAGTAGTGGATGTTATCTTTGATGAAGAAAATGAACGTGCATGTACAGTTATCGTACCTGACTACCAACTATCATTAGCAATTGGTAAGCGTGGACAAAACGCACGTCTAGCTGCTAAGTTGACTGGTTACAAGATTGATATCAAGTCTGAATCAGAAGCTGATGGTCTAACTGAAGACGTCCAAGAAGATAGTGACGACGCAATCGATAACGAATAATAACAAGATTAAGGAGTGTTAACTCAATGAGAACAAGAAAAATTCCAATGAGAAAAGATATTGTTACTGGTGAAATGGCTCCCAAGAAAGATCTAGTTAGAATCGTTAAGGACAAGGAAAATAACGTTACTATCGATGAAACTGGAAAAAAATCAGGTAGAGGGGCATACGTTTCAATTGACGTAAAAGTCGCACAAAAAGCCAAGGATGAAAAGAAACTAAACGAAGTATTTTCAGTTGACTTAAGTGATGAATTTTACGATGATTTAATTGCTTACGTAGACCACAAACAAGCCAGAAAAGAACTTTTCGAAAATGACAAATAAAGAACAAATATTAAACTTTATTGGTTTAGCAAAGCGAGCCGGAAAGATAACTACTGGTGAAGATATATTGCTCAACGCAATCAAGAAGAATAAAATTAAATTTCTGATTATCGCTACTGACTCTGGAAAAGCCAGCTTGAAGAAATTTACAGATAAGGCAAATTCATATAACATTCCTACCAATCAAATGTTTACTAAAGTAGAGATAAGTGATGCAATTGGGATGCCGCGGACCATTATTGGGATCGCAGACAATGGATTTGCCAAACGTTTGAAAGAAATGACAAATTAATTGTAAAGGAACGTGATGGTATGGGTAAGAAAAGAATTTATGAGTTATCTAAAGAGATAAATGTAGCTAGTAAGACAATTATTGATGAAGCAAAGAGGAAGGGATATGACGTTAAAAATCATATGTCAGGTCTAGATGCTAACGAAGAAAAGGCTATCAGAGACCACTTTGCTCCAAAGAAAAAGCCGGTTAATGCAACCAAACCAGCTAACAATAATTCTAAGAAACCTGCCGAAAAGCCACACAAGACTTTAAACAAAAATTCTAACAATAAGGCAAAGCAATCTATGAACAATAACAACAGTAATAACAGCAACAACACAAACAAACCAAACAACAATGGTTCTTCAAACTTCAAAAAGGGTGGTAAGAAGAACAAGAAGAAATTCAACAAGAAAAACAACCGTGGTAACAACAAGTTTGCTGGTATGTACACTAAGAACCAACGTATCAGACAAAACCACAAGAACAACAAAGCACCAGAAAGAAAAGAACGTCCATTGCCAGAAACATTGGTATACACAGTTGGTATGAACGCTCAAGAAATCGGTAAGATTATCCATAGAGAACCAGCTGAAATCGTTAAGAAGTTATTCCTATTAGGAGTAATGGTTAATCAAAACGTTTCATTGGATAAGGATACGATCGAACTTCTAGCTGCTGACTACGGTATTAAGGCTGAAGAAAAGGTTGAAGTAAACGTTTCTGATATCGATAAGATCTTCGAAGAAGAAGCAGAAAACACTGACTACCTAGAAGACCGTGCACCAGTTGTTACTATCATGGGACACGTTGACCATGGTAAGACAACATTATTGGATTACTTGAGAAACTCACACATCACTGATGGTGAAGCTGGTGGAATTACTCAAGCAATCGGTGCTTACCAACTTGAAAGAAACGGTAAGGTTATCACATTCTTGGATACTCCAGGACACGCTGCCTTTACTGCTATGCGTGCTCGTGGTGCTGATATCACTGATATCACAATCCTAGTGGTTGCCGCAGACGATGGTGTTATGCCACAAACAATTGAAGCTATCGACCATGCTAAGGCCGCAAAGACTCCAATTATCGTTGCAATTAACAAGATTGATAAACCAGGTGCAAACCCTAACCACGTTATTGAACAACTAGCAAGTTACGAATTAATCCCAGAAGACTGGGGTGGTGACACTATCTTCGTTGAACTATCAGCTAAGATGGGTACTAACGTTGATGAATTACTAGACATGATTCTTCTACAATCAGACGTGATGGAATTAAAGGCTAACCCTAAGCAACATGCTGCCGGTTCAGTTATTGAAGCTCGTCTAGATCGTGGTAGAGGTCCAGTTGCAACATTACTTGTTCAACAAGGTACTATGCATGTCGGTGACCCAATCGTAGTTGGTGACACATTCGGTCGTGTTAGAACTATGACTAACGAAAAGGGTAAGGACTTAGATGGTGCTAAACCATCAACTCCAATTGAAATTACTGGTTTAAACGATGTTCCAGAAGCCGGGGACCGTTTCGTAGTATTCGATGATGAAAAGACTGCCCGTGCTGCTGGTGAAGAAAGAGCTAAAGAAGCTCAAATGGAAGAACGTAAGAAGAACAACAGTGTTACTTTGGATAACTTATTCGAATCTCTAAAAGAAGGAGAAATGAAGGAAGTTGCCGTAATTATTAAGGCTGACGTTCAAGGTTCTGTTGAAGCACTTGCATCAAGTCTACAAAAGATTGATGTTGAAGGTGTTAAGGTAAACATAGTCCACAGTTCTGTAGGTGCAATTAACGAAAGTGATATTGCATTGGCTGAAGCAAGTAACGCTATCATCGTTGGATTTAACGTTCGTGCTACTTCACAAGCTAAGGCTCAAGCTGAAACTGATAACGTTGACATTCGTCTACACCAAGTTATCTACGATGCTATTGATGAAGTAGAATCAGCTATGAAGGGTATGCTAGCACCTAAGTACAAAGAAGAAGTTACTGGTGAAGTTGAAGTAAGACAACTTTACAAAGCTTCTAAGATTGGTACAATTGCAGGTGGAATGGTTACCGATGGTGTAATTAAACGTGACAGTAAGATTCGTTTAATTCGTGATAATGTTGTTATCTACAACGGTGAACTAAATAGTTTGAAGCGTTTCAAAGATGATGCTAAGGAAGTTAAGCAAGGATTTGAATGTGGACTTACTATTGAAAACTACAACGACATCAAGGAAGGTGACGTTGTAGAAGCCTACGAAATGAAAGAAGTTCCTGCTAAGTAAAGGAGTGAATTGGTATGGCTCAATACAGAGTTGGAAGACTAGAACAAGAAATTCAAAAAGAAGTTAATGACATCTTATTAAAGCGTGTGAGAGATCCACGAGTTCAAGGTGTAACTATTACTGGTGTTGACGTAACTGGTGACTTACAACAAGCTACTATTTACTACAGCATCTTATCTGATAACGATAATGATGAAGAAACTACCCAAAAAGGTTTGGATAAGGCAACATCGTTAATCAGAGGTGAATTAGGTTCTCGTTTGAGTATCTACCGTACACCTGAATTAACATTCAAATTGGATGAATCAATTCAATATGGAAGTAAGATTGATCAATTAATCAACAAGTTAAAACAAGAAGATCGTTAATAAAAAAGAACCCGTAACTGATGTTATGGGTTCTTTTTGTTTGCTCTGATTTAGTGAAAAAAGGCGTCTATGATATAATTTAAGATATAAATAACATCTGAGGAGTCGTGTAATATGGACGGAATTATCCCATTATATAAAGAAAAGGGTATGACCAGTTTTGCCTGCGTTAGTCAATTACGAGGCATTTTAAAAATGAAGCGAATTGGTCACAGTGGAACACTAGATCCAAACGTAGAAGGAGTTTTACCAATTTGTTTAGGTAAGGGTACCAAACTAGTGGAATACCTAATGAACTCAGGAAAGGTATACCAAGGTAGCATTACCTTAGGTTTTGATACCACTACCGAAGATTTAGACGGTGAAGTGGTCAGTACTAAACCACTAGAAAAGCCACTAACAGATGATGAAATTGATGAACTACTTAACAGTTTTGTTTCTGAAGATTTAATTCAAATCCCACCAATGTATTCAGCTGTTAAAGTAAATGGTAAGAGGCTTTATGAATACGCCAGAAATGGTGAGGAAGTAGAACGTCCAGAGAGACACGTTCAAATTCATTACTTTAAACAAATCAAAGACAGCATTTATGATGAAGACAAAAAACAACAAACTATCTTTTTTGAAGTTGGTTGTGGTAAGGGAACATATGTAAGAACGCTTGCTGTTGACTTTGGCAAAAAGATTGATATGCCAGCCGTGATGTCTAGTTTAACTAGAATTAAGAGTGGTGGTTTTACAATTGAAGATACTTTTAAGATTAGTGACGTAAAATCAGCCTTAGACAATGGCACTATCGATGACATCGTTAAATCAATTGATTACGCATTGACCGACTTTAAGCACGTTGAACTAAATGAAGGCCAATGGAAAATCGTCCAAAATGGTGGTTTCTTGGATTCAGGTGCTTTAGGTATAAATGACGATAAATGTGTGTTAACGTTTAACAACGAAGTTAAGGCTTTGTACTTCTTTGACGAAAACAAACAAATTTACAAACCAGAAAAAATGTTTAGCAATCAATAATCGAAAGGCATGAAATTATGGAAATAATCAAATTACATCATCCATTGAGTTCTGATTTTCATCAATCAGAAAAGCTAGTTTTAGCAATGGGCTACTTCGATGGAATTCATTTAGGCCATCAAAAGGTATTGGAAAAAGCGCGCGATATTGCCATGCAAAAGAACCTACCTTTGGCAGTATTAACTTATGACCATAAACCTGCTGTAGTATATAAACAATTATCACCACATGATAGAAGAAACATCATTATGCCAGATAGTAAAAATGAAATGTTTGAATCATTGGGTGTTAACAAGGTGTTCGTGGTTAACTATAGTTTTAGTTTTCAAAACCAAACACCACAAGAATTTGTTGATAACTACCTAGTTAGATTTAATGCCGACACCGTAATTGCCGGAACAGATCATACCTATGGTGCCAAGGACGCAACAATGGACTTACTACCCAATTATGCGAAAGACAGATTTGACGTAGTTGCCGTTGACTTGGCAGATTACCAATTGGAAAAGATCAGTTCAACTCGAATTAGAAAGAATCTAGACGAAGGTCACATTCAAACAGTGAACCATTTGATGGGCAGACCATTTCAAACTGGTGGCACCGTTGTCCATGGCTTTGCCCGTGGTCGTGAATTAGGTTACCCAACCGCCAACATCGAACACGATGAACTACAATGGCTACCAACTATCGGTGTCTATGTAGTTGATGTGATTATTGGTGATCAAAAGTACCATGGGATGGCATCGATTGGGCGAAACGTCACCTTTGGTGATAAGAACCCAATCACAGTGGAAATTAATATTTTAGACTTTAATGACAATATATATGGAGAAGTATTAAAGGTAGATTGGTTATATCGTATTCGTGGTGAAGTGAAGTTTGAAGGGATTGATAAGCTAATTAAGCAACTTCAATCTGACGAAGATTTTACCCGTCAATATTTCGAAAACAACTAGTCTTTTTCTTGACTTATATAGATGGCTTTGGTAAATTAATAATTGTGGTTAGCACTTAACACAGATGACTGCTAAATGTGCTAATCGATAAGGAGTGATCGGGTGTGCTTACTGAAAGAGAAAAAATGATTTTGAAAATCATCGTTAATGATTACACAAAATCAGGTGTTCCTGTTGGTTCAAAGGCATTATCCAGTCAATTACCAATACATGTCAGTTCAGCAACCGTCAGAAATGAAATGGCATTTCTAGAAGAAATTGGTTTAATTACCAAGAATCATTCTTCATCGGGACGTGTTCCATCAATCGAAGGTTATCGCTACTATGTTGATAACTTGTTGAATCCAAATCCAATTGATAATAGTGATATGATGATGATTCAAAACTCACTATCAGGAAGGTTTAGACAAATTGATGAAATTGTTCAACAATCAGCTGACATTCTATCTAACTTAACAAATTACACTGCATTGACTTTAAAGCCGGAACAAGAAACAACTCCCATTTTGGGGAGCTTTCGTTTAGTTCCACTTGGCAATCATAAGGTGATGGCAATTCTAATCACTGATAATGATGAAGTTGTTAACCAGGTTTTCCATATTGATGGTGACTTGGGCGGTGACAAGTTAGATGCCGTTGTCAGAATGATCAATGACAAGTTAGCAGGGAAGCCTTTAGACGAAGTTATCACTAAGTTGAAGACAGAAATCGTACCTGAAATTCTCAAGTACGTGAAGAACCCTGATAGCTTAGTTCAAACTCTTGATGATGTTTTGATGCAAGCTTCTACTAATCAGTTTTATATCGGTGGTGAATTGAATCTATTGAGTTTTACTGATAATAATGACATCAGTTATCTAAAGCCAATTTACTCATTGTTAAATGATACTGATGATGCTGCGAAGTTCATCAAGAGTTCGGATAATTCGATTTCCGTTCAAATTGGACCGGAATTAAGCAATGATCTATTAAAGGATTACAGTATTATTACTGGTTCCTATGATGTTGGACCATATGGAAAGGGTGTTATCGCCGTTCTAGGTCCTACTAGGATGCCATATTCGAGAGTAATTGGAATCGTTGATGGATTTAGAAATGAATTATCAAAGAAACTGAGAAATTATTATGATAAATATAATCAGTAAAAGGAGGCATTCATTTGGCTAGCAAGAAGGATGATGAAAAAGACCTAGAAAAAGCAACTTCAAAGAAAGAAGCTGCTAAGGGCAAAGGCGCCGACAAAAAGAAGGACGCTAAGAAAGATAAAAAAGATTCATTAGAAAAGCAAGTTGAAGAACTTCAACAACAAGTTGAAGATTTCTCTGACAAGTATCTTCGTGCTGAAGCAGAAATGCAAAACATGCAAACACGATTCAAGCGTGAACGTGCAGATATCTACAAGTATGATGGTCAAAAACTAGCAACTAGTATCTTACCTGCAATGGATAACTTGGAACGTGCTTTGGGTGTTGAAGTTTCAGATGATAGTGGAAAGCAATTAAAACAAGGTGTTGAACTTGTTCTAAAGCATTTCAACAAAGCATTATCTGAAAATGGCATTGAAGAAATTGATGTCTTAAACAAACCATTTGACCCAAGCGAGTGTCAAGCGGTTCAAACAGTTCCTGCAGATGATAATCATCCAGCAGACACTGTTGTAGAAATTTTACAAAAAGGCTACAAACTAGCTGATCGTGTTATTCGACCATGCATGGTTGTAGTTGCTCAATAAAAAATAATCAAGGAGATAATAAATTATGGCAAGTAATAAAATTATCGGTATCGATTTAGGTACTACTAACTCAGCTGTTGCTGTTCTTGAAGGTAAAGAACCAAAAATCATTACTAACCCAGAAGGTTCACGTACAACTCCATCTGTTGTTGCATTTAAAGATGGTGAACCACAAGTTGGTGAAGTTGCTAAGCGTCAAATGATCACTAACCCAAACACCATTGCTTCAATTAAGAGTCACATGGGTGAAGAAGGTTACACTGTAGATGTTGATGGTAAGAAGTACACTCCACAACAAATCTCAGCAATGATCCTACAATACATCAAGGGATTCGCTGAAGACTACTTAGGTGACACTGTTAGCGAAGCTGTTATCACTGTTCCTGCATACTTCAATGACTCACAAAGACAAGCAACTAAGGATGCTGGTAAGATTGCTGGTTTAGATGTAAAACGTATCATCAACGAACCAACTGCTGCATCATTAGCTTACGGTCTAGACAAGCAAGACAAAGACGAAAAAGTTCTTGTATATGACCTTGGTGGTGGTACTTTTGATGTTTCCGTTCTTGAATTAGGTGACGGTGTATTCCAAGTACTATCAACTAATGGTGATACTCACTTAGGTGGGGATGACTTTGATAAGAGAGTTATGGACTACCTAGTAGAACAATTTAAGAACGAAAATGGCATCGACTTATCACAAGACAAGATGGCATTACAAAGACTAAAGGATGCTGCTGAAAAGGCTAAGAAGGATCTATCAGGTGTTTCTGAAACTGAAATCAGTCTTCCATTCATCTCATCAGGTGAAAATGGTCCACTTCACTTACAAACTACACTATCACGTGCTAAGTTTAACGAATTAACTTCTGACTTAGTTGACAAGACTAAGGTTGCTTTTGACAATGCTCTAAAGGATGCTGGTCTAAGCACTTCAGATATTGATGAAGTTATCCTAAATGGTGGTTCAACTCGTATCCCAGCCGTTCAAGAAGCTGTTAAGAGCTGGACTGGTAAGGAACCAAACCACTCAATCAACCCTGACGAAGCTGTTGCTTTAGGTGCTGCTGTTCAAGGTGGTGTTCTAACTGGTGATGTTAAGGACGTTGTATTACTTGATGTTACTCCACTATCATTAGGTATCGAAACTATGGGTGGTGTATTCACTAAGTTAATTGATAGAAACACAACTATCCCAACTTCTAAGTCACAAGTATTCTCAACTGCCGCTGATAACCAACCAGCCGTAGATATTCACGTACTACAAGGTGAACGTCCAATGGCAGCTGACAACAAGACTTTAGGTCAATTCCAATTAACTGACATTCCTGCTGCACCTCGTGGTGTTCCTCAAATCGAAGTTAAGTTTGATATCGATAAGAATGGTATTGTAAACGTTTCTGCTAAGGACAAAGGTACCGGTAAGGAACAAAAGATTACCATCAAGGATTCAAACGGTCTATCAGATGATGAAATCAACCGTATGATGGATGAAGCTAAGAAGAACGAAGAACAAGACAAGAAGCGTAAAGAAGAAGTTGATTTGAAGAACGAAGTAGATCAATTAATCTTCCAAACTGACAAGACTCTAAAGGATGTTGAAGGTAAGGTTTCTGAAGATGAAATCAAGAAGGCTAAAGAAGCTGAAGATGCATTGAAGAAGGCTAAAGAAGACAACAACTTAGACGAAATGAAGGCTAAGAAGGATGATTTGAGCCAACAAGTTCAAGCACTTGCTGTTAAGTTATACCAACAACAACAAGAACAAGGTTCAGATCAACAAGGTAACGCAAACGATTCATCAGACAACAAGGGTAAAGACGACAACACTGTTGACGGCGATTTCCATGAAGTTCATGATGATGACAAAAACAATAAGTAATTAGATTACTTTAAAAAGGGTCAAAGTCTGACTTGTTGGGCTTTGGCCTTTTATTTCAAAATGAAGGTTATGGGGGATAAAAATGGCAGATAAGGATTACTATTCAATTCTGGGAATATCAAAAGACGCCAGTCAAGATGACATTAAGCACGCTTACCGTAAAATGTCTAAGAAGTATCATCCTGATATCAACAAAGAACCCGGTGCTGAAAAGAAGTTTAAGGAAATTAACGAATCTTACGAAGTACTAAGTGATGAACAAAAACGTCGTAATTACGACCAATTTGGTTCAGCTGATGGCCCAGCCGGTGGATTCGGCGGAGGTGCCGGCGGCTTCGGTGGCGGAGCTGGAGGATTCTCTGGTTTCGGTGGCGGCGGTTTCGACGACATCTTCAGCCAATTCTTTGGTGGTGGTGCAAGAGGTGCTCAAAGAGACCCAAATGCTCCTGTTAAGGGTAGAGATCTTCAATACCAAATGACAATCAATTTTGAAGATGCCGTTTTCGGTAAGAAGACTACTATCAGATACGACCGTGAAGCTAAGTGTGATACCTGTGATGGATCAGGTGCAAAACCAGGGACTCATCCAGAAACTTGTCACCAATGTAACGGTAGTGGTTACGTAACATCAGTTCAAAATACACCATTAGGTCAAATGCAAACTCAACATCCATGTCCTACTTGTGGTGGAACTGGTAAAGAAATTAAGGACAAGTGTCCTAAGTGTGGTGGCTCAGGTCACATGCACGAAAGTCACAAGGTAGAAGTAAACATTCCTGCCGGTGTTGATGATGGACAACAAATGAGATTACAAGGTCAAGGTGAAGCCGGTGAAAACGGTGGACCTTACGGTGACTTATTCATCGTATTTAGAGTAAAACCTAGTCGTGACTTTGAACGTGATGGCGCTGATTTACATTACTCACAAAACATCTCATTTACTCAAGCTACTCTAGGTAGCACCATCAAGGTTAAGACCGTATATGGTGATGTTGAAATGAAGGTTCCAGCTGGAACTCAATCAAACACTACTTTCAGACTAAGAGGTAAGGGAATGCCTAAGATTAACAGCAGTTCAAAAGGTGATGAACTAGTTACTGTTAAGATTGTCACTCCTAAGAGTTTAAACAAACAACAAAAACAAGCTCTAAAAGCTTTTGCTGAAGCATCTGGTGAAGAAGAATACAAGAATGGTGGATTCTTCGAAAAGATGAAAGATGCTATGAACGGCAAGAAATAAATTAAGGGTCGCTTATGCGACTCTTTTTTGTTGCCGAAAAGAATTCTGATAGCATGATTTAGTTTGTGCATTGTCTTTTTGGTTGTTATAATTGTATTAATACATTACGTTGAAAGTAGGAATAAACATGGACATAGCAAAAATGAAGGAACATCAAAAATACATTCGTAACTTTTCGATTGTTGCTCATATTGATCATGGTAAATCTACTTTAGCCGATCGAATTTTAGAAATGACAGATACTGTCGCAAAAAGAGATATGCAAAACCAATTATTGGATGACATGGAACTAGAAAGAGAACGTGGAATCACAATTAAGTTGAATGCAGTTGAGCTAAAGTACCATTCTAAGGATGGTCATGACTATGAATTTCATCTTATCGATACACCGGGACATGTCGATTTCTCATACGAAGTATCAAGAAGTTTGGCTGCCTGTGAAGGGGCCGTTTTAGTTGTCGATGCTGCTCAAGGTGTTGAAGCCCAAACTCTAGCCAATGTTTACTTGGCAATCGATGATGACTTGGAAATTGTTCCTGTAATTAATAAGATTGATTTACCTTCTGCACAACCAGATATGGTTAAAAAAGAAGTTGAAGATATCATTGGTATCGATGCCGAAAACGCCGTTTTAGCTAGTGCTAAAAAGGGAATCGGAATTGAAGACTTATTGGAAAGAATCGTAGAAGAAGTACCTGCACCTCAAGGTGATTTAGATGCACCACTAAAGGCACTTGTCTTTGACTCTGTTTACGATGATTATCGTGGAGTTGTTTTGAGTGTTCGTTTACGTGATGGTGTTGTTAAACCAGGAGATAAGATTCGCTTAATGAACAGTGGTAGTGAATACGAAGTTACCGAAGTGGGTGTGAACTCACCACATCCTGTTCAAAGAGAATACCTAATGGCAGGAGACGTTGGTTACATCACTGCAAGTATTAAGGATATCAACCAAACCCGTGTTGGGGATACTGTTACTAATGCGGATGATCCAGCTGATGAACCATTACCAGGTTACCGTGAAATGGAACCAATGGTATATTCTGGTTTATACCCAACCGACAATGCTAAGTTTGGTGACTTACGAGAATCACTTGAAAAACTTAAGCTAAACGATGCTGCCTTGGAATTCGAACCTGAATCATCACAAGCACTTGGATTTGGTTTTAGATGTGGATTCTTAGGAATGCTACACATGGATGTTGTGCAAGAACGTCTAGAAAGAGAATTCAATCTAGATTTAATCACTACTGCTCCATCCGTTACTTACCACGTCTTTACTACCGATGGTCAAAGAAAAGATGTGGAAAACCCATCTGAAATGCCAGATGCTTCAGAAATCAAAGCGGTTGAAGAACCATACGTAAAAGCAACTGTAATGGTGCCTAATGATTACGTTGGTGCCGTGATGGAACTTTGCCAATCACGTCGTGGTCAATTCGAAACGATGGAATATATTGATGATTACCGTGTTAACATCATGTACTCAATTCCATTGTCAGAAATCATCTTTGACTTCTTCGATAAGTTGAAGTCAACCACTAGAGGATATGCATCACTTGATTACGAATTAGGGGACTACAAGCCTTCTGATCTAGTTAAGATTGATATCCTATTGAACGGTGAAAAAGTCGATGCATTGAGTTTTATTTCTCACCGTCAATTCTCAGCTAGCCGTGCTCGAGTAATCGTTGAAAAACTTAAGAAGATTATTCCACGTCAAAACTTCGAAATTCCTGTCCAAGCCGCAATTGGTGCTAAGGTAATTGCTAGAACTAACATCAAGGCATACCGTAAGGATGTTACCGCTCACCTATACGGTGGTGACAGAACCAGAAGAATGAAGCTATTAGAAAAGCAAAAAGCTGGTAAGAAACGTATGAAGGCCGTTGGTAAGGTGGAGATTCCACAAGCCGCATTCATGGCTGTTCTACAAACTGATGAAGAAGAAAGCGATAAAAAGTAATTGACTTCATAAGAAATTATCAGTATGATATATTAAAAATATAGAGTCTTTAATTTAGTCCCGTGAGGCTGATAAGATTAGCGAATTTAATAAAAATTTGTGAAGGTCTATTCGTCTAGGGATGAATGGACCTTTTTTGCTAGATTAAAGCTCTGAAATCATTTAGGGGGATTGGTTATGAATAAAAATTCAGACACCATTTTAGATGTTAACGATAAACCAGGATTCTGGCTTTGGGTCGGTTTATCATTACAACATATGTTTTCAATGTTTGGAAGTACAGTAATCGTACCGCTATTGGTAGGATTGAGCCCAAGCATCGCTTTGTTTACTTCAGGAGTGGGGACTTTAATTCACATTCTAGTAACACAAAAGAAGATTCCGGCTTACATGGGATCTAGTTTCGCGTTCATCGTACCTATGAAGTATTTAATGCAAGTGACTGGCTATCCGGGAATTGCCCAAGGGGTCATCGCGGTTGGTGTAATTTATTTAATTGTTGCACTGATTGTTGCCATGATTGGTTCAGAATGGATTGATAAGTTACTTCCAGCAGTCGTGGTTGGTCCGGTTGTAATCGTAATTGGTTTATCATTAGCATCTAGTGCTGCCAATGATGCGATGCTAAACAAGGGAAATTATGACTACAAATACGTGTTTGTCGCATTGATAACGCTACTATTAGCAATCTTCTTTAACATGTACCTAAAGGGCTTTCTAGGCTTTATGCCAATTCTATTAGCCATCGTTTGCGGATATGTTATATCAATTGCAATGGGATTAGTTAATCTAAGTACAATCGCCAATGCACCATGGTTTTCAATGCCTAAGTTTGAAATTCCGTTCGTTTCATACAATGTGAAATTTGAATGGGGTGCAATCATCGCCATCGCGCCAATTGCCTTCGTTACCATTACAGAACATTTAGGTCACTTGATGGTACTAGATGAATTAACAGGCAGAAACTACTTTAAGGATCCTGGTTTGAACAGAACCCTAACAGGTGACGGTCTAGCTTCAATGTTTGCTGGATTAGTCGGTGGTCCAGCCGTAACTAGTTATGGTGAAAACATCGGAGTGATGGCAATTACTAAGATTCACAGTGTCTATGTATTGATTGGTGCCGCAGTGTTTGCCATTTTATTCTCATTTGTGAACAAGTTAAATGTGCTAATTATGCAAATGCCACTACCTGTAATCGGTGGTATCAGTTTCCTATTATTTGGAACAATTGCTTCTAGCGGGATTAAAATCATGATTGAAAATCAAATTGATTTAGCAAATAAGCGTAATTTGATGATTGTTTCCACCATTTTGGTAATTGGAGTCGGTGGTTTCATGATTAAAATTGGAACATTGCCATTAAATGGACTAGCTGTGTCCGTAATCCTAGGAATTTTATTGAATATTGTATTACCTAAAAATTAGTAAAGATTAATAAATACCAATTAAAAACAGTGCTTTTAGTGATATAATGCAGATAGGTAAATTAGAGAGAGTTTGCCGCATTATTAGACTGATATACCAAGTTTTAATTGGTATTTTTATTGGAAAATATTATGAGAGAGGCACTTAAATATGAATGAACCATATCTATCCGTGATAGTGGCCTGCTATAACGTACAAGATTACATTGAAAAATGTTTGTCATCCATTGCTAATACTAATTTCCCTATGGAAAGCCTTGAAGTATTGATGATTGATGACGGATCAACTGATAATACAAGCAAAATTATTGATGAATTTGCAAATAAATATAATAGTTTTAGAGCACTACATAAAGAAAATGGTGGTTTAAGTAACACCAGAAATTATGGGATGAAGCACGCTAGAGGAAAGTACATTGCCTTCGTTGATGGTGATGACATTGTTCCTGCTAATGCTTATCCTTCAATGGCGTTTAAAGCACGTCAAAACGACTCAGACTTAGTTGTAGGTTTTGTTAAACGATTTGATAAGGATCGTTATGAAAACTCATATCTACATTCTTTTGCTGTGCATGATGATTACGATAATACGCACATTACAACCAACCATGACTTGATTTACGACACAACCAGTTGGAATAAACTATACAAGCGTTCCTTCCTACTTGATAACAGCATCAAGTTTGTGGAAGGCATCATCTACGAAGATATTCCATTCTCAATGGAAGCACACTTGAAGTCAAATAAGACCTCAGTTGTAGAAGATGACGTTTATGAATGGAGATGGCGTGAAAGTGCCGATTCCATCACACAAACCAGAAGTGCGCTTTCTAACTTTGAAAGTCGATTAAGTTCACTTAGAAGAACTCTGCAAATCATTTTGAATAATGGCTTTAGTGAGGAAGATTCATTTGTTCAAGACTTTAAATATAAGGCATTGTTCCTAGATCTATTTATCTTTACCCAAAGTCTAGGTGATAATAGCAGTGACTATATCTACCAAGCTCAAGAAATGGTTTACAAGTTTCTAAGAGATTGGCACTTATGGGATTCAGAAATCTTCTATCGTTTGCCAGTCAAACAACAAATCCTATATTCAGCAATTAGATATAACGATGTCGATGTCATTAACGACATTTCTTATAAAAAGCAAATTGGTGAATTTAAGCATTCAATTGGTGGATCAAACTACCGACTAATTGCACCTGAATTAGGTGATAAAAAGCAACTAGTTAATAATGTTAATTTAAACGATAACAACAGTCGTTTTAACCAAAATATTAGAGACGTTGAATTTACCAATGTTGATAACGGTGATATTAGAATCGATGGAGCATTCAAGATTAATAAGCTTCACCTTGTTAAACAAACATTTGGTGACGGAAACAAGAACGAATCACTACAAGCCAGCTTGATTAACGTTAAAAATCAAAAGACCATTAAGGTTCAAATCAAGAGGGTAGAAAGTCCTTTTGTTAGAAGAACTTTAAAGCCAAATGCTAAGTACAACAATGCTGATTACGAGGTTAAGTTTAATATTAAACAAGCTATCGACACTTTAGGTGTTGGAACTTGGAAGGTCCAAATCAAAAACACCGTGGATAACCACATCATGGTAAAGGATTTTGCTACTGATCCAATTGAAAAGCTAACTCAAAAAGCCATTTTACCGTTTGAATACAATGGGGTAAAAGTGATTACTAGATTTAACAGTGTTGGTTCACTAGTCTTTGAAGTAATTGATTTAAACTCAGATTCTGAAAGAAGACCGGTAGTTAGCTATCCAACCGTCAGCGACGATAAACAAGAACTAAGTTTTAACGTTGATAACATGGATGTATCTGGTTACAATGCCGTTTTAATGGCTGCAAATGGTACTGCCATTCATTCAATTGACCAAAATGAAAACAGTTTTGCGTTTAACGTTAAGGAAATTAACGATAAAGCTCGTAACCAAGAACTTAAGTTAATTATCTTGGATAACTTTACCCATGCTGAAATGAACTACTCATTCTCTTCAAACAAGATTAATCAACAAATTAATCTAGACGATGGGGATGCCATTTCATTGTTCTATGGTGATATCAAAAACGTGCAACTAATGATTGAAGAAGCACCGTTTGAGGCTAAGAAGGTCACTGTGGATGCCAACAACGTTCTACATGTTTCTGCCAAAATGAACAAAGCAGCTGATCCAAGCAGTGTCTTGGTATCACAAGCTCACGTTGAATTAATTAGTGCTGACAAGGCAACTAGAAAGGTATTAAATCCAGTATCTAACCATTTCCAAATTAATGGTGATAGCTTCGAATTTGACTTTGCACTAACTTCAAACAACAATGAACAACTAGACTTACTTGAAGGTGACTATCAATTTAAGATTTATCTTCAAGTTGCTGGTAAGGCGCATACTTACCGCATCAAGTACGCCAAGAAGTGTCGTATTAAGACTACTGAATTGCCTTTCAATGGTAAATCTCAAATTTTCTACGCTGTAAAGAAGGATAAGAGCATGAATCTTATCTTCAAGGTAGATCAACCATTCTTTGGTGCAATGGATGCTAAGAAGGGCTTACGTGCCATTTCTTACTCTGTTTTATATCCATTGATGAGATTATTACCACTTAGAAACGTGATGGTCTTTGACTCTTATTGGTCAAGTAAGTTTGATAGTAACGAAAAGTTGATGTACCAATACGTTGAAGAAAATCATCCTGAAATTAAACCAGTATGGATTTTCAACAACATCGAAACCAAGATTACCGGAGACGGTGAAAAGGTTCGAGTAAACACATTTAAGTACTGGTACTACTTAGCTGTTGCTAGATACATTATTCAAAACACCAACATGCCTAACCGTTACGCTAAACGTAAGGGCCAAATCGAAGTAGAAACACTTCACGGAACATTCTTAAAGCACATGGGATTTGATGAACCACACTTTAAGTTTGGATCCAACAAGTTACAAAATCGTTTTGCAATGAGAAACCGTCGTTGGGACTACTTGGTTGTACCTTCTGATTACATGGAAAAGACTGCTAAGCACGCATTTAACTACAGTCAAAAGATTATTAAATCAGGTTTCCCTAGAAATGATGAGCTATACACTCACAACAATACTGATTACATTAATTCAATTAAGAACAAACTTGGTATTCCGCTAAATAAGCGTGTGATTTTATATGCACCAACATTTAGAGCAGATGGTGGTTTTGATTTCAAACTTGATTTAGACAAGTTACAAGAAAAACTATCAGATGGTTACGTGCTACTTGTTCGTTTGCATTACTTTGTAGCTCACTCAAATAGTTTCTACAACAATCCTGGATTCGTATACGATGTTAGTGACTACGACAACATTAATGATTTATACCTAATCAGTGATGCAATGATCACCGACTACTCATCAGTAATGTTTGACTACGCACATCTAAAACGTCCAATGATTTTCTACGCATACGATGCTGACTGGTATCTAGACGAAGCTAACCGTGGTGTCTACCTAGATTACTACAAGCAAATGCCTGGACCAATTGTTAAGACTGAAGACGAATTGATTGATCGCATCAGACATATCGATTCAGTCGCTGACAATTATGCAGACCAAATGAAAACATTCTGTGATGAGTTTGCTCAATACGGTCGTAATGGGAATGCCACTCAACAAGTTGTTGAAACAGTATTGAACACCCAAAGAGAAGATTTAGACCAAGAACCAGCCAAGAGTTTGCTATTTAAGAAGATTGGTCATTTCTGGGATACTAACTTCTTCCAAGCTAAGTTGTTAAACGAACTATCAAAACGCCTTGCTAAGAAGGATATCGTAATATTCGATAGTTTCTTTGGAACTCAATATTCAGACAATCCTAAGGCGATTTATGAATACATGAAAGAAAACTATCCTGGCTTTAAACTTTACTGGAATGTAAACAAGGAAGATTGTGAAATATTTGAATTAAACCAAATTCCTTATGTAACCAGATTCGGCTTCAAGGGAATCTTAAAACAAGCTAGAGCTAAGTACTGGGTAACCAATTCACGTCGTCCATTCAGATGGCACCCAAGTAAGGACACTGTCGTATTACAAACTTGGCATGGGACACCACTAAAGACCATTGGTGCCGACGTTATGAAGGTAACAATGCCTGGTGTAAACGTTGCTAAGTATCACGAAGAAGTCTTTAAGGATAACAGAAGATGGACTAGATTGATTGCACCTAACATGTATTCAGCAGAAATCATGCAACGCTGCTTTAGAATGCAAGCCAGTCAAATTCAATTGGATGGATACCCAAGAAATGACATCTTAGTAAACTATACTTCTAACGATATCAGAGAAATCAAGGAAGACTTGGGCATTGAAGACAACAAGAAGGTTATTTTATATGCTCCAACTTGGCGTGATAATGAATACATTAAAAACGATGAATTTACCGCCAAGCTACACCTTGATTTACAAAAGCTACGCGAACGTTATGAAGGTAAAGCATACGTATTAGTTAGAACTCATTACTTAATATCTAACAATCTAGACTTAAGTTATTACGAAGGTTTTGCACTAAACGTAAGCAACTATCCAGATATTGCTGAATTGTATCTAATCAGTGATGTCTTGATTACCGACTACTCATCAGTAATGTTTGATTACGCAACATTAAAACGTCCAATGATCTTCTTTACCTATGATTTAGAAGATTATGCGAATGCCATTCGTGGATTCTACTTTGACTTCATTAAGGAAGCTCCAGGTCCAATCGTTAAGACTAATGATGAAGTAATCGAAAGCCTTGATGATATATTCAACAACGGATGGACTCCTGATGATAAGTATGAAGCATTCTACAAGAAGTATTCATCTTGGATGGATGGGAATGCATCTAAACGTTCTGTTGAAAAGATGCTAAGTGATCATAGTCTTGAAACATTCTACAGTGATGATTTATCAACACAAGGATTAAGTGATCAAATGATTGCCAAAGACTGTGCAACCCTTTGGGCAAAAGATAAGGACTTCGCTAACTATCGTGATAATCATTTTGTTAAGTATCTCGATGGTGATAGAGAAGTGAAAGTAATTAAGACAGCTCAATTATGTGATAGAGAATTCAAAGAATTTTTAGGTGCTAAATACGCATTAGTAAGTTTAGACAATCATAATTACTGGATTAATACAGAAGAATTAAGCAAATAAGATTGAAGCATCAACGGTTTATCGTTGGTGCTTCTTTTTTTGCTGAAAAAAAGATTGAGCTTTTTTATGAAAGGGGTTTATTTTATTTTTAAAATGGTTTATAATTTATTTTGTTATAAAGTTCACAAACAAAAACAAGTGATGATTATTACAAAAATCATTTGCGAAGACATATCAAGCCAATCGATATGCGAGGCGATTAACTTGATTTTATAATATTTCATGTTATTATTTATTTGTTAATTAAGTTTGTGCTTTATTGCACTAAGTCTTTGATAGCTTGTTAGCTTTCAAATGCTAGATAAATTTTTCACAATTAAAAATAATATTAAAATTTACAGGTAAGGGGTATTTCTATCATGCAAATTAGTGCAAGTGCTACTAAGTCAAAAAGAACCATTTCTTGGACAAGCTCTATTATTTACTTTTTAATCTCACTAGTTATTAACTCATTGGGGAATGTTTTAACACTAGTAACTAGTGCCAAAATTCATCCATCATTTCTAGGATCAGCATACTGGACAGCTGCTGAAAACAACCTAGGATACGCCGTTTTAGGTGATGGTAAATGGGTTTTATTCTGGGCATTCTTTGGACTAGGAATGTTAATTACAGTTCTTAACTCAATTCTAGTTGGAAAATGGAGCTGGAGCAGAGTTATTGGTAACGCTGCTTTCTTAGGACCATTCTCATTATTGATTAACTATTTCAACGGTGTTGTAAGTAACTGGTTACCAGAAGCACACGGAATTGGAATGACATTAGCATACGTATTACTTAACTTCGTTGGTGTTTCATTTATTGCAATCGCAATTTCAATTTACCAAAGAGTTAACATTGCACTACATCCTGCTGATGATTTAATGCAAATTTTAAGATTTAAATACTGTGATGGAAATGCCTCAAAGGCAATGTGGTTCTCATACATTCCACCAACTATCATGGCAATTATCGCTATTGTAATTACTCACCAATTCAATAACTTTGGATTAGGAACCTTGTTCGCATTCTTCTTCCAAGGAGGAATCACAGGAATTGCTGATAAGCATGTCTTTACCAAGCTAAAGCATCAAGCTCTTGATGTTGGAGAAGTAAAATAATAAATCTTAAACGCCTAATTTCTGTGTAAACAACAGATATTTGGCGTTTTTATTTATGTCTAATATAGGTAGACAATTTAGCAAACTTAATATAAAATTTATATAGAATGATTTATGGACAGATTATGCTTTATTAAAAAGCAATTGCAAAATATTAAAAATGGAGGTGTACAAACAATGCTTAATCGAACTAAAAAGTTTTTAAGAGATAATGGATACTACTACAAAAAGACTTACATTAGACCATTGCTTACTCCAGATAATGTTTACGTGTTTAGATTCGGAAAGAAACATTTAGATAACCGTTTGATTATCAGATACGGTCACAAATGGACAGGTAGACAAAAAATTAATGAAATTGATTTAAGACTTCATAAACAAAAACATCCACGAATTTTTAAGGATGAAAATTCATTGATGCTTTATTTGGAATCTCACTTGCAACAACATGAGGAAAAACTTAAGCAGCTAAAGATTCAAGAAAAAGAAAAGACAGAATCTAAATAGTACGCTAAATTAATCGGGGGGTGTGTCCTATAAGAGGGATGCACCTTTTTTGTAAAAGTTAACAGGGGTGTTTGAAATGGAATGGACTGAAATATCAGTATTAACAAATGATGAATCTCAAGATGCGGTTATTAACATCTTGATGGAATTTGGATCTCTAGGTGTGGAATTAGATTCAAGAGACGATGGAGTATTGAGTATTAACTCATATTTCCCAGAAGACTTTGACATTAAATCAAAGGTGCCAGCAATCCAAGAAAGAGTAGATCAATTAAAGAGCTTTGGACTAAATCCAGGGATGGGTAAGGTCGTTACCAAGGACTTAAATGATGACAAGTGGAACACTGAATGGGAAAAGTACTACCATGCAAAACGTATTACCAAGTTCTTAACAATTTCACCAGTATGGGAAGATTATAAGAAAGAATCAGATGATGAATTGGTAATCAAACTAGATCCAAAGAAGGCCTTTGGTACAGGGGTACATCCAACCACTGTTTTATGTCTTCAAGCAATTGAAAACATCATTAGAGAAGGTCAAAGCATTTTAGATATTGGAACTGGTTCTGGGGTCTTAAGTATCGGTGCCAAATTATTAGGTGCTTCCGATATTGAAGCCTATGACTATGATGACGATGCCGTTACATCTGCCAAACAAAACGTGGACTTAAATGGCTTTGCTGACGACATTAAGGTTGGCAAGAACAGTTTGCTAGATGGCATTACTAAAAAGGTAGATATCATTTTTGCGAACATGCTTCCAGAAGCGGTATTACCATTAATTCCACAAGCAGTTAATAATCTAAATCCTGGCGGACAAATTATCATTTCCGGTATTATTAAGGAAAAACTAGATATTACCAATCAAACACTTAAGGACAACGATTTCGTGATTGATCAAGTATCAATGTTAGGTGATTGGTGCGGAATTACAGCACATTTAAGAAGGGATGATGAATAGATGCAACACTACTTTACAGACCAAATATTGAGTAATGATACTGAATTTGAGGTTAGTGCTGATATCGCTCATCACTTTATGGGTGTTTTACGTTCCACAGAAGGTAATCGTTTCGAAATCGTTGATGGAATTCACCAACTTTTTGTTGCTGAATTAACCGATAATGAAAACAATCTAGCTAAAGTAGTGGAAGTATCTGATAAGAATGTTGAACTACCAGCTGATGCTGTTATCATTTGCGGTTTGCCAAAGAAGGAAAAGGCCGAATTAGTGGTCCAAAAAGCCACTGAGTTAGGGGTAAAAAAGATTATCTTTACCCCAACAGATTGGGCCATTGCTAAATGGAACAATAAAGCAGAAAAGAAGTTACAACGTTTTAGAAAAATCGCTAGAAGTGCTGCTGAACAATCACACCGAAATGTGATTCCAGAAGTTGAATATATTAATTCAATCAAGGAACTAGCTAACTATGATTTTGACCATCGTTTAATTGCTTACGAAGAATCAGCTAAGCATGGAGAAAAATCTGATTTAATTAAGACACTAGATCAGACCAAACCGGGTGAAAGTGTCGCAATGTTCTTTGGACCTGAAGGAGGCATATCTCCTAAGGAAGTTGAAACTTTACAATCAATGGGATACTTGACTTGTGGATTAGGTCCTAGAATTTTAAGAACTGAAACAGCACCATTTTACTTTTTATCAGCTTTATCAGTTCATATGGAATTAAACTCATTAAATTAATGATAGAATATAGAAAATAAATGATTGGAAGAAGGTTTTGGAAATGTCTGAACATAAGATTTGGTCTAAAGAAGACTTATTTAAAGAAATTTCCAGTTACATGAATGAACAACATGTAGGAATTGTTAAAAAAGCATACGAATTTTCGTCAATTTGTCATAAAGACCAATTTAGACAATCCGGAGAACCTTATATTGTTCATCCAATTCAAGTAGCTAGTATTTTAGCAACATTAAAAATGGACCCAGAAACCGTTAGTGCGGGCCTATTGCACGATGTTGTTGAAGATACCGGAGCAGAATTATCTGATATCGCTGAATTATTCGGAAACGATATCGAACTAATCGTAGACGGTGTTACCAAGCTTGGTAAGATCAAGTACAAGTCTAACCAAGAACAATTGGCCGAAAACCACCGTAAGCTATTGTTAGCAATGTGTAAGGATATTCGTGTCATGATTGTCAAATTGGCTGACCGTTTGCATAACATGCGTACACTAAAGCATTTAAAACCAGAAAAGCAACGTCGTATTTCTAATGAAACATTGGAAATCTACGCACCACTTGCCGATCGTTTGGGGATTGGGACAATTAAGTGGGAACTAGAAGATATCTCACTTAGATACCTTAACCCACAACAATACTACCGCATTGTTCACTTAATGAACTCTAAGCGAGACGAACGTGTTTCATACATTAACGAAGCCGTTAAAGAGGTTAACCAACAGGTTAAACAAATGGGACTTAAGAATGTGGAAGTCTACGGTAGACCAAAGCACTTATACTCCGTTTATCACAAGATGGTTATTAAAAAGAAGCAATTCGAACAAATCTATGACCTCTTGGCCGTTAGATGTATTGTTGATTCTATTAAGGACTGTTATGCAGTTTTAGGTGCTATCCATACGAAGTGGTCACCAATGCCTGGTCGTTTTAAGGACTACATTGCAATGCCTAAGGCTAACATGTACCAATCGTTGCATACGACTGTTGTTGGACCTGGTGGACGTCCATTAGAAGTTCAAATCAGAACTAAGGAAATGCATCAAATCGCTGAATATGGGGTTGCTGCTCACTGGGCTTACAAAGAAGGAGCTACAGATGAAGTTAAGGAATCTTCAGACAACAACCGTTTGAACTGGTTTAAGCGCATTATTGAATTACAAGAAGATACCGATAGCGCCTCTGACTTTATGGACGGCGTAAAGGGTGACCTATTCGGGGACCACGTATATGCATTTACTCCTCAAGGGGATGTTTTGGAATTACCAAAGGGTGCCGGACCACTTGATATGGCATACCTAATTCATACTGATATCGGTAATCATACCGTTGGGTCTCGTGTTAACGGAAAAATTGAACCATTGGATTACCAAATTAAAACCGGTGACATTGTTGAAATCATGACATCTTCTAGCTCTGCTGGGCCTAGCCAAGACTGGATTAGTCTGGTATCAACAAGCCGTGCTAAACACAAGATTCGTCAATACTTCAAGACACGTGATCGTGAAAAGAACGTTAACGCCGGAAGAGAAATCTTGACCAAGGCTGTTAAGGATGCCGGTTATGATGTTAATGAAATCATGACCAAAGAACATCTTGAAGATGCAATCAAGGGCACATATTACAATCAAGTTAATGATATGTTTGCTGAAATCGGGTTTGGTAATAAACAGCCAAACGGAATTGTTAACATTCTAACTGCCAGCATCAGAGATGAAGCTGAAAAGAAGAGAATTGAACAACAACAAAAAGATATTTTGGAAAACCACCAAACAATTGAAAAGACAACCGATGAGGTTAACAAGACTAATAAGAATAAGAAACCTTCAGATGGAATTGTAATCGAAGGAGTCGACAACCTATTAGTTCGTTTGAGTCACTGTTGTTCACCTGTTCCAGGCGATGAAGTGGTCGGATACATCACCAAAGGACGTGGGGTATCTGTTCACCGTAAGGACTGTCCAAACATTAACGATAATGACGAACGTTTGGTAAGTGTTACTTGGAACATTGCTTCAGATAATCATGCTTCCTTCAGTGCAAACATCGAAGTTCAAGGATACAACCGTAATAACTTGTTAAACGATGTTATCAAGAAGGTCAGCACCATTTGCAAACAAATCAATTCAATTGAAGGAAAAGTGGATCATGATAAGACAGCCGTTATTTCATTGAAGGTGGGAGTTCGTAACCTAGAACAATTGGATATGATTATTGACCACTTGAAGAATATTCCTGATGTTTACGTAGTAAAAAGACCATTTATGTAAGGAGCTAATTATGCGAGTTGTACTTCAAAGAGTCAGTCATGCGAGCGTATCAATTGATAAAAAACAAGTTGGTAAAATTAACCAAGGTTTCTTGCTATTAGTTGGTATTAAAGATGGCGACACCAAAGACGATATTGATTACTTAGTTCGAAAGATTAGTAACTTACGCATTTTCGCTGACGAAGATGGTAAGACTAATTTGAGCTTACAATCAATTAACGGTGAAATTTTATCAGTATCTCAATTTACTTTGTATGCTGATACCAAGAAGGGAAACCGTCCTTCATTCACCAAGGCGGGAAAACCAGATTTTGCATCAGATATGTATGACCAGTTTAACCAGTCTTTAAGGGATGCTGGTAATCACGTTGAAACTGGACGTTTTGGCGCCGATATGCAAGTGGATTTGCAAAATGATGGTCCGTTTACAATTATTTTTGATACAGAAAACAAATAAAAAGAGCTTGTGAAAGCTCTTTTTTAATTAGGGGAGAAAGACATGGATTTAATTTGGGATTTTGATGGAACGATTATGGATACATATCCAATTATGGTTGATGCATTTGTTGATGCTTTAGTTGATATGAGAATTGATGAGTTTGAGATTGATGATTATGAAATCAATCAAGTGATGCGTCGCCACTCTCTAGCAACATGCGTGCAAAAGTACTCTGCTCATTTCAATATTGATGCCGACACAATTAATGATAAGTATCGTCAATATGAAAAACAAAATGTCAAAGACGCTCACATCTTTATGAATGTAGATAAGGTGTTAGCGCAAAATGTCGATGATGGCGGGAGAAACTTTTTGCTAACTCACCGTGATGATGACGCCATTGCAATGTTGGAAGATGCCGGATTAAAGGATTACTTCACCGAAATGGTAACAAAAAATCAGGCTTTCAAGAGAAAACCTGATCCAGAATCTGTTAATTATTTAATTAAAAATAATGATATTAATCGTGACGATTGCATATTCATGGGGGACAGAAAGCTAGACGTTGATGCCGCTCATAATGCCGGAATCAAAGCCTGCTTATTTAATCCAGATGGAATGATAAATTCCACTGGTAACCCCGAAATGACAATCAACAACTATTATGATTTCTTACATCGTAATGACTAGTATTGACTAAGAATACTCTTTACTTCTAATCCATAGCCGCCACCAAACATGACGTAGTGGGCAAGTAGATAGAAGAATTGATAGTATTGAATTCTTCTCTTCCATCCGGTGTCTAGTGGATAGGTATCGTTGTAACCTTCGTAAAAGTCGGCATTGAAACCACCAAATACGGTTGTTACACCAATGTCGAATTCACGGTCACCGTAGTAGACATCCGGGTCAATCAAGATTGGATTGCCGTCTTCTAGAAATGAGAAGTTACCACTCCATAGGTCACCGTGAAGAAGGGATGCATCACTATGATGATTATCCATATCCTTTTTGAAAGCTTCCTTTAGGTTTTCAAAGTGGTTTAAATCTTCTTTGGAGATTTCACGATTTTTAATTGCCATATCCATTAGTGGATTTAGACGTTGTTTGATAAAGAAATCGGTCCAATTATCCTGCCATGTGTTTGTCTTTGGCACGCGACCTAGCTTAAAGTCCTTGTCTAGACCAAAACGGTCATTGTGGTGCTTGTGAACGTTGGCTAACATTTGACCTAATTGATATTGATCACCAAATGGTGATAGGTTCATCCATTTTTGAATTAGAAAGCCGTCGCCATCAATTTCACCATAGTCAATAATGGTTGGGACGGTCGCATATTGACCGATAAGTTTGATTCCTTCGACTTCGTGTTCGAAGAATTCCTTTCCTTTATTGGGTTGGACTTTCATAAAGTATTTTTGGTTATCAGCAATGATTTCATATGAATCATTGATATCACCACCTGAAACAGGGGTTAGTTTAGTTACGTTTTTAATTGGTAATTGTTCAAGCCATTCTTGTGTTAATTGCTTCATATATATCACCTCTATTCCATTCTACAATGGATTTAGAATGAAGCAAAATATGTGAGTTCTTGACTTTTTAAGTAAATTACATTAATCTAAAACATGAATAGAATACTCGCTGATGAAAAAAGAAGAGTACGGAATTTTCTTAGGTATAAGAGAGCGTTAGTTTGGTGAAATAACGACGAAAGAAATCCTGGAAAGACACTTTTGAGGCTAATGGCTAAGCCATTCGTAATTATACGTTACATAAGAGTTAAAAAAAGGTGGTACCGTGCTTTTGCGCCCTTGTCTAAATGATTTTATTTAGACAGGGGCTTTTTTTATTCAGTTATTAAAGTTTGCGGAGGGATTATCATGCGATATCAACGTCCAAAAGGAACCGCAGATATTTTGCCAGGAACTTCTGAAAAATGGCAATTTGTTGAAGAAACAGCTAGAAAGTTGTTTGCGGCTTATCGTTATCAAGAAATAAGAACACCAATGTTTGAAAGCTTCGATGTTTTCTCAAGAACATCAGGAGAAACTTCAGATATTGTTACAAAAGAAATGTATGACTTTCACGATAAGGGAGATCGTCATATTACATTAAGACCAGAAGGAACTGCCGGTGTAGTTAGAGCGTTTGTGGAAAATAAACTTTACGGTCCAGACACACCTAAGCCAGTTAAGATGTACTACATGGGACCTATGTTTAGATACGAACGTCCTCAATCTGGTCGTCAACGTCAATTCCACCAAATCGGTGTTGAAGCTTTCGGTAGCGAATCACCAGAATTAGATGTTGAAGTTGTTTCAATGGCCGTTAACTACCTACAAAAGCTAGGAATTGATGACTTAAGAGTAGCTATTAACACATTAGGTGATAAGCAAACTCGTGCTGACTACCGTCAAGCATTGATTGACTACTTGGAACCACACTTTGAAGAACTAAGTGATGATTCTAAGGAACGTCTACACAAAAATCCACTTCGTGTGCTAGATAGTAAGGCACCAGAAGATCAATTAATCGTTGATGGTGCTCCTTCCATTTTAGATTACCTAACCGATGATGCTCAAAAGCATTTCGACAAGGTAACTAGACTATTGGATGAGTTAGGCATCAAATACGATGTTGATCACACAATGGTTCGTGGATTGGACTACTACAACCACACAATCTTTGAAATCATGGCCAACGCTAAGGAATTAGGTGAAGGCTACACTACAATCTGTGCCGGTGGTAGATACGATGGCTTAGTTGAAGAATTAGGTGGTCCTCAAATGCCAGGTGTTGGATTTGGTCTAGGGGTAGAAAGATTACTTCTACTTATGGATTCAAAGAACTTCCAATTCCCAGACACATTTGGTTTAGATGCTTATGTAGTTGGAATTGGTGACGATGCTAGTGTTGAAGCACTTAAGGTTGTTCAAGCACTAAGAAAGCAAGACTTTAAGGCAGATAAAGATTACCTAGCACGTAAGCCAAAGGCGCAATTCAAGAGTGCTGACAAGCTAGATGCTAAGTTCACCTTAACATTAGGTGATAAAGAACTAGAATCAAACACCATTCATGTTAAGAACATGGCTGATGGAAACGAAGTTACTGTCGATATTAATGAAGTAAAAGATAACTTTGCAGAATTAATTTCAAAGAACTTTAAATAGAAAATAAGATTAGGAGAGATATTATGAACCGAACAACTTATTGTGGTTTAGTAGACGAAAGCTACTTAAACCAAGAAGTATGCTTAGACGGATGGGTTGCCAAACGTCGTGACTTAGGTAAATTAATCTTCGTTGACTTAAGAGACCGTAAAGGAATTGTCCAACTAGTATTTAGTGACAAGAACAGTGCCGATGCATTGGCAATCGCTGATCAATTAAGAAATGAATATGTAATCGAAGTAAAGGGAACTGTAGTTGCCAGAAGTGAAAAGGAAGTTAACCCAGACATTAACACTGGTAAGATTGAAATTGCTGTTTCTGAAGTAAAAATCTTAAACAAGTCTGAAAACCCTCCATTTGATATTAAGGACAACATCACAGCTTCAGAAGAAACTAAGTTGAAGTACAGATACTTAGACTTAAGACGTCCAGAAGTACAACGTGGAATTATCTTAAGAAGTAAGATTACTCAAGCAGTTCACGAATACTTTAACAAGAATGGCTTTATTGACATTGAAACTCCTAACTTAACAGTTTCAACTCCAGAAGGTGCTCGTGATTACCTTGTTCCTTCAAGACTTTACCATGGTTCATTCTATGCACTACCACAATCACCACAATTATTTAAGCAATTATTGATGGGTTCAGGTTTTGACCGTTACTACCAAATTGCTCGTTGTTTCCGTGATGAAGATTTACGTGGTGACAGACAACCAGAATTTACCCAAATCGATATGGAAACTTCATTCTTAAATGCTGAAGATATCCAAGACCTAACTGAAGGCTTAATCGTTAAGGTAATGAAGGATACTTTAAACATCGATATCAAGGCTCCTTTCAAGCGCATTACTTGGCAAGAATCAATGGATCGTTTTGGTACTGACCAACCAGATGTTAGATTTGGTATGGAATTAAAGGATCTATCAGACATCGTTAAGGATGTTAACTTCAAGGTATTTAGTGGCGCTATTGAAAACGGTGGCAAGGTAAAAGCAATCGCCGTTCCTGGTGGTGCTGACAAGTACTCAAGAAAAGACATTGACAAGTATGCTGAATACGTAGAAAGATTTGGTGCCAAGGGTCTTGCTTGGATGAAGGTTACCGATGACGGTTTAACTGGTCCAATTGCTAAGTTCTTTGATGACCAAAGTGTTGTTGATCAAATGCTTGCAGCTACTGAAGCTAAGGCAGGCGACTTATTACTATTCGCTGCTGACAGAGAAAAGGTTGTTGCTGACACATTAGGTTACCTAAGATGTGCAATCGCTAAGGAACAAGACATGATTCCTTCAGACGTCTTTGACTTTCTATGGGTTGTTGACTGGCCATTATTCGACTACGACGAAGGTATCGACAGATGGGTTCCAGCTCACCATCCATTCACAATGCCTAACGAAGGTGATGAACATTACCTAAACGATGGCGAAGACCCTCACAAGGCTCACGCTCAAAGTTACGACATTATCTTGAATGGTCTAGAACTTGGTGGTGGATCAATCCGTATCCATACTAAGGAACTACAATTGAAGATGCTAAAGGCCTTAGGTTTCACTAGAGAAAGTGCCCAAGAACAATTTGGTTACTTCTTAGACGCCTTAGACTACGGTTTCCCACCTCATGGTGGTTTAGCTATCGGTTTAGACCGTTTTGCTAGATTATTAGCACAAACTGAAAACATTAGGGATGTTATCGCATTCCCTAAGAATTCAAAGGCTACTGAACCAATGACTAACGCTCCAGCACCTGTTTCTAAGAAACAATTAGATGATTTAGGACTAGAAGCCGAAGACGAGCCAGAAGCTTAATAATAAAGAAAGACTTCCATTAGGGAAGTCTTTTTTTAATCCGTATTTATGTTATACTATTTTCATATTAAATGAGAGGTTATGAAACTTATGGACGATGTTCAAAGGATTTTAAGACGACATCAATACTTAGCGAAAGCATCAACTGCTTTTATGTACGGAATCATGGTATCAATTGCCATGAATTTTTTCTGGACACCAGGTAAAATCTACTCATCTGGATTTACTGGTTTATCACAGTTGATTAATACTTTATCGGGGAGATTTTTACCATTCTCCATTTCTCCTTCGATTGGTTTGTTTGTATTAAATATTCCATTTTTTATATTGGCCTGGAAACAAATTGGTCATCAATTTACTTGTTTTACCATCTTAACCGTCTTTCTAGCCAGTTTTATGATTAAGTCATTGCATCCGGTGTATCTAACCAATGACCCAATGATTTGTGCCATCTTTGGTGGTGTGGTTAATGGTTTTGGAACTGGAATGAGTTTGAAAAACGAGATTTCTACAGGTGGATTGGACATTTTAGGAATCGTTATTAGAAGAAAGACGGGGAGAAGTATTGGGACGATTAACATCGCTTTCAATATCTTCATTATTACCGCAGCCGGATTTACGTATGGTTGGCCATACGCATTCTACTCAGCAATTGGGATTGTGGTAAATGCTAAGGCAATCGACTTTGCCTACACCCGTCAACAAAGAATGCAGGTGTTGGTTGTAACCGATCATCCAAAGACGGTGATTGATAGTATTCAAAACCACATTCCACGTGGAATTACCATCATTCACGGTGCTGAGGGTGCCTACAAGCATGATGAAAAAACAATTCTATTTACGACCATTTCAAGATATGAACTATCAGAGTTACAGGAAGCTTTAGATGAATCAGATGAACACGCTTTTGCAAGTGTGACTGAAGCATCTACTATTATGGGGCATTTCTATGAACACAAGGTTGAATAGTTAAATGTAATAATTTTTATACATTAAGTGTGATATAATACTGGATTGTGTGATAGTTTTTAAATATGGTGGGATCTGTTTTGAAGGTTATGTATATATTTTTAATTAAGATAGTATCTTTACTATTTTATTTCAGAAAAAAAGAGAATGTAATTTACATAATGAGCTTTGATAATAATCTTGGATTAATTAAATCAATGGCTCGTCGATTGCCAAAAAATAA
This sequence comes from Apilactobacillus kunkeei, assembly GCF_001421115.1. Classification (GTDB taxonomy): domain Bacteria; phylum Bacillota; class Bacilli; order Lactobacillales; family Lactobacillaceae; genus Apilactobacillus; species Apilactobacillus kunkeei_F. Next base: position 226,403 of record NZ_JXCW01000004.1, on the reverse strand, counting down.
AAGGCTATATGTATATTATGAATCATCAAGTGAAGCAGCTGCGACTGACTTAGCTGCATATGGAATTAAGACGGTCTTGTTTAAAGATGGTTTCAAATTAATATTTGATTTAATTCCAAAGATAATGGCAAGTAATGTTGTCTTTTGTGACAATTACTTTCCATTCATGGGTGGCATTGCGCATCCAAAGGATTTAAAGGTTGTTCAATTATGGCATGCCAATGGAGCAATTAAGAAGTTTGGTTGGGAAGATGCTTCTACTAAGGATAGAAGTGCTTCTGACAAACGTCGTTTTCAAAAGGTTTATAACAGCTTTGATGAATACGTGGTTGCTTCAGAAACAATGGGCCATGTTTTTGAGAACAGTTATCATGTTTCCTTCGATAAAATGAAGATGATTGGTTATCCAAGATCTGATAGATTATTTAAGGAAAAATGGCAAAAGATTGCGAGAAGACGTGTTTATAGTTTTGCTCCTCAATTGAAGGGAAAACGAGTAATCTTATACGCACCAACTTATCGTGATGAGGGAAGGTCATTTAATCCACCTAAGGGTGTTATTAAGGCTTTATCAAATGATCCTAATGCGATGGTAGTTGTAAAACTACATCCACTTCTAAAGGATTTAGAAGAAAAATTGCAAAAGGAATCAAAGAATCCAAACGTGATGTTTTCAAATCAATTATCAACCACAGATTTGTTGGCTGTAACTGATACCTTGGTAACTGACTATTCATCAGTTGCTTTTGATTATTCACTATTGCCTAATGCACATTCTCTATTGTTCTTTATGTTTGATTTAGACCAATATAAACAAAATCCAGGGATTCAGGATGATTTATTGAATTGGTTACCTACAAAACCAATTACATCTTTGGATGATTTAAGAAAAGCAATTAGTGAAGATAAACAAACAGATTTTACCAATTTTAATCACCATTGGAACAAGTACAATGATGGTTTTGCAACAAGTCGAGTAATCGACAGATATATTAAAACTTTAAAGTAAAGGAAGTGTGATCGACTTGAAGGAAGTCATTACATTAATCAAAGAGCAAATTCAAAATTTACCAATAATGTTTAGAGTCTCAAAGTACCAAGATAAGTCAGATTATCAAAGTCATTATCTAGGTATTGTTTGGGCATACCTATACCCAATTATTCAAATCTTAATTTACTGGTTAGTATTCGGTGTTGGTTTGAAGAAGGGTACATCTGGAAGTGTTGATTACCTAACTTGGATGGTTATCGGTATTACACCATGGTTCTACATGAACAGTGTTACTTTAGATGCTTCAAAGAGTATCTACCAACAAGTTGGTATGGTTTCAAAAATGAAGTTCCCAGTTAGTGTTCTACCATCAATTAAGATTCTAACTAACTTAAGTTCATTCTGGGCTATGCTAGCATGTTCAATTATCTTAGGTTACCTAAAGGGTGGAGTACTACCTAACCTATACTGGATTCAATGGCTATACTACTTCTTTGCAATGATTTGTTGGCTATTAGCATTCGGTATCTTTAACTCAACTGTAACAATTCTTGTTCGTGATTACCGTATCTTCTTACAATCAATCATGAGAGTATTGTTCTACATGTCTGGAGTTCTATTTAACTTTGAAACAAATGCTTTCCCAGCATTCTTTGTAAGATTCTTACAATTGAACCCATTCTTCTACATTGTTTCAGGATTTAGAGAATCAATGTTAGGTGAAGCTTGGTTCTGGCAAAAACCAATGTTGATGTTAATCTTCTGGCTAACAGTACTATTCTTCCTATTGGTTGGATCACATCTACACTACAAGTTCAGAGCTCGTTTCGTGGATTACATTTAGTTAAAAGGATTGAAATTGTCGTATGATGAAATTGAAGAAAAAAGTAATCAGATTTATTAAGAAGTCAATTCGTCGTGTATTGATTATGATTAATAATATTTTGATTACTTTACCAGTAAAGAAGAATTTAGTTGTTTTTGAAAGTTTCCAGGGTAAAGATATCAATGATAACCCGGCAGCTATCTACGAAAAATGGATTGAAAAGTATCCAGAAGATAAGGCAAAAGCATACTTTACTGTTAGAAAGGCTCAATATAAGACTTTCAAGGAATTATATCCTGATATTAAGATGGTCAGAAAGTTCATGCCTAAATGGGTATGGGTAATGGCCAGAGCTAACTTCTGGGTATTTAATTCCAGAACACCAAAATGGTGGAACAAGAATAAGGGGACTGTATACATGCAAACATGGCATGGTACTCCTTTGAAAAAGCTAGGTACTGATATCGAAAACGTTATGATGCCTGGTACTAATACTGAGAAGTATAAAGAAAACTTTACTAATGAAGCCCATCGTTGGGATTACTTAATTGCACCAAATCAATACTCTAAAGATATTTTTGCTAGAGCATTTGATTTTAACAACCATTTCTTAGATATTGGATACCCAAGAAATGACGTCTTATACTATGGTGATAATCAAGACAACATTAGTAGACTTAAGAAAAAATACCTTGGTAGAGATGATTTAAACGTAATCACCTATGCACCAACTTGGCGTGATGATAATTACAAACGTAAGGGTGTCTACAACTTTGAATTACCATTTAGTTTAAAGACTTTCTTTGAACAAGTTGACGACAACACTGTATTAATTATCAGACCACATTACCTTGTAAAAGACTTCATTGATATTAATGGATTTGAAGACCGTGTTTACATCATGGTTGAAGAAGACATCAGTGACTTATACCTAATATCTAATCTATTAATCACAGACTACTCATCAGTAATGTTTGACTATGCTAACTTAAAACGACCAATGTTGTTCTATGCATATGATTTAAAACATTATGAAGATGATATTCGTGGTTTCTATTTTGACTACAGAACAGAATTACCTGGACCTGTTGTTGAAGACAAAGACGATTTTTACAAGCAAATTGATGCATTTAACAAGGAAAAGAAGTATTCTGAATACGATAAGAAGTATGAAAAATTCTATGAAAAGTATTGTGGATGGGAATCTGCAGACTCTTCAGAAAAATTTGTTGATGAAATGAGGATGATTAGTAATGACAAGTAAGTTTTTAATCGGATCTCACGTTAGCATGAATGGCTCAACCATGTTTTTAGGTTCTGCTAAAGAAGCTGACAGCTATGGTGAAAATGCATTTATGGTTTACACTGGTGCTCCTCAAAACACCAGAAGAAAGCCAATTGATGAATTAAGAGCCGAAGACGGTAAGGAATACATGAAAGAACATGGTATTTTGGAAACCGTTGTTCATGCTCCATACATCATTAATCTAGGAAATGTTACCAAGCCACAAAACTTTAAGTTTGGTGTTGATTTCTTACACGAAGAAGTCAAACGTGCTGAAGCCATTGGTGCAACACAAATTGTGTTACATCCGGGTTCTCATGTTGGTGAAGGTGCAGATAAAGCGATTGCTCAAATTGCCAAAGGTTTAAACGAAGTCATTGAACCAGATCAAAAGGTTCAAATTGCTTTGGAAACCATGGCAGGTAAGGGAACAGAAGTTGGCCGTACCTTTGAAGAAATTGCCCAAATCATTGATGGTGTTAAGGATAACGATAAAGTATCCGTTACTTTCGACACTTGTCATACTAATGATGCTGGTTACAACGTTAAAGAAGACTTTGACGGCGTACTAAATGAATTCGACCATGTAATTGGTTTAGATCGATTGAAGGTTGTTCATTTAAATGATTCTAAGAATGATTTCGGTAGTCACAAGGATAGACACGAAATTATTGGTTTGGGAACAATCGGGTTCGATGCCTTGAACTACATTGCTCACCACGAATCTTTAGTTGATGTTCCAAAGATTATGGAAACACCAGCTGTTGCTGTTGAAGGAACTAAGAAGAAGTTGTCTCCACATTACTTCGAAGTTAAAATGTTAAAAGAACAACAATTCAATAATAATTTGATGGATGATATTTTAAATCAATAAAAATAAAAAAGAGCTGTTAAGCTCTTTTTTTATTGGTATGAATCTAAATCAAGACTTTCCATAATCACAGTGGCTGTTTCTTCGATTGATTTATCGTGGACGTCGATAATCAAACAACCAAGTTCATGGTATAAGTTGTTAGCATATTCTAGTTCCTCGTCAATGTTCTTTGAGTTCGAATATGGTGTATCTTCATCGATACCATATGATGCCATTCTGGCTTTTCTAATTTTTTGAATATCTTTAGTGACGCTGGTAAGGCCAATAATCTTCTTTGGATCAACGTCAAAGACTTCTTTAGGTAATTGGATGGTAGGACCAATTGGCACGTTTGAAACCTTTACTTGCTTATTTGCAAGGTATAGTGATAGTGGTGTCTTTGATGTTCTAGAAATTCCTAGAATCACGACGTCTGCTTTTGTTAGGTTTTGTGGATTGCTTCCATCATCATTTTCGACGGAGAATTCCATTGCTTCAATGCGTTTAAAGTAGTCGTCATTTAAGTCATGAACCAAACCACTGACACGTTCGGGATTGAAACCTAATTGGCTACTGATCGCCTTCATGGGTTTTTGAACACAGTCAACGTTTTGTAAATTATTAGCCATTGCAAAATCTTCAATTAGTTTACTTAAATCGGCATTAACTAGGGTATGGAAAATGACAGCTTCTTTTTGTTTAGCAATTTTTAAGATACCACTTAACATTGATTCGGTAGTGATAAATGGGTATCGTTCGTAAGAAATATCAGCACTTTCAAATTGTGCACCAGCGGTTTTAGCTACTTGCATCGCTGTTTCACCACTAGAATCTGAGATGGCAAAGATATTAATATGTTTCATCAAAATCACTCCTTTTTTTACGACTTTATTATATCTAAAAAACTGTCATAAAAGTAGTTTTAAATTGAAATGTAATATTGACGTTATAAATATTGTTTTGTATAATTATTAAGAACAGTTTTAATAATTAAAAAAAGTAACTGTTGTATTTCGAGCTCGGAGGGAGGGAATTTTCATATGTCAAAAACAGTCGTTCGTAAAAACGAATCTCTTGATGATGCTCTTCGTCGTTTCAAACGTACAGTTTCCAAGAACGGTACTTTACGTGAATACCGTAAACGAGAATTCTACGAAAAACCAAGTGTTAAACGTAAATTAAAATCTGAAGCAGCAAGAAAGCGCAACAACAAGAAAAAAAGCCGTCGCTTTTAATTACTAAAAACGTTCCTGTTATTTCAGGGACGTTTTTTTTGCTAAAACTAAGCTGAATATTTTGAAAGAGGGAAACTATAATGAGTATCGCTACAAATCTTAATGAAGATCTTAAAAATGCAATGAAGGAACACAACAAAACTGCTTTGAACGTTATTCGTTCTCTAAAATCAGCCCTAACAAACGAAAAAGTTGCTTTAGGTCATGATTTAAGTGATGACGAAGAACTAACTGTTATCAGTCGTGAAGTTAAGCAAGTTAAGGAATCTATTGCTGAATTCAAAGATGGTGGTAGAGATGATTTAGTTGCCGAACAAGAAGAACAATTAGCTGTATTAAGCAAATACGCTCCAAAACAAATGTCAAAAGAAGAAATTGACAAGGTAGTTGAAGAAACTATCAGTGAAGTTGGCGCTTCAGCAATGTCTGATTTTGGTAAAGTAATGGGCGCTATCATGCCAAAGGTTAAGGGTAAAGCTGACGGAAACGAAGTTAACCAATCTGTAAAAGCTCACTTAAGCTAATTATTTATAAAGTATGGTTGTGCTGTGCCACAATCATGCTTTGTTAGTACATATTAATAACTTTTTTAAAGTCAAAATCTGTGCTAATATTTGATTATCAATAAAAAAGGGGTCGCTATATTGACAGAACAAACTGAAGTAACCAAAGAATTTATTATTCATAATTTAGATTTTGAACCTAAGCTATTAGGGGCACAAAATAAATACGTTACAATTCTTGAAGAGGGTATGGAAGTATCAATTAATGCTTTTGGAACCAATGTAAAGGTATCCGGAAGTGAAGATAATGTTAATAAAGTTATTTCAATTTTTAAGAACTTAATGGACTTAATTCAAAATGGTGTCACATTGAATAGCAGTGACTTTGTTTCTGCTATGAATATGGCCAAAAATGATACGTTAAGTTATTTTAAAGAGCTATACAATCAAATATTAATCAAAGACTTTAAGGGTAAGCCAGTCCGTGTTAAGAACTTTGGCCAACGCCAATACGTGCAATCCGTAAAACGTAATGATATTACTTTTGGAATTGGTCCAGCCGGTACTGGTAAAACATATTTAGCTGTGGTTATGGCAATTGCAGCTCTAAAACACGGGGATGTCGAAAAGATTATTTTGACAAGACCTGCCGTTGAAGCCGGTGAAAGCCTCGGTTTTCTACCTGGTGATTTAAAAGAAAAAGTTGATCCATATTTGAGACCAATCTACGATGCACTTCATTCAATTCTAGGTCGTGAACACACTGCTAGATTGATGGAAAGAGGAGTTATTGAAATTGCACCTTTAGCATATATGCGTGGTAGAACATTGGACTCTGCTTTCGTTATCTTAGACGAAGCTCAAAACACAACTACTGCTCAAATGAAGATGTTCCTAACTCGTCTTGGTTTTGGTTCAAAGATGATTGTTAACGGTGATATCTCTCAAATTGATTTGCCTAAACATGCAAGTAGTGGTCTAGTTCAAGCCCAATCAATCTTACAAAATGTTGAAAAAATTCGTTTTGTTAAGTTTGATTCTAAGGATGTTGTTAGACATCCAGTGGTTGCTAGAATTATCGATGCCTACGAAGAATATCAACAAAACTAGAAATTTTATAACAGGAGTACCAGAATGGATTTAGAAATTTACGATAAGACAAAAGACGGTGTAGACCAAAAACACATCGATTTAGTGGAAGATGTATTGCAATTTGCTAGCAAGGCATTAGACCTTAAGGATAATACTGAAATGTCAGTAACATTCGTTAATAATGACGAAATTAAGGAAATCAACAGCAAGTATCGTGGCGTTGACCGTGCAACTGATGTTATTAGTTTTGCGATTGAAGACGGTGATGACGATTTTCCATTAATTATGGATGATGAAATGGCCGCAGAAATTCCAGAAAACATTGGTGACATCTTTGTTTCAATCGATAAGGTTGCTGAACAAGCAGAATTTTTAGACCACTCATACGAACGTGAATTAGGGTTCCTTGTTGTTCATGGTTTCCTACACTTAAACGGTTATGATCACATGAAGCAAGAAGATGAAGACGTTATGTTCCCATTGCAAAGAAAGATTATGGATGACTATGGGCTTAAAAGATAAAAAAGTAGTCAGAAAAAATCGTAGTTTTGCTGAATCATTTAAGCACGCTTTTGATGGTTTAGTGATATTATGCAAGACAGAACGTAACTTTAGATTTCATCTAATTGCATCTTTAGTTGTAGTGATTATTTCGTTTATTCTTAAGATTGATTTGAGCCAATGGGTTTGGATTTTGTTAGCAATATTTATTGTCTTAATCGCTGAAGTTGTAAATACGTTATGTGAATCAATTGTTAATTTAATTGTTGGTAATAAGTATGATGAAATTGCCAAGAAGGCTAAAGACGTAGCTGCCGCAGGTGTGGTCATCGCGTCAATCTTTGCAGCAATTATTGGATTATTGGTATATGTTCCAATCATATTTGGACTTTAACAGCACGGAGGAATTATTATGGAATTTGATCCAAACTTTCATTCAGGATTTGTAGCAATCGTTGGTAGACCAAATGTTGGTAAGTCAACATTCTTGAACCGTATTATCGGTCAAAAGATTGCGATTATGAGTGATAAAGCACAAACAACTAGAAACAAGATTCAAGGTGTATACACCGATGATGAATCACAAATTGTCTTCTTGGATACCCCAGGAATTCACAAACCAAATAACAAATTAGATGATTTCATGGAAAAATCAGCTTTCTCAGCTTTAAAAGAAGTTGATGCTGTTTTATTCATGGTAAGTGCCACTGAAACAAGAGGTGCTGGAGATAACTTTATCATTAACCGCTTAAAGGATATCGATAAACCAGTTTACTTAATCATCAACAAGATTGATGAAATCAATCCGAACAAACTTCTAAGTATCATGGATGTTTACAAGAAGGCGCTTGATTGGAAAGAAGTTTTCCCAATTTCAGCACTACAAGGTAACAATGTTGATGAATTGATGGACAACTTAAAGCGATTATTACCAGCTGGTCCACAATACTATCCAGAAGATGAAGTAACTGATCACCCAGAACGTTTTATCGTTGCTGAACTAATCAGAGAAAAAATCTTAATGTTAGCAAGAGACGAAATTCCTTACTCAATTGCGATTGATATCTTAAGCATGAAGACCAAGGAAAACGGCAACGTAGATATCCAAGCTGATATCTTAGTAGACCGTCCTGGTCAAAAGGGAATCTTGATTGGTAAGCAAGGATCAATGCTAAAGAAGATTGGTACTCTTGCTAGACAAGATATCGAAGACCTATTAGGTAGCAAGGTTTATCTAAAACTTTGGGTTAAGGTTCATCCTGGATGGCGTAATGAATCATCCGTTCTTAAGTCACTAGGATACAAGAAGGATAATTACTAAAATTTTAAAAATGGTCGGTGAATAAAAATGGATTCACAAACATATATGAATTTTCACGGTATTTTACTATACCGAAAGAACTTCAAAGAAAATGATATGTTAGTTAAGTTTTTAACGGCCGAGGCAGGCAAGAAGATGTTTTTCATTCGAGGTGCTCGAAAAAGGGGCTTTAAGATGATGGCGGATATCTTGCCTTTTACCTATGGTACGTATTCTGGAAAGATAAATGCTGAAAACTTATCTTATATTTATAGTGGATTAGATACTGACCATTATGAAAATATTAGCGAGGATATTTTCTTAAATGCCTATGCCACTTACATTATGTCTTTAGTTGACGTTGCCTTTCCTGACTCAACACCAATTCCGCATTGGTTTAACCAGTTATTTGCAGCGCTACGATTAATCGATAACGGTGTTGACCCTGAGGTAATTACCAACATCTGTGAAATCCAACTTTTAGGTGAGTTTGGGGTACAACCTGAACTAAGGGGATGTGCCATTTGTGGTCGTACTGATCTGAACTTTGACTATTCCGAAGCATACGGTGGATTGATTTGCCAAAATCATTTTCATTTAGATGCCAACCGCTTGCACCTAGATCAAAAGACTATTTATTATTTACGTCGTTTTTCAATTATTGATTTAAATAAATTAGGTAACGTTAATGTAAATGACAATACAAAGCAAAATTTAAGAATGCTTCTCGATAAGATTTACTCGGATTCTGTAGGGATTCATCTAAAGAGTAAAAGTTTCTTAGATCAAATGAATGACCTAAGATTATAGAATTGATTTTTTCGCAATTGTAAACTATAATTAAGTTAAATAAATACGAATGGTAATGACAAAAGAGGGTCATTGAATAAAATGATATCCAGCGATAGTAGGACAGTGTGAGCTACTTGCATTTTTCAATGATTGGCACTTTTTGAACCAAAGAAATCAAGCTGCTGACGAAAGTCAGAAGTAGGGTGGAACCGCGAATAATCGTCCCTATGTAAACTGTATTTAAGTATACTTTTTGCATAGGTTTTTTTTATGCCATTCGTTTATTAGGAGGAAGTAACATGACAGAAAAGTTGTCAATGCAAGACATCATTTTAAAATTACAACAATACTGGTCATCACAAGGTTGTATGTTAATGCAAGCATACGATACTGAAAAGGGTGCCGGAACTATGAGTCCATACACATTCTTACGTGCAATTGGACCTGAACCTTGGAACGCAGCATACGTTGAACCTTCTAGAAGACCTGCTGATGGTAGATATGGTGAAAACCCTAACCGTTTATACCAACATCACCAATTCCAAGTAATCATGAAACCATCTCCTGAAAACATCCAAGAACTATACTTGGATAGTTTAAAAGAACTTGGCATTAACCCAGAAGAACATGATATTCGTTTCGTTGAAGATAACTGGGAAAACCCATCAATGGGTTGTGCCGGTGTTGGTTGGGAAATCTGGCTAGACGGAATGGAAGTTACTCAATTTACTTACTTCCAAATCGTTGGTGGTCAAGAAATGAACCCAGTTGCTTCAGAAATCACTTACGGTCTAGAAAGACTTGCTTCATACGTTCAAGACGTTAACAATGTTTTTGAACTAGAATGGAGTGATGGTGTTAAGTACGGTGACATCTTCAAGGAACCTGAATACGAACACTCAAAATACAGTTTCGAAGAAAGTAACCAAGAAATGTTATTAAAGATGTTTGATGGCTTCGAAACAGAAGCTAAAAAACAAATCGCAAACGGCCTAGTTCACCCTGCATACGACTACGTTCTAAAATGTAGCCACACATTTAACTTATTAGATGCTAGAGGTGCCGTTTCAGTTACTGAACGTGCTGGATACCTTTCAAGAATCAGAAGAATGGCCAGAGAAATCGCTAAGGCCTTCATTGCTGAAAGAAAGAAACGTGGATTCCCACTTATCAAAGATGAAAAATTAAGACAATCTCTTCTAAAAGATGATGAAAACAAGGAGGAAAAATAATGGCTCACACATTTTTACTTGAAATTGGACTAGAAGAAATGCCAGCTCATGTGGTAACTCCTAGTATCAAACAATTAGTTAAGAAGACTGAAGATTACTTAAAAGATCAAAGAATCGATTTTGATGCTGTTAAGCCATTCTCAACTCCTCGTCGTTTAACTATCCAAATTGAAGGTTTAGCTGATAAACAACCTGATGTAAACGAAACTGTAAAGGGTCCTGCTAAGAAGATTGCTTTAGATGACGAAGGTAACTGGTCAAAAGCAGCCATTGGTTTCACTAAGGGACAAGGCTTAAGCACAGACGATATTACCTTTAAAGAAGTTAAGGGTACTGAATACGTTTTTGTTGAAAAACACATCGCCGGAAAGCCTGTTAAAGAAGTTCTAATGGGACTAAAGGATGTTATCACAAGCATGACATTCCCAACACTAATGAAATGGAACGTTTACCGTTTAGACTTCATTCGTCCAATTAGATGGATGGTAGCTTTGTTAGATGACGAAGTATTACCAATTCAAATTCTAGATGTTACTGCTTCAAACGTTAGTCGTGGCCACAGATTCTTAGGTCAAGACACAACCATCAACTCAGCTGATGAATACGAAGAAAAGCTAAAAGAACAATTTGTAATTGTTGATGCCCAAAAACGTAAAGACTTAATCGTTAAACAAATCAAAGAAATCCAAGATGAAAACAACTGGGTAATTAACATTAACCCAGGTCTACTTGAAGAAGTTAACAACTTGGTTGAATGGCCAACTGCATTCTTTGGTAAGTTCGATGAAAAATACCTACAACTACCTTCAGAAGTTCTAATTACTTCAATGAAGGACAACCAAAGATTCTTCTACGTTAACGATCAAAATGGTAACATCTTACCATTCTTTATCTCAGTTAGAAACGGTAACAGCGAATACATCGAAAACGTGATTGCCGGTAACGAAAAAGTGCTTACTGCACGTCTAGAAGATGCAATGTTCTTCTACCAAGAAGATCAAGCTAAGGATATCGACTTCTACGTAAACAAGCTAAAGAAGGTAAGTTTCCACGACAAGATTTCAACTATGTTTGAAAAGATGCAACGTGTTGAAAAGATTGCCGAAGTAATTGGTCAACATGCTAAACTAAGCGACCAAGAACTAAAAGATGTTAAACGTGCTGCTCAAATTTACAAGTTTGATTTAGTAACCGGTATGGTTGGTGAATTCTCAGAACTACAAGGTGTAATGGGTGAAAAGTACGCTCTATTAAAGGGTGAAAATGAAGACGTTGCTACTGCTATTCGTGAACACTACATGCCAATCTCAGCAACAGGTGAACTACCAGCAACCAAGGTTGGTTCAGTTCTTTCTTTAGCTGACAAGTTTGACAGTATCCTAACTTTCTTTGCCGCTGGTATGATTCCAAGTGGATCAAATGACCCATACGCATTGAGAAGACAAGCTAACGGTATCGTTAGAATTGTTAAGAACGAAGAACTAAACTTCAACTTAACTGAAATGATGGAAGCATTTATCAACGCTGAAAAGGATGCAAACGTTGCTCCTGACTTGGATCAAAACAAGGAAATTAGCGAAATCGTTTCATTCATCAAGGATAGAATTGTTAAGCAACTAAAGGCCGACAAGATTAGACATGATATTATCGATGCTGCAGGTAACTCAAACAATGACAATATCGAATTTATCTTTAACGTTGCTGACATTCTAAACGAACACAAGGAAGACGATAACTTCAAGGAATCAGTTGAAGCATTAACTCGTGTTCTAAGAATTTCAGAAAAGCAAGACTTTGCTTCAGACGACTTAAATGTTGATGAATCATTGTTTGAAAATGATTCTGAAAAGAACCTTCATTCAAACGTTGAAGCAATCTCTGGTGACTTCTTCTCACTAAGTGCAAACGACGAATACAACAAGTTATTCGACTTGAAGGATTCAATTAACGACTACTTTGACCAAACAATGGTTATGGCTAAAGACGAAAACGTTAAGAACAATCACTTACGTGAACTAACTAAGTTATCAAACATGATTAACTGGTTTGCTGATTTAAACCAACTAATCGTAAAATAGAATTGATAGACAAACCTATGATGGGTTGATAAAATACTGTATAATATTTATTCGTATTTTTAACAAAAGTCGCACTAAAAATCGGTGCGACTTTTATCAGTGAAAGGAGATATGCTGACAATGATTCCTGAAGAAGTAATTGATCAGATTAGAAATGAAACCAACATTGCCGATGTTGTTGGTCAATTTGTTTCATTGAAAAAATCTGGTAGTAATCTATTTGGTATATGTCCATTTCATAATGAAAACACAGCATCATTTTCTGTTAATGAACAAAAACAAATCTTTCACTGTTTCAGTTGTGGAAGAGGTGGAAACGTCTTTAAGTTCATGATGGAATTGGAAAATCTTTCATATCCGGAAGCGGTAATGAGAGTTGCTGATATGCAAGGAATTGAAATTCCAGAACAATATAAGCATTCCAATAAAGCTAAATCAAACATCAATCCGGTTGAGAAAAAGATAATCGATATGCATGAGTTAGCCACAGAATTGTATAGTCATATTTTGATGAATACAGAAGTGGGACAACCGGCATTAGATTACTTGCACGAACGTGGATTGACCGATGAGACCATCAAGTTCTACCGTTTGGGATTTGCACCTAAGGAACAAATCTTAAATAAGTTTTTGGAAAACAAGAAAGTTCAATATGATGACATGAGAAAGTCTGGTCTATTTATTGAAGCTGATGATGGTAAACTTCGTGATCGTTTCTTTGACCGTATCATGTTCCCAATTAAAAACGAGTTTGGCAATCTGATTGGTTTCTCAGGGCGTGTAATGGATAAAAATGCCTCAACGGCAAAATACTTAAATAGTCCTGAAACTGACATTTTCAACAAACGAAAAGTCTTATTCAACCTATCGGATGCCAAGACAACCATTCAAAAGCAAAAAAACGTTATTTTGTTTGAAGGATTCATGGATGTTATATCTGCTTATCAATCAGGTGTAACCAACGGAATTGCTTCAATGGGAACTAGTCTTACCACCGAACAAATCGCTACGATTAAACGTTTAACACCAAGCGTTAGTGTTTGTTATGATGGTGATGCACCGGGACAAAATGCGATTAATCGAGCATTGTCATTATTAGGTAATACAGATTTATCTCTAGGTGTTATTCAAATGCCTGAGGGAATTGATCCCGATGAGTATCGCAAACAATATGGTGAGGAAAAGTTTGCTAGTTATATGCATTCTGCCTATGAATCACCACTTTCGTTTAAGATGCGATACTTCAAGTTGAACCGTAACTTGGATAACGAAACTGACCAGATTAGTTATATTAACGATGTCTTACAGGAAGTTGCTAAGATTTCTGATCCATTGGAAAGAGACATTTATGTTAACCAATTATCTGATCAATTTAACTTGAACAAGTTAGATTTAACTAATCGAATGAATACCTATATTCAAAAGAATAACGTTAACAAGTCGATTCAAAAATCAAGGGATGAACCACAACAAGGTCATCCAGTCATCCAACCAATTGATAACGTCAGATCACATAGCAAGGTTGAATTGGCGGAACTATATCTATTTAATCGCATTTTGATGTCACGTGAAATGTGGCAACATTTGATGAGTAAAGATGGTTTTTCATTTGTGGATGATGACTTTCAACTTCTATACACATTGGCACAAGGCTATATGGCAACACATGACGAATATAAGTCAGCAGAGTTTCAAGACTTCATTAAAGAAGAAAAGTTACAAAACATGTTGATTAATATCGAAATGTTACCGTTAAGCGATGCGCCAAATAAAGAAGAGGTTGACGATTATGTTAATATAATAATGAATGAGGCGCCGATCGATGTTCAGCTTAAGAACAAACAGGCTGAATTGAATGATGCCAAGAAGCTAGGGGATGTTGATAAACAAACTGCACTAGCGATGGAAATCATCAAGTTACAAAGACAAAAACAGTTGAACGACAGATCGTAATTTAGGAGGCACTTTAATGGCTGAAAAGAAGTTAAACAAGAAAGAACTAAAAGAATCAACCAACGCTTTAATTAAGAAGCAAAAGAAAGTTGGACACGTTACTTATGACGATGTTAATGACACAATTGCTGTGCCATTCAAGCTAACTAAGACTGAAATGTACGAATTACTAGAAAAAATCGAAGATGCTGGTATCAGTGTTGTTGATAAGAATGGTGATCCAGATCCACGTGCCCTAGAAGCAGCTAAGAAGGTTACTCAAGCTGAATTGAAGAACTCAGCTTCAGCTCCTACTGGTGTTAAGATTAACGATCCAGTTAGAATGTACTTAAAAGAAATCGGACGTGTTCCACTTCTAACTGCTGATCAAGAAGTTGACTTGGCTCTTCGTATTGAAGAAGGCGACGAAGAAGCTAAACAAGAACTAGCCGAAGCTAACCTTCGTTTGGTTGTTTCAATTGCTAAGCGTTATGTTGGTCGTGGTATGCAATTCTTGGACTTAATTCAAGAAGGTAACATGGGTCTAATGAAGGCCGTAGAAAAGTTTGATTACAGAAAAGGTTTCAAGTTCTCAACTTACGCTACTTGGTGGATTAGACAAGCTATTACACGTGCGATTGCTGACCAAGCTAGAACTATCAGAATTCCAGTTCACATGGTTGAAACAATCAACAAATTAATCCGTATTCAAAGACAATTACTTCAAGATTTAGGTCGTGAACCTACACCTGAAGAAATTGGTGCTGAAATGGATATGCCAACTCAAAAGGTTAGAAGCATTCTAAAGATTTCTCAAGAACCAGTTTCTCTAGAAACACCAATTGGTGAAGAAGATGACTCTCACTTAGGTGACTTTATCGAAGACCAAGATGCAACTAGTCCAGCCGACCACGCTGCATACGAATTACTAAAGGAACAACTTGAAGGTGTCCTAGATACTCTAACTGACCGTGAAGAAAACGTTTTAAGATTACGTTTCGGTCTAGACGATGGTCGTACTAGAACCCTTGAAGAAGTTGGTAAGGTCTTTGGTGTTACTCGTGAAAGAATTAGACAAATTGAAGCTAAGGCTTTGAGAAAGTTACGCCACCCATCCAGAAGTAAACAACTAAAGGATTTCCTTGAATAATAATTAAAACAGATAGCATTTGCTATCTGTTTTTTATTTTCTATAGCGGTTATAATATAAATAATAACAAAGTAGAAAAGGTGTTTTTATGGACGCAAATAAGTTATCTCAAAGATTGAAAGTAGTTGCAGATTTTGTTCCGCAAAATAGTCGAGTCGCAGACATCGGTTCAGATCATGCATACTTGCCAGTTTATTTGATGAAACAAAAACAAATTGAATTTGGAATTGCTAGTGAGGTTGCTAAGGGACCTCTAGACAACGCAATTCAAGAAATTAAAGCTGAAGGTTTAAGTGATAGAATCGACACTAGATTAGCTGACGGGTTATTGTCAGTACAACCAGAGGATAAAATTGATTGTGTTACCATTGCCGGAATGGGTGGAACTTTAATCAAGAATATCCTAGAAAACGGTAAGTCACACTTATCAGGCGACGAACTATTGATTCTTCAACCAAACGTTGGTGAAGATCGCTTGAGAACATGGTTAATGAATAACCAATATGAAATTAGTGATGAAACCATCTTAAGAGAAGACGGTCACACCTATGAAATTATCGTTGCGAAAAAGACTGACGAACCAGTAAAATACACAGAACAAGAAATTAAGTTTGGCCCATTTTTACTAAAACAACACTCAGATGTTTTCGTTGAGAAGTGGGAAAACGAAATTGAAAGAATTGAAATGGTAATTGACCAAATGAACTTGGCCAAGCATGACAAGCCAGTTGATAAGATTAATTCAATGAAGAAGGAAATTGAGGAAATTAAAGAGGTGTTATAAATGAAAGCATTCGACTTAATTAACCAGTTTGAAAAATTTGCACCCAAAGAGATTGCGGTTGAACACGACCCAATCGGTTTGCAAATCGGATCAATTAATCAAGAAATTCATAAGGTATTAGTAACCTTAGACGTTAGACCAGAAGTGGTTGAAGAAGCGATTGAAAACGACTGTGATATGATCTTTTCTCATCATCCAGCGATGTTTAGACCCGTAAAAAACATGGATTTAGATGTCCCACAAAATAAGATGTATGCCGACATCATTAAGCACAACATTGTTGTTTATTCCGCACACACCAATTTGGATAATGCCGATGGCGGTATGAACGATTGGTTAGCTGAAGCAATGGACCTAAGAAACGTGGAAGGATTAGTAAGTCAAGGTGACTATAAGGGTGTTGAATATTTCATGGGTCGAATTGGTGAACTAAAAGAAACCACAACAGTCGAACAATTTGCTCGTAATTGTAAGCAATACTTCAACGTTTCCGGTCTTCGACTAATTAGTCATGAATTGAATAAACCAGTTAAAAAGGTTGCAGTTTTAGGTGGCGATGGTGGTAAGTTCTATAACATTGCTAAGGATAAAGGTGCAGACGTTTATGTTACCGGGGATGTTTATTATCATGTCGGTCATGATATGATTGCTGATCACATGTCAGTTGTTGATCCTGGCCACCACATCGAAAGCATTTGTAAGCCATATTTGGCAGAAATGTTCAAAGAGTGGGCAAAAGATTATGATTGGCCAATAGATGTGATAGAATCTTCTATAAACACTGATCCATATCAATTTATTTAGGGGGAAACACCATGAGTAAGTATGAAGACTTAGTACCTCGTTTTTTGAGATACGTTAAGATTAACACGCGTTCTGATGAAAGTAGCACTACCATTCCATCAGCAAACCGTGAAACTGTATTTTTAAACCAATTAAAGGAAGAACTAAAAGAAATTGGTTTATCTAACGTAAGAACAAATGAAGAAAGTGCATATGTATTTGCGACTTTACCTTCAAACATCGACAAAGATGTAAAGAAGATTGGTTTCATTTCACATATTGATACTGCTGATTTTAATTCAGAAAATGTGAACCCACAATTTGTAGAAAACTATGATGGAAAATCAAACATCAAATTAGGTGACGGTGAATACAACTTAGATCCAAACGTATTTGAAAGTCTACATAAGTATTCTGGTGACACTCTTATCACAACTGATGGAACCACTTTATTAGGTGCTGACGACAAGTCAGGAGTTTCCGAAATCATTTCATCCATGAAGTACTTAATTGACCATCCTGAAATTAAGCACGGTGAAATCGAAGTTGGATTTGGTCCGGACGAAGAAATCGGAACTGGTTCATTGAAGTTTGACGTTGAAGATTTCGGTGCTGACCTGGCTTATACAGTTGATGGTGGAGCCAAAGGTCAATTACAATACGAAACCTTTAACGCCGCTGGTGCAACCGTTGAAATTAAGGGAACCGATGTCCATCCTGGTGAAGCCAAGGATGTTATGGTCAACGCAGCTCTTCTAGCAATGGAATTCAATGCTAAGCTACCTGCATACGAAAGACCTGAATACACTGATGGTAAGGACGGATTCTACTTCTTACTTGAAATCAATGGTACTCCTGACAACACTAAGATGTCTTACATCATCAGAGACCATGACAGAAACCGTTTTGAAGAAAGAAAACAATACTTCAAAAAGATTGCTGATGAAATGAACAAACGCTTTGATTATGACCGTGTTCACGTTGAAGTTAAGGATCAATACTACAACATGGCCGAAGTAATCGAAAAGAACATGGAAGTTGTTGATTTAGCCAAGGAAGCAATGAACAATGTTGATGTTAAACCAGACATTTTCCCAGTTCGTGGGGGAACTGATGGTTCAACAATCTCATTTAAGGGATTACCAACACCAAACTTGTTTGCAGGTGGTGAAAACATGCATGGTCGTTTTGAATACGTATCTGTTCAAACAATGGAAAAAGCGTGTGATGTCATCATTGAAATCGCTAAGTTAAACGCAGAAAAATAATTAGTCAAAAAAGGTCAAAATAATTTGATTTAATGTGACCTTTTGGTAAAATTTACCTATGAGATGGATTTCTCATAGGTATTTTTTATTAAGTAGGTGAAATAATTGAATCCAGATGAATTAACAGAAGCAGTATCACAAGCGTTAGCTGAAGCACAAAAAGTGGCTGCTAATCGCAAACATCAAGAATCCACAATTACCCATTTGTTCAAGGTATTGGTTCAACCAGGTGAATTAGCAAGACAAATTTTTGCTGAAGCAGGGATGAACGTTGATGATTTCGAAAAGCAATTGGATCAACAACTAGATGAAATTGCAACAGTAGATGGTCAAGGCGTGGCCTATGGACAAAATATTTCATCCAGTATGCTCGAACTATTACAAAATGCAGAAAAAAAAAAAACAAACTTGGGTGATGGCTACGTCGCCGTTGATACATTAGTAATCGCATTAATGGATACAACAGGCAATAAAGTTGTCGACTATGTAAAAGACCAAGGAATTACAAAACAAAAGATTGAAGAAGTAGTGAAAAATATCAGAGGGGGCGAAAAGGTGACTTCAAAGAATCAAGAAGATAATTATCAAGCACTTAAGAAATATGGTGTCGACTTGGTTGCCGAAGCCAGAGCGGGTAAGTTAGGCCCTATTATTGGTAGAGATGAAGAAATTCTAGACGTAATCAGAATTCTTTCCAGAATGACCAAGAACAATCCTGTTTTGATTGGTGATCCCGGTGTTGGTAAGACCGCTATCGTTGAAGGTTTAGCAAAGCGTATTGCCGTAAATGACGTTCCTGAAAATCTAAAGGATAAATCATTGTTTGAACTAGACATGAGTTCATTGATTGCTGGTGCCAAGTACCGTGGTGAATTCGAAGAACGTTTGAAGGCGGTTTTAAAGGCTGTTAAAAAGTCTGAAGGCCAAATTATCATGTTCATCGATGAAATTCACAACATCGTTGGTGCCGGAAAATCAGAAGGTAGTATGGATGCCGGAAATATCTTAAAACCAATGTTAGCTCGTGGTGAACTCCATTTGATTGGTGCAACTACTGTTGACGAATACAGAAAGTACATGCAAAAGGATAAGGCGCTTGAAAGACGTTTCCAAAAGGTTAGCGTTGATGAACCAAGTGTTGACGACACCATTACAATTCTTCGTGGAATTAAAGAACGACTAGAAATTCACCATGGAGTAAGAATTCACGATAACGCCTTAGTTGCAGCTGCCAAGTTGGCGGACCGTTATATTCCAGACCGTTTCTTACCAGATAAGGCAATTGATTTAGTCGATGAAGCATCTTCAACAATCGAAGTGGAAATGAACTCCAATCCAACTGAATTGGATCAAGCCAACCGTAAGTTAATGCGTGCCGAAGTCGAAGAAGCCGCATTAAAGAACGAAGAAGATGACGAATCCAAGGCTCGTTTGGCCAAACTAGAACCAGAACTAGCCAACTTAAAGGAAACCGTTAATAAGTTAAATGCTAGATGGCAACAAGAAAAGTCATCCATTAAGACATTAGGTGACAAGAAGGCTGAATTAGACCAAGCTAAAAACGACTTGCAACAAGCCGAAAGTTCATACGACCTAAATAAGGCTGCAATTCTAAAACACGGTACAATTCCAAAACTTGAAGAAGAACTTGCTAATATGGAAAGTCAAGACCATGAAGACGACTGGTTAGTTAGTGAATCAGTTACAGAAGATGGTATTGCCGAAGTATTGAGCCGTGAAACTAAGATTCCAGTTGCCCGTTTGATGCAAGGTGAAAGAGAAAAACTACTTCATTTAGACGATAACTTGCACAAGCGAGTAGTTGGTCAAGATGAGGCCGTTGAAGCTGTTTCCGATGCGGTATTACGTTCTAGAGCTGGTCTACAAGATCCAAGTAAACCACTAGGATCATTCCTATTCCTAGGACCTACCGGTGTTGGTAAGACCGAACTTGCTAAATCATTAGCTGAAAACCTATTCGATTCTGAAGAACACATGGTAAGAATTGACATGTCAGAATACATGGAAAAAGAATCCGTTTCTAGACTTGTCGGTGCTGCTCCAGGATACGTTGGTTACGAAGAAGGTGGCCAATTAACTGAAGCCGTTAGAAGAGACCCATACACCATTGTTTTGTTTGATGAAATAGAAAAAGCGCATCCTGATGTCTTCAACGTCTTATTACAAGTTTTAGACGATGGAAGATTAACTGATGGTCAAGGCCACACAGTCGATTTCAAGAATACGCTATTGATTATGACATCAAACCTAGGTTCTGATATCTTATTGAATGGTTTGGATAAGGACGGCAACATTTCTGATAAGGCTAAGAAACAAGTTGATGACTTGTTGAAGAAGAGCTTCAAACCAGAATTTCTAAATAGAATTGATGACATCATCACATTCAAGCCACTATCCAAGAAGGATGTAAGACAAATTGTTAAACATTTAATCGACCAATTAGGTCAACGTTTAAATGATCAACAAATCAAGATTGAAGTCAGTGATGAAGCACTAGACTGGATTACTGATAATGGATACGATCCACAATATGGTGGAAGACCATTACAAAGATTTGTGACAAGAAATGTCGAAACCCCATTGGCTAAGTTAATCATTGCAGACAAGGTAAAAGCCAAGTCAACAGTTAAGATTGGATTAGCTAACAACGAATTAACATTTGAATAAACAAAAAAGCTCAAGTTGATTAACTTGAGCTTTTATTATTTGACTGAGTGTTTTGAAATAAGTGTTAAAGCGTTAACAGCGATTAATACAACAACGGCTGATACGACACCGATTTCAGTTAAGTTATAGGTTAGTCCAGTTAATTGACTGGCAATGTATCCGATGATTTCACCGAAGATAACAGCCCAGAAAATAACTAATAGATTTGAAATAATGAATTTCATCATATCCACCTCACATTTCATAGAAATTTTACCACAGTTAAGAAGCAAAAAACAGTTATAAATAATCCAACCAATTGATATTTTTGTTATAATTGTTGAAGGAAAGGGATGATTTTTATGGATTATACACCGTTAAACGTAATGAGTTCATACAGTTTGTTGAATAGTACAATCTCAATAGATGAATTAATTTCAACAGCAATTAAACGTGGGTATACTAACCTGGCGTTGACTGATGACAAAGTTATGTATGGTGCAGTTGAATTCTATGATAAGTGTATAAAAAATAATATTCATCCTATTATCGGACTTACTTTTTCCGTTGAGAATGTCTCAGCGGATGAGGAGTCAAATCAATTGATTGTTTTAGCAAAGAATAATGATGGATATAAAAACATCATGAAATTATCAACTCTTGCTAAAACGAGGGAAAACGAAAATCTTTCAATAGATGATGTACTTAGTTTTACTAAAGATACTTTTATCATTGTTCCTGACTATGGCGAGGTAGCAGCGTTGATTAAACAACACCAAGTCGATACAGTGAGCGATTTTATAGGTGATTTAAAAAATGGTCATGAAGGTAGCGACATCTTCTTGGCGATTAGTGAAGAAAAATTAGAAGATAATGACTACATTGAACAAGTAAAATCATTATCAGAACAATTAGGAATTGGCCTAATCGCATCATCTAGAGTCCAAAATCTAAATAGTGATGATGCATTCGCACTAAAGGTAATGCAATGCATTCGAGACGATAATCGTCGCCTAACCAATCCACTTGGTGAAAGTCACGAAGAAACCCAGAACTGGTTAAAACCAGGTTCTGACGTAATTAATGACTACCAGCTAAAGGGACTTGAAGAATGCTTAACTTATAACGAAAAGGTAGCAAAAAGCTGTCATGTCGAGATTAGTAAAAAACAACCGGTTTTACCACACTATGAAAATGGCAAGAATATGTCATCAAAGGATTTCCTAGCCGAGTTATGTATAACTGGTTTAAAGCATCGTTTAGTGGAATTAGCAGTTCCAAAAGATAAATGGCTAGTTTATCGTGATCGTCTAAAGCACGAATTACAAGTGATTGATGGAATGGGATTCAACGATTATTTCCTAATCGTGTGGGATGTTATTAACTATGCCCATCAACAAAACATCATGACTGGTCCCGGACGTGGTTCAGCAGCCGGATCACTTGTTTCGTTTTGTTTATACATTACAGATGTTGATCCGATTGAATACGACCTATTGTTTGAACGTTTCTTAAATGACCAACGTGCTCAAATGCCAGATATTGATTTGGATATTCCAGACGATAAGCGTGAAGTGATTTTAAACTATGTCCATGATAAGTATGGGCATCAAAATGTTGCCCAAATCGTTACTTTTGATACGATGTCCACCAAACAAGTATTAAGAGATGTTGGTAGAACATTTGGTTTATCTAAGTTTGAACAAGATGAGTGGAGTAAAGCCATTCCAAACAAGTTAAAGATTACGCTTAAGGAATCTTACAATAACTCACTAAAACTAAGAAACCTAGTTAACGACAATGCATTAAATAAGTTGATGTATGAAACGGCTACTAAGCTAGAAGGCAACCCTAGACATTCATCAACTCATGCTGCCGGATTGGTGTTAAGCCAAAACAAAATTGTGGAGACTTCACCACTTCAATCAGGAAATGAAGAGCTATTGATTACTCAATACTCTAAGAACTACGTTGAAGAAATCGGTTTGTTAAAGATTGATTTTCTTGGTTTAAAGAACCTTTCAATTTTAAATGACATTATTCAACTAGTTAGAAAAGATGTTAACAGTAACTTTGATATCCGAAAGATTAATTTAAACGATCCCAAAACACTAGAATTATTCCAACAAGGTGATACTAATGGAATCTTCCAATTTGAATCTGACGGGATTAAACGTGTTTTGAAATCGTTACATCCTGATAACTTTAATGAGGTTGCTGCAGTTGATGCATTGTACCGTCCTGGTCCAATGGAAAACATCGATACCTTCATTGCTCGAAAGAAGGGCAAGGAAAGGGTTGAAGGAATTGATGCAACCCTTGTTGATGTGTTAGGACCAACCTATGGAATCATTGTTTATCAAGAACAGGTAATGCAAGTTGCGTCAATCATGGGTGGCTTCACTCTTGGTGAAGCCGACTTGTTACGTCGTGCAATGAGTAAGAAAAAGCAAGGCGTAATGGAATCAATGAGAGATAAGTTTATTACTGGAGCCAAAAAGAAGGGTTATTCAATGCAATCCGCTAGTCAAACCTTCGAATATATTGAACGATTTGCTAGTTACGGTTTCAATAAGTCTCATGCGGTGGCATACAGTAAGATGGCATTCGAATTAGCTTACTTGAAGGCCCATTTTAGTCGTCAATTCTTTACCGGATTGTTGAACTCCGTAATGGGAAACCATGACAAGATTAACGTTTATGTTGTCGAGGCTAAGAAACGTAATATTAATGTATTGGCACCTGATATCAATAAGTCGTTTGAAGAGTTTATTGATGATGGGCAAAACATTATCTTTGGCCTAAGATGTATCAAGGGAATCCGTAGTGATTTTATTCGTGAAATTGTTGAAGGGCGTGAACAAAACGGTCCATACAAGGGACTAGAAGAGTTCATTTCCAGAATTTCACCACAGTTTAGAAAAAACGACTTATTAAAACCGCTTATTTATGTAGGTGCTTTTGATAGTTTTAGTGATAATCGCTCCGAATTAGCTAATTCGATTGACGAATACGTTGAATCAGTAAACCTAAGTGGTGGATCTCAAGACTTGTTCAAGACATTAAAGCCTAAGAAGCGAGTTGCAGAAGAACTTAGTCTAGTTGATAAACTGGAATTGGAAAATAAATACGTTGGTGTTTATTTATCAGGACATCCAGTGGAACAATATCAACAACTACAAAGTGCGATGAAGATTGTTTCTTCAGATGAATTGGGTAGTTATGACGAACCAATTAATTGCCTATTGTTTGTCCAACGAGTTAAGACCATTAGAACCAAGAAGGGTGACAATATGGCATTCGTTGATGGAACCGATGTTGCCGGAGATATTAATGTGACAGTTTTCCCATCAACTTACAAGCTTATAGCTAATTGGATTAGAACATCCATGGTGATTCTGGTAAGTGGTAAACCCGAAAAGAGAAACGGTCAGTATCAACTGATTGCCGATAAGATGTATCCTGCAGCAAACGTTTTGAGTAAGATCAAAAAACAAATGCCTAGTGAAAAATGGTATTTGAAGATCGATGAGGACCACAATTCTAATCAAGTATTGAGAAATGTTTATGCATTGATGAAACAAAATCATGGAACTCATCAAGTCGTTATATATAATTCACAAAACGGTACCAAAAAGCTGTTAAGTACTGACAATAATTTGAATAATAGTAAAGAATTGCACGATAAACTTATTCAATTATTAGGCAATGGCAATGTAGTTTATAAATAATTTTGAATTATTAAAAAATTGCGCAAAAATAAAAGACATAAATTTTAAAAAGTGATACAATTCTAGATGAAACCTAGTTATGCATGATAGTCATCTTTTAGGGATGATTTATCATACAAAATAAAAGGAGAGATTTTTACTTATGAAGAAAACAAAAATCGTAAGTACATTAGGACCTGCTAGTACCGATGTTGACACTATTGTCAAATTAATCGAATCTGGCGCTAATGTTTTCAGATTTAACTTCTCACATGGTGACCATGAAGAACACTTTGATCGTTTAAACAAAGTTCATGAAGCCGAAAAGAGAACTGGTAAGACTGTTGGTCTTATGCTTGATACTAAGGGTGCTGAAATCCGTACTACTATCCAAAAAGATGGTAAGATCGAATTCCACACTAACGACGAATTTAGAATTTCAATGGACGAATCTATTGAAGGTACTAAAGAAAAGATCGCCGTTACTTACCCTGGCTTATTAGCCGACGTTCACGTTGGTGGCCACATCTTATTTGATGACGGTATCTTAGACTCAGTTATCAAAGAAATCGATGAAGCTAACAAAGAACTAGTTGTTGTTGCTCAAAACAATGCTACTCTAGGTTCACGTAAAACTGTTACTGCACCTGGTGTTTCAATTAACTTACCAGGTATTACTGAAAAGGATTCAAGCGACATTCGTTTTGGTCTTTCAGAAATGCACATTAACTTCATCGCCGCTTCATTTGTAAGAAAACCAGAAGATGTTTTAGACATCCGTAAATTACTTGAAGATGAACACAAAGAAGACGTTCAAATCTTCCCTAAGATTGAATCACAAGAAGGTATCGACAACTTTGAAGAAATCATGAAGGTTTCTGATGGTTTGATGATTGCTCGTGGTGACATGGCTGTTGAAATTCCAGCAGAAAATGTTCCAATCGTTCAAAAACACTTAATCCACAGATGTAACGAAATGGGTAAACCAGTTATTACTGCAACTCAAATGTTGGACTCAATGATTGAAAACCCACGTCCTACACGTGCTGAAGCTTCAGACGTTGAATACGCTGTATTAAGCGGTACAGATGCTACTATGCTTTCAGGTGAAAGTGCTAACGGTGACTACCCAGCAGAAGCAGTTGCTACTATGGCTAAGTTAGACGTTAAGGCTGAAAACCACTACGATGAATACGGTGACGCTCGTCCTGCATTCAACAATGGTGACGTTACTGAAGCATTCGGTAAGCAAGTTGCTGAAATGGTTAAGGATCTTGACATCAAGACTATCGTAACCACTACTTCAACTGGTTACTCAGCTCGTATGATTTCTAAGTACCATCCAAATGCTGATATCTTAGCATTAACTTTTGATGACCGTGTACGTCGTGGTCTAATGGTTAACTGGGGTGTTCAACCAATCGTTGTTGACAAGCCAGAAAACAGTGATGGTATGTTCGACTTCGCAGCTAAGAAGGCAGTTGAAACTGGCTTAGCTAAGGAAGGCGACTTAATCCTTGTAGTTGCAGGTCTACCTGTTGGCGAAAAGGGTACAACTAACGTAATGAGCGTTAAATTGATCGGTTCAGAACTTGCTCAAGGACAAGGTGTTGGCGACAAGACTGTTATCGGTAAAGCTTTTTTAGCAAGTAACGCTGCCGATGCAAACAGCAAGGCTGTTGACGGTGGCGTGTTGGTAGCTAAGAATACCAACAAAGACTTCTTGCCAGCTATTAAGAAGGCAAGCGCAATTATCGTTGAAGATGGTGGTATGACATCACATGCTGCAGTATTAGGTATTTCACTAGGAATTCCTGTTATTGTTAGCGCTAAGGGTGCTACTGAAAACATCTCAGACGGTCAAACTATTACAGTAGATGCACGTCGCGGAATTGTTTACGCAGGCGCTGCTAACTCACTATAATATTTACTCGAAAAGAGGATGCATTTTAAATGCATCCTCTTTTTTTATCGAAATATTATGTAAATTAGTGTAGAATTGACATATAACGATTCGAAATGAGGAATATTAATGAATAACTTTTTAGGCCGTGTTGTTTCTGGTAAAGTAACTGACGAAAATGACAAAAACTATTTTGTTCAAATTGAAGGAACAACATTCCTATTGGATAAGGACGAAATATTAAAGCCACTAAAAATTGGTAGTAACTTTAAGGGATTTGCATATGAAAATGAAAATCACAAGATGCAAATAACAAGAAACATTCCAGATGTCCAAGTGGACCACTATGCATTTGGAACGGTTGTCCAAAGTAAATATGGATTGGGAATTTTTGTTGATATAGGATTACCTAACAAGGACATCGCCGTATCAATCGATGATCTTCCTGAATTAACAAAGTTATGGCCTCAACATGGTGATAAAGTCATGATTGCCTTGAAAATCGATAAAAAAGATCGAATTTGGGGTGAATTAGCTGACGAAGAAATCTTCAAGAGCATTTCAATCCCAGCTAATCCCAAGCTAAAGAACCGTAACATGAAGGCGACAACTTACAGATTAAAGCTAGCCGGAACTCGTGTTATCACAGATGACTATCGACTAGGATTTATCCATCCGAGCGAACGTGAAATGGAACCACGCTTAGGTCAACAAGTTGACGTACGAGTGATTGGAATTTTACGAGATGGAACATTGAACCTTTCAATGAAGCCTCGTGCATACGAAGCAATTAGTGATGATTCAAAAATGATTTTTGCTGTTTTGAAGAGATCAGAAGATGGAAAAATTGCTTATACCGACAAGAGTACTCCTGAAGAGATCAAGGCTTTCTTTGGTATCAGTAAGGGACAATTCAAACGTGCGGTAGGTAATCTTTTGAAGAACCGTCTGATTGAACAAAAAGATGGCGAAATGTTGTTAACTGAAAAGGGTAAAGAAACTGATATTGAATAAAATCGGGTGATATTATGGACTCCGAAGTTAAGGACTACTTACATTATTTGGTGATTGAACGAGGATTATCAGATAATACAATTAAGAGCTATCATCAAGACATTAAAGGATTTATCAATTACTTAAAAGACAATCATATTAGTGAATTTAAAGAAGTCGATTCAAAGACAATTTTAGATTATATGAAGTACATGAAGGATTGTGGAAAGGCAAGAAATTCCATAATCCGTTTTGTTTCAACGATGAAAAAGTTTTTTAAATACTTACAAAGATATCACTTCATCATCGAAGATCCGATGGTCAATGTAGATACCCCTAAATCGGCCAATCATTTACCAGATGTATTGACGATGAAGGAAATTGATAAGTTGCTGGCAGTTCCTGATACAAACGACAAATATGGCATTAGAGATAGGGCGATATTAGAAGTCATGTATGCGACGGGATTGCGTGTTAGCGAAGTAGTTAATTTGAAGATGGATAATTTACATTTGGATATGGGAATTATTCAAACTATTGGTAAGGGAGACAAGGAAAGAATAATTCCGATTGGCTCTCAAGCTATTAAATGGATATACACTTATATGGAAAACAGTCGCAATCTTTTGTTAAAAAGAAGACATTGTGATTATTTATTCTTAAATGCTCATGGATCTGGTTTAAGTAGACAAAGCATTTGGCAAAAGCTTAAACGATATGTTGGTTTAGCTGGTATTAAGAAAAAGGTTACGCCACATACTTTACGTCATTCATTTGCTACTCATATACTAGAAAACGGAGCGGATTTGAGAGTTGTACAAGAGCTATTGGGGCACTCGGATATTTCGACTACTCAAATCTATACACATGTTTCCCATGAACATCTAAATAAGGCGTTTGATGACTTTCATCCACACGCTTAAAGCACAGATTGGAGGAATTTGGGATGCTACTAAAATATAGAACAGAATATAAAAAAATTGCTATAGATATGCTTTCTCTATTACCAGACATGAATAAGGGCAATCATTTAGAAGATGAAATGAACTGGTATGAAGATAGTGATAACCGTGTTATTTACTTATGGAAAAATCAAGATGACAATTGGGCTGGATTAGTCGCAATTGAACAAAAAAATGATTTATTAGTTCTAAGAAGAGTAGTCCTAACACCAGATTCTTGGAACATTAATAACTGTTGTTCAATGATTAACGATTTAAATAACCTATACATGGGTAAAAAGATTGTCGGAACAATGGATACCACTTCAATCTGTGAAATTTGGGAGAAACGTAATGGAACCAGAGTTCAATAACTCTAACAATATAAATATTCACATTGATGATTTTGATGGCCCCTTAGAATTACTATTACATCTAATCAAGCAATCTGAAATGGATATCTATGACATCCAAATTGAAAAGATTACCAGACAATATGTTGAATATTTAACTGAGATGAAAAACCTAAACGTTAATATCGCAGGTGAGTACTTCGTAATGGCATCCAATTTGATGGCGATTAAGTCGAAGCTATTGTTGCCTAGAAATGATGAAATCAACGAAGATGATGATTACGAGGATCCAAGGGATGAATTAGTAAATCAACTTTTGATTTATCAAGAATATAAAGAAGTATCAAAAGTGTTGAAAAAGATGGAGACTAAGACTAGTCAATATCACAGCGTTGATCCCGTTTTACCAAGTGTCGATGAGATGATTGATTTTAACGATAACGAAAAATTCAGTATCGATTTAATTCAGCAGGCGTTTGATCGAATTATCGAAAAGATTAAGTCAAACGAACCATACGTACATTCAGTGATTGAATGGGAATACACTGTCAAAGGCCAATCAACATATGTTATGGATAGATTATCCAAACAGCAATCGGTTGAGTTTGATGCCTTATTTGATAAGACTAGTAACGTTGAATTTGTAGTTACTACATTTTTGTCATTACTAGAACTTGTTAAGGAACAAAAGGTCAAAGTCGGACAAATTAACGACAAGCTATATTTAGAAAAAATTGCAAAGCAAGGTGAAGAGTAATTGGTTAGTAAGTTAGCGCAGCTAGAGAGCCTAATATATATATCTGGTGAAGATGGAATAACATACGACAATCTAAGCACATTATTAAAACTAAGTACTAGTGAGCTAGAAACGTTAATGAAACAACTAAGGGAGTCTTTTGAACACGAAGACTCACCATTTACGTTGATGGAATATTCTGATAAGGTTCAACTTGCCACAAAGGAAGAACTAAACGACTTAATTAAGGGATATTTACAAAGCGATGAAAGCATTTCTTTAACTCAAACAGCGCTAGAAACACTTACGATTATTGCTTATAATCAACCAATTACGAGGGTTGAAGTGGATGACATTAGAGGTGTAAACAGCAGTAAGACGGTCCAAAGATTGTTGAGACAAAGTTTAATTGCCACTGCGGGTTACAAGAAGGTACCAGGTCATCCAAAGCTTTATACAACAACTGATAACTTTTTGAAGTTGTTTGGAATTAAGAGTTTAAACGAATTACCAAAAATTGATAATGAAATTTTACTTCAGGAGGAAGAAAATGGCGGAACGACTACAGAAGAAAATGGCTAAAGCTGGGGTAGCTTCAAGACGTAAATCAGAAGAAATTATTTTAGCCGGTCGCGTAAAGGTAAACGGTCAAGTTGTTACTGAACTAGGAACAAAGGTTAAAGTTTCTGATGAAGTCCAAGTTGATGGTTTACCAATCAACAAGGAAGCACCAGTATATTACTTGTTATACAAACCAAGAAGAATTATCACTTCAGTATCTGATGAAAAGGATCGAAAGACTGTTTTAGGCTTTTTTGAAGATGTAGAACAAAGAATTTATCCAGTTGGTCGATTGGACTACGATACATCTGGTCTTTTACTAATGACTAATGATGGGGATTTGGATAACCGTTTAACTCATCCTAAGTACGAAGTTGAAAAGACTTATGTTGCTAAGGTGGAAGGAATTCCAACTAACGATGAATTAAAGCAATTAAGACTAGGTGTTAAGATTAACGGTAAGAAGACTGCACCTGCTAAGACAAACGTCTTAGAAACCGATAATGGTAAGAAGACTGCCGTTGTGCAATTAACAATTCATGAAGGTAAAAACCATGAGGTTAAGAACATGTTCAAGGCAATCGGTCATCCGGTTAAAAAGTTGAAACGTGAATCCTTTGCTTTCTTAAACTTAAAGGGATTACAACCAGGTGATTACCGTCCATTGAAGAAATTCGAAGTTGAAAAGTTATACGAAATGACTGAAAAGAGATAAAAGGCTTGTTTAAAACAAGCCTTTTTTGCTATAATCATTCTTGAAAAAATAAAAATTGGTTTATCTTCAGGGCAGGGTTAGATTCCCGACCGGCGGTTACAGCCCGCTACCTATCGTTTGATAGTTGATTTGGTGAAATTCCAAAGCCGACAGTACAGTCTGGTATAAAGAAGATCTCTTTTTGAGTACGCAAAAAGCTCATTGGTCTTCGATGGATCAATGGGCTTTTTTTGAAGATATTCCTCATATGGAGGATTTATTATGTTAAGTAGTACAAGTAGTCGTTTTAGTTTGAAGAACCTGGTTCAGGTTTCTATTTTAGGAGGATTGGCATATCTATTGACCTATCTTTCAGTGCCTATCTTACCAATGGCACCATACATGAAGTTAGATTTTGGTGATATCCCAATTCTTTTAGCAACTGTGTTATTATCAACTCGTAGTGGTTTGATTGTAGCATTGCTAAGAGCTGTACTATACTTCGTCTTTACCGGTGTTTCTTTGATTAATCTGATTGGAATTTCAGCGTTATTAATCGCTAGTTTAACAATCGTGTTATCAGTTACATTGGTTAACAAATTAGTTCAAAACAACGCTAAATACGTTATTATGGTTCTGTTTGAAACAGTCATGTTAACCCTAGTTATGAGTGTATTGAACTATTTCGTGATTACACCACTATACATCAATTTAACAGGATTTAAATTGAGCTTTAGCCTATTGGATTCTGTATTATACACAGTCACACCATTTAACATTATCAAGGGACTATTCATTGGGATTGTCTTCGTGATTGTATATAACAGAAGCAATGCATGGGAAAAATATAAAGAAAAGAGATAAACAATGAACAAAGATTTGCTGTTATTGCTTCTATCATCGACGCAACCAAGAAGAATTAAATTAATTCAAAACTTGTTAAACGGGAAAAGAACCGTTTCAACACTTTTCTGGGCAATGCGTTATGGTATCTTGCAATACTCAGCAATTCTAAAAACATATGATCTGAATTCTATCAACGGAGCCATCAAAAAGTTAATCGTAGATGGTCTAGCTGAACAAGTTGATGAATTTCAGTATCAATTGACCACAAAAGGTCAAATTAAAAAGGATTCTGTAAAGGAATCCTTTTACATATTACAGAACACATCGTATCAATATGATTATGATGTGAATGAGTTTAAAGCAAGAATATTATTAGCCATTCAATCAGTATCAGAATATAGCTATCAAAATAAGAATTACTATCCCGTTAAAACCGATATGAAGAGCGCGATGATTGTTAAAAGATGGTTTATTCATAATAAGGTAGAAATCGTAAGTCGACTAGAAGATTATTTAACCAAGTACTTATCACAGGTTGATGAGAAGAAGGCTAATATCATTGCTCAACAAATGATTGGCCATGATGTTTATGGGATGACAAACGGTCAATTGGCGGATAGCATGGGCGTTTCAAATGTTGAAGCATTCTTTATGGAATATGATGGTTGGGTCAATTTTATTAACTATATTATTAATGATGATGACCTGTTATTATTACCGTTGATAAATGACGTACGAACTTTAAAGATGAACCATCATGCGATTCAAACGTATAATCAATTTGTTAGTGGTAATACGCTAGATCAAATCGCCAATAACCTAAGTGTAAAGTTATCAACTGTGAGAGAACATCTATTAGAGATGGCAATTTGGTTGCCGGAAAGTAAGTTTCCTTACGCTAAAATCGTTAGTGCTGAGGATGAAAAAACGTTACGCCAAGCTTTTGATAATCAACCAATTGATGATTGGCAATTCCGTCAAATCAGCGAAAGCACAGATATCAATTTTTTTGAGTTCAGAATTTATCAAATATTAAGGAGCAAACAAGATGTTAAGTGATGAAGAATTAAAGAAACATCTAAAAAAATGGTTTGGCTTTGATGACTTTCGTTCTAGGCAAAAAGAGGTTATCCAATCAATCCTAGATGACAAAGATACATTAGGCGTGTTGCCAACAGGAACAGGTAAGACACTTATTTATCAATACGTTGGTAAGATGGTTGATGGGATGGTAATCGTGGTATCTCCGCTTATTTCATTAATGCAAGATCAAGTTGATAGAATGAGATACCTGGGTGAAAAGCAAACGGTCGCGATAACGTCTAATCTTTCTTGGGTTGATCGCAAAAGAGTCATCAAGAATTTAAATAACTACAAGTATGTTTACGTTTCACCAGAGATGTTATCTAATTCAGATGTATTAGATGCTTTTAAGCAGCACAAAATTTCATTGTTTGTGGTAGATGAAGCGCACTGTATTAATCAATGGGGACCAGATTTTAGACCTGAGTATCTAAACTTAAAGGATATAATCATCAGTTTAAATCATCCAACTACCTTAATGCTGACTGCGACTGCATCTAATGATGTCGTTTCAGACATTAAAGAAAAAATAGGTTTGCCAAACGTAAAAACGATTAAGTATTCGACGAATCGACCTAACATTGCATTGGCCGTTGATACGTTTACTAGTAATGAGGATAAAAATGATCGCTTGCTTTACCTAGTGAATAAATTGATGAAGCCAGGGATTATTTATTTCTCTAGTAAGAAGGTTGCTAACGCAGTTTGCGAGTGGTTAAAAGAAAAAACCAAATTAAACGTTGAGGTTTACCATGCTGATTTAGATGCTGATAGTCGATATCGAATTCAACATCAGTTTATTAGTGACCAAATTGATATAATTTGTGCCACAAGTGCATTTGGAATGGGAATCGATAAGGATAACATCAGATTTGTCATTCATTACCACATGCCTGCTAATTTGGAATCATACGTCCAAGAGATGGGAAGAGCTGGTAGGGATGGTAAACAAAGCATCTCAGTTATTTTGTATAAAGAAAAAGACGAAATTTTACAATATCGATTTATTGATGACACAATTCCAAGTGAAGATATGATTAACTTCTTTTATGATCATTATCAACAACTGAAAAATAATGAATTGGACGAAAAAGCCAATCTTATAAACTATTATTTTCAAAGTGGTTTTACGAAAAACGAGGTAATTAATATATTTGAGGGAAGAAGAAACGAATTAGTAACATCCTTAAACCAAATGTTGGGGTATGTGAAAACAAAGGGATGTAAGCGAGCATTTTTACTTAGATACTTTAATGAAATTTTTTCTGAACACGATGAAAATTGTTGTAATGGTGATGACACCCAATTACAATTAGAAGAGATGGATTTAGTTCAAGAAAGCAAAAGCTTGAATTCGCGGCCACGAAACGTCAAATGGCAAAGTATTATTCAAACTCTTTTTTCTAAATAGTAAAATTCATGTATAATTAAGACATAAGATATTATTAGGAGGTCATTATTTTGAATAATAACGACGATTACAGTAATTTTTCAAGAGTAGAAAGTAGAAGAAAACATAGAGGACATAAGACAGTTGCAATCGTTTTAATCACAATCCTAGTAGTAATTGGATTATTTGCGCTAGTATACGGAATGATTAGTAGCCCAAGTGGTAGCAACAACGTTGACTCTACAACAACTACTGCTTCATCATCTTCTTCAATGTCTTCAAAGAAGAGATCAAGTGATAAGGATAAAGAAAGCTCAAGCTCAATGAAGTCTAGCTCAAGTTCAATGAGTAGTTCTTCAGCAATGAGCAGTTCATCAAGCATGAACAACACAATGAATAACTCAAACAATAATACTCAAGGCCAAACTAATGGCAATAACACACAAAATCAAACAACAACTACCAACCAATCAACAACTGCTAACAACAGTGGATATGCTGTTATTGGCCAAGATGGTATGACTGATTTATACCGTGTTGCTAAGAAGTACGGTACAAGTGTTCAAAGTCTAATGAGACTTAACGGTATTGCTGATTCTAACAAGGTTAGAAACGGCCAAAAGATTCTAGTAAAATAAAATTAAGTGGTGTTTAAGTTTATGAATAATAGTAAGTTACAAGTAGCGATTGACGGGCCAGCATCTGCTGGAAAAAGTACAGTTGCCAAATTAGTTGCAGCAAGATTTTCATACATTTACTGTGATACTGGTGCAATGTATAGATCAACTACTCTAAAGGCCTTACGATTAGGATATCCTTTGGATGACGAAAAAGTGATTTTGGACATGTTAAATGATACTGAAATTACTTTTGAACCGGGGGAAAAACAACAAAAGGTTTTCCTTGATGGACAAGAAGTTACTAACGATATTAGACAAGAAGATGTTACTAATAACGTATCAACTGTTGCTAGTCTAGGTGCAGTTAGAAAAGAACTTGTTCAAAGACAACAAGATATTGCAGCTAAGGGTGGTATTGTTATGGACGGTAGAGATATCGGAACAACAGTTTTACCAGATGCTGAAGTTAAAATTTTCTTGATTGCTAGTGTTGATGAACGAGCTGATCGTCGTTTTAAAGATAATGCCGAAAAGGGTATTCATGTTCCACTAGAACAATTGAAAAAAGAAATTGAAGAAAGAGACTACAAAGACTCTCATAGAGCCGTGTCTCCATTGACAAAAGCTGCTGATGCAAAGGAAATTGACACTACTTCAATGTCAATTGATCAAGTGGTTGATGCAATCTCTGATGAAATAACAAAAAAAACAAGCACTATAATTTAATCATTAAACTAGATTTTATTAATAACATAGTCTAGAATGTAAGTTATAGTAGTCTCAAGGAGGAAATATCAGATGAGTGAATCAGATGAACAAACAAACAAAGATTTATTAGAAGCCTTGGATAGTGTGGACCAAGTTAATATTAACGATGTTGTCAGTGGTGAAATTTTAGCCTTTGACAAGGATCATCAATTAATTATTGGTATTGACAACACCGGGGTTGAAGGAGTTGTTCCTCGTCGTGAACTATCCTCACAACCTGTTGATGACGTTGAAAGCAAATTTAAAGTTGGTGACAAAGGTAAATTTGTTGTAATTTCACGTATCGGTGATGATAAAGAAGGTGGAAGCTTCCTTCTATCAATTCGTCGTTTAGAAGAACGTAAGGTTTGGGACGAATTAAAGGCAAAAGCTGAAAACAATGAAACTATTACTGTTACTGTTCAAAACGCAGTACGTGGTGGTTTAGTAGTAGACGCTGGTGTACGTGGATTTATCCCTGCATCAATGATCACTAACCACTTTGTAAGAAACTTAAACCAATACAACGGTCAACAATTCGAATGTAAGATTGTTGAAATCGTTCCTGAAAAGAACCGTTTAGTTCTTTCACACAGCGACGTTGTAGCTAAGAACCAAGAAGAAGCTCGTTCAGAAGTTATGGACAAGCTAAACGTTGGTGATGTTGTTGAAGGTAAAGTTGCACGTATGACTGATTTCGGTGCTTTCGTTGACCTTGGTGGTATCGACGGACTAGTTCACGTTTCAGAAATTTCATACGAACGTGTAAACAAACCTGCTGACGTTCTAGAAAATGGCCAAGACGTTAAAGTTAAGGTTATTGCCATGGACGAAGAACGTGGAAGAATTTCACTTTCAATCAAGCAAACTAAGCCACAACCATGGGATGAAATCGAAGAAAAAGCTCCTCAAGGTAGTACTGTAAAGGCAACTATCAAGAGATTAGTTGACTTTGGTGCTTTTGCTGAAGTAATTCCTGGTGTTGAAGGTTTAATTCACATTTCTCAAATTTCACACAAACATGTTAATACACCTTCTGATGTATTAAAGGTTGGTCAAACTGTTGATGCTAAAGTTCTAGATGTTAACCCAAGTGAACATCGTTTAGCTTTATCATTACGTGCTCTTGAACCTGAACCAGAAAATGCTCAAGATTCAAGTGAACATGTCGAAGCTACTGATAATGCTACTGAAAATGCTCCTGAAGAAGAAAATGGATTCACTTTAGGTGACATTGTTGGTAAAGGATTAGACGAAGATAATCAATAATATATTATAATCTTTAAAAATATCCTTCATTTTTTGGTGAAGGATATTTTTTTCATTATGAAAGAAAGGGTGAATATTAAATGAGTTTACCTACAGTTGCAATTGTTGGAAAACCTAACGTTGGAAAATCAACAATTTTTAACCGTATTGCTGGGGAACGAATTTCTATCGTTGAAGATACTCCTGGTGTTACCAGAGATAGAATTTATTCTCACGGTGAATGGTTAGGACACGAATTTAGTATGATTGATACCGGTGGTATTGAAATTGGTGATCAACCATTCGTAAAACAAATCACTGCGCAAGCAGAAATCGCAATTGATGAAGCTGATGTAATTATCTTCATGGTTAATGGAAAAGAAGGAATTACTAATGCTGATGATAATATTGCCAGAATTTTATACAGAACCAATAAGCCAATCGTTTTAGCCGTTAACAAGGTTGATAACTTTGAAAGTCGTGCTAACATCTATGACTTCTATTCATTAGGATTTGGCGATCCATATCCAATCTCTGGTGCCCATGGATTAGGTCTAGGTGACTTATTGGATGAAGTTATTAAGAACTTCGATGAAAAAACAGAAGAAGAAAATGACGACAACATCAAATTTAGTTTGATTGGACGTCCTAATGTTGGTAAATCTTCACTTGTTAACGCCATTTTAGGTGAAGATAGAGTAATCGTATCAAACGTTGCCGGAACAACTAGAGATGCCATTAATACTGAATTTGAACAAGACGGCCAAGAGTTCACCATGGTGGACACTGCCGGATTGAGAAAACGTGGTAAGGTTTACGAAAATACCGAAAGATACTCAGTAATGAGAGCGATGAAAGCCATCGATAATAGTGATGTTGCCTTAATCGTTTTAAATGCTGAAGAAGGTATTCGTGAACAAGATAAGCGTATTGCTGGTTATGCTCACGAAGGTGGAAAAGGTGTCATCATCATTGTTAATAAATGGGATACTTTGAAGAAGACCAGTAAGACTCAACAAGAATTTGAAGCAGGGATTAGAAGTCAATTCCAATACCTATCATATGCGCCAATCTTGTTTGTTTCAGCTAAGACTAAGCAACGTCTAAGTCAAATCCCTGACTTGATCAAACGTGTCTATGACAACCATGCTAAGCGTATTTCTTCATCAATGCTAAATGATGTCTTGATGGATGCAATTGCCATGACACCAACACCAAGTATAAACGGTAGAAAGTTACGTATTTACTACGCAACTCAAGTTACAAGTGAACCACCTACCATTGTTATCTTTGTAAATGATGAAGAACTAATGCATTTCTCATACAGAAGATATATCGAAAATCAAATTAGAGAACACTTTGACTTTTCTGGGACTCCGATTAAAATAATTTCCAGAAAACGTAAGTAATAAAGGTTATTTAGCAAAAAATTTTAATGTTTTATGCTAAAAAATATTAAAAATCGTTGAATTGCGGGCATTTATGTGATATCTTGAATAACTGTAATGACATTAATTTGTTGTGATTACATAAGTCGAAAAGCATAGATTGTTTTCCGAACATTGTGGGAGGTGAAACACACATGGCTAACAAGGCAGAATTAGTAAGTAGTGTTGCTACTAAAACTGGTTTAACTAAGAAGGATGCAACTGCAGCAGTTGATGCTGTATTTGATTCAATCCAAGGTAGTTTGGCTAAGGGCGAAAAGGTACAATTAATCGGCTTCGGTAACTTCGAAGTACGTGAACGTGCTGCTCGTAAGGGTCGTAACCCTCAAACTGGTGCAGAAATTCAAATTCCTGCAAGCAAAGTACCTGCATTCAAACCAGGTAAGGCTTTAAAGGATGCTGTTAAATAATAACAGTATGCTATAATTAGGCTAGTCCGTTTTACGGGCTGGCCTTTTTTATATGTTTTAAATGATAGGAGCGAGATTTTTGAGCTACTCACAAAAAGCACTAGAATTCCTTGAAGAAGGAAAAATCGATGAATTTAATAAACAATATAATCTAGCATTACACCATGATAGCGATGAAATGGTGTACTCACTTGCTGAAGAACTATACTCATATGGTTTCACCAACCAAGCCAAGGAACTATATGAAAAGCTTTTAAAGAAGTTCCCTGATGAAGATGAACTAAGAACTGACATCGCTGATATTTTAATCAGTGAAGGTAACGCTGATGAAGCTCTAGAACAATTAAGCAAGATCAGTAAAGATTCACCTGCTTATCTTCAATCTTTGATGGTTCAAGCCGACTTATACCAAACTCAAGAGTTATTCGAAGTTAGCCGCGAAAAGCTGTTAGAAGCTAAAAAATTAGCTCCTGGCGAGGAAGTAATCACATTTGCGTTGGCAGAGTTGTATTACACAATGGGTGAATACAATAAGGCCATTCCTTTGTACTTAAGTTTGATTAAAAAGGGAATCACTAATCTATCAGCTGTAAACATTGTTGAAAGAATTGGGATTTCATATGCTAACGACAGTAACTTTGAAAATGCAATTGGATACCTAAAACAAATTAAGACAATTGATATGTCTTCAGATGTTAAGTTCGAAACAGCGTTCACTTACCTACAACTAAAGGAATATGACGAAGCAATTGATTTATTTGAAGAACTTCGAGACTCAGATCCACAATATGCAACTCTTTACCCATACTTGGGACAAGCATTAGATGCTGTGAATAAACAAGAAGAAGCATATCGTGTATTGCAAGAAGGGCTAAGCGTTGACCAATACAACGAAAAGCTATTCTTAGCGACAGCCCGTGAAGCACTAAAGCTTTCCGAAAACGATGAAGCATTGGGCTACCTACAACAAGGAAACGAAATTGATCCAGATGATATTGAAATCGTCTTGGAAATGTCTAACCTATTGGTTGCCAAAGAAGACTATGAAGAAAACATTAAATTGTTGAATAGTTACATTGAAAACCATGAATTGGATCCACAATTCTACTGGAACCTAGCCGTTTCATACGACAAGTTAGACAAACTAAAAGAAGCTCACAAGAATTACCTAGCTGCCAAACCATATTTCTCTGATAATGCTAGTTTCTTAAAACAAGCAGCATTATTCTTCCGTGAATACGGTGACCGCGATAATTCATATGAACTTCTTAAAAAGTATGTTCAACTTCAACCAAATGATGATGAAGCTGCATTTATGCTTGATGAATACATGGATGATTAGTCTTTTTTGATTAATCCCTTGTAGTAATTAATCGATGATAAATCCAGATTTAATTGACTTGATAGTTTTGAGTCACTTAGGTCTGGATTTTTTTTGATGAAATCAACGACATAACCCTTGAATAATTCTGATGGGCTAAGTGAGAATCCTAGATATTGTTCACTAGGGGTTAGGTATTTATGCAATCCAGCAGAAGTTATGTGTGGATTCTTAGCAAGTCGTTGTTTTAAAAAGATATCCTGACTGTTTTGTTTTAACTGAATTGGCTCAATGAACTTATCAAATAAGTTGATGAACACTTTTTCTTCATCCGAGAATGTAATCTGATTAAATAATCGATAAAAACCGGGTTGAAGGAATTCCTCAGATTTGAATCCCTTACTAA
The DNA here is from genome assembly GCF_001421115.1 of Apilactobacillus kunkeei. Lineage (GTDB taxonomy): Bacteria > Bacillota > Bacilli > Lactobacillales > Lactobacillaceae > Apilactobacillus > Apilactobacillus kunkeei_F. The sequence goes on along the minus strand of NZ_JXCW01000004.1, from coordinate 185,721 downwards.
TTAGTAGAACGGTCATTCTAGCGTAAAAATGGACGTTTTCGTCAGCTAGAATGTCATTTAGCTTATCTAACCAGGAAGTGTCTAATTCACTCTTAGGTTCGTGTTTTAAACCCTTAATATCAATTGTCGGTAAATTACTGTTCAATTGATGGGTGAACAGGTAATTAAAATAGACATTAATGTGTGATAGAACCTTGTTATAGGTGTTGTGGTTGATTTTGCGTTCGTCTAAAAGTATTTGAAGATATTCTTCAATATCACGATTAAACAGGTTGCTAACTTTATGGTTTTCTTGATAGCCCTTATTGAAATCGGATAGGTAGTCAAACATGTCAGATAGGATTTTGGTATATTCGTTAATCGTTACTTTTGCTAATCCTTTATTCTGTAAATCAATCTCAAAAGTATCTTGATATGGATAATCATTAGACATTTGGCTAGTTCAACTCCTAATAGTTATTTATTCCTATTACAGCACTAAAGTTAGCAAACTTCAATCTGTAAATTGTAATGCTAATCTGTTAATATTTAATATAGATTGTATTGAGAGTAGGTATAAAGATGAAGATAGAAAACTTACCGAACGAATTTGAAAAAGCTCGTCCAGTGATGCAAAAAATTGAAGATTCTGGTTTTGAAGCTTATTTTGTTGGCGGAAGTGTTCGTGACACAATATTAGGACTAGACATTCATGATGTTGATATCGCAACGAGTGCTTACCCTGAAGAAATTAAAAAGATATTCAAAAAAACGGTGGATACCGGAATTGAACACGGTACTGTAATGGTAATTCATGAAAAAAAGGGTTATGAAATTACCACGTTTAGAACTGAGTCAGGATACCAAGACTATAGACGTCCGAACAAAGTTGAATTTGTAAGATCACTTGCGGAAGACTTAAAGCGTCGTGACTTTACAATTAATGCATTTGCGATGAGAGAAAACGGGGATGTTACTGATTTATTCGATGGTTTAACCGACTTAAAAAACCATCTAATTAGAGCAGTTGGTAACCCTAATGAACGTTTCCATGAAGATGCATTAAGAATGATGCGTGCAGTTAGATTTGCCAGCAAACTAGATTTTGATATTGAATCTAAAACACTAGCGGCAATCAAATCAAACAGTGCATTGTTAGAAAAAATTGCGGTAGAACGCATTTATACTGAATTTGTAAAGATGATGATGGCCAAAAGACCTAAGCAAGGTATTTTAGACATGATTAATACAGACATGTATAAATACGTTCCTGGATTTGTTAGTCATCAAAACGAATTAGAAACAATTGCTAAGATTGATGATTTAAACTTATCCGATGAGGTTTCAGTATGGTCATTGCTATCTTTTGAATTTGGCCTTGATCGAAATGGTATCACTAGTTTTCTAAAGTCATGGAAGGCTTCTAACGACATCATTAAGAATACAGAAATTTGTACAAAGGCCGTAGAAAAGCTAAGGGATGATTCTTTAGACAAATGGGCGATGTATGAAACTGGTAAGGAACTTCTAGTTTTGGCTAACCACATTGCTAATATGTATGGGTTTGCCAAGTCTGAAGAAGACTTAATATCTCAATACGATGCTTTACCAATCAAGAGCAAAAAAGAAATTGCAGTCAATGGTGGCGACTTAATTAAGAACGGTATTGTCAAACCGGGGCCAGCATTAGGTAAAATATTATATGCAATTGAAACCGGAATCGTGAACGGAGAATTCGAAAACGAAAAAGCTGAATTAATTGAAGCTGCGAAAAAAATTGTGAAAGAGTGATTACATGCAAACGTTAAGAGCGGAAGGCTTAACTAAAACATATGGTGAAAAGACCTTATTCAAGGATCTAGATTTCATCATCAACGAACAAGATCGAATTGGTTTAATTGGGACCAATGGTAGTGGTAAGTCATCACTTTTAAATGTTTTATCACAGGAAGATATTGATTCTACTGGTGAAATTATTACCTCAAAGACATACACAATTGGTTACTTAAAACAACAACCTAAGTTGGACGAATCATTAACCATTTTAGAAGCTGTGTTTGCCGGAAGTCAGGATATTTTTAACACCATCAGAAGATATGAACAAACCTTACAAAACTATTCCAATCATCCAGATGATCCAAAGGCAGAAAGACAATATCTTGATGCCGAAGCCAAGATGAACGAAGAAGATGCATGGAATGCTGAAAACGACGTTAAGACCATCTTGACCCAACTAAAGATTGATGACGTTAACCAAGTGGTTAGCACACTTTCCGGGGGTCAAAAGAGACGTGTTGGTTTAGCCCAAGTATTAATTCAATCACCTGATTTATTAATCTTAGACGAACCTACCAACCATTTAGATTTTGATTCAATCGAATGGTTACAAGAATACCTTGCTAAGTACAAGGGTGCTCTACTATTCGTAACCCATGATAGGTATTTCTTAGATCAGATTTCTAACAAGATTTGGGAATTATCATTTGGAAGTCTTTACGAATACACAGGTAATTACCAAGATTACTTGGAACAAAAGGCCGAACGAGTGGATTTAGAAGTTGCTGCCGAACATAAAAAGCAAAAACTTTACAAACAAGAATTAGCTTGGATGAAAAAGGGTGCTAAGGCCAGAACCACCAAGCAACAGGCCAGAATTAATCGTTTTAATGACCTAAAGGAAAATGTTGGTAACCTCCAAACAGAAGAAGATATCGACATCAACCTAGGTCAACAACGTCTAGGGAAAAAGGTTATCGAAATTAAGGATGCTAACCTAACCCTAAACAATAAGACGATTTTGAAGAACTTTAGTGATTTGGTTCAACGAAACGAAAGAATCGGTATATCTGGTGAAAATGGTGCTGGTAAATCATCACTACTAAACGTAATTACCGGGAAGTTACCATTAGACAGCGGAACCATTGAAATTGGTGAAACCGTTAAGATGGCATACTACACACAACAAACCGAACCAATTCCAGAAGACAAGCGTGTAATAAACTACTTAACAGATGTTGGTGAACACGTTACTGATAACACTGGAAATAAGATTAGTGTTACCGACTTATTGGAACAATTCCTATTTCCAAAGTTCATGCACGGAACATTGATTCGTAAGTTGTCCGGTGGTGAAAAACGTCGTTTGTATTTATTAAAACTATTGATGCAACAACCAAATGTTTTACTACTTGATGAACCAACCAATGACCTAGATATTTCCACATTAACGGTACTAGAAGATTATATTTCACACTTTAGTGGAACTGTAATCACCGTTTCTCATGACCGTTACTTCTTAGATAAGGTTGCAAACCGTCTATTAATCTTTAACGGTGATGGTGATATTGAAAGTCATGTCGGATTGTTCACTGACTACTTGAAGCAAGCAGCTGAACAAAACAAGACAGAAAAGAAACAAGCACATGTTGAACATGCTGCAAAGAAAAAAGAAGAGCAACAACCAGCAGAAGAAAAGACTACCAAGAAGAAATTAACTTATGCTGAACAAATGGAATACGATCAGTTAGAAAAAGTCATTGATGATTTAGATCAACAAATCAGTCAATTGAAAGAAGAAATGACCCATTTGGGAAATGATTATGATAAACTAGCTGAAACACAATTAAAGATTGACGACTTAAATAAACAGTCCGACGAAAAGATTAGTCGCTGGGAATATTTAAGCGAATATGTTGAATAGGGGTAATGACATGTTAGAAGATGCTTATTTAAATCTTGCCAAGTACGTTTTAGAAAATGGCCATCGTAAGGAAGATAGAACAGGAACAGGGACAATTAGTACATTTGGTTACCAAATGCGTTTTGACCTATCAAAAGGTTTTCCTTTATTAACTACCAAGAAGGTTCCTTTTGGCTTAATCAAGAGTGAATTATTATGGTTCTTACGCGGGGACACTAATATTCAATTCTTACTAAAGCACAAGAACCACATCTGGGATGAATGGGCTTTTAAAAACTGGGTTGAATCAGATGAATACACTGGCCCAGATATGACCGACTTCGGTTTGAGAGCTGAAAAGGATGCAGAATTTAAGAAACAATACTTAGCCGAAAAGAAAAAGTTCTGTCAAAGAATCGTAGAAGATGACGACTTTGCCAAGAAATACGGTGATTTAGGACTTGTTTATGGTAGCCAATGGCGTAAATGGAAGACCACTACTGGTGGCACTATCGACCAAATTCAAAACGTAATCGATCAAATCAAGACAAATCCTGATTCAAGAAGATTAATTGTTTCAGCATGGAATCCAGAAGACATTCCGTTTGTAGCTTTACCACCTTGCCACACAATGTTCCAATTCTACGTGAACGACGGTAAGTTAAGCTGTCAATTATACCAACGTTCTGGTGACATCTTCTTAGGAGTACCATTTAATATTGCAAGTTACGCACTATTAACTTCACTAATCGCTAAGGAATGCGGATTAGAACCTGGTGAATTTATCCATACTTTAGGGGATGCTCATATTTACTCAAACCACGTTTCTCAAATTGAAGAACAATTGAGTAGAGAACCATATGAAGCGCCAAAACTATGGTTAAATCCAGACAAGGAAAGTATTTTTGATTACGACATGGACGACATTAAAGTAATTGATTATAAGCACCATGATCCAATCAAGGCACCAGTTGCTGTATAAACAATAAAGGGGACTATTACTAATGATTTCATTTTTATGGGCTGAATCGGATAATCATATTATTGGTTTAAATGGTGGATTACCATGGCATTTACCAGCTGATATGAAATATTTTAAGGAAACTACCACACACCAAATCATTATGGCAGGAAGAACAACATACGAAAGCTTTAAGCGCCCACTACCAAACCGTTTAAACACCGTATTAACTAGTCATGATAAAAGTGAATATCCTAACGACGTTGTTGTCTTTAACACGTTAGAAGAATTTCTAGCTTTTGCTAAAAAGTTTAGTGATAAGGAAATTTTCGTTGTTGGTGGTGCTAAGATTTTTTCTGAATTACTTCCATATGTTGATCGTTTATACAAGACCGTAATCGACCACGACTTTGAAGGTGATACTCAAATGCCAGAAATTGATTACAGTCAATTTGATTTAGTATCCACCAAAGAAGGAATCATTGATGATAAGAACATTTATCCATACCGTTTTGAAATATTTGAATGTAAATAAAATAATAAAGAAAGGTTATGGATTGCTACATAACCTTTTTTTATGGGGTGATTATTATGAAAAAAATATTTAAATTCATACTATTTTTAGTTGTAGTATTTGGAATTGCCGGTGTGAGCTACCAGGTCTATTCAAACGTTAGACACAAGACCAAAATCACGAATGTGAACAAGAACAAAAAAGTATCCATCGTTGCTTTAGGTGATTCATTAACACAGGGAGTTGGTGACCCTAAAAAAGCCGGTGGCTATGTATCAAGAACTAAACAGGCATTGAATAAAAAGGGTTATAAGCACGTCACAGCAGTTAACTATGGAATTGCTGGACAACGCAGTGATCAAATCGACAAGCGTGTTCAAAACAACGTTAAAGGCCTTTCAAGTAGTTTAAAAAAGGCTAACATTATTGTTCTAACCGTTGGTGGTAATGACTTACTACAAAGTCTACAAAGTAACGCTTTAGTTGATGGTAAAGCTAAGTTTAACAGTAGAATGAAGCAAGCCTCTATCACTTATCAAGCCAAAGTGAATAGATTAATGAATGATATCAGAAAAGAAAATAAAAAGGCACCAATCTATGTGTTCGGTATCTATAATCCAATCTATGTATACTTTGCAAATGTTGATGTGATTAATCAATACGTTAAGAAGTACAATCAAATTACTTCCGGTGTTGTACTAAGAAATAAAAAAGCTCATTTTGTTGACATCACACCGTTATCATATGGACAATATAAGAGTAAGGCCCAAAAAGAAAAGTTAGTTGAATCAAGTGATGAAGTAACTTTTGATCCGTTGGACATTTTAAAATTAGATGATACAAAGGGTGAGTTAAATAATTATATTTCCCCAGATGATCATTTCCATCCAAATGATAAGGGATATAACTACATGACCGACAGACTTGTATCACAATTATTTAGATTTAATGACTGGAATTAGAGGCAATTGTAATGGAAAAAGCAAAAGAGAAAAAACTATTTAAGTACCTATTCATTTTATTAGTAATCGTACTACTTGGTGGTGCATTCTATGCTTGGAAACAAATGAATAGTGAAACCGTAAATCCACAAATGGGAACAGCGTCAAAAAACAATACACCAATTAGTGTTAGTTTGAATAAAAAACAAATTAACGCATTATCAAGTTACTACCTAGAAAAGTTCGAAAAGAAAGAAAAAAACATGGACTACAAGTTCTGGGTAGACAAACAAGCCTACGTTTATGGTAAGATTACCATCTTAGGTTCCAAAGTGGGATACCTATTAAGTTTGGATCCACACCTATTAAGTAATGGTGACGTGGAACTAACCGCAAGTAAGCTTGAAGTTGGTAAGTTAAACGTACCACCTCGTTTTGTAATTGGTTATGTTGGTAAGCATTACAACATTCCAAAGTGGGTTGAATTAGATAGTAAGAACAGTCGCATTATCTTACATGTCAACAAATTAGGTGGTAAGAAAGAACTTTCATACCAAGCTAATAAAATTGATATGAATGGTGACGGTGACTTTGAATTTAAAGTTCTAATTCCTAATCAATAAAGGAGCAACTATGAAAAGTTTTTACCAGTATTTAATGACTGAACGTAATCCTAAGAGTACCGAAGCGGTTGCTCAATTTGCAAACAACGCATTTTACGATCAATCATTTCCCAAGCAATCGACTGATTATGATGAAATTTCAGAATACTTGGAAGAAAATGCTAGTTATCTACCAAGTATGACAATTTTTGATGATGCTTGGATGGATTTTCAAAATAGTAAACACTAAAAAAATGAACCTATGAATTTAGGTTCATTTTTTGGTGATTAATATAGTACAATTAATATATATAAGTTAGGAGCGGATAAAATATGATTCAATGGTTTCCAGGACATATGGCGAAAGCAATTCGTCAATTTGAAGAAAATATTCATTTAGTAGATATTGTATTTGAACTAGTGGATGCAAGATGCCCATTTAGTTCCATCAACCCGGAAGTAGCAAGAATTAGTCAAGGTAAGCCTAGATTAATGATTCTTACAAAGGCAGATTTGGCAAACCCAAACATTACCAACCAATGGTTATCATACTTTAAGAACCAAGGATATGCGGCAATTGCAATTGATTCAAAGAAAAACACCACAGGTAAGTACATCACTAAGGTAGTTAAGGACCTCTTAGCTGATAAGATTGATGATGCTAAGGAAAGAGGATTCGATAAGAAGGTTATTCGTGCAATTTGTGTTGGGGTGCCAAACGTTGGTAAGTCAACATTATTGAACCAAATTGTTAAGAGACGTGCCGCCCAAGTTGGTAACCGTGCCGGAGTTACTAAGGGTCAACAATGGCTAAAATCTAGTGATGAGCTAGAACTATTGGATACTCCAGGTATCTTATGGCCTAAGTTCCAAAATGATGACATTGCTAACAAGCTAGCAATGACAGGAGCGATTAAGGACAGCATTTACCACAGTGATGATGTTGGTTTGTTTGCTCTTCATTTCTTTAGAAACACTAATCCACAAGAGTTAATCGATCGTTATCACCTATCAGAAGATGATATGGAACTATCAGATGTTGATTTACTACTAAAGATTACTAAAAAAGTCGGCATGCAAGACGATTACGAAAGAGCTTCAATGAGAATTATTTTAGATTCCAGAAAAGGTAAGATTGGCCGTTTTACTCTAGATGATGTTAACGACCTATCTACAGAAGAGGAAGAATAAAAATGGCTGAATCAATCAAAGATATCAAAGAAATTTTAAAATCTGTTGATGACCTAAAATCAAAACTACTGCAAAAATATCAAGATGATAGTAGGATCGGCGTACAAAAGTTAATCACACAACGTGTTAAACAGATTGAGAAAAGAAATCATGAGATAGAGGAATTTCACCAACGCTTAAAGTATGAACATGAATTTTGGAATGACGGAATTAATGTTATTGCGGGAGTTGATGAAGTTGGCAGAGGACCACTAGCTGGACCAGTTGTTACATGTGCAGTAGTACTACCTCATGATTTTGATGTCTACGAAGTTAATGATTCAAAGCAACTTTCTGAAAAGAAAAGATATGAATTAGCTGAGCAAATTAAAGCTAATGCCATTGATTATTCATATGGAATTGCTGATAACAAGTTAATTGATGATATTAATATCTATGAAGCAACTAGAGTTGCGATGAAAGAAGCGGTATTAGGATTAAAGAAATTACCACAGGAAATCATCGTTGATGCGATGCAAATTGATGTTGATATCCATCAACTTAAATTGATCAAGGGGGATGCAAAGAGTGCCAGCGTTTCAGCTGCCAGCATCTTAGCTAAGACCTATCGTGATGACTTAATGAAACAATACGATAAGCAATATCCAGAATATGATTTTGTCAACAATGCCGGATATGGTACTAAGAAGCACTTAGACGCTTTACACAAGTACGGCGCAACGCCAATTCATCGAAGAAGTTTTAAACCAGTTTCTGATTTATTGTAGTCACTTTTATCGTATATACCTTGTAAAACTGGAGGTATATATGAAAACAAGAGAATTATTATTAAAACTAAAATTAGCTAAGGGAATCGGTATTAAATCAGAATATCGATTTTATCGATGGCTTAAAAGCACTTATGACGTAATTCCTGATGAGTTAAATATGACTGCTGAAGAGATTGCAGAAACATTAATGTTATCTAAAAATAAATCAAAAACATTTATTAATTTCTATAATAGTGATAAATTAAATAGTGAACTTGATCATCATATAAATCATGTTAAATGGCTAACCATTATCGATGACTTATATCCGGAGAATTTAAAAGAAGCATATTTGCCACCAATTGTGTTATTTTACTTTGGTGATTTAAGGCTTTTAGAAAATAAAGCACTAGCAATTGTTGGTTCTAGAAATAATACTGAATATTCCGTTGAGGTAATTAGGCGTTTAATGCCTGATGTTATTAGTAATGGAATCACGATTGTTTCTGGACTAGCCAAGGGAGTTGATAGATTGGCTCACTTGGCAGCAATTTCCAATCATGGTAAAACGATTGCTGTGATTGGAACCGGTTTAGATCAATATTATCCAAGAGAAAATGAATCGTTACAACGAACGATTGCCAAAAATCATTTGTTGCTAAGCGAATATCCAGTTGGTTGTCGACCGGCTAGGTATCATTTTCCGGAAAGAAATCGAATTATAGCTGGATTGGTAAGTTCTATACTGGTAACGGAAGCCAAGTATAGATCAGGTAGTTTAATCACCGCTAATTTAGCACTACAAAATAACCGAAACGTTTTAGCAATCCCGGGAAGGATTGATAGTGAGTTATCGGTTGGTTGTAATGATTTAATTCAAGCTGGTGCCAAACCAGTAATTACTGCCAAAGACATATTAGAAGAATATAAATATTAATAATTAGCCTTTGGGAGATATTAAAAAAGAAATAAAATGACGAGGGATGTAAATGGCGACTACTACAAAATCAACAACAAAGAAAAAAAGACAGTCGGCAAAAAAGAAACTAGTGATTGTCGAATCTCCAACCAAGGCTAAAACCATTCAAAAATACCTAGGTAGAACCTATCGTGTTATCGCTAGTAAGGGTCACGTTAGAGATTTGCCAAAGAGTAAGATGGGTGTAGACGTTGATAACGATTTTGAACCTCACTACATCTCTATTCGTGGTAAGGGTGAAACAATCAAGGAACTAAAGGCTGAAGCAAAAAAAGCCAAAAATGTTTATCTTGCATCTGACCCGGATAGAGAAGGAGAATCTATCGCATGGCATCTATCACACTTACTTGGTTTGAAAGAAGACGATAAGAATCGTGTTGCTTTCCATGAAATTACCAAGGATGCCGTTAAGGAAGCATTTAAGAACCCTCGAGAAATTGACATGAACTTAGTTGATGCTCAACAAGCTCGTCGTGTTTTAGACCGTTTAGTTGGTTATTCCATTTCTCCATTACTATGGAAAAAGGTTAAAAAGGGTCTAAGTGCCGGACGTGTTCAATCAATCGCTTTGTGGTTGATCATCCAAAGAGAACGTGAAATCAAAGAATTCGTTCCAAAGGAATACTGGACCATCGATGCTGACATGAAGAAGGGTCGAGAAGCATTCAAGGCCAGTTTTTACGGAGTGAATGCTAAGAAGGCTGAACTAAACAGTAATGATGAAGTTCAAGCTGTGTTAGCTAAATTCGATAAGAGCAAACCATTTGAGGTTCAAAACGTTGTTAAAAAGGAACGTAAGAGACAACCTCAACCACCATTTACTACCAGTACAATGCAACAAGACGCCAACGTTAAGTTGAACTTCAAGACAGGTAAGACAATGATGGCTGCTCAACAATTGTATGAAGGTATCGATATTGGTAAAGATGGTAACCAAGGTTTGATTACTTACATGAGAACTGATTCAACTAGAATTTCTGCTTTAGCTAAGCACGAAGCATCTGAATTCATTCATGATAAGTACGGTGCAGAGTTTGCTGCAACTAAGCCAGTTAAGGGTAAATTGCCAGAAGGTGCTCAAGACGCCCATGAAGCAATTCGTCCAACTTCTGTTAAGAGAACACCAGCGAGCCTAAAGCAATACTTAACCAATGATCAATACAAGTTATACAACTTGATTTGGTCAAGATTTATGGCTAGTCAAATGACACCTGCTATCATGGACACCATGACAGTAGACATGGAACAAAATGGTGTTGATTTCAGAGCGAACGGTTCAAAGCTTAAGTTCGAAGGTTTCCTAAAGGTTTACAACAAGGGAAAAGAAAAAGACAATATCTTACCTGACCTAGCCAAGGGTGACGAAGTGAAGATGGCTAAGAACAATCCAGATCAACACTTCACTCAACCACCTGCTAGATACAGTGAAGCTAAGCTAATCAGAACACTTGAAGAAAACGGTGTAGGTAGACCATCTACCTTCGCTCCAACTTTGAGTACGATTCAAAAGAGATACTATGTTAAGTTAGTTGGTAGAAGATTCGAACCTACTGAATTAGGTGAAATCGTTAATAACATCATCGAAGAATACTTCCCTGATATCGTTAACATCGAATTTACTGCCGACCTTGAAAATAACTTGGATGAAATCGAAGAAGCTAAGCAAAACTGGGTTGAAGTTGTCGATAAGTACTTCAGACCATTTGAAAAAGAAGTTAAGAATGCCGAAAAGAACATGGAAGATGTTCAAATTAAAGACGAACCAGCTGGATACAACTGTGAAGTCTGTGGTGCTCCAATGGTTATCAAGATGGGAAGATATGGTAAGTTCTATGCTTGTTCTAGATTCCCAGATTGTCGAAACACACAAGCTATCGTTAAGAAGATTGGCGTTACATGTCCAAAATGTAAGAAGGGTGATGTTATTGAACGTAAATCAAAGAAGAATCGTATCTTCTATGGTTGTTCAAGATATCCTGAATGTGATTTTGTTACATGGGATAAACCAATCGGAAGAGACTGTCCTAAGGATGGAAACTTCTTGGTAGAAAAGAAGATTAAAGGTGGTACCCAAGTGGTATGTCCTAACGGTGATTACGAAGAAGCCGTACAAAAATAGTTAATAGCCCCTAAAGATTTAAAACTCTTAGGGGCTATTAGTTTAATAAGATAAGAGAGATAGCCAATGAAAAAATATCAAGATGAAGAATTAATTGAATGGTATATGGAATATTTAATCAATGAACGTCAATATTCTGATAACACAGCAATTGCTTATCAATCTGATATCAATGAATTTGTAAAAACATTAGAGGAAGAAGATCGTATCTTACAGCAAACCGATGATTTGGATGTTAGTAACTATCTTACGATTTTGAAGAAACGGGATGAAAGTAGAAATACAGTTATCAGAAAGATTTCATCACTTCGTTCATTCTTTCATTTTTTGGAACGAAACGATGTTGTCTCACAAAATCCGTTTGATCAGGTGAACTTAAAAAAGCATCCTAATCATTTACCACGCTTCTTTTATCAAAAGGAACTCTATGAGCTATTTGAAGCGGCCAAGCATGGTAAAAATGAAATGCTTAGTTACAGAAATTATGCGATTATTGAAATCCTATATGATACGGGGATGCGTGTAAGCGAATGTGTGAACTTGCAGTTTAGTGATATCGATTTTGATAATCGGATTATCAAGGTTATTGGTAAGGGAAATAAACAAAGATACTTACCATTTGGTAACTATTTGATTAAGGCGTTAAAACAATATCAAACTAACTGTCGCGATTTGTTAGTTAATAAGTATCACAAACACCATGATTATGTTTTCGTAAACCAATACGGTGACGAATTAACAAGTCGTGGAGTAGAATACATTTTAGATGAGATTGTTAAGCAAACATCTTTAACAACCAACATTCATCCGCATATGTTAAGACATACGTTTGCTACTGAAATGCTTAATAATGGTGCTGATTTACGGACAGTCCAAGAATTGTTAGGGCATAGTAGTTTATCAACGACACAAATTTATACTCACGTTTCTAATGAACATTTATTACGCGATTATAATAAGTTTTTTCCAAGATCTTAACATAACAATTGCATAATGAAAGCGCTTTATTGTAAAATATAGTTATAAATTTGTTAGGGGGGAGACTATGATTAAAACAATTAGTAATGAATACCTAAAAGTGAAAATTAATACGCATGGTGCTGAAATTAACAGCGTAAAAAGTCCTGATGGATTAGAATACATTTGGTCCGGTGATAAAAAGTATTGGGCTCGTCATGCGCCAATTTTATTTCCAATTGTTGGACGTCTAAAGGATAATCAATACACTTATGACGGCAAGATTTATGAAATGGGTCAACATGGCTTCGCAAGAGATATGGAATTCGATGTTTTAGACCAAGGTAGCGATTGGATTGATTTGCAACTTATTAGTAACGAAGAAACTAAGAAGATGTATCCTTTTGCTTTCAAACTAGTTATTCATTATCAATTGGATGATCATAAGCTGTCTACTAACATTAACGTGTTTAATACTGATACCAAAGAAATGTACTTTTCAGTCGGTGCCCATCCAGCATTCAACGTGCCATTGGTGAAGGATGGTAGCGAACAATATGACGATTATTCTGTTAAGTTCGCTAATAAAGGAACATATGACCAAATTCAATTTGATGTTCCATATGCTAACCTTGAAAAAGTTGAAAAAATAGAGTTAGATCAACCAATTAAACTATCACATGAATTGTTTTATGATGATGCTAAGGTGGTTGAAATTAAGAATAAAGAGTTTACAACTATTCTATCTAACGATGTTTCAGATCATGGAGTATCTATGACTGCCTACGATATTGAATACGGTGGATTATGGTCTGCAAAAGACGCACCATTCGTTTGTCTTGAACCATGGTGGGGAATCGCAGACGATGTTCATACAGACGGAAAAATTGAACATAAAGTTGGTATTAATAAGATTAGTCCAGACAAAAAGTTCACTGCTAAGTATGATTTATTATTCTTCTAAAAAATATGTAATAAAAAAACACCTTTTTAAAAGGTGTTTTTTGTTTTATCTATTTTGTTTTCCTGAATTACGTTTTCTTAAATCTTCATGGGTATCATGTTCTTCAACCGTTTCGATTTGTTCAGGTTCATCTGATGAATCTTCTTCTACATCGTGTAGAATGACTTTTTCATCACTTTGCGCTTGAGCAGCTGCTTGTGCCGCAACTTCTGCTCTGATCTTTGGACGGTACATGTTAATGATTAATGTTTGTAAACAAGCAAATAAACCACTAATGAAGAAGTAAATACCTAATCCGGCAGGAGCACTGAATGTTACCAACACAATCATGATTGGTGTGAAGTATGCCATCATCTTCATTTGCTTCTTTTGATCTTCTGGAAGACCTAGAGTCATCAAGTATCCTTGAAGAACGTACGCTAAGAATGACAATACAACCAAGATTAAACTCTTGTCACCAAGTTTTACACCTAAGAACATAGTGTGTGAAACTTCTGGTGAGAAACGAATTCCGTTATATAAGGCAAGGTAAATTGGCATTTGAATGATTAATGGTAGACAACCAACACCACCGGCCATGCTAATGTTGTTATCCTTATATAGTTGCATCATTTCTTGTTGAATCTTCATTTGTTCTTCTTTTGAAGAAGCATTTTTTTGTCTTTCTTGAATTTCTTGCATCTTAGGCTTGATGAAGCTCATCTTTTCTTGCATGATAGTAGACTTCTTAGTTTGACTAATCATTGCAGGAAGCAAGATCATTCTAACAATGATAGTTAAAATGATAATCGCCCAACCATATCCACCGAAGAATCTAGCGATAAAGTCTAGAATGTGTTGACCTGGTAGAGCAAGGTATTCATATGTAAGACCATATGGTTTACCGTTTGAATCCACACGTACACATCCTGATAAGACTAAAGCCATTACTCCGATCAAAGATAGGGCACTGAATCTCTTTAATTTTTTCATTACAAAAACCTTTCCTGTAAATTTCATTTACAATAATACCAGAAAATTGGAATTATATCAGATAAAAACCCGAATTATTTTATTATAAACCCTTTATCGTGAATTTCATTGATATTAGTTATTTTCATATTATCTACTCGTCCATAAGGTGTAGGTGAATCTTTAATTTTAGAAACGAATTCATCAACTACAGGGTTTTCACCGTTAACGTGAATCAAGACGCTTCCATCTCTTAAGTTTTGGACAAAACCATTTAGATTCATTCTATCGGCGACTTTCTTGGTACTGTATCTAAAACCAACACCTTGAACTCTTCCTAAAACGATGATTTCAATATTTTTATTGGTCATATTGATTCCTCCTTACTAAACAATAGTAACATATATGTTTTATTCGGTTATTATGCTAAAATAATAGGAAAGATAAATAATTTAAAGGGGTCATATCCAGTAATGGAAAAAATTGTTTCTGCAAAAAATGAACGAGTAAAAAAATGGTCAAAGTTAAAAACTAAAAAGGGCCGTTTAAATAGTAACCAATATATTTTGGAAAGTTGGCATCTAGTATCTGAAGCGATTAATGCTAACCAAAACGTTGAGGTTGTATTAACTACCAACAAGCAATACGAATTACATCAAGCTGAAATTGATGCTTTTAACGGTGAAGTAATTGAAATTACCGACGATGTTTCAAAGGCATTGGGTTCAACATCAACTCCACAAGGCATCTTTGGAATTGTTGAATTACCAAAAGAAGATCATTTTGATTCATTAGACATGTTTGGCTCTTGGTTATTGTTAGACCAAATTCAAGATCCAGGTAACATCGGAACAATGGTTAGAACTGCAGATGCTGCCGGATTTGACGGCGTTATTTTTGGTGAAGGAACATCCAGTCAATTTAATCCAAAGGTATTACGTTCAATGCAAGGCAGTCAATTCCATTTGAAGTTACTGGAAGGTGACCTACTTGATTGGATTGGCAAGTTTAAGGAAAACAATGTGCCGGTTTATGGAACGGAATTAAATCCTCAAGCAGTGAGTTATGATCAGATTGAAAAACAGGATGCTTTTGCCTTAATAATGGGAAATGAAGGTAATGGTATGCAAGATAAAATACTTGACCAAACCACTAAAAATTTATATATTCCTATCAAGGGAAAGGCAGAATCACTTAATGTAGCGATTGCTGCTGGAATCGCAATGTTCCATCTTAAAAAATAAATTATTGAGTTAGGAGATAGTATATTGAAAGAAGATGCATGGCGAAATGATAAAGAATATGTTAGCTATGTTTCTGATTTACTAAGCAGTCCAGAAGTCTTGAGACTAGATAACTATATCCAACATCATTCATCAACTCGTTTACAACATTGTATTCATGTTTCATATGAGAGTTATTTAATCGCTAAGAAATTTGGTTTAGATGCTAAAGCCACAGCCCGTGGTGGATTACTGCATGATCTGTTTTTCTACGATTGGCGAGTAAGCAAGTTCCGCTTAGGTTCCCATGCTTATATGCACCCAAGAGTGGCGCTTAGAAATGCTGAAAAAATAACTAAGTTAAACGATAAGGAAAGAGACATTATCACTAAGCATATGTGGGGATTGACTTTAACCAAGCCCAAGTATGCTGAGAGTGTAGTCGTTTCACTTATTGATGATTACGATGCTATTCGAGAATATTTCGCACCAAAATACCAAAATTTAAAAAACAAAATTAAAAATAGACACTATAAAAAGGAGGTTAGTTCATGGCAAAAGAAAGTCAAATGAGCACTACAATCGATTTTCATTTGTGTCCTAAGTTTGAACAAACTTTTCAAATGTTAGGCAAGAAATGGAATGGTTTAATTATTGAAACACTATTGGTCAATGGACCACAACGTTTTAAATGTATTGCAAACGTAGTTTCTAAGTGCAGTGATCGTGTATTAGTTGAAAGACTAAAGGAACTTGAAGAAGACGGTATCATTACTCGTAAAACATTTTGCGATTCTTCATTAATTCAATATGAATTAACTGAAAAAGGAGAAGCATTGGGTCCAATCATGGAACAAATTCATGACTGGTCAGATCAATGGTGTGATATTAACGATTAACCTTGACCGACTAATGTATTTAAGATATTATTTAGTTAAATGTGTTGAAGAAAAATTAGTAGGCGACAAATAATACAGAAAGACTGCATTTGATGAGAGTAGTCACAAGTCAGCTGAATTCATTTTCTGAACTGATATTGGGAGTTACAATTAACGAAAAATAATCCGGTATTCCACCGTTATGGATTTAGAGTGTATGAATTGCGAACCGCAATTTATAAACTAGGGTGGTACCGCGAAGCTTCGTCCCTTTTGGGATGAGGCTTTTTTTGTTGAAATGAGAGGAGAATACTATGTCATTAAAAGATGATTTAACCAAGTTGCGTGATGATGGAATTGCTCAAATCAATCAAGCAACTGACGTTAACGAAATTACTAAAGAAATTAAAGTTAATTTACTTGGTAAAAAAGGTCCAATTACTCAGGCACTAAGAGGTATTAAGGACTTACCAGTTGAAAAAAGACCTGAAGTTGGTAGCTATGCCAACGAAATTAGAGATGAAATTCAAAATGCCTTGGATGCAAAGTTAACAGAATTAGAAAACAAAGCCTTAGAAGCACAACTAGTTGCTGAAAAAATCGATGTTACTCTTCCAAGTACTCCAGTGGCTAAGGGACATCCACATGTTATCCAATCAATTATTGATGAAATTTGTGACATGTTCATCGGTATGGGTTACGAAGTTAAAAGTGGTCCAGAAGTAGAAGAAGACAAGTATAACTTTGAAATGATGAACCTACCAAAGGATCATCCAGCCAGAGATATGCAAGATACTTTCTACATTACTAAAGAAATCTTGATGAGAACTCAAACCTCTCCTATGCAAGCAAGAACTCTTGAAAAACATGATTTCAGTAAGGGTCCATTGAAGATGATTTCACCAGGTGTCGTATACAGACGTGATACTGATGATCCTACTCATTCACACCAATTCCACCAAGTAGAAGGAATCGTGATTGATAAGAACATTACAATGGGTGACTTAAAAGGAACTCTTGAATACTTACTACACCAATTATTTGGTAACAAGTACGATATTCGTTTGAGACCAAGTTACTTCCCATTCACTGAACCATCAGTTGAAGCAGATGTTACTTGTTTCAAGTGTGATGGTAAGGGTTGTGATGTATGTAAGCACGCAGGATGGATTGAAGTTCTAGGTGCCGGAATGGTACATCCAAACGTATTGAAGATGGCCGGTGTAGATGCTGATGTATATGGTGGTTTCGCATTTGGACTAGGTCCAGATCGTTTTGCAATGTTG
Organism: Apilactobacillus kunkeei; assembly: GCF_001421115.1. Lineage (GTDB taxonomy): Bacteria > Bacillota > Bacilli > Lactobacillales > Lactobacillaceae > Apilactobacillus > Apilactobacillus kunkeei_F. The sequence continues at coordinate 167,748 of NZ_JXCW01000004.1, read as the reverse complement.
AAATACGGTGTAGAAGATATTCGTGATTTCTACCTAAACGATGTTAGATTTTTATCGCAATTTAATTAAGGAGAGATACTAATGAAAATTTCATACAATTGGCTAAAGGAATACATTGATTTAGATATTCCTGCTGACGAATTAGCCGAAAAAATTGAACGTTCATCAGTCGAAGTTGACTCTGTTATCAAACCTAGCGATGGACTTAAAAAAATCGTTGTAGGTAAGATTGTGGAAATGGAAAACCATCCAGATTCAGATCACTTACACATTTGCCAAGTTGATGTTGGTGAAGACGAACCAGTTCAAATTGTCTGTGGAGCTCCAAATGCTCAAGTAGGCAAGAACGTTATTACAGCATTATCTGGTGCCAGAGTTGCTGATAACATGAAGATTAAAAAATCAAAAATGCGTGGAGTTCAATCCAATGGGATGCTTTGTGCACTAGATGAAATTGGTTACCCTAAAGATGTTGTGCCAAAGGAATGGTCTGACGGTATTTACTTCTTACCAGAAGATGCTACCTTGGGTGACGATGTTTACAAGTACCTTGGTATGGATGACGCACTAATCGATTTAGACGTAACTCCTAACCGTGGTGACATGCTAAGTATTTACGGTACTGTTCATGATTTAGCTGCTATCTACAACAAGCCAGCTAAGTTTGATTTAGATAAAGTTAGCGAAACTTCAGATAAATTAACATCCGATCAAATCAAAAGTGATGTTAACGAAGAAATTGCTTGGACATACCTAAACCGTGTTGTTAATGATGTTGAAGTAAAACCAAGTCCACTATGGATGCAAGTTAGACTTTGGAATGCCGGAATTAAACCAGTAAATAACATCGTTGATATCACAAACTACTCAATGCTTAAGTTTGGTCAACCAATGCATGCATATGACCTAGATAAACTTTCAGGCAATGTATCAGTTAGATACGCTAATGACGGTGAAAAGATTACTACTTTAGATGAAAACGAAGTAGAATTAGATTCAAACGATTTAGTAGTTGCTGATGAAAACGGCCCAATCGCAATGGCTGGTGTAATTGGTGGTATGGACAGTTCAATTACCGCTGATACTAAGAACGTATTGTTCGAATGTGCTATCTTTGATCCAATTAAAGTTAGAAAAATGGCTAGAAAGCATGTTATTCATACTGAAGCATCACAACGTTTTGAACGTGGTGTAGATCCAATGGCTGTTGAAGATGTTTTATCTTCAGCTAGTGAAATGGCAAGAGAAATTGCCAACGGTTCAGTTACTAGCGATGTGTTAGTTGGTAGCAAGTACGAAGCTAAGAAGGCTGTTATTGAAATCTCAGTTGCTCGTATTAACCATGTCCTAGGTATGGAATTAAGTGCTGCTGATGTGACAGGCATTTTTGAAAGACTTGGTTTTGAAGTTAAGACTAATGGTGATGATTTAGTTGTTACAGTTCCAACTAGACGTGGTGATATCCATATCCAAGCGGACTTAATCGAAGAAGTTGCTAGAATTTACGGATACGATAACCTACCAAGTACCTTACCAACAACTACTATGACAACTGGTGGTTTAAATGATGAACAACAATTAATCAGAGACAGTCGTCATATTCTAGAAGGTTTAGGTTTAACTCATGCCATCTCATATGCTTTAACTACTGAAGAAAAAGCTAAAATGTTCATGATGGGTGAATCAGCACAAACTGATTTAAGTTACCCAATGAGCAGTGATCACACTACATTAAGAATGAACCTAGTTTCAGGACTATTAGATGACATTGCTTACAACAAGGCTAGAAAAGTTGATAACGTTGCTTTATACGAACAAGGTCGTGTCTTCCATAAGGAAAATGCTGATGTTGTTAAACCAGATGAAATTGAACATTTAGCTGGTGCAATGACTGGTTCACTAGTTGATAATTCATGGAACCAACCTGCTAAGAACGTTGATTTCTTCCAAATCAAAGGAATTGTTAACGAATACTTGGAAACAATTGGTTTAAACGGTGAAATTAGCTACGTCGCTAACGAATCATATCCAGAAATGCACCCAGGTAGAACTGCTGATATCTTTGTTCATGGTCACTATGTTGGTTTTGTGGGACAAGTTCATCCAAAGATTGCAAAGCAATTTAAGATTAATGAAACTTATGTCTTTGACTTAAACCTACAAACAATCATTGACTTGCCTAAGAAAGAACAAAGCTACGAATTAGTTTCAAAATATCCTTCAATCAAGCGTGATATCGCAATGCTAATTGATAAGAATGTTGAAAATGATTCAATCGTTAAGGTAATTGAAAAACGTGGTGGAGCATACTTAGTAGACGTTAAGTTGTTTGACTTATACGAAGGTGAACATGTTCCTGAAGATAAGAAGTCATTAGCATATTCATTAACATTCCAAAACAAGCATGATACTTTGGTTGATGATGATGTAAATAATGCAATGGAAAAAGTGCAAAGAAATCTTGAAAAAGAATTCAATGTAGAAATACGTTAATTTTTAAATGGAGGAAATGGATTTGAATGAAGAAAAGAACTCCAATGATTTCGAAAAGAAGCACACTAATTTAGGCAAAAAGATTTCACTAAGTATTATCGCCATCTTAATAGTTTTGGGAATTTTTATATTTATTCTTGGACATCAATACGTTAAAGAATCACTAAAACCATTGAATCCTAAGGATAAAGAATTAATTCAAGTTCAAATCCCAATGGGTGCTTCCGATAAGAAAATTGGATCAATCTTACAAGAAAGTAAAATTGTCAAAAGTGGTTTAGTATTCGACTATTTTGTTAATAGTCATAACTATTCTGGTCTAAAGGCGGGTTATTATGAACTTTCACCTTCAATGAGTTTGCAAAAGATTGCTGACAAGTTGAAAAAAGGTGGAACAGCTCAACCGCTACAAGGTAAATATGGTCGCTTGCTTGTTCGTGAAGGTGATAACATCGATGAAATTGCCCAATCAGTAGAACAAAGCAGTCAATATTCAAATGCGGACTTCAAAAAGCTAATGAAGGATACTGATTTCTTGAATCAATTGAAGAAAAAATATCCTAAGCTTTTAGATTCAGCATTTAAGGCTAAGAATAGAAAGTATGTGTTAGAAGGATACCTATATCCAGCCACATACAATTCACAAAAAAATGTCACCTTGAAACAAATTGTTAACCAAATGGTAGCAAAGACTAATTATGAATTTAGTCCATATTTCAAGGAAATAAAGAAACAAAACCTAACAGTCGATGAAGCAATTACTTTGGCTTCATTTATTGAACACAATCATGTTGATAAAAAAGATCAAGAAAAGATTGCGGGAATATTATATAATCGTCTAAATAGTAATTTACCTCTTGAAGTGCAATCTTCTATTAGGTATGCTAATGGTAAAGTTTCTGGACAAAAACTTTCAAAGAAAGATTATGATGCTAATACCCCTTATAATTTATATAAGAATACTGGATTCCCACCTAGTGCGATTAATAACCCAACGGTTAAGTCACTAGATTCAATTTTGAATCCAAAGGATATGACTACTTTTTATTTAGCATATAGTGTTAATATGAATGATAAGAAGGTTAAGTATTATAATTCAGATAAAGATGTCGATGACTTAATCGGCAATGATAGTGTTATGAGATAAATCGGTTATGGAGAGATTATTATGGTAGAAAAGAAAAAGCGTCCCGTTGTTATTGGTGTTACTGGTGGTTCAGGTAGTGGTAAAACTACTGTTAGTCGTGCCATTTTTAACCAACTATTGGGTCATTCAATTATGATTTTGCAACAAGATTCTTACTACAAGGATCAATCACATAAGACAATGGCTGAAAGAGAAGAAACTAACTACGATCATCCATTAGCTTTTGATAGTGACTTATTACTAGAACATTTGAATAAGCTTCTAAACTATGAAGCGATTGAAAAACCGGTTTATGACTACACTAAATTAAATCGTAGTACTGAAACAGTTACTCAAGAACCACGTGATGTTATCATCCTAGAAGGAATCTTAATTCTAGACGACAAGCGTCTTAGAGATTTAATGGACATTAAGGTGTTCGTTGATACTGACGACGATATTCGTATTTTAAGAAGAATTCAAAGAGATACCAAGGAACGTGGCAGAACATTGGATGAAGTTATCCAACAATACTTGGAAACTGTTCGCCCAATGTACAACCAATTTGTTGAACCAAGTAAGCGTTACGCAGATATCATCGTTCCAGAAGGTGGTAAGAACCAAGTTGCGATTGATTTATTAACAACTAAGATTCAATCAATCTTGGTAAAACACGGTAACAACAAGGTTTTCAATAATATTGATACAACAATCTAATTAATTTAAAGGAGAGTTTATAATGGCTAAAGATGAAAGCTACCCAATGACAGTCGAAGGTAAACAAAAACTTGAAGCTGAATTGGAAGATTTAAGATTAAATCAACGTCCACAAATCATTGAAAGAATCAAGATTGCCAGAAGTTATGGTGATTTATCAGAAAACTCTGAATATGAATCAGCTAAGAACGAACAAAGTATGCTAGAAAGCCGTATTACAACTGTAGAACACATGCTACAATACGCTGACGTTGTTGATAACGACGACGTTGAAAGTGATATGGTAAACGTTGGTAAGAAGGTTACTTTTAAAGAACTACCAGATGAAGACCCAGAAACTTACCAAATCGTTGGTGCTGCTGAAGCAGATCCATTGGAAGGTAAAATTTCAAACGATTCACCAATTGCTAAAGGTCTATTAGGCCACAAGGTTAACGATGAAGTAGTTATCGAAATTCCTGCCGGTGATATGAAAGTTAAGATTATTTCTGTTGAATAATTTTATAAAATAAAAAGGACTCGTTTAGACGAGTCCTTTTTTATTATCTTTTTTTCTTGTAGATATAGAATCCAATTACAAACATCAAGGTTAGTACTGAGATTATTATTCCAGCGTTTAATCCTGAAGGATAGAATGATAACTTGATTTTGTGTTTACCGACGGAAAGATTATCAAAACCAATGAATTCATCATTGATCACCTTAATAGGATGTTTCTTACCATCGACGGTCAACGTCCATCCATTGGAGTATGGAATTGAGGTTGCAACGGATTGACGCTTTGTAGATACGTTAATATCAGCAGAAACGGTATTACCGTTAAGTTTAATATTGTTACGTTGGTTTCTAATTGCCTTTGTTTCACTTAGGAATTTAGGTAGGTTTAAGGAAGCAATATTAAACTCGTTAGTGTATACTTTGCCGTTTAATAGCTTGATGGTAACTTTGTTATCCTTGTTGTTTGGCAAGCTTACAACGAAAGTACTTTGAAATTCGCTTGGAAGGTTTAATTCTTCACCATTAACCTTAATGCTACATTTTTGTTGATTCATTGAAGCTGGCACTATCATGTATGGCACCATGTTATTTTGATGTTTATACTTGATTACGATTTCGCCATCTTTTAGAAGATTGTTTTTAGCGATTACTTGGTTGTTTAAGCCAGTTAATGCATTAGTGTTTTCTGAAAGGATAGTGTAGTGCATGTTTTCATTGAACACGTCGCTATTATTACCAGTGACTTGTTTAACCATCAAGTTTTGGTACTTGATAGGATCTGATGCAATGATTTTTGAAAAGACATTATTAGATGCTGTGTAAACAAGTGGAAATGCATTGTTTGATTTAAAGGTTTGGAAGATATCTATCTTTTGCACATCATTATTGACGATATCATAACGATTGCTACTCTTTTGAATCATCGGATATGTCTTATTGTAGTTAATCGTATTAATGAAGTACTTAAATGAAAGTAATGAGTCAGTTACGATGGTTCCGTTGGAATAATCAATTGATCCGGTAGTATATGCATTACCAATCTTTTGGTTGAAATCAGGTGTTGATTTTCTAAGTGTTGATGAGAATGTTGAACCACCGTAAAAGTTTGATTCGATTGGATCATCTCTAGTTCGATAGAAGTCCTTACTGATTCGATAGAAACTATCATCCTTTTGTTTAATATCATTCACGTGACGATTTAACGTTGCTGTGTACTTCATGTAATCATCATTTGATACATAACTAATGGCGTTTAAGGAGTTAAATGCATTCATTCCCATATCACCAATTGCAATAACTACCAAGCAGAGTAGGTAGTACTTATTGTCTTTGTTTGATACATGGATGACAATAAAACTGATGGCAACGAATGCCAATGAAATTAAATATTTGGTTAATGATAAGTAGTTAAAGCTATTAATGTTTAGTGCTGTATAAATTAAACCAGCAACTAAAATAGCCCCGGAGATGATAATTTCTTTGAAGTTAATGTGTCCAGCTTGCTTATCCAAACCAATTGCAGCGATATAAATAATCCAGAAGCAAAAAATGAATGAAAAACGGTAAGGATACCAAATTGGAAATTGCATTGCGTGCCATAGTAAATCTAATGGTTCAAAGAACATCGAAACAATTAGGATAACTGTGATGGCAAGTGCAACTATTTTTCGTTTTAACTGAATTTGTTTATTGCAGAAGAATATTATGAAACCAATTACTGCAATCGCTCCAACAAAGATGTTAGGGTAACCGCTAGGCATTTGAGAAAAGTTGAAGCTACCATCGAAAAGCTTGCTTATCATTTTCAATGGGTTGTATTCAACCTTCCATTTGAATGTTGATAGGGTGTATGCACCTTTACCATTTTTTAGCTCGATTAGGTTTGGTAAAAAGATAAATGCTGAAAGCAATAATGATACGAAGTAACTAACACCAATCGAGACTAATCTACCAAGGCGCATCTTTAATGAATGATTATCATTTATTAACTTACCAATTACATAGGTAACCGAAAAAATTGTAATCATGTATGCAATGTAATAGTTAATGATTAACATGGCGGTGTAACTAATAATGAATAGGCTATATTTGTTGTTTTTAAAAATTCGATCAATACCCATAATGATAATTGGTAGGAGGATAACACCATCCAACCACATTACATTTAACTGGTTAGCAATCATCCATCCATTAAGAGCATAGGAAATTGCCATCGATAAAATGATTAGGTCTTTTTTGATGCCCTTATGCTTTAGAAAAATGCTGAAAGTTAATCCTGATAAACCGTATTTAAATAGCGTTATCAAAAGAATTGAGAAGTTGATAAATTTTGCAGGGATGATTAATAAAATGATATTAAGCGGGCTTAATAGATAATATCCCCAAATTCCAATCATTTCTCCACCATATCCGTTTGAAAATGAGTATAATATGCTATGTAGGTCTAACGATAGAAGTGTTCGACGGAAATATGCGAATAAATCTACATATTGCTGACCTAGGTCTACAGTTAAAATGCTACTATTTCCAAATGGAAACATATTGCGGTAAGCAAAATAACATGACATAATAATAAATGGAATAAAAAAGCTTAATAAGTATAAGCGGTGTTTTTTTATGATTTTTTTAATTGAATTAATCATAGTTAATACTTCCTATGTATTTTGATTATTACTTATAAAGTAACTAACTATAGTATACAATAAACCAGACTAAATGACTGATTAACATATAATAATTAAGGAGTTAGATTGTTTTGAATAGTTTTTTGCAAAAAATATTTCACCACAGTGATCGTGGGGAAAATTCAAAGGTACCATTTAGATTAAATATTATTTTGACAGTTGTCGGAGTACTATTTGCCATTCTAATAATTCAATTGGGTTATTTACAGGTCGTTAATGGAAACCAATATAAGGCTGAAGTTAGTAGATCAGATAATTCCGTTAAGTATGGAAATGTTCAAAGAGGGATGATTTACGATTCTACCGGTCGTGTCCTTGTTGGAAATAAAGCCCACCAAGCTATTCAATACACTAAGGGATTATCCGTAACTAGTGCCGACCTATATAAGATTGCCAATACATTAGGCAAATACTTAACTGTTGACACTTCATCATTAACCCCTAGACAAGAAGCTGATTTTTACTTAGCTAATGCTGATAACCTTAAGAAAGTAAGTTCTAGTATTACTTTCCCTAAGGGTGCAAGTACTAGTGAAGAATACGTTCTAGAACTTCAAAAAGTTATGAATGATAAGCTATACAGCACAGATAAAGCAACTAAGAATGCTGCAACAATATTCCAAAAGATGAGTGGTTCTTACCAATTATCAACTACATACATCAAGACAACCAATGTTACTAATAAGGAAATTGCCGAAATTGGTGAACATTTAGATGAAATGCCTGGGGTTCAAATTGGTGATAGTTGGACAAGAGAATACCCAAACGGAAACGCCATCCAAAGTATTGTTGGAACTGTTTCTTCTGAGAAGGTTGGTTTGCCAAGTGACAGAATCAATACACTTTTAGCAGAAGGTTACTCTAGAAATGATAGTGTTGGTCAAAGTTACCTAGAAGAAAAATATGAATCTACTTTACGTGGTTCAAAATCACAAACCTTAATCAAGGGTGGTAGCTTAGATAAAGCTGTTAAACAATATGGTGGTCAAAAGGGTGACAACCTTCAATTAACCATTAACTCTGAATTTGAAAAGAAGATTCAATCACTAGTCGAAGAAGCTGACCAAGGTACTGGTAATTCAACAGGTGCATACGCAGTTGTTATGAACCCTAATACTGGTGGAATTATCGGTTTAGCCGGGGTTAGTCGTGATCCAGAAACTGGTAAAGAAACACCAAATGCGCTTGGAACAATTAACAGTTCAATCGTTATGGGGTCTGTTGTTAAGGGTGCCATGATTTCTGGTGCTTTAATGGACAAGGTCATTACACCAACTAACTCTACTTTAACTGATAAGCCAATTTTGACTGGTGGAATCAGAAAGGCATCATGGTTTAACCAAGATGGTAACCATGATATTGCACTTGATGCTTCAACTGCGCTTGAAGTTTCATCTAACTCATACATGATGCAACTAGCAATGAAAGAAGCTAAATTCAACTATGTTGAAGGTGGAGCATTAACTATGAATCCGGATGTCTTCAACATTATGAGAGGTTACTTCAACCAATTTGGTTTAGGTGTATACACTGGAATTGATTTACCTGGTGAAACAAAGGGTATTCAAGGTCCTAGTGGTTCAGCAAACATTGGTAAGGCACTCGATTTATCATATGGTAACTATGATGCCTACACACCAATGCAAATTGCTCAATACATTTCTACAATCGCTAATGGTGGTTACAGAATTGAACCTCACATCGTTCAAAGCATCCGTGCTTCAAGCAAGAGCGGTAAGTTAGGTCGAGTTAAATACACTGTTACACCAACGGTACTAAACAAGATTGATATGACAGCTGCACAAAGAAAAGTTGTTACTGACGGTTTCTACAAGGTGGTTCATGGTACTAACGAATACAGAACTGGTATCACTTTAAACACTGTTAAACCTTCAATCTCGGCTAAGACTGGTACTGCCCAAACATTCTATTCAAGTGGAAAGAAGGGTTCTAAGCCAGTTGAAACAGTTACTTTGAGTTTAGGATCATTTGCTCCTTCAGATGACCCACAAGTTGTAGTTGTAGTTGCAATTCCAAACTTGCCAAGTAACGCAGAAAGCAATAATATTGACTTAGCTCAAAAGATTTATCAAGCATACTGGAAGTACGTTCAATCCGACAGTGGCTTGAAATAATTGCTGTTAAGTAATTTTCCTTAACAATATTTATATAAACTCTGGTCAAATCGAAGAAAAAATGATAATATATTAAGAGTTGAAAGTTGTTTATATAAAAATTAAAAATACAACTAACTTGGAGGTGTAACTAAGATGAGAGTACACATTACTTTAGAATGTACAGAATGTCACGAACGTAATTACTTATCAACTAAGAGTCGTCGTAACAACCCTGATCGTTTGGAATTAAAGAAATACTGTCCACGTGAAAGAAAAGTTACATTACATCGTGAAACAAAATAAGGATTCGGGTTTAAAGGCCCAAATCCTTTTTTTATATTCTGGGAAGTGAATAGATGGATAAATCAGCAGCTCGAAGTGGAATTTTAAATAAACTTAAAAATTTAGATAATAGAGAAGATGTACAATATTTATATAATCAGTTGTTTGAAACTGATGAGTGGATTGCGGCAACTTCAATTGGAGTAACTCTTAGTACTGATATCGAGATTGATACCAATCCAATCATCGAAAAGGCACTAAGTGATAACAAGAGAGTATACGTTCCCAAGGTGATTAATAAGAGTGATATGAATTTCATTGAGTATAATCATGAAACCAAGTTATTCGTTAATAAGATGGGGATTTCTGAACCAGTTGATGGTCAAGGCATCGACGTCAATGATATTGATTTGTTGATTGTTCCGGGGATGGCTTTTGATATGTCTAATAATAATCGACTTGGTTATGGTGGAGGATACTATGACCGAGTTTTAGTTGATTATCCTGGAAATACTATTGCACTTGCTGATAGAATTAGAATGTATGAAAAATCAATATGGAAAGTAGATGAGTTTGATCAACAAGTTGAAACAATTATTCACTCAAATTTCAAATAATCCTTTATACCAAAAAATAGATGATGTTCCTTTTATGACGGAAGGAATTCTTGCAATAATTATATTCGTATATGTATTTGGTATCGTTACTAATTCAACGGATGCAATTATTAATTATGGTGCTATGTATCGTCCACTAGTCCAATTTGGTCAATGGTGGAGATTTATTACACCAATATTCATTCACCTATCATTTCTACATATTTTAATGAACGGAATTAGTTTGTACTATGTAGGGATTCAGCTTGAAAAGATTTTCGGACACGTTAGATTTCTTGTGATTTTCATGTTGTCAGGAATATTTGGTAACATCGCTGGATTTGCATTCTCTAATGGAGCAAGTGCTGGAGCAAGTACCGCCATCTTCGGATTGTTCGGTGTATTTTTGATGTTAGGTGAAACTTTTCATGATAATATGTATGTTAGAAGAATGTCACAAAGTTTTCTATTACTAATCGTCTTAAACATTGGATTCGACTTAATGTCACCAGATATTGATATAATAGGTCATATTGGTGGTTTAATTGCCGGGTTCTTATTACCTTACGTAGTAGGACTACCATCAGAGTTTAAAATTCCAATGGTAAAGAAAATATTGGCATTAATTGTATTGCTAGTATTTGCATATTTTTGCTTAAAAACTGGTTATTTTGCAAATTAATTAGTGCATTTTTCGTTAGGATGTGGGAAAATGAAGACGTTGTACGATGTTCAACAACTTTTAAAAAAATTTGGAATCTATGTTTACGTTGGCAAGAGATTGTGGGATATAGAGGTTATGGCATTAGAGCTTGATCATCTACATGATGCCGGACTTGTAACTAAAGAAGAGTTCATACAGGCAAAGCTTGTATTAAAACATGAACATGGAATCGAAGAAAAGAAATAATACAATTTTTAGGAGGAAACTAAAATGGTACGTAAGTTAATTGGAATCGATTTAGGAGGTACAACAACTAAGTTGGCATTCCTAACTGATAGCGGTGAAATCTTAGATAAGTGGGCTATTACCACCGATGTAAGCGCTAACGGAGAAAATATTGTTCCAAATATCATTAACTCTATCGCAAAAAAGATGGAGGACTCTGATCATAAAATTGACGACTTTATTGGAATTGGAATGGGAACTCCAGGTTCAGTAAACCGTGAGGAAGGTACTGTAATTGGGGCTTACAACCTAAACTGGAAGACTACCCAACATATTAAGGATCAAATCGAAAAAGCATTAGGCCTACCATTTGCTTTAGATAATGATGCTAACGTTGCTTCACTAGGTGAATACTGGAAGGGTGCCGGAAGTAAGGATTCTGACGTTGTATTCGTAACACTAGGAACTGGTGTTGGTGGAGGTGTTATCGTTAACGGTGAATTAGCTCACGGTGTTAACGGTGGTGCCGGTGAAATTGGTCACATTACTGTTGAACCAGGTGGATTCGAATGTACTTGTGGCAAGCGCGGTTGTCTAGAACAATACGCTTCAGCTACTGGTGTTGTTAAGGTTGCTAAGAACCTTTCAAGTGAATTTACTGGTCAATCAAGACTAAAAGAAATGATTAACTCTGGTGAAGAAGTAACTTCAAAGGTTGTCTTCTTCCTAGCTGATAACGGTGATATTTTTGCAAACCAAGTTGTAGATCACGTATGTTACTACTTAGGTCTTGCATTAGCTAACGTTGGTAACACATTGAACCCTGACAACATTGTTATCGGTGGTGGTGTTTCAAACGCCGGAAACACATTATTACAACCAACAACTAAGTACTTCCAAGAAAATGCATTTAGACCTGTTAGAGATTCTACCAAGATTCGTCTAGCTCAATTAGGTAATGATGCTGGGGTTATTGGTGCCGGTTCATTAGCTTTAAGAAACATTAACAAATAACATTAGGGGTGTAATAACACATGATTCCATCCATGCTTTTAATTGTTGTTATTTTATTAGCAATCCTAATTTATAACAGCATTACTAGAATGAGAGCAAACCGTGTTGCTACTTTTGTTGATGAAGAAGAATTCAAGCAAGGTAGTCACAGGGGACAAATTGTTGACTTAAGAGAAAACAGAGATTTTGAATCTGGTCACATTTTAGGTGCCAGAAGTATTCCTTACTCAACAATCAAGATGTTTTATAAGAACATTCGAAAAGACATGCCAGTTTACTTATACGATCAAGGTAAGACTTTGAGTATTAAGACAGCTATTCTACTTGGTAAGAATGGATACAAAGATATTTATATCCTAAAATCAGGTTTTAGAAACTGGGATGGAAAGACTAAGAAGTAAATAAAAAAGCACTTTACAAAGAGTAAAGTGCTTTTTTTATTATTTCATATTAGTTTAAATGAGCGGAACGTTGTTTACGAACAACTCTTTTTCTATTTTCTTCTAGTTTATCAGCTTGACCTTCAACAGGGTCTACAACTTTTTTCTTGAAAGAGAATAATGCTCCAGCAACTGCGCTTGAAGTTGCTAATGCACCAACAAAGAATCCTTTAGCGAATTTTTTCATTTTAAGTCCTCCTATATAATAATTTACTTTACACTTACCATTATGATGTTTTTTTATTTATTTATCCAGTCTTTAGTATATTTTAATTCAATATTTTATATGCTAAACTTATATAGGCAGAAATGGTGGGATAATATGCAAAAAGTGCTAATAATTGTCGGACCAACAGCGGTCGGAAAAACAAGTTTATCAATTGAGTTGGCTAAGGAATTAAATGGTGAAGTTATTTCTGGTGATTCTATGCAGGTTTACAAACACTTAGACATTGGAACAGCCAAAGTGACAAAAGAAGAATCAGAGGGAATTGTTCATCATTTAATCGATATTATCGATGTCGACAAAAGATATTCAGCGGCTGATTTTGTTGAATCGGCTAATAAATTAATTGATGACATTCATAAACGGGGAAAACTTCCTATTATAGTTGGAGGTACTGGATTTTATATCCAATCACTCGTTGATGGGTTAAACCTCGGCGGTGATCATTATGATAATGAAGACTATCGAAAGCAAATGCATGAATTTGCCGAAGAAAACGGTAAGCATGCATTGTGGCTTAAATTAAAGAGCGTTGATGAAGTATCCGCCAAAAAGATTGGTGAAGAAAATGAACGCAGGGTAATTAGAGCTTTAGAGGTTTATCACAATACAGGTGTTAAATTTTCTGAACAAACCAATAATGCCGTATCAATTGATCCATATATTATTGCACTTAATACCGATAGAAAGGTATTGTACGATCGCATCAATAAACGTGTTGATATTATGTTTAAAGATGGTTTAATCGACGAAGCAAAATGGTTAGATCAAAAAGGTGACATTTCCTTACCTGCATATAAGGGGATTGGTTACCGAGAATTCATCAACTATTTCCATGGCGATTTAGACCTAGAGGATGTTTCTGAATTAATTAAAAAGGATTCTAGACATTATGCTAAAAGACAGCTAACTTGGTTTAGAAATAAGATGAAAGTTAACTGGTATGACATAATATCTAACATGGAAGTTGTGAAAAACATCGAAAAAGATGTATTTAATTGGCTAAATGATAAAAAAGTGCCATAATATGTTAGAAGTTGTTACATTAAATGTTGACATATTAAAATATAATGTTATTATAATGTTGTTAGAAGGAGTTAGATATGAAAGAAAAGGATTTAAGACGTTCGCTTTCAGTACTTCCAATCGGAACTGTTATGAAGTTAACTAGCTTGACCGCAAGACAAATTAGATATTACGAAGAACAGGGTTTGGTTTCACCTGAAAGAAATGATGGTAACCGCCGTATGTATTCTTTGAATGATATCGATGTGATTTTAGAAATCAAGGATTATTTAGACGAAGGTTTAAATATTGCCAAGATTCAAGAAATCTACAAGAAGCGTAAAGAAGATAACAAGAATAACGACACGAAGGAATTAACTGATCAAGAAGCACGTAAAATTTTATCTGATGAACTTTTGAACATCGGTGGATTGAATTCACATGATGCTGCAAATAATTCTTTTTAACTAATTTAATGTTGAATACGTTAGGAGTAGGTGTATATGGCTACAAAGCATGATTATTCAAAAGACGACATTCGTCGTATTGTTAAAGAAGAGGACGTAAAATTCTTACGTTTAATGTTTACTGATGTTTTAGGAACTTTAAAGAATGTTGAAGTTCCAATCAGTCAATTAGATGATTTATTAAATGACAAGATTATGTTTGATGGATCATCAATCGAAGGATTCGTAAGAATCGAAGAAAGTGACATGTATTTACATCCCGATTTATCAACTTGGATGATTTTCCCATGGAGTTCAGAACGCGGTAAGATTGCTCGAGTTATTTGTGAAGTTTACAAGACTGATGGAACACCATTTGAAGGTGACCCAAGAAATAACTTAATCCGTGTTCTAAAGGACATGAAGGATGCTGGATTTACATCATTTAACATTGGACCTGAACCTGAATTCTTCCTATTCAAGATGGATGAAGATGGCAAACCAACTGTTAAATTAAATGACGAAGGTAGCTACTTTGATATGGCACCACTTGACTTAGGTGGTAACTGTCGTCGTGAAATCGTTCTAACTTTGGAAGAAATGGGCTTTGACGTTGAAGCAGCTCACCACGAAGTTGCTCCAGGTCAACATGAAATTGATTTCGAATATGCAGATGCTCTAAACGCTGCAGACAATATTCAAACATTTAAATTAGTTGTTAAAACAATCGCAAGAAAATACGGCTTATACGCTACATTTATGCCAAAACCACTAAGTGGTATCAATGGTTCTGGAATGCATTTAAACATGTCATTATTTGATGATAGTGGTGATGTATTCTACGATGAAAATGGTGACTTGAAGTTATCAGAAACTGCTTACCACTTCTTAGGTGGATTAATCAAACATGCTAAGAGTTACACTGCAATTTGTAACCCATTAGTAAACTCATACAAACGTCTTGTTCCTGGATACGAAGCACCAGTTTACGTTGCTTGGTCTGGTTCAAACAGATCTCCACTTATCCGAGTACCAAATGCTCGTGGACAAGCTACACGTCTTGAATTAAGAAGTGCTGATGCTTCAGCAAACCCATACCTAGCAATTGCTTCTGTTCTAGAAGCTGGTCTAGATGGCTTGAAGAACGGTATCGTACCTCCTAAGAGTGTTGACCGTAACATCTACAGAATGGATGCTCAAGAAAGAAAAGAAAACGAAATTGTTAACTTACCAGATGACTTACTAGATGCTCTAGAAGAATTATCTGCTGATGAAACAATGAAACATGCATTAGGTTCAAAGATTTTCAACAGTTACTTAGCTGCTAAGCATTTAGAATACGATGCTTACCGTGCTCAAGTTTCTGATTGGGAACGTAACCAATACATGGAAAAATACTAATAACCATTTGAAAAAGAGTCGGCTTATTGCCGGCTCTTTTTTATTTTTCAAACGTTTGTCATAATGATAAAATAGGATGTGAGGTGTTTAGATTGCTAAAATTTAATGAAATGATTCAACAAGCTGTTGCCAAGTTCAATAACATGGGGAAAAAGCAACAATTGCTCTTAAACGGCAATAATAAGCAACAAAAGCTATTTATCCAATTGGATTTATCATTAGCTAAATTAGCAGAGGATTCAAAACGTTTTTCTGTATATAAAAAAGATCAAGAAAATATTGATGTAAAAAACTATAAGGAAATGATTACTAAAGACGTTGCCAACACAATGAAGTATTACTTGTTGTTTGCTAGCGTTCATAACTGGTTAGACGTAATCGTTATTGATGAAGAAGATTACAACAAAATCACAAGCATTGATGCTGATCGTGACTTTAACCAAGTATATTTATCAATTAAACGAATGATGTTTAACGGTTTTTATAATCATTCTAAAAAAGATTTCCAATTTTCCTGGAAAATGTTCTTAAAATTTGGTATAGTAGACCTTGGCGTTGATGATAAATCATTGTCAGCTCAATTTAGTGAAATTAATTCATTATAAAATTTTTAATTGATTTAAAAATGATATTGACACCATGTCGATTATCCGATATAATGTTTTTTGTTGAGTTTTGATGTCGCGATAGCTCAGCTGGATAGAGCAACGGTCTTCTAAACCGTAGGTCGAGAGTTCGAATCTCTCTCGCGACATTTGAATAAATTGTTGAAGCATATCACTTATGATATGCTTTTTTTCTTGACTAAATTATTCAAAATATGTATACTTACTTTGTTGTATTTGTGGACTTTCACAGCTACAACCGCACGGACTGAGTATTAAGTCTTCTTATTGAAGCGCTTATGTTCGGCGAGTCTAAGCATATTATTCAAGGAGGTGCACATTATGTACGCAATTATCGTAACAGGCGGAAAGCAATACAAAGTTGCTGAAGGTGAAGCAATCTACGTTGAAAAGCTAAACGCAAACGAAGGTGAAAAGGTTACTTTTGATCAAGTAGTTTTCGTTGGTGGTGACTCAGCTAAGGTTGGTACTCCACTTGTAGACGGTGCTTCAGTTGAAGGTACTGTTGAAAAGCAAGGCCGTGGTAAGAAGATTACTATTCTTCGTTACAAGCCTAAGAAGGGTTCTCGTTCTAAGAAGGGTCATAGACAACCATACACTAAGGTTATGATTGACTCAATCAAGGCTTAATTAGAGGATAAAAAATGATATTAGCAAATATTATTCATGATAAGCAAAGTGATCGAATTACTAGTTTTAGTTTATCCGGTCATGCTGATTCAGGTGAGTATGGTAAGGACATTGTATGCGCTGCGGTTTCTGTTTTATCCATTTCTACTGTAAATGGGTTGACCGAAGTTGCTAACATAGAACCTAAAGTTGTCAGTGATGACATCGAAGGTGGTTTTATGGAAGTTACAGTTCCTGAAGCTAATTCTTCCGAAGATGAGATTGCTGCTCAAGCAATTTTATCAACATTCCAAAATGGAATGCGGGATATTTCTCAAAGTTATGCTGATTATATTAAATTAGATATTACAATAGATTAAATTGTACGGAGGTGTAATCCAATGTTAGAAATGAATTTACAATTCTTCTCTCACCATAAAGGGGGAGGTTCAACAGCCAATGGTCGTGACTCTGCAGGTCGTCGTCTAGGTACAAAGGCTGCTGATGGATCAAAAGTTACTACTGGTTCAATCATTTACCGTCAACGTGGTACTCACATTTACCCAGGTAAAAACGTTAAGCGTGCCGGTGATGATACTTTATTTGCTTTAGTTGATGGTGTTGTACGTTTCGAACGTATGGGCCGCAGCAAGCGCCAAGTTTCAGTATACCCAGTATCTGAAGCAGTTGCTAAGTAATTAGTGAATAATGTAGAAAAAGCCTGATTTATTTTCAGGCTTTTTTTATTACCAAAGACTTATTTAAATAAAGCTAACATGATACAATGGTAGTAACGATTACGATTGCAATCGCTGCACTAACATTGCTATCATATAAAACATATTAGTAATACTAGGAGGAGTTTTAATCATGGCAACAATTTCAACTGCCCAATTTAAAACAGGATTAACTATTGAAGTAGATAACGCAATTTGGCGTATCATTAACTTCCAACACGTAAAGCCAGGTAAGGGTGGTGCGTTTGTACGTACTAAACTTAAGAACCTAAGAACAGGTGCTGTTCAAGACAAGACTTTCCGTGCCGGTGCTAAGATGGAACAAGCACAAATTGACACTAGAAACATGCAATACCTATACGAAGATGGTGCAGGTTACGTATTCATGGATATGGATTCATACGAACAAATTACTGTACCTGGTGACAAGATCAAGGATGCTTTAAACTACTTACAAGAAAACATGGACGTAAGTATCGTTCAATATGAAAACGAAGTTATCGGTATCGAAGTACCAAACACTGTTACTCTAGAAGTTTCAGAAACTGAACCAAGTATCAAAGGTAACACTGCTTCAGGTGGAAGCAAGCCAGCTACTATGACTACTGGTTTAATTGTACAAGTACCATTCTTTGTTAATGCTGGTGACAAGCTAGTTATTAACACCAATGATGCAACATACATCTCAAGAGCTTAATTAATAAATAATTGATGCTTTTATTTTGATTGGAGGGTAATTTTTATGGCAGAACAAACAAATATTTCTTTACCAAAGGCTAGTTCAAAGTTTGGGGATATTCAAATCTCACCAAACGTATTGGAAGTAATCGCAAGTATTGCCTCTGTCCAAGTAAAGGGCGTAAAGCGCATGCGTGGATCATTGGCGACAAGTGTTAATGAACTATTCGGTCGTAAAGAAATGGGTAAGGGCATTAGACTTAATTTTAAAGATGAAAAATTAATTGTTGATGTTTACGTATATCTAAATTACGGGGTTTCTGTTCCTAAAGTTGCTCTAGAAATTCAAGAACAAGTAAAACAACAACTTCTATTCATGACTGAGCTTGATTTAGGTGAAGTTAATGTTCACGTAGAAGGTGTCGTTCATGAAAAACAAGATAAAAGAGCTAATTCAAAAAGTTTATTAAACGGCAATAGTAGCGATAAGGGTGAAAAATAGTGGAATTTACTAGACATAAAATAAGAGAGTATGCATTTCAAACATTGTTTGCTATCAATGCAAATGATACAACCGATAAAGAACTATTTTTTCATGCTATCTCAAGAACCGATGAAGAAACAGAAATTCCATCATACTACAACACTTTAGTAGATGGTGTTATCGAAAATAAGGATAGCTTAGACGATAGTATAATCTCATATCTTGTTTCCGGTTGGTCCATTAACAGAATTGCCAAGACAGACCTTGCAATTCTAAGACTTGCGTTTTTTGAAATTAAATACGTTGACGATGTCCCTACAAAGGTGGCAATCAATGAAGCGTTGGAATTAACAAAGAAATACAGTGATGATCACTCAAGAAAATTTGTTAATGGAGTTTTATCAAACACAATTGCTTAAGAAAAAATGATTCGCGTAAAAGCGAGTCTTTTTTTATTACATAAACATTTTTTTATATGCTAAAATAAAAGAGAATTAAATAATCCTTTGGAGGTTTTACGATGAGCAATATTATTGATGGAAGATCTTTAGCAAAGAAAGTTAATCAAGAGACTGCAGATATGGTCTCAGAATTAAACGAACAAGGTAAGAACCCTTGTCTAGCTGTGATTATCGTCGGGGATGATCAAGCTAGCCACCGCTATGTGAGAAGCAAACATAAGAAAGCTCAACAATTAGGAATTAAGTCAATCGTTAATGCTCTTCCTGTAGAAACCACTGAAGACGAATTATTGAACATATTGAACGACTACAATCATGACGATGATATTGATGCAATTTTGATTCAATCACCACTACCAAAACACATCAATGAAAAATACGTTATGAGTCAAATTAACCCAGATAAAGACGTGGATGGATTCCAAGTGATTAATTCTGGTAAGTTATTCTTAAACGAACAAAGTAACTATCCTGTGGCATGTACACCAAAGGGTGTTATGACAATGTTTGAAGGATATGATATTGATTTAAAGGGTAAAAAAGCAGTCGTAATTGGTAGAAGTACCATCGTGGGTAGACCAATGGCAGCTTTATTAATCAATGCTGGTGCAGAAGTAACAGTGTTAAACCATTATGCAAATATTAAAGAATACACATTAGACGCCGATATTATCGTATCTGCTACTGGTAAGGTTAATACAGTAACAGAAAGTGATGTAAAAGATGGCGTAGTTGTAATTGACGTTGGTCAAAACGTGAATGATGAAGGTAAATTAGTTGGAGACGTTGATTATGATGGTATTGCTAAGAAAGCCTCATACATAACTCCTGTACCTGGTGGTGTTGGTCCAATGACCATCGCTACATTGATGAGACAAACCGTAGAACTATCAAAGTGGAGTGATATTAATGGGTAATGATTACCTAAGTGTTAGCGATTTAACAAGCTATATTAAGAAAAAATTTGATCGTGATCCCTATCTAGATAAGGTTTATTTAACTGGTGAAATTTCCAACTTTAGATTGAGACCAGCACATCAATACTTTAGCTTGAAGGATGATAACGCAAAGATTAGCGCTATCATGTTTAAATCAGCTTTCGATAAGGTTAAGTTTAAACCCGAAGAAGGAATGAAAGTATTAGTTACTGGTAGAATTTCAGTCTATGAAGCAACCGGTAACTACCAAATTTATATTGATCACATGGAACCCGATGGTGTTGGTGCCTTGTATCAAGCATATGAACAATTAAAGAAAAAGCTATCTGCTGAAGGATTATTCAATGCCCCTAAAAAGGCCTTGGAAAAGTATCCAAAGAGAATTGCGGTAGTTACTTCACCTAGTGGAGCTGTTATTAGAGATATTATTACAACTACTAGAAGAAGATATCCAATTGCTCAAATCGTTTTATATCCTGCCGTTGTGCAAGGGGATGCAGCCGCTGCTGATATTGTTAGACAAATCAATCGTGTGAATGAACGCGATGATTTTGACACATTGATTATCGGACGTGGTGGAGGTTCGATTGAAGACCTTTGGCCATTTAACGAAGAAATCGTTGCCAGAGCAATTTTTGATAGTAAGATTCCAGTGATTTCTTCAGTTGGACACGAAACCGATACAACAATTGCTGATTTAGTTGCGGATGTAAGAGCAGCGACACCCACTGCTGCTGCCGAATTAGCAGTACCGGTATTGACTGATGTTATGACCGACATTAAAAATGACCAAGTACGAATTTTTAATGCATTTAGAAATAAGTTAAATCAATTACAACAACGTTTGGCAAAAATCCAACAATCATACATTTTCAAACAACCTGAACGTTTGTATGATTCATACGTCCAAAAGATTGATATGCTAAACGAAAGATTGATGAACGCTCTAAAGGAAACTATCAACCAGTCCGATAGAAAGCTAAATGACTTAGTATATAATCTAAAAATCAATTCACCAAAGAACTTAATCAAAGAACAACAACAAGTTCTACAGGTAAAAGATGATCAATTAAAGAGAAATATTATGTTGTTGATTCAAAATAAACAAAATCAACTAACACAAAGAGTTGATGCGTTAGATCATCTAAGCCCATTAAAGGTTATGTCTCGTGGATTTAGTTTTACAACTAATAGCGAAGGCAAGGTCGTAAAGAAAGTTGACGACATTAAGCAAAATGATGATATTGAACTAAAATTAATTGATGGATATGCGAAAGCAACTGTTAACGAAGTGAAAAAGGAGAGTAAATAATGGCTGAAAAAGCAAGTTTTGAAGATAACATGAACAAACTAGAACAAATCGTTTCCGAATTAGAACAAGGTGACATTCCTTTGGAAAAAGCACTAAGTGAATTCCAAAAAGGTGTTAAGCTAAGTGGCGAACTACAAAGTACTTTGAAGAATGCTGAAAAGACATTAGCTAAAGAAATGACAGATGATGATTCTGAAGTTGCATTCGAAAAAGAAAGTGAAGATAAGTAATGAGTCAATCTGTAGTTTTATCTGATTTTATTGATGAATATAAACCACAAATTGAAAGCCAACTCGCTAATCAAGTAAAAAAGGATGTTAGCAATGATCAACTTGCTGATTCAATGAGCTATTCATTGATGGCTGGTGGAAAAAGACTAAGACCACTAATGAGCATCGCAACCTTAAAGATGTTAAATCATGAAATGACAGACGATGATTTAAAGGCAATTAGTGCACTTGAATTACTACACACTTATTCATTAATCCATGATGATTTACCAGCTATGGATGATGATGATTTAAGACGTGGTAAAAAGACTAATCATGTGATTTATGGTGCCGGTTTAGCCACATTAGCTGGTGATGGATTATTAACATTGGCATTTCAATGGTTAACTGATAATGATTTAGATGATCATATGAAGGCTCAATTAGTTTATTATCTATCTAAATTCGCTGGACCATCAGGGATGGTTGCCGGTCAATCAATGGATATTTTGAATGAAAATAAACAGCTTTCCTTAGATGAAATTAAGAAATTACACGAAGGAAAAACTGGTGCATTAATTAGATATGCCATGATTGCTGGTGGTATCTTGGCAAATGCTAGTCATGATGTGATTGATAAGTTAGACCAATTTGGTGCTGACTTTGGTTTGGCTTTTCAAATTTATGATGACATTTTAGATGTCGTTTCCAGTCAAGAAGAACTAGGAAAACCAGTGCATCAAGATGGCGTCAAAAACACTTATACTAATCATTTAGGATTAGATAAGTCATATTCTTACTTAGAAGACACAATTAGCCATAGCCGCCAAATTTTAGACGAATTAAAAGACGAAAATGATGTGGATACAGAATTGTTATCATCATTTTTAGATTACTTTAAAATAGAAAAATAGGAGTAGTTCGCATGAAAAAAGAAAGAGTAGACGTGCTACTTGTTCAACAGGGTATTTTTGATACAAGAGAAAAAGCCAAAAGAGCCGTAATGGCCGGCGAAGTTTTAGGTAAAAACGAAGAACGTTTGGATAAACCAGGTGTTAAGATTCCTGAAGACACAAAGTTGCATTTAAAAGGAAAACCAATGCCATACGTTAGTCGAGGTGGCCTAAAGCTTGAAAAAGCCTTGAAAGTATTTAATCTTGATGTTAAAGATAAGACTGTTTTAGATATCGGTTCATCCACTGGTGGATTTACTGATGTGATGTTACAAAATGGTGCTAAAAAAAGTTATGCTTTGGATGTTGGTAGTAACCAACTTGTATGGAAGCTACGTGAAGATCCAAGAGTTGTTGTGATGGAACACACCAACTTTAGATACTCAAAGCTAGATGATTTTACTGAAGGTCAACCAGAATTTGCTTCAATTGATGTTTCTTTCATTTCACTTCACTTGATTTTGCCACCACTAAAAGATATTCTTGTTAAAAACGGCCATGTTGCGGCGTTAATTAAGCCACAATTTGAAGCCGGAAGAGATAAAATCGGTAAGCACGGTATTGTCAGAGACCACGCCGTTCATGCCGAAGTTTTAGAAGACATTATAAAATTTGCCGTTAGCGCTGGTTACTCAGTTGAAGGATTAGACTTCTCACCAATCAAGGGTGGCGAAGGAAACATTGAATTCCTAGTAGACTTAAAGTCTGTTGACAATCCTTCAATTAATCCAGATATTTCGATTGAAGATACTATCAAACGAGCTGACGAACTAAAGTAATGAAAGGGAGTCTTTTGATTGCTTGAAAACCTATCAATTAGCGATTTTGCGATTATCGACCATTTGGAAATCGATTTTTCCAATGGTATGACTGTTTTAACTGGTGAAACTGGTGCTGGTAAGTCAATTATTATCGATGCCGTTGGCCTATTAGCCGGTGGCAGAGGTTCACAAAACTTTATCAGAACGGGCAGTAATAAGTTATTAATTCAAGGATTATTTGTGTTTCCAGAAGATGGTCTAACATACAAAGTGTTGGATGATATGGGAATAGATCATAGTGATAATAGCGTCATTTTACAAAGAGAAATCTATAGAAATGGTCGCAATATTTGTCGTGTCAATGGGATGCTTGTAAATACCACAATGCTAAAGAAAATTGGTGAGACAATCGTTGATATCCATGGTCAAAATGAACATCAAGAATTAATGCAACCAGAAAGACACGTTCATTTACTTGATGAATTTGGTCATAAACAAATTGGCGATACTTTAGCTAAGTACCAGGAAACTTTTGATCATTACCAACAATTAAAAGCATCAATTAAAGAAAAACGTGGTAATGAAAAAGAATGGTCACAACGACTTGATATGTTGGAATTTCAGGAAAATGAAATTAGCAATGCTCATCTAGAAGTTGGCGAAGAAGAAGAATTAGTCAGCCAAAGAGACCATTTGCTTAACTACCAAAAAATTGTTGATGCCTTAAACATGAGTTTTAGTGCCATTAACGGTGATGAAACATTTAATCCTTTAGATGTGATTGGTGAAGCTAAGAATTCAATGGAATCAATTGAAGAAGTTGACCCTCAATTTAGAGAAATTTCTGACAACATCAAAAATGCCTTTTACTTATTACAAGATGCTTCTGACAATATTTCTGATCAAATGGACCTACAAGAATTTGACCAAGGTCGTTTAGAAGAAATCGAAGAAAGATTGAACGTCATCTACGGTTTAAAGCGTAAGTATGGTGATTCAATCGAACAAATCCTAAAGCATTACGATAATGTTGTTAAGGAACTTTCCACCATGCAAGCTGATCAAACTACTGGTGAAGATTTAAACGAACAATACGAATCAACCGTAAACAAGTTAAGTGATTTAGCTGATGAATTGAACACAGATCGTCACGCTGTTGCAACTAAGCTAGAAGAAGCAGTTCATGACCAGCTATCTGACCTATACATGGCTAAGACCGAGTTTAAAGTTAACTTCGAAAAGTTACCAATCGGTGAATTTCACAGATACGGCACAGAACGTGTTGAATTCTATATGAGAACTAATCCAGGAGAAGCAATGTTGCCACTATCAAAGATTGCTTCCGGTGGTGAACTATCTAGAATTATGTTGGCACTAAAGACTTTATTCACTAATATGCAAGGTGTCACTTCAATTATTTTCGATGAAGTAGATACCGGTGTTTCCGGTAGAGTTGCTCAAGCAATCGCCGAAAAAATCAGTAAAATTGCGCAAAAATCTCAAGTTCTATGTATTACGCATTTACCACAGGTTGCTGCAATGTCTGATCATCATTACTTTATTGAAAAGAAGATTGATAAGAATCGCACTAAGACAAGTATCATCAAGTTATCAGTTCAAAAACGTGTAGATGAACTTGCTAGAATGTTATCTGGTACAACGGTCACTGATTTAACACTTCAACATGCTAACGAATTATTAAAGTTAGCAGATGAAACCAAAAAATAAATTTGAAAAAATCAGTAAAATAGGCCATAATGGTAGTATTATAAAATTTTGAGGGGTTTTAAAATGGCAAAAAGAGGAATGCTAATTGTTCTTTCAGGACCTTCTGGTGTTGGTAAAGGTACTGTTAGAAAAGCATTGTTTAACGAACCAGACGTTGATTTCAAGTACTCAATTTCAATGACTACTAGAAGTCCTCGTGAAGGTGAAGTAAACGGTAAAGACTATTTCTTTGTTAGTAAAGAAGAATTCGAAGACCATATCAAAAATGGTGAAATGCTAGAATATGCAAAGTACGTTGACAATTACTATGGAACTCCATTGAACTATGTTAATAAGACTTTGGATGAAGGTCATGACGTATTCTTAGAAATCGAAGTTAATGGTGCAATGCAGGTTAGAGCTAATTGCCCAGAAGCAGTATTTGTATTTCTAACCCCACCTGATTTAGTTGTGCTAAAGAATCGTTTAATTGGTCGTGGAACTGATGATATGGACGTTATCGACAAGCGTATCAAGACAGCTGTTTCTGAAATTAAGATGATGAGAAACTATGACTATGCTGTATTAAACGACAAAGTTGAAAATGCTGTAGATAGAATTAAGACTATCGTTAACAGCGAAAGACTAAAAGTTAACCGCGTAATGCCGGATTATCTATCAATGTTAGGAGAAGAAGACTAATGCTATTATATCCATCTGTTGACAAACTACTTGAAAGAGTTGATTCAAGATACTCATTAATCATGCTAGCAAGTAAGAGAGCTCATGATATTGATGCTGGATCACCATTATTATTAGACTCATACAAATCTAGAAAATCTGTTGGTAAGGCTTTCGAAGAAATCGTTGCCGGCAAGGTTGAACTAACTAGAGATAACAAATAATAAATAAATTAACCCTTTGCAGCAATGCAAGGGTTTTTATTTTGATTTTTTGATACAATATAGGTAATAAGTTCTTAAGATATGGGAGGTTTGATTAGTGAATAATAAAAAAATAGCACTATATGTTACTGGTAGTATTGCCGCATATAAGTCATTAACCTTAGCGCGATTATTAGTTAAAAATGGAAACGATGTCAGAGTCGTTATGAGCGGTGGTGCACAACAATTCGTTACACCATTGGCTTTTCAAACTTTGACTAAAAACTTTGTTTTCACTGATACTTTTGACGAAAAGGATGCTAATGAAATCACCCATATTGATATTGCAACATGGGCTGATATTTCAATTGTTGCTCCAGCCACAGCAAACACGATTGCTAAGTTGGCTAATGGGATTGGTGACGAAGCAGTTACTACGACACTGCTTGCAACACCTTCTACAAAAGTGATTGTTCCAGCAATGAACAATAACATGTGGGATAATCCTGCAACCCAAAGAAATATTCAACGAATCGAGGCTGATGGTTGTAAAATTATCTATCCAACTTCAGGATTCTTAGCTGAAGGATACGAAGCCAAGGGTAGAATGATTGAACCTGAAGAGATTATCGAAAGACTTGAAATGATGGTCGAACAAGATAATCGATTAGCGGGCAAGAAGATGATTGTCACAGCTGGTGGAACAAGAGAAGCCATTGATCCGGTTAGATACATTAGTAATAATTCATCAGGTAAGATGGGCTATGCGATTGCTAGAGCTGCCATGAATGCCGGAGCTGACGTGACTTTAATTTCATCTTCAGAAACTCAACATATCAACGGTAATGTGAACGTTGTCAATGTTAATTCTGCTAGTGAAATGAAGAGTGCAATCGAAGATAACTTCAGTGATGCTGATGTTTTAGTAATGGCCGCAGCTGTTTCTGACTACACACCAGCGAAATATTCAGAACAAAAAATCAAGAAAAATGGTGATGAATTAGACATTCATTTGGTAAAAACACCTGATATTTTAAAGGAATTATCAAAGATAAAGGATGAACAATTTGTTGTCGGTTTTGCTGCAGAAACCCAAAACCTATTGGATAACGCCAAACAAAAACTAGCCAAGAAAAAGTTAAACTTATTGTTAGCAAATGATGTTAGCAACAAGGCAATTGGATTTAACAGCGATAATAACCAAGTTTCATTTATCGATGAAACCGGGGTATTTAAGAAAAGCGATGTAGAAAGTAAGGATAAAATTGCTAATGAATTGATTGATATCATTAGTGAAAGAATCGATTAAATTAAAGGGGGAGTTAGATTGAATTTAGCAAAAGTAATTGTTGATGTGCCAACAATGCAAACTAACGAACCATATACTTACTTAGTGCCAGATGAGCTAAACGATAAACTTCAAAAAGGGATGCGTGTCATTGTTCCGTTTGGAAATGGTGGCCGTAAAATTCAGGGAATCGTTTGGGATATCGACAATAATGGAACTTTTGACGGTGAATTAAAGGAAATTTCAGGACTATTGGATTTGGATCCGGTATTGAATACTGAATTACTGGACATGTCTAAATGGATGGCAGAAAAGACCTATTCCTTTCAAATTAGTTGTATTTTAACGATGCTCCCAAGCGTAATGAGAGCGAAGTATCAAAAACAACTATTATTAAATGATTCAAGTGAAATCGACGACGATATTTTAGCCATTTTTGGTGATGATACTGTCGTTGATTTTGACGTGGATGAATACCCAGCAGCAGTATTAAAGAAGATTATTCAATATCGTAAAGAAAACAAACTTTCTGTTGAATACAAGGTTTCAGATGGTGCCAAGGCTAAAAAGATTTATGCCATTAAACCGAACTTAACAACTGAGCAAGCAAAAGAAGAGTCAACTAAGGTCCGTAAGAACTCAAAGAACCTGATTAAAATTCTAGATTTTATCATCAACCATAATGATAAAGAGATTGCTCAACGTAAGTTGGTTCATGACTTTGATATTCCTGAAGCTGCGATTAAAAGTGCGGTGGATAAGGGATGGTTTACTAGGTTCTTGCAAGAGGAATACCGTAATCCATACCAAGGTAAAGTTGGCACAAACAAACCATTACAGTTAAACGACGATCAACAAAGTGCAGTCGATAGAATCAGTGCAGCAACCAAGCGCAACCAGGATACTGTCTTTTTATTAGAGGGTGTTACGGGTTCTGGAAAGACTGAAGTATATCTTCAATCAATCCAAAAAGCACTTGAGTTAGGCAAGACTGCTTTAATGTTGGTCCCTGAAATTTCGTTAACTCCTCAGATGGTAAAAAGAGTTAAGGGTCGATTTGGTAATCGAGTAGCGATGTTACATAGTGGTTTGTCAAATGGTGAAAAGTACGATGAATGGCGCAGAGTTAACAATGGTGAAGCTGATGTGGTCGTTGGAGCACGTTCTGCCATCTTTGCTCCGCTAGATAATATCGGTATCATCATCATGGATGAAGAACATGAAGCTAGTTATAAGCAAGATGATTCGCCTCGATACCATACAAGAGACGTTGCCAAGTGGCGAGCAAGTTTTCACAACTGTCCGTTAGTTTTAGGTAGTGCCACTCCTTCATTGGAATCAAGAGCAAGAGCTACTAAGGGCGTATATCAACTAATCAAACTTCCACACAGAATCAATAACCAATCCTTACCTGAGGTTAGGGTTATTGACATGAAGGAAGAGGTTAAAAATAGCGGTCAAGAAGATTTTTCATCTGAATTGCTATCAGCGATTAACAATCGTTTACAAAAACACGAACAGATTGTGTTGATGTTAAACCGCAGGGGATACTCATCATTTGTGATGTGTCGTAGTTGTGGTTTCGTATTGCATTGTCCAAACTGTGATATCTCACTTACGCTACACATGGATTCAAGAACGATGAAGTGTCACTACTGTGGTCACGAGGAACCAATTCCTAACAAGTGTAAAAACTGTGGTAGTAAAAAGATCAGATACTACGGTACTGGAACTCAAAAGGTCCAAGAAAAACTTCAATCATTAGTACCCAATGCTCGCATCTTAAGAATGGATGTTGATACCACAAGAAGAAAAGGTTCACACGAACGCATCTTACAAAGGTTTGGTAACGGTGAAGCCGACATCTTACTTGGAACTCAAATGATTGCGAAGGGTTTGGACTTTCCTAACGTTACACTTGTCGGTGTTTTGAATGCCGACACTTCCCTTGATTTACCTGATTTCCGTTCTAGTGAAAGAACATTTAACTTGTTAACTCAGGTGAGTGGACGTGCTGGTCGTGCAGAGAAAAAAGGATTGGTTTATATTCAAACCTTTAATCCGGATCACTATGCAATTAGGCTAGCGCAAAGACAGGACTATGAATTGTTCTATCGTAAGGAAATGAATGTTAGACATCAAACTAACTATCCACCTTACTTTTTCACTGTTAAGATATCAGCTTCCGATGTCAACGAAGCTAAGGCAGCTGCTAAGATGTACGAAATTGCTAAGATTTTAAAGGCGAAGCTAAGTGACCAAGCGATTATGTTAGGACCATCACCTAGTTCAATCTTAAAATTAAAGAATAAGTACTACTATCAAATTATTATTAAGTATAAAAACGAACCAAATATGAAACCATGTTTGGAATATATATTGAATCATTATCAAAAGGATGCTCAAAAGGGACTATATGTAAACATAGACCCTGATCCTTTGAACTTTATGTAAGGATGTAGATAAAATGAAAAAAGTTGTATTTATGGGAACTCCATCATTTGCAGTTCCTGTATTAAAAGGTTTAGTGGAAAGTGACGACTATGATGTACAAGCAGTCGTGACCCAACCAGATCGACCTTTTGGAAGAAAAAGAGTATCAAAACCATCACCAGTAAAGGAAGCTGCACAGGAATTATCAATTCCAGTGCTTCAACCTGAAAAAATTAGTGGTAGTGATGAAATGGCTAAGATTATAGAAATTAATCCTGATTTCATTATCACCGCTGCTTTTGGTCAATTCTTACCTGAAAAGCTATTGAATGCTGCAAAGATTGCCGCAGTTAACGTTCACGGTTCATTGTTACCAAAATACCGCGGTGGTGCACCCGTTCAATATTCATTGATAAATGGTGATAAGCAAACAGGAATTTCAATCATGTACATGGTTAAGAAGATGGATGCTGGGGATGTATTATCTCAACAAGCATTGGATATTCAAACAGATGATGATACCCAATCATTATTTGATAAATTAAGTATCATTGGTCGTGATTTACTTCTTGAAACATTGCCAAAGGTGGCTGCTGGGGATGTTAACCCAACTCCACAAGATGAAGATAAGGTGGTATTTTCACCAAACATCACTAGAGAACAAGAAGAATTAGACTTTGCTAAGTCTGCCTTTCTAGTTGATCGCAAGATTAGAGCACTACGTCCATCACCAAATGCATTTGCCATGATGTTAGGCAAACGTACTAAGTTTTGGAGTGCTAAACCTTTAGATGAAACCACTGACTTAAAACCTGGCCAAGTGGTTGAAAAGACAAAGAAAGCTTTGAAGATTGCCTGTGGAGACGGAACTGTGCTACAACTTTTGGAAATCCAACCTTCAGGTAAACCAAAACAACCAATCAACGCCTTCTTAAATGGTGCTGGCCAATCAATTCAACAAGGAGATATGGTGATAGAAGATGTCAAGTAACCCTAGATTACTGGCTGTAAAGACGCTTAGTAAAATTTCAAATGGAGCATACTCCAACCTACAACTAAACCAAGTCATTGAAAATAGTGACTTAAGCAGTCGTGATATCGCATTGCTTACCAACATTGTTTATGGTGTTATCCAACATCGTTTAACATTGGAATACCAATTAAATCACTTCCTAAAAAATGCCAATAAGGTTGATGATTGGGTGAAGGAATTATTGT
This sequence comes from Apilactobacillus kunkeei, assembly GCF_001421115.1. Classification (GTDB taxonomy): domain Bacteria; phylum Bacillota; class Bacilli; order Lactobacillales; family Lactobacillaceae; genus Apilactobacillus; species Apilactobacillus kunkeei_F. The sequence goes on along the minus strand of NZ_JXCW01000004.1, from coordinate 136,516 downwards.
ATTCTGCAATTTATCAAATGGAATACTTAGATAAAATTCCTACCAGAGCCGTTTTTAATGAAACCATTAAGATTGCTAAGAAAATGGGCCATGATGGAATTAGACGCTTAGTTACCGGTGTTCTTCATCAAATTGAAAGAAAGGGATTACCTGACTTTTCTGATATCGATGATCCAATTAAGAAACTTTCAATTGAATACAGTATTTCTGAATGGATGATTGAAGAGTTGAACAAGCAAGTGGGTGAAGAAAAGACACTTTCCATCCTAAAGAGTATTAATCAACCTTCAAAGCAGTCAGTACGTTTTAATTCTAAGTTAATCAGTAAGCAATCATTGTCAGATAAATTAAAAGCTGATGGTTATGGCGTGCAAAACAGTAAGCTGGTTGAATCAGGACTAATCTTAACCAAGAAGTCTGCTAGTTACAGTGATACTTTTAAGAATGGTCAAATGACAATTCAAGACGAAAGCGCAATGTTACCAGTGGAATCCATGGATATTAAAGAATCTGATGTAATCTTAGATGCTTGTTCAGCACCTGGTGGAAAGACCACGCAAATTGCAGAACATCTATCTAAAGAAGCTGGTGGCCACGTTGAAGCATTGGACTTGCACAATAATCGTTTGAAACAAGTGCAAAAGAATGCTAAACGACTAGGCGTTAGTGATGTTTTATCCACTCAAGCATGTGATGCTAGAAAGCTTGATGATTTATATGATGATGAAACATTCAACCAAATTTTAATTGATGCACCATGTTCAGGAATTGGTTTGATTAGAAGAAAACCAGAAATTAGATACGAAAAGAAGATGGAAGATGTTAAAAAGTTAGCATCCATCCAATTGGATATCTTAACTTCTGCGGCCAAAAAACTTAAAAAAGGTGGTAAGCTAGTCTACAGTACTTGTACCATCTTAAATCAAGAAAATTCAGACGTGATTGCTGAATTCTTAAAACAAAATCCTGATTTTAAACGTGTTGATCCAGTTTCCAAAATGGGTATTCCGCTAAATGATGGTTACATTCGAATCTACCCAGATGACTACGATTCAGATGGATTCTTCGTATGTAATTTAATAAAAAATGGTGGTGAATAGAAATGGAAGTTGCTGCTAATTCTGTTATTGGTAAACAAAGAATTAGTAATGAAGATTATGTTGGCTATTTTAAAAATCAACAGGGCGCTTTGATTGCAATCCTAGCCGATGGAGTTGGGGGAAGCAATGGTGGTGAAATTGCTGCTTCAACAGCGGTTGATTTTATTGGACAAGCTTTTCAAAATCATCATATTAGTTCAATTATCGATACTAAAGCATGGCTATCTCAAACGATTAGCGATGTAAATAATAAGATTGTTGAAATGGGAATTAAAGATGAAAGTTTAAGTAAAATGGCAACCACTGTTGTTGTCGCATTGTTCTTTGGAAATCAATATCTATTAACCCATCTGGGCGATAGTCGTTGTTATCTATTAAGAAGTAGTCAGCTTAAGCAACTTACCGTTGATCATTCATACATTAACTTTTTAATTGAAAAAGGCGAAGTTAAAGATGGAGAAAACGTTGATTCCAATTTACAAAACGTAATTGTAAAGGGATTAGGTGTTTCTTCGGATGCAGATGTCGACATCTCAAACATTCAGTTTAGACCAGGTGATCAACTGCTATTATGTAGTGATGGGTTAACCAAAATGGTTAGTGATGAGACAATCTCAAAAATTTTAAACATGCGATTAAGTGAAAAACAAAAGATTGATCGTTTAATTGATACTGCCAATGATAATGGTGGAAAAGATAACATTTCCGCTATTTTAATCGATGATTTAGGTTAGGAGTGATCGTTTATGGAAAAAGGATACGTTTTAAATGACCGCTACAAAATCATCGATAAGATTGGTGAAGGTGGGATGGTTAATGTTTATCTTTCATATGATATGAAGGAAAACCGTCTTGTCACTATTAAGATTATTCGAATTGATTTTCAGGGTAGTCAAAAAGCTAAACGTCATTTTAAGTATGAAAAATTAGCTATTAATAAATTAAACAGTAAGCATATTGCCCAGGTATACGACTTGAATCAATCAGGTGATTTACAGTATCTGGTAACCGAATACGTTGATGGACAGGACTTAAAAAATTACATTCAAAAGCACTATCCAATCAGTATTGATAAAGTTATTGCAATCATGACGCAACTAATTGATGCGGTTTATGAAGCTCATAGTCATGGAATTATTCATCGTGATTTAAAGCCACAGAACGTGTTAATTGATAAGAAAGGTGTCGTTAAGGTCACAGACTTTGGGATTGCCTTAATTGAAAGTCAAAATGCATTAACTCAAACCAATGCAGTTGTTGGTTCAATTCACTATATTTCACCTGAACAAGCATTGGGAAAGAAGGTTACTACCCAATCGGATGTTTATTCATTGGGAATTATCTTGTACGAATTACTCACAGGGAAGGTTCCTTTTGATGGTGATTCACCAGTAAACATTGCAATGAAGCATACTAAGGAAAACTTGCCTTCGATAATTGAACAAAATAGTCTAGTGACACAAGCGCTAGAAAATGTTGTGATTAAGGCAACTGCTAAAAAATTATCGGATCGTTACAGTTCTGTTTTAGACATGAAGGAAGACCTGCTTACTTCAATGAGTAAAGAAAGAATGGATGAAGCTAAATTACACTTCATGATTCCGAAGACTGAAATTGATGATGGTGAAACCAAGGTCTTGGACCTAAAGGATCTAAACAAATATCATGATCATCATGTAGATGAAGAACATGAATATAAGGATAAATATCGTATCTTTAAATTACTTACATTAATTGTGATACTATTTGCCTTTATTTCGGGAATATTTTTATTCTTTAACTTTACTTTCTTCACTCGAGTAACGGTACCAAACGTTTCAAACATGTCGATTAGTAAAGCTACGAAGGTTTTAAAGAAGTCCCACTTAATCGTCAGCAAGGTAAAATACACTTATAACACTGACGTTGCTGTTAATAAGGTAATTGGTACCGATCCAGCCAAGGGAACCAAGATGATTAACCATTCAGGAATCGTCTTGAAGGTTTCTGGTGGCTATAAGAAGGTCAAGATGGATAATTACCTAGGTGATTCAGTCGATTCTGCTGAACATTCATTGACAACAATGGGATTCACGGTGAAGAAGTCATACAGTTATGACACTTCATTTAAGTCGGATACCATTCTTAGCCAAAGCATTCGTCCTGGAACTTTGGTGGAACCACATAACACAACAATTAACCTGGTAGTGGCAGTTAACACTAGAAATTTTAAGTTGGTTAATCTCATTGGTAAGACCGAAGAACAGGCAAGAAACTATGCGAAGGAAAACCATTTAAACGTTAAGGTTTTCTACGAAAATTCTAAGAGTCAACCTGCCGGAAAAGTCTACCAACAAAGTCCATCAACTGGTTTATTGTTAAGTTACGGAGACGAGGTAGAACTTTGGGTATCGAAGGGAAGCTCTGATAATCAAAATCTAAGAAGAAGCGTTAACGTATCGGTAAAATTACCTTATAAAAAGGTTGATAGCAGTGGTCTAAATAAGATCACAATCTATTCTAATAAGGATGGCGGTAACGAAAAATTTTATCGAACCGTCTATATAAATAAAGATACAACCATCAGCATTCCTTACAGTTTGAAGAAAAATCAAAAACCACAATATCGAATTTATCGAAATGGTGATTTGATAATGAAGTAATGCAAGGTATAATAAAAATAGTAAATAAATTAACGAGGTGATACATTGGCTGAAGGAAAAATTTTCCAATCCCTAAGTGGATTCTATGATATTATTAGTGACGGAAAGATATACCGAACAAGAGCTAGAGGTAACTTTAGAAAAAGAAAAATAACTCCTTTAGTTGGTGATGACGTCGAGTTTGAATCCAGTTCACAAAAAGAAGGATACTTATTAAAGATTTTTGACCGTAAAAATTCATTGGTGAGACCTCCAATTGCAAACATTGATCAAGCCGTAGTTGTTACTTCCGCTGTTCAGCCAGATTTTTCATATAACTTGTTAGACCGTCAATTAGTTGCGGTTGAAATTAACAAAATTACACCAATCATCTACTTTACTAAGACTGATTTATTAGATGATAAACAGTTCGAGTACTTTAAAGGTGTTAAGAAAGTTTATGAACAAGCTGGATATAAGGTTATCCTTCCTAGCAACAGCGAGGATAAAACTGAATCAGTTAATGAAATTAAATCATTGTTTGAAAATAAAGAAACTGTCTTTATGGGTCAAACTGGGGCAGGTAAATCAACATTGTTGAATCAAATCTCTCCAGATTTAAACTTAGCAACTGGTGAAATTTCCATGGCATTAAACCGTGGTAAACATACAACTAGAAAAGTCAGCTTTATTCAAATTAATAATGGATTAGTAGCTGATACACCTGGTTTCTCATCTTACGAAGCTTTTGATATCAGACCTGAGGAACTAAGGGATTACTTTCCTGAATTCAGAGCAAATGCTGATAGATGTAAATTCAGGGGATGTGTTCACATCAACGAACCTGGTTGTGCAATCAAGGCAATGTTAGATGAAGATGAACTATCACATGAACGCTATCATGATTATGTTCAGTTATATGATTTATTAAAGAATAAAAAACCAATTTACAATAAAAAGAAATGAGGAATTAATAATGATTAAAGTAGCACCATCAATCTTAAGTGCAGATTATTTAAACCTACAAAGAGATATTGAAAAAGTTGAAAAGGACGCAGAACTATTACATATTGATGTAATGGACGGTTCATTTGTTCCAGCAATTTCATACGGTCCAAACTGGGTTCCACAAATCAGAAAGATTTCTAACTTAGTATTAGATGTTCACTTAATGGTAGTTAACCCTGAAAGATTCGTTGACGAATTTGCAGACAAGGGTGCTGACATTATTGGTGTGCATGTTGAAGCAACTCCACATATTCACCGTGCTTTACAAATGATTAAGAACAAGGGTGTTAAGGCTGAAGTAGTAATCAACCCAGGTACTCCCGTAGAAGCTATCAAACCAGTACTATACATGGTTAACCAAGTTCTAGTAATGACTGTTAACCCTGGTTTTGGTGGTCAAAAGTTCCTAGACGAAACTGTTAAGAAGATCAAGCAATTAGACGACATCAAGAAGGCTGAAGGATACGACTTTGACATCGAAATTGATGGTGGAGTTAACAACGAAACTGTTCAAGCTGCTGCCAAAGCTGGTGCAACTGTTGCAGTTGCTGGTTCATACGTATTCGGTGCTGAAAATCCTGCTGAAAGAATTCAAGCAATTAAGGACGCTACTAAATAATTATGAAAACGATCAATTTATTAGTCGGTGGGCCAACGGATTTATGGCCTGATAGTTTAAGACAAGGCAAAATCGATGGCGATTGGATTGGAGTCGATCGAGGAAACGTGTGGTTAGTTCAAATGGGAATTAAACCACTAATTTCAATTGGTGATTTTGATTCAATGGATCAATCTGAATTTGAAATTATTTCAAACAACGTTTCTGACATTCGAACCTATAATCCTGATAAAGACTATACTGATACCCAACTAGCATTAAAGATTGCATCCGATGAATTAAAGGCGGATGTCATTAATATCTTTGGTGCCACTGGTGGTAGAATTGATCACTTTATTTCTAACTACTTATTGGCGACTGAACCTAAATTTAGGGATATCGTTGAAAAAATTAGAATTATTGATAAACAAAATGTAATTCAATACTTTACTCCGGGACAACATGAAATTACAAAGATTGATATGATGCATTACTTAGCGTTTATTCCAATGAATGCAATGCACTTATCAATTCATGATGCGGTATATAAACTCGATAACTACTATGTTGAAAGACCGTTTGCTTATTCCAGTAATCAATTCGATGGTGATAAATGTCACTTCGATTTTGATGATGGGGTATTATGTGTGATCCAAAGTAAAGATGCATAGAAAAAAGAGAACTGATTATATCAGTTCTCTTTTTTGTTATTTAGGGTATAAAAAAAGTCTGACATTAAGAGTCAGACTTAAATATTGTTAGGCACGAGTAACTTTACCTGATTTTAGAGTACGGGCACTAACCCAAACTTTCTTAGGCTTTCCATCTACAAGGATACGAACCTTTTGTAGATTTGGCTTCCAGCTACGACGTGAAGAATTCAAAGCATGGGAACGTTTGTTACCATAATGAGTTCTTTTACCATTAATAAAATCTTTAGCCATTGGTAAATTCCTCCTTTAATTGATTTCTAGTCAAAAGCGTTGCTTTTATTACATCTCACTCTAATAATTTAGCATATTGAAGCCTGTTTTGCAATGCTTTTCTTTCAAGTGAATATACTTGACAGCCTTCGCTATTCATTATATCAATACTTTAGCTTTTTTTAAACATGTGGTAATATTATATTACGAATATATTAAGAAATCTATCTTTTAAGGAGGCTATTGTGATGGCCGTAAAAATGAGAACTGATTATGGATTAATTGATATTGATAACAATGTAATTGCCACCGTAGTTGGTGGAGCTGCTACTGATAACTACGGAGTTGTTGGTATGGCAAGTAAAAATCAAATTCGAGACAATGTAAACGATATTTTGAAAAAAGATAACTATTCCCGTGGAGTTGTGGTTACACAACAAGACAATGATGTTGCAATTGAAGTAAATATCATTGTTAGCTACGGTACTAAAATTTCAGAAGTATGTAAAAATGTTCAAAGCAAGGTTAAGTACAATTTGGAATCTATGCTTGGCATTAGTGCTAGTTCTGTTAATGTCGTTGTTCAAGGTGTAAGAGTTCTAGACTAAAAGGAGGTTCATTTTTGTGTCTATTTCAAATATAGATAGATCAAAATTTGATCAAATGGTGCAAGCCGCTGCTACTACCCTTAATAATAATGCAGAATTTATAAACTCACTTAATGTTTTCCCAGTTCCAGATGGTGATACTGGTACTAATATGAGTATGTCTTTCCAAAGTGGGGCAGATTACGTTAGTCGTGATACTAGTGAATCTGTTGGAGAATTAGCTCAATCATTAGCTAAAGGGCTATTAATGGGAGCAAGAGGTAACTCTGGAGTTATCTTGTCACAAATTTTTAGAGGTTTCTCAAAGTCTGTTGCTGAAAAGGATAACCTTTCTGCTCAAGACATCGTAGAAGCTTTTAAAAACAGTGAAAAAACAGCGTATGGTTCAGTTATGAAACCAACTGAAGGAACAATTCTAACAGTTATTAGAGGGATTTCTGAAGCAGGTCAAAGTGCAACCACAAACGACCTAGCTGAATTATTTGATATTTTAGCTGATGCTGCTGAACAAGCTCTTCAATCAACACCTGATTTGTTACCAGTATTGAAACAAGTTGGTGTTGTTGATTCAGGTGGACAAGGTTTAGTTTTCGTTGTTAAAGCATTTAGTGATGTTCTAAATGGACGAGAAATTGAAGCTAGCCATCAACCAAATACTGGTGAAATGGATCAAATGATTGATGCAAGTCATGAACAAAGTCATGAAAGTGCACAAGGTAAGTTAAACCCAGACGACATTAAGTTTGGATACTGTACCCAAATCATGGTTAGAATTGGTCGCGGTAAGGAAGTTGAATACGACTTTGACTACGATAAGTTCTATGATCATTTAGCCGGTTTAGGTGACTCATTACTAGTTGTTAATGATGATGAAATTGTTAAGGTCCATGTTCATACTGAACAACCTGGTGAAGTTATTTCATGGGGACAAAAGTTCGGTGACTTAGCCAACGTTAAGATTGATAATATGCGTCTACAACAAGAAACAATTATTGAAAAAGACGATGAAGCTAAGAAAGAAACCAATTCAGAACCAAAAGAAACAGCAATTATTGCTGTCGCTTCTGGTGACGGAATTGGTGAACTATTTACCAGTCTAGGTGTTACTGATGTTATCAAGGGTGGTCAAACCATGAACCCAAGTACTCAAGACATTCTAGATGCTATTAATAATAGCAATGCTAAGAAAGCAATTATTCTTCCAAATAACGGTAATATCTTTATGGCTGCTCAACAAGCTGCTGACGTTGCCGAAATTCCAGTTGAAATTGTTCACGCAAAGACAATTCAACAAGGTTTAACAACAATGCTTTCTTTCAATCCTGATGCTAGTCTAGATGATAACGTATCTGAAATGGAAGATATGTTAGACACTGTAGTCAGTGGAGATGTTACTAACGCTGTTAGAGACACCGAAATTGATGGTGTTAAAATCAAGAAAGACGATTACATGGGAATTATCGATGGTAAGATTAAGGTTGTTAAAGACGACTTAAATGAAACTACTATCGATATGATTAAGGAAATGCTTGATGAAGATAGTGAAGTTGTAACCATTATCTATGGTGAAGGCATGACACAAGATCAAGCTGATGAACTAGCTGAACAAGTTGAATCAATTGATGATGACTTAGAAGTTGAAGTTCATCCGGGAGGACAACCAGTCTACCCATACTTAATTTCTGTTGAATAAAATGTCGGAGTTTTCTCCGATTTTTTTATTACATAAGTAAAATGAGGTGATATGTTGAAAGATTTAAACGATAGTGTGTCCGTTTTAAAGGGTGTTGGTCCTAAAAAGGTCGAAGCTTTGGATGAATTGGGTATCGATACTATATATGATTTATTGACATATTACCCATTTAGATATGATGATTTTCAAGTCAAAGACTTATCGCAAATTGAAGACCAAGAAAAGGTAACGATTAAGGGTAAGATTGCAGCTGATCCAGTGGTTGCACACTTTGGTCGGAAAAGAAATCTATTGAACATAAGACTATTGGTTGATAACGACGTCGTAAAGGTTACATTTTTTAATCAACCATGGTTAAAGAAACAGCTTCCGGTTGGCAAGGAAGTTCTTATATACGGTCGTTTTGATAAGGCCAAGGCGTCATTATCTGGAATCAAGATTTTATCTTCGGTTGATGGTAATGAAATGAATCCAATTTATCCCGCTAACAAGCATATTCGTCAAAAGACAATCAGTGATTTGGTGAAGCTGGCGTTTGATGAATACAAAGATGTAATTGATGATGTCGTTCCAGAAGACATCATTGAAAAATATAAATTGGAATCACAAAAACAAGTTATTCAGGATATGCATTTCCCCAATGATACAAAGGATGCATACCTAGCTAGAAGAACTGCGAAGTTTAATGAGTTTTTCTTATTTCAAATGCGTTTGCAAGCATTAAAGAGTGAAGAACAAAAGGATGCTGGTTTAGCCATTAAGTTTAACCAAGCTGACATGGATGCTTTTATTAACCAACTTCCATTTTCATTAACAAATGCACAACAGCGTGTGGTAAATGAAATTCAAAACGATTTATCATCGACTCGTCAGATGAACCGTTTGCTTCAAGGGGATGTAGGTTCTGGTAAAACAATTGTGGCTGCATTAGCAATTTTGGCATGTATTGATGGCGGATATCAGGCGGCCTTAATGGCACCGACCGAAATATTGGCTGAACAACATGCTAATAAGCTAGCAACACTCTTTAAAGATACAAAAGTGAATGTTGCGTTGTTAACTGGTGATACGAAACCGGCTGCCAGAAAAGAACTTTTACCAAGAATTAAGTCTGGTGAAATTAACTTGGTTATTGGAACCCATGCCTTGATTCAAGATAGCGTTGAATACAAGAACTTAGGATTAGCCATTATCGATGAACAACATCGTTTTGGTGTAAACCAACGTGCTAAGTTAAGACAGAAAAACGATGGAACTAACGTTTTAGCGATGACGGCAACGCCAATCCCTAGAACTTTAGCCATTACTTCATATGGCGAAATGGATGTTTCAATTATTGACGAACTACCTAATGGTCGCCAACCGGTTAAAACGGCGTGGATCAAGGAGGGCCAATTTAAGAATTCTGTTGGTTTTATCAAAGAAAGATTGAATGCCGGAGAACAGATTTACGTGGTAACGCCATTGGTTGAGGAATCGGAAGCTGTTGATATGAAGAATGCCATCAACATCTATGAAAATTTTAAGAATATGTTTGAACCAGAATTCAAAGTTGGTCTACTTCATGGTAGAATGAAAGATGAAGATAAAAATTTGGTGATGACAGAATTTAAAAACAATGAGTTTCAAATTTTGGTCTCTACGACAGTTATTGAAGTAGGTGTGGACGTTAGTAATGCCACTATGATGATCGTATTTAATGCTGATCATTTTGGATTGGCTCAGTTACATCAATTACGAGGTCGAGTTGGAAGAGGAAGTAGTCAGTCATACTGTTTATTAGTATCTGATCCCAAAACTGAGACAGGTGTTAAACGAATGAACGTCATGGTTGAAAGTAACGATGGTTTCGTTATATCGCAAAAGGACCTAGAACTTAGAGGACCTGGTGATATCATGGGGAAAGCACAATCTGGTCTTCCTGATTTTAAGGTAGGAGATCCGGTTGCAGATTTAACGATGCTAAGTGTTGCTCAACAAGAGGCAATTCAGATTGTAAGTACAAATGATTGGCAAAACAATCCAATGTATAGTAAATTATATAGTTACGTTCACCAAAAAAATAATAAGAAAATGTTTGATTAAAGGAGTTTTATAAATGAAAATCGCAATTGATGCCATGGGTGGAGACAACGCCCCATTAGAAGTTGTTAAAGGGGTAGAAATGGCAAGAGACCAATATCCTGATATTGAATTCAAGTTATTCGGTCAAATCGATAAGGTTAAACCATTAATTCAAAACGAAGAAAGAATTGAATTAGTTCAATCTGACGAAATTATCGAAATGGGTGAAGAACCTGTTAAGGCTGTTATGAAGAAGAAAAACTCAAGTCTAGACATGGCTGCTCAAGCTGTTAAAGATAAAGAAGCAGACGCATTCTTCTCAGCTGGTAACACTGGTGCTATCCTAGCTGCTGGTCTATTCATCATTGGTAGAATTAAGGGAATTGATCGTCCAGGTCTTGCAACCACATTACCAATCGTAAATGATGAAGATCATGATAACTTCGTTATGCTAGATGTTGGTGCTAACGCTGAATCAAAACTATTCAACCTATACCAATACGCATTTATGGGTAAGTACTATGCTGAAACTGTTAGACATATTGAAAACCCACGTATCGGTTTATTAAACAACGGTACTGAAGCAGATAAAGGTGACTCATTACATAAGGCAGCTAACGAAATGCTATCTAAGGATGAAAACCTAAACTTCATTGGTAACGTTGAATCACGTGAATTATTAAATGGTGCTGCTGATGTTGTTGTTACTGATGGTTTCACTGGTAACGCCGCATTGAAGGCAATCGAAGGAACTGCACTTTCATTACTTACTCTAATCAAGGGTGAAATCATGTCTGGTGGCGTTAAGTCAAAAGTTGGTGCTTTAATGCTTAAGCCAACATTCAAGAAGATTGCTAAGGAAATGGATTACTCACAATATGGTGGTGCCGTATTAATGGGTACTAAGGCTCCTGTTGTTAAGGCTCATGGTAGTAGTGAAGCTGTTACAATCAAGAACACTATTTTCCAAATTAAGACAATGATTGATAATAAGACTATTGATGACGTTGTTGAATACTTTGATAAGCATGCTGATGATATGCAACAAATCAAACAAAACGCCAAAAATAACTAAAAATCTGTTATAATTAGAATTATCAATTACGATTTTAAGGAGATAGATTATGACAAAAGAAGAAGTATTTAACAAAATTGCTGATATGGTTGCTGATCAATTCAGTATTGATAGAGATACCATTAAAGGTGATTTAAACTTTCAAAATGATTTAGACGCTGATTCAATTGATTTTGTTGAGTTTGTATTATCTCTAGAAAGTACTTTTGGTACTGATATCTCAGATGAAGATGCAGAAAACATTAAGACTATTGATGAAGCTGTAGACTACGTTATGTCTAACGCTGATAACAAATAATTAAAAAGGCGATTACTCAATAGTAATCGTCTTTTGTTGTATTATTCACTGGAGGGAAAGACTTGGAAAAAGAATTTGATGATTTATTAGAAAAACGATTTAACATTAAGTTCAAGGATGAATCATTATTAGATGAAGCCTTTACTCAAGCTTCATACGTTAATGAACATCCAGGTAAGAATTTGAAATTTTATGAACGAATTGAATTTTTGGGTGATGCTGTTTACGAACTAGTAGTATCAGAATACATTTATAAGCGTTATCCAAATTTACCACAAGGCCGTTTAACTAGATTAAGAGCCGCAATGGTAAATGAACACAGCTTTAGCAGTTTTGCTAGAGAATGTGAATTTGATAAATATATTCGTTTAGGTAAGGGTGAAGAAAAAGCTCAAGCCAGAACTAGAGATTCACTACTTTGTGATATTTTTGAATCATTCATTGGTGCGGTATACCTTGACCAAGGGATGGAACCTGTAGTTAAGTTTTGTCATCAAGTAATTTTCCCTAAATTAGACGAGGGATGGTTTGACGAATTCTTTGATCACAAAACTGAATTACAAGAATTAGCACAATCAAATGGACCAGTTGATATTGAATATCACTTATTGGATGAAAATGGTCCTGAAAACGACCGTCGCTTTAAGGTATCCGTTACCATCGATGGCGTTGAAAAAGGTGTTGGCTTAGGTCACTCCAAGAAGAATGCAGAACAGGGTGCTGCTAAGAAGGCAATTAAAAACCTTACAGAATAAAAACAGGATGGGGAAATCACTTTGAAGTTAAAATCATTAGAGATTGCTGGATTTAAATCCTTTGCAAACAAAACAACCATTAACTTTACAGATGGTTTAACTGCGATTGTTGGTCCTAATGGTAGCGGTAAAAGTAATGTTATCGAAGCTATCAGATGGGTACTCGGGGAACAATCTTCTAAGACTTTACGTGGTTCAAAAATGTCCGACGTTATTTTTTCTGGTTCTAGTACTCATAAACCGGTCAATCGTGCCGAAGTTAAGTTAACCTTGGACAATACCGACCAATACATTAATAGTTCATATTCAGAAATTATCATTACAAGACGTTTATATCGTAGCGGTGAAAGCCAATACTTAATCAATAATTCTGAATGTCGATTGAAGGATATCAATAATCTATTTATGGACACAGGGATGGGAATTGGTTCATTTTCAATCATTTCTCAAGGTAGTGTTGAAGATATCTTTAACAGTAAACCTGAAGATCGTCGTTCTATTATTGAAACAGCAGCCGGTGTTTTCAAGTACAAACAACAAAAACATGATGCCAACTTAAAGCTTCAACAAACTCATGAAAATCTTGATCGAGTTGAAGACATTATTTTCGAACTTAAAGATCGAAATGACCAATTAAAAGAGCAAAGTGAAACAGCAATTAAGTATTTAGATTTGAAAAAAGAATTGAAAAAATACGATGTTTCAAGAATTGCGCTTGAATTAAATCAAGTTGGCGCTGACTGGAATAATACCAAGGCGATTATTGCTGAAGAAAAGCAAAATGCCGAAGATATTAATAAACACTTAAATGAGCTTACCGGTCAAAAGAAGTCATTGAATGAACAACTTGAAGTGCTTCTAACCAAGAAGGAAGAACAACAAGACAATCTTTTGAACTACTCTAAGAAGATTGAACAGTTATCCGGTCAACAAAATCTTTCTAAGCAAGAAATTGAATTTAAAAAGACTAGTTTGAAGGAACATAAGGCCAACCTAGAAAAGTTAAATTCACAAGTTGCTGATTTACAAGCAAAAGAAAAAGAAATCAACTCTGAAATCGACAAGTTAAATCAAGAAATTGATAAGCATAAACAATATCTTGAAGAAATCGATGAAGATAAGATTGACCAAATGATTTCTGATAAGAAAGCAGAGTATGAAGATGTTCGTGGTGAATATCTAGCAATTATGCAAAAGATTGCTAATGTTAACAATGAATCTACTTACCTAGAAAAGACCCAAAAACAAGCTGATGTTCAAAACGATTCCAATCGTCAAAAGATTTCTGGAGTAAACGATGAAATCAATCAATTGGAACAATCAGTTGAAGAGTTAAATCAAGCATACAACAAGAAGAACGAAGAAGTTCAAAAGGTGCAAAACGATTTTAACGACTATCAAGCTCAGGTGAACGGTCTAAAAAAACAAGTAGATGATCAACAAGCTATTTGGTACAAGCAATTAGAGGATACGCAAAACCTAAAAATTAAATACAATAGTTTGAATAATTTGCAAAACGACCACAGTAATTTTTATCGTGGTGCCCAAAGTGTCTTAAACAATAAAGATCATCTTAATGGTGTATTGGGCTCAGTATCTGACTTTATCAAAGTACCTGCTGAATATACCACAGCAATTGAAACTGCTTTAGGTAATCAATTACAACAAATTGTGGTCACTAACAATGCTTCAGCTAGACAAGCGGTTAAGTTTTTAAATGATAATCGTTTGGGAAGAGCTACTTTCTTGCCCGTTAATGAAATTTCACAACGCAGCGTTAACAATAACGTTTTAAGTACCTGTCAAAATAGCGATGGATTCATTGGTGTAGCCAACGAATTGGTCCAAATTAATTACAAACTTAAATCTGTTACTAGTCATTTGCTAGGTAATGTTTTAATCGTTAAGGATTTACATACTGCTACCGATATTAGTAACAAGATTAGACATTCTAACCGAATTGTGACCCTAAGTGGTGAAATCGTTAATGCTGGTGGTTCAATCACCGGTGGTTCTAACAAGCGTCAATATGATGGTGTTTTGACCCAAAAGAATAAGTTAGAAGAGTTAGAAAAGCAATTTAAGGAAAGCCAAGAGGTTGCCAAGCAAACTGAGGCTAAGTTGGTTGAATTACAAGATCAACTAAAAGAGTTAAATGCTAAATCAGATTCTTTCTATGACAACAAGCGTCAATACGATGGTCAACTAGATTCAATCAATAACAAATTGACCTTTGCTAAGGAATCCCTAGTTAGAAAGCAACGTGAACTAAAGGCAATCAGAATGTCTAATGGTGGATTGTTTGACGATGATATTGATGAAAAACAACGTCAAAACAAGAAACTAAAAGAACAATTGAATGTTGATTTGGTCAATAATCAAACTAAATCAAAAGATATTCAAGAAAAGATTGAAACTTTGGAATCAATGAAGGATAATAACTCTTCAAAGGTACAATCAACTCGTGAAAAGTTAATTGTATTGAAGGAAAAACTATCCAATTTCCGTGACCAAAAGGCAAACCTAATTGAAGACTTTGATCGATTAGATGCTGACATTGATGACGAAAAAGACAACATTGATGAGTTAAACGAAGCAATTAGTAATAATATGCTTTCAGTAAACCAAGATGACGAAATTAAGTTAGTTAACCAACAAATTCAATCAATCCAAAGTAATCTACAAGAATGCAAGGAATCCATTGATAAACACCAAGCTGAAATCAAGCAAGTCGAAGACCAAATTGATAAGCAAACAATGGATTCAGTTAACCAACAAAATTATCTAAATAAACAAACTAATAAGTTTGATCAATTGGAAAAGCAACTTGCTAGTCTAAAACAACAACTAATTGGTAAGTATGAGGTTAACCTAAATGAAATTGATGATATCGTTGTTGACGATACCATCGATAACATTAAGGCTCATATTGACGACTTACGTCGTTCAATCGACCATCTAGGGGTTGTCAATGTATCCGCAATTGATGAGTACAAGGAAGTATCAAAACGATACGAATTCCTAGTACAACAATCAGATGATTTGAAGAATTCTAGCCAACAACTAACTGATACCATGAACAAGATTGATGTTACTGTTGAAAAGAAATTCAAGGATACTTTCGATGCAATCGCTACCCAATTCTCAAAAGTTTATAACGAAATTTTTGGTGGTGGAAAAGCGAAGTTATTACTTACAGATCCAAATGATTTGTTAACTACTGGAATTGAAATTATGGCACAACCACCTGGTAAGAAGTACCGTCATATGTCTCTATTATCAGGAGGAGAAAAAGCATTAACAGCCATTGCATTACTTTTCGCCGTGTTAAAAGTTAAGCCAGTACCTTTCAGTATCTTGGATGAAGCTGAATCCGCATTGGATGCAGAAAACGTCGATAGATATGCTCGATACATGACTAAACTAGACGATGGAACCCAATTCATCGTTATCACGCATAGAAAAGAAACAATGGTTTATGCCGATACATTGTATGGAGTTACCATGCAAAATTCCGGAGTTTCTAAAGTGGTTACAGCTAACCTAAACAAATTTAATGCCGCGGAGGAATAAGCTATGGGATTATTTGATATTTTTAAAAAGCGTAATAACGAAGAACAAAACAACAATAGTAAAGTTGAAGAAGTAAAAAACGATGAAACTGATTCTGCTGTTGATGATGAACAAAAAGCAGATGATAAAGATGACCAAGCTAGTGAACAAAAAACTGTAACTAGTGAAGAAGAACAACAACCATCTGACCAAGAAGAATCTTCAAAAGAATCAGACTTTGATGACAACACTGACGAAGAAAAAGTTGAAGAACAAACTGATGAGAAACAACCTGCTGCTGAAAAGCCTGTTGAAGATGATCAAACTAAGTTTACTGAAGGACTAGAAAAATCCAGAAGTACATTTGGGGAACGTTTGAATCGTTTGTTTGCTAACTTCAGAAGTGTTGATGAAGATTTCTTCGAAGACCTAGAAGATACTCTAATCGAATCAGACGTTGGTTTTGATATGGCTGTTAACTTAACAGACCAATTAAGGGATGAAGTTAAGTTACAAAATGCCAAGAGTAAAGACGACGTGCAAAACGTTATCATTCAAAAGATGATCGATATCTATGATCAAAATGGTAATGATGAAAACACCGAAATTCATTTTGCTGATCAAGGACCAACTGTTATTTTATTCGTTGGGGTTAATGGTGTAGGTAAGACTACTACCATCGGTAAGATGGCTAATATGTACAAGCAACAAGGCAAGAAAGTATTATTAGCTGCCGCAGATACATTTAGAGCCGGTGCTATCCAACAATTAGATGAATGGGCCAAACGTGATGGTGTTGATATCGTCAAGAAGCCTGAACAAAGTGACCCATCTGCAGTTGTTTATGAAGCAGTTCATAAGGCTAAGGATGAAAACTATGATATTTTATTCGTAGATACTGCTGGTAGACTTCAAAACAAGGTTAACTTGATGAATGAACTTGCTAAGATGAAGAAGGTCTTAACTAGAGAAATTCCAGATGCTCCTCATGAAGTTTTATTAGTTCTAGATTCAACCACAGGTCAAAATGCCTTAAACCAAGCTAAGCTATTCAAGGAAACCACCAATGTTTCTGGTATCGTATTAACTAAGTTAGACGGTACTGCTAAGGGTGGAATTGTTTTAGCAATTAGAAATGAACTTCACGTTCCAGTTAAGTACGTTGGTTTAGGTGAAAAGGTAGAAGATTTAAGAGAATTTAACGCAAATGATTTTGTATATGGATTATTTAAGGGTCTAATTAAATAGTCTGAACTGAAAGGACTTGATTTAATTGGAAATGGAAAAAAATTATCGAATTAACTCTTTATTCGAATTTTATCGTCCATTATTAACAAATAAGCAAGATAGTTATATTCAACTTTATTATGCTGATGACTACTCATTGGGAGAAATTTCTGAAGAGTTTAATGTCAGTAGGCAGGCTGTGTATGATAACATAAGAAGAACAGAAGTAATTCTGGAAAAATATGAAGAACAACTTCACTTGTATGCAGATTTTGTGAAACGAAATGATCAAACTGATGCAATTAGAAATTACGTTAAGGATAACTATCCAAACGACGATAAACTAAATCAATTAGTTGATGATTTAGAAATAACTGAAGAAAAATGAAAGTGGTGAAATAAATGGCATTTGAAGGATTAACAGAACGTCTTCAAAAAGCAATGCGTAATTTACGTGGTAAAGGTAAAGTTTCTGAAGCTGACTTAAGAGAAACTATGCGTGAAATTAGACTTGCTTTACTTGAAGCCGATGTTAACTTCACAGTTGTAAGAAATTTTGTTAAGCGTGTCCAAGAACGTTCTCGTGGAGCGGAAGTATTGGAAGGATTGAATCCAGCTCAACAAATCGTAAAGATTGTTAATGAAGAATTAACAAAGACAATGGGTGAAGAAGCAGTCCCATTGAACAAATCTGAAAAGATTCCAACTGTTATCATGATGGCTGGTTTACAAGGGGCAGGTAAAACTACCACTGTTGGTAAATTAGCTTTAAAACTTAAAAAAGAAGAAAATGCTCGTCCATTACTAATCGCAGCCGACGTTTACCGTCCAGCTGCCATCGACCAATTGGAAACAGTTGGTAAACAAATTGATGTTCCAGTTTTCCAACAAGGAACTGATGTCGATCCAGTTGAAATTGTTAGAAATGGGATGGCTAAGGCCAAAGAAGACCATAATGACTACGTATTAATCGATACTGCCGGTCGTCTACAAATCGATGAAGCCTTAATGGACGAATTAAAGAACATTAAGGAATTGACTCATCCCGATGAAATCCTATTGGTTGTTGATGCAATGACTGGTCAAAATGCTGTTAATACCGCCGAAGGTTTTAACGATGCACTAGACATTACCGGTGTTGTTTTAACTAAGTTAGATGGTGACACTCGTGGTGGGGCTGCCCTTTCAATTCGTGAAGTAACCCAAAAACCAATTAAGTTTGTGGGACAAGGTGAAAAGATGGAAGCACTTGATGTATTCCATCCAGACCGTATGGCTTCTCGTATTCTTGGAATGGGTGACATTCTATCATTAATCGAAAAGACTCAAAACGATTATGATGAAAAGCAAGCCAAAGAATTAGCCGAAAAGATGCAAAATAACACCTTTGGATTTGAAGACTTCTTAGACCAACTAGAACAAATTCAAAAGATGGGTCCTTTGGATGAAATCATGAAGATGATTCCAGGGATGGCTAATAATCCTGCCTTGAAGAACGTAAACATGGATCCTAAGGATTTAGAACACATCAAGGCAATTATCTATTCAATGACCTATGAAGAACGTAATAACCCTGATTTATTAAATCCATCAAGAAGACGTCGTATCTCACGTGGATGTGGACGTCCAATTCAAGAAGTTAACCGTATGATTAAGCAATTTAATCAAATGAAGGACATGATGAATAAGATGTCTAAGGGTAACATGTCTGGTATGGAACAAATGATGGGTAACATGGGCATGGACGGAATGCCTTCAATGCCAGGAATGGGTGGCGGCCTAGGTGGCAAGATCTCACAAATGGCAATGAAACGCATGAGCAGAAAAATTAGTAAGAAAATGAATAAAAACAAGCGCAAACGTAACAAGAAGCGTAAATAATGGAAAAGGCATGATTACCCTGGGTAGTTGTGTCTTTTTTAGGAGGGATGTTTATGGCATTAGGTTTTACTAAAACAATGCAAGCGGTAGATTTGATTGAAAAAAGTGGCGCGGTAGCCAATATCGTTGGTCTTGCTGGAATCGGTAAGTCGGCATTAGTAAATCAATTAGCTGAGCAAAATCACGCCAAATTATTTACTACGGTCGTGAGTTTATCCGAGAAAGGTGACCTAGCCATCCCTGTGCCACCACTAACAGACAAATCATTTATTGAAACTGACAAGTATGGCACCCTGGCTGATGTTAAATTTGGTTACTCGCACACCATTATTGAAATTATCAAATATTCTGAGGCCAATCCAGATACACCAATCTATTGGTTTTTAGATGAATTTAATCGTGGGACATCTGATGTGCAAAGTGAGTTAATGAATCTGGTTTTACAACGCCGCATTAACTCGGTGGTATTGCCAAAGCAAGTCCACATCATCATTGCTGAAAATCCCGATGACATGAATTCTAATTATGATGTCTATGCTAGTGATGACGCCATTACCGATAGAACTGTCCGCGTGAACATGCAAACTGATGCAAACGATTGGCTAAAGTGGGCAAAAGATAACCATGTTAACCAACAAGTCATTAATTTTATTAGTGACAATCCAGAGTTTTTAGACCGTGGTAACGATGAGATTAAGCCAACCCCTAGATCTTGGCACCGTGTTTCAAATATTATTAATCAATACAATGACGATTATGATGAAGACATTTTAATAGAGGTCATCTCGGGAAATGTAGGTCCATCCATTGCCGAAATCTTTATTAAATTCATGCATCAATCGATTGATGACAAGATTTATTTAAACGGTGACTTACAAGATACCATTGATAAACTAGCATCTAAAGATGAGGTTACTAAGCAATCATTGGTCAGTGAGTACGTAAAGTCATTATCAACGTTGAGTGATGACGTTTGCCATCGTTTAGCAACGTTTATCGACTTATTAAGTTCAGATGGTCAATACGCGATTGCGAGAACGTTGATTAACGATAGTGGGTTAATTGATGATATCTACAATATGGCCGAAACAATTTTAGTTGCTAAACAGTTATATGATAAGTTAACCGAAATCAGTTTTAATGCATACAGGTGATTAATATGACACTCAATAGTGATATTTACGACCTAATTAATACGAATTCACAGCAAAATAGTCCAACTGAGGTAGATGGAATCATTGCTAAAGGGATTTTATCCTTAATTCGTAATAAGAGCTTCTATGGCGAAATTTTGCTCCATTTAAACAGAGATGCAGATGATACGATTGATTCATTTCTAGCATTGAAATGGAATGATAACCAATTGGAACTGGCATATAATCCCAGTCATTTAAACGATGACGTTTCAGATGCGAATGATATGATTGCAATCCTAGAACATCTAGCCATGCATATTTTGTGGTTGCATCCCCTCAGATACGTCAATCACAGCAAATTGAACGACGTGGCTTCAGACGTTGCCGTTAACCAATACGTATCAGATGTTTATTCCAAGGGATGGACGCTAGACAAGATTAACTACCAATACAATCTTGATATGAAACCTAATTTGGATTCGAGTCAATATGCTAAGCAGCTTTATAATCTGTTTAGCCAAGATAAACAGGATGGTGTTGGTAAATTAGATAATGATCACCTCCGAATTGTTGATGATCACCGATACTTTGATGAGGATGGCAATATCAGTAATCAAGACTATGACCAAAGAAAAGAAACAATCGATAGGCTATTAAGGGATGCCTATAGCCAATATCACGGTGAACTTTCAATGGCAGTTGCTAAGCAGGTTAAGTCTGTTGTAATGCCTAGAATCAATTTACGGCAAATTGTAAGCAGAATTACCGGAAATAGGAGTAATC
The DNA here is from genome assembly GCF_001421115.1 of Apilactobacillus kunkeei. Taxonomy (GTDB): domain Bacteria; phylum Bacillota; class Bacilli; order Lactobacillales; family Lactobacillaceae; genus Apilactobacillus; species Apilactobacillus kunkeei_F. The sequence continues at coordinate 115,194 of NZ_JXCW01000004.1, read as the reverse complement.
GACCAAATAAAACCTATAACCGGTTTAATCGTAGACAGCCATATCGCATGGACCTTCCAGGGATAATTAGACGTCAGAGTGAACATGTGAACGTCTTTATCGATAGTTCGGGTTCAATCAGTGATGATCAATATGCCAACATGGTTAGTGTTGTTAAGGCAATTCAATCGATGCCAAATATCGAAGTTAATTGCTATACGTTTGATGCGGAGGTTCATGTAATTATCGATAGTCTGTTATCCAATAAACGGTTATTGCAGGGGGGTACAAAGTACCAAAGCATTGTTGACTATGTTAACCAGCATAAATTGGCTAAGCAGGGATGTATCGTTTTCACCGACGGTAAGGGTGAAGAATATTTGAATCAAGCAAACTTAAATATTACCTGGGTGCTATTGGACTACTACGACGATTTATCAGTACGCAATCAAAAAGCCAACGTTTTATACTTAGACCAGATTAGGATGTGATAAAATGTTAAAACCGGATATATTAAAAATGGCGATTAATAATAACGTGAATATTAAAAGAGCAAAGGCATTACTATCTAATTCTTGGGATGAGATTTATGAAGACTCACCATTTGTGGTAAAGATGTCAGTTAAAGATGTTAATTTAGCCAAGGAGTTAGTTAGAAACCAGATATTTGAGAATGTTAAAATCGATTTCGATGATTATCAAAACGTCCATAATTTTGTTATTTATAACGAAAAATACATGGATCAACTGGCAAAAAATGCTCTTTTAGCTGATTTTCAATAAAAAAATCATGGTGTAAAGAAAAAAACCTTTACAAGCATCTAAATAACTGTTATATTTAATATCGTTAAAAGAAATACAGGAGGTGTTTATTAATGTCTGTTAAAATTCGTTTGAAGAGAATGGGTTCAAAGAAGCGTCCTTTCTACCGTGTTGTAGTTGCTGATTCACGTAGCCCTCGTGATGGTCGTTTCATCCAAACTGTTGGTACTTACAACCCATTAACTCAACCAAGTACTGTTAAACTAGAAGAAGAAGATATCTTCGAATGGTTAAACAAGGGTGCACAACCTTCAGATACTGTACGTAACTTACTATCTGATGCTGGTATCATGAAGAAATATCATGAAGCTAAATACTCTAAGAAATAAGTGATATCGAGTTATGACTAATTTTGATGAGCTGATTAAAAAAATCGTAAAACCACTGGTGGAATACCCAGAGGATGTTGCTATCGATCATAGTGAATCGGATCGTTTCTATGAATATCATCTTATTACCAATCCTGCTGATGTTGGTAGAATTATTGGTAAAAAGGGCCATGTAGCGCAAACAATTCGTACGATTGTTTACAGTGCTCGTGTTTCTGGTGATAAGCGCGTAAGACTGATTATTGATGATAGTAAGAATAAAAACTCTTAAATGAAACCTTGGTGTTTTGTTTAAGAGTTTTTTAACATAAAAGGGGAAATGAATAATGAACTTTTATAATATTGGAAAGATTGTAAATACTCAGGGACTTCGTGGTGAAGTTCGTGTAATGTCTATTACCGATTTCCCTGAAAAACGTTTTAAAGTTGGTAATGAAGTTTATGCGTTTTTAAATGATACTAAGAGCGAAAAGTTAGTGATCGATGGTGTTAGAACGCATAAGAACTTCATCTTGCTACACTTTAAAGACAAGCCAACTATCAATGATGTTGAATACTTAAAACCTTCAGAATTAAAGATTGCTGAAGATCAACTTGATAGTGATGACTTACAACCTGGCGAATACTACTATCACCAAATCATTGGTTTAGATGTTTTAGATACTGATGGACAAAAGATTGGTTCCGTTAAGGAAATTCTTTCACCAGGTGCCAATGATGTTTGGGTTGTCTCACGTGATAACAAGTCCGATTTATTATTACCTAAGATTGATTCAGTTATCTTAGATGTTAATTTAGACGATGAAGTAATTACTGTGGATGTTCCTAGGGGGCTCGACGATGAAGATTGATATCTTAAGCTTGTTTCCAGATATGTTTGATGGCCCTTTGGGTGATTCAATCCTTGGAAAAGCAAAGGATAAAGGATTATTAGATATTAATATTACTAACTTTAGAGACTATTCGACCAACAAGCACGGTAACGTTGATGACTACCCATTTGGTGGTGGTGCGGGAATGTTATTACAAGCTCAACCAATTTTTGATGCACTTGCTCACACCCAAGAAGAAGCTGCTAAGGAAGGCATTTCTAAAGGACGTGTAATTCTGTTGGATCCAGCAGGAAAGAAGTTCGATCAAAAAGAGGCCGAAAAGTTATCTAAGGAAGACCATTTAACATTTATTTGTGGTCACTATGAAGGATATGACGAAAGAATTAAGACCCTAGTTACCGATGAATACTCATTGGGGGACTTTGTCTTAACCGGTGGAGAACTACCAGCAATGGTGATGATTGATGCAACCGCTCGATTATTATCTGATGTTTTGGGTAACGATGAATCTGCACCAGGTGATTCATTCTCAAGTGGATTACTAGAATATCCGCAATACACTAGACCGGCAGATTTCAGGGGCATGACAGTACCCGATGTGTTAACTAGTGGGAACCACCAAAAGATTGAAGAATGGCGAGAAAAACAGGCGCTAAGAAAGACTTATCTTAGACGCCCAGACTTAATTGATTACAGTCAATTAACTGATTTACAAAAGAAATTGTTAGCGGAAGTAAAAATAGAAGAAGAATAAAATAATCTTTACAAGTAATTGTGGTTATGTTAGTATTCTAATTGACTATTTTTATAGTTAAATAAAAACGGTATTCCGCTGTTGCAACAAGTAAAGACAAGAATGCTAGTTGGAGGATGTTATATTATGCGTCAAAACGAATTAATCTCAAAGATTAACGCGGAACAACTAAAGAGTGATGTTCCAGAATTTAGAGCCGGAGATACTGTCAGGGTATCTGTAAAGGTTGTTGAAGGTAGCAACGAACGTATCCAAGTATTCGAAGGTGTTGTTATCAAACGCCACGGTACAGGTATCCAAGCTACTTACACTGTTCGTAAGATCACTTCAGGTGTAGGTGTTGAACGTATCTTCCCACTACACTCACCACGTGTTGCTAAGTTAGAAGTAACTCGTCGTGGTGCCGTACGTCGTGCTAAGCTATACTACTTACGCGAACGTCATGGTAAGGCTGCTCGTATTAAAGAAGCACGTCGTCGTTAAGATAAAATTTATATCTAAAATGAAGGGTAACGCTTATGCGTTGCTCTTTTTTTGTACAAAAAAAGGATGACTTAATTGTCATCCTTTTATTTTATAGGTTTTCGTCTGTATTATAGTTTAACTTTGAAAAGTCCGTTGATTTTGAAATCATTTCGTATGATAGATGTCTATAACTATCCATTGCATATTCAGCACATTCATTACTGATCTTTGTGACAAAATCAGAAACTTCTTGAGGTGCTAAATCATTGGCCTTGATATCAGCTTCATTAATCTTTTGTTGGAAGTAGATATTAAGATTTTCTTGGACATCACCGACAACATCAACGAATGTATTATAGTGTGGATCCAATAGCACTCCAGCCAGTTTGAAAATCCAGTATGCAGATTTTGGTTCATAGGTTAGCTTACCAATTTTGTATTCAAGTGGGGTATCCTTGATGCCGGCAAAGAATGGAATAAAGACACTTTGTGCGGCAACACCCATTGATAACCAGTGAATACCACCAACTTCGATTGGAAGGTTAGGACGAATTTGTAAGACGTGTGATTCTTGGGCCTTTGCCAAACTAATTGGACGGTATCTAGTCTTATCTTCGTGACTACCTTTACCAACTGGGTCGAATTGAGTGCCTTGGTAGTGAGATGCTAAGAAGTCCTTAGCATCTTGCACGGAGATTAAACGACTTGGTTTTCTGACGAATGGTAAGTCATATGATTCTGGATCTTGTTTAATTTCTGGGTTAAACATGCGTTGGCCGTACCAAACACGTGGGTTGTTGTAGTATAGGTCAGATTCATTTCTAGTTCCAAAGATTTCTCTAAAGTTAAAACTACCGTTATTAGAGTTATTTAAGTGGTTCTTTCTTACGAAATCAATGATATCTTCTGACCACATAAAGTTGTCAGGGTCATCGAAGTCGATGTTTTGAATGGCTAGGCGGTTGGATACAACGGCATAGCAATCATCAGGGATTCTCATCGCAACCCATTGATGACCGGAACCAATTTCAAAGTACCAAACTTCTTCTTGATCTGAGAATAAGATACCATTGCTTTCACTTGAACCATACTTGGAGACGATTTCACCGAGGCGTTTAACACCCTCACGTGCTGTTTTCACGTATGGTAGGACAACTGTGACAACAGAAGCTTCGCTGATACCGTCTTCAACTAGTGGATCAAATCCTAATACATAACTATTTGAGTAGGCACTTTCGGTAGCACTCATAGCAACACCGTATTCGTTAATACCTTCTTCTTCAAATAATCCCTCTTTATTAGTCCATTCTGGAGTAGCGGTGTATTTACCCCTAACAGTAGGTAATTCCATTGTAAAGGCGTTTTCTTGCGCTTTAAACACTGGTTTTTCCTTATACTCCTTATGAGGATGAACAACAAAATGTTTTGGCCAGGTTGCTTTGCAATCTTCGTTACGACCAATCATGGTAGAACCATCAACAGATGCCTTCTTACCGACTAAGATACTAGTACATGCATCGTATTCTGGAAACTTTGGCATGTTAAACACTCCCTCGTTAGTTTCATTTCTATAATTGTACATTAAACTTTTAAAAAATTGAAATATATAAGTATCTAAAGTATAATCAGAATAAAATTATAGATTAGGAGAATGATTATGCCATTAGTACATATTGATTTAATCGAAGGAAGAAATGAAGAACAATTAAAGGGACTTGTTGCTGACGTTACCAGCGCAATCGTAAAGAACACTGGTGCACCAGCTGAACACGTTCACATCGTTTTAAACGAAATGAAGAAGAGTAACTACAGTGTTGCAGGTAAACTAAAGAGCGACGAAAAATAATAACTGAGGAAATAAGATGCAAAACGAACAGTATATAATGTCAATTGATGAGGGAACTACCAGTGTTCGTGCCATGATTTTTAATCATAGTGGTGAAGTGGTAAGTAAGTCACAAAAGGAAATTACACAGTTTTTCCCTCAATCAGGATGGGTTGAACACGATGCTAATGAAATATGGGACGCTGTGCAGACCGTTATCTCAGAAGCATTGATTCACTCCAAGATACCGCCTTATAAGGTTCGTGGAATTGGGATTACCAACCAAAGAGAAACCACCGTTATGTGGGACAGAATTACCGGTGAACCAGTTCATAATGCAATTGTATGGCAATCAAAACAAACTAGTGACATTGCGAATGATTTAAAAGCCGTTGGTTATACCGATATGATCCATGAAAAGACCGGTTTGGTTATCGACTCATACTTCTCAGCCACTAAAATTAAGTGGTTGTTAGATAATGTCGATGGTATTAGAGAAAAGGCGGAAAATGGTGATATTTTGTTTGGAACCATTGATACCTGGATTCTATGGAAACTAACCGGTGGTCATGTTCATGCGACTGATTATTCCAATGCAAGTAGAACGATGTTGTACAATATTCACACGCTAAGTTGGGATGATGAAATCCTAAAAGCTTTGGATATTCCAAAACAAATATTGCCAAGTGTTAAATCATCATCCGAAATTTATGGTTACACTGCTGGGTACGCTTTTTACGGTGTGCAAATTCCGGTATCTGGAATTGCGGGTGACCAACAAGCAGCGTTATTCGGTCAATTAGGACTAGAAGCCGGCAGTATTAAGAATACCTATGGAACTGGTTCATTCATTGTCATGAATACCGGAAATAAACCGGTATTGTCTAATCGTGGGTTACTAACGACCATTGCATACGGAATTGACGGAAAGGTTAACTATGCCCTTGAAGGAAGTGTCTTTGTCGCAGGTTCCGCCATTCAATGGTTAAGAGATGGCCTTAGAATGATTAGCGATGCTAAAGAAACCCAGGAATTAGCATTTAATTCTACCAATGACCATGATGTTTACGTTGTTCCTGCATTTACTGGCCTAGGAGCCCCATATTGGGACCAAGACAGTCGAGGAGCAATCTTTGGGTTAACTAGAGCTACTTCCAAGGAAGACTTTGTTAAGGCTACTTTGGACTCACTAGCATATCAAACCAAGGATGTTGTTAACACCATGGTTGATGATACTCAATTGGACTTGAAACATCTAAAGGTTGACGGTGGGGCAGCACAAAATGATTATTTGATGCAATTCCAATCAGATATCTTAAATACACCAATTGAAAGATCATCCATATCAGAAACTACTGCATTAGGTGCTGCTTACTTAGCAGGATTAGCAGTCGGCTTTTGGAAAGATATCGATGAGATTAAGCAAATTAAACCAAAACAAGACGAGTTTTATCCTAAGATGGATGAAGATAAACGTAACCACTACTATGAAGGTTGGCAATTAGCGGTTAAGAGTACGCAAATGTTTCATCCGAATAAATAAGCAAAAGAAAAAAGACTTGAGTTAATCTCAAGTCTTTTTATAGTTCAAAGTATTCGTCTAGGTAACGAGCTAAACCGTCATTATCGTTATCGTACTTAGTAACGTCATCGGCTAGTTGTTTAATCTTAGGTTGACCATTCTTCATAGCAACCCCTAAGCCAGCGTACTTCAACATGGTTTCATCGTTAAATTCATCACCAAAAGCAATGATGTTAGATTGGTCAATATTGTAGTAGTCAGATAGTACTTCTAGACCAGTTTCCTTACTAACGTCCTTAGATGCTAATTCAACGATTGAATCAGGACCTCCCCATGGTGAAATTTGTAGGGTATCACCATAGTTACGATCTACATAGTTAATGAATTTATCCATCTTGTTGTGTTGAATTTGTAGTGTTAGACAAATTGGGTTTTCGTTTAAGTTCTCTTTAGTAATGAATTCAGAAGGTTCAAGACTAGTTGGGAAGAAACCAACTTCATCGTTTGCTTCACGGTTAGCCAAGAATAGTTCTTTACCTTCAACGGCCATTAGGTTAATCCCTAAGTCTTTATCTTGTTTTAAGACATCAAAGACGATATCTCGATTGATATTGTATTCGTAAGCCTTATTCCAATCAGTTAGTGGATTGTATCCTAGACTACCGTTAAAACTAATTAAAGGATTGTCTAAACCAATTTGGTTATAGATGTCTGTAATCAAACGTGGTGGACGACCTGATACAATATTGACAACATGACCTAAATCAATTACTTTATTTAAAGTATTAATAGTTTTTTGTGAAACCTTTGACTCACTATTTAGTGTAGTTCCATCAAGGTCAATTGCGATAAGTTTCTTATCCATGTAGTTGTTTCACCTCTTTTAAAAAAATATAATAGTAATATGTTAACTAATTAAAAAATGTAAGTCAATGCAAAAGGAGTAATCTCGTGCAATTACCAAACGATTTTAAAGCTAAATATCAAAAACTACTGGGGGATGACGCAGAATCATTCTTTGCCAGTCTAGATAGAGAGACCAATCCTGGATTTAGAATTAATCCATTAAAAGAACACATGCCAGCAGAACCTGATAATGAATCAATTGAATACTGCCAATATGGCTACTATGGTGATGTAAACGGTAAGAGTGTTGAACATCAAAGTGGTGCGATTTACTCACAGGAACCTAGTGCGATGTATGTAGGTGAAGTAGCGGATATCAAACCAGGAGATTACGTATTGGACTTATGTGCAGCTCCCGGTGGGAAGACAACCCATGTTGCTAGTTACATGGATAACCAGGGACTACTAGTAACCAATGAAATCGATCATAAGCGTGCTAAGGTACTAGTAGAAAACGTCGAAAGATTTGGGATTAGAAACGCACTAATTCTAAATGAAAATCCAAATAACCTAGCCAAGCACTTTCCACGTTTCTTCGATAAGATTCTAATCGATGCGCCATGTTCTGGTGAAGGGATGTTTAGAAAGAATAACGATGCCATCCAATATTGGAATGCGGACTATCCAAGTCAATGTGCTACTCGTCAAAAGGAAATCATTGAACAAGCAGTTAAGATGCTAAAACCAGGTGGTAAGATTATCTACTCAACATGTACGTTTGCCCCAGAAGAGGATGAACAAATTGTTGAATGGATGAAAGACACTTATGACTTCTCCATCGATCCAATTAAGAAATACGATGGGATGCTAAGTGGTAAACCACAATGGGCAGATGGGAATGAAGAATTAACTAATACGGTTAGACTATTCCCTAATCACTTCAAGGGTGAAGGTCACTTTGTTTCCAAGTTATCTAGTAACGATGAAGGTAACGCTAAGAAGATTAAGCATCGTCTGCAAAGTAACCTATCAATTGATGATAAGAAACTGTGGAACGAGTTTAAGGAAGCAAACCTAAATAACTTTGATCCAAAACACTTAATTTTATTCGGAGATCAATTATACACATTTGATAATACACTTCCTGATTTGAAGGGATTAAAGGTGATGCGTCCAGGACTACACCTAGGAACAATTAAGAAGAAACGTTTTGAACCAAGTTATGCATTAGCATTAGCTTTGCATAGTGATGAAGTCGTTAATCGTTTAGAAATATCTGAAGACGATTGGAAACAATATGTTCATGGGGACGTTATCAACTGTGATAAGGATGTTAAGAAGGGATGGTACCAACTAATCTGCAAGAACCAACCAGTTGGTTTTGGTAAGGTTGTAAATGGTACAATTAAAAACTTCTTCCCTAAAGGATTGAGATTTAACGTAGATTAATAAATAAAAAGAGTTGCAAATTAGTGCAGCTCTTTTTATACGTTTGTCTAGTTATAAAATTATCTAAATATAATCCTAGCATAATATTATTAACTGAAAAGTATGTTAGGATTGTCCTCTGCGTAATATTATTTAATTACATATTTTTTGGAGGAATCTTTTATGAGTATTAAATATTGCCCGAAATGTGGTTACAAATTAGAAGAAGGAGCCAAGCGTTGCCCTAAGTGCGGAACTCAAATTAATATAAGTTCACAATCAAACACCAATTTAAAAAAAGGACAATCTAGAGTTTTTACAGATGAAAATACTAAAAAGTCAAAAGAACTCTTAATCCGTTACTTTAATTGGTTCTTAAGCTCAATTACATCACCATCAAGATCAATAAATACTAAAAATAAGTCTTTTGGGTTAATTTCATTTATCATTAGTGCAGTTATTTCAGTTCTTATATCAATAACTTTCTTTGATAAGTTACTTGATCTTTCTAATAGTTCAAACGGTCAACATTATAACGGTGCCACTTACATTATCAAGATTGCTGTTGATGGATTGGTAGGATTTTCGTCAAAATCAGCTTTTTCAAGTGTAATAAATACTATTGCTAGAAAGATTGATTTGTTAGTAATTCTTATGATATTGGCGTTTATAATGGTTGGATTTGTTGGAAACAACCTTAATTTCAAAGAACTCAAAACAAAAGGTTAATTTTTTTGAGTACTTGAACCAACTGGCCGCCTTCACAAACATTTCAAACATTATATTACTTTTGGCTTTACTTGGACTATTTGTTCAAGGATTCAATGCACTAAAATTGTTTTTTATTTTATTGGTTATTACTAAAATCAATAGTTTAACAGGATTAACTTATTCAATCATATCAGGTAATCAAAATGGTAAAATAGATAAGTTACATGTAGCGGTTCTGGCAATTATTGCATATTATCTTGTTTTATATGTGATTTCAAAGGTTTTACTATAGTTGCTACTTGATATTATTTAATACTTAAGGCCCATATAATTAACTAATCAGTTATAGGTATCGTTTAAAAGTTTAAAATGAGACTTCTGAAATAAATACAGGAGTCTTTTTTGTTAGTTTGGTTAAAAGTATAAAGTTACTTTAACTTATAAAAATAAAAGAAAAAAGCAAGCAAAAATCGCTTGCTTAAATTAGTAGGGAAGTCCTCGTTGGGAAACATAAGATAGAAGATCCGAACTCAATATTAATTTTTTACTTTGTAACTCTGATAAGTTTTTGGCACCCAGCATAGTCATTATTGATTTCATTCCATAAATAAAGTCATTAATGAATTCAATGGTTTCTTCTTCACCGTTCTTGATCAGTGAATATAGAATGGGGGCTGCAATTCCAACGGAATTAGCGCCAAGTGCGATTGCTTTAACGGCATCAAGTGGTGTTCTAATACCGCCGGAAGCAATGATATTAGTTTTATCTTTAAATGGTTGAGCTTCTAGAAGGGATTCAACGGTTGTTTGTCCCCAATCTTCTAAATAATCCATTTCTTGTTTCTTTCTACGGTAGTTTTCAATCTTACTGAAACTAGTACCACCTTTACCGCTAATATTAATATTTTTAACACCAGCATCAACTAATTGTTGAATGGTTTCTTTAGTCATACCAAAACCAACTTCTTTAACGATGACAGGGCAGGCGAGTTCTTCTTGAATGGATTTAATATTTTTAATCCAGTTAAATTCACGATCACCTTCGGGCATAATCATTTCTTGCGGAGTATTAATATGAATTTCAATCGCATCAGAATTCATCATTTTTACCGATGCCTTAGCTCTTAAAACATCAGCTGAAGCACCTAGATTTGAAAATATAATTCCATTTGGATTGGTTTCTCTAACAATCTCAAAAGAAGAAGCAACAGAATTGTCTTTTAGTGCGACACTTTGAGAACCAGTGGCCATAGCAATCCCCGTACTCTTTGCGATTCTAGCTAGCTTCTGATTTAACTTCTTTGTATATTCGCTTCCACCGGTCATGGCTTCGATATAGATTGGGAAGTCCATTTTGATATTTTCGATAGTTGTTGATGTATCGATATCATCCAAACAGATTTCCGGAATCCCTTGATGGACAAATCTTAGTTGATCAAAACCTGCATGACTGGTTTTATCGTAGAATTTAATAGCTAATGAAACGTGTTCATCTTTTCGATGAGATTGGATACTGACCATTGATTATGCCTCCTGTTCTGAGTAGATATTTAGGTGAAGTGGGATAATGCCATTTTCTGTCCATTTTGATTCGATATCTTTAATGGGGGATTGTTTTTCAACAATGGCAATGCCACAATCTCCACCTCCGGCGCCAGAAGATTTTCCCGAACCGTTATATTCTTCAGCGATTTCACATAGTCGTTTTAATTTACTTGTTTCGATGTCGATACCAGTGAAACTGGCTAATTCGATGATGATATTTCTGTTTTCTTTAATTTGATTTTTAATTACAGCGATATCTTTATTTTTAAAACCATTGATCATCTTATTGATACAATGCTTGCTCTTTACTAAGAACTGCTTGTATCTATCAACGTTTGATGATGATTCAACGCTCTTAAGTAAATTGGAAGTTGAAGCAGGGGTTCCTGTCCAGCCAATAAGTAATTCGAGGTCAGAAGGTGGGGTAAGTGGTTCAATCATTAGATGAGGCCAACTTTGTTCCATCATGTCTTTTAGATTGGTTTGATTTGCTAACCAATCTTTATCGAATGAACTATAAGCAATCCAACCACCAAAACTACTAGCAGCGACGTCACCCAATGAACCGTTACCTTGAATGCTTAAATGAGAAATGGCAGCTAGTTTAAATATTTTCAGTTTACTTAAGTGTAAACCATATAGTTCGTTTAAAACTTTGATTGTTGCGACAGTTACCGCGGCTGAGGAACCCAATCCATATTTTTTACCGTCTTCACTGTTTAAATTACTATCAATATCAATGTTATATAACTTATGATTTATTTTTAATTCTTCGACATATGTTTCAAATGTTTTCATTGCTGAAATTACGTAGTTGAAAGAACTGTTATCGTTTAGAGGTTTGATTTGATTATTATCGTAGACCCATTCAATTTTGTCATTTTCATACTGCTTTGAATGAATAACACCAACATTATTTTCGGATTCACTAATATTAGCTGTAATATATTGATCAATTGCAACAATGATAGCCGGATATCCGTTTTCAACCACAGCATATTCACCAGCAATATATAGCTTTCCGGGTGCTTTTACAGAAATCATTTTAAATTAGTCCTTTCAATTTATAGATACTTTATTTCTTCACCAGGTCCAGATACTTTGATTTGATCATTAGAAAATTTATCTGACAACTTATCAGTGATTGCACTGATTTTGTCACTTTGACAAATGATTTTGACATTTGGGCCTGCATCCATTGTGTAATAGCATTCAACGCCGTTTTCTCTTAATTCCTTAACTATGTTAATGACTTCAAGACTATCGGCATTTATGTATAAGTAAGAAGGATCAGAGCTTAATGTTAGTGAGTGCATTCTCATAGCATTTAGTTCTGCTGTTTTACCTAAAGTGGTAAAGTCATTTTCCTTAATTGCTTCTTCGATTGTTTTAAAATCAGCGGTAGTTTGTTGAATCCAACTTTGATAGTAGGGAGAAGTTTCAATAGAAATTTTCATTCCTTTTCTACTACTAATTTTCTTAGGTTGATTATCAAGAATGATTGCAATCATATTAACGTCCATTTTTACTGGATCTTCAATGCTGTAACCATATGAGGATTCATCATCATTTCCCTTATTCCAAGCAGCAAAGCCACCAAATATTGAACGCGTTGCGGAACCGGAACCACGTCTTGCTAAACGGGATAGATCTTTTTGACTTAGATTAAGTCCGTAAGCCTTACTACCAGCAGCAGCTAAAGCAGCATATGCAGAAGCAGAAGATGCTAGGCCAGCTGAAGTAGGAACATGGTTGGTTGATTCAATGCGAGCAAATGTATTGATGTTTGCTTTTTGACGGATGATATCCATGAATTTGGTGATTTTTTCATCATCAACAACCTTACCGTTTAAGGTAACCTCATCGGAACTAAGAGACTCATCAAATTGAACACTTGTGTCAGTATAAAATTCATCAAGTGTTAGCGATAGGCTACTATTAGCAGGGATAATTAACTTTTCATTTTCTTTTCCCCAATATTTAACTAAGGCAATATTTGTGTGTGCTCTTGCGGTAATTTTTTCACCTAACATTTTGTATAATTCCTCCGAGTTTTAGTTAAAAGGTTGAATCCAGGTATCTAAGGCACCGGCTTTTAGTAGCGCATTTTCAATACTTTGGGCTTCATGGATGTTTCTTGCTAAAGCAATGATACATCCCCCAAGTCCGCTACCAGTTAGCTTGGTACCTAATGAACCATTTCGATTAGCGATTTCAACTAGTTCATCAATTTTATCGTTACTTACTTTTAATTTCTTTAATTCTTTTTGATTTTCAGTCATTAGTTTACCAAGTTCAATTGGATTATCGTTTTCTATATCAAACTTAGCACGAGTAACCAGTTCGCCAATATGTTTAATTGATTTCATGGTGTCTTCTCTATTGTTATTTAGTTGTTGCTTAACGTAGTTAATCGCAATATCGGTTCTTCCTTTGATACCAGAATCGGCAATTACTAGTACAGCATTTAAGTTGAAATTAATTTCGTTTAAAGTTTCATTTCTAATAAACCATACTGGATTATCTGATCCAGCTGTTGCGGTATCTAAACCAGAAGGGTTACCATGGGTGATTGTTTCTTCAACATTACTTAAATCAAGCAATAAATCTTTATCAAAACTGACGTTAAAGTAGTGAAATAATGCTTTAACGATGGCAACTGATGTTGCTGCTGAAGAACCCATTCCACGTTCAGATGGAATTGAACTATCAATAATCATCTCAAAAGAGGCATCCTCTTTGTGCAGTTTAGCAAGGGTGCTATCAATTAAGTTTTTAATTCCTAATAGGTCATTGGGGACGTTATTTAAGTTACCAATGAAGTACTTACTATTAATGTAAATACCATTTTGCTTTTCCATTATTCTAACGTTTAAGTCAATTTTAGGAACGGGTAGTGCGATGGCCGGTTGTCCATATACAACACTGTGCTCGCCCATAAGTATTATTTTGGCATGACTATGTCCAATTGCTTGATTTGTCAATGTTATCGCTCACTTTCTCTTAATGTTAATATTATCATAAAATCATCATAATAAAAATAACTTAAATATTTATATTTGTGTCCTGAAATAATAGATAAACACCTAATAAATGTAGTATTATTAAGTTAAGTATTTTTTGAAAGATTGGTGAACGAAATCATGAGTAATACCATTTTTTCAGTGGTGGACATTGAGACTACTGGTAGTAGTCAGTCCAACTATACTAATCGAATCATCCAATTTAGTTGTACTTTTGTTCAAAACAACAAGATTATTGGATCATTTAATTCATTTATTAATCCTGAAATTAGTATTCCAACTGAAATTACAAAATTAACTGGAATATCAAACCAAACAGTCGTTAATGCACCAACATTTGCCGAAGTAGCAGATAAGATTTATCAGTTACTGGATAAGACAATCTTTGTTGCGCATAACGTCAATTTTGATTTCCCATTTTTAAATTTTGAATTTAAAAGGGTGAATCATAAAGAACTAACTAATAAGGCGATTGATACTGTTACGTTAAGTCAATTGCTATTACCAACCGAACCTAGCTACAAGCTTACAGACTTAAGTAAAAACCTAAATATCGTTCATGATCATCCACATTCATCAAGCAGTGACGCACTAGCAACTGCTAAAATCTTAATTATCTTGTTACACCAATTGGATAATTTACCAAAGAAGACCGTTAAACAGATTTTAGACATTAATCCATCCCTTCCGATGGATACTTTAATCATGTTTACCCGGGCTTATCATTTAAAACACAAAGATGATAATCCTAAGATTATGAACATCAAAAATCTAAAGGTTAGAAAAATTAAATATCATACTGATAGTGACTTCATAGAGTTGAAATACCCTAATAATAAACGGAAGAAGTCAAAGATGTTTAAAGGGGTTACTCAGTTTAATAATACCGAAAACAAATTGATGAATTCGATTTATGGCAACTATCATTCAGCATCAGAAAGTAATAATTTACTAATTGAGGAAAATAGGGAGTTTAACTATGACTTTAGTTATTTATTCCCACTCAGTTATTTACTTAAGAAGGATCAAAAGATTGTGATTGCTGGCGACGAAGATTTTAATTCAGAATCAGCATTGGTTAATCAAGTGAAGAATATTAATAAAATCACTTCTGATCGTCTGAAATGTTTAATTGTTCGACCAGTCACTGATTATATCGATTTGGATAAGTTTTCAGATAGCTTAAATGTCGTTAGTAACTCTAAGAACACTGAATTTCTAAAGTGTAAGATTTTGATTTGGCTAACATTTACCAAAACTGGTGATATTAATGAATTAAAGCTGGACAAGGATAATAACCAAAACTACTTCTTAAACGTTGTTAGCGATGAACAAAACAGAGGATACTACATTAAGAAGTTAGCTCATGATTACCAAAGTGCTAACGTAATCTTGGTATCTCATGATTATTTACTACAAAACGTGCAAAGATTGCACCAAAACGATCCATACTTAGTGATTAAAGATTCTAGAAGGCTAAGCGATAATGCCTTAGATAACTATCGAATTCAATTCGAGTTAAGTGAAAACAAGATTATCTGTAATCACATCACTAACTTGATGTATCAAACTCATAACAGAAACGTGTTTGATATATTTAGTAAAGCTAAAAAGCTAGCTGGCATGGCTAAGAAGATTGAAAACTTATTAGCCAAGAACACCGATCAGTTTGAAACAATTAAGGATGACTTTCTGAATGCTTTTTATTCCAAGAGTAAGCTTAATCGAACTGTTGATGGATACATCGTTAAACCAGATGTTGAAAGATTTAAGACATTTGTCTTGAACAAGAAATCATTATTTAATTCAATCTCTAGAAACCAACAAACTATTTTGGACATTGTTGATGACATGAAGAGATCAATTAATTATTTTAATGGTCACGACAAAGCCATCTTATATGCGTTCTTCGATAAGTTAGAAGAATACTGTTCATTCATCGAAAATAACCTAGTTCGTTTGTTTAAGCTAAACAAATTAGGTAAACAACTAGTCTTCGCTTTTAGTGTTAATGAAGATAAGGATGTTGAAAATGGATTATTGTATGGTGGATTGGTTAGAAATGAAAACATTCTACCAAACGAACTATATAAGTACTTCAAGGGGATTATTTTCTTAGATAGTGCTATCTATTCTTCAAAACGTTCTCAATATTTCTACGATAAATTGGAATTAAAACGTCAAAATACACGAATGATTAAGTTTGAAGATGAAAATGATTTAAATGGACAAGTTAATTTGATCCTAGATGAAGCCTTGCAAATTCCGATGCCACTTGAAAAAGTGATGAAGTATAATAAGGGTAATTCATTTATTCTTACTCGTTCCAAACAACGAGTAAAAGAAATTGCCAAGTCCTTGTATGAATCAGATGTGAATGAACAGAACGTCATCTTAAGTCAGGATTTCAGTGGAAATGACGACAAAATCGTTAAGAAGATTGTGGTTGATTCACAGAACATAATTGTTGGAAATAATGATTTATTAAAATCGTTACGTAACAAGAATAAACCAATAAATACATTAATCATTGATTCAATGGCTATCGATTCTTTTGATGATATCTACTTACAAGCGCAATATGATTTAATCAACAGTGAGCATGGTAATCCAAATGATGGATTGTCCATACCGTTGAGCATCCTAAATATCAAAGATGCGATTAAAGATGTGATAGAATTATCTGGTTCAAAGGGATTAATTTATCTAAGAGATAAGGAAGTCATTGAAGGACCATATGGTAGTAATCTAATTGACTTAATTCCGAGTCATATCAAGCCACAACTACTTGATAAAAGAAAGATTATCGAAAAACTAAAAAAGGTGTAAGGGAGTCAGAAGATGAACGTTTCGTTTTTAAAGAAGATTAACTATTTCAGAATTTTTAAATGGTTAATCGGAGTCATTATCGTTTTATTTTTAATAATCATGGGTCTATTCCTATGGGCTAGACAACCGCTTTCATCTGCTAAGCACCAAGCGACTACATTGGCAGAAAAGAAGGTTGGTATTAAATCAGTTGATCACTTCTACATGTCTGATTTAAATAGAACTTATTACACTATTGAAGGTCCTAATAAAGACAACCAAAAACAATACGTAATAATTGAAAAGAAGACTGGTAGCATTAATGTTGCCAACGTCAAAGATGGGATTTCAGCAAATGAAGCCAAAAGTGTCGCTAACCAAAAGCAAAGAATTGCTAAGTTGATTAGTGTTGCTCCAACAATCTTTAACGAAAAACCTGCTTGGGCAGTTAGCTACTTTAATTCTAAAAATGAATTAAACTATGCTGTCATTGATTTTAAGACAGGTAAAGTACTAAGATTTATTGCTAACGTATAGATAAAGGGGTATGTTTTAATGGATAAATTTGCAAAGACGATACTTCAATCAGGTCAAACTACCATTTCTAATTATCTATTAAAGAATTATCCTAAATTAGGAATGAATAGTGACCAACTGGTGATTTATCTTCAAATTAAAAGAAACATCGATATAGGTAATTATTTCCCTGATATCAACGAGATCACCAACGCGACTGGTTTTTCAAACGCAAAGGCTTACCAAGTCTTGCATGAACTAGTTGAGAAAAAATTAATGAGAATTAAGACACTATCAAATGCAAAAGGGCAAGCTTTTGATGTCTATGATTTCTCTTTAATGTACGAAAAGTTATCAGAATTAGATCAAGAAACTTCAGAAGATGAAACTTCAAACGAAGTTTTGGAAGGTAATATGCCTTCCAATGAGGTTACAGAATCAGATCGTAAAAAGGTATTTAATTCCATCGAATCAGAATTTGGTCGACCATTATCGCCAATCGAAATTGAAACTATCAATCAATGGATTAATGATGATGAATACGATCCTCAAATGATTAAGTTGGCGCTTAGAGAGTCTGTTTTAAATCAAGTATATAGTTTGAAGTATATGGATAGAATTCTAGTCAACTGGGAAAAAGCTAATATCAAGACGCCAGCTGATGTTGAACGTAATCGTCGCAACCATGAACAAAAGTTTAACAAGAGCGCTAAATTTAGCGATAAGGGAACACAAAATAAGCCAGATATTCCTTTATTTAAAATTGATAAATAATAATACAAATAAAAAAGCACCTAGAATTTTTCTAGGTGCTTTTTTCGTAGCTATAAATTAATGGTTGTTGTTATTGCCATTGTTGTTATTTTGTTGATTATTATTATTGGCATTATTTGTGTTATTACCATTATTGTTGTTCTGGTTTTGGTTATTTTGTTGATTCTTGTTTGAATCATTATTGTTGTTACCGTTTGAACCAGCACTCTTCTTAGCTTCGTTTTTATCCTTTTGAGAATCCTTGTCGTCATCATCATCTGATGATTTGTTTGACTTAGTATCCTTTGTTTGCTTCTTAGTACTATCTAGTACTGATGAAAGTGATCCACCAGCATAACCGGTTGTCTTATCACCTTGAATAGATGAGTAACCGTCTTTGTAGTACTCAGTTTGACCACCAGACTTAACAGCAGTTACATTACTTGGTTTTACCCAATCGCTATTAGTTTGGTTTTGAGAAATGTATTGCATTTCGTACTTGTAAATTCTTTGAGCGATATCAGTTTGAGCGGCTGTTATATAATTACCGGTTTGATAAGGGTGATCATATCCGGTCCAAACAGATAGGGCATAGTTTTGAGTGTAACCAGTGAACCATGAATCCATTGCTGCATATGCAGGTAGATAACCGTTGTAAGTGTTGTCAGGGTATTGAGTAGTACCTGTCTTACCAGCTTGGTATAAACCAGGAATGTAGGCTGCAGTACCAGAACCGTTTGATTGGTTCATAACACCTTTTAGCATTGATGTCATCATGAATGCAGTAGCAGGACTCATTACTTGAGAACCTTCAGAACTGAAATCATGTGATTCGTTATCAGGAGTAACAACCTTACTAATTAAGTATGGTTTGTGATATACACCATTGTTAGCAAATGCTGAGTAAGCGGCAGCTTCTTGTTCGGTTGAAATGTATAAACCAATACCATTTTGTAGTGATAGTGGATCACTGAATGACATACCTAATGAACTTAAGAAGTCGGTTGCCTTACTTACACCAACATTTTCAAGAGTTCTGATGGCTGGAATATTTCTTGATTCAACCAATGCCTTGTGCATTGAAATTGTACCTTCATATCTACCATCAAAATCCTTTAGAGTTGTGCTAGTTCCAGCATAAGTGTAAGGAGTATCGTGAACTAATTGATAAGTAGGGTAGTTTAGGTATTCAATTGCTGGACCGTAATCCATTAATGGTTTTGCAGTAGAACCACTTGATCTATCGGTTTGTACGGCTCTATTTAAACCTAATTGAATATCAGTCTTTCTATTACCAATCATTGCGTTAACGGCACCAGTTTTTGGATTTACTAATGTTGCACCAACTTGCATGGTGTTGTTAGGGAATCCAACGGATGCATCGTTATTTGCTAAATCATAAAGTTTCTTTTGCGCAGATAAATCTAAGTTAGTGTAAACCTTCAAACCAGATTGAGTGTTGTAACCCTTGGCTTTAAGTTCTTGAATAACTTGTTTTAGATATGAATCAATATATTTTTCTTTAACAGATTCGAATGAACTGTTCTTAGGATTCTTAACTAAACCAGACTTGATACTTGTCTTCTTAGCATCTGCTGCTTGCTTTTGAGTAATAGCACCATATGATGCCATAGCGTTCAATACTTCGTTTCTTCTTTCTTTTGCATATTGAGGATATACGTAAGGGTTGTAGTAACTAGGTGATTGAGGCATACCAGCTAGTAAAGCAGTTTGTGCAATGGAAAGCTTACTTAATGATTTACCGAAGTAGTATTCAGAAGCGGTTTCCATACCGTATACGTTGTTACCCATGTATACCTTATTAATGTAGAATTCTAGAATTTGTTGCTTTGAATAAGTGCGTTCAATCTTAAGTGCTAACCATGCTTCTTGAGCCTTTCTCTTGAAAGTTCTATCAGAAGCAGCAGTAGAGAACACTGACAACTTAACTAATTGTTGAGTTAGTGTAGAACCACCTTGAAGATTTAAAGATCCAGAAGTTATGTTTGATAATGAAGCTCCCATAATTCTGATTGGGTCAACACCATGATGCTTGTAGAAACGACGGTCTTCAATTGAGACAATCGCATTCTTTAGCTGACTAGGAATCTTGTCGGACTTGATATAATCTCGATCTTGAACACCTAATCGTGAAATAACATGGCCAGAATTGTCATAAATCTTGGTTGAGTTATCACTTGATAGTGATTGATAACTAATTTCAGGTGCACTGGAAGCATAAATCATGAAGACGATACTTCCTAGCACGATTAGCAATGAAATAAATCCTAATCCACCTACAATGACCTTTTTGATCCATGTAGCGTGTTTAGACGATTTATGTTGCTTTTGGTTTCTTTGGACACGACTGTCCAAGTTAGGATTGTTTTGAGACATTACTATTCTCCTTTACGGTCTATATTAATTCATCCACGGCATCCAAATAAGGTATCGTGGGATTTAATGAATAATTAATTTTATAACCAAGTTCTTCAATTATATCCTTTTTTATGGATTTTTTTCCACCATTATTTTGCTTATCCCAGAAATAAAAGAGGTCGGAAGCCTTGAATAAATAAACTTCATCTAACACTACGAATTTGATAATCGCGAAACAAATCCCGCCATTATCAATACATTTTCTCATATGTTCTACCTGATGTTCATGGAAGTTAGATAGTGGAAACGATGTTTTATTTTTAGTTTCCTTTGCATCGAAGTCAATGTATCTTCCTTTATATACACCATTATAATCAGTAGTAGATGCCTTACGAAAATACGCTTCCTTTATCGTAGCTGCACTTCTTTTAGGATAATCGACTTTAACGATTTGAATAGGGGTTGGTTTTTTGTGTATTACGGCAATATCTTTACTTAAATAATACTCATTGCTTCGATTCAATTCTTCTTCAAGAGTCATTCCACGACCACCATATAATGTTGGTTTTACGTATCTACTCTTGGGTGATGAATTCTTTTTATCCAAGCCGGTATTATAAGCCTTACCATTTGGATAACGGATAGCCATGTGTACCACCTTTCAAAAAATAATAAATTATTACTGTAAGTTTATTAATGATATTATACCATTAGTACTAAAAAGTTGATAATAAGGTGGGGGGTGTTAATATCTCAAGACTTTGGGTAACCGGATATCGAAGTTATGAACTAGGCGTGTTTGGTGATAAGGATCCAAAAGAACTAGTTATCAAAAATGTAATTGAAAATAATTTAAAACAAGCAATTGAAGATGGGGTCGATTGGATAATAACTGGTGGTCAAATGGGTGTCGAACAATGGACAGTCGAAGTAGCAGATCAGCTAAAAGAGGAATATCCAGATGAATTTCAAATTTCTATGATGCTACCATTCAAGGAGTTTGGTAACCAATGGAACGAACAAAATCAAATGAAATTATCACAAAGTATTAATAAAGTAGACTTCTCTGCCAGTGTTTCTAATGATCCATATAAATCACCAATGCAGTTAAGAGCATATCAGGATTTTATGCTCAACCACACGGATAGAGCGCTACTAATCTATGATGTTGACAATCCTGGTAAAACACAATATGATTATGAGCAGATTAAAAGATTTTCAGAAATACATGACTATGATTATCATTTAATTGATTTTGACGAACTACAAGAAGCCGCGAATGAGTACCAAAATAATTTAAATAATTTTGAGGAATAAATTGAAAATGTTTAAATTTCTGGTACAATAATACTTGTTCGTGATTATTTATGATATGAGGTGTGAATAATGAACAATATACAATTTACCCCTAAGGACATCTTAGAAAAGACTTTTTCTCAAAAGATGAGAGGGTACGATCCAAATGAAGTAGATACTTTCTTGGACGGTATTATCAAGGACTACCAAGCATTCGATAACCGAATCAATAGTCTAGAAAACGAAAACAATCAACTAAGAATGGAAGTACAAAGATTAAAGCAATCTGCTGGTACTGTTACACCAGAACCAAGCGTTTCTCCATCTGGTTATTTCAATGATTCAAATTCAGCACCATCAAATCATGATACTTTAGGTAGAACACGTATTGAAAATGAACTTCTAAAACGTGTATCTAACCTAGAACAACGTGTATTTGGTTCTACTGAAGGACCAAGTAGCATGACAGATATTAATCGTTAATAACTGGTGTATGTTCTGAGTAATCGCGGTCAACTTATGTTGGCTGAGGAAAGTCCACTCTCGCACAAGCTGCGATGCTTGTAGTGTTCGTGCTCGGTGAAAAAATAAGCCGGGGGACTACAATTTGTAGTAATGGCGAAGAAACGAGCTAAGGTTTTTGCTATGCTTTAGTACTTCTGAAAGTGCCACAGTGACGATACAGGATCGGAAACGATACTGGTGGAACGCGGTAAACCCCGCGAGCGGGAAACCCAAACTTTGGTAGGGGAGCTTCACACACGGAAATTGAACCAAGTGTGGGGGAGAAATTTATTTCTCAGATAGATGATTACTACTTTATATTTAAAGGCCTGACTTAAATATAAAGCACAAAACATGGCTTACAGGAATGTACACCATTCAGGAAAAGGGTGGAAGTTTTCTTCCTCCCTTTTTTTATTGAAAATAAATAATTCATAAAAAGGATGAATTAAATGAAAACTTTTAAATTAATGGCCACTTGTGCCGCCGGAATTGAAGCTTTAGTTGGTAGAGAACTTCGTGACTTGGGTTATGAAGTTCAAGTCGAAAACGGAAGAGTTAGATTTGAAGGAACAATTGAAGACATTATCAATACTAACCTTTGGCTAAGAACCGCCGATCGTGTTGAAATTATTGTTGGTGAATTCGAAGCTAAGACTTTTGAAGATTTATTCCAAAATGTTAAATCACTTCCTTGGGACGAATTGTTACCAATGGATGCTCAATTCCCAATGAACGGACGTTCACACAACTCTGCATTACACAGTGTTCCAGACGTTCAAGCAATCGCTAAAAAGGCGGTAGTAAATAAATTAAATGAAACATACCACCGTCGTACAAGACTTCCAGAAACCGGTCAACTTTACAAGCTTGAAACTAGAATTAATAAAGATCATGTTATAGTTACTCTAGATACAACTGGTGAAAGTTTATTCAAACGTGGTTACCGTGTTGCCAAAGGTCCTGCACCAATCAAGGAAAATATGGCTGCAGCACTAATTATGTTAACTAGTTGGTACCCAGACATGCCTTTCTTAGATCCAATGTGTGGATCTGGAACTATTCCAATCGAAGCAGCAATGATTGCAAGAAACATTGCACCTGGTTTTAACCGTGAATTCTCATGTGAAAAATGGGATTGGGTAGATGAAGACGTCGTTGAAGATGTTCGAAACAAAGCTGATGAAAAAGCTGACTACGACAAAGAACTTGATATCATGGCATCTGATGTAGATGGAAACATGATTGATATTGCTAAAGTAAATGCTCAAGAAGTTGGATTACTTCATGATATTCAATTTAAGCAGTTGTCAGTTTTAGACTTCAAGACTGACAAGATTAATGGTGTGGTTGTTTCAAACCCACCATATGGTGAACGTTTAAGTGATAAACAAGAAGTTCGTAAGCTATACAAGGGCTTAGGACGCGTATTTAAACCAATGACTAGTTGGTCTAAGTACTTCCTTACATCAGATTTGGAATTTGATAAGTTCTACGGCCAAGCTCCAACTAAGACTCGTAAACTATACAACGGTTACTTAAGAACCGATTATTTCCAATTCTGGGGTAAAAAGATTAGAAAATAAAGGGTGTATATATTGACCAAGAAAATAGCGATTATTGGTGGCGGAATTGTCGGATCAACGGCAGCTTATTTCTTAAGCCAACTAGATTCTGGTAATGATTTTAAAGTAACCATGTTTGATGATGGTAACGGTCAAGCCACAAAGGCAGCTGCAGGTATCATTTCGCCATGGTTATCAAAGAGAAGAAACAAAAAATGGTATAACCTAGCTCGTGACGGGGCAACATTGTTAAGACAAATATCTAAGCAATCCAAAATGCCTGAAAGCATTTATAACCAATGCGGTACCATCATTACACGTGAAGATTCTGAAAAGCTAAAAGAACTTTATCAATTAGCTGAAGAACGTCGTGATGAAACTGATACTATTGGTGAAATTAAGGAATTAACTGCAGATGAGGTAATGAGATTCGTTCCGATTATTGATAATTCCTATCCTGGTGTATTTGTTTCAGGTGGTGCTAGATTGAATGGTGATAAATACGCTAGTCATTTGACCAAGATCGCTAAGAAAAAGAATTTAACAATAATCAATCAACCTGTATCAATTAATAAAGATGGTAATGTTGAATTAGATGGACAAGTTTTAGAATTCGATAATATTATCTTAGCAACTGGTGCTTGGACGAAGGACATTTTAAAAGAACTTCCTTTAGATGTTGATGTTAGACCGCAAAAGGGACAATTAATTGAGTTATCTACCACTCAAATTCTTGGTGCTAACGTTGATATGCCAGTTGTAATGCCTGAAGGTGAATCAGATTTCATCCCATTAGGTAATGGACGTTTAATTGTGGGAGCTAGTCATGAAAATGATAAAGGATTCGATTTATCTGCCGATGCGGATATTATTGATGACCTATTAAATAGTGCTCACAGCATGTCTAATCAAATTAATGCTGAAAACCTAATTAGAGTAAAGATTGGAACCAGAGCATATACCTCAGATTTCGCTCCATTCTTTGGACGCATCCCTGGATACGAAAAAATCCTAGTCGGCAGTGGACTAGGATCATCTGGTTTAACAACTGGACCTTTAGTAGGTAAGATTTTAGCAGAAATGATTGCTGATAAAGTCGATTACGATCTCGATGAATATCGTAAACCAAT
Source organism: Apilactobacillus kunkeei (assembly GCF_001421115.1). Taxonomy (GTDB): domain Bacteria; phylum Bacillota; class Bacilli; order Lactobacillales; family Lactobacillaceae; genus Apilactobacillus; species Apilactobacillus kunkeei_F. The sequence goes on along the minus strand of NZ_JXCW01000004.1, from coordinate 90,161 downwards.
TGAAAATTATATTAAATTAGTAAAATAAGTGAAGGGCCTGTGTCGCAAGATTATGGGCACCTTCATTTTTTGTATCTGGAATCCAATTATTAATTACCATACTGTACTTAGATTGTTCTTCTAGAATTTGATCAACATATTCTTGATAGTGTTTAGCGTATTGTTTTTCTAAACTTTCATGAACAATTTTACTGTCTGTATAATAAACAATGATTGAGTCCTTATTGGTTAACGGTGAAATCGCCTTAAAGCCAAGGAGACAAGCTTCAAACTCTGCTTCATGATTGTCTTTTGAAGTTAATTTAAGTTTTTCTTGGTATTGTTCACTATCATGAACAATTAAAATTCCACAAGAACTGTTCCCAGAATTGTTCATTGTGGCCGCATCAGTGTATAATTTAAACATAATCTAATTCTCCAAAGGAAGGTTTTACTTAATGATAACCCAAAAACGAACATTTTTATACCAGCCAGAACCTTTATATACAGTAATTACTTGGGCTTGGACCTTTGCTCTTCTATTTATTGGAATTATTTTCTGGCTTGAAGTAACAGTGATTCAATGGATTACAATCTTTTTCTTTTTAGTATTCTTCTTATTTGCGATTTTCCAAATTATTTTTAGAAGAATTACCATTGAAGATGATAAAATAACAGTAAGTAAGCTAATGAATCCAAAATGGTTGGAAGCAAATATTAGCGACATTGATAACGTTAGTTTCACTAAGCATACTGCAGATATTGAAGTTAACAAAAAGCACTATAGATTGCTATTGCCTGTCAATTCAATAATTGAGCTAAGCAACTTACTAAAAAAATAAATTACATAATTCTAGGAGATGTTCTTACCATGAAAACAGATATTGAAATTTCACAATCAGCTGAGTTAAAAAACATTAGCGAAATTGCATCAAGTTTAAATATAAGTGACGATCAAATGGATCCTTATGGTAAATATAAAGCGAAAATCAACTTACCATTCGCAGGTTCAAAAAACGGTAAACTGATTTTAGTAACATCAATTAATCCAACCGCTGCTGGTGAAGGTAAAACAACTTTAACCATTGGTTTAGGTGACGCATTCCACAGAATTAATAAGTCTGTAGCAATTGCACTAAGAGAACCATCACTTGGACCTGTTATGGGAATTAAGGGTGGTGCTACTGGTGGTGGATATGCTCAAGTAGCTCCAATGGAAGATATTAACCTATTCTTTACTGGTGATTTTCCTGCTATTACTGAAGCACATGACACCTTATCAGCACTAATTGATAATCATATTCATCATGGTAACAAGTTAAACATTGATCCTAGAACAATTACCTGGAAGAGAGTAGTTGATATTAACGACCGAGAATTAAGAAACGTAATCGTTGGATTGGGTGGACGTACATCTGGTGTTCCTCGTGAAGATGGCTTTGACATTACTGTCGCAAGTGAAATCATGGCAGTTTTATGTTTAAGTGAAGATTTAAACGACTTAAAAGAAAAATTAGGTAAAATCCTAATTGGTTACAACTACGATAGACAACCAGTTACTGTTAGTGATTTGGGCGTTACTGGTGCATTAGCTTTACTATTAAAGGATGCGATCAAGCCAAACTTAGTTCAAACACTAGAACACACTCCAGCATTCATTCATGGTGGACCTTTTGCTAATATTGCTCATGGTTGTAACAGTATTTTAGCTACTAAAGCAGCCATTCAACATGCGGACTACGCAATTACTGAAGCTGGTTTCGGTGCCGATTTAGGTGGAGAAAAGTTCCTAGACATTACATCTGAAAAGCTAGGTAAACGTCCAGATGCGATTGTTATTGTTGCTACTGTTAGAGCATTAAAATTAAATGGTGGAGTTAACAAAAACGACTTAAATCAAGAAAACGTAGATGCATTGCTAAAGGGTGCTAAAAACTTAGGTAGACACATTGCTAACATGAAGCAATACAACAAACCGGTTGTAGTTGCTGTAAATGAATTTACTAGCGATACTGAAAAAGAAATTAACGCACTAAACGATTACATCAAAGAACAAGGTGTAAAACCATTCAATACAACTGTATGGGAAAATGGTGGAGCTGGTGCAACAGAATTAGCTGAAGAATTAGTTAATGTATGTGACAACAATCAAGAATTTAAACCACTATACAACAACGATGATGACTTTATGGACAAGTTAAACGCCATCGTTACCAAAATCTATGGCGGAAATGGTGTTGTATTAAGTAATAAAGCTAAGACACAACTAAAGAAATTGGTTAAAAACGGTTGGGATAAGTTACCAATCTGTGTCGCTAAGACTCAATACTCATTCACTGATAATGCTAAAGAGTTAGGAGCACCAGTTGACTTCTCGATTAATGTTTCTGACATCCAACCTAAACTAGGTGCAGGGTTCATCGTTGTATTAACTGGTAAGATTCTAACAATGCCTGGGTTACCATCACATCCAGCCGCTTTAGACATGGATATTGATAATGATGGTAAGATTACCGGACTATTCTAAAGGAGTTTTTCAATGCCAATTGTATATATTTTAATTAGCTTCTGTGCCCTTGTTGGAATTGATCAAGCAATCAAAATTTGGATTTCTGCAAACATTTCAGAAACATCGAGTACAACAATCATCCCTGGAGTATTATCAATTACCAATCTGCATAACAGTGGTGCTGCTTGGAGTATCTTGGAAGGCCAACAATGGTTGTTTTCAATTATTACCTTAGTAGCAGTCGTAGCGATTGTTTATTTTATGATAAAATTAAAGGGTAGAAAGCTTTATTTAACAAGTACAACAATTTTATTAGCTGGAATTTTAGGTAACTTCATTAACCGTTTCTTACAAGGTTATGTAGTTGATATGTTCCAAGTTGATTTTATTAATTTCCCAGTGTTTAACTTCGCAGATATCTGCATTACATTCGGAATTATCTTGTTATTTTTTGCAATATTAAGAGATGGTGATTTAGATTAAAGATACAGTAACTTATACAGTCACAAAGGGAAATGTTCGACTAGACAAATCATTAACTGATAACGTTGAAGATTTAAGTCGTTCAAGAGCCAAAAGTTTGATTGAAGACGGATTAGTCTTGGTGGATGGACAAAAGAAAAAGGCAAAATACGATGTTAAAGACGGTGAAGTAATTCAGGTAACCATTCCTGAACCAGAAACAATGAACGTGGAACCTGAAAACATCGACATTGATATTGTATATGAGGATGATGATGTAATTGTCGTCAATAAGCCGCAAGGAATGGTTGTCCATCCTTCTCCAGGACATCCTGATCATACATTAGTGAATGCATTACTTTATCATTCACCACTTTCAACAATTAATGGAACCTATAGACCGGGAATCGTTCATAGAATTGATAAAGATACATCTGGTCTATTAATGGTTGCTAAGAATAATTATGCTCATGAATCTTTATCCAAACAACTAAAGGATAAATCAAACATTCGTGAATATATTGCGTTAGTACATGGAAATATCAAAGAAAATAGTGGCGTTATTAACGCACCAATTGGTAGATCTAAAAAAGACCGTAAAAAACAGGCAATCGTAGATGATGGAAAGAATGCCGTTACTCATTTTAAGGTTTTAAAACGATTCGGTGGAGAATATACACTTGTTTCATGTTTCTTAGAAACAGGTCGTACGCACCAAATTAGAGTTCATATGAAGTATATTGGTCATCCACTCGCAGGGGATCCTCTATACGGACCCAAGAATACTTTAAAGGGTAATGGGCAATTCTTACATGCTAAGAAATTAGGCTTCGTTCATCCAAAAACCAACGAACAAATGATTTTTGAAACACCATTGCCAGAAATTTTTGAACAAACAATTACTAAATTAAGAAATAAGTACAATCAAAAATAGGAGGATTTGTAATGAGTAAAGTCGTTGTTGATAAAATGGCCATGCAAAGAGCGTTAACTCGTATTACTTACGAAATTATCGAAAAAAATAAAGGGGTAAATAACCTAGTATTAGTTGGTATTAAGACTCGTGGGATTTATCTTGCTAAACGCATTGCTAACCGTTTACAAAAACTTGAAAACAAAGAAGTTCCTGTAGTTGGAATCGACGTTACAAAGTATCGTGATGATATTCAACACACTGACAACGAACCAGCAGTTCTTTCTGATGAAGCTGTTTCATTAAAGGACAAAAACATCATCTTAGTTGATGACGTTTTATTCACTGGTAGAACTATTAACGCTGCCTTATCAGCAATTGCTGAATTAGGACGTCCAAAGAACATCAGATTAGCTGTATTAGTTGATCGTGGACACCGTGAATTACCAATTAGAGCTGACTTTGTTGGTAAGAACATTCCAACTTCAAAACAAGAAATCATCAATGTTCAAGTTGATGAAATCGATGATCAAGATTCTGTTGAAATTGATGAAAAGTAACTCTTAAATAAAATATTTAAGGAGATTGTTGTTATGACCACTAGATATTTAATATTAGAAGATGGAACTTCATATAAAGGTAGAGCCTTCGGAGCTGAAGCAACCACAACTGGAGAAATTATTGTAAATTCTAATATGTTAGGCTATCAACAAGTTATAACAAATCAAATTTACCATAATCAAATCATTGTGTTTACACAGCCATCTATTGGTAATACTGGAATTAACCACAAAAGCTTTGAAGCGATTGTAACTAATTCTAAAGGAGTAGTTGTCAAAGAATACTCCAATATTTCTACCAATAGATTAGGAAACTTAAACTTAGATTTATTTTTAAAGCAACATAACATTCCTGGTATTGCTGGAATTGATACTAGAGAATTAACACGACGATTAAATCGAAAACAAACAATGAAGGCAAGTATTGTTGATATGGATGACGAACATGCTTTTGATCAACTTCATGCAACGGTGCTTACTAACCAACAAGTAAATCAAGTATCTACTAAGGCTCCATTTCCAAATACTGGTGATGGATACAATATTGTATTGATTGATTTCGGTCTTAAATACGGTATTTTACGTAAGTTGGCTGACCTTGATTGTAACGTTATTGTGATGCCATTTGAAACAACTAGCCAGGAAATATTTGATTTAGACCCTGATGGTGTTGTTTTATCAACCGGACCTGGTTCTCCAAGAGATTTACCAGATTCTGTCTTACAGATGATTAGAGAAGTCCAAAAAGAAATCCCAATGTTTGCGATGGGATTAGGACATGAATTGTTTGCATTAGCCAATGATGCCAACGTTTACAAATTAGACGGAGAACATCATGGTAGTAATCATCCAATTAGACAAGTTATTACCAATCAAATCATCTATGCATCACAAAGCGAAGGATATGCTGTTGATCCTAAATCAATCATCCATGATCAGTTATTGATTACATATGTTGATTTAGTTAATGGTACTGTCCAAGGTATCAGACATCGTGATTATCCTGCTTTTTCTGTTCAATTCTCACCAGATGGTGGACCTGGTCCACAAGATAGTGCAGACTTGTTTGAAGAATTTCTAGAAAACGTTAGCTCACAAAGGAGATAACTAATGATAGATAATAAAATCAAGAAGGTATTAATTTTAGGTGGTGGACCTTCTAAAATTGGTAGTGAAACTGAGCTTGATGCTGCTGCATTTCAAATGATGACAGCCTTAAAGAAAAATGGCGTTCAAGTTTTAGTGATTGATAATAATCCTTTTTCACTTACACTTTCAGAAGTTCAACCGGCTAATGTATTTATAAAAGAAATTAATTTAAAAAATGTTCTTGATGTAATTAAGAAGGAATCTCCTGATGCAATTATTCCAATCGCTGGGGGATTAAGAGCAATTCACGTTACACAAGAACTATTAAACCAAGGAATTCTAAGTGATTTAGGAGTCCGTGTTTTAGGGATCTCTAAAGAGTCTTTAAAGGTTATTAATAATCCAGATAAGATGAAGATTGCTATTAATAGTATCGATGAACCAGCAGTACCTTCTAAAATCGTTAGAAGTGAATCCGAAGCATTTGAAGTCGTTCGAGAAATTGGTTTCCCGGTTAACATCAAAAAAGTTAGCCGTAAGGAAAGTACTGAAAGAATCATCTGTAATAATGCTGAAGAACTTTCTGACATGTTAGAAGACGAATTTAAAGACGACAGCGTATGTATCATTGAAAAGAGTATCGTTGGTTACAAACAAATCGAAACTGTTGCGGTTAGGGATCAAACCAACACCAAGATTCTAATTAGTGGTTTGGAAAATATCGATGCTGTTGGTGTCCATTCTGGTGATTCAATCGTAATTTCTCCAGTTCAAACACTGGGCGATATTGAGTATCAAAGTCTAAGAACTGCAACGTTTAAGATGATGGACTTATTGAATATCGTTGGTTTATGTCATATTCAATTTGCCCTAGATCCTAACGATGGTAGTAATTACTACATCACAAAAATTAATCCGTTGATTAACAGTAGTTCAGCACTAGCTGCGAGATCTACAGGTTATCCATTAGTTTACGTATGTACAAATCTTTTACTAGGTAATTCATTACCAGAAATTCAATTACACGCTAACTATCACCGTTTAACACCAATCATGGAGCCAACATTAGACCACGTGGTAATTAAGATGCCAGTCTGGCCATTTGATAATGTTCCAGAAGCTAATCAACATCTAAATACTACAATGAAGTCTGTTGGTTCAACGATTGGGGTAGGTAGGACTGTTGAAGAAGCAATGTTGAAAGCTTTGCGTAGTTCTCAATTCTCACCTCGTGATGTTCTCCCAAGCATGTACGAAATCAGTAGTGATGAATTAATCAGTCAATTGATTCACCCTAAGTCAGACCGTTTATTAGTGCTAATTGAAGCGCTAAGACGTGGTTACCAAGTTGATGAATTAGAAGAATTAACTAAGATTAACCAATTCTATTTCTACAAACTAAAAGAATTATTGGATGTAGAAGAACTAATAATTAAAGAACCAATGAAACTAAGCACCATTGAAGTTGCTCATGATCATGGCTTTGGTGATGGTATGATGGCTGAAACATGGCATCAACCAATCGAAAAAGTTAGAGAGTTATATCACGCTGCTGGTGAATACCCAACATATAAGGCAATTGAACCTTCAGCTGGTGAATTTGATCAAAACATTCGTTCTTTCTACAGTAGTTATGAAATTGAAAACGAATCTAGTCAAGAATCAGAGAAGACCGCTCTAGTAATCGGCCGTGGTGGAAACAAGCTAGGTCCTAATACAGCTGCTGATTACTACACAGCTGAAATGTTAATCCAACTACACAAAATCGGTTACAAGACAATTGTGATGAATAACAATCCAAATGCATTATCATTAAGTCCACAAATTAGTGATAAGCAATATATTGAACCAATTCAATTAGGGGCAATTCTAAATATCATTGAACTGGAAAAACCAGTTAGAGTATTCATTCCAGGAAACAGACATTTCTTACTAAAGCAATTGAAGAAATACACTGATTTAAACGTTCAAGTATTACCACCTGATCAAGAAACAGGGGTTGTTTTACCTAAGGATGTTACCTATGCACTAAACTTCTTTGTGGCTCAAGATGAAAGTTACTTCATCTCAACAGAAAAGCTAATTAGTAATAATAAGAGTGACTTAGATTATGTAACTGCATACGAAACGCCATATGTCTTAGATGATGAAGCATTACAAAGAGATATTGAAGAATCTAAATCCCATATTCAAAGTTCCAACTGGATTGGATTAGTCCAAATCTTGTTTAATCAAAATAAGAATGGCGAATCAGAGTATGTTGGTATTAGACCGCTACGTTTAACTGAAACAATATTCTTAAGTAGAGCAACCGGAATTAATTGGGTTAGGGCACTTGTTCGTTTCTACACCAAGAGATTGGATATTAACGAATTAATGAAGAATATGCCTGATATGTCTAATAGAGTTACTCATATGCAAGCAACCTTCCCATTCAAACAATTAAATGTCAAAGTTGATCATGCTAATAGTTCCCAAGAAGTAGGGGCTAAAATCAAATTTAGATTAATCGATGACAAATAAAAAGCACTCCATTTTGGAATGCTTTTTTTAACAGACGTAGACGCCCTTTTTTACTTAATATAACCATCTTTGGTAATTGTGATGTTCTTCTTAAATGAGGTACTACCAGAGTCAGTTTCACTAATACCAACAAATTTGTTGTCGTTAACCTTCTTTAAATTGTAAAGTTTGATGTTAACTTGTTCTTCGTCGTACTTGATGTTGAAAGTAATTTCGCCACCGTTATTTTTAAATGTTCCGATATCATCACTGTAATTGTTTGGATTCTTATAGATTCCATTTAGATCAGATTTGTCTTCAGCAATTAATACTTGGTTATTCTTGTTGAAATATAGATATGTAATATCTGAGTCTTGGTTTACCATTTTCCAAATAATTTTTTTGTTTTCATCAGCTTTTACAAGCAATCCAGCATTGTTATTTGTAAATTGATAAAACTTACCATTATCAATGGTATTTCTAATCCACAGAGCAACCAATATAATTATTATCCCAATAATTAAATATGTAGATCTTTTTAACTTTAAAACATTCATTTTGCTTCTCCTTAAAATTAAGTATGAATGCATTTTATCATATGAAACTTAAAAACCATCATTATAAGTCTTATCAAAATAATCTTATGTATTTAGGGCGTCTCACACTGCACGCAAATGTATAACTATACATACAAACATTTAAACGTGCAGCAGAGAGCGTCCTATTTTTTTGCTATTTATGGTATTTAATTACATCCACGTCTAAGCCAAGGATTTGGTTAGCTTTCTTGTATAGATCAACACCAGCATCCTTATTTGAAGTAAGTAGGTGGAATTCGTCATCAGAATCCTTGCTTGCTAAGTCAGTATCAATCATACCGTTATTGGTATAGAAACGATATCTAGCATTTCGTTGTTTAGGATTAGCAGAATCGACTAAAACAGATTCAGATTCCAGAATAAAACCATCGTTAAACCTTGATTTTAAGGCGTTTATGGTGGATTTTCCTAAACCGTTACCACGCATATTAGCATCAATAGCAAGATATAATATGAATGCTTGATCGTCAAAATCAACAAGATAAATAATGCCGACATTTTGAGCGTTTAACTGAATTAACAACATTTGAACGGAATCATTAGAATTAGCAATATTAGTTAAATCATTGAAATCAATTCGTTGGTTAATTGGAAACGAATCTGAATAAAGATCTAACCAATAACTTGGATCATTATTACCAGATAGATTGCTAAAGGTAATCATATATAAATAAAACCTCCAAAGAATTTATACAAATCATACCATAAACATATTACGGGAATATATAAATCAAATTAAGTTATAAATAAATGTAAAATTGAAAATTATTGCTAATTCTTCTTTTTAAGTCTACTTCGCATAATATATATTATGTAAAGTAGGTAATTTTAAATAAACTGAGAAGCGTTCTCTGTATTCCCCATCAATATATGAATAAAAAAAGCATCCGTATTGGATGCTCTTAATATATTTAATATTTTCCTTTTAGTACGCGCCAGTAATTTCTGACAAATAACATTGCTATAACTATGATCAATACCACGGCTGTTGTTATAAACCATAAATATATTGCTTTTGCAATTAAACCTTGTATTACATAGCTGGATCCATAATTAATCATAATTATTTTCCTCCTTTATGGTGTTCATACATGCGTTCTGGATGATAATAATTGATACCTTTATCATGATTCATGTAAACATTAGTAAGTGTTTGTGCCATTACCAAACCACCCATAACAATAATAATGATTGACCAACCCATACGACGGATCACAGATGCATGTTTACGTTGTAACCACATTAGAATAATAAATAATACTATCGCGCTCATTATTATTAAAAAGCCATATTTGAACGTGTTTGATAAATCGTTATGATAAATTTTATCAAAATGTTTAGGTGTCATACTTGGTAAAAAGTAATATGCACGTTCTAGTGTGTTTTGAAATGTCTCTAACGCAACACCAATTAACGCTACTAACCATGTAATTGCTGATGAAACTAATAAACCATATAAATCTTTTAATGATTCAATTGTTCTTAATCGCGTCTCCTTTAATGTTTCCTGATTAAACACTGCTAAATCCCCCCTTTATACAAAAAAAGCACCCGAAACGGATGCTTTTAGTTATTGATCTAGTTCATTGATAATATCTTGTTCAATTTTACGTGGATTCTTTAATGGTGAGTAACGTTTTACGAATTCACCATTCTTATTAATCAAGAATTTGGTGTAATTAAATTTAATACGACCCTTACCAGATGCTGACTTCAAGTATGTAAATAATGGTAATTCATCTTTGCCATTTACTTTTGCTTGTTTAGCCATTGGGAATGTAACCCCATAATGTAATTGACAGTATTCGCTGGTCTTTTCATCACTATTTAATTCCATATGGAATTGATTGGATGGTACACCAACTAAGACAAGTCCTTGATTCTTGTACTTATCATATAAGTATTGTAAATCTTTTAATTGTCCAGCAAGACCACACTTGCTAGCTGTATTAACTATTAAGATAACTTTACCCTTTAAATAACCAAAATTGATGGATTGCCCATTCATTTCAGTTAACTGGTAATCATAGATAGTACTCATAATTACACTCCAAATCTAAATTATTTCCAACGAGATTTTATCAACTTTTGCATAATTGGATTGCCTAGCACAACTACTAGTAACACCATTTGGATTGGTGTTGTAATAAGTTGTTTGATCAATCTAGTCATTAAGAATACCTTGAAACTGTATCCAGCTGTCAATGTGGACATTGATAACCATAGAGTATTCAAGAAAGTATTTACTAATAATGTGATGATCAATTGAGCTAAAATAACTTTCCATGGACTGAACTTTTCATTTTTGTATAAGAATAAACCAAAAATGAAAGCTGATAGAACGGCTGATACAGTAAATCCAGGCAAATACATTTGACCGCTTAGGATGGTAACGAATACGTCATATACCCCACCTACGATTCCTGCTACGATTGGTCCATACATTGAAGCCAATACAGCAGTAGCTAAAAATGAGAAAGTAAATACAACGATTGGTGTATGTATACCGACTCTTCCTAAAACATAAGTCATTGCCATTAAAATAGCAATTGTAGCGGCGTCCCTTACGTTAATACGTGGAACCCTGAATAAAGTTGAAACATTCATCAAAAGACATCTCCTAGTGGAGCTGCCACTCATATAATTATAAAAAGTTGATATTATAAAAAGTTGTGGCGAATGCGGCAGTTACATCGCAACCTAAGTTTTCGTCAGACGTTCACATTCCGTTCCATCTGCACTTTACGCATAACTACCTACTCCCAATTTTTTTGTTACAACTTAATACTATCATTTTTATAATTACAAAACAATTATATTTGGTGACTAATTATTTGAATTGTCTCATTTGTTCAACCAAATGAACTTGATTTACAACAAATTCATGAGTGCGACAAACGTAGTCTTTTTCTCTACCTAATTTGGCAATATATCCATTAATGTAATCAACTTCTGTTTCCCTACCTTTTGAGAAGTCTTGATACATTGAAGGATAATGATATTTTAGGGTGTGGCTTGTATCAATAACTGATTGAACTTGTTCATCTCTAGTTTCATCCATATAGATCCCTGCTCTTTCACATGCATCAAATGATTCGTTAAATAATTGACGAGCCATTTCAGGAGCTTTGGGGTATTGAATGAATTGTCCCATTTGAACTTCAAACATTGTACAAAGAGTGTTAACAACAGCGTTGAACACTACTTTTGTCATACACATGTTAATCCAATTATCGGCCATGATTGGTCCTAATTTCGCTTCTTTCAAGTCATTAAATAGAGCCTTAACAGTTTCATCAGGTTCTTTATCATTGTATGGTGCTAAATGCATTGCTTCACCGTTTACTGGTCCCATGAAGTCAACATCACCAGGTCCATTTAAAACGGTCGCAATCATTGCAGTACCACAAACAATTTTATCTTTGTCAAAATACTTTTCAATCTTATCAAAATGCCCCATTCCATTCATTGCAGAAAAAGCATATTGATCATCATGGAAGATTCCAGCAGCACTATCTCGCTTAAGTTCTTCTTCCAGTTGCATTTGTTTTTTGAAGATAATCCAAACATCTGGATGTCCTTTATAATCTTCTGGATAAAAGATATTAATCGGTACTAAATGTTTATTTTCGTGGTCACGTGAAACGTAAACACCACCCTGTTCCTTTACCTTCTCAATGTTAGGTTCCCAGGTTTCGATGAAATCTACTTCCACGCCAGCATTCTCTTGCAATAAAACACCATACCTGTATCCCATTGCTCCTGCTCCAATAATTCCGTATTTCATAAACAACACCTCATATCTTTATAAGTTGTTATGAGTATAGAACTAATTATTAGAAAAAGCAATGTATTTTCTAATTGTTTTTTAATGATAAAAAAAGAACTAGCATAAACTAGTCCTTTTTGTCAGTATCAATCATCCAAGCTAGAGCAAGAGATTTGTTACCTAAATGGGTACCAATAACAGGTCCAAAGTAACTTTCTTCAATACTCATATCTGGATATAATTGTTGAATATTTTCTTTCCATTCATGTCCAGCTTCTGGATCATTACCATTAATCACGATTGCTTTTAATGGATAATCAACCTTAGATGCAGCTTCTTTGAAGATTTCTTCAGTACGTTTAAGTGCCTTCTTACGAGATCTTACCTTTTCAAAAGCCACAATTTCATTACTCTTCTTATCGAAAGTCAGTAATGGCTTAATCTTAAGTAAGCTACCAAGGAATGCTGAAGCATTTGATAGTCTTCCACCTCTTACAAGGTTTTGTAGGTCATCAACAACAAATACTTCATCGATAGTATCTCTAACGTGATCTAAATGTTCAATGATTTCATCGACGCTAGCCCCCGCTTGTACCTTCTTTGCAGCTTCGATTGCCAAGTTACCCATTAGTTTTACGGTAATCTTTGAGTTATAAGGAATTACCTTAATGTTTTCAATGGTTGGTGCAAGTGCTGACAATGAATTGTAAAAACCAGAAATGGTACTTGCTAAATGAATACTGATTACAGTGTCGTAACCTTCATCTGCCAATGAATCATACAAGTTAATCAACTCACCCATTGGTGGTTGTGATGTACTTGGGAATGATTGTGAGTTTTTTAGTTTTTCATAGAATTCATCTGTTGAGATGTTGCTGCCTTCTTCATAGCTTTTACCATCAATCATTACAGGCATATGAACAATATGAATTCCATATTTTTCTTGTTCTTCTTTTGATAAATAAGAAGTACTATCTGTTACGATTGCAATTTTCATTATCTTTCATCCTTTTTCATAATACATACGATTATTTATAAATAAAATTATAACATTAAAACATATTTATATCATGAGAACTCTGTTATTTTTGCTAATTTGCTTGTATATCAGTTATACTAGAATGTAATACTTTGTACGAAAGAGAGATGAGATAATGTCATTTGATGGATCATTTACTCATGCAATGACTGGTGAATTAAATCGATTAGTTTCAGGTGGTCGAGTATCCAAAATCAATCAACCATATGATAACGAAATTGTGTTAACAGTTCGATCCAACCATAAAAACTACCCAATTTTAATTTCAGCCAACCCTAATTATGCGCGTGTGCAAGTTTCAAGAATTCCATACGTTAATCCGCACACACCAACTACTTTCACAATGACATTAAGAAAACATCTTAGTGGATCAGTTTTAAAGAAAGTATCCCAAATCGATAATGACCGTGTAATGATTTTTCATTTCACAACTAGAAACGAAATTGGTGATTTAAAGGAAATGCGTTTAGTCGTAGAAATCATGGCTAGACACAGTAATATCATCTTAGTAGATACACAAGATGATATGCGAATCATCGATGCAATCAAACGAATTGGTGCAGATAAGAATAGATACAGAACCATTTTACCTGGTGACACATACATCACCCCACCAAACCAAGACATGGTTAATCCATTTGCTGAAAACGTTGATTATCAAAAAATTGAAGACTTAACTAAAGAATTCCCTAACCAAGAGGTTCTATCATCCGAACTACGTAAGAGAATCCAAGGACTAGGTAAAGACACATCATTATATCTTGCTCAAGCAATGCATCAAGATGGTGCTGTCAAAGATAAGTTTGATAAGTTCTTTAATCACTTCAACAATCCAATCCCAACCATGATTGAACATGATAAGAGCAATAGTTTTAATGTCTATCCTTTTGAAGACAATAACATTCAATATGATACGTTAAGCGAATTGCTAGATAACTTCTACGAAACAAAAGCTAGATTGGATCGTGTCCGCGAACAAGGTGGCCAATTAATTAAGGTTGCTAGAAGTGAGTTAAAGAAGAATAAAAACAAGAAGAAAAAACTTGAAAAAACCTTGGATAATACTAAGTATGCCGATGAATATCGTATTAAGGGTGAAATTCTTACCACATACCTATACAAGATTCAAAAAGGAATGACTAAGATTGCCCTTCCTAATTTCTATGATAATGGAAACGAAATCGACATCAGTATTTCTAATCAGTTAACTCCTTCAGAAAACGCGCAAAAATACTTTAAACGTTATCAAAAGGAAAAGAATGCTGTCTCATTTGTGACTGAACAATTAAAGAAGACCAATGATGAAATTGACTACTTTGAAAACATCCTTTCACAAATTGAGATTGCCAATCCATCCGATTTAGACGACATCAAAGTCGAACTAAAAAACGAAGGTTATTTAAAGCATCATAACAACCGTAATTCTAAAAATAAAAATAAGAATACCAAGATTAGTAAACCTGAAGAATTTATTACTGACAAAGGCATTCACATTCTTGTAGGTAAGAATAACCTTCAAAACGATAAGTTAACAATGAAGGATGCTGATAAGAGAGATACTTGGTTGCATACGCAAAAGATTCATGGTTCTCACGTTATCATCAAGGACTTCAATCCAGATGATGAAACAATCGAAACAGCTGCAATGCTTGCCGCCTACTTCTCTAAAGCAAGGGATTCAGCAACCGTTCCTGTTGACTATGTTCAAGTTAAAAAAATCAGAAAACCAAATGGCTCTAAGCCTGGATTTGTTATTTACGAAGGTCAAAAGACCATCTTTGTAACGCCAAGTAAAGAATTCGTTGATCAATTAAGAGAAAATAAATAAAGGGATGCGTCTTAGATGCACCCCTTTTTATTTTAAGTTTTTATATAAATATAAAATCAATTCAATCACTACAATCGTAACGGAAACATATCTAATCATGATTTCTTTCATACTATGAACCTTGTATCTAAATATGCCCTTCTTACGTATGATTTTACGATTTCCTAATGGATATAACCATCTAATTCCTTCAACTGAAAAAGCATCTAATAGTTCATGCAAGAAGTAACCCAAAACCAACGTAAAATAAAAGTATCCCATCACTTTATATCCATAGACACTTATTCCATTTAGGATTGGGCTATTAGAGCTGTAGCGTGCTAAAATAAATAGGAAGGCTGGTATCCAAATACTGTGTGACCAGGTTCGATGACCCCATAAGGTCAGAACGGATGTTTCTACACCGGTTTTCTTATTTATTCTAGTTTGTCTTTGATCAATATCAGGAAGTTGACTACCAATCCATACTCCAATTGTCTCAGTTATGATAATTGGTAAAGGTTGATTAGTTGAAATGGCATAACCCATCATTACTGCTTCTGCTGAAGCAATATGCGTTTTTCTTAGCGCCAAAAATAACATTCCTTACGTATTTAACATTAGACAACTATTTTATCATACATAGGTTTATTAGGAGGATTTTTAATTGAAATATACTAAACTAATGACCACTCTTACTATTGGACTTTCATTAGTACTAAGTGGCTGTGCAAATAATAGTAACGAAAAGACTGCTACCAAGAGCAGCAAATCATCAGACGTTACCAAAGATTTGCCAAATACGAATACAAGTGATTTAGCGTCACTAAACTATCAAAATAACACGTCAGCAATCATGACGGTGAACAATGATGCATCTAACCTAAAAGCATCTGATTGGAAATACAATCATGTTGAATACACTAATCTAGATTCCTTAAACAGAACATCTGAGGGTAATACTGCCTACTTAGAAAAGCGTAATATTGCCAACGACAGCCTAAGAACCAGACAAGTGGTTCAACCAACTGGATGGCACCAAAAGTTCGTTAATAATGATGCTATTATCAATCGTGGCCATGAAATTGCCTACAGTTTATCTAAGGGAATTAGTGTAAATGGTAAATACGAACCATCAGTACAATCTGGTGATCAAAATAATTTGAAGAACTTATTTACCCAAACCGCATTCAGTAATCAAAAACTACAAACAATTTACGAATCACAAGTAAGAGAAGCACTTAGAAAAGATAAAAGGGTTATTTTCCAAGTTACCCCTATTTTTAGAGGAAATGAATTAATGGCTCGTGGTGTTCATATGCAAGCTATTTCAACTGATGGAAGTCTAAACTTTAATGTTTACATCTTCAATGTTCAACCTGGTGTTGAATTCGACTATGCAACCGGTAGATCCAAGATAAATAACGAGATTAAGGTTCCTACACCTGCAAATGCACCATCTTTCAATAATCACCGTAACTCATACAGAAAACACCACTACGTAAGAGATGCCGTTGTAGCAGGTGTTGTTCATCACGAAATTAAAAAACACTACGAAAGAAAGTATCGTAAGGAATACAAGAAAGAATCAGAACATCGACAATACCATTCACGTCGCCACTATTACAGACATAAGTATTAAAAAAAGGTTCCTAGCGTAAGCTAGGAACCTTTTTATTATTATTTAGCCCACTTTGTATCCTTGAATTGTTGACGGCCACCTAATTCTTCAATTTGAGCTCTTAATGGGTTCTTCTTGTAGAAATCTTGGTGATAGTCTTCAGCTGGATAGAATGGTTTAGCATCTTCGATTGATGTAACGATTGGTTCGTCAAACATACCGCTTTCAGCTAATTGCTTCTTTGATTCTTCAGCAATTTTTCTTTGTTCTTCACTGTTAACGAAGATAACAGGACGGTAACTGTCACCTCTGTCTTGGAATTGACCAGAAGCGTCAGTTGGATCTGTTTGTCTCCAGTAAATTTCGACTAAATCCTTGTATGAAATTACTTCAGGATCAAATGTAATTTCAACGGCTTCAGTATGACCTGTTGTATGGCTACATACTTGTTCGTATGTTGGGTTTGCAACGTGCCCTCCAGTGTAACCTGAGATAACACTTTCAATTCCCGGTTGTTGGTCAAATGGTTCAACCATGCACCAAAAACATCCTCCTGCGAAAATAGCTGTATCTTTACTCATAAAACAAATCTCCCTTCCTATTTAAATTCTGCAGCGTATTGGCCGTAGCCTTCTTCTTCTAACTTGTTAACTGGAATGAATCTTAATGATGCTGAGTTAATGCAGTATCTCAATCCACCCTTGTCTTTAGGACCATCAGGAAAGACGTGACCTAAGTGTGAGTTAGCTTCGCTACTTCTTACTTCGTTTCTCACCATACCATGTGAGGTATCTAAATTACTCTTAATGCTGCTTTGTTCAATTGGCTTAGTAAATGCTGGCCAACCACATCCAGAGTTGTATTTATCTTTTGAAGTGAATAAAGGTTCACCTGATACAATATCTACGTATAAACCATCTTCAAAAAAGTTATCATATTCGTTTGAAAATGGCATTTCTGTACCGGCGTTTTGAGTAACTTCGTATTGTTCGTCAGTTAATCTACTTCTTAATTCTTCTTCACTGTATTTCTTCATAATCGTAACAGCTCCTTTTGCTTGATCTGATATATCCGGTGGAGATATATCGTACACGACATAACTATAATGATAACGATTATAAAAAATAATGCAAATTATTAGCACAGAAAAACATATTAATTAATCCTTCCAATATGCATTACCAGCAAGTGCCATTAGAATGTAATAAATGTACTTACCGACGTTTGCAAAGTTGAATTGGCTAATTGCCTTAGCTAGTTGAATAAAGTCGTATAATAGCCAGAATTTCCATTGTGTAGATATCTTCATTGCATTCATGATATTTGCGATCAATGAAATTCCGAACACAAAACTAGTTAATACATATAAAACAGAATCAGATGAATTTAAACTACCGTATCCGATGTAATTAATACCAAAACTAAATGCTAGTGATAATAATGACAATAGTACGAAGACAATTTGTCCCTTTTTGGTATTCATGAAATCAGATTTCTTGAATTTATCAGAGTTAGTCCATGTTCTAATTGCCCAAATTTGGATAATAAAACTGATTGGATAAGTTAAAATTGCCCCATGGTTTCCCAATAGGTAATCAATTGCACATCCAAGAATGATTTCAGGAACACCAATCCAGTTACCTAGATTACTAAAACGACCAACCAATCTAGTAGACATGATTGACATGCACGCGTCAAAAGCACTAATTAGTCCGAATGGAACAAAGATTGCCCAATGGCCCCAATGAGTCACATCGTTTAGTGATTCGAATAAATAACCTGAAAGAAACGCTGATAAGAAAATAATTGCGATTCCTAATAAATCCATTGTCTTTGAAGTAGCTAAATTTCTAAATACCTTTACCATTTTGAAGATCTCCTATTGTTTTTATTTGAGACAGCCGTATTCCGGAAGCAACGCTGTCAGATATATTTTTATATAAAGAAAGAACACACCCATTAGGATGTGTCCTTTAAATACGTCCTAGTATTAGTCTAAAACATCAGTTAATTGAGGAACAACTTGTTTCTTTCTTGATACAACACCTGGAAGTGCAATTGTATCTTCTGAAACTTTTTGGTTAAATGCTTTTTCTACA
Organism: Apilactobacillus kunkeei; assembly: GCF_001421115.1. Taxonomy (GTDB): domain Bacteria; phylum Bacillota; class Bacilli; order Lactobacillales; family Lactobacillaceae; genus Apilactobacillus; species Apilactobacillus kunkeei_F. The sequence goes on along the minus strand of NZ_JXCW01000004.1, from coordinate 71,213 downwards.
GCATCCTTTGGTTCACCGTAAACGATGGCTTCAGAATTACTGTCTAATACGTTGGTAGCAATTACTAAGAATAAGTCGTAGCCTTCTGCTTTGGCTTCTTCTTCCATTGCCTTTAATAAGTCTTCTTTACGTTTTAATACGTCGTTTAAATCAACAGTGTTGATTTGGTCGATACGTACTGCTTTGCCACCCATAGTGAATGACTTAGCGTCACCGTCGATTAGGTCCTTGTCAGATCTAGCATCAACGTTAGTACCAGCTTTTAGCATCTTGATACCATATTCTTCAGCATCAACCTTAGCAATCTTAGCTAATTCAGCAACAGCCTTTTTATCAACATCAGTAGTTGTTGGTGATTTTAGTAATAAAGTATCTGAAATGATTGCTGAAAGCATTAGACCAGCTAATTTTTCAGGAATTTCAACATTCTTTTCGTTGAACATTTCAAATAATACAGTACTTACACAACCAACTGGTTCAGCACGGTAGAATACAGGTTTTTCAGTGTTGAAATCTGCAATTCTGTGGTGATCAACTACGTGAGTAACTGTTAATTTATCAATATCTGAAACACTTTGTTGAGGTTCATTATGATCTACTAGCATAACTGAGTCTACTTCTGATGAAGCTTCAGTGATAACACGAGGTGCTTCTTGACCGAAGTAATCTAAAACAAATTTAGTTTCTTCGTTTGGAGTACCTAGAGCAACGGCTTCAACGTCGTATCCTAGTTTATTTTGTAAATATGCATATTCGATAGCTGCACAAATTGCATCAGTATCTGGACTTTGGTGTCCGAAAACTAATTCTTTAGCCATAATAAAACTTCCTTCGTATTTTTAGTAGTTGTCCTTTAATCTTGATAGGTAGTCTTCTTCATCTAAGAAGGCATCGAATTCGTCTAGGAATGAACCAACACGAGGAATCATCTTCTTGTTAGATCTGTAAACGAATGCTAAATCAAAATTGATATTTGGATTCAAACGGGCAACCCATGTATTATTATCTTCCAATGTTTTGACATCTTTGTCAATCATAAATGAACTTGGAAGAGCAGTATTTAATCCAGTATTAACAGCAAAACGTAAAATTTGGTCTGGAGTTGAGAAGCAAGCGCCACTCTTAGGATTATCTAGAAGCTGATCTTTGTATTCAGTCTTTAGGATTGAATCTAAGAAGTAATCTTCTGGGTAAGTAACCCAAGGACGATCCAATGTGTCCTTAAACTTAATCTTATCCTTACCAGCTAATTTTTCGTTGTGGTGAATGTACATTAAGTCATCGCTCATAATCTTTTGAGCTTCGTATGGCTTCCAGTTCTTAATTGATGAATCTGGTAAGTACATAATTGCTAAATCAATACGGTTGTTTTCCAAACTTTCCCAAATTTCCTTACGAGTTAACATTCTTAGGTTAACCTTTAGTTCAGGATTCTTCTTGTAAAGTTGAGCAATGAACTTTTCAAAAACTTTAACTTGGATTGATGATAGAACACCAATGTTAATGTCACCAGTTGATGCACTGTTTGATTGTTCAATTTCATCAGCAGTTTGGTTTAGAATTTCATAAATATCTTTAGTTGACTTAAGCATAATGTTACCGGCAGATGATAACTTTAGCTTTTTACCAATTGAGTAAAACAATGGAGCGCCAACTGTCTTTTCTAGTTTTTTAATTTGTTGAGTTAACGCAGGTTGTGTAATTCCCAAAATTTGCGCAGCCTGAGTGTAATTCATAGTTTCTGCTAATTGCAAAAAGTATGAAAGTGTCTTAGAAGAGAAAATATTTTCTTGCTTAGTTTTTTTCATGCTTATACCCCTATATCATTTATTACATATTATTATCTATTAATAGTTCATTAAAATATAATAACCTATCCATCATAAAATAACAATATATTTTATGATAATAATAATATATTTCTATTGGAGTTATATTACTTAATATTCGCCACTACTTCTGGATGTAATACAGCCATGCTGGTTGGTGTACCTTCAGCATCGACATCCATAACAGCAGAACCGTTTGATTGACGATCATTTACTGGATGGTCACCTGGCATAATATCATGGACACGGCGTCTATTAGTAAATACTCTAATTGGGTTAAAGCTGTCAGTTGCCTTTTCTAGTTTTACAAAGTCAACCAATTCATGTGGGTTCTTCTTCAATGATTTTAGAACTTGAACCCCTCTTCTTGCACGACTAGCAAGAGGTACTTCATCTACCTTCATGTTCTTGTAGAATCCGCGTTGGGTAATCATCCCTACCTTATCGTCTTGTTCTACTAGTTGCACATCAACAACTTGTTCTTCATCCCTAATGTCCATTGAACGAACACCAGTAGATCTTGCACCAGAATATGATACTTCATCTAATTCAAAACAAGTAGCTAGTCCAACGTTAGATGCAATAAAGACATTTGGATTAGCATTTGCATCTGCTAGGTAATCAACATTAACTACGTTTGCACTATCATCTTTTAGTTTTTCAAATACAGCTGGTCTTGAACGGTAGTTTCTACCAGGAGTTAACTTATCAAACTCAGTTTGTTTGATGTATCCGTCACTAGTAGAGATTACAAACTTACCAGTTTCTTTCAACGTCTTAAATGACATGACCTTCATGATTTCTTCGTCATCGGCTAAACCGATAGTTTGAGAAATATGTTCACCGGTTTCTTTCCAACGAGCATCTGTAATTTCATGAACTGGACGATAGATTAGATTACCTTTATTAGTAAACATGAATAAGTGTTGTAGTGTCGTCATTTGTTCTAAGAAGATTGGATAATCGTCTTCCTTTAGACCATTTTCTTCAACTTCTGAGGCTTTGTATGAACGAACACTACTACGTTTTAAGTATCCGTCATGACTGACTAGCACAACAACGTCTTCTTCTGGCACTGTGATAGTCTTACTAATCTTAAGTTCTTCAACTTCTGCTTCAATCTTAGTAAGTCGATCGTTACCATAAGCCTTCTTAATGTCTTTGAACTCTTCGGTTAATACCTTATTTAGTTCGTTCTTGTCATTTAAGATGGTGTTGTATTCTAGAATGTCTGCACTTAACTTATCTTTTTCAGCTTGTAGTTCAACCACATCGGTATTAGTTAAACGGTATAGTTGTAACTTAACAATCGCATCTGCTTGTTTTTCAGAGAAGTCGAATTCAGAGATTAAGTTATTACATGCATCTTTTCTGTTATCACTTGCACGAATGGTCTTAATAACTTGGTCTAAAATTGATAAGGCCTTAATTAAACCATCTACAATGTGTTGTCTTGCCATTGCCTTGTCTAAGTCGTACTTAGTACGTTTAGCAACAATCAAGCGTTGGTAATCTAGGTATGATTCTAGAATTTCCTTTAATGATAGGCGTTCTGGTCGCATCTTATTAATTGCAACGACGTTAAAGTGATAGTTGATTTGTAGATCCGTGTTCTTGAATAGGTAGTTAAGAATACCGGTAGCATCAACATCACGTTTTAATTCAATCGCAATTGATAGACCGTTTCTATCACTTTCATCCCTAACTTCAGCAATTCCATCAATCTTCTTGTTAATTCTGATTTCATCGATTTGCTTAACTAGTTGTAGCTTATTAACTTCATATGGTAATTCACTTACACGAATAAGTGTCTTGTTACCACGTAGTTCTTCAACATCTGTCTTAGAACGGATGATAATCTTACCGCGACCAGTTTCATAAGCCTTCTTAATGCCGTCTAGACCTTGTACGATTCCACCTGTTGGGAAGTCAGGTCCCTTAATGAATTGCATTAAGTCATCCAAAGTAGCATCTGAATGCTTTTGTAGGTAAATCAAAGCATCTAATACTTCAGATAGGTTGTGAGGAGGAATTTCGGTTGCATAACCTGATGAAATCCCGGTTGCACCATTAACTAATAGATTAGGGAAACGAGATGGTAATACTGTTGGTTCATTTTCGGTGTCATCAAAGTTAGGCACCCAATCAACAGTATCCTTATCAATATCTCTTAGCATTTCAGAAGCAATCTTACTTAGACGTGCTTCTGTATAACGCATAGCCGCAGCTGGATCTCCATCCATTGAACCATTATTACCGTGCATTTCGATTAATGGTTCTCTGATTTTCCATTCTTGACTCATACGTACTAATGCTTCATAGATTGAACTATCACCATGGGGATGGAAGTTACCCATAACATTACCAACGGACTTAGCAGACTTTCTAAATCCCTTGTCATAAGTATTTCCGTCTTTATTCATGGCGTATAGAATACGACGTTGAACCGGTTTTAATCCGTCACGAACGTCTGGTAACGCTCTTTCTTGAATGATTGACTTAGAGTATCTACTAAATCTTTCACTCATGATTTGTTCAAGCGTTAGTTTTTCAATAACTGAATGATTAACCACTATAGTTCCTCCTATCTACTCGTTTTCTGTTTCTTTGGTGGTATCTAAGATACTGCCGTCTTCTTCAAGTGTAAACTTAACGTTTTCTTCAATCCATTCACGTCTTGGTTCAACCTTGTCACCCATTAATGTAGTAACACGTTTTTCGGCTAGTGCAGCATCGTCGATTTGAACTTGAATTAATGTTCTGTTTTCAGGATCCATAGTAGTTTCCCATAATTGATCAGCATTCATTTCACCTAGACCCTTAAATCTTTGAAGAGCTGGGTGTTGACCGAATTCCTTTAACTTTTCGGTTAATTCGTCATTGGTCCATGCATAATCAACATGATTCTTCTTACCGGACTTTTGTTGAATCTTGTATAGCGGTGGTAGTGCAATGTAGACACGACCTTGTTCAACCATTGGGCGCATGTACTTGTAGAAGAATGTTAATAGTAGAATTTGAATATGAGCACCATCATCATCGGCATCGGTCATGATAATAACCTTGTCGTAGTTGGCATCAGAAATATTGAATTCTGGACCCACTCCGGCACCGATTGTGTAGATCATGGTACTAATTTCTTCGTTTTTAAGAATATCGTCTAACTTAGCTCTTTCGGTATTTAAAACCTTACCTCTAAGTGGCAAGATAGCTTGATGTTTTCTGTCACGGCCTTGCTTAGCAGAACCTCCGGCAGAGTCCCCTTCGACTAGGAACAATTCGTTCTTAGAAACATCCTTAGATTGAGCTGGTGTTAACTTACCTGATAGTAGACGTTCCTTCTTGTGTTTCTTCTTACCATTTCTACTTTCATCTCTGGCCTTACGCGCAGCTTCTCTGGCCTTACGGGCACGAAGGGACTTATGAACCAATTCATGGGCGAATTCACCGTTTTCCATTAGGTAGTAACCCAATTGTTCGGAAACGATGTTATCGACGATAGAACGCACTTCTGGGCTTCCTAGCTTTTCCTTGGTTTGTCCTTCGAATTGAAGCATTTCTTCGGGCACCTTAATAGAGATGATTGCAGATAGTCCTTCACGAACATCGCTACCATCTAGGTTCTTTTCTTTATCCTTAAGTAACTTTACTCTTCTAGCAAAGTCGTTAAATGATTTAGTCCAGGCACTTCTAAATCCTGATTCGTGAGTACCACCATCTTTGGTACGCACATTATTAACGAATGATAATGTATTCTCTGTATAACCATCGTTGTATTGTGCGGCAACTTCTACTTCAACACCATCTTTTGATCCGTCAAAGTACATAATGTTACCCAATGTGTGTTTGTCTTCATTTAAGTATTGAACGAATTCCTTGATTCCATCTTTGAAATAGAATTCATCGCTTCGTTCTTGACCTTCACGTTCGTCAGTTAAAGTAATTTTAATTCCGTTTAACAAGAAGGCAGATTCTCTTAAACGTTGTTTTAGTATTTCATAGTTATAAATTGTGGTAGTAAAGATTGCTGAATCTGGTTTAAATGTTACAGTTGTTCCACTGTGTTCACTTGTCTTACCAATTTTTTTCAAAGTTCCAATTGGTTGACCACCATTTTCAAAATCTTCTTCATATTTGTAGCCATCTCTTACGATTGTCACGCTTAAGTGAGTTGAAAGTGCATTAACAACACTTGATCCAACCCCGTGTAGTCCCCCTGAAGTCTTGTATCCACCGTTTTCGGTGAACTTACCACCGGCATGTAGCACGGTTAAGATAACTTCGGGAGTTGGCTTACCTGATGAATGCATTCCCACTGGCATCCCACGTCCGTGGTCCACCACAGTTATACTATTATCGTTATGGATAGTAACGTCAATTTCGTCACCATATCCTGCTAATGCTTCATCGACCGCATTATCTACAATTTCGTATACCAAATGATGAAGACCCTTGCTATCAGTAGAACCGATATACATACCAGGGCGCTTTCTAACTGCCTCCAGACCCTTTAGGACCTGAATGGAGTCATCATTATAATTTTCTGACTTCTTAGCCATCGTAACGCACTCCCTTTCATACAATATAATATATTACCTTATTTAAAACGCTTTTAAAAGGGAATATTAAACGTCCTATATAGAGAAGATGTTGTCATAATGCTTAAAAATGGTAAAATTAATAGATAGTTAATTTTTGGGAGGAACCATTTTTGAAAATCACAATTTTATTAATTGTCGCCTACTTGTTAGGGGCAATTCCTAATGGAATCTGGATTGGTAAGGTCTTTTTCGATAAAGATATTACCAAGTTAGGTTCTGGAAATATGGGAACCACCAATACATTTAGAGAACTTGGTAAGACTGCCGGTGCTGTCGTTATGGTTTTAGATATTCTAAAGGGTACCATTGCAACATTGCTACCAACATTCTTCCATATCTATAACGTATCACCAATCGTATTTGGTTTATTCGCTGTATTGGGACATACATTATCAATCTTTGCTAAGTTTAAGGGTGGTAAAGCCGTTGCTACTAGTGCCGGAATGTTACTAGCAATTCATCCAATCTTATTCTTATGTGCTTTTATCTTTGAAATTTCATTTACCTACCTAACTAGTATGGTTAGTGTAGCAAGTATGATTTCATTTCCATTAATCACAATCTTGATTTTATTGGATCATGATTACGTACTTGGCGTTATTGGTATTATTCTAACAATCTTTATTTTCATTAAGCACAGAAGTAACATTCAACGTATTAAAGAAGGTAACGAAAACTTAGTTCCATTTGGTTTGGTATACAAACATCAAAACAATAAATAACACGAAAAAAGCACTGCTTAATTGCAGTGCTTTTTTTTATTGCGCTTATTGCTTAGTATTCATATCTAGTTGTTTCAAATGTTCAATCTTATCCTTTGAAAGGATTGGGAATGAAATTGTAAAGATTGATCCATATCCCGATGAACTTTCAACATTGATTTTACCGTTATAGGCCTCTACCAAACGCTTAGCGATTGATAGTCCTAAACCATTACCACCTTGGTTACGACTTCTAGCCTTATCAACACGGTAGAATCTGTTAAAGATTTTATCAATGCTTTCTTGGCTTAATCCTTCACCAAAATCTTGAACCGCAATATCGACATAACGATACTTACGAGAAAGTGAAATATGAATTTCCTTTCTTTGTTTAGAATACTTAACAGCATTGTCTAACAAGATAATCAAGATTTGTTCCAAGTGATTACGGTAAATTTGAATGATTGTTTCTTCCCCAATATCATCATCTAAGATGAACTTGTAATCAGGGTGAATCATTTGGAAATCATTGTATTGTTGATGAACAACATCTTGAACATCCGTTGTCTTGTTTCCATAGTTGATTTCAACTTGTTCAGCACGAGAAAGATCTAACATTTCTTGAACTAAACTCTTCATACGATTAATTTCGTAGATTGAAGATTTAATTGATTCATCTAGGACTTCAGGGTCATCCTTTCCCCAACGAGAAAGCATGTCTAAGTGTCCCTGAATTACAGCGACCGGAGTTCTTAATTCATGGGAAACATCTTCAACGAATTGTTGTTGTTGATCAATGTATCTTTGCATTGTATCAATCATATCATTGAACAAGTCCCCTAAGTCAGTCAACTCATCGTTTTGAGTCAACTTAGGCACACGACTGTCCGTTTCAGGAGATTCTTTAACACTATGAATGGTGTTAGAGATAATCTTGATTGGACGAAGCATGTATGATGATAGAAAGTACGACAATGCAGCAGAGAAGAAGATACCAATAATTAAAATTACAAATAAAATTCCGGCTAATTTGTTAATGTACAAATTGTAGTCAGACATTGAATCAACTACTCTTAGATAACCAATTAATTCATGCGTCTTGGCAGAATAGATTGGTGAATCTAAAACTAAGATTGTCTTACCTGAGTTCTTGGTAATAACCGTTTTACGGCTATCTACCGGTTTGAAATTGTAAATCTTTTTTGGCGACTTCTTCGATGAGAAGATTTGGTCTGAATTCTTATTGTATACACTAACCACGATATCCTTACTAAATAAGTTAGTATAAATAGAATCAGAATAAACGTCTGTTGACATTCCATTATTAGGGTTGCCGTCCCTAAAACCACTGTTTGGATTTAAAGCAGAACTAACTGTCTTTTCATCCAATGATCGATTAATCGTTCTTAATCGATTTGATATCGTTACATCCGATTCAATAGTACGTGAGTTCTCCTGGTGTAATAAGACATCAGAAAAACGGTTGTAAATCAAAAAAGAAAAAATTGATAGAATTACAAAAATTATAATTGCTGATCCAATTGACCATTTCCATTTAAGAGAAAACCATCTTCGATTGCTGCTTACTGTCTTTGAAACTTTATCATCATGGTTGGAAATCATGATCTCATCACGTAACCGGTTCCTCTAACAGTTTGGATGTAGCTCTTTTGATCAGGTCTATCAATTTTGTTTCTTAGGTAACGGATGTAAACATCAACAACGTTTGTTTCAGCACTTGAATCGTATCCCCAAACCTTAGTCAAAAGAACGTCTCTGGCTAATACAACGTTTACGTTTTCCATTAAAGTAAGTAGTAATTCGTATTCACGCTTAGTTAAGTCGATAATATCGTCTCCACGTTTTACGATTCTACTTTCTTTTTCGACAGTAATGTCCTTAAAGTAAACAACCTTTTGGTCTTCAGCGTTTTCGTCACCTTCGATATCAATACGACGAAGTAATGCTCTAACACGAGCTAATAATTCTTCGATAGCAAATGGCTTAACGATGTAGTCATCTGCACCATGATCGAATCCTGAAACTCTATCAATAACAGAATCTCTTGCTGTCATCATAATGATTGGAGTTGTCTTCTTTTCACGAAGTCTTCTAGCAACTTCCATACCATTAAGCTTTGGTAACATAAGATCTAAAAGAATAACATCATAGTCGTTGTTAAGTGCTTCTTCTAGTCCTTCGCGACCGTCTAAGGCTACTTGAGTTTCGTAACCTTCATGCTTCAACTCTAACTCTACAAATCTAGCTAAGCTTTTTTCATCTTCAATTATCAAAATACGGCTCATTAAATTACACCTCTCCATTTATTTTAGAAAATCTTAACTTACTTTGTACATTTTATCACGTTTTTTCTCATAATAGAAGGGCTCAATCCGAATATTATTATTAAAATCTTAAATTTTTTCACCAATTTACTATTTTAAATTAGAAAACGAACCATTCTCTCGATTTAAGTTTAATATAAATGGTTAGATAAATAAAATAATTATACTTACATAACAAAAAAAGCTACCAGGACCCATGGTGTTCTGGTAGCTTTTTATTTAATTAGTTGTTTTCATTAACAACTTGTTTTCCATCATAGTATCCACAACTAGGACATACCATGTGAGGTTTACGTAATTCACCACAGTTTGGGCAAGCACTCAAACCTGGGTTAGCCAACTTAATGTGACCACGACGCATACCCTTCTTAGCTTTTGAAGTTCTTCTTGCTGGTACAGCCAATGCAAAAACCCCCTTTATATTAAAATATCCACTAGTGAAAAATTTTTAAGTCTTGCTTAATTATCACTATCGTCAAAGAAGTTCTTTAACTTAGCAAGACGTGGATCTACTTTTTTATCATTTGCCTCTTGTTCAGCTAAATCGTCTTCAGAAATAACTTCCCAGTCATTTCCTTCTGGCATTTTACCAGTTTCGATTTCCTCAGGAGACAAAATGTGCATTGGAATTTGTAGGATGATGTTATCGGAAACTGATTTATCAAAATCAATTTCGCCTTCGTCATCTACTAGGAAAGCAATTTCACCTTCATCTTCACGTTCTTTCAAACGCAAGTTAGTCTCAACATAAACTTCGTTAATTGAGAAATCCAATGGTAACTCAACCGGAGTTAATGATCTAGATGAAGGAACCACAATCTTACCTGTTACACGAGCAGTCACGATTGCATCACCGTTTTCAGAGAAAACGTTAGCAGCAACGTGAATATCGTCATCAGCAGAAATAACATACTTGCTATATCTACTCATAATATCATCAGATAAGTTCATATCTTCTGATACTGAAAGTGGCTTATTTTTGTATTCTGATAGTTCCTTTAAGAACCATTTCATGTCTATTCCTCCTAATGCAACAGCGTTAATTATACATATTAAGAAGTTAGTTTGTCAAGGTCATATCCTTGATACCCGGCCTAAAAATTAATAAATTAATGGAATTTTTCCTGCATCTTGAGGAATATGATTTATATTTTCATAAATCCTACCGGATACTACATCAAAATTTAATTCTGATTCAGATAGTTCCTTATTAATCTTAGTAATTACAGGCATTTCTATTTGCTTCTTAATGTCATTCAAATACGCTCTACCGCTTTTATTAAAGCCTAATACTCTGACATACTCTTGACTCAAATCATCGCTTTTACGCCAATTTAAGAGCGTATAAACGAATAGACGTTGAAGTCTTGCGTATGTGTAGCGTTTAGATTTAACTAAGCGTAGAAACTCATCAAACGACTGTGCTTCATAGATATACTTCTTTAGTCTATATTCTAATCCCTCAGTCATTTGATAGATATGATTTAATTCATCAATACTTGATGTTTCAATCTTATATTTTAATAATGGCCAAAAATCTTCCCAAGCAACATGCTTCTTTAAAACTTCGATATCAGTGTTATCGGGAAGATATTGGGCCAGTTCCTTACTATTATCTAAGATAGCGGCTCTTATTGAAGAAGCACTAGCAATGGACACATCGGTATTTAAATCATGATCATGATGGTTAGCACCGTTTCTTTTAATCGGTACTAGCTTCATTTGATGATTATTTTTTAGGTTCGCGATTGCATAGTTTAACGCCAATACATCATTTGGTGCACTGACATCTTCTCCAGTCGCATTAGTTAGTGCATCCCTGATTAGCTCAGCATAGCTTTTGGTGTAATCTTGATCTATTTTAGTTTCATTTAAATCAATATTAGCAAGACCATTAAAGTTAATGTTTGGATGTTCACTACCAAATGATAGCCACTCACACTTAAGACTAGCTAAAATGTTCACCGCATGCAAAGCAAATATATCAGCAGACTGCACAGCACATTGAACAGGTAACTCTATTACCATATCTGCACCATTTTCTAATGCCATTTGTGCCCTAGTCCATTTATCTAATATAGCGGGTTGGCCCCTTTGTACCCAATTTCCAGACATGATTACGATGACTGCGTCGGCATTAGTTGCTCGTCTTGCCTGCTCAATTTGGTACTTATGCCCATTATGAAACGGGTTATATTCAGCAATTATACCAACAGCTTTCATCGAATCATCCCTTCTTACATACAAAGAACCATCTGGTTGTAGTATCAGTGATTTCGTCTTTACCAAAGTTTGCACTAACCTTGATATCTTTGAATCCTGCATTCTTTAATAAATCAATGTAAATATCAAGTTTATAAGTTCTTTCCAAATGAATTTCACTAAATTGATCATATGCATTGATTGACTCGTTGTACTTAAAAAATACTAAGTCATGTTCTACTGAGTGATCTTCGTCACCCAAGTATGATTGCCACATGAAAGCATTGCTATCATCATGGTAATTATACATGTATCCCGGATATACGACATCTGTTTGATATGGCGTAATTACATCAAATAAGAATTGTCCATCATCGTTTAGATGTTCATGTACCTTTTCAAACGCAGTTTGTAATACGTTTTGATCTGGTAAGTAACATAATGAGTCATCAAAACAGGTAATTACATCAAAGTTAGGGATTCCTTCCATCTCAGTCATATCACCTTGAATTAATGGCATATCGGGTTTGATATCTCTTAAATGTTCTTCAGCTAGTGTAAGCATGTCTTCAGATAAATCCATACCACAAACATTATAGTTTTGAGCGGCCAATAGCGCTAATAAGCGTCCGGTTCCACAAGCCATGTCCATAATTGAATTATTCTTTGATACATTCGCTTTTACAAAAGAAAGCCATTGATCATACATCGTTTCATCAAATAATTCATCATAGAATTTTGCGAATTCTTGATAAATCATTTGACTAGTCCTTAACCCATTCTGAAACGTCTACTGAATCAGCATCTGACCATAGTTTTTCTAGGTTGTAGTATTCTCTTTCATCTTCTTGGAATACGTGCACAATAACGTCACCTAAGTCCAATAGAATCCACTTAGCAGTATCTTTACCTTCTACTTCTTTAACACTGATACCAGCTTCTTCAGCTTGGTCAACAACTTCGTCAGCAATAGACTTAACTTGTCTGTTTGATGCTGCATCCATGATTACGAAGTAGTCAGCCATTAAACTAACTTCGTGAACGTTTAAAGCAACAATGTTGTGAGCTCTCTTGCTGTCCGCTGCTTTAACAATTACTTCTAATTTTTCTTTACTATTCATTTGAAATCTCCTCGTTATTTGATGTTTGATCCATTTACCCATTCGTTATAGGTATCAATGGTCTTTGGATAAACGGGTTTATTAGCACTAATTAAATATTGTAGAGTGTGCTTAGTTTGATATGCCACCCCGTCAGCTAGATTGTTAAATGTAATCTCACGTGCTTCTTCTACACCAGGGAAGTCGCGTCCCATTTCGATATAGTCAGCCATGTATACAATTTGTTCTAACTTTGACATGTACTTTGCACCAGTGGTGTGATGCTTAATAGAATTCAAAATGTCGATGTCAGTAACACCCAATTCGTTTTGAACCATTAAGTAACCAACTTCACCATGCCAAATTGCATTTCCGTATTGCAACAACAAATCATCCAAACGGTACTTCTTAATTACTTGGATGAAATCGTCATCTGGTCTTTGCTTAGCGTAATCATGGCAAAGTCCAGCAACACTTGCTTTTTCAACATCTACATCATTTTTCTTTGCTAGTTCAATCGCCATTTGTTCAACACGTAAAACGTGTTCAAATCTTGATTGGGTTAAAGCATTGTTTAGTTTTTCGATTAGTTCTTCTCTAGATAAAGGGATGTACTTATTTGTATATGTTAATTCAACATTATTCATAAAGATGATGCTCCTTTATATATTTTAAAACTGCATCTGGAACCAAGTATCGAATTGATTGATGGTTAGATACCAGTTTACGAATTAAGGTTGAAGATATATCCAGCTTGGCGACATCTACCCATATCACGGGATAGTTGGTCGACATTGGATAGTTTTCCCTTCTGACACCTACGAAATGAGTTAGTTTGAATAAATCATCAACCCGATACCATTTAGGTAGGTATTCAACCATGTCACCACCAATAATAAAGTAGTATTCATAATCAGGATGTCTTCTCTTTAATTCTACCATAGTGTTATAGGTGTAACTTTTACCACGATTGATGATTTCTAACATCTCAATGTCAAACTTATCATTATCGTTGATTGCTAGATTAACCATGTTAACGCGGTCATCAGCATCAATCGCATCCTTATGATCAACATGAGGTGGAATAAAATCAGGCATAAAATATACCTTCTCTAGTCCTAATTGACTCCTTACTTGATCCGCAATAAATAGATGACCATTATGAATCGGATTAAAGGTTCCACCAATAATCCCGATTTTTTTGCGCTTGTTTAAAGATTTTAACTTAGGTAAAGTTTGCACCTTTTCACTATGCATTGATAAGAACTCCTCTAAATATTTCTAACTTCTACAGAGTAAATTTGGAATTTTTCCTTACTTGCAGGCAAGAATAATAGTAATGTTTTTCCAATTGTTTGAACAACATTGATGTCACTGTTTGCTTCAATGTATTCTTGAACATCACTAACTTCTAAATCAGAATTTTGTTGAATGTTAACCTTGATTAGTTCACGTCTGTGTAAAGCATCCAATACTTGTTCTAACCAAGTTTCGTTTAAACCATTCTTCCCAACAGAGAATAAAGGCTTCATTCTGTTAGCTTGTGATCTTAAATATCTTTTTTGTTTTCCGCGTAATTTCAATTTTGTACCTCGCTTTTTATATCATTGCTCTTCTAACTAATACGTCTACACCCTTAGGTGCCCATCCAGCTACAACTACACCTGCTGGAACGGTAATCCATCCAAGTCCTTCGAATACTAAATCGCTCTTTTGATTGGTCTTGAATTCGAAACGAACCAATTCTGGAAAATCATCAATTGATTCACTACTTGGTGGAGTTAATAATTCACCAAAATGCTTGTCATAGAAGCTGCCAGCATTTGCTAACTTAGTACGGTGAATTAGTAAGTTGTTTTCAACATAAACAGTAAAACCATGCTTCTTGTCACCTTGAACGTAATCAAAACGGGCAACACCACCAAAGAATAGTGTTTGTTCTGGGTTCAATTGGTAAACCTTTGGCTTGATTGGCTTTTGTGGTTGAACAATCTTTAGGTCCTTACCGTTTAGGTAATGTGCCATTTGTTCCTTATGAATGATACCTGGTGTATCTACTAATTCATGACCATCTTCCAAATCAATTGAGATTCTGTCTAGTGTAGTACCAGGGAATCTTGAAGTAGTGATTAATTCTTTGATTCCAGTATTTTGTCTAATGATTTGGTTAATCAATGTTGATTTACCAACGTTAGTAACACCAACAACATAAACATCACGATCATTTCTGTACTTGTCGATGTTCTTTAATAAATCATCAACTGATTCATTAGTCTTAGCGGAAACTAGTTCAACATCAATTGGACGAATTCCAGCTTCGTTAGCACGTTGTCTAATCCAATCCTTTAGTTTAGAACGTTTTAGTGAGTTTGGTAGTAAGTCAGACTTGTTACCAACTAACATGATTGGGTTATCACCTACAAAACGGTGTAATCCAGGAATTAAGCTTCCGTTAAAATCGAAGACATCAACCAAGTATACAATAAGCGCATTGGCATCTCTAATTTGATTTAATAACTTCAAGAAATCATCATCAGTTAAGCTAACTGGTGAAATTTCATTGTAGTGACGTAATCTAAAGCAACGTTGGCAGTAAATTTCGCCACTTTCTTTGCCCTTTTCAAGCGCAGAATTAGGAGTGTATCCAAGTTTATCTGGATTTGTGGTTTGAATTAACGCACCACAACCAATACATCTAATTTCTTCGTCTTGTAATTGATTAATTTCTGTCATTTATATCCTCCTGCCAGTCTAAATCATCATATTTTTTTCTTAATTTTTTCCATATTAATTTTTCTAAGAAGCGATTAGGCTTAGTATTCCAAGCATCGGATTCAATTAATGGCTTAACTAGCACGCTTCTAACGTTTGCATTGTTGGAAGCCCAAACATCAGTTAATAATTGATCTCCACACATAATTACTTCTTTGTGGTGTAAATGGTAATCTCTCAAAGCTTTATTAATACCTCTAGGTAGTGGCTTTAAGGAGCGAGAAATGAAGTTTAACTTCAAACTTATTAGCGCTCTTTGAACTCGGTTATGTTTATTATTTGAAATAACAATTAATTCAATATTGTTTTTCCTTAGTTCAGATATCCATTCTCTTAATTGAGGAGTTCCATCAGGATTGTTCCAAGGAATCAAGGTGTTATCTAGATCACTAAAAACGGCCTTAATCCCCATGTCTTTTAGTTTTGATGGTGAAATATTATATACGACTGGAATCATCCATGTTGGTTTAAACTTAGAAATCATTTTAATTCTCCTCAATAATATTATGTATTGTATGAGCACCAAAAATAGCAGTGCCCATAATAAGAAAAAAACTCCCACCTACTTACCTTAAGTGGTGAAAGTTTTTATAGACTATTTAATAGCTTTCTTTGCAGTTTCTGCTAATGAAGCAAATGCTTTTTCATCGTTAACTGCTAAGTCAGCTAGCATCTTACGGTTCATTTCAATGTTTGAAAGTTTCAAACCGTGCATTAACTTGCTGTAGCTTAAGCCGTTCATACGAGCAGCAGCATTGATACGAGCAATCCATAATCTTCTGAAGTTTCCTTTGTTTGCTCGACGATCACGGAATGCGTATTCACGTGACTTCATAACTTGATCTTTAGCAGTCTTGAATAGACTGTGCTTACCTTCACGGTAACCTTTAGCTTCTTTTAAAACACGCTTACGACGTGCATGAGTAACTGTTCCACCCTTAACTCTTGGCATATTTAAATCCTCCTAAATTATGTCTTACTTAAAAGTATTAATTAAAACATCTTTGTGTATTTGCTTGCTAATGTATCGTTTACCATGCTTGTACCACGTAGGTTACGACGTTGTTTCTTTGTCTTACCGTGGAAACGGTGACTTGTGAATGCGTTAGCACTCTTTAAACCACCTTTAGCAGTTTTCTTGAAACGCTTTGCAATTGCACGATTTGATTTAGTCTTTGGCATTGAAAAAATCCTCCCTTAATTTAACTTAAGTATTATAAAAATACTATCTAATTTTTATCGCTTGACTTAGGTGCGAGCATTAGGAACATACTTCTTCCATCCATTTTTGCTCGTTGAGTAACGCTAGCAACATCTGATGTAGAATCTGCCATTCTGTTTAAAACATCACGACCAATTTCCTTATGTGTGATGGCACGTCCCTTAAAGCGAATTGAAACTCGAACTTTTTCACCTTTTGCGATGAATGTCTTAGCTCTCTTCAACTTAGTATTAAAATCATTAGTATCAATAGTTGGACTTAATCTAATTTCCTTAACACTAACTACCTTTTGCTTCTTACGAGATAGACGAGCTTTCTTTTGTTGTTCGAAACGGTATTTTCCGTAATCAATAACTTTAGCAACCATTGGCTTAGCCTTTGGAGCAACAACTACTAGATCTAATCCAGCAGCTTCAGCAATTTGCATTGCTTCGTCCTTTGACTTAATACCTAATTGATCACCATCAGCACCAATTAAACGAACTTCGCGAGCTCGAATTCCATCATTAACCATCATATCGTTTGCTATGGTAATTCACCTCCAAGTATATTAAAAAGCAGAAAAAAAGCGGATGCCCACAGTTGAGCACCCGCTTTTGGTCCTTTGAACATTAAATCAAAGGTTAATCCGATATCATGCCTAGCCATCTCTTTCGATCACTCAGGCGAGAAGCGGGATGCTTCTGCTTTTTCGTTACTTATATAATACCACATGAGTGGTACATGTCAATAACATTTATTATTTTTCTCTTGAATAGTTACTAATGTCTTCTTGAATTTCTTTGATGAAGTCATCAAGACTTAAACTTTCACTATCTTGTTCACCGTACTTACGTACAGAAACTTGGTTTGAGTTCATTTCACTTTCACCAACAACGATTGTGTATGGAATCTTGTTAGTTTGAGCATCACGAATTAAGTAACCCATCTTTTCGTTTCTGTCATCAACACTTGAACGAATACCTAATGCAGCTAACTTATTGTTAACTTCCTTAGCGTAGTCACCGTATTTTTCCATACTTACTGGAATAACTTTAACTTGCTTTGGAGCTAACCAAGTTGGGAATGCACCCTTGTATACTTCGATTAGGTAAGCAATGAATCTTTCCATAGTTGAAACTAAACCACGGTGCATCATAACTGGACGGTGTTCTTCACCATCTTCACCAACGTAGTGTAGATCAAATCTTTCAGGTAGCATGAAGTCTAATTGAATAGTTGATAGAGTTTCTTCATTACCCATTGCAGTGTAAGTTTGAACATCAAGCTTAGGACCGTAGAATGCTGCTTCACCTTCTGCTTCAACGTAGTCTAAACCAAGGTCATCCATGGCACCCTTAAGCATTGATTGTGACTTGCTCCACATTTCTTCATCATCGAAGTACTTTTCAGTGTTCTTAGGATCTCTGTAACTTAATCTGAAGTGGTAATTCTTAATATCGAAGTCTTTGTAAACTTCAACCATTAAACCAAGAACCTTCTTAAATTCGTCTTGGATTTGGTCTAGTCTTAAGAATGTGTGACCATCATTTAGAGTCATTTCACGAACACGTTGTAGACCTGATAAAGCACCTGATTTTTCGTATCTGTGCATCATACCAAGTTCAGCAATTCTCATTGGTAGTTCACGGTATGAACGAATGTGGTGCTTGAAGATTTGAATGTGACTAGGACAGTTCATAGGACGTAGTTCTAGTTCTTCACCATCACCCATGTCCATTGGTGGGAACATGTCTTCACGGTAGTGTTGCCAGTGACCAGATGTCTTGTATGCATCTAGGTTCATTAGAACTGGTGTAATAACGTGTTGGTAACCGTTAGCTAATTCCTTATCGATGATGTATCTTTCAACAACACGACGGATAGTAGCACCATTTGGCATCCAGTAAGCTAAACCAGCACCAACCTTAGGGTCAACGAAGAATAAGTCTAACTTGTTTCCGATAACTCTGTGGTCTCTTTCTTTAGCTTCTTGTCTTCTCTTTAAATCTTCTTCTAAATCAGCTTTCTTGTAGAATGCTGTAGCGAAGATTCTTTGTAGCATTGGATTTGATGATTTACCTTCCCAGTATGCACCGGCAACTGAAAGTAACTTGTATTCCTTAACAGCCTTAGCTTCTGGTAATACAACACCTTCGCCTAAACCTAGGTAGTCACCGATTTGGTAAAAGACAACTTGACCGTCTTCAGCTAATTCGTTAACTAACTTAGCTTGGTATGGATCTCCATCAACTTGCTTTAAAGCATCTTCTAGAGATAATACTTTTCTTTCGATTTTTACGTTGTCTGAAACCATTTTGTTAATACGTTCTTCTACTTGTGATAGTTCATCAGCACTAACTTGTGAGTCACGTTTATCAGTATCAACGAAGAAACCATCTTCATCAGAAGTACTTTCACCAAATTGAATGTTGTTAAATTGGTCAGCAAGGGCAGCTTTTAATAATTGTGAAGCTGTTTGGCGTAGAACCTTTAGACCATCTTCTGTATCTTTTGTAACGATTTCAATCTTGCCACCTTTTTCAAGTGGTAAATCAATTTCAACCATTTTTCCGTCAATCTTACCAGCTACTGATTTCTTAGCTAAACTAATTGAGATTGATTTAGCGATATCTTCAGTAGTTACTCCCTGATCGAATTCTTTTACGCTACCGTCAGGAAATTCAAATGAAATCTTTGCCATAATAGAGCACTCCCTTGTGTAATTTTCGAATAGAAACAAAAAAGTCCCTAGCATCTAAATAAATAGACACTAGGGACGTTATAAACGTGGTTCCACCCGAATTCTACCTATCTGCACAAACAAATAGGCCTCATAATAGTCTATAACGAAACAACCCGATTCAGAATTTTCCTCTGATTTAAAATAAAAGTGGTAACCTCAAACCTGAACATGAAGATACTTCCAGCAAATGTATCCTCTCCCTGTAAGTCGAGATTTGAAATCATGTCTTTTATCAACTGTCTTTATTATCGACAGTCACGCTTAAATTGTCAAGCATTAATTATTGTGGGCGACGATTTTGACCAAACATCCCTACTTCTTTTGCCAAGTAGTGAACACGTTGCATGATTCGTTTAGCCTTAAGTGGTTCTACGTCACCTTTATTGTTAATAGCTAAGTGTTCTTCTTCAAATTGTTGCATTGAGAAGTTTGAAGTAAAGAATGTACTTAGTGAATTTTGCATTCTGTATTCAAGAATAACACCTAAGATATCATCCCTTACCCATGATGACATAGAATCAGCACCAATATCATCTAGGATTAAGACTGGCGTCTTCTTAATTGCATCTAGTTTGTCAGCAACCAAGTTACTTGAAATCGCACTCTTCATTTCAACTGCAAAACTCGGGAAGTGAACCAATGTTACTTCAAATCCGTTCTTGGCTAATTCATTTGCCATTGCAGCCATTAGGAAGGTTTTTCCAACACCAAATTCACCGTATAGATACATCCCTTGGTGCCACTTCTTAGGAGTGTTGGTATATTCCTCGATGAAATCAGAAATTGCTCCAAAAGCTTTCCCTCGAAGGCTATCATTTCCACCTAAGTCAAACTGATCCATAGTAATATCTTTGATATTTTTAGGCATTTCTACTGCATGAATTCGTTTGAGTACCTTAGCCTTCTTCATATTATCCTTAGTTTCTTGAGTGGGAACATATGAAATATCAACCAAGCCCTTGTTAACGACCAATACTGGCGTATATCCAGGAATTGTTGTGGGTTGATTATTCTTTAGCTTGTTATTTTCTTGCACGAATTCATATAGCTTGGACATTGAGCGTTTTACAACATCATCTTCCAACTCGTCTTTGTGCTTGTTTAAAAATGACTTAACGTCTTCGTTATTCAAAACAGCATTGACTGATTGTTGGTAACGTTCATTGTATTTTGGTTTGCTTAAAGTCTTTGCAAACTCATCACTTAAGTTTTTCATTCTCTACCCTCTTTTCTGTTTTTACGAAACTTTTCAAGCCTAGATTCTAATTCCTGTCTAGTATAATCTCTAACTTTACCATATTCTTTTTGTTTTTCGTTATCTTTTGCCCAATCAGGAAGGGTTTCTTTAACATTCAATTTACGACTATTATAAGCACGTTTCCTACTAGGTTTATTTAATTCTTTTTGTCTGTTCTTGATGAAAGTAATTGCCTTACTTGCATTGGTAACATTATTTTGTGACCAGTTATCTGCAATTGCTTCAAAGAGGTTCTTATTTAAACCGGACTTTTCTTGATCAATTAGTAGATGATAAACAATCATGTTGATTACTTCTGGTTTTAGAATTTGTCTAGAAACCAAGTCAGAAATCATGCGTTCCTCATTGCTGTGAACATAACCACCCTTGGCGTTCTTCAAATAGTTTAAAAATTCGATTGGTGCATATTCACTAGCCGACTTAATCAATTGTCTTTCCTGAGCATTTAATTCACTGCTATCTGTCTCAGTAGATTTATCAGCAGTGGTGGCTTCACGTGATATGTTAGCCGCATTTGATTGAAATTGTCTTGATACCAAAATCTTAAAATTGTTTGGATCAAAGACGTTATTGGTAACATTAGTTGCCTTTTCAATCAATTTAGCCATTTCAATCTCATCGATACCGTACAATTGATGCTCTGAATTAATCAGATTGATATTCTTCTTAACATCAGATGTATTAACGTAAGATTGATTTAGCATGTCTAATAGCAAGTTAAAGTCAAAGTCATCACTTTTTTCGATGACTGGACCAGCTTTAACGTCATTACTATTATCTTTAATACTATTTTTTACTCGTTGAACTGCCTTTGGTGTATTGGTAACTTCACTATCACGAATGTTAAACACTTGAAGAAAGTTTTTTGAGACGTCTTTATATTCGGATAAATCAAATCCAGGTCTGATAAATTCATTGTATAAGTCAACGTATCTATCTTCACCAATAACTTGTAATAGTGAAACGCTTAGTAAATCATCCATAAAGAAATCATTAACGGATAGTGGACTAACTAGACGATAAACGTATTGTTTTTCGCCCTTATCACTAGTCTTGATGTATGTCTTCATCAACCCAGACGCTTCTAATCTCAAGCGGGCATCGTAGAATGATTTCATATCGACACTCAAATAAGACAAGGTTTCAAAATGACTATGTGCTTGATGTGTCTTTTTTTCATGACTCATACGCCAAAAATTGTTAATCAAAGCATAGGGCAAGACACCAATGATTGGTTGATATAAAACATCCAAAGAAGTTCTTTGTAAGTCAGATAAGTCATCATCTGCCAACAATATAAACTTGGATAGAGGATCTACCTCTCGCCATTGATCTGTCATATTAATTCCCCGCTATTTCTTATTTTTTTGGTCCTTATCTAATACCTCTTTTAGTTCATTATAAAAGACCGTCATATCTTTAAATTGACGATAAACACTAGCAAATCGAATATAAGCAATTTCATCTACATTCACTAGTTCTTTCATCACGTATTCACCAATTAGTTGGCTGGACACTTCGTTTTCACCTAATGAACGGATTCGGTTTTCAACCTTATCTGCGATAGATGTCATTGCATCCATTGGCACTGGACGTTTTTCAGCAGAACGAATAATTCCACGAAGAATCTTTTCATGATCAAATTCTTCACGATTGCCGTTGTTTTTAATAACTAATAATGGTGTTTGTTCAATTCTTTCAAATGTTGTATATCTGTAATTACAATTTTCACATTCACGTCGACGTCTGATTACCTGGCCATTTTCGGCAGGACGACTGTCAACTACTCTCGAAGAGTTTTTATGGCAATGAGGACATTGCATATGTTTCACCTCAATTAATCTATGTTATTAAACAATTTTACCACTTGATTGCGTGTTTGCATAATGCTTCCATTACTATCAATCACATAAGTGGACAATTCTGCCTTAATTTTTAAAGGCCATTGGCTCTTAATTCTTGAATCCGCTTCTTCTTTAGATAAATAATCACGTTCCATCAGGCGCTTTTCTTGTTCATCAAAATCGCAAACAACGCTAATAATGTCATCACACATAAAGTGATAACCATTTTCAAACAAGGTCGGTGCATCCAGGATGACCACATCATTTTTAGTCTCATTAATTATTCTGATTACTTCACTTCGAATGAATGGATCAATGATTCTGGTTAGTTCAATTAGTTTAGACCTGTCGTTAAACACGATTGAACCTAATTTTTGTCGATTTAACTCACCATTTTCTTTGATAACATCTTTACCAAAAAAGGCAGCAATAGCCTCTAGACCTTTGCTGCCTTTTGATTGAACCTGGTGAGTAATTTTATCAGCGTCAATGATTTCGTACCCAACACTTGCCAGATACTTAGACACTGTTGATTTCCCGGTGGCAATGCCACCAGTCAAACCAATTACTCTTGTCATGTTATTCAACCACTTTTCTTTGACAGTTAGGACAGAATGTTGTGCCTCGTTGAGCAACCTTAATCTTTTCTAATAAGGTATCGCAACGTTCACAAGGTTCACCTTTTCTACCATACACATGTAGATGGTTTTGGAATGATCCAGCTTCTCCATATGCATTTGAATAAGAGTGAACAGTAGTTCCATGTCCCTTAATTGCCATTTTTATTTCTGCAATAATGTTCTTTCTTAATTCTTCAATTTCTTCATCAGTAATTAAGTTAGTTTGAGTTTCAGGGTGAATCTTGGTCAACCATAAAACTTCGTCACAGTAAATATTACCTAATCCAGCAATATTGCTTTGGTTTAGTAAGAATGGTTTAATCTTTCCTCTAGCCTTGTTCATGATCGATTTCATGTAATCAAATGTTAGAGTTTCATCAGTTGGTTCAGGACCAATTGTTCCTATACCAGAAAGAGTCTTTTCGTCACCATTTTTAACTAAGTACATACGACCGAACTTACGACTATCTTTGTATCTTAGTTCACGGTCATCATCCATATGGAAAATAATATGAGTATGTTTAGTTGGTTCAGTTCCATCAGGTTCTACGTCATACTTACCTTCCATTCTTAGATGTGATACCAAAGTCATTTTGTTATCAAATCTGAATAGTAGGTATTTACCACGACGATCAATACGATTAATAGTGTGGCCTTCTAGAGTATCCTTGAATTCCTTTGCACTAACATTAATCATTTTGGGATATAATACATCAATTGTCTTCACCTTAGCACTTTCCACTAAGTTAGTAAGACCTCTTCTAACAGTTTCTACTTCAGGTAATTCAGGCATATCATTAAACCTCACTTAATTTATTTCAAACTGTACCAGTTTTTACCGTAATGGCTCTTAACATTTAGCGGAACATTAAGTTCAACAGCTGAGTCCATTACCTTGGATACTAATTCGCTTAATACTTCAATTTCTTCATCAGGTGCTTCAAAAATCAATTCATCATGCACTTGTAATAACATCTTGGCTTTCATGCCACGTTTGTTTAATTCATTTTCCATCTTAATCATTGCAATCTTGATGATATCAGCAGCACTACCTTGGATTGGTGAGTTCATTGCTGTTCTTTCTGCAAATGATCTTAGGTTAAAGTTCTTTGAATTGATATCTGGTAGATAGCGTCGACGGTGAAGGATAGTTTCAACATAACCATTTTTCTTTGCGTTTTCAACACTTTCATCCATGTATTTCTTAACGCCAGGATATTCAGCAAAGTACTTTTCAATGAATTCCTTAGCATCCTTACGACTAATTCCAGTATTCTTAGCTAAACCAAAATCGGAAATTCCATAAACAATTCCAAAGTTAACGGCCTTAGCTTGACGACGAAGTTCAGGAGTTACTTCACTGTTATCCTTTAATCCAAAGATTCTTCTGGCTGTTGATGCATGAATATCATCATTATGGATAAATTCATCTTGCATGTTCTTGTCACCAGAAATAGAAGCAAGTACCCTCAATTCAATTTGAGAATAATCTGATGAGAAGATTTGGTAGTTATCATGGCTAGGCACGAACGCTTGTCTGATTTTACGTCCTTCTTCCGTTCTTACTGGGATGTTTTGTAGGTTAGGATCGACAGAAGATAGTCTTCCTGTTTGGGTAAGAGTTTGTAAGTATCTAGTATGAACCTTACCATCACCATGAATATCGGATAATAATCCTTCAACATAGGTTGATAGAATCTTGGATAGTTGACGATATTCCAGGATTGCTTCAACGATTGGGTAGTCAGGAGCAAGTTGTTCCAACACACCCACTGCAGTTGAGTAGCCGGTCTTAGTCTTTTTAATTACAGGTAGCTGTAATTTTTCAAATAGAATAACACCCAATTGCTTAGGGGATGCAATATTGAATTCTTCACCAGCATCGTTGTAGATGTTTTGTTTGATTTCTTCCAAACGTTCAGAAAGTTTGCTTTGCATCTCGTTTAGAACATCTTTATCTACTACCACACCAGCAATTTCCATTCTGGCTAATACGAATGTTAATGGTAATTCAACATCGGTATATAGGTCCCATTGGTTATTTTCCTTTAAACCATCAAATAGCTTATCTTTAAGTGCGTCAATGGCATTTAACTTTCTAGCAAAATGGTTAAATAACTTGTCGTCTTCAGGAATATGACGCTTAGCGCCCTTACCATATACATCATCATCTGATTGAACATCAAAATAATCATGACGATTAGCAACCTTACCTAAATCATTGCTATTGTCGTTTGTGTCCAATAAGTATGAAGATAGCAATAAATCAAAATCAACGTTGTTTAATGTAATGCCTAAACGATTTAAACCAACATAGGTTCTCTTAGCATCAAACACATCTTTTTTAACATCATTGCTTTCAATGATTGCTTTAATCTGATCACTCTTTAAATATTCAACATCTCTTGATAGGTAGATCTTATCGTTAATCTTTAAAGCAAATCCAATAAATGGAGCATCATGATAGTTGTCACCATCCATACCAAGATAAAATGTCACCTTGTCGCTGCCTTGTTTAGCAATTTTAGATAATGTATCGTCACTAACTTCAACGTATTCAATATCCTTCATATTGGCATTTTGAGTGGTGTTCATTTCGCTAAGGAATTTTCTAAAGTTCATTTGACGATAAAACGCGATCAAATCATCTAGATGATCTCCTTGATATACTGTATCATCAATTGAAATTTCGATTGGAGCTTCACGATTAATTCTAGCTAACTTCTTGGCTAGGAAAGCTTCATCCTTATCTTCAATTAGGTGTTCCTTTAGTTTCTTACCTGAAACCTCATCAAGATGGTCATACAGGTTTTCCACGCTGCCAAATTGTTTAACTAGTTTTAGGGATGTCTTGTCACCGACACCGGTAACACCAGAATAGTTATCAGATGAATCACCCTTCAAGGCTTTCCAATCAATAATTTGTTCTGGAGTTATTCCCATTGTTTCTTTAACATAGTCAGTATCGTATCTCACAACACCAGAAACTCCACGGTTAGAAATTGATACAGTCGTCTTATCTGAACATAGTTGAGTTAAATCGTTATCTCCAGTAACAATGGTTGTATCGAATCCCAAACCATCGGCTTGTTTTGAAAGTGTCCCGATAATGTCATCTGCTTCATAATTTTTTAGTTGGTAATATTTAATACCACGATTTTTTAATAGTTCTTTCACGTAGTCGAATTGTTCAACTAATTCTTCAGGAGTCTTGTCTCTACCAGCCTTGTAATCAGAGTACATTTCTGTTCTAAATGTAGATTTTCCGGCATCAAAGGCTACCAAAACGTGAGTAGGTTTTACTTTATCTAACATGATATTTAGCATGTTGTTGAAACCATAAATTGCGTTAGTATGTACCCCTTCGTTATTAGTAAAACGATCTACTAATTTAATTAAAGCAAAGAAGGCTTTATAAGTAATACTATTTCCATCGATTAATAATAATCTCTTATCAGACATATAATTCTCCTTACCGTTTTCTTCGATAATTTAATTTTAACATGCACGCATAGTATATTATATAAAAAATAAAAAAGATGGTGTTGTATAAGCACCATCTTTTTTATTATCTGTTATTGTCACCAATTCCAAAAATACTTAGTAAGTTTAGGAATAGGTTAATAAAGTCCATGTATAAAATCATCGCACCATTAATGGCTAAACCATTTTCTGATACTTCAGAACCATATTCGTTAAATGCTTCTTTAATCTTTTGACTGTCATAAGCAGTAAATGCTGTAAAAATGATAACAGCAATAAATGAAATGAATAGGTCAAATAATGGGTTGTGTAAGAACAAATTAATGATACTTACAACAAGTAATGCAATAAAGGCAGCCATTGCTTGAGTTCCAATCTTATCTAAGCTCTTCTTTGTAGTAACACCAATGATTGCCATAATGGCGAAATCAATGGTAGTAGTAAAGAATGCTTCAGCAATTGCAGTTGAACTGTAAAACATAAATACATATGAGAACAATCCACCTGTTAATGCTGAAAAGACCACTAACAAAATAAATCCAGCGAATGCATTACGCATAGCAACTGATTGAGTAGCAAAAGCTAACACAATCCATAGAATGAAACCTACAATAGTTGTTCCATAGTTAAAACTAGTGTGGTACATTCCACCCATTAGATAAGCAACAATTCCAGAAATTAATACTGAAAGAGTCATCCATCCATAGGTTTTAGTTAAAAATCTGTTCATCCCGAAAGCGTCATTTACTAAACGACGTCCAGCTTGATCATAGTTATTCATAAAATCCATAAACCTCCTTGTTTACGATGTGTTAGAAGTATTCTACCAGAATCGTAAGAAACTACAAGTGTTTAATTCATGTTATTTGTTACATCATTCAACAAGTTTTCGTAGATTCTTTCGTACTTTTGAATATCTCCAGCACCCATGAATACGACAACAGCGTCATGATATTCAAGTAATGGTGACATGTTTTCAGCTTCAATTAAGCCACCATTCTTAGTAATCTTGTTTGCTAAGTCAGCACTTGAAATCTTACCTGATTTTTCACGTGGTGAGCTGTAAATCTTAGTGATGTATACGTCATCAGCCTTGTTTAAGCTCTTAGCGAAATCATCTAGGTAAGCAATAGTACGACTAAATGTGTGTGGTTGGAATACCGCAATAATCTTCTTATTTGGGTATTCTTGTCTTGCAGCATCAATGGTTGCGTCAATTTCTGATGGATGATGAGCATAGTCATCAATAATAGTCATGTCAGCAACTTTTCTTTGTGCAAAACGTCTCTTAACACCCTTGAAAGTTTCTAGTTCACGTTGAACTTCGTCTAGGTTGTCGTGTTCGAAGTATGAAACAGCGATAACTGCTAGTGCGTTCAACACGTTGTGTTCACCATATAAGTGAATTTGGAAATGACCTAATTTCTTACCCTTGTATTCAACATCAAATTCTGAACCAGAAGTGCTCTTAACAACGTTAACAGCTCTAAAGTCATCGTCTTCTCTAGTACCGTAATAATAGATTGGAACATCAGCTTTAATGTCTCTTAGGTTTTCATCGTCACCCCAAGCAAAGATACCTTTCTTTGTTTGGTTAGCGAATGTTTGGAATGCACTCTTAACATCTTCGATTCCTGTGTAGTAATCAGGGTGATCAAAGTCAATGTTAGTCATGATTGCGTAATCTGGGCTAGTTGCTAAGAAGTGACGACGGTATTCGTCAGCTTCGTATGCAAAGAATCTAGCATTTGGAACACCTTTACCTGTACCATCACCGATAAGGTAATCAGTAGGTGCAATTCCTGATAAAACGTGGGCTAATAAACCGGTAGTACTTGTCTTACCATGGGCACCACAAACACCAATACTAGTATGTCCCTTAATCATTTCACCTAGGAACTCGTGGTATCTAAATACTGGTAGTCCCATTTCTCTTGCTTTTTTAATTTCAGGTTGATCATCTGTAAATGAGTTACCTGCAATTACAGTTAAACCTTCTTTAATGTTATCTACGTTAAAAGGAAGTACTTTAATTCCAGCTTGTTCTAGACCAACTTGAGTAAATGTGTATTTATCAATGTCTGAACCTTGTACTTCGTATCCTCTATCTTTAAGGATTCTTGCCATTGCCGACATTCCTGTACCTTTAACACCGACAAAGTGATATATTTTCTTTGCATCCATAATTAAATGCTCCTTTTATCTCTCATTAATCTTATAATATCAGATTTGAGCTGATATGGCGCCCCTTTTTTAAATATTTAACTTTTTGTAGTCACTTTCGGTTAAATATACATCTCTCGGTTTGGAGCCATGTTGACCTGATACATAATTATGCTTCTCTAACTCATCAATCAAACTGGCCGCTCGATTGTATCCGATTGAGAAGACTCTTTGTAGTTTTGATGTAGATACTGTTTCTTCATTGGAAATGTATTCCAAAACATCTGGCATCAATTCGTCTTGTTGTTCAACTTGGTTTACGCTCTTCAACAATGAATCAGGTTGGAAGGCATACTTAGGTTCACCTTGTTTTCTAACTTCATCGGTTACTCGTTCGATTTCATCATTAGTGACAAATGTACCTTGTAAACGAGCAGATTGACTTGCTCCATTTCCTAAGTACAACATATCACCTTTTCCAAGTAATCTTTCGGCACCAGCGGTATCGATAATGGTTCTTGAATCAACCTGACTGGATACCATGAAGGCAACACGTGTTGGAATATTATTCTTGATTGTACCGGTAATAATATCAACACTAGGTCTTTGAGTAGCAACAATCAAATGAATACCTGCCGCTCTGGCCTTTTGGGTAATTCTAACGATGTAGTCTTGAACTTCATTAGAAGCGACCATCATTAAGTCGGCCAACTCATCGATTACAATCAAGATGTAAGGCATCTTCTTGGTGTATTCACCAGCTTGTTCAGCCATTTGATTAAATTGTTCGATGTTTCTTGCCCCTGCTGCAGCAAGTTTTTCATATCTTTCATCCATTTCCTTAACAGACCATTTCAAAGCTGCAGAAGCCTGTTTTGGATCTGAAATAACTGGTGAAAGTAAGTGTGGCAATTTATCATAAGGCGCCATTTCAACGGCCTTAGGATCAATTAAAATCATCTTTAATTGGGCAGGAGTGGCCTTGTATAGTAGTGAAATTAATAAACTATTTAAGAACACACTCTTCCCTGAACCAGTTGCCCCGGCAATTAAACCATGAGGCATCTTACTCAAGTCTGTCATTTGAGGCTTACCTGTTAGGTCGACCCCTAAAGCAACAGTAAGTGGTTTATCTGTCTTTTCAAACTGTGGCGTATCCAATACTTCGGATAATCTAACCGGTCTTGGTTTGGGATTTGGAATTTCAATACCTACAGTTGTCTTTCCAGGAATTGGCGCTTCAATTCTGATGTCCTTGGCAGCCAGTGCTAGTTTCAAGTCATCTGTTAGGTTAGTAATCTTACTTACCTTCACCCCTAGTTGAAGTTTAATTTGGAATTGTGTAACTGTTGGTCCATTGGTCCAATCAACTACATTTGCATCCACATTAAAAGCACGGAGTGTTTCATCCAAGATCTCAGCTTGATTTTCAATCCAATCATCCATTGAATCATCTTCAAATTCATCTGATGGTTCCAACAAATTCATAGATGGGAATTGGTAACCCTTATCGTCGTAATCAGCAGACACACTTTCATCATGGTGATATTCTTCCTCAGATGTATCATCTTCTTCGGAAACGTCTGATTGCGCTACTGGACGATCATTAAAAATAGACAAATCTTTTTGCACGTTTTGTTCTTGATTCAAGATTGATGCTAAAGAGTGTCCTAATCCATGATTTTCAATGTTTCTCTTTTCTTCATGTGTTTCTTCAACATGTTCATTATCTTCATTAATACTTGTTTTAGTTGCTGCTTCATCAATTTCGGTACTTTCTTCTTCATTGTTTGAAACATCATAATCAGATGAAACAAATTGAGTAGTATCTCCATCAACTGATGAATTATTTACTTCAGCATGTGAAGAGACAATATCATCGCTATCTGAAGTAGCGTAACTATTACAGTCAGATCCATCACCGTAATAGTCATAAGTTTGAGTATCATCTTCAGCATCGTTTTCTGATTCTGATACTAGTTGATCATCAACATCATGATTTACCATCCCCATAAACTTATTAAATGAAGACTGGTTAGATGAATTGCTTTGTTCAGCACTTTGTGGGACTTCATTACTTGAAGTCTCAGTAACATCAGCAACAGTGTCGCTTACAGAAACGGATTCACTATCAGCCACAACTGCTTCTTTGGCTTCTGCTTCACTTTCAGCAGCCTTACTTCTATCGATATAAGGTGTTGAGTATGGTTCTGCTTCTATGTCATTAAATTGTTCGATTGATTGTTTATCAACTGCATCAGCTTGACTAGTTGCAATTGATTCGTCTTCAGAAGTGTTAATTTCTTCTCGATCTAAATCAATAGCTCCAGTATCATCACTTGTCATACCAATTAATTCTTCATTGTGACGATCAAGTTGATTCATAATTTTTCTGAATTTGCTAGAAGTTTCATTTTGGTAGAATTGCACTTTTGAGCCACTAGTTGAATTATGACTAGGTTTAAAAGCGGCTGCTCTTTTAGCAATTGGATTATCTCTGTTAAGTAGAAGATAATCTTCAGAATCATTACTTTGTCTTACAGTTGCATCTCTATTAGTTCGGGATTCACTTTTATTAGACTTATTATTATGTTTTAATTCATCGTTTTTACCTAAAACGTTATATTTACGGTAAAAAGCAGGTCCGTCATAGTGTTCCATTCAAGCGTCATCCTTAATCTAAAAATTTATGTATAGCGGGGATTTTTAAATCCCCTATTTCTTACTTATTTTGAAAATAATGTGTCAGCTTTATCAAAATCAAAAGCTTCTCCAACTTCTTGGTAATCGTTAGGTAGAATCAAAGCACCTGGTCTTTGTGGTGCATTTGGAATTAATAGTTCACGACCTGAACAAATCATTCCGTTACTTTCTTCACCCTTCAATTCACCAGGCCAAATGATTAGTCCATCAGGCATCATTGCACCAACTTTGGCAACAACGACCTTAATGTCTTCTTGCATGTTTGGAGAACCACTAACGATTTGTAGTGTCTTACCATCATTAATTTCAGTTTCAGTAATCTTTAGGTGGTCAGACTTAGGATGTTCTTTAACAGATTTTACATATCCCACAACAAACTTTGGATCAGTATCCAATTCAATAGTGTCCTTAATTCCATTATCAGATAATGACTTGTTTAGGGCATCTAAATCTTCTTGAGTTAAGGTAACTTCACCGTTTACTTCCTTTAGACGTGGTAGTACTTGAGAAGCGTTAGTAAAGTTAAAACCAGTAACGTGGTCGTTTTCTGCATCAGAAATTCTGACAACATTACCAATTTGTTCTACCTTTTGTTCTTTCGCGTCTTCATCCAAGATGACAACTAAAATGTCACCAGTTTGTTTTGGGTTATAACTTGCAATTAACATTAAATCTTACCTTCCACATATTAATTATTATAGAGAATCGATAAATTCTTCTACTTGTTTCTTTGTTTTTCTGTCTTTGTTTACGTAACGGCCAATTTCTTCACCGTTTTCGAATGCAACAAAGCTTGGAATACCAAAGATTGCTAAATCAGCAGCTAAATCAATGTTTTGGTCACGATCAACTGCGATAAATTTGTAATCTGGGTATTCTGCTTCAATTTCTGGCATTGCTGGTTTGATGAATGAGCAATCTGGGCACCAGTCAGCTGAGAAGAATAGCATGTACTTGCCATCGCTAACAGTCTTCTTTAATTCATCTAAGTTCATTGTTGGTAATTGTTCCATGTTTATTCACTCCAATTATTTTTTCTTTATTATAACTTATTTCTTGCTATTTTCGATGCAGTTTGATTATAAATTTGAATGTAATATAATGTATCCTATACAAAAAGGATGTGATATATCATTAAGTCTAAAAACGCAATCGTTTCAACCCTTGCCATTGGAGTTATCGGCACTAGTGTTTTAGTTGCTAAAAAGATTAAGCAAGAAAAACATATTAAAAAAATTAACCTACAAATAACTCACGCAAAAAATACTTTAAACAAAAGTAAAGTTTACGGTAGCTGGGTTATGAAAAAGAATAACAATAAAGATTACGTTGGTGCTATCAACGTTTTAGAAAACGATGAAATAATTGAACGATACTTTGAAATTAATTCTAACTATCAATTCAAATGGATTAACGAACTTCAAGAAGACTATTAATTAGTCTTCTTTTTTGTTGAAGTAAGCAACAATCTTGTAGATTGGACCCTTACTACTAAATTTGTGTTCATATTCAGTTTCAACATTATCTTCCATGTATTCACTATTGTGTAAATCAAGTGATAATAAGTCGAAGTACATTCCGTAATTATTGAAAGTAATTACAGAGTATTCAAATAAGCCACGGTTATCGGTCTTGAAAACGACAGGAGCGTCTTCCTTTAGAATTGTTTTGTAACTATCCAAGAATGTTGGTGAAGTAAGTCTTCTCTTAGCATGACGCTTCTTTGGCCATGGATCTGAGAAGTTTAGGTAAACTGTATCAATTTCATGTTTACCAAAGAAAGTATCTACACCTGCACCATCGGTATGAACCAATTGTAGGTTTGGTAAATCAGCTTCAACTACCTTTTTCAAAGCAATTGCAATAACTGTCTTTTGAATTTCGATACCTAAAAAGTTCACTTCAGGATGCTTTTTGGCCATTTCAACGATGAATTGACCCTTTCCTGTTCCAATTTCAATATGAATTGGTTGTTCTTTTTCAAAACGTTGTGACCATTTGCCAATCCAGTTTTCAGGATCAGTCACGATATACTTTTGGTTATCTTTAATATAACCGTCTGCCCATGGCTTATTTCTAACTCTCACGAATTATCCTCCTCATAAAAAATAGCCAAAACCAAGGTTTTGACTAATTAAATCTGCCAAATGTTCTATTTTTATTCTGTTACCTATTTTACTGGCTTTTTAATAGCTACGTCAAGCAACATCAATAATTTGAACTGGCTTTTTTTATTTTCTTTGGTACATATATTTTAATCAATAAAATCCATTCAATCACTAACGCCAACAATAACATTAATGATCCTAATAAATTAAACATGAAGATGGAACCGATCATCAATACAATAATCACTAAAATCATTATCTTACCAATCACGTTGGTAAATGATTTTACTTGTTGATCAAAGTTAATTGGATACAACGAGGTAAAGACATTGTCCTCGAAATTAGTAAAATATGGAATCAGTTGGAACACAATCAAATACATAAATAGCAATGCGATTAAAATGGCCATCCATTCTAGTTTAATTGCTCCAATGATGATTGCACCCAAAATAGAAACTCGTGTTAATAAACCACTAATTTCCTCATCTCTAAATATTCCTCTCGAATATAGGACTGAATAAACGTCATCATTGAACATTTTAAACATTGAATCAAGATAACGACGTCTTTTAACTGCTCCTTGCATGTTTTCAACATCGGTAAACATGTTGAAGAAGCGATTAAGACTGTTTTCATGGCTTTCCGTCTTTTCGATCACTACTTGCCAATCAATGCTTTTTAGTTTGAGTTTAGCAACCAATAAATGCGACAAAATCAACATCACAATGCCAATTATCACACCCACATAAACATTAATATAAGTGGCTAAAGCAACAACCACAAATGGAAAAATCACGCGGTAGAATATTTTATTATTCAAAGAATTACGATTGTGATGGTAGTTATCAATCATTTGAAAGTTTAAAATCATCATCTTTAAAATAACCATGATTACTAAAAACATCGAAATTGCAGCAATGTTAGTAGTCACCATCGCCTTTTCAATAAATGGAATCATGACAAACCATGCCACAATTTGGACAATGACTGCCAAAGACTTCGAGTATCTTAAGCCACCACGTAGGAAAGTAAAGAATTCTTTTTCCTTTGGTAACCAGAAGACGAAGTCGGCTCTTTTTACAAAAGTGACCAAATTATTTAGTTGAATAACAACTAATATAAGAACTACTAAGACTAGTTTTTCCCACCATTGTCCTGCTTGAAGGTGTTTAATAAACATTGCATATTGATAGCCAATTCCACCAATGATAAACATTAATGCGATCACAAAGAAATCATTAAATACATATCTTAAATACTTAGACATTTGCGTGAAATGGGATTGCAAACGCTGATTAAAAAGACTATTCATTAGATTCTTCCTTTGCAAGCTTCAAGTAAATATCATTTAAGGAACTATCTTTGCTACCAAATTCATCCTGTAGCTTTTGAATATTTCCTTCTGTTCTGATTTGCCCATTGTGAATCAAAACAAAACGATCACAGAAT
Organism: Apilactobacillus kunkeei; assembly: GCF_001421115.1. GTDB lineage: Bacteria > Bacillota > Bacilli > Lactobacillales > Lactobacillaceae > Apilactobacillus > Apilactobacillus kunkeei_F. Next base: position 36,088 of record NZ_JXCW01000004.1, on the reverse strand, counting down.
CTTTCGGCTGTATCTAATACGTGGGTAGACATTAGAATACTGCTGCCCTTTTTCTTTTGTTCTTCAATTAAGTTAAGCAAGTCATTTACTGCGACAGGATCCAAACCTAAGAATGGTTCATCAATGACGAATAGCTTGGCATTTGTGATAAACGCACAAAGAATCATCACCTTTTGACGCATCCCCTTTGAGAAATTAACAGGGAACCATTCAAGTTTATTTTCTAGTCTAAACATCTTTAGCATTTTATTAGCATCTTCCCATGCAGATTCTTCGTCTAGGTCATAAGCCTTAATGGTGGTTTCAATATGTTCTTTTAAAGTTAGTTCTTTATATAAAACCGGAAATTCCGGAATATATGCAATTTGTTTCTTATATTCTTCAATATCATCTTGCATTGCGATTCCATTAATCTTAATTGATCCAGAAAATGGTCTTAACAATCCAATGACATGATTGATTGTGGTTGACTTCCCTGCACCATTTAAACCGATTAAGCCGACTAATTCGCCGTCTTTTACGTCAAATGATACATCTTTTAGTACTGGAATTCGTGAGTATCCACCCACTAAATTATCCACTTTTAATGACACGGAATATCACCCCTATGAAATTTATTAACGTCAATTATATCACAAGTTCCTTTAAGCTTAATTTATGTTAATATGTATATAATCACAGTAATATCAAAGAAAGGAAGAATAATATGAGTGATTGTGTATTCTGCAAAATAATTGATGGTGAAATTCCTAGTTACACTATTTACGAAGATGAATATGTGAAAGCATTCTTGGACATTTCACAAGCTACACCTGGTCACACTTTAGTTGTGCCAAAAAAACATGTTGCTAATATCTACGAATATGATGAAAAACTTGCTGAACAAGTATTTTCAAGAATTCCTAAGATTGCTAGAGCAATTCAAAAATCAGCTCCAGACATTTTAGGAATGAACATCGTAAATAACAACGGTGAATTGGCATATCAATCTGTGTTCCATTCACATTTCCACCTTATTCCTAGATATAGTGAAAACGATGGCTTCTCTATGAGCTTTCAAGACAACTCAGATAAGTACAATGAAGAAGCTTTTGAACAAATTAAAGCAAATATTATTAGTTCATTGGAGGAATAAGCATGATTAAATCAATGCTAAAGCTACTAGGATTATCTGCAGCTGGTTTGGCCGCTTATCTAGTTGTTACTAAACGTGATCCAAAAGAATTTGCCAACAGTGTTTATTCATCTACTAAGGATAAAATCAATGGCGTTTCGAACGTTTTAGATCAAAAAAATAAGCTAACTGCTAACATCTCCAAGTTACAAGATGAAGTTAGCAAGTCAAAGCCTACTATTGAAGCTATGCAAAGAGATATTGATGAATATCAATTCAAAATCAATCCGCATGTAGATTTAATTAACCAAAGAATTAATAATATCACTAAATAAATTTAAAAATTTCTTAAGTTTTTTTGTGATAGAATTTACTATGTGTTAACGTAAAACTATCAGTTAATGATAGATAAAATAAAGAAATGGATGTGTATTACATTATGAATAAAAAAGTTCTAGTTGGACTTGCCGGTGCATTACTAAGTGTTTCATTAGTTGCCTGTGGTGATAAGACTGTTGCCGTTACTAACGGTGGTAAAATCACCCAAAGCGAATACTACAGCAGCATGAAGAACACTTCAAACGGTAAACAAGTTCTACAACAAATGATTTTAGACAAGGTATTGAACAAGGAATATGGTAACAAGGTTTCTTCATCAGAAGTAAACGCTCAATACAACCAATACAAGAGTCAATACGGTTCAGAATTTGAAACTTTACTTGAACAACAAGGTTTAACTACTACTAGTTTCAAGAACCAACTAAAATCTAACCTACTTCTAAAGGCTGCCGTTAGAGCTAACATTTCATACTCAACAGCTGACCTAAAGAAACAATTCAAGAACTACCAACCAAAAGTTACTGTTAACGAAATTTTAGTATCTGACAAGAAGACTGCTGAAAAAGTTATCTCAGAACTTAAGGATGGTAAGAAGTTCTCAGATCTTGCTAAGAAGTACTCAAAAGACACTTCAAACAAGAACAAGTCAGGTCGTGTAACTCCATTTGATAACACTGACTCAAGCATCGATTCAGCATTTAGAAAAGCTGCTTACAAGTTATCAAACGGTGAATACACTAAGACACCTGTTAAGACTCAATACGGATACCAAATTATCCAAATGGTTAACCACCCTAAGAAGGGTTCATACAGTGACCACATTAACGATCTAAAAGATCAAATTGCTACTTCTAAGTTAAGCGACAGCACTACTCTAAAGAACGTTGTAACTAAGGTTCTTAAGAATGGTGGAGTTGAAATTAAGGATAAGGACTTACAAAACATCCTATCATCATACTTAACTAGCTCATCAAGCAGCAAATAATAGTTAAATAAAAAAGGCTCCGGAATTTTCCGGAGTCTTTTTTTAGTATTCATTTAAATTGAGTACTGCTTTGTCATCTACTAGTTTTAAAATATCAGAATCACAAGTAACATAAATCACCTGCATTGATTCGCTGATATTGTCTAATAGCTTAATTGCGTTATCTGTTCGTTGTTGATCGAACTCAGTTAGTCCATCATCGATGATTAATGGCAAACGATAGTCGCTACCGAATACCACAGAAAGTGACAAAATCAAGGCTAAGTATAGTTGTTCAATTGTTCCTCTGGATAGTTCTCCAGCATCAAATTGAACCTTGTCATCCCTAGTTACCTTTAACTTGCTCTTGTAGTAAGTAATTCCTGTGTATCTATTATCGGTCAGGATTGCAAAGAATTCTTTTGCCTTGGATTCGAACAACGGAATTCTATCGGCAGTCGCAATGTTCAATGATTCGTCAATCCAGGAATTAGCTAACTTCATGCTCATCCATTGATCAACCATTTCATTGATTTCTGCTTCTAAGTTACTTTGCTTTTGCACAAGCTCATTGTAGGTTCCATCAGCAATCACATGTTTCAACTGAATGTTTAAACTTTCTAATTGTTGGGAAGCATTTAGTAATGATTGTTTTTCAGTAGTCATTTCTGCATCCGCTTCATTCAATTGATTGTCCAATTCAGTTACGTCGTTAAAAGTATCTAAAACCTTTACGTCATCATCGGTAATTTGATCCTTAACGTTTTGTAACTGTGCTGCTTTAATTGAATGATTTCTTTGTTGTTCCACAATCTCTTTGAATTCATCACCATTATCGACTTTTCTAGTGTTCAAAAATTCAGAATAGTCCTTCTTATACTGGATTTGTTTATCAATTAATGATGATTTTTGTCGGAGATAGTTTTGCAATTGATTATTGTTTCGTAAATTAATCGCATTTTCTTCATTCATCTTATTTAGATAAGTACGAATTTGTGAAAGTTGATTATCAAATGAATCATTAATGTTAAGGCCACCAAATACTCGTTGCCATTCAGCAAAGTATGCTTTTAGACTTCCATTTAGTTGATTCATTTCTTCTTCATACTTAGCCTTTTGACTATTATCTTGAGTCTTACGAGCTAAGTATTTTTGTTCTGATACCCAGTCATCAACATTTTCTACATTAAAGGAATACTTATTACCATAATCTACTAATTGATTATTTAATGCATCACGTTCTTGATTGGAATTACTATCTTCATTTTTCTTAAACTTAACGGATCCAGTATAAATCCCACTAAGCAATAATACGATAATCCCGACTAGTTTTAACGCTCCTGGTAATACGGTAAGCATTGCAATTCCAATAACTACACCAATTAAACCAATGATAGAAAAACTATTAGATGGCTTTTGCTTTCTTATTTGAAGTTCCGCTAATTGTTGTTTAATGCCTTGAATTGTAACGATGTCATCCTTGCTAGCAACAACTTGTTGACTATCCTGGCGATTAATTTCATTGATCATTGATTGGCTAACGCTTAATTGATTGATTTGTTCATTCACTTTGGAGAATGATTGAACCAGTTTATCAATTTCTGTCTTGTAATCATTGAACTTCTTCAAATCATCATCGTTGTTCATTGAAGCATTTAATTGGTTAATGGATTTTTCGATACTATCGATTTGTTGATTGATTAAGAATAGTTGATTGGTTAATTCATTAAACTGTTTAACGTCGTCATCGGAGAATCCACCTTTGAATTCAAATTTGTCTTGCTTTAAAGATGAAAGTTGTTGATAGACAGGCCAAACTTGTTTGAAATGATTTAACTGACTTAGTTTCTTTTCTAACTCACTAACCTTTTGCTTAGATTGATTCATGGATGCTTCTACAGCATTCTTTTGACTAATCAATTGGTTGTAATCATTTAAACTATTCTTGCTTTCAGCAATCTTGTTCAATAAATCATCGTATTCTTTCAGCTTTTGATTCAAAGGTGGCTTACGACCGGTGGGTGCGTATAAGTCCTTTGCTTCTTTGTCGAACTTGTCTCTTAATTCTAACCATTGGTCACTTCCGACAAACCCAACCTTTTGAATGCGACTAACTAATTCATTTTTACTCAACTTAGAAATTTGCTTAATATCTAAATCACCGAAATAAAATAGTTGTTCAAAGGTATCTCGATCAATTGGTCCTAAGATTTTTTCTAAAATGTCATTTGAGGTTTGCATATCATTATCGATATCGTAAATTGATAGTTCTCCACCATGGGTTCCGGCAATTCTAGTTAGAATAAAATGACGATTGTTATCGGTGGTGATTGTTAGTTTCCCACCATATGATTTAGTGTCACGTGGAATATATTGTTCATATGCACTTCCACGTCCATCGACATAACCAAATAAAATCCCTTCAATCAGGCTGAGCAACGTTGTTTTCCCTGCTTCATTGTTACCAAATATGATTTGTAGGTTGTCATCATTAAAATTAAAGGATACGTCGTGCCATTTACCGTAACCTAGCACTTCTAACTTATTAATCTTCATCCGTATCCTCCTTTCCACCTAGTAGCTTCATTTTTGTTTGTTCCATCAAGTCTTCTTTGGAGTCATCCAAGTGTTGTGCAATAAAATCATACTTCCGTAATGATTTAGAAACGGAACTAATTTTATCTTCGGAGAACACTTTTTCCTGTGCCTCATCCCAAATATCTTGGTCAATTGATGACATCTTTTGATCGTCGCTCAATCTGACGTTAATTTCATAAATCCATGCATTTAGTTGTTCATAGTCCTTACTTAACGCATTGGTAACTCGATATTCTAAGTCCTGTCTTTGACCATCGGAAATTGGGTTATTCAAGATAAGGTTCAAACTAATTAACTGCATGTTTTCATACTTATTACCCATTAATACTTGTAGGATATGATTTTTGGCACTTTCAACATCAACAAAATCCATACTTAAATCAAGTGTTAACCAATCAATTAATGATGTGGCATGGAATTGTGCTTCCAACTTGCCACTTTCATCATCAACTAACAGGTATCCCTTATCGCCTGGTTCGTTCTTATGTCTTCCCTGAATGTTACCAGAATAAAATACCAGTGGGTTTTCTTTTAGTTGTTGGCGTTTGTGAATATGACCTAATGCCCAATAGTCATATTTCTTGCCTATAAGGTCATCTAATGAGAATGGAGCATAATGATCCCCTGTTTGTTCCAAACCACCGTGTAGCATCCCTATTTGCACGTCTACATCATTTTTCAATGGATATTCATCGATTTTCTTGTCTGTAATCCATTTATTGGCATAACTAAAACCGGTAATGGCTATTTTTTTACCATCTAAAGTAAATGTTTTGGTTTCAACTTCGTTATCAAAGACATGAACATTATCTGGGAATGATATCGATTCTTTTTGCATATCAAAATAATCATGATTTCCATAAATCATGTATACATCAATATTGTGTTCATTGAGCTTTTGCATTTGTGATTGAAAGAAATCATAAGTCTTAGGGGTTTGATTGTCTCGATCAAACAAGTCACCGGCCAATAATACGAAGTCAACATCGTATTCAATGGCATCATTTACGATTCTTTCAAAGGATTTGAAGGTAGATTCATATATTTGTTTCCATAATCCATTTGGAGTTTCATCATTCTTCAAACCCTTAAATGGGCTCTCTAAATGTAAATCAGCGGCATGAATAAATTTCAATTTAACTACTCCTTTAACTAAAAACGTCGTATCACTTAATAACAATGATACGACGTTTTATATTAATTGGTCAATTTAGTCTCCAACAAATTTCTTGGCATCATTCCACCAATTACTTGCGTTCTTCTTTAAATTGTCCCAGCCTTTTCCGAGACTCTTTGATACTTGGTTGGCACCGTCAGAAACACTATCCCAGAAACTGGAATCAGAAGAGCTGTTGGCCTTCTTTTCTTGTGAATCCATGTAAGCGGCGTCTTTAACACTAAAGTTATTATTACCAGTAGTTGGTAAGATTTGTTGTAACTCAGTCTTAAATAATGGTCCTACTCCGGTACCACTTAAGTTTTCCAAGTGATGTCCGGCGTTGGTATTATCGAAACCTTCCCAGGTAGCAACAACTACTTTTGGTGTGTATCCAATAATCCATTTATCTCTTGTAGCATCTGAGTCACCGGTATTATCGGCTTCAGTACTACCAGTCTTTCCGGCAATTGAGTATCCACTTGGTTTAGCGGATGCACCAGTACCGTTATCGAAGACACCTAGCATCATACTAGTCATCTTATTAGCGACATCTTTTGACATTACCTTCTTAGAAGTTACTGATTCATTATTAACAATTACGTTTCCTGAAGAATCAACAATCTTTCTAATGTAATGAGGTGTAGTCATGTTACCTTCATTTGCAAACGCAGTATAAGCACCAGCCATTTGTTGTGGTGATACACCTGAGGATAGGCCACCTAAAGCTAAGGCAAGGTTCTTATCCTTCTTTTGGACAGGCAAACCAAATGACTTAACTGATTCATAACCCTTGTCGACACCAATCTTATGAAGCAACCATACAGCTGGTGCATTCATACTTTGTGCTAACGCGGTGTACATAGGAACGGTTCCTGTATATACGTTGTTGTAGTTTTCTGGTGTGTACTTGTTAGAACCATATGATGTCTTCTTATTTTGAAGCATGTCATTGTAGTTATAACCGTTTTCCAAAGCCGGTGTGTAAACAGCTAGTGGCTTAATGGTTGAACCTGGTTGACGTTTGATTTGGGTTGCGCGGTTGTACCCACGGAACACGTGTTGACCACGTCCACCAACCACGGCAGTAACTCCACCAGTACTTGGATCTAAAGCAATCGAAGCAGCTTGAACCTTAGTACCATCAGATGCGTTGCTTGGGAAATTACTATCGTTAGCAAAATCATCTTGCATACTGTTTTGTTGATCTTGATTTAGCGTTGTATAAATCTTGTATCCTCTGTTCATGATGTCAGATTCGGATAATCCATACTTATTAATCGCTTCATCAATTACAGCATCGAAGTAGTATGGGTACTTATAACCATCCTTGTATTGGTAGGTATTCTTTACTTGGATTGGTGTTTTCTTTAGCTTGTTTGCTTCTGATTGACTAATCTTATTGTTATCAGCCATCAATTGCAAAACAACGTTTCTTCTATCCAAGGCTAGCTTGGGGTGATCAACAGGATTGTATGCACTTGGATTAGTTAGCATCCCTGCAATTACAGCAGCATCTTGAACAGGTAAATCCTTAGCATTCATTCCAAAATAACGTCTTGATGCATCTTCAACACCATAGACACCATTTCCGAAATATGAGTTATTCATGTACATAGTTAAAATTTGATTCTTGCTATATACATTTTCAACTTGAATGGATAGGAATAGTTCTTTTAACTTTCTGCTGAAAGTTTGTTGTTGGGTTAAGTAAGCATTCTTTACCAATTGTTGAGTAAGAGTACTTCCACCACCACTAATGTAGTCACGACGCATAATCTTGTTCTTGATCATTAATAGTATCGCACGGCCAAATCCCTTAACAGAAAAACCATGTTCATTGTAGAAGTTTCTATCTTCAGTTGATAGGATTGCGTTTGGAATATTCGGTGAAATATCCTTAAATCCAACGTATGTTCCTTTTTGTGAATAGATTTTACCGGCCTTTTTATTATTACCATCGTAAATTACGGTAGATTGTTCCAAAGATGATTGCAGGTCTTGAACATGCGTGGTCTTTGCAACAAATGTGCAATAAGCACTCATTACAAAAAATAGTAATAAAAACATGACGATAATCCAACGAGTTAGTTGGTATCGGTGCCAAATCTTTTTAAAAGCACTTTTTGGTTTTTTATCATTTTTCATCTAGTATGATTACTCCTTCACTGATGATGATATTAATACTATTTTAACCCAAATCAACTCTAATTGGTAAAATAAAAAACAGATTTAACTAATTGTTAAACCTGTTTTCTTTAATTACATTTCGTCTGGAGCCTTAACACCAAGTAATCTTAGTGATTCTTTAAGAACGATTGATACTGATTTAACTAATGCTAAACGAGCATCTCTTTGTTCATCATCATCCAAAATCTTAGTGTGAGCGTAGTACTTGTTAAATGACTTAGCAAGTCTTAATGAGTACTTAGCGATAACTGAAGGTTCAAATTCATCACAAGCCATCTTAACTCTTGCTGGGAAGTCATTTAGTAACTTAATAACGTTCCATGATTCTGCATCGTTAAGCTTCTTGTCAACGTTTGAAAAGTCAATGTCACCAGCTTTACGTAAAATACTTTCGGCACGTGCACGAGCGTATTGTACGTATGGTCCAGTTTCACCTTCAAAACGCAATTGATCTTCTAAGTTAAAGTCGATGTTGTTAATCTTTTCATTCTTCAAGTCACCGAAGACGATGGCACCAACACCAACTTCTTTAGCAACTTCTTCCTTGTTAGGAAGATCTGGGTTCTTTTCAGCAATTTGCTTCTTAGCAATTGCAATTGATTCGTTCAATACTTCGTCCAATAAGATGATACGACCTGAACGAGTTGATAATTTCTTACCATTTACAGTAATTAGACCAAATGGGATGTGGTGTAAGTTCTTAGCTGAAGGAACACCCATTTCCATTAATACAGCCTTCAATTGCTTGAAGTAGTATGTTTGTTCTGAACCAACAACGTATAGGTTCATAGCTGGATGATAAGTTTGGTCACGGTAAATTGCAGTTGCAATATCTCTAGTGATGTATAGTGAAGCACCATCACTCTTCAAGATTAATGCAGGGTTTAAATCGTATTTTTGTAAGTCAACGATTGTAGCACCTTGTGACTTGCTTAATAGACCTTTTTCTTGTAGTGAATCAACAACGTCTTGTAGCTTGTCGTTGTAGAAAGCTTCACCATTGTAAGTATCAAAAGTAATACCTAACTTGTCGTAGATTTCACCAAAGGCTTCAAGTGATACTTCTCTAAACCATTTCCATAGTTTAGTTGCTTGTTCATCACCATTTTCAAGTTTTCTAAACCAATCTCTAGCAACATCGTCTAGTTCAGGTTGTTCCTTATCAATCTTGTGGAACTTAACGTAGTACTTAACTAGATTATTGATAGGATCTTTTTTAACGTCTTCTTCGTTACCCCACATTAGGTATGCAGTGATTAACTTACCAAATTGAGTTCCCCAGTCACCCAAGTGGTTATCCTTAATTGGGTTGTAACCATTTTTACGTAGGATTTCGGCAACAGAATTACCAATAACAGTAGATCTTAAGTGACCCATTGAAATAGGCTTTGCAATATTTGGTGAAGACATATCGATGGTTACATTACCACCCTTACCATCTTCGTTTTGACCATAGTTTTCCTTTTGGTCTAATACAGCTGATAGAACGTCTTCACTGAAGTTAGACTTGTCTAGGAAGAAGTTAACATATGGTCCAGCAGCTTCAACATGGTCAAATGAACTTTGATCAATCTTTTCTACTACGTCAGCAGCAATTTGTTGAGGTGCCTTTCTAAACTTTTTAGCTAAAATAAATGTAGGGAAAGCTAAATCACCCATTTTTGAATCTTTAGGTCTTTCAATTTTTGGTAGAATGTCTTCTACAGATAGTTCGTTGTCCAATGCTTTAGATAGAGCATTAGCAACTAATTCTTTGTTTTCCATTATCCAAAACCTCCATAAATATATAAAAAGTCTCTTACAATATTAATAATTGTAAGAGACGGAATAACCCGCGGTACCACTCTATTTGATATAAAATATCCGCTTTATTATTTAATTAGTCATAATTCTAAAAAGTGCGAATTCAACATATCCTAATCATCGGCTCTCACCAAATCCGATGTCGCTTGTTAATGGAATATGTCTACTAGTCTTTTATTATCGAACAGTATCTGTCGGTTTATGCGACAAAGCGGGTAACGGGAATCGGACCCGCGACCTGAGCTTGGGAAGCTCATATTTTACCACTAAACTATACCCGCAGATACAAAAATTATTATATCACACGTTACAATTTTTGGTAAGTTTGTTAAGCTGTTTTTTTCTTTGATGGTTTAGCAACTTTCTTGCTAACAACCGCACGCTTATTGTATTCATTAACGACGATGCCATCTTCTTCATGGTGTTCGTCGATAAAGACCATTACTGAATTTTCGTATACTTTTTCAATTGTTCCAGCAAAGTCATGTTTTAAATAACCGAATCTAGGTGCAGAAACGTGGTCGCCAATTTGTAATTCTTTTGGTTCAGCCATCTTTTTGCCTCCTTAATAAAAAATAACGCGATATTGATAATATCAAAACGCGTTATTAATATCAAGGTATTTTTTTAGAAAATATTAATATCTCCTAATCACTGATTAATCAATGATTTCGCGAGTTTTTTGATTAATATAATCTGCTGATGCTTGTAGTTGTTTTTGTTCATTTTCAGGAAGATCTAAATCGATTTGTTTTTCAATTCCATTTCGTCCAACAATTGCTGGATAAGATAGGTATGTACCATATTCTTCGCGGTAATTTGAGACAGCTAATTCTGTTTTAGCATCTTGTAAAACAATTTCAGCTAACTTAACAGCTGATGCTGAAATAGCAAAGTTAGTGTACCCCTTACCACTATGAACCGTAAATCCACCCATACGAGCATCATTATCGATTTCATCTAAGTCAATATTATATTTTTCTGCATATTCAAAAATACTCTTATCGAATACTTGAACTGTTGACCATGCAGTAAATTGAGAATTACCGTGTTCACCTAGGTTGTAACCAATTACTGAACGAGGATCAATGTTAAGTTTGGCCGCAACTGCCCTCTTCATTCTTGCTGAATCAAGTAATGTACCAGTTCCGATAACACGTTCTTTGGCAAAACCTGTTTCGCGTTGATATAAGGAGGTAATGACATCGTTTGGATTAGTAATTACAATAATAATCCCATGGAAACCTGACTCTTTAATGTGTTTTGCAACGTCTTTGACTTCTTCAACGTTAGCTGTTAGCTCGGCAAAACGGTCATGTTTATCCTTATTAGCATTAATTAATTCCATGTGCCCCACCGCTGAAATAATAACGTCTGCATCAGCTAAACTGGCATAGTTATTAACTTCAATATTTGTATGGAACTTAAGATTAGACATTGCATCCCTAAAGTCTAATGCATCTGAATTCACCTTTGCATCGTTGTGATCAATCATGACCAAATCATCTGCAATTCCTGAAACGACAATATGATGAGCTACTGCAGCACCAACGTTCCCGTCTCCAATAATACCAATTTTTCTTGTCATAAAGCATACCTCCTTTAATGTTGTAGTCATTCTATCACTCTAATATTTTAATTCAAGTTTTATTATGATTATTTATGATAAAATACCTATTAGGAGGAGATATTATGTGGGCTAGCTTAACACTAATAATGTTATTTATTTATATAGCAGTAACCATAATTGGTATCACCAGGGTCTCCGTTAAGAGAGTCATCCAATGGTTAATTGCTAGTCGAGTAATATATATATTAATACTGATTACGCAAATCGTTATCACCATTCGAGTTTCGGATCATCGTTTCAACACCGCAATATTCGCTGATGTATTAGCTGTTCTACTTGGCGGTCTAACAGAATTAAACTATACAAACAAACAACAAAATCACCTTATTAATTTCAATGTAATCGGCCTAATCGTAGTCATCATCGCTTTGATTGGCATCACTATCTATAACGTAATATAAAAAAGACATCGAATTATTCGATGTCTTTTTCTCTGTTCTTTAAAGCTAATTCAATTGAACGGTCAACTAAGACTGATTGAGCGTCAATCACTGGGTAGTCATGATCTGAAGCACGTTCTTCAGCCACAGATAATTCTGTACAACCCAAGATGATTACATCACAATCCATCTCGTTTTTCATTTCATCTAAGATGTGATGATATAGTTCTTTGTTAACTTTATTTTGTTCTTTGACATATTTATATATCAAATCCATTGTTTCTTCTTGAATATGCTCAGTTGGTTTTACAATTTCATAACCAGCGTTTTGCACTTCTGTATCATAAATACCATCGAAAATGGTTCCTTTGGTAGCAATCAAACCAATTCTTTTAGCATTAGGATACACATTACTGATTTCAGCAACAGCTTCTTTTGGCATATGCAAAATTGGCACGTTCGTTGCTGACTGTAATTCATCAAAGAAGAAATGGGCAGTGTTGCATGGAATCACAAAGAAATCAGGATTTAATTGTGATTGTTGCTTAATATCTTCCTTTAATGGAATCAATGGGTTTGGTTTAGTATTGTCTAAAATGTAATTGGTTCTGTCTGGGACAGTCGCATGATTTACAAGGATATAATTTAAATATTCCTGATCATTACTAGCTGGTGTTCGTTGATTCAATAAATGAATGTAACTTTCGGTAGCTTCTGTTCCCATTCCACCAATAATTGAAAAGAAATGTCTCATTTTATCATCCCTATTTTTCGCTAAAGTAACGTTTGAAGTTCTTTGCGTAGTTATGCTTAATCCAAACGTCTAATAACCAACGCTTAAAGCTCTTATCACGGTTATACCAGAAAGTAGTACCGTATTGGCCCTTCTTGATTAATTGAAGAGCAAATTCTTTATCTGCGTTGTCCTTAGCATATTTCTTGAAGACTTGTTCGCCAACACCTAGCCATAGGTAACGATTGTCTTTGTTTTCGTTAGCGTATACAGTTTCCTTATCTGATAAGTCATCAAATGCGTAATCTCTAACAACCCAATCAGCTAAGTTGTAACCATTTAAACTAACGAAGAAACTACTTCTACCTTGTCTCAAGTTAATTTCAAATAGTTTGAAAGTATTGTCTCGAGTATCGTATTTCATGTCGAAGTTAGCGTAACCAACATAGTTAATCTTTTCTAGGAATCCTTGAACCATTGAATATAGCTTTTCGTTATATTCTGGAAGGATAGCTACATAGTTACCGATAGCGGCCGGTGATGGATCTTCCAATAATGGATGACCTAAACACATCATCTTAACCTTGTGGTTCTTGTCAACGTAAGCATTTAAAGTACGCATGTTACTGTCATCACCAGGGATAAAGTCTTGAAGAATCAAATCAGAAGTATATCCATTGGTATAAATCTTTTCAATTATATCTTCAAATTCATCTTGTGATTCAATAATGAATGCTTTCTTTCTGCCTTCAAAGTGAACATCCAACCATTCAACACTGTTGGTAGGTTTTAATGCGACTGGATAACCAAATGGTTGTTCAATCTTTTCATCACTTTCAAAATCTTTCTTAGAAATAATCTTTGTCTTTGGATATGGCAAATCGTATTCTTCACATAACTTATAGAAGTTTTCTTTACTGTTTAATTTCTTGATTAAGTCATAATCAACGTATGGGCAAACAAAAACATCTTCTAATTCATCCTTATGTTTTGAAATTAATTCAGCATAACCATCACCACAACCAATTAAGATAACTGGTTCTTCATGTGATGCATATTCCTTCTTAAGTTCTTTCATTGATTCAATCCATTTTGGATCTTCGCTAAATCCATCAATCAAAGTTAAATCAACAATTTTTGTAAAACGTGTAGGTGCAAGTGCTTGTTCAGCGTATGCCTTCACGGGTTTTCTGTATTTTTCGTATAATGAACGAGCCATTCCATAAGCATTGAAATCACTACCTAATAGAACAACTGTAAAATTAGATTCTAAATTACTCATTATCTATCCCTCTCAAAACATTTTGTACCACGACGGGATCTGTTTCGTATGGAGTATCTACGCCGTTGATTTTTTGGTAAGGATCTCTTCCTTTACCAGCAACTACTATCATAGCATTATTATCACCGGCGTGAATAGCCTTTTTAATAGCCATTTTTCTGTCTAGTTCAATATGAACGTCAACTTTATCATGATTAATGTAAGAATCTATTTCGTTAATAATGTCTTTTGGATCTTCAAAGGCTGGATCATCAGAAGTTAAAAATGCGATATCTGCACTTTCGGTTAAAGCTTTTCCAAAACCTTCTCTACGATCTAGTCCCTTATTACCAGGACTTCCTACTACCACAATTACCTTGCCATCAGGATTATTACTCTTCAAGAATCCTAATAGTGCATGCATACTGGCGTAGTTATGGGCATAATCAACGTAAATTGTACCGTTATGCTTGGATTTGTATGATTCCATTCTTCCTGGAACAAATACATCCTTCAATCCTTTTTTGGCGTCGTCTGCACTAGCATTATCCAATGCAGAAGCGATAATTGCAGACATTGCATTAGCTTCGTTATAGTCCCCAACAACGCCAATCTTGTAGTCATCTTCGACATTCATTTTCTTAGCTTTTTGGCTATTAGCAACAACTCTAATTTCATTGCTATCGATTGTGTCTGAGATGCTTGAGAAATTGAAATCAATTTGTACGTCTTTAAATTCTTTTTTATCTCTACTGAATAGATAAATTTTATCTGGGTCAGTAGTTGCTTTAGCTGCTTCATAGACATCTAACATGTAATCTGTATCTGCATCAATAATACAATGTGTGGAATTAACCATTAATTGTTCCTTGCAATGTAGATAGTCAGCAAATGTTGGATGTTCGTTTGGACCAATATGATCCGGTGAAATATTTAAGAAAATACCCACATCAAAATGAAGTCCGTAGACTCTTAACTTTTTGTATGCTTGTGATGAAACTTCCATCACCAAACTAGTCATTCCATTATCGACTGCTTGTCTCATATAGTTAAAAACATCTAATGATTCTGGAGTGGTTAAATGTGACTTAAAACGTTGTGATGGTTCATTTCCAACAACAGTATCAATTGTAGAAATCAATGCTGTCTTGTTTTTATTGGCGTTATCTAAAATACTTTTAGCAAAGTAAGAAGATGTTGTCTTCCCCTTAGTCCCGGTATAAGCAATAACAAACAAATCATTTTGAGGGTAGCAGTAAAAGGCAGCGCCTACTAGAGACATTGCCTTTTGCACGTTATTCACAATGATTTGAGTTAAGCCATTACCTTCATCATACTTTTGTTCGGCAACATAACCAGTCGCACCCATTTCCTTAGCCATCGCTAAGTATTCGGGTTTGAAGTTACCCTTACAAAAGAACAATGTATTTGGTTTAACATTTCTGGAATCGTAAGTTACTTCATCAAATGAAACATCCTCACCTGATACAATTTCTTGTATTAGTCCATGTTCAGTTAATATTGTCTTTATTTCATCAATTCCAAGAGCCATTGTTTTTACTTCCTTATATCAAGATTTAAAAATTATGCTTGTAGTTGTACCTTGTTAATAGTATCAGCATTTGTATCTTCTGGGAAGTATACTTCATACCATAGAATAAATAGGTAAGGTGTCATAATCTTTTGCATGCTTGATTTACCTTCATCATGTTCCTTTAGAATTCTTAACAATTCATCAGTGTTAAAGAACTTTTCAGCAACGTCGGAAGTAAATGCTCTCACAATTCTTTCATGGAACTTAGGTTCTCTGATCCATGATGCGATTGGTGATGGGAAACCAAGTTTTTCCTTCATAGCAACCTTGTCAGGTAATGCACGTTCAGCTGCCTTACGAAGTGAAATCTTAGTACCTTCTTTGTTGATACGAGTCTTAATTGGCATAGTTGCAGCAAATTCAGCAACCTTCTTATCAACCAATGGAGTTCTAACTTCAAGAGAGTTAGCCATACTCATACGGTCAGCCTTTTGTAGAATATCAAATGGTAACCATGCATTGATATCAAAGTATTGCATTTGAGTCATTTCGTCTTTGTCAGCTACTTCATCAAAAATGTATTTTGAGTATGCACCTGAATCAACGTTCAATGATGGATCCTTTAATAACTTGTTTCTGTCATCGTAGTTGTATACGTAGTTAACACGGTAGTATCTTTCACTCAATGGTTGAGCACCACGAATTAAGAAACGACGACCATGGAAACGAGGCATCTTAGTAGCAATCTTAGCTAATGCACTACGGATAAATCCAGGAACGTATTTTTGGTATCTTTCAAAAGGAATTGCTTCTAGGTAAGTATTGTAACCACCGAAGAATTCATCAGCACCTTCACCAGATAGAGCAACCTTAACTTCCTTACTAGTACCTTGAGCTAAGTAGAATAATTGAATAGCTGATGGATTTGAAAGTGGTTCATCCATGTAGTACATCATAGTTGGTAGGAAATCAAAGTAGTCATCACCAGTAATCTTGATTGGTGTGTTCTTTTGACCGATTTGTTGAGCAAAGTCAGTTGACCATGATAATTCACTAAACTTAGAATCGTTGAATCCAAGTGAGAATGACTTAATTGGTTTTAATTTTGAAGCTTCATTTAAAACGTAACTTGAGTCAACACCACTTGATAGGAAACTACCAACTTCAACATCGGCAATCATGTGGGCCTTTACAGAGTCCTTAACAATTGATTCAATCTTCTTGGCATCTTCTTCAACTGTTTGTGATTCATCAATGTGATCGTAGTTAAACTTGTAATATCTGTGTGTTTCAGTCTTCTTTTCATCAATGTGGTGAATGAAGTAAGTACCAGGCATTACTTTGTAAACGTTCTTGAACATTGTTTCTGCTGATGGAATAAATTCAAAACTTAAGTGAATTGGTAGAAGTTTTAGGTTTAATTCCTTCTTGAATGCAGGGTTTGATAAGAATGCTTTTAATTCAGAACCGTACATAAATGCATCGCCATCGTCGTAGTAGTATAATGGCTTGATTCCGAAATGATCACGAGCACCGAAGATTTCGTTGTTAGCACTGTCATAGATAACGAATGCGTACATACCACGAAGTTTGTCCAATAGTTTTGGACCCCATGCTTCGTAACCACGAATTAGAACTTCTGAGTCAACATCAGTTTCAAATTCCCAACCTTCAGAAATTAATTCATCCCTAATTTCTTGGTAGTTGTAAATTTCACCGTTAAAGGTTAATACTTTCTTCTTATCTTTACTGTATAGTGGTTGACCACCATGAGCTAAGTCAATAATTGATAGACGACGGAATCCCATTGATACCTTATCGTCTTGGAAATACTTTTCATCATCAGGGCCACGATGCTTAATTCGATTAGCCATCTTTTCAATGGTGTCGTTAGGCACATCTTTATGATTTACATATCCACAAAATCCACACATAAGTTTTATTCCCCTTTGTTTTTTAATATATTAATAATTTTTAGTTACTTTTTAATCGTACTTATTTTATTGTAACAAAATATTTAGATTTTAGGCCATAAAAATAGCAATTTAATCAATGATACAAATTTATATAGTACACAAACTAATATTATTAAGTATAATCATATCTACTCTTCTGTCCAGTGAAATCGTCTAAAATCCGATATAAATTTGTATAAAACAAAAAGACGCTGCCAAGCGTCTTTTATTTACGAGCATTGTTATACTCTTTCATCGCGTTTCCTGTGACTGATTTAGCGTCATTTAAAGCGTCTTTTGGTGTTCCTGAATATAAGATTTCACCACCGTAACGACCCGCCTTAGGACCAACGTCAATCATCCAATCTGACTTACTGATTACAGATAAATTATGTTCAACAATGATTAGGGTATTACCCTTTTCTACTAATTCATCGAATAGATTAGTCATTATCGAAACATCCTTCATATGCAACCCGGCAGTTGGTTCATCTAACAAGTAAACGGTACCTGTCTTGTTTAGTTGTAATGCAAGTTTTAATCTTTGAACTTCCCCACCTGATAATGTATCAAGTGATTGGCCAAGTGAAAGATAATCCAAACCAACCTTTTGCATATTAACAAGTTTGTCGTGGATTTCGGCAACGTCACTGAAGAACTTAATTGCTTCTTTAATTGATAAGTTCAATACTTCAGCAATATCTAAACCATTTAGTTTGTATTGTAATGCTTCATCACTGTAACGTTTTCCATGACATTTTTCACAAGTTTGAATAACGGGATCCATGAATGCCATGTTAGTAATTTGGACTCCACGACCCTTACATAATGGACATTTACCTTTTCCATTGTAGCTAAATAGTTGTCGTGACACCTTGTTGGCATCCCCAAATAACTTTCTAATATCGTCTAAGATATTTAGATAAGTAGCTGGAGTTGAACGAATGTTTACCCCAACGGCATCTTGAGTTAAATCAATGTAGCCAGTCTTTAGCTTGTCCTTGACCGCTTGGATTAATGAACTCTTACCAGATCCAGCAACCCCTGAAATAACGGTTTGTGCATTTAATGGGATTGATACATTGGCATGCTTTAGATTATGAATGTTTACATCCCTTAAATCTAAGGTGTCATTGAAATCCTTGGCTTTCTTAAATACCAATGGTTCTTGTAATAACTTACCAGTGATGGTGTCACTCTTAAGTAAGTCGGAATACTTGCCATCGAACATAATCTTTCCACCATCTTTACCCGGTTTAGGCCCAATTTCGACAACGTAGTCGGCAATTGGAATCAATTCTGGGTTATGTTCAACGACTAGGACTGTGTTGCCCTTATCCTTTAATTTTCTCAACGCATGACTGATTAGTTTAATATCCGCTGGATGCAATCCAACACTTGGTTCATCTAGGATGTAAACCATGTCAGATAATGAACTATTCATGTATTTAGCAATCTTAATTCTTTGAGTTTCCCCACCGGATAATGTGTCAGTACTTCTATCCAATGTTAGATAACCTAAACCTAAATCGATTAATGATTGAATCTTAGTAGTTAGTTCTCTCAATAAATCGACTGTTAGCTTTTCATCGATTGAGTCTAGGAATTCGATGACATGGTTTAAGTCCATTTGTAAGACATCGGCAATATTATATCCATTAATCTTACAAGTAAGCACTTCTGGTCTTAACTTAGTACCATGACACTTATCACAAGCCGTTCTCGTAACGATTTCTTGAATGGCTTCCTTGTGATGTTCTCCTTCTTTACTTTCGATGATTGAACGTTTAATTCTTGGAATGACACCTTCATACAAAATGGACTTCTTCCATTCCTTAGGAGCATCAGTTAAATGGTGTTGAGGTGCATATAATAAATCATTTAATTCTTTTTCAGAATAGTCTTTAATCTTCTTATCATTATCGAATAAGCCAGTGTATGCATAACGTTTCCAACGCCATGTTCCAGGGCCAAAACTTACGAATGTAATTGCCCCTTCGTTTAATGACTTATCGTAATCAATTACCTTATCTGGATTGATGTGATCAATGTAACCTAGCCCCTGACACTTATCACACATCCCTTGAGGTAAATTGAATGAAAATGTATCAGAGTATCCAACCCAAGGCTTACCAATTCTAGAGAATAATAATCTCAATAATGAATAAATTCCAGTGTAGGTAGCAAGTGTTGATCGTGGATTTTTACCGACCTTCTTTTGTTGAATCACAATCGCTACAGGTAGATTGTCGATTCTTCCTACATGTGGAGCTCCATACTTTGGTAGGTATTGTTGTGTGAAACTAGGAAATGTTTCATTTAACTCTCTTCTAGAGTTAGCGGCAATCGTATCAAAAACAAGCGATGACTTTCCGGCACCAGATAGTCCCGTGAATACAGTAATCGCATGTTTTTTGATGCTGATATCCAAGTGCTTTAAGTTGTTTTGAAAAGCATTATGAACCTCGATATAATCTTGATTTGGCATTTCAATCCTCCTGAATTCACTTTGTAGTAACAATTATAGTAGTTATAAGCATCAATTTCATTTATCTTGTTTAATAATTAAGAATTTATAAAGATAATCTGTTTTCTTGAGAAAAATAAATTTTTAATACTATAATTAAAGCATAGACACAATATCTAATCGAAAGAAGATGAAATTATGGCAGAAGAAAAAAGAGATAAAATGATTGGTTTAGTAATGTTCATTTGTAACAAGTACAATCGTAAGGATTTTCGTTTCGCAAAGTCTTTAATCTCACACAGCTATGATGAAACTGTTGAAAGATTACAAAAGGCTTATCAAGATTCTTGTGATGCTTTCAAGAAGCGTATCTTAGAACCAATTAAGATTCCAGCTGACACTGTCGCTATTGATTACAGTGCTGCATTTGAAAAAATGACTGCTACTAAAATCACTACCCATCAATTAAAGAAATATTCAAAGCATGCCTTAATTGCTAAGGAAATGTTAGAACGAATCAACGAACCACTAGACTAATAAATAACTAAAAAAAGCCATCCTAATTAGGATGGCTTTTTTCTATTTCATTAATTGATATAACTTACCGTAGTTAACGGTTCCCAAACCAGTAGATTGGTTGTATTTCTTCCCGGGTTGTCCGGTGTAATACAAGTTACTATTGTCTTTATCAGAATCTAAAGTGTTAAATGGTGAGTTGCCATTGTTAGCAAGCGCATATAATTGTGGATTCCATAATCCGAAACGATGGTTTGCTCTAGTAGCGAATAAAGAATTTACCGCAGCAACTTGAGGAGCTACAATACTTGTCCCACCATCGGTAAACCATTGGTTGTTATATAACACAGTGTATCCGGTTTGAGGATCACCGTTAGCAACAATGTCCGGTAGGTTTCTACCAGATGCAGTTCCAGAAGTTTGAGTTGGCTTTGCGTATTGTTTTGCATAACCACTATCCATGTTCCAGTATTGAATAGCATTGTAACTATTTACACCACTGACATTACTTTGGTATGCAGGTGTTTGGTTGAACTTACTGAAACCACCACCGGTTCCAGCAAAGTAAGTGCTTAGGAAACTATTTTGATCACTGTTATATAGCTTCAATTGGTTAAAGTATGGATATAAGAAATCATTTGACCATGCACGTTCCCTATCAATCTTAACCTTGTGACCGTTGACAGTATAATTGATTGGCACACTGGTTGCTCCAACAGCTGTAATGAATGGAGATGAAGCTGGAGATTCAACTGTTAACCCAGTGACCCCACCTTCAATACCATCATAGGCACCGTTATCACCGGTTGAATTAAAGATACTAATTCCTTGTGCAGCACCTTGTAGTAACAAGCTATTCATAATTGAATTGTAGTTCTTAGAAATGAACCCTTCATTCATCATTTGTTGTAGTTCGGCTTCACTAATTCCCCAACTCAATGATAAACTGTCGGACTTGTTAGCACTGATTGCTTTAGCGAAGCTCTCTACCATTCCAGAGATGGTTGGTTGAGAAATATAAACATTGATGTTTGATTTAGACGCAATTGCACCAGCTTGTTGGATATCCATTGTAGTTTCATCACTTTGTGACTTGATTGAGGCATAGACATCCTTGTAAACGTGAACTCGTTTAATGCTTGAAGGAACCCCTACCTTCTTCCAAAATCTGGAAATGTCAGAATTATTGAAGCCACCAAATGAGATAATCCCAATTCCGTGTTTATCACCACGTTTAGCTTGTTTTAATGAGGTTGCACCGTAACGACTGATGAAGTCCTTAGGGCTACGCTTCATTGAACTACTCTTAGTTTTCTTAGCAGCATTGCTATTAACGTGATCATAATTACTTAGCCCCATGAATCCATTAACATGCTTTTGAAGATTCCCTCTCATTTTTGGTTCGTGGTTTGGGCGGTAGACGAACTTACCGTTGACCTTCACTCTCACTTGCTTATACTTAAGCGCTTTTTGAATGTTAGTCTTGCTACCATAACCTCTTAAAACAAGGTTACCAGCGTACTTGGTAGTCTTAATATGATACTTTTTGAAATACTTTTGAATTGCAGCGACAGTTCTATTGGTTTGTCCATAACGATTGGCAAACTGTTTGGTAGATAAGAACTTCTTATGCTTGGTCAAAACATAATTTTCTAGTTTGCTATTACTCCTGGTTTTTAGAATAATCGCGAAGTTTGAAGTCACTGAACTAGATTTAGCTTTGGCCTTCTTATGAATCTTGACCTTATGTACTGTTTTCTTAGCTTGAGCATCAACGTTGTAGTTAAATGCTGTTCCCAATAAAACAGAGGCACTTAGTGTCGCAATAATTGTTTTTCTATAATTCACTCGTATCACCCCTTATGTAGTTTCATAATATTCCTAAAAATATCTTAAGTATACAGATTTAAGCAATTCTTTATAATTTTTTATGTTAGTATTAAATGTAGTTACATAGTGAAAGGAGGTTTGCAATTTGTTTAAAGAATTCAAAGCATTCATCTCTAAAGGTAATGTCTTAGATTTAGCCGTTGGTGTAATCATTGGTTCAGCATTTACAACCATCGTTAAGTCATTTACTTCTAACTTGATTAATCCTTTAATTGGAATTTTCATGGGTCAAATGAACTTATCATCAATCGTCTTCTCAGTGGGTTCAGCTCACTTCAGAGTCGGTAGTTTCATCAACGATGTTATTAACTTCTTGATTGTTGCCTTCGTTGTATTCTTGATCGTAAGAACTTACAACAAAGTTTCAAAACGCGATACTACTCCTAAGGATACCAAGACTGACATCCTATTGGGTGAAATCCGTGATTTACTTTCAGAACAAAAAAATAACAAATAACAACAAACCCAGGTATTTTTATGCCTGGGTTTTTCTTTTTGATATTAAGTTCGGTTTTAAAATATGATAAAATATTATTACTATTTCAAAAAATGAGGAGTTAATATGGTGATAATTACAGCAGGGATGATTGGTGTTGGTAAGACAACTCTGACCGGTAAAATCGCAGGACATTTAGGCACTAAGGCCTTCTATGAACCAGTTGGTGAAAATCCTGTTTTGCCTTTGTACTATAACAATCCGGAACAATATGGATTCTTATTACAAATTTACTTTTTAAACAAACGTTTTTCAATGATTAAAAAGGCGCTATCAGATGATAACAATATCTTAGATAGATCAATCTATGAAGATGCCCTTTTCACAAAACAAAATAATGCTGAAGGTAATATTTCAGACATGGAATTGAAAATTTACCTAGAATTATTGGACAAAATGATGAGCGAATTAGATCAACTTCCTAAAAAAGCTCCAGACCTAATGGTATATGCTGAAACCGATTTTGAAACCATTCTACACAGAATTAAAATGCGCGGCCGTGACTACGAACAATTCGATAACGATCCTAAGTTAAAAGAATATTACTATCACATGTGGTCAGCATACAAACAATGGTATGAAGAATATGATAAGAGTCCTAAGATGAAGATTGACCTTCAAAAATATGACCTATCAGAAGATGCTAACGTCGACATCGTTTTAAACATGATTGATGAAGAACTTAAAAAAATCAGATAATAAAAAATCCCGAATCATAATGATTTGGGATTTTTTTGTGTTTAGTTATCTTCTAATGTACCTAGTTCAAAGATTGATTGACCATAAATTGCCATTGCTAACATCAAGTCGTCTACAACTTGGTATTCGTTAGCTTGGTGCATTGTGTTTACAGTCCAAGGGAATTCAGCACCGAATGCTACCCCTCTCTTCATCATACGACCGTAAGTACCACCACCCACAACTTGTGGTTGAGCTTCAGTCTTACCAGTACGTTCACGGTAAACATTGATTAGTTTATTTACGATTGGGTCTTTTGGATCAACATAGTGAGGAACCATGTCATCTGTGTTCTTAACAGTTCCATCCATTACCTTAGCAGCTTGGTTTAGGTATTCACCAATGGTTTCAACACTAATACCCTTAGGATATCTAAAGTTAGTGTTAACGAAACCACCATCAGTTGGGTTGAACTTTAGGATACCAACGTTCATTGTTAAGTCACCCATGATTTCATCAGTGTAGTTAGCACCGATTCTGTTTGCACGAGAATCACCGTGTAGAAATTCTGCAACAAACTTAATGAAGTTCTTAGCATCACCAGAAAAATCATAGCCACGTAGGAAGTTAGCTAGGAATGTTCCACCATTAACACCATTTCTTGGTTCCATTCCGTGTGCTGACTTACCAATTAAGTGTAACTTAATACCATCTTCAGTGATTTCAGAACCACCGTCTAG
Organism: Apilactobacillus kunkeei; assembly: GCF_001421115.1. Lineage (GTDB taxonomy): Bacteria > Bacillota > Bacilli > Lactobacillales > Lactobacillaceae > Apilactobacillus > Apilactobacillus kunkeei_F. Next base: position 11,644 of record NZ_JXCW01000004.1, on the reverse strand, counting down.
TTTACGATCTTGCATAAATGTTGAGAATTCTTCTGCCATTTGGTCTTTAAATGCAGTCTTAACATCAGCAAAAGCATCCCTTGGTACCATGTTTTCTCTTAAACCGGCATCGAAGTTAGCTAAGTAGTAATCAGCTGAGTCTTCTTGGTTAGTACCAAAAGTAGTTTCAAATGTTGTATTACCTTTTTCACCATTAATAACTGGGAATTGAGCATCTGGAGAGAATCCAAAGTCAGGTTCTGGTTCTAACTTGAAGTAATGCTTCATTCCAGTCCAGTTACTTTCTTCATCAGTACCAATAATGAATCGAATCTTGCAGTTAGGTTCAATTCCTTGGTCCTTCATCATCTTTAGACCATAGTATGCTGCCAAACCAGGTCCCTTGTCGTCGGAGGCACCACGACCAAATACTTTACCGTCTTTGATCATCATTTCAAATGGATTGCTGTCCCATCCTTCACCGGCTGGCATGACATCAGCATGGGCTAAAATAGCAAATGTCTTATCTCCACTACCGTATTCTATGTAACCAACTAGGTTATCTAGGTTCTTGACAGTGAAACCGTCTCGTTTACCAAACTCTAAGTACTTTACTAATGCTTTAGCTGGACCAGGTCCTAAAGGAAATTCATCAGTAGCCTCGTTATCATTTCTTTCACTATCGATAGAAATTAAATCAGCTAAATCCTTTAGGTAATCTTCTTTGTAGTCTTGAGCTAATTTATCCCAATTAATCATTTTGAAATCCTCCTTTACCTTTCCATATATTTTAGCATAATCTAATAAAAACACATCAATGAAGTACCAAATTTTTAGTGATATACTGAAGATAAAGCGTTAGGAGGAATTAATATGACAGAAATTTCAACTGACATCGTTAATAACACCATTATTAAACGCCCAAATAATAGCCATAAAGGCACCTTTGGACGAGTTGGTATTATTGGTGGCACTAATAACTTTGGCGGTGCCATTATCATGGCTTCTAAGGCCTGTGTCTATTCTGGTGCAGGATTAACAACTACTTTTACAGATCCGGTCAATCTTTCCAGTCTTCATACCCATATTCCTGAGGCAATGTTTGTAGACTTTAACGATTTAGATAGCATTAAATCAATGCTTAACGGATTCGATGTTGTCCTAATTGGTCCAGGCCTAGGAACTGACGAAAACAGTCTGACAATCTTAAAGACTGTTTTCAATAACATCCAACCAACACAAAAATTAATTATTGATGGTTCAGCAATTACACTTATCGCCAACCATAATCTTGACCTGCCAGATGCAAATCTTATTTTCACACCACATCAAATGGAATGGCAAAGATTATCTGGTATCAAAATCAGTGACCAAACCGATGAAAACAATCAAAAAGCAGTTAAACAATTAAACGCTACAGTTGTTGTTAAATCACACCATACCAAGGTATACCATAACGATAATATCTGGGTTAACCCTGGTGGTACCCCTGCTCAAGCAACTGGTGGCATGGGTGATACTTTAGCTGGAATGGTTGCCGGATTCGTCGCACAATTCTCAGATACAACTAATGCTGTTTTATCTGCAGTATACGCCCACAGTGCAATCGCAGATCAATTAGCAGAAAAGCAATATGTTGTTCTTCCTACCCAAATCATTGAACACATCCCTGAATTCATGAAAGCAAACAAAAAAAAGACAGAATCATAATTGATTCCGTCTTTTTTATTTACGATTTATAAAGTTAAAAATTATTACCAACGATAATGGAATAATTAATACTAGTACTGAATAAGCATTTAGATAATGGTCGACAATCCCCATGATGAAAGTTCCTAGAATGAAACTTGTAATTACCATGATGGTATCAATCAATAGTGATTTGGCTTTTTTATCATGATCAACCAGTGCCAAATAAGCATTATTAGCGATCTTGCTAATGTTTCCGGTCATCATAAGTGGATTAAAAGGATTGCCCTTTAGCAGTTTGAATTCTTGTAATTGGGCAGCTGATACTAACGATAACAGTCCCACGATTAAAACTGATGAGGTATCTTTGACTAATAGACCAACGAGCATAATAACCACAATTTCATAAAACATGATTATCACTTTTCGTGTATTGATGGAGTCCAGTTTTCTTTGCATTACCTTGATAATCACAATTCCTAGTGCAAAGAAAATAATTGAGAAAATATACTTCAAAGATTGAGCAAAGTCGTGATTAGCTAAACTAATCCCAAATAAAATTGAGTTACCTGTTTGTAATCCGGCAAATACCCCGCCTTGTTCGATGAAGGTATAGGCGTCAATTCCACCACTGGTTATTGCCAATAGGATTGCGATTAATGGATGCGTAAATATATCTTTATTTTTCATCTTAATTACCCATGCTTTCAGTTTTATTTAATGTGTAATTTTCGTCTTAAAGAGTCTGCTTTACTTCCAATCACTATATTGGCAATTCTGCTCTTCAGTGCCAAGTAAACATAAACAAATCCACCTAATGAAGTAGCAATTATTACAACAATTAAACTTCCAACACTAGTAAATGGATTCATCAATAAACCAATAATCATATTACCAGCATATACTGATGCTAACGCAACAAGGTAAGTTACAAGTGCGAATAATACAATCCAGTTAATCTGGTTTAGCATCTTATCACTTCTAATCTTGAACTGACGATCCAATGAATTGATAATCAATCCATTTACAACCATGAACCCTATTGCAGAAGAAATTAAAGGGCCGAATTCCTTGAAGAAGAATACCATTGGGAACTGAGTGATAATTTTAGCAATAATTCCATAAACAAAGTACTTAACGGCAACCTTGTTTTGAGAAATCCCTTGCATCATCGCAGTCACAACGGTGAACAATCCAAAGAAGATTGAAATAATGGATGAGAATGCTAATACGTTAGCTGATAGTGCCCCATTACCAGTTCCGTAAAAGACTCGGTTTAATGGACCAGCAATAGCAGTCATCCCTAACGCTGCTGGAATCATCACGAATGAGAATAGCACAAATCCACTTGAAATTTGGTGGCTAATTTCTTTTCTATTACCCTTTGTGTACGCTTCTGATAGTAAGGGAACAACTGTGATTGCCATAGATGAAGCAAGTGAGATGGTAATCATAATTAGCTTGTTGGCGTTACCTGCAAAAATTGCATATAATTGATTCAAAACTAAATTTGAAGCATTTGTGGCAACATGCATAATCTTAAAGAAGGTAAATTGATCAATTAATTGAAAAATAGTAATCCCGGCACCAAGAATAACAAATGGGACAGCTTGTTGAATTATTTCCGTATATAGTTTATTAGCATTTACATGGATTTCATTATTACTATTCTTAACCAACGAACGGTAGTATCGACGACGTTTTAAGTAATACCATCCTAAAACTAATAATCCTGCAACCGAACCAATAAAGGCAGCAAATGTTGATTGTGAAACAGCAGTAACCCAACTACCATGCATAACTTTAATGATAAAGAAAACTGCTAACAACATGTATATTACACGGAATAGTTGTTCAGCAAATTGTGAAATGGCTGAAGGTGCCATATCTTGGAATCCTTGGAAGTAACCACGGGTTAAACTCATGGTTGGAATGATTAATACGGCCCATGATAATGATCTCATAACCGGAATTAAATCAGGATTTCCGTTATCAAATGCAGGTGCTCCGATATATAGGATTAATGCACAAACAATCCCTGTGATTAGTGATAATAATAATCCTCGTTTGTACAACCTAACACTGACACCGTACTCATTTAAGGCATTATAATGAGCAACCTGTTTGGCAATTGCGGATGGGATTCCGGCAATTGAAATAATTAATATCATGCTATAAAAATTATATCCTTGTACATACAATGAATTAGCTTGTAAATACAGAACACCAAGCATCATTCTCCAAGGAATTATGTATATTGCTCCCAATACTCTTGATAAGATGCTCCCCGCAGTCATCCATGCGGATCCCTCAATCATCTTATCCTGAGCTAAATTGTCTTTCATATTTTTATCTTGTTCATGCATATCGCATTCCCACTTTCAAATTTCTCTAACTTGTTCATTTTAATCAATATTTTACTCGTAATCAACATGATACCACTATTAGACACAAAAAAAGAGTGATAATCGTTAAATTATCACTCTTTTTCTTTAGTTAACAACGATATTTACAATCTTACCAGGAACAACAATTACCTTTCTAACTGTCTTTCCTTCAATATCTGCCTTAATCTTGTCGTCACTCATAGCTGCTTCTTGAGTAGCATCCTTAGATGCATCAGCGGCAACCTTAATATGAGCTCTAACCTTACCGTTAACTTGAACTACGATTTGTACTTCATCATCAACTAGTTTACTTTCATCGTATTCTGGCCATTTAGCATAAGTAATGCTGTCGTCATGACCAAACTTGCTCCATAGTTCTTCAGCCATATGTGGAATGATTGGTGAAACTAACTTCACAAAGCCTTCCATGTAGTCTAGGAATAAACTATCTTGCTTGTAGCATTCGTTTACAAATACCATCATGCTTGAAATTGCAACGTTGAAACGAAGGTTTTCGTAATCGTCAGTTACCTTCTTAACAGTTTGGTTGTAAATCTTATCTAATTTATGATCGTTTACAGTAGTGATACGGTCACGAAGTTTGTCTTCGTCATCGATCATTAATCTCCAAACACGGTTAACCCATCTGTTGGCACCATTAATACCTTCAGTACTCCATGGTTTTGATTCGGTTAATGGGCCCATAAACATTTCGTATAATCTCAATGTATCTGCACCGTATTCTTCAACGATATCGTCCGGGTTAACAACGTTACCCTTTGATTTAGACATCTTTTCGTGGTTAGTACCTAAGATCATTCCTTGGTTAACTAACTTGTGGAATGGTTCCTTGGTAGGAACAACACCTAAATCGTAAAGAACCTTGTGCCAGAAACGTGCATATAGTAAGTGAAGAACAGCATGTTCTGCACCACCAATGTATAGGTCAACTGGTAGCCATTTCTTTAATAATTCAGGGTCAGCAATCATCTTATCGTTGTGTGGATCAATGTATCTTAAGTAGTACCATGAACTACCAGCCCATTGTGGCATGGTGTTAGTTTCACGTTTACCCTTACGACCATTTTCATCAACAACGTTTACCCATTCGTCGATGTTAGCTAATGGTGATTCACCAGTACCTGATGGTTCAATGTTATCAGTTTCTGGTAATACCAATGGAAGTTCATCTTCTGGTACTAAACCAGTTTCACCGTCTTCCCAATGAATAACTGGAATTGGTTCACCCCAGTATCTTTGACGTGAGAAAATCCAATCTCTTAAACGGTAGTTAGTCTTAGCATGACCTGCTTTATTGTCTTCCAACCATTTTACGATAGCGTCAATGGCATCTTTTTTGTTCATACCATCTAAGAAGTCTGAGTTAATGTGAACACCGTCGCCAGTGTATGCTTCTTTTTCAATGTCGCCACCTTCGATAACTGGTTTGATAGGAAGGTCAAATTTCTTGGCAAATTCATAATCACGGTCATCATGTGCTGGAACAGCCATAATTGCACCAGTTCCGTATGATGAAAGAACGTAGTCACCAATCCAAATTGGAATTTGTTCACCATTAACTGGGTTAATTCCGTAAGCTCCGGTAAATACACCAGACTTGTCTTTGTTTAAATCAGTACGTTCTAAATCAGACTTAGTAGCAACTTCCTTACGGTAAGCTTCAATTGCTTCTTTATTGTCGTCAGTAGCAATCTTATCTACTAAATCATGATCAGGTGCTAACACAATGTATCCAGCACCGAATAATGTATCTGGTCTAGTTGTGAAGACTTCAATCTTTTCATCATGGTCTTTAACACCAAAGAATACGCTGGCACCCTTTGAACGACCAATCCAGTTTCTTTGCATTTCTTTAATGCTTTCTGGCCAGTCTAAGTCGTCTAGGTCATCGATTAAACGATCTGCGTATGCAGTAATCTTTAATACCCATTGTTTCATTGGAACACGGTATACTGGGTATCCACCACGTTCAGTCTTACCATCGATAACTTCTTCGTTAGCAACAACGGTTCCACCCATAAAGTCTGGAGCCCAATTAACTTCGATTTCATCTTCGTAAGCTAAACCTTTTTTGTATAATTGTTCGAAAATCCATTGAGTCCACTTGTAGTACTTAGGATCAGTAGTATCAACTTCTCTGTCCCAGTCGTATGAGAAACCTAATGACTTAATTTGTTCTCTAAAGTGTTCGATGTTCTTTTGAGTAAATGAACCAGGATGGTTACCTGTCTTCAATGCGTATTGTTCTGCAGGTAAACCGAATGCATCAAATCCAATTGGATGTAATACGTTCTTTCCTTGCATTCTCTTAAATCTAGCCATGATATCAGTCGCAGTGTATCCTTCAGGATGTCCTACGTGAAGTCCTTGACCAGAAGGATATGGGAACATATCTAGAGCATAGTAATTTTCTTTGTTTTCATCATTTGTTGTTTTAAAAGTTTCATTGGTTTCCCAATATTTTTGCCATTTCTTTTCAACATCTTTGTGATTATAAGCCATAAAAAATTCCTCCTTTAATCAGTTATCGAATAAAAAAAGTCCTATAAGCTATAAAGCCTATAGGACGAAAATTCCGCGGTACCACCTAAGTTTATCTATAAAATATAGATACATCTCAAGTCCTTAACGCGGAAAACGTCTTAACCTACTGAGATTCAGTCAAGATCTCTACGACTAGTTCAATTAGCATTGGTCTAAATTCACAGCGGCCATTTAGTTTCTGAAAAGCAACGCCAATCTACTACCTCGTATCAACAATTTCTATTCGGTAATTTAATTATTTTAAATATACCAGTCTACAGAATTAAAATCAAGGACAATTATCAAATGTGTTAGAATTATTGATAGTTATTAATTAAGGAGCATTAAATAATGAAAATTCAACCAGCAGTTAGATATAGTCATACCCTATTATCACAATTGGTGCAAAACGGCGACACCGTCGTTGATGCAACCGTCGGAAAAGGCAATGATACTGAATTTCTATCACAGTTAGTTGGTGAAAATGGTAAAGTTTACGGATTCGATGTGCAGGAAGAAGCAATTAACTACACCAAAAAGAGATTAGTTGACAAAAATTTAAGTAGCAATGTCACACTTTTTAATACTGGTCATGAAAATATTGCAAACCTAGTCGATGGATCAATTAATGCCGCCATCTTTAACCTTGGATACCTACCGGGAAGTAACAAGGACATTATTACCAAACCTGACACCACCCTGACAGCGATTAAGGAGTGCCTGGACAAACTAGAGGAAAACGGCATTGTCGTCTTAGTTCTGTACTACGGTCACGATGGCGGTCCACAGGAAAAGAACGCTGTTATAAAATATGCTCAAAGTTTAAATCAAAAATCATTTTCTGTTATGCAATATCAATTTATCAATCAGGTCCATTGCCCACCTATCCTATTGGCAATACAAAAAAATTCCAACTAATTAAAGTTGGAATTTTTTATTTTATTTTTTAGCTAAAATACGATCATATAAGTTTACAATTACCGCAAAGATAACGATAAACAAACATACCCAAAATACTTTGTGTAGTGAGTCGTAAATCACGTTTCTTAATGGTTCCATTAACTTAGCAGGAACTAAATGAGCAGTTTTAACATTAACAATTTTATTAATCATATCCATTTTGGCACCATCAGTATGAAGAATTCCAATGGTTAATTGTCTATTCATCACGATACCTAAAACGGCCACAATCAATGTTTGACCAAAGATTCTACATAATGTATTGAATGATGTCGCAACACCAACGTCTGATTTTTCAACACTGTTTTGTGAGATAACTGTTCCATTGGTAATGGTGATACCAAAACCGATTCCACAAATTGCTGCGATGGCAAAGAACCAAGCAAATGAGACGGTAAATGGAAGCAATACTACCCAAATGGCAGCGACTAAAATGAAGAATAAACCAAACATTGTAGCGTAAAATGCCTTCATTTTTGATAATAGCCATCCAGATACAAATGCACCAAAGATCCAAAGAATTGAAGTTGGTGTGATAGCTAGTCCGGAAAGCGTTGCTGGATAACCAAAGATTCCTTGTGTCCAAACTGGAAGATAAACTTCTAGCCCCATCAAGAACCCACTGATTAGAAAGGCAATGATGTTTTGAATAACAAACGTTCTGTTTTTCAATAACTTCATTGGAATGATTGGGTTTTCAGCACAATGTTCTTTTCTTACAAATAAGATTAACAATAATATTGAGAAGAAAATACAGTATGAAATTGGTTGCCAGTTATCTGATAAATCACTAATCAATTGGATGATGTACATCAATGATAGTAATAATAGTGATAGATAAACCATTCCTAGATAGTCAATTGATTGTTTAACCACGACGTGTTTTTCATGAAAACTCATGATAAAAATAATTAAAGCAATGATTCCTAGTGGCAAGTTTAAAAAGAAAACCCAGTGCCAACTAAGACTATCAACTAAAAATCCACCGATTAAAGGCGCCATAATGGATGCAATTCCCCAAATAGCACCGTTTAATCCTAAGATTTTACCCCTATTCTCGTCTGAATAGATATCAGCAACAATCGTGTAGGATAATGGCATAATTACACCAGCACCGACCCCTTGAATTGCTCGCCAAATAATCAATGTTGTCATCGAATTAGACAATCCGGAAAAAATTGATCCGATTAAAAAGATTCCAATCCCAAAGATGAAAATCTTCTTTCTACCGAATTGGTCAGATAATTTCCCATAGATTGGTGTCGATATCGCGTTGGTAAGTAGGTAAACTGAGAACACCCAGTTCATAATTGAAACACCATGTAAATCCCCTACAATTGTGGGCATCGCAGTTGATACAATCGTTCCTTCAACGGCACTCATAAATGTAGCGATAAACAATGATATGGTAACTAATAAAACATTGTTCTTTTGCGTATTAATACTCATTGTTCCTCCATCAAAATAAAAACGATTTATAAGTAATTTTCTACAAATAAATCGTCTTTATCGTTTTAAGATATATTATTTAAAGAAATTTTGTAGTTCTTCAACCTTGTCGGTGTGTTCCCAAGGTAAATCAACATCAGTTCTACCAAAGTGACCGTAAGCGGCTGTTTTCTTGTAAATAGGACGTTTTAAGTCAAGCATCTTAATGATACCAGCTGGTCTTAAGTCAAAAATTTCTCTAATTGCTTTAATTAGGTCGTTTTCTGAAACAGTAGCTGTACCAAAAGTATTTACAGAAATTGAAACAGGCTTTGCTACACCGATAGCGTAAGCAACTTGTACTTCAATACGAGTAGCTAACTTAGCGGCAACGATATTCTTAGCAATGTATCTAGCAGCATAACTTGCTGATCTATCAACCTTAGTAGCATCCTTACCAGAGAATGCACCACCACCATGGTGAGCAGCTCCACCGTAAGTATCAACAATAATCTTTCTACCAGTTAAACCGGCGTCACCTTGAGGTCCACCAATTACGAAACGTCCAGTAGGATTAATGAAGAATTTGGTGTTGTCATTTAGTAATTCAGCTGGAATAACAGCCTTGATTACTTGTTCGATAACATCTTTTCTAATTTGTTCTAAAGTAACATCTGAATCATGTTGAGTACTTAAAACAACAGTTTCAACCGCAACTGGCTTGTTGTTGTCATCGTATTCAACAGTTACTTCGGCCTTTGCATCAGGTCTTAAGTATGGAATTGTACCATCTTTTCTTAAGTCAGCAATTTTTCTCATTAATTTGTGACTTAGAGAAATTGGTAGTGGCATTAGTTCAGGTGTTTCATCAACAGCGTAACCAAACATTAAACCTTGGTCACCTGCCCCAATCTTATCTAGAGCATCTTCACTACTGTCACGAGTTTCTAGAGAATCATCAACACCTTGAGCAATATCAGGTGATTGTTCATCAATGGCAACTAATACTGCACAAGTATTACCATCGAAACCGTATTGGTCATTGTCGTAACCAATTTCTTTGATAGTTTCTCTAACAATTTTTTGAATGTTAACGTAAGCTTTGGTAGTAATTTCACCAAAAACTAATACTAAACCAGTAGTTACTGAACATTCACAAGCAACTCTGGAATCAGGATCTTGCTTTAGCATTTCATCTAGAATAGCGTCACTGATTTGATCAGCAATTTTATCTGGATGTCCTTCTGAAACAGATTCTGATGTAAATAAATGTCTTTCTTGCATTTTAATGATTCCCCCTATTAATTTGGTTACAAGGCATCTTCACTATCAAGGTGAATCCTATCGGGAATACGCTTATAACTCTTAAAATAATATCATAACTTTAATATTTTTTAAAGTAATCACAAATACAAAAAAAGACTACCCTTTCGGATAGTCTTTTTTAATTAGTACCGGAGGTGGGGTTCGAACCCACACGATCTTGCGATCACTGGATTTTGAGTCCAGCGCGTCTGCCAATTCCGCCACTCCGGCATAATATTAAAATGAAGCCAAAGGCGGTAATCGGATTTGAACCGATGATAAAGGTTTTGCAGACCTCTGCCTTACCACTTGGCTATACCGCCATTTTAGTTCGAATTCAACTGGGCTAGCTGGATTCGAACCAGCGCATAATGGAGTCAAAGTCCAGTGCCTTACCACTTGGCTATAGCCCAATTAAAAAGGGCGGTAGGTGGGAATCGAACCCACGCGTGTCGGAACCACAATCCGATGTGTTAACCACTTCACCACTACCGCCATAGCAACATTAACAGGGATAGCAGGAGTTGAACCCGCACCAACGGTTTTGGAGACCGTTGTACTACCATTATACTATATCCCTATGGTGGAGGGGAGTGGATTCGAACCACCGAACCCGAAGGAGCGGATTTACAGTCCGCCGCGTTTAGCCAGACTTCGCTACCCCTCCATAAATGGCGCGGGACAGAATCGAACTGCCGACACACGGAGCTTCAATCCGTTGCTCTACCAACTGAGCTACCGAGCCATACCATTTATGTTTTGCTATAGATAAATATTCAATTATGTTGTCAATGACAACAACGGTTCGTACGAGACTCGAACTCGTGACCTCCTGCGTGACAGGCAGGCGTCCTAAACCAACTAGACCAACGAACCAGTCCAATATATTTGGAATGGAGGATACAGGGCTCGAACCTGTGACCTCCTGCTTGTAAGGCAGATGCTCTCCCAACTGAGCTAATCCTCCAAATATAAATGACCCGTACGGGATTCGAACCCATGTTACTGCCGTGAAAGGGCAGTGTCTTAAACCACTTGACCAACGGGTCATAACTATAAGGTATACGGAGAGTAAGGGATTCGAACCCTTGAAACAGGCATTCACCCGTTTACATCATTTCCAATGATGCTCCTTCGGCCAACTCGGACAACTCTCCAAGACCAGTTATAACTCCGAATGTCAGACTCGAACTGACGACAACCTGATTAACAGTCAGGTGCTCTACCAACTGAGCTAATTCGGAATAACGCGCGGCAACGTCCTACCCTTGCAGAGGGCGATCCCTCAACTACTATCGGCGTTTAGAAGCTTAACTTCTGTGTTCGGCATGGGAACAGGTGTATCCTTCTAG
>NZ_JXCW01000003.1:0-229785 GCF_001421115.1 Apilactobacillus kunkeei | reverse complement strand
TTCGGGGCAGGTTACCCACGTGTTACTCACCAGTTCGCCACTCGCTCCGAATCCAAAAATCATTTATGCAAGCATAAAATCAATTTGGGAGAGCTCGTTCGACTTGCATGTATTAGGCACGCCGCCAGCGTTCGTCCTGAGCCAGGATCAAACTCTCATCTTAAGATGAAAAGCTTAACTTAGCTCTTCTGAATAAATTGTTATTTTATAAGCGAATTGACTTCGCAATGTTTAATTCTTACAACCAAGTTGTAAGTTCCTTACACATCATCGATTATCAATCTTATTCAGTTTTCAAAGATCTACCTTTTATTAACTTGCTGTCTCAATCGACAACTCATTAATCATAGCAAATTATCAACACAGTGTCAATAACTTTTTTTATTTGCCAACGCTTGAAATCAACTGATTTAACGCGACTTGATTATGATATCAAAATCATCAATCACTGTCAACATCAATTTTTCAAGGTCATTTGAGAAGATTAAGTAATCTCTCTCAACAGCAATATTTATACTACCAGGAAGTCTTTTGACGGTCAAGTACTTATTTGAAAATTTCTACTTTGTTTACTAGAACATCTTCAACGGGTTTATCACTTGCATCTACTTTAGCATCTGCAATCTTATCAACGATATCCATACCCTTAACTACTTGTCCGAACACAGTATGTCTGAAATCTAGCCATGGTGTTCCACCATTCTTAACGTAATAGTCAATGATTTCTTCAGGGAATCCTGCTTCATTCATTTGATCCATTAGTGTTTCAGGAAGTGTCTTATTTTGTACAATAAAGAACTGACTACCATTGGTGTTTGGACCAGAATTAGCCATAGACACAGCTCCACGTACGTTGTATAAGTCTTTAGAAAATTCATCATCAAATGGACGATTCCAAATACTTTCTCCCCCCGCTCCGGTTGCTGTTGGATCACCACCTTGAATCATAAAGTCTTTAATAACTCTATGGAAAGTTGTTCCGTCATAGTAACCAACTTCTGCTAATTTCATGAAGTTTTCTACTGCTTGAGGTGCTTGTTTTTCAAACAAAGCTATTTGAATGTCACCATAATTTGTCTTTAGAATAGCCATCGGCTTATATTTATCATCTATACTTAATTGTGGATATTGAGTCATTTTGTCCTCCAAATATTTAATTGCTATATCTATTATAGCTAACGAAGTAAAAATGATTAAGTGTTTTTACTAAATTATTTTAAAAAAACTTTAATGTAAATCATGTAAATTTGTTAAAATATAGTTAAACAACAAAAGGAGAGAGAAATGCAACTTTTAATAGATTTTATATTACACATTGACCAACACATCATTAACTTGGTTAATTATTTTGGTGATTGGACCTACCTACTACTATTTCTAGTAATCTTCATCGAAACTGGAATCGTAATTATGCCCTTCCTACCTGGGGATTCATTACTATTTGCAGCAGCAGCTATCTCTGCAAATCCAAAATATCACCTAAGTATATTCATATTTATCATCCTATTCTTAATTGCTTCAATCGTCGGTGACTCATTAAACTTCTTCCTTGGTGAAAAAGTTGGTAATAAACTTACTAAACAAAAACACATTGGTAAGTTCATTAAACAAGAACAACTAGACAAAGCAAAAACTTTCTTTGATAAATACGGTATCTTAGCTATATTTATTGCTAGATTCATGCCAATCATCAGAACTTTCGCACCATTCATTGCAGCCTCAAGTGGTTACAAATACAGCAAGTTCGTTAAATATAACGTAGCTGCTTGTATCGTCTGGGTACTACTATGTTGTGGTGGAGGATACTTCTTCGGAAACATCCCATTCGTACAAGAACACTTCTCAGTGGTTGTACTTGGTATCATCCTAGTAACTTGTATCCCTGCTTTGGTAGCATTGTTCAAAAAAGAAAAGAAAGCACAATAAAAGAAGGACTCCTATGTTGGAGTCCTTCTTTTATTGTGTTGATCTATTAATAAATCGTAATAGTATCAAATAAAATAATGTTACAAATATAAATATAAAAGCAAAGCCAATCATAAAGTACTGATCTGGAAACAGTATGATGATTGGTTCTTTTTTTGCATTAAAAATCCAGTCGTTGTTTCTAAATAGGATTTTATGGAAAAAGATAAACGCATCGTTGAAATCAATTAAGGCAAACACAAAAAGAAATACAAAACATCCGTATATTTGCCTAAAAGCTGATTTTAAAAGCCATAAAAGGCGATTTTTCTTTAATCTAATCAATATTTTGATGACTATTGGCGTCATAACTATAATAAAGAGATTATTTAAAAGAATTAACCTTCTCACATCCCCAAAGTGTATACTTACCACGTTATTAATTGGCAACGTCGTTTGCATATCACTAATAAAGAATGACTGCAAATATCTAATAATCAATAAGTAATTATCACTGATTTGTCCTGAACTCATTTTAATATCATGTTGTACGTTTAATATGTGGACAACTGACGTATATATAAATGGCATGTTCATAAATAAAAATATCGAGCAAGTTATAAACCACAAGATGATTACTAACGACAATGCTCGATACTTCATAAATTCAATATTCAAATTAAACTTCCCAGTCATCCAATGAATCAATTTGATGAGTTGGTTGAACTTCTTTTTGTGCCACTTGTTCCTTTGTAGATAAACCAGTGTAGACAATTAGGGTATCCATGCCAAAGTTAATACCCGCTGAAATATCAGTCATATAGTTATCTCCAACCATGACTACATCAGACTTATTCAAACCAATCTTATCCAATGCGTTTTGCATGATAATTGATTCTGGTTTACCAATTAAAACCGGTTTTTGTTGGGTTGCGTATTCAACAAGTTTTACTAATGAACCTGCTCCTGGTTGCATCCCTTTTTCAGTTGGAATATTGCTATCTGGATTAGTACCAATAAATTTAGCACCATCTCTTACTAATAGAACTGCCTTACTTAATTGATCATAAGTGACTGAACTATCTAACCCAACGATTACATAACTAGGATTATTATCAGTAATTTCAAAACCGTTATTTTGAAGAGCAGTTATTAATCCCTTTTCACCAACAACATAAGCTGTCTTGTCGAATTGATTACTTTCCGCATCTTTTTTTACATAATCAGCAGTAGCTAGTCCGGCAGTGTAAACATTATCGACACTCACATGAATGTCATGATTATCACCTAGGTTTTTAACTACATCTTCTGGCATCTTGGTTGTGTTATTGGTTACGAAAAGAAAATCAATCCCATTTGATTGTAGTCTTTCGATAAATCTCTTGGCAGCTGGAATTCTCTTACTTCCGGCATAAATTGTGCCATCAAGGTCAATGAAATAACCCTTATACTTTGTCATTAATATTCTCTCCTAGTCCGTTCTTTGTTTAATTGTAAAGTGTCTCTTACCATGTCCCTTTGATTGGGTCACTGTCACGTGTTCTCTTTTATCAACACGAGGCTTTTCATTAGTGACCTTTTCTTTAATAAAGGCATGACGGTTGTTCTTATTAGATGAACGACGTCCTCTTCGCTTATTGAAAGAACCATTTGGCTTAGTCTTTACTTCTAAGTTATGCAAGACAAAGTAGTCCGCGCCCATGTTGGCATATTCATATAAATAATCTTGAATTGCCATGAATTGGTTTTGTAATGGTGTGTTACTACCATCGTCAGAAAATCCCTTTAGTCTTAATACGCCGTATCCGTAATCACCAACGATAAAGCTGTATCTACTAAAAATGGGATTGTAACTAGCAGTGAAGTCATCAATATTAAAACAGTTATTACGATTACTGATGATTTCATATTTGTGGCCATTAATTAAAATGGTCTTTTCGTCTTCAAGTTTTATGTTAGCTAGTGGTTTATAGTTACTATTCTTTTCTTCGACTAGCTCTTCAATACTCTTACGATCCAAAATTATCCTCTCCTATTCTAGCGGATATTTCTTTGATAGGTATGATGCGAACACTTCTCTAAGCGTTTGATCATACAAGATATTATTATCACCCTTAATTGCAACCGTTGGAAAGAACGGAATGAAGATGTAATGATCTAATAATGCGATTTCGTAGGTTTGATTAAAGTCAATCAATTTACCATCGAAGTAAACATTGTTTTGGTCGTCAACATCGATTCCATCATAGTTCAATTGGCCAAAGTACTTTCCTCTAAAGCCCATTCCCTTTTGTTCATATGCAATTAGGAATTTCCAATTCTTTTGCATTTCCATTACCATGCGCCATAAGTCGCTACCTGATAATGTTGTCTTAGTTACATGCATAGAATGTGGCAAGATTTGGTGTAATTGGTTCTTATCTACAATGCCTTTTGGAAGAGCGTGTAAGAACAATCCATTATTAACGATTGCTGCTTTAGTGCCTGCCTTTTCTTTCATCGCAGATAGAAATTCGCTAACCATTCTTGGTTTACCACGAAGACCATTATCCATTTTTTCATCTAACTTAGCAACTTTAGATTGAGCCAGAATGTCTTGACCACGTTTTTCTAAAGCATCAAGCCACTTACTGTCTTCTGGTTCAACAGGTAAGTCACTAGTTTTAACAACACTAGCTTCACTATTGATAACGTGATCATTTTCAACTTCTAGTGTTACTTTTCCTACGTAGTATCCGTACTTACCAGCAGCAGCCAATAATGATTGATTATCTCTTTCACCATGTTCAAACAAATGGTGAGTATGACTTCCAATGATAACGTCAAAACGTGGAAATTTCTTAGCAATTAACCTGTCTTGAGTAACCCCTAAGTGAGATAACAATACTAGTACTTCGTCATCCTTATCATTGTCCAATAATTCAGGAATCTTTTCTTGGTCATCGATTGGGGTCCATCCCTCAAGAGTGTATGTTGATTGGTATGGGGCTGTTAAACCGTAAATCTTGATGTGATTACCATCAGGTGTGTTAATCATTTTGGTCTCATGAGCCCAAGTAGGTCTCTTCTTAGTATCAGAATCGACAATATTAGCTAAAACAACGTCAAAGTTGGCGTCATCATATAAATGATTTAACTGGTCTTTACTATTGGTTAAACCTTCATTATTACCAATTGTTGCGGCATCATAGCCAATTTGATTTAATAATTCAACGTTGGCTTTACCATTAGTAGCATCGGTCAATGGATCAGCTCTATCTAACGCATCACCTAAATCAACAGTAATGACAAAATAACCTTGTTTTTCCAGCTTTTGTTTTTCGCTAATTAAATATCTTTTTATTCTTGGCCAATTTTCAAAGTGTGAATGTAAATCATTGGTATGTAAAATAGCAATTTTTTCCAAACTTACTTCCTCCTTATCGTCTTTTGGCAAAATCAATTTTCTTTTGTTCCACCATCTTAAAAATATCCTGTTCGCTAAACGGAGCACCAAATGGCTTCTCATAGCCTAAATAGTCTTTTTCTGGACTATCGACTCCAACATTGATATTTTCCTTAACCGGCACTGAATAGTGATGAATATGCCCATGAAGATCAATAATTGGCCCAACCTGGCCCATCATCAATGGATAATGAGTCATATAGTATTGGGCGTGATTCATCTTAATCAAGGCTCCGACATCGTGGAAAGAAAACTTTGGTTTTCCATTTAATTCATAGTTATTTTTTTCAATGAACTTGAACAAAGCTCTACTATCATGATTTCCTTTAATAAAGACAATCTTTCCATTCAATTGTTTTAAAATATCATAAATTTTTTCATGTGCTTTTCTTTGGGGCTTTTCATGACAGACTGCGATATCGCCTAAATGATAAACAATATCACTGTCAGAAACTTCTTCATTCCAGTTTTTAATGATATCGTTATCCATCTCATCCACAAAGAAATATGGTCGTGGCGCGAAATTCTTATTTCCTATCATGTGTTTATCAAGAAAATGCGTATCCGCTATAAAGTATTTCATTCTTGCCACCTACTTCCTTACTAATAGAATAAACTATTATTGAGTAAATGAAAAATAAAAAAACAGCTTCAAGCAAACTAACCACTTAATTAAGTAATTAGTCGTTGAACCTGTTTTATTTTTATACGCGGTCTTTAACAACCTTGAAGATGTATAGGAATACAATCCATACGATTGATCCGATTAATGGAATCATTGTGTCTACTCTAAATAGCAATACAACAGCTACGAATAGTAGGAATGCTAATACAAAGTAACTTGAAAGTGGGAATAAAGGCATCCTAAATGTTAGCTTGTCTTCTTCCTTGTTCTTCTTAACAGAATTTCTGTACTTAATATGTGCAATAACGATTAATCCCCAAATGAATAGGAAGCATGTGGTGGCTACACTTGAAATCAATTGGAAAACACCATCAGGAATGAAAGCATTCAAGAATAGTGAGATTGCGATAACAGCAATTGAGAATACGATTCCCGCTGCTGGTAAACCGTTTTTAGTTAATGAACCAATCTTCTTACCAACCTTATTGTCAGTACCGTAGCATAGTGAGTATGCCATTCTACCTGTTGTAAAGATTGATGAGTTACATGCGGAAACAGCTGCAGTTAACACAACAAAGTTGATGATTGATGCAGCTCCGGCAATTCCAATGTTTTGGAATACTTGCACGAATGGACTTGATGAAGCATTGATGTAGTTCCATGGGTAGATGCACATTAATGCTACTAATGAACCAATGTAGAAAATTAAAATTCTTGAAGGAACTTCGTTAATAGCCTTTGGAATAACCTTTTCAGGATCGTGTGTTTCTGAAGCAGTCATACCAATCATTTCAATTCCGGCAAAACTAAAGATTACCATTTGGAAACTCATTAAGAATCCTGAGATACCGTGTGCAAACATCTTGTGACCAAATAGGTTTGAAAGACTTGCATGACCCACTGGGGTCTTGTAATTCATAATTACTAGTACAATTCCTGTTGCGATTAAAGCTAAAATAGCAACAACCTTGATTAATGCAAACCAGAATTCAGTTTCACCAAATGCTGATACATTAATTGTGTTCAATAGGAATAAAATAATAATGATGATTAAACCAGTTATCCATTGTGGCACACTTGGGAACCAATACTTTATGTACAAACTGGCAGCAGTAATTTCAGCCATGGCAATTGTTATCCAGCAGGCCCAATAAGTCCAACCGGCAACGAATCCCATTTTTTCGCCTAAGTACTTTTCAATAAATTCAATAAATGAATGACAATCAACGTTTGATAATAATAATTCGCCAAGTGATCTCATGATAAAGAATCCAGCAATCCCAGCAATTAAGTAAGCTAAAATAATTGATGGTCCTGCAAAATGAATGGATTCACCAGCTCCTAGGAACAAACCAGTTCCGATGGTTCCGCCTAAAGCGATTAATTGAACATGACGATTTTTTAAACCTCTAGAAAGCTGTTGGCCTTCTTGTTTCGGTGATTCTTGCATTTCATCACCCTCCTCTAAATATTCTATGATTTTAATTATACATATTTTATTTAAACCGCAATACGTCTGAGCCTTTATACACTGGCGCTTAGCGACGTTTAACCCGCGGCGTTTCAACGTTTGTTCATGTTATTTATATTTAATTGAATTATTTTCATCAATCCATGAAAATAAAAAAGAGACCTTATTTGGTCTCTTTTTTATTATTTTTTAAGACGTTCGATATCTCTAACAATCATTAATTCTTCGTTTGTAGGGATTAATAATGTCTTGATCTTAGCATCGTCAGCACTGATATCTCTTTCAACGGCACGAATGTGGTTCTTTTCAGGATCAACCTTAACACCGAAGTAGCTTAACTTATCAGCAACTTCTTGTCTGATACCAATATCGTTTTCACCAACACCGGCTGTAAATACGATACCATCAACACCGTTCATTTCAGCAACGTATTGACCAACGTATCTAACGATTCTGTTCATGTACATGTTACGAGCTAATTCAGCTTGGTGGTTTTCATCCTTAACTGCTTCTAGATCTCTCATATCAGCAGAAACTTCAGACACACCAGCTAAACCTGACTTCTTGTTTAGGATGCTAATCATTTCGTTAATATCTGAAATGCCTTCTTTTTGCATAATGTAAGCAAGTAGTGAAGGGTCAACATCACCAGATCTAGTAGCCATCATGATACCAGTTAATGGAGTGAAGCCCATTGAAGTATCTAATGACTTACCATGGTCTACGGCACAGATTGAAGCACCGGCACCTAAGTGCATGATAACTAGTTTTAAGTCTTCTAGTTTCTTGCCCATCATAGCTGCAGCACGGCCTGATACGTAACGGTAACTAGTACCATGTGCACCGTATTTTCTAGCTTTGTGATCACGGTAGTACTTGTATGGTAAAGCATACATGTAGTTTTCTTCTGGCATTGAAGTATGGAATGAAGTATCGAATACGGCAACACTAATTACATCTGGCAAAATCTTCTTGAATGCTTTGATTCCTAGAATATTTGCTGGTTCGTGAAGTGGAGCTAATTCAGACAGTTCTTCTAACTTACTTAAAACATCATCGTCAATAACAACTGAATCAGTGAAGTATTCACCACCGGCAACAACACGGTGACCAACACCTGTGATTTCGTTGTAATCAGCAATAATGTTTAAGCTTAGTAGTTTGTCTAATACAAGTTTAATAGCTTCTTCGTGGTTTTGAATATCCATTGTCTTTTGGAATTTTTCGCCATCACCATATTTAATTTCAACATCTGATTTAGTTAAACCAATTCTATCGATTGCCCCGCTTGAAATTAATTTTTCTGAAGGCATTTCGAATAATTTAAATTTTAATGTGGAACTTCCTGCGTTAATTGCAATTGACTTTCCCATAATAGTTCTCCTAACTTTTTTTAGATAATAAATCCTTTTCTTCCCACTCAACTAGTTCTGCTAAGAATTTTTGGAAAGCAGATACTTCGTTAAATGATGGGAACTCACCAATCATAATTTTTTCAACTTGGTGGGCATCTTCACCATGCTTTTGTAGAATCAAAATTGCTTTTTGAGCATTTGCATTGTTAAAGATTTCTTTTGGTAGATTCAACAATGCTTGAAGATAAGCATTATCTTGAATCCATTTTAACAATGATTTTGATTCCGGCGTGTTAAAGATATTACTTGGTACTAAGAAAACCCCATAACCACCTGGTTTGATATGGTTCATCCCTTGTTCGATTAACAAGTGGTGAGCATATGAATGACCATCTGTTGATCTTGTCTTATAGTTAGTGGTATTTTCATCAATCGGATAATACCCAATTGGTAAATCAGAAATTACTAGATCTGCATCATCTACCAAAATATTGGCAACTGAATCTTGGTAAATAAGTTCAGTATTTTTATCATTTCTTTGCATTTGTGTACTTATGCTTGAAACGGCTAACATGGAATCATCATTATCGATTCCGATAGCATGCAAATCAATATCCTTAACTGCATCCTTCAATTGATTCATAACCGTAGTTAATAGGTTACCCATTCCAACGGATAAATCCAGAATCTGTAGATGCTTGGCATTCTTAACTAATCTAATAACTAAATAGCCCATGATAGAAGCTATTGTATCAGGTGTTATTTGGTGATTTGCTTGAATCGCATCCTCTTTGGTTGCTTTGATCATGCAAATTTGAATTGCCTTTCTTACAGTTTCTGCATCCGTAGATTGATAATCTACGTCTCGGTATAATCCTTCTAACTTAGAAACTGTGTCACTATCTGGTATACCATCTTCAACATGAACTTGTCCGTCATTGATAAGGTTATCTCCAGTCTCGATGAATGCATCAAGATATGATACCCCTAGCTTGTCTTTCAAGATTTCAGCTGAAGAATTGAAAACTTTAAACAGAGTTTCTGTATCTTTCTCAGTCAGCACACTCAACTCCCTTAAAAGTATTATCACTTAATAACAACTTTCATATTACCAGATTTTTACAAGAAAATTCAAGATAAACCATTAATAACTTGCATATAAATTATCGTTATTCATAACTTTTTATCAATTTATCTATCGTCTGCATTTCAGCATTATATTTTTCATATTTTATCAATAAGAAAATTGATAAGACCGATAGAACGACAATCGAAATCAATGTCGCTGATCCACATTTTTTACTCATAAGATATTGAACTCACATCCTCATAACTTTCACCGTTTGTAAATTCCACATTCACTGCTAAATGCTTCTTTACTTCTTTAAAATTAACACTTTCAACATCATCTAATAGCGGATAAAACCCACCATTCATACCTGTTAAAATTATCATTCTGCCTCTTTTAAACATTTCATACTCTTTGTCATACGTCTTGCTCCCTATATATAACAACTTTCCACCAACAATTTTATATAAAAAGTAGTGTTTCTTAGGTAATTCGATATTCTTTAGAAACATCTGAAAATCCACAGCATGAATATTTTTTGTGTTATATGATTTCTTCAATGGATTAATCATTGTAATCGAAAACGCAATCAAACCCATTATCGTTAGTGCAATAATCGTTTCAATAATCGTAAAGCCCTTTTCTCTTTTCATAATCTATTCTCTTTTGTATCAAAGTTCTTCTAGCTTTATCGAGATTGTCATACATATGTTGGTTTGATTCACAAAAGAAAATCATCCCCACCGAAATTAGAGTCAGTGCTGTAATCGAATCAATCATAATAAAGCCTTTATTCATAATATTCTTCATATATTTTATAAGTACCTCCACCAAGCTGTACTTTTAAAAGATAACGGGTATGTGTTGCCTTGGAATACCACTCATAAGTTTGCGGTGCAACATATCCGTCATTATTAATAGTTATTGATAAATTATCCTCCGAACGCATACCATCAGGCATTTTCAGTTTATTATGATGACCATCGTTAAAAAAGATAATGTCATGATTTTTCTGGTAAATATGTGTTTTTAATCTGCTATATTCACTATTGACAATTCCTTGTTTCCAATACACCTTAAAATTGGCCCAAAAATCATTTTCTAACTCCTTATCATTAATATGAACACCTTGATATAAAAATATACATAATGACATAAAAATCGCACTAATGATTAAGACAATCAGCATCTCAATTGTAGTGAATGCAGATTTATTCTTTTGCCACGGCCTTGTTATCAACAATTTGAATGCCTTCTTCTTGAGCTTGATCAGCTTGTTTTTGGGTTAGGTAACCATTTTTAACAAGCGCATCCATACTTACGTCTCCCTTATTTTCATCAGACGTAAACGAATCAATTTGACCTTGGACCAAAGTTTGCATTGCATGGACGTGAACGTCGGTTGCATGTTTTCTTTGTCCTGAAACATTTGGGACAACAATCAAAATTAGTAGTGAAATAATAAATAATACAATTGTCATTTCAATTAGTGTGAAGCCTGCTTTTTTCTTGTTCATTTTTTAAATTCCTTTCAATGATGAATAAATTGGCATAAGAACAACTAAATATGCCAACACAATACAAATTCCAATAAATAAAAATAACAGCGGTTGAATTAGATTAATTAGTTGATTAGAACGACGATTCATTTCCTCAAACTTAATCTGTGAAAAAGCCTCTAGTTTGATTAATATTTCTGACACCTTTGAGCCATGATGAAAAAAGCCATTAAACTCGGTTGGAATAAACGAATACATTTTAGTTAGTTGCCCGACATCTTCTCCATGATTAGCTAAGCGGCGTGCCTTTTCTCCTAACAGATACATAATAGTATTTGGCTTAAAATCCTTTAAAATGCTTAGGATATTCTTTAAATCAATGCCGTTTTGAATCAACATTTTTAATTCAAGCGACAATATATAGCCCATATATGCTTTATATATTTTTCCGATAAACGGAATTCTCGATATAACGTCTCTTTTTCTTAGTAATGGTAATCGTTTATACATCACCGAGACGATTAAAATCCCCATAAACATGCAGAATAAAATTATATATAACCAACCCAAATCATAATGTTGCATGGAATTAATCGAACTTAATTGCGGTAATACAAAAGCATTGATTGCATAAACGATTCCAATCAAAATAATCACTAATACAATTGGATAAAACAGTAAGTCTTTTATCTTTGATTTATTTTTTAGTTTAACTTCAATAAAGTGGCTTAGTTCGGCTAAACAGGAGGACAGATCACCATATTTTTCGCTGATCATAATTTGGTTATAAAAATCGTTGTGCACCAAACCAACAATGCTATCGCTAAAGCTACTGCCTTCACTCAACTTATTAGCAATCTTTTTTATTGTTGATTGCCTACCACCTACTTCAGATAGGAACTGTAGTGATTCCTTAATCGTGAATCCAGCACTAAATAAATCACTTAAATTCTTAAACAGATAATACTGTTTATTCAGCGATAGTTTTTCCATTACCAACTATCCTTTCTTTCAAACCCGCAAAATCATTTCTAATATCCATGTTCACTGAAATATCTCTTTGATTTTTTACCGACAACGTTTGAAAGACGACTGAGTTTAAACAGTTAAATAAATCATCATAGTCACAACCCAATTGGCCTAATCTGTTAATGACACCATCAATATCTCTGGCATGGATTGTAGTTAATACCAAATGACCAGATAGTGCTGCACGAACTGCTGATTTAGCAGTACTAGCATCCCTAATTTCACCAATAATAAAGACGTCTGGACGACTTCTTAGTCCAACCTTAATCAATTCGTCATAGCCCATGTCAGCTGATTCATTAACCTGTAACTGAATAAAATTAGTATTAATAATTTCAACTGGATCTTCAATACTCATAATCAACTTATTTGCGCTCATTGAATTAGCTAGATGATAAATTGATGTTGTCTTTCCTGAACCGGTCTTACCAGCGAAAATAATCATCCCATTTTGTTTGGATAATTCCTTTAGTCGATAGAATTGATCCTCATTGTCGTAATTAATAGTCTCGTCATCCAATGAATAAATAATTCTAATTACCATTGATTCGTGATTTTTATAATTTCCAACTGAGGAAAAACGTAAGAAAAACTTCTTTTGGTTATTGATAAACTCAAATGAACCAATCTGTGGTCTTCTTCGCTCACTAATTGACATCCCACCAATATATTTACAGTAATTGATTAATTTATTCGCTTTTTCATAATTGATACAATCATGATTCTCAATACTTAATCCTGTATGTTCCCTAACAATGTAATTTTCATTAATCGGCAGAAGATAAATGTCTTTGATTTTGTCTTCAATTGCTTGATTAATTAAATTATCAAAATAATTTGAAATACTCATAAAAAAACCTCCACTTTTTATATTCGAAAAAAGTAGAGGTTTCATTTATTTTTATACAAAAAAAGATGCACATATGTGCATCTCATTTTATTATTCAGCTGCTTCAGGTAATTCAGCTGCTTCGTAAACGTCTTGGACGTCATCGTTTTCATCAAGTTCGTCAATTAGACCAGTGTATTGTGAAACTTTGTCACTTGGTACAGCAGTCTTGTTTTGAGGGAACATTGTAACTTCAGCAGTATCTAAATCATATTTTTCTTGTAAAGCATCTCTAACAGCAGTTAGATCTGAAGGTGCAGTGAAGATTTCAAATTGGTCGTCATCTGACTTCATGTCTTCTCCACCAGCATCTAAAACATCCATTAACATGCTGTCTTCATCAACGTCTAAACCGTCACGTAGGATAACGATGTATCCTTTACGGTCAAACATGTATGAAACAGAACCATTTGATCCTAGTGAACCACCATGGTGACTGAATGCTGAACGTACGGCAGCAGCAGTACGGTTCTTGTTATCAGTTAAGCAAGAAACCATGATAGCTGTACCAGCAGGTCCATATCCTTCGTAAGTAATTTCTTCGTAGTTTGCTCCACCTTGACCAGAAGCCTTATCGATAGCACGTTGAATGTTATCCTTAGGCATGTTGGCAGCATGAGCTTTATCAATCACAAGACGTAATTGTGGGTTACCATCTGGTTCTGGACCACCAGCTTTAGCAGCTTGGTATAAATCACGAGACAATTTTTGGAAAATCTTACCACGCTTTTTATCTTGGGCACCTTTACGTCCTTGAATGTTATGCCATTTTGAATGTCCTGACATAATCACAGCACTCCTCTCGAATTCTATTGTTTCATTAGTTTACAAACATATCAATTATATCAATCAGTATATAATTAATCAAGTTACTATATCAGCTATTTAGTTGAGTCGCGTTCAAGTATTTCATAGCCTAAAACCACATAGCGATTATCAATCTCTTCTTTGTTCATGATCTTGGTCAATAATCTCATTGCTACCGCACCAATGTCATACAAGGGTTGAGTGATTGAAGACAATTGTGGTCTCATCATCTTAGCTAATTTTGTATTATTACTTGTGAATAATTCAAAATCTTGTGGCACTGAAACACCTCTATCGGTCATTCCATTTAAGATTCCGGCAGCCAATTCATCATTAGTTGCTACAGCCGCAGTAATCTTATCATTGATGATTTGTTCAGCCAAATCATAACCGTCTTCATATGTTCCCTTGGTTTCGAAAACTAACTTTTCATCAAACTTGATGCCGTTGTTTTCTAGAGCAGCAACATATCCTTTTAGTCGGTATTCCTTATTAACATCTTGTTTCATTGAACCAGATGCAAAGGCAATTCTAGAATTACCATTTTTGATTAAACGTTCTGTTTCATTCTTTACAGCATCTGCATAATCAATGTTTACACTAGGTACAGAGTTGTTAATATCAACTGAACCTGCAAGCACGATTGGACAGTCAGAACGCTTAAAATCAGCTCTTAAATCATCATTAATTTCATTACCCATGAAGATAATTCCATCAACTTGTTTACTTAACAATGTATTTAGTACTGATGCTTCCTTATCAGGATTATCATCCGAATTGGCTAGGATAATATTGTACTTGTACATGGTAGCAATATCATCAATTCCACGAGCTAGTGAAGAAAAGTATCCATCGGTTACATCGGGAATGATTACCCCAACCGTTGTTGTCTTCTTACTTGCTAGTCCCCTTGCCACAGCATTAGGGCGATAGTCCAGATCATCTATGACCTTCAACACTTTTTCTTTGGTTGCTTGTCGTACGTTACTGTTACCATTTAAAACTCTGGAAACAGTAGCCATGGAAACACCAGATTCTCTAGCAACATCGTAAATAGTTACATTTTGCTTTTCCATTCTCTCAAACTCCTCTTTAAGTCCGCCTGGTTTGTTTTCATAGCGCTTTCAATATGTTTACAAATATATCAGATAAACGATGATTTAACAAGACTACCACCTCTTGAAAACACAAAAGAGACCTAACAAAGTCAGGCCTCTTTTACAATTTAAAAATTATTTACTTAAATTGTCTTCTTGTTTTAAAGCATCTGGATCGATGACGATATCTTGACTATCATCAGCGTTTTTTCTAACTTGGTTTCTCAAGTTGTCAGCTGCTTTGTGGAATTGGGTACTACCTTCATCGTAGTAGTATTGTGCTTTGTTAACTACATTATCGTTAACCTTGCCAGCAGCATCTTTAATCTTTGACTTTGCATCTGAGGTCTTGTATTGTAGTTGTTCTTTTACGTCATCAACAGAATCTAAAGCGTAAAAAGCATAGTCTAATGCACGATCTTTTAGGTCGTTTGCAGTCTTTACAGTGCTGTTAACGAATTCCTTTGTCTTTTCATCATCCATCTTACGGTATGCTAGGTATGCAGCAGCGGCTGCACCGGTAGTTAATCCTAATAAAAATAGTCCTGTCTTTTTCATAAAAAACACTCCCTTTTATTTTTTAAACATTCTAAAGCCAGCACCTGCGGCTTTTTCCATAAATGATTTCTTGTTTCTGTTTTGGAACTTTTTGGCTAAGTTTTGAGTTGCGTTATTTAAATCGCTAACGCTTTGTCCAACATCTGCAGCAGCTTGATAAACTGGATCCAAGGTGTTGATTTTTTCATTAACATCCTTAACTAATGAATTTGAGCTAGCTAAAATATCTTCGGCTTGTTTTGATATTACAGTGATATCTTGAGAGATAGAATTAATATTCTTATTTACCTCGTCAACAGTCTTAGATAACTTGATTAGTAGAACCGCAGCACAAATTGCAATAATGAAAAATGCAACTGCAGCAATCAAACCAGCTAATCCTCCAATTGTCATGCAACCCCTCCTCATACGTTTATATGATTATAATAGCATTTACTATTTAATCTTACAATTAGTTTAATCTTAAGCCTTCCACCATTCATCAAACTTACTATATAGTTGTTTAATTGCATTTCCACGATGGCTTATCTCATTTTTTTCATGATCAGACATTTCTGCCATGGTCTTCTTCTTACTTGGTACATAAAATAATGGGTCGTATCCAAAACCATTATCACCTCTTGGGGCTTTTAGAATGGTTCCTTCTACAGTTCCATAAACGACGAATTTTTCACCATGTTGATTCAATAATACTAAGCAAGTCACAAATTTAGCGTCACGCTTGTCACTGTCACCTAATTTTGCTAATAACTTTTTATTGTTCGCGTCATCATCATGGTCTCCAGCATATCTAGCTGAATGAATTCCAGGTTCATTATTTAATGCAGGCACTTCCAAACCAGAATCATCAGCTAAAACGGCTAAGTTAGTTCGCTCGAAAATGGCTTGTGCTTTAATGGTGGCATTTTCTTCAAATGAATCACCATTTTCAATAATTTTACCTAATTCTGGAAAATCTGCAAGTGTTTTAAAGTCAATATTTTTATCGGCAAACATTTCGCGAAATTCGCGGGCCTTATTTTGATTGTTAGTCGCAATTACAATTGTGTCCATAATCATAGCTCCTCTAGTTCTTTAATTGGCAGGTGTTTGGCATGTACTTCGTAGTTAAGCCATTCATTTGCAACCTGGTTGAATTTATCCGCATCACCAGTGGTGTAGAAGGAATAAGTAGGATTTCCCTCTTCATCATTTTCAAGGTGATGTTGTTGTAAAATCGTCTTAATTTGCTTAACTGTTTCGTATCCAGGATCAATTAGTTTAACTGAATCACCAACCGATTTTTGAATCATTTCACGCATAATTGGAAAATGCGTACAGCCAAGAATTAAAGTATCAACGTTATCCGTATTGATAGTTGATAAATCGTCATCGACCACTTCTTGTTTTTTGGCATCTTTGTATTCTTGGTTTTCAACCATTGGGACAAATCTAGGACAGCCCTGGCTAAATACCTCAATATTATTATTAATCTTATTAATTGCTTGTTCGTAAGCACCACTCTTAACAGTTCCATTAGTGGCAATTAATCCAACACGATTGGTCTTTGTATTATTGACCGCAGCAATGCTTCCTGGGTTAACAACACCAATTACGGGAATAAGAAGATGCTTTCTTAAATAATCTAATGCGTATGAAGTTGCAGTATTACATGCAATCACCAGCATTTTAATATCTTCTTTTTCAATTAAGAAGTTTGCTATTTGTAATGAATATTGTTGAATTTCTTCTTTAGATTTTTCACCGTATGGTAAACGGGCTTCATCGCCCAAATATGCAATATTTTCGTTTTGTAATTCCTTCATCGCTAGCTTAGCAACAGTTAAGCCACCAACTCCAGAATCCATAAAACCAATCGCTTTTTTGCTCAAAATAGTAACCCTCTTTTCAGTTCCATTACTTTTATATTACCATTTTTAGCCCTATCTGACATTTATTAAGGATAAACATTTACTTTAATTTTACCTGGGATATATAAATTATGATAAATTTATAATATAATGTATTTGTATATAAGGAATTGAGGTTAACAAGTATGGATAACAATAATCTTTACAATAAAATAATTGATAATGATTCTACTCGTCCTCTATGGGGCCAAGAATTATTAAGAGACGTATTATTAAATGATTTATTGGGAAATGATACCCACAGCATCATGTATTGGGCTGGTAAAAAGATTGCCAGAAAGTTCCCATTAAAAGACGCTTTGGATACTGTCCTATTTTTCAAACAATCAGGTTTAGGTGACTTATCTGTTTCTTCTGAAAACAAGCATGAAATCAAATGGACATTGAGCGGAGATATCGTTGCTAAAAGAATCGAAGCCAATCCAGATGCCGACTTCATGTTCGAATCCGGTTTCTTAGCTCAAATTGCTCAACAACAATTCGGAGTAATTTCTGAAGCTGAAATGAATCCTAAAGAAGAAAAAAATGGAACCGTCCTTATTAGAGTACATATGGATCCAAAGCATCCTGCTCCAGTAATTGAAGATTCCGTTAAAGAATTTGATTTAAAACAATAATAAAAAAAGAACGCTTAGCGATATGCTAAACGTTCTTTTTTTATTGTCTTATAGGTATTGGTTTAAGATCTTAGCTAGTTGTTCTTTGCTGTGGTAACCCACGATGCTATCTACAACTTCGCCATCCTTCTTTACTAATAAAGTAGGAATACTCATAATACCAAATTTTTGTGGTGTTTCTGGGTTTTGGTCAACATCCATCTTGTTGAATGTTACCTTGTCACCCATTTCTTCAGATAATTGGTCTACAACTGGTGATTGCATACGGCAAGGACCACACCAAGTTGCCCAAAAATCAGTTAAAGTAACACCTTCGGCAGTATCTTTTTCAAATGTCTTATCTGTTGTTTCTGAAACCATATTAATAGCCTCCTTATTTTTCTTACTGAAAGTAAGTTTAGACTGTTTAGTAATTAAATGCAAAGAATAAGTCTTATACGATTTAATTTTCTATTTCAATTTTACCACTGTGGAACCGTCTCCTCCAGCATTTGCTGGTGAATAATTAAAGGAGTCGACTCGTCTATCGCTGGAAAGCATATCTGTGACACCTTGTCTAAGTGCTCCGGTCCCTTTTCCGTGAATAATTGTGACGGAAGGATATCCCGCAAGCACGGCAGAATCCAAGTATTGATCAACTTCATGCATTGCTTCTTCATATCGATGACCACGTAAATCTAGCTTAGCAGATACACGTTTGGAAGCAGTTCTTTTAACCTTGGTATTAAATCTTTGTTCGTCATTATCAACTTTGATTTTTTCAAGGTCGCCTTCGGCAATTCTCATCTTAAGAATCCCTAATTGAACTTCCCATTCATTATCATCTAACTTCTTAACCAATACACCACGTTGTCCATATGACTTAACCATAACGTCGTCACCCTTATGGAAATCGTGTTTAGCTTTCGCCTTCTTTAATACACGGTTATTAACCAGGTTAACGTCATGACGTAGTGAGTTTAATTGACCTTGAGCATCAATTAATTCATTTTCCTTGATGGTAACTTGGCCAACTTTACGTTGCTTTTCATGAAGATCCTTGATAATCGCGTCCGCCTTCTTCTTAGCAGCTTCAGCAATTTCATTTGCTTGTTGCTTAGCAGCAGTTACCAATCGATCCTTTTGGTTCTTGTACTTAGCGTATTCTTCACTCAAGTCTTCATGTAACTTGGTAGCATCATCCAATTGAACCTTTAGTTCATCGGCTTCAACTCGAGCACGTTTAGTTTGTTCAGTTAATTCAACAATCATTGTGTTTAAATCTTGGCTGTCTTGGTCAACCAATGATCTTGCTTCTGTAATGATTGATTCATCCAAACCAAGTCTAGATGCGATATTCAAACCATTACTTTGACCAGGAACACCCATCATTAAATGATAAGTTGGTTGAAGGGTTTCACTATCGAATTCCATAGATGCGTTAATCGTTTGTGGACGGTTGTAAGCATATACCTTCAATTCTGGATAGTGAGTTGTAGCAACAACATCACAATCCTTTTCGGCAATCTTGTCGAGAATGGCGATGGCTAAAGCAGAACCTTCCTTAGGATCAGTTCCGGCACCCAATTCATCAAGGATTACCAAACTCTTCTTAGTAATTCCATTTAGAATATCAACGATATTATCCATATGTGATGAGAATGTACTTAGGTTTTGTTCAATTGATTGTTCGTCACCAATATCAGCGAAGACATTGTCAAATACAGCAACGGATGAACCTTCGTTGGCTGTCACGAATAAACCAGATTGAGCCATCAATTGAAGTAGTCCTAATGTCTTGATAGTGATGGTCTTACCACCGGTATTAGGACCGGTAATAATGATTGCCTTGTTATCTTTACCAATGTATAAATCATTAGCAACAACCTTATTCATATCAATTAAAGGATGTCTAGCTTGCTTTAAGTTAACATGATTTTCGTTTGATACAACTGGTCTAGTTGCTTTTAAATCTCTCGCATATTTGGCCTTGGCATTAATCAAATCCAAGTGTCCTAATATCTTAGAGTTATTGATAATTTCACTTTGGTAAGGACGAATCAAATCAGATAATTCGATTAAGATACGTCTTTCTTCATGACGTTCTTCAATTTGTTTTTGACGAAGTTCTGTATTCAAACCAACGGTTGACGCTGGTTCAATGTACAATGTTTGGCCAGAGGAACTGCGGTCATGCACAATTCCACCAAACTTATTTTTGTTTTCGGCTTTAACTGGTAGCACCATTCTGTCTTCTCTAATTGTGACGATTGGTTCAGTTAAATCCTTACTGTGTTTTTGAGTGAATTGATTCATAATTGAACGCACTTCACCCTTAATAACATCCATTCGACGTCTGATTGCATTCAATTCCTTTGAGGCAGTATTCAATAATCTGCCATCGTCGTCAATTGAATCAGATAGTCGTTGTGAAATGTTTGGGACTGCCTGAATTTCATTAATTAGTTTATACAAACGATTCAATGATACTTCATCGTCTCTTAGGTTATTAAAAAATCTAACTAGATAGTTAGATGTCTTTAAAATCTTATTTATCTTTGATAATTCACTACCATTCAATGAGGCGTCGATCTTTAAACGCTTCATGTATGGAGTTACATCATCAAGCTTGGGAATAGAAATTTCTTTATCTAAACGTAAAATATGCGCCCCATCATCAGTTTCATCAAGCCACATATTAATAGTGTTAGGATTATCTACCGGTGATAGTGCAGCTAGTTCCTTTTTCCCGTTTCGAGTCGTTAAGTATTGCTCGATTGAGCTCTTAACTTTTTCATATTCTAAAGTTGATAGAACTTTTTCATTCATTTATTTAATCACCTTATCTTAGCCATTTTTCATATAAATCGTGTGAAATAATTGGTGTTTTATGAACAATAAACTCAGCAACTGATGACTGATGATATTGTTTAGTTATTTGATTACTTGGTAGAACAGAAATCACGTTTAAAATAAATAGAATTGACACGTAAGCGATAATCAATCCAATAACGGTTCCACCTAATGCATTAAGTTGGTGAATGACTGGGATATGTGTAATCTTATCTACGATTGAGATAATAATACGCACAAAAATCCCAGAAATTAAGAAAATAATGAAGAAGCTGATACTATTACATAGGATTTGATCATTAATCAAACTACTGTTTGCAAAGATAGCTTGGCTCAAATCTCTAGCAAAGTATAGCGAAACAAATAGGCTAAACAAAAAACCAACAACACGTAATATTTCTTGTGCTAATCCACGGTGATATCCATCATATGCGCCATAGATAAGTAGTAGAAAGATAATAATATTAAAAAGCATTAGTTCATGTTTCCTTCTTCTTCGTTATTTTCGGTTAATTCATTTAATTTTTCTTGTAACTTAATTTGTTCTGAAAATGCGTTGAACGCCAATAAAATAGCAGCATCTTCGTCATTAATATCTGGTGACATTTCTTTTAATTGAACCAATTGACGATTCATTAATTCAGTCACTGTCTTCATGTGATCTGCGGAACTCTTCCCTACAAATGTGTAATTCTTTTTTCCAATACTAGCTTTAAAGCGTTGATTCGTGTCGTTCATTTTCGATAAACCTCCATTAACTTCATCACTATTTTAGCATGAAAAGGCAGACTATAACCAGTAAAGAACACAAAAAAAGACGCCGTTGCGGCATCTTTTTGATTATTGTTTATTCTTCTTCATCGTCACCGTCATCGGTATCTAATAAAGTGTTTAGCACTGATTCAACCATTTCCCATTCTTCATCAGTTTCGATTAATTGTAAATCTCCACCTTGTGGGTCCATTGGATCATCGCCTTCTGGTAAGGCATATGCTTCAATGTTAACTTCTTCATCATCTGCTTTACCAGCTGGGTAAAGTAAGATGTATGATTTACCAAAATCATCAGATTCGAAAGTGAATAAAACGTCGTATAATTCTTCGTTTCCCTTTTCGTCAACTAATGAAATTTGTTGTTGTTCTTCTTCGTTGTTGTTGTCCATTGCTAACCCCTCTTTTCTTTATCTTGTTAGTTTACCTTTACCATCCAAATAGGTTTGTAAAATCAATTCGGAGGCAATTTTATCGATAACTTTTTTACGTTTTTCTCTAGAAGTGTCCGCTTTTTCAATAAGCATTCTTTCAGCTTCAACAGTTGTTAATCGTTCATCGACAAAGTCGACTGGTAAGTTAAACTTTTCCTTTAACATTTCACCATATCGTTTTGAAGCTTCAACCCTAGGTCCTGAGGTATTATTCATGTTCTTAGGCAATCCTAGAACAAACCCCGTAATTTCATATTTTTCGACTAATTCGGCTACCCGATCTAATCCAAATTGTTCTTCGTCCTCATTAATTGGAATGATTTCAACACCTTGCGCTGTCCATCCCAATAAATCACTAACAGAAATCCCAACTGTCTTAGATCCGACATCCATCCCCATTAATCTCATATATTAGTTTTCCTCACGATCATTATTCTTGTCCAAGTAAAAACGAACCAACTCTTCAATAATTTCGTCTCTTTCGTATCGACGAATTAAATTACGAGCATCATTAAATCGAGGAATATATGCAGGATCTCCTGAAATTAAATATCCGACAATTTGATTGTATGGATCGTATCCTTTTTCCTCCAATGCCTTAAATACTATTAAAAGCGTATCGTGAACATTCTTTGGAGTATTGTTGCTTAAATCAAAATACATTGTCTTATCTGAAGCACTCATTTATAACACCTCTAAATCTATGATGTAGGTTTATTATAATTCTACTTGGAACAAAATAAAACTTAAATATTAATTATTTTTAAAAGTTTTCTAACCAAGCAACTGCTGCTTCCATTGCCTTAGGTAATCCTTCAGGCTTTGAACCACCGGCTTGAGCCATGTTTGGACGGCCTCCACCGCCACCATTAATTTCCTTAGAAATTGCCTTAATGATGTCACCGGCCTTCATGCCATCCTTAACTTTTTCATCACTAACAGCAACGATTAGGTTAGCCTTTTCACCACTTTGAGTTCCAAGTACTAATACGTCTGATAAGTTCTTGCTTCTCCAAGTATCAGCTAGTTGTCTTAGTTGATCCATTCCAGAAACATTCAAGACACCAGTGATAATCTTGTTTCCGTTAACTTCTTTAACGTCATCGAAAACTGAATTAGCTTGTTGGCTAGCAATCTTTAATTCTAACTTATCTTGTTTTTGTTGTAAGTCTTTGATTTGTTCTTGTAATTGAGCAACCTTGTTAGGAACTTCCTTAACTTGGATAGTCTTAACTTGATCAGCAACTTGTTTTAGAAGTGCTTCTTCGTTGTTTAGGTAATCAAAAGCAGCCTTTGAAGTTACGGCTTCAATTCTTCTAACACCGGCACCAACACCTGATTCTGAAACAATCTTGAACAATCCAATTTGACTAGTGTTGCTTACGTGGTTACCACCACAGAATTCAACTGAGTAATCACCAGCACTAACAACTCTCACCTTATCACCATACTTGCTGTCGAATAAGGCGATGGCACCCATCTTCTTACCAGTTTCTTGATCTGTTTCAACAGTAGTAACAGGTTCTGCCTTGAAGATTTCTTCGTTAACTAAGTCTTCAACCTTTTGTAGGTCTTCCTTAGTAACTGAACCGAAGTGAGTGAAGTCAAATCTTAGGTAGTTTGGTTCAACTAATGAACCAGCTTGTTGAGTATGGTCACCTAAAACATTTCTCAATGATTGGTCCAATAAGTGGGTTGCAGTATGGTTGTGTTCAACCAATGCGTGGAACTTACGATCAACACTTAGTTTGTATTGGTGGTCTTTTGAAAGACTAGTAATTACTTCAACAGTGTGTAAGTTTTGACCATTTGGTGCGTGTTGGACGTCAGTAACCTTTGCACATAAGTTACCATCTTCATCAACAATGGTACCTTGGTCAGCAACTTGACCACCCATTTCAGCATAGAAAGGAGTTTTATCAAAGATAACTTCAGCTTCTCCAGCGCCTGCTTGATCAACTAATTTTTCATCCACAATAATATCAAGTAATTTGGCGTCATCAACTTCTAGTTGTGAGTACCCAACGTATTCACTTGGTGTCTTAATGTCGATTAATAGATCACGTTGAACACCCATTGACTTGTCGTTTCCACGAGCATTTCTAGCACGTTCTTTTTGCTTTTGCATTTCGGCCTTAAAACCAGTTTCATCAACTGAGAATCCAGCATCTTCTAGGTATTCCTTAGTCATTTCCAATGGGAAACCGTAAGTATCGTATAGCTTAAATGCATCTTTTCCTTCAACGGTCTTTTGGTTAGTCTTCTTCAAGTTGTCCATTAATTCACCAAGAAGTTGTAAACCATCAGATAATGTTTCGTTGAAACGTTTTTCTTCAGAATGAATAACCTTTTCTAGGTAATCCTTTTGTTCCAATACTTCTGGGTAGTATGACTTCATGATTTCACCAACAACTGGAACTAATTGGTATAAGAAGTCGTCCTTGATGCCTAAACGGTGACCTGAAACAATGGCACGTCTGATTAAACGTCTGATAACGTATCCTCTACCAACGTTTGATGGAAGAGCACCGTCACCAATAGCGAAAGTAATTGCACGAGCGTGGTCAGCGATAATCTTAAAATCGATATCGTCTTGAGCATTTTCACCGTACTTCTTACCATCACTTAGTGATTGAGTCTTTTCAATGATTGGCATGAACAAGTCGGTTTCAAAGTTAGTTGGTGCGTCTTCGAAAATTGAAACAACACGTTCTAATCCCATCCCCGTATCAATGTTCTTTCTTGGAAGTGGTTCGTAAGTATCATCTGGTTTGTGGTTAAATTGTGAGAACACAATGTTCCAAACTTCAAGATATCTTTCGTTTTCCCCACCAGGGTAGTTTTCTGGATCATCTGGAGCTAAATTATCGTACTTTTCTCCACGGTCGTAAAAGATTTCAGTATCTGGACCTGAAGGACCTTGGCCAATATCCCAGAAGTTATCATCCATGTCGATTAAGTGGTCAGGTGCAACCCCTGCTTCTTGCCAGAATTTCTTAGCATCAGTATCTTCAGGATATACAGTCATGTATAACTTTTCTTTGTCCCAACCAAACCATTCTGGTGAAGTTAGTAATTCAAAAGCCCATGTAATTGCTTCTTTCTTGAAGTAATCACCAACTGAGAAGTTACCTAACATTTCGAATAATGTGTGGTGACGAGCTGTCTTACCAACATTTTCGATATCATTAGTTCTAATACTCTTTTGTGAACTAGTTAAACGGTGGTTCTTTGGAACAACACTACCGTCGAAGTATTTCTTCATTGTGGCAACACCAGAGTTAATCCATAGAAGTGATGGATCATCCTTTGGTACTAATGAAGCACTTGGTTCAATTGTGTGACCATGTTGTTTGAAAAATTCCAAATACATAGCACGAATTTGACTACTATCTAATTTTTTCATAGAAATTCCCTCCAATAAGCACAAAAACACCGTTGCTAGTAAAGACGCTATATGCGCGGTACCACTTTACTTGCAACGATGTTTTTCGTATACCTCTTTAAGTCTCAATAACGCTGAGAGAGCGATTTAATTATTACTCGAGATAGCACTTGATAAACCCAATCATCTTTTTCACCAACCAAGATGTCTCTTAAAATGAAATTATACAAGCATGTTCTCTAATTTATATCTAAATTATATGGTTTATTAAAACCGGTGTCAAACGTTATCTATAACGTTGTGAACTGTTCTTCTTGGACTTTCTCTTACGACGTCCTTCTTCTCTTTGTTGGATACGACGATTCATTTCATCGTTTCGCTTAAGCTCTTGTTTAATCTTGTTCTTGTAACCAGGCTTAACGTTTCTCTTCTTCTTTTTAATCATACCAATCATGGTTGGTTCTAGCTTGTCATGACCACGACGGTGTGACTTTCTACGGTTACGATCGTAAGTGTCTTCAACACGCCCACCACGGATAACCTTTGGCTTAAATGAAATGCCCATCTTTTCTAATGCGTCAATTTCATCTTCTTCGTCTGGAGAGTAAAGTGTAACCGCAGTTCCTGGCATGTTATTTCTACCAGTTCTACCAACACGGTGAATGAAGTATTCCAAGTCTTCTGGAATATCATCATTAATAACGTCAGAAACCCCTTCAATATCGATTCCACGAGCAGCCAAATCAGTAGCTACAACGTATTGGAATTCAAGATTTTGAATTTGTTTCATAGTTCTCTTACGTTCACGTGGTGTTAAATCACCAGAAACGATTCCCACCTTTAATCCTTGGTTTCGTAAGAATTCGTAAATTTCTTCAACACGTTTTCTAGTATTAGCAAAGATTAATACAAGGTAAGGTTCACCCATGGTGATTAACTTGTAGATTAAGTCGTTCTTGTTTTGACCCTTAGTTGAAATTAACCAGTTATCAATTGTTGGACTGATAACAGTTCTGTTTGGAATGTTTTCAACGTATGGGTTTTCAAGATACTTCTTCAAGAATGGTTTCAACTTTTGTGGAATGGTTGCTGAGAACACCATCATTTGAACATCCTTACCAAAACTAGCAGCGATGTTGTCGATATCGTTTAAGAAACCAAGGTCTAATGTCATATCAGCTTCATCAATTACTAGTTGAGTTGCTGTATGAACTTGTAGATGTTGACCCTTGATCAAATCAGAAATACGACCCGGAGTTCCAATAACGATTTGTGGTTGTTCATTCTTTAGCTTTTCAATTTGTCTAACCTTATCAGTACCACCAACGTAGTTAGCGATATGAATGGTCTTGTCTGAATGCTTAGCTAGTTGCTTAGCATTGTTGTAAATTTGGTAAGCTAATTCACGACTTGGTGTGGTGATAACAGCTTGGACTTCCAAAGTGTCAACGTCTAAGTTATCAAAAATTGGTAACAAGAACGCATGGGTCTTACCACTACCAGTGGCTGATTGACCAACAACACTTCTACCCTTACGGATTTCTGGAATAATCTTTTCCTGAATAGCGGTTGGTTCTCTAAAGTTTAATTCATCTAAAGCATCCATGATGAATGGCTTTAAGTTGTATTGCTTAAATGTACTTGGCATTTATTATTCTCCTTTGTAACTAGCGACTAATTCGTCTAATTTACTAATTACCGACTTGATTTCATCTTCGTCTTTAGCAGCGGCACCACTTGCCAAATCATGACCGCCACCGCCAAATTCCTTGGCTAATTCATTAATAGCTGGTCCCTTGGATCTCAAGCTAATCTTGTATGTGCCATCTTCTTTTTGAATAAAGATAGCCCAAGCGGTTACTTGATTGATATTGCCAGGAAGTGGCACAACGGCTGAAGTTCTTTCATTGCCTAAATTGAATGGTTCCAAAACTTCATCGCTTAATACGATATAAGCGGCTCCGCTATCGGTAATGCTTAGATTTTCATATACATATGCGGATAGTCTAGCCATTGGTAAGTCAATTGATGATTCAATTGTGTTAACTTCACTAATTGAGAAGTCTAACTTAGCCAATTCTGACGCTACCCTAAATGTGTTTGATGAAGTAGATGGATATTTGAAACGACCAGTGTCACCAATAATACCAGCATATAATAAGCGACCAGCATTTGCGTTAATCTTTAACTTCTTTGAGGATTCAAACAAATCATAGATTAATTCAGATGTACTTGATGCTTCTGGTTCTACCCACATAATGTCCCCAAATTGGTCATCATTTGGATGATGATCAATCTTAATCATCATCTTTCCTTGGGTATATCTATCGTCATCAACTCGAGGTTGGTTAGCGGTATCAACAACAATAACCAATGCATTCTTGTATACATCGTCATCAATTTCGTCGGTTGTTCCTAACCAATCAAAACTTTGATATTGCTTTCCAACACAATAAACCTTCTTTTTTGGAAAAGATGCCTTGATGATGTTAGCTAAACCCATTTGAGAACCATATGCATCTGGATCTGGTCGTTGGTGTCTATGGATAATAATTGTATCAAAATCGCAAATAGCTTTGATAATCTTACTTTGCGTTGATAAATTGAAAAAATTAAACATTTTACTCATAATCGCTCCTAATATCCTTCTATAAATTCATAACATAATTATATCATATGGTTATTTATGTTGTTTAGGCCTTAACAGACAAAAGAGACAACCTTCAGCACTGCTGAAAACTGTCTCTTTCAACTTATTATTTTTCTTCTTTAGCTTCTTTGTCTGAGTCATCTGACTTAGCGTCAGCAACATGAGCAGTTACCTTTGCGATTGCGTTTAGGTCAAATACTAAGTAAATGCCGTCGCAATCTAAAGTAACAGTCTTTTCTTCTTCGTTAATATCGTCAACGATACCGTGTAAGCGACCGATAGTTGTTACGTGGTCACCCTTTTGAAGTTGTTTTAATGTTTCTGCGTGTTTTTGTTGTTGTTTCTTTTGTGGTCTAATAACCAAGAAATACATAATCGCAAATAATACGATTAAAATAATAAATCCACTGTAGTTACCCATTATAGTTCACCGTACCTCTCATAATTTAATATATATCTTATCAAAATTATCATTAATAGTCCAGTCCCTAATTATCACGATTAATTGGATAATTAAGGTGATGATAACCATTATCGGTTACCACTCTACCCCTGGCCGTTCTTTTAATGTAACCAATTTGAAGAAGATATGGTTCATACATTTCTTCAATTGTATTCACTTCTTCTCCAATATTAGCAGCAAGTGTTGATACACCGACCGGACCACCATTGTAAAACTCAATCATGGTCTTTAACAGTTTAATATCAGTTGCATCCAATCCTTCGTTATCAACACCCAACATCTTAAGTGAAGTATCAACAATATCGACATCAACGTTTCCATCGTTTGATACTTGAGCAAAGTCACGAACTCGTTTTAATAAACGGTTCGCTATTCTAGGTGTTCCTCTTGAACGTCTAGCAATTTCATGTGCACCTTGATCGTAAATCTTAGTATGGAAAATATCAGCTGAACGTAAAACAATATCTTGTAAATCTTCGGTATTGTAGTACTTCATATGTTCAACGATTCCGAAACGATCTCTAAATGGTGCTGATAGCAATCCAGCTCTGGTAGTTGCACCAATCAAAGTAAATGGTGGCAATGGTAAATGAACAGGATGCGCTGTTGGGCCTTGTCCCACAACGATATCAACACTGAAGTCTTCCATTGCTGAATAAAGCATTTCTTCAACCGTCTTAGGAAGACGGTGAATTTCATCAATGAATAAGATATCACCGGGTTGTAACTCGTTTAGCAGTGCTGCTAAATCACCAGTCTTTTCAATTGCTGGGCCACTGGTTGTTTTGATGTTGGCTTCCATTTCATTTGCAATCACCATCGCTAAGGTGGTCTTACCTAATCCAGGAGGTCCATACAACAGAACGTGGTCTAAAGTTTCTTCACGTTGTTTGGCAGCCTTAATGTACACTGACAACTCTTTCTTTAAGTCGTCTTGACCAATGTACTCTGATAAGTATTGTGGACGGAGTGATTTTTCAAATGTTTCTTCAGTTATACCTTCACTATCGCCTGAGATAATGCGGTTGTCATCCATTTAATACTCCTCCTTAAAATTTAGTTACAGCACTTAGACCTTGTCTTAAGTAATCTTCAGTTGTTGTAACTTCAATATCTTCTAATGCCTTTCTAGCCTTCTTAATATCACGTGCTGAATATCCCAATTCACTTAGTGCTTCTAGTGCATCTTCAAGTGCTTGGTTGTCTGACTTATCATCAGATGCAGGTTGGTTTTCAGCAGTAAAGTCATCAAATAATGATGGTGCAATGTCGTCTAGCTTTCCTTTCAAATCAAGGATGATTTGCTTAGCCGTCTTTTGACCCACACCTGGGAATTTAGTTAAGTAGGTAACATTTTCAGTATTGATGGCGTTTAGTAATGATTGTGGATCGTTTCCGGCAATAATTGCTAGTGCACTCTTAGGACCAATTCCTGAAACATTTAACAATTTTTCAAAAATTGATTTTAATTCTCGACTGGAAAATCCGTAAAGTAATTGTGATGAATCAGTCACGGCTTGGTGAATGAATACCT
Source organism: Apilactobacillus kunkeei (assembly GCF_001421115.1). Lineage (GTDB taxonomy): Bacteria > Bacillota > Bacilli > Lactobacillales > Lactobacillaceae > Apilactobacillus > Apilactobacillus kunkeei_F. The sequence continues at coordinate 199,441 of NZ_JXCW01000003.1, read as the reverse complement.
TCACTTCTTCATTACTATCTACTTGGTATACATATGGATTAGATGTGTATACCAGGTATCCAACCCCGTTTACATCAACTACGATGTATCCTGGTTGGACATCTTCGATGGTTCCTTTTAAATATTCAAACATAGTCTATCCTCGATTACATAAAATTGTCGTTGGTATGTGGGTCTTGAATTCGTTTGAACATCTTTTCCATATCTGTATTAGAAAAAGATACTAAAACTGGTCTGCCATGCGGGCAATTAAACGGATTGTTAACTGTCGCTAATTCATCAAGTAAATGAACCGCCTGTTTTCTATCCAAGTGATGGTTAGCCTTAATTGCTTGCTTACAGCTCATCATAATAGCTGTTTGTGCTCTAAATGAAGCTACCGAGATGTTCTTATGATTAATGACCCAATCAATCATTTCTCGAATCGTTTCTTCCTCGTTGCCTTCTTCAATCCATGTTGGATGTTGCTTTACCACGAAGCTATTCTTCCCAAACGGTTCAACATTTAGGCCAACTTCTTGTAGCATCCCCAACTTTTCCTGAATGATTAACGCATCACGATTAGGATAATCCAAAACAAGTGGCACTAACAAGCTTTGTTGGTCGTTAGATACCTCTCCAATCTCAGTTCTCAATCGTTCATAGTTAATTCTTTCTTGAGCGGCATGTTGGTCGACAATGTACATACCATCATCTGATTCAGCAATTAAATAAGTTCCATGAAGTTGACCGATATACAACAGTTTAGGAAAACGAGGTTGATCATCGTTGTTTGATACCTCATCATCAGTCACTTCAGTTTCTCCAAATGGAGTGACTGGATGTTCGTAGCGATGAGCAAAACTTTGTACATCTTCATAGTTCAATTGTGCCTTATTACTGATGTAAATAGAATCAATATCAGAAGTCTTGATGTCTTCCTTAGGTGTTGATTCTTCCTCTTCTGCCTGAGGGTGTAAAACGGGCTCAACATAATCGTTAACTAAAGGTTCACTCTTTGGTTCTTCCCTTGTCTTCGAATATTGATTGATTTGCATTTGTAACTGTTCATTTGTGTATCTTGGCTGAACAGCACGGTCTCTAGTCATCACTTCAGGAATTAGGTTTTCTTGATAAATCGTATCATAGATTGTTTTGGCAACCAAATTGCATAACTGGTCTTCCTTACTAATTCTAACTGTCTGCTTAGTTGGATGAACGTTTACATCAGTTAAAACCGGATCCAATTCGATGTTTAATACAGCAATTGGATAACGACCCACCATTAACTTAGATCCATAACCATCGGTGATTGCTTTGAATAAAGCGTAGTTTTTAACATATCTACCATTCAAAGTGATGGTGACGTAATTTCTAGAAGCCCTTGTTAATTCAGGTAAACTGACAAAACCACTAATCTTAAAGTCATTATCAGCATTTTCAATCTTAATAATTCTCTTTAAGTTCTTGGCACCATAAATGTCACCAATTACCTGTTGCAATTGACCTCTACCTGATGTTCTTAAGATTTCTCTTTGGTTATGAACCAACGAAAATGCAATATCAGGATGACCAATTGCTAAACGATCGACGATATCAGAAATATTGGCTAGTTCGGTCTTGATGGTCTTCATGTATTTCAATCTGGCAGGTGTATTAAAGAATAAGTCTTCAACACAGATACTTGTACCTCTTCTAGCTTCTGCTGGCTTAATTTCTTTAATTTCGCCACCCTTGATATGAATCTGGGTTCCTTCATCTCCAGTCGATGTTTTCAAATGAACATCTGATACTGAAGCAATTGAAGGCAAGGCTTCACCACGGAAACCTAAGGATTGCACCTTGAATAGATCTCTTTGGTTATTAATCTTACTTGTTGCATGACGTTTAAAGGCGATTTCGACATCATCTTGATTAATCCCGATTCCATCATCGATAATTTCGACTCTCTTTAATCCTGCATCTTCAATATTGATATCAATTTGCGTACTTTGTGCATCAATTGAATTTTCAACTAATTCTTTTACAACCGAAGCAGGTCGTTCAACAACTTCACCGGCTGCAATTTGATCAGCAAGAATTGTTGATAACTCATGTATTTTATGCAAGATTAATCACCTCATTTATTTATCAATTTCTCGTTTCCATTTATATACTTCATTCATAATATCCATTGGTGTCTTAGACATCAAGTCTAAGTCCTTAAGAGCTTTTAGAATCTTATCTTCGCCACTCTTACGTTTTTTCTTTTGGGGTTCTTTTACATCCCCAAACAATGAAAGTTGTTGTTCTGGTTCATTAATTTCGTCTTCAACAACTGGACTTGATTTTTCTGCCATGACAACATTATCGGCATTAGTCTTTTCATTGTTGTTTTCCAAGTCACTTAAGATGACGTCTGCTCTGGATAATAATTCATTTGGTAAACCAGCTAATTTAGCAACGTGAATACCATATGACTTATCAGCAGCACCCTTCTTTACCTTGTGTAGAAAGACTAGTTCACCGTTTTTTTCAACTGCACCAACATGAACGTTTTGTAGTTCATCCAATGAATCAGCTAGTTCTGTCAATTCATGGTAGTGAGTAGAAAATAGTGTCTTAGCATGGATGTGGTTGTGAACATATTCAATGATTGATTGTGCTAACGCCATTCCATCGTATGTGGCTGTCCCTCTACCAATTTCATCGAATAGGATCAAACTGTTATCGGTAGCATTTTGAATTGCTTCGTTTGATTCCTTCATTTCAACCATGAAGGTACTTTGACCGGAAATCAAATCATCGGCAGCACCAATTCTGGTAAAGATTTGGTCAAAAATTGGCATTTCAGCTGACTTAGCAGGAACGAAACAACCAATTTGGGCCATGATGACTGTTAAAGCTAATTGACGCATGTAGGTACTCTTACCAGACATATTAGGACCAGTGATTAACAAGACGTTAGTTCCTGGATCCATAATCACGTCGTTTGGCACGTATGATTGATGCCCCATAACCTTTTCAACCACTGGATGTCTACCGTCAACGATTTCAAGCTTATGTTCTTCATTTAATGTTGGACGAACCAATCTGTATTCATCAGAAATAGATGCAAAGCTTTGCATTACATCCAAACTAGATACCGCATTGGCTAGTTTTTGTAGTCTTTGAATTGCACTCTTAACAACATCGCGGACTTCACTGAATAATTCATATTCAAGTGTCTTTGATTTTTCTTGTGCTTCAATGATTAACTTTTCTTTTTCCTTTAGTTCAGGTGTAGAGAATCTTTCAGCATTGGTAAGAGTTTGCTTTCTTTCATATCTATCTTCTGGCAACTTGCTTAGATTGGCCTTTGAAACTTCAATGTAGTAACCGAAAACATGGTTGTAACCAATCTTTAGGTTATTGATACCGGTAAGTTCACGTTCCTTACTTTCCAGTTCGGCAATCCATTGTTTTCCATTGTTCATTGCATCTCTGTATTGATCCAACATTTCGTTGTAGCCATCTTTAATAACTCCACCATCAGTGACTGAGATTGGTGGTTCTTCAGTAATTGCCTTTTCAATTAGTTCTGATACTTCATCGACTGGGTCTAAATCATTGTTAATTTCATCAAATGATTTGGTATCCATTTCATCCAAAATGTATTTAATCTTTGGAATTTGTTGCAATGATGTCTTTAATTGAACTAAGTCACGACCGTTAACTGAACCAAAAGATACCTTACCAGCAAGTCTTTCTAAATCATAAACCTTTACTAACATGTCAGTGATTTCACTACGTTCATAGTAATGATTCAATAAATCGTCGACTTGGTTTTGACGGTTTTCGATAGATGTTTTGTCAATTAGTGGATGGTCAATCCATTCACGTAATTTTCTACCACCCATTGCTGTTTTGGTTTCATCCAATAGCCATAGTAAACTACCTGACTTTTTGTTGGTTCTTAAGTTCTTGGTTAATTCAAGGTTGTATTGTGAATTGTGATCCATCTTCAAGAATTCAGCTGGCTTGTATGCAACAGCTGCCTTCATATGAGAAAGACTACGTTTTTGAGTGTCCACAATGTAAGTAGTTAGTCGATTTACGACCTTCTTTTCTAGGTCTTGTCTTAGACCTTCTGAAAGATATTGCATATCATCTAATTCTTTAATGTCATCTTGATATGAAACCAAGATACCAACCTTATTAATTAGTGCAACATCTTTTTCAGAGATTTCACGATTAACGATTACTTCCTTAGTTTGTAGGGTCATTAACTCGTTTAAAACACTGTTCATGTTGCTTAAAACAGTGGTCTTTAATTCACCAGTAGATAGTTCAGCGTACGCAAAACCATAACCAGCATCTGAATATTCAATTGCTGTTAAGTAGTTATTATCCTTAGCATTTTCGGCACCCATTGTAGTTCTGGTACCAGGAGTAACCAATTGGGTAACGGATCTTTTGACCATTCCCTTTGCCAACTTAGGGTCTTCCATTTGTTCTACAATTGCGACTTTATAACCCTTATCGATTAATGTGTCAATGTATGATTCAACCGCCTTGTGTGGCACTCCACACATTGGGATTGGATTGTCGGCATTCTTACTTCTAGAAGTTAATGTTAGTTCAAGAATTTGGGCCCCTTTTACCGCATCTTCATTGAACATTTCATAAAAGTCACCAAGACGATAAAAAACAAAAGCATCTGGGTATTGATCTTTTACTTTTTGATATTGTTCCATCATTGGTGTTTGTTTAGTTTTACTAGCCATTAAAACAATATCCTCCTTTACTACTAACCCTTGTATGGGTGATTTGGATCAATTAATATTTTTTCAATAGATCTCGCAGTGCCATCGTCTCTTAAATCGATAACACATCCGGAAACGATTCCACGTCCTTTTTCTTCTACTTCAAATCTAGTTGGTCGTTGGGTAATGAAACGATGAATGATGTTTTCATACTTCATTCCTAAGACACTATCAAATGGTCCACACATTCCAACGTCAGAAATGAACGCTGTACCGTTTTTTAGAATTTGGTCATCATTGGTCTGTACATGGGTATGAGTTCCCACAATCGCAGAAATTTGACCATCTAGATACATTCCCATTGCTTTCTTCTCACTGGTTGTTTCAGCGTGAAAATCAACAAAAATTGCATCTGCTTCTTTTTTAATTTCACTGATAAGTTCGTCAATTTTTTGGAAAGGATCATCAATTGGATCAATAAAGATTCTTCCTTGTAAATTAACAACCGCTAGCTTCTTATTATTAACGTTAATAATTGTATATCCACTACCTGGAACATCATTACCAGGATAATTAAGAGGACGTACTAACTTTTTGGTATCGTCGATAAAATCGAAGATTTCTTCGTTATTCCATGCATGGTTTCCTAAAGTAATTACGTCAGTCCCTGCACTCATAATTTGTTTATATACTTTTTTATTAATTCCGCGACCGAATGATGTTGAGTTTTCACCATTTACAATCGTTACCTGTGGCTTGTAGTCTCTTTTTAGAATTGGTAGATACTTGCTTACCATATCTACCCCCAAGTTACCTACTACGTCACCTAAAAATAGTATTCTCATTTTCGTCCTCAATTCATTATTATATATATACTATTTTACATCGTTTTACATAAAATAAAAAAGGGCAAAAGCCCTTTTTTTATTTTGCATATTCGATTGATCTTACTTCTCTAATAATTGTAACCTTGATATGACCAGGATATTCCATATCCTCTTCAATCTTATTTTTAATATCTCTAGCTAAAACAACTGCTTGAGTATCAGAAACTTTTTCTGGTTTTACAATCACTCTAATTTCACGTCCGGCTTGAATTGCGTAGCTCTTGTTTACTTCATCGAAACTATCACTAATTGTTTCCAAACTTTCTAGACGATGAACAAAGCTTTCAAGAGATTTACTCTTTGCACCTGGTCTAGCAATCGCAATCTTGTTTGCGATGTTAACTAATTCAGAAATGATGTACTTAGGTTCACTGTCTTCATTATCGGCTGCAATTGAGTCAATAACAACTGGACTTTCTTTGAACTTCTTGGCTAAGTCAACACCAAGGTCAATGTGAGAACCTTCTGTTTCATTATCTGCAGAGCGACCAATTTCGTGCAACAATCCTGCGCGTTTTGCTAATATGACGTCCTCGCCTAATTCTGCGGCTAAGACACCTGACAACTTCGCAACTTCAATAGAATGGCTCAAAACATTACGGCCATGGTAAATCTTGAACTTCAATTTACCAATCATCATAATCATTTCAGGACTCAATGAATGAATTCCTAAATCAAATACTGTTTCTTCACCAATTTCTTGAATCTTTTCATCAAGTTCTCGACGACTCTTATCTACCATTTCTTCGATTCGAGCTGGGTGAATACGACCATCCTTAATTAGACTTTCAAGTGCCATCTTGGCCACTTCTCTTCTAATTGGATCAAATCCACTTAGCACAACTGCTTCTGGAGTATCATCAATAACCAAATCAATCCCTGTTAAGGTTTCAAATGTTCTGATGTTTCTACCTTCGCGTCCGATGATACGACCTTTCATATCATCATTAGGTAGGTTAACAACTGAAACTGTGGTTTCAGATACGATATCAGCAGCACTTTGTTGAATCGCTTCAATAACTAGATTCTTGGCATTCTCAGAAGATTCCTTACGAGCTAGGTTATAACTATCTTTAACCATCTTGGCACGTTCGTCAGCTAATTCTTTCTTTGTTTCGTTAATAATTAGCTCTTGTGCTTCTTCTTGAGAAAGTGAAGAGATACGTTCTAACTCATCTTGACGTTGTTTAACTAGCATATCAGCTTGCTGTTGCTTTTGTTCAAGTTTCTTTTGGTTTGAATTAAGCTTTTCTTCACGCTTATTCAATGAATCTTCACGCTTATCAAAGGCGTCATCTTTACGATCTAGTGAATCTTCACGTTGGATTAGACGATTTTCTTGTCGTTGAACTTCAATTCGTCTTTGCTTAATTTCTTTTTCGATGTTTGAACGATAATGGTTACTCTTTTCTCTAGCTTCAAGAATTGCTTCCTTAGCTGAAGTTTGAGCTTGTCGTTTAGCATCTTCCAAAATATCTTGTGCACTCATGTGGGCCTTTGTTAATTTCTTATCAACAATTTTCTTGTTAGAAAACATTCCCACAGAGATACCAACTACAAAAGCAGCGATGATTGCGAGGATCATAGGTAAAAAATAAGTCATAGGCTTATTGCACCTCCACATCATCTAATTTAATTAAGTTTTTGATAATTGCGCATTGAATGATTTATTAGTCATTTTGCGAACTAAATAAATAGTTCAATGTACATTACTATATTTTAAATTTTAGTTGTGAAAGTGTCAACACATGTTATTTTCTTTTGCAAAATAAAAAAGCCTTTCGGCTTCTTTATCGTTATTATTCACCAGTGTCCAAACTTGTTTGTTCAGCTTCACCTGATTCAGAATCATCTTCACCCATGCCATATGCAGCACGAACTTTTTTGTTAATTTCTTCCATTTTGTCCGGATTATCTTGTAAGAATTGTTTTGCGTTTTCACGACCTTGACCAATTCTTTCTTCACCGTAAGAGTACCATGAACCAGACTTACCAATGATGTCTTGTTCAACGGCCATATCAACTAATTCACCAGTTTGTGAAATACCTTGACCGTACATGATATCAACTTCTGCACGTTTAAATGGAGGAGCTACCTTATTTTTGGCAACTTTAATCTTAGTTCTGTTACCAATAATGTCAGTACCATCTTTAATTTGTTCAGCTCTTCTGATTTCTAGTCTGATAGTTGAGTAGAACTTAAGAGCACGTCCACCAGGTGTAGTTTCTGGGTTACCAAACATAACACCAACTTTTTCTCTAATTTGGTTAATAAATAGAGCAATAGTCTTAGTCTTGTTAATTGATCCAGATAACTTACGTAGTGCTTGTGACATTAAGCGAGCTTGCAAACCAACGTGAGCGTCACCCATTTCACCTTCAATTTCAGCTCTAGGTACTAAAGCTGCAACTGAATCGACAACTACGATATCAATGGCACCACTAGATACAAGGGCGTCACAAATTTGTAGACCTTGTTCACCAGTATCAGGTTGTGATAGAAGTAAATCATCGATGTTTACCCCTAGGTTGGTAGCATATACTGGATCCAAAGCATTTTCAGCATCAATGTATGCTGCTGTTCCACCTTGTTTTTGTACTTCCGCAACAGCTTGTAGCGCAATGGTAGTCTTACCTGAACTTTCAGGTCCATAAATTTCAACAATTCTTCCTCGTGGGAATCCTCCAACACCTAATGCATTATCAAGTGCTAAGGAACCTGTTGGTACAGTGGAAATTCTAGTATCTCCACGGTCTCCCATTCTCATGATTGAACCTTTACCGAATTCTTTTTCAATTCGTTTTAAGGCACCATCTAGAGCCGCTTTTCGTTCATCAGCCATTAATTTGACCTCCCTTTGATAACTATTCGATATTTATACTATACTAATCTCTCATTAAAAAAGCAAGTAAAAACAGAACAAAAGTTCGCATTATTTAGAATGCTCATTTTCAATCATTTTTAATGCAGCTTGCACTGACTGTTCACGCACTTCTTGGCGTGATCCACTAAAATGAAATTCTTTTGCAAATTGATTTCCTTTGAAATCTAGTCCGATAAATACAGTTCCTGCAGGTTGGCCTTCCAAACTATCAGGACCGGCAACACCTGTAAATGAAACTCCTACGTCAACATTCATGATTTGCTTGGATTGCTTAGCCATCCAAATTGCCACTTGTTCAGAAACAACACCATATTCATCAATTACATCCATTGGAATTGATAATAACTTGGCCTTTGCCTCATTTGAATAAGTAACGAATCCACCATAGAAGATAGCAGAAACTCCAGGAACTCCACCAATGGTGGATTGAAACATCCCTGCCGTCAAGCTTTCTGCTCCGGTTATGGTGATTTGATTGTCAATTAGCTTGTTAACAATAGATGTATCAATTTGCATACATAATCCGACCTTTCTTATATATATACGATAATTAAATCGATTTACTTGAAAGAATCTGCAAAAATGAAACGACTCTTCCAGAAGTATTCAACACCTGAGTAAACGGTGAAGAATAAGCAGATGTAAAGTAGTAATGTACCAAAACCAATGGTTGTAAATGGAATGAATAAGAAATCATTCAATAATAATAAGATGATGGCAATCATTTGACTGAATGTCTTAATCTTACCAGGCCATGCTGCAGCAATGACTTGGCCATCGTTTTCGACAACGATTAGTCTTAGACCAGTTACGGCTAGTTCACGACATACGATTACAGCTGCAACCCATGCTGGAACAAATCCAAATGAAACTAGGATAATGAATGCTGACATCACAATCATTTTATCTGCCAATGGATCGGCGAATTTACCGAAGTTAGTAACTAAATGTTGTCTTCTGGCAATTTGACCGTCTAAGAAGTCTGTAATACATGCAGCAGCAAATACAATTGCTGCAACAATTCTGGTCACTTGGATACTTGTTCCTAACCAGATAACTGTTCCCATGTTGATATCACATGAAAGCAAGATAATGAATAATGGAATCATTATTATTCTAATTAATGTAAGTTTGTTTGGTAAATTCATAATTTCCTCCATAGAAATAAAAAAGGGCTTTAACAAAGCCCTCTTTTTTATTTACTAAATTCTAATGTAATTTGTGTAGTTAAAGGTGTGCTCTTGTCGTATTTCAATTCAGTACCGTTAACCAAGATCTTAGCGCCTTGGGTGTTACCTAATGAAATGTTAACACTCTTAGTGTCAGCTGGAAGCTTAACATCCTTCTTATCACCACTGTTTTGTGAGCCTTGGAATAGAGTCTTGTTGTCAGCCATGATTGACGACCATGCTCTACCAGTAGCCTTTAAAGTAACAGTGTTTTCTTTTTGACCAGTCACATTATACTTAGTAGCGCTAACTTCCTTGATGGTAGTTTTCTTTTCAGTGGACTTCTTATCTTCTTTCTTCTTGTCATCAGCCTTACTGCTTGATGAACTTGATGATTCTGAAGAACCAGTAACTGAAACAGAACTGCTACTAATGCTAGTTTGAGAAGAACTATTAGTATGTACAACAACTGCCCAAATACCGCAAACAACTACTAGAATTGCAACGATAATTCCGATGGTTGGCATAACCTTACGGAATGAGTCTTTTCTGTGTTCACGACCACGACTAGCTACACGGCTATTAACGTCATCCTTTGATACTTCATCAGCGTATTCTTCGCTTTGAGTATCAGGTAGACTATCATCATGTTCATTCAATAGTTCAATACCGTTAACGCCAACAGTGTCAGCGAATTGCTTAATAAACGCGCGAACGTAAAAATCACCAGGAAGTTCAGCAAAGTTCCCCTGTTCGATTGCTTCAAGGTAATGTTTTTGGATTTTGGTAATCTTTTGAATATCGTCAATGGACATTCCCTTGGCGACACGTGCTTCGTGTAGTGATTTACCAATTTCTACTTGTTTTCCATTGTTATTTTGCATAGGTACTACTCCACTTATTTATTATTTTACATCTACAGTATATCATAATTAGCCATATTATCTAGACATCTAAACTAATTAATTTTTAGGAAAAATCTTGTTTTTCACTATCATGTCAGGTTTTAGGAATAATTTTCCATAATGGATTAAATCATCTAATTCTAATTGTTTAATCATTTCAATTTCATCATAAATATTTTCAAAACCATGATCTTTATCTGACATGTTATTTGCAATTGCTTCAATGGAATTCATCATTGAAACGTGTTGACCGATTTCTTCTTTCTTAATTAATTCAAACTCATCAGCTTTATCTGAAATATAGTCAGAAAAGTTAACCAATACATCTGAAATTCTATCAATGAACTCATCAATCTTTTCAGTTTCACCAGCTAATACCGCAAAGTTAAACTGATCTTCGCAATCGAAGTCAAAACCAAATGAGTCATCAATAATGCCATCGTTATACATTTTTTCATAAATCTCAGAACCTTCTGATAACAGAAGTTGTAGTAATAATGAAATGGATAGTTCATATTTGATGTCACCATTGTATTTGGAATCACCCTTAATTCCTAAAGCTACTTTAGGACGGTTCACATCCATGTAATGAGTGGTTTCCCTCACAATTTCAGTAGATTGAATTGTTGTTCTTTTAACATCTTTTGGTTCATCAAAACTCTTTTTACTTTGATTATCACTAACCCACTTAAAGATATCTTCAGGAACAACATTTCCAACAACTGTAAGTTGCATGTTTTGTGGTTGATAGAAGTAGTTATAAGAGTCATACAAATCCTGCTTGGTAATCTTATAGATTGAATCCTCTGTTCCAGCAATATCAACATTCAATGGCGTATCAGGAAACATGTTTTGCACTGTCTTGAAGAACAAAACGGCTCCGGGTTCATCATCATACATACTAATTTCTTGACCAATGATGCCCTTTTCTTTTTCGACCTTTGCGTCACTAAAGTAAGGTTCTTGCACAAAATTCAATAACTCAGTTAGGTTTTCATGAACATTATCAGTTGTAGAGAATAGGTAACTGGTTTTATTAAAACTAGTAAATGCATTAGAGCCTGCACCGTATTTGGAGAAGACATCCATGGCATCATGATCTTTTTTATCGAACATCTTATGTTCTAGAAAATGAGCAATTCCGGCTGGATAATTCTTGCCATTAATGTTGGTATCAATAGATCCATAACGCACGGAAAGTGTGGCGTAAGTCTTTTGGTAACCCTTCTTTGGAACGACTACTACCGATAATCCATTGTCCATCTTATCGATATATACTTTTTCGTTAAACTTACGATACTCCTTAATTTGCATCATCAATCCTCCCATCTAAGAAGAAAATTGAATTCAATTCGACCTTTTTAGCAACCTCAGCAATTTGATCGATTGTCACATCATTAACGCGTTGCTTCCATTCGTCAAATGATAGAGCACGATTCAACAAGCCATTAACGAATTGTTGTTCCATGTTTTGACGAGGACTATCCAAAACAGCTTTTTTGGCGTTAATCATTTCAGCCTTAATACTATTTAAGACGTCGATGTCGACATTTCCCTTAGCAATATCGTTTAATTGTTCCTTAACAATAGCTAAGACCTTATCCTTATTGCTGTAATTGATACCAGTGCTTACCATTACAAACCCATTGATAGAGTTGTATGAACTGCTTGCACTGTATGCTAAACTGTTCTTTTCTCTCACATTTTTGAATAGTTTAGATTGTGGTGTTCCACCAAAGATAGCATTGAACAATACCGCTGCCATTGCTTCTTTATTATTGTAGAAAATTGGCAAACGATACCCTAAATTCAAACAACTTTGTGATGATTGAATCTTCTTATCGACCATTTCAACATCATCATTCATCTTAAATGAAGTCAATGGTGCTAATTCATATTCAGCACTTCGATCTGACAATTTAAATTGATCAAATAAGTTATAAATTCTTTCTTCATCAACATCCCCAATCACGGAAATCTTGATATTATCGTTGTTTAAAACATTTGAATAGTATTCATATTCATTTTGACTATCAATTAAATCATAATCATTTGGTGTTCCAAATATAAAAGAACCACGGTTTAAGTAGTCCTTGTAAAATAATTTCTTCAATTGAGTTGAAGCATAGTATTGTTTGTCATCTGCCACTGATTCAACATATTTTTTCATGTTGTTTCTTTGTAAGGTAAACGTGTCCTTATCAAATTGACCATCAGCAGCCAATGGCTTGAATACTACACTATAAATAAAACTAACAGCCTGTTGTAATAAATCATCTTTTGCATCCACAAACTTTGGATTTGGGATACTCAAGTTAATTCTTAGAACTGACAAATTACCATATCTCAAAACGTTGGTTCCAAAACTGGCTCCATACATTGATGATAAGTATCTTGCTAATTTGGATTGCGTTGGATAATCTTGATTACTAATTTCCATCAATTCTGCAAGCACTGCTCGTTTAGCAAAATTTTCTGGAATAGCCTCGCTAACTAGATCAAAAGTAAATGAAATTGTTTTGAATTTATCTTCTAAAATAACATTTAAGTCTACTCCATTAGCTAATTTCTTATGCAACAAAACCCCACCTCTAGTTCCTATTTCATATTATTTGTTAATTTCATTAATGGTGTGTTGTAGTTCTTACCGAACCACTTTTCACAAATCTTCTTTAGTTCACCATTCTTTGCTAGCTTCTTAAATGCAGCATTAATCTTCGCTTGCATTGTCTTATCACCTTTACGAATTCCAACACCGAATTGTTCTTGTGGGAATTTACCTGTAACCACCCTGTATAGGTTTGGATTAGGTTGGTGTGCAATGTAGTAGTTTGCATATGTGCTATCAATTAACAATCCACTAATTCTACCATGATTCAAGTCAATAAATGCATTAGTAAATGAATTATATAGAATTGGTGATTGGTTCTTAATGTATTGTTTTAGTAATTTTGGTTGATCATTAATGTCATTTAGACCAGATGAACCACTTTGAGCACCTAAATACTTGCCCTTCATATCACTAAATTTTTTAATATTAGATGATTTCAAAGTAACTAATTCTTGATCATTTGCCAGGTATGGCTTACTGAAGTTAACAACAGCTTGACGTTCAGGGGTAATTGAGAAACCATTCCAAATTAAATCGATGGTAGTATTTCTCAATTCAGTTACGTTCATTGACCAATCGATTGGTTGAAAGACTGGCTTAATACCGTATTGTTTAAACACAGCATTAGCTAAATCAACGTCGAAACCGGTGATTTTACCACTCTTGTTTTCAAACCCCATCGGAACGAAGGTAACATCCAGACCAATGGTCACTTGTTTGTTCTTCTTGATACGACTCCATGTATCTTGATGATCTGCTTTTTTTGTAACAGATTCACAACCAGATAGCATGATGACAACCATCAAACAAACACTAATAAGTCCAACCATTTTTAAAATTTTGGTCTTCATAGACTACCCCTCCTCTTTAAACGGTCTAACTTCCTTCACCTTGTCAGCAACTTGATTTGCAAATGCCACATCGTGGGTAACCACAAGTTGTGTGATATTTTGTTTCTTTAAGTCTAAAATAATCTTTCCAACTTCTTCACTTAACTTAGGATCCAATGCAGATGTTGGTTCATCGTAGCAAATAATCTTTGGGTGCATTGCTAAAGTTCTAACAATTGCCACACGTTGTTTTTGTCCACCAGATAATTGGTATGGGTAAAGTGATTCCTTACCAGTCAAATCTAGCTTGTCGATTAATTCTTGTGCTTCTTTTAATGCTTCTTCTTTTGATTTCTTTAACACTAATTGTGGTGCCAGAATGATATTTTCAATGACAGTTAAGTTTGGGAATAAACCAAAGTCTTGGAATACTACACCGATAACTGATTTTGAATCATCAGTTGGATCAATTTCTTCACCATCCAAGAAGAACTTACCTGAATCAGCCTTTTCCAAACCAGTGATACATCTTAATAGTGTTGTCTTACCAGCACCGGAAGGACCAACAATACTTAAGATTTCGTTATCAGCAACATCTAGGTTCATGTCCTTGATGATGGTTTTACCTTGAAAACTCTTATTTAAACTTTTTACTTGAAACATGTTAATCCCTCCTATCTCCAGTAATCAAAACGTTGTTCAATTTTTCTTAGTACCAATGTTAATACCGCTGTTAATACCAAGTAGAATACAGCAACTAGAATTAATGGAACCAATGTAACGTCACGTGCTGTGGCGATATTTCCGGCTTGCAATAAGTCACCGATACCAATTACGTATACCAATGATGAATCCTTAACTAGGTTAATTACTTCGTTTCCGATTGAAGGTAACACAATTTTGAAAACTTGTGGAATGATAATCTTACGAAGTGTTTGCCAACGTGTTAAGCGAAGCATCTTAGCACTTTCGAATTGGTTCTTTGGAATGGATTGAAAACCACCTCTAAAAATTTCAGCAAAGTAAGCTGCATAGTTTAAAACAAATGCGATTACAGCTGCTTCAAATCTTGGGAACACGATTCCGATAATTGGTAAACCATAAAAGATAAAAATCAATTGTAATAATAGCGGAGTTCCACGCATGATCCAGACATAAAATTCAAAGATTGCTTTGATAATATTCTTTCCGGTTAATGCTAGGGAAACTAAAATTCCTAATGGGATTGATAAAACGATTGTTAATGCGAAAATCTCTAATGTGGTTACCACCCCAGAAAATAGTGAAGGTAATATTTCTAAAATATATTGCATTAATTATTCCTCCTTTGATAAAAAAAAACGCCCTTTTAGCAATATGCTAAAAGGACGTTGAAAACGTGGTGCCACCTAATTTCCTATTCTGCTCGCGCAAAATAGCTCAGTGAGTCTATTGACTCGCAGATAACGGCTGCACCGGTTTATTCCTAATTACGTTCAGAATAACAACTCACAGATGTGAACACCTGCTGTAATTACCTAGCTTTCACCTGTTACTAGGATCTCTGTGAATTACATACAAATGCATTTCTGCTCAAAGTCTTTTGATAAATAATAAAATAACTTAATTTCAATCGTAAGTCAATAACAAAGTTTAGTTACGTTTAAATAAATGCTTAAACTTATCCCATGCACTTTCCTTTTTGACATCAATCTTCATCAATGGAACTGTTTCGCCTTCAAGTCTTCTAGCTACGTTTCTGTAGCCTTGGGCTGTTGGGTTGTCAGGGTTCATAACAATTGATTCACCGTTATTTGAAGTACTAATAACCTTGTCATCATCTAAGATGATACCTAATAAATCAATCCCTAAATGGGTGGTGATTTCATCAACATCCATGTAGTTGTCATCTTGCATCAATGATTTTCTGATACGATTAATGATTAATTTTGGTGTTTCTTGAAGTGGATGTTGTTCTAATAAACCAATTACTCGATCGGCATCACGAACGGCTGAAATTTCTGGAGTAGTAACAACGATTGCACCATCGGCACCAGAAACGGCGTTAATGAAACCTTGTTCGATTCCGGCTGGACAGTCAATAAAGACATAGTCAAAATCTGGTTTTAATTCATCAACAATGCTCTTTACTTGTTCTTCGTTTAGAGCTGTCTTATCAGTATTTTGGGCTGCAGGTAATAGATATAATAAGTCATCGAAACGCTTATCTTTCACCATTGCTTGAACTAGCTTTACTCTACCAGTTGCAACATCTACGATATCGTACATAACACGATTATCTAGACCCATAACAACATCTAGGTTTCTTAGACCAATATCTAAGTCAATCAAACAAACTCTTTTTCCCATCATTGCTAACGCAATTCCAATATTAGCGCTTGAAGTTGTCTTTCCAACTCCACCTTTACCTGATGTAATTACAATGGCTTTTCCCATTATTCAATACCTCCAATTCGATTAAAGAACTTTGGATTAATCTCTTTTAGATTCTTTATTTTACCATAACTTAGCACGTGTAGGTCGTTTACATATACTACTGTCTTTTCAGAATCCTCAATTGGACGATCCGCTACAATATCGTATTGTTCTCCTACACGAACTTGTTGTGCTGTATGTAAATTACCGATGATTAACTTACTTTCGTCATCAGGAAAACCTGCTTGAACAATTCCTTCGATAACTCCCATATTAAACACATTACCAGTGGCAATTAACTTTCCACCTTCATGAATCTTACCAAAGAATAAAACATCACCATCGACATTTACTTCTTGACCATTTCTAATCACTCTGCTCATCACTTCAACATTGTTTTGCGCCATGATTTTAGCAGATTCTTCCTTGGTAATAACGTTGGATAAAAAGTTATCGATAACTAGATTTTCATAGTCATCAACTAACTTAATGATATCATTTTTATCTTCTTCTGACATCAATCTGTTACCCATCTGAACATTCAAATGTAATTGGTCTTTGCCTTTTTCACTTTCTTCGCCAAGGCCTTCTAGTAGTTGTTTCAAATCAACTAGGATTTCTCTCACACTAGCTGTTTCTTTTAGGATTAACTCATATCCATCTTTGGTTCCTTTAAGTACTACAGATTGCATTTATAGATACTCCCTCTTATCTCTTTTATTACTCTACTCAATTCGATCAAATAATACCCCGATTGGCACGTACAAAATTAAGAATAACACTGAGTTAAACAATACAGTTGGAATCACTGCATGAATTAAAAAGTACCCAGCTGCCATGTTAGTAGCATTCATTAAACGATTTAATCCATAAGCCAAAACATTGATTAGTGCAATGTTAAACGCAAATGAAAATAATCCGGTCACAATGTTCATTGGTAAGAAACGATATAGCTTTCTACCGATGATGATTGCGATTGGGAAGACAATTACGTACACCCCTAATATCCCGGTATAGAACAAATCAAACAATAATCCGGCAATGGCTGCCCATATTTCAACGTGTTCATTTGTTCGATTAATGAAGTACATACCAAAGAATAACCATGCAAATGTAATGCTTGGGACTAGTATATATTTTCCATATAGAAGGTGACTAAAAATTAATGAAATTGATCCATCCAAGAACAAAGAAATGAACAATCCAATTATGAAAACGTATCTAATTGGTTGGTGTTCTCTCATCCTAATCACCCCTATGATGTTTTATCTACAACTGTAACAACTTCTAGATCATTCATGCTTGCTGGAGTTTGAATGTATAACTTAGTAGCAGTTCCATAATCATCAGTTGTTACCTTTGCAACTTTACCTACGTAAATACCCTTTGGTGTAATTCCACCAAGACCATTTGTAGATACTTTGTCATTTACCTTAATCTTAACCTTGGTATTTAAATGACCAACGATTAATTGACCAGTCTTTCTGTCATAACCATTAATAATTCCGTTAACAGTTTCACCCTTTGAATTGGTAGCTTCAACTGGGAACTTGTTATCAGAATCAACAGTGTTAGAAATTAGTTCTACTTTACTGTTACTGTTATTAACTTCGATGACGCGTCCAATCAATCCCTTAGCGCCAAGAACGGACATGTTCTTCTTAACACCAGCAGATGAACCCTTGTTAATAACAAATTGGTCGTTCCATGCTGATGGAGTTCTAACTAAAGCTTCAGCAACAATTGGATTGTAATCAGCTAAACCACTTTTAATCTTAAGTTCACGTTTTAGTTGATCATTTTCGCTTTGAATAGCTTGGTCTCTAACCTTAGTTGCTGTAATTGTTTCTACTTGTGCTTTTAGCTTTTGATTTTCTTTGTATGTGTTAATTAGATTGTTTACTGTTTCACCAGCATGTCTAACTGAGTTTGCAGGAACAGCGACAGTCCAACTAGCAATCCCTACCACGTCATTTCCAAAACGTTGGATAAATGGTGGCATTGATTTGTTATTTCTGGTTGAAACAGAAACGGAAATAAAACCTAAACAAATAATAAAAATCAAAATGGCAGTTAACCACTTTCGATTGGAGAAAAACTTACGCATTTTTCAATCCTCCGAACTAGTAAATAAGCGGGAAGATAACCTCCCCGCTTATTTAATCTATTTTCTCTTCATAATATCAATGCTCTTTAATGATTCACCAGTTCCGATTGCAACACAATCTAGCGGGTTCTTAGCGATTGAAACTGGAACCTTAGTAGCTTCTGAAATAACTTGTGGTAAGTTCTTCAATAAAGCACCACCACCAGTTAAGACAATACCATGATCGATAACATCGGCAGAGATTTCTGGAGATGTTTCTTCAAGGGTTTCCTTAACAGTTCCAATGATTTCTTGAATTGGTTCTGAAATAGCGTTTGCTACGTCTTCAGCAGTAATTTCCACACTCTTTGGTAAACCAGTTAGTAGGTATCTACCACGAATAGTAACGTTTTCGATATCTTTAGCACCTTCAATTGAAGCTGAACCGATATCCCATTTTAGCTTTTCAGCAGTTCTTTCACCGATTAATAGGTTGTACTTCTTTCTGATGTAAGCGGCAATTGCGTCGTTTAGACGATCACCGGCTACACGAAGTGATCTACTTGATACGATACCACCTAATGAGATAGTAGCAACATCAGTAGTACCACCACCAATATCAACAACCATGCTACCAGTTGGGTCCATGATTGGTAGACCTGCCCCAATGGCAGCTGCAAAAGGTTCTTCAATTACGTAAGCATCCTTTGCACCAGCAACACGAGTTGCATCGATTACGGCTCTCTTTTCAACAGCAGTAATACCACTTGGTACACAGACCATAACGTAAGGCTTACCTGAAGCATGTCCTACGGTCTTGTTAATGTAGTATTTTAGCATTGTAACAGTAGTTTCGTAGTCAGCAATTACCCCATCTTTCATAGGTCTAATTGCAGAAATACTAGCAGGAGTACGACCAATCATATCTCTTGCTTCTTGTCCAACTGCAACGATTTCTCCAGTTTTTGTATTTTTAGCAACAACTGAAGGTTCTCTTAACACAATTTCTTTACCATCAACGTAAACAATTGTGTTGGCAGTTCCTAAATCAATTCCAATATTTTTAGTTCCAAATCCAAACACAGTTTTTCATCCCTTCATAATTACATTTGGCTGGCTATTTTTAATTTCACCTTTTTTTGCATACTTTCTTAGTATACCATAGTTATTTTTTAATTTTTAATAACACTCTCTAGTGTATACGATTTTGCAACATTTATCATTAAAGAATTTAAAATTTAACAATTTTTTATTCTAATTTGAATAATTTTCGCACATCTGAGATGAAATATAGCGATCCAGTGATTAAAATCATGTCATCTTCAGACATTTCACCAGCAGTTTGAGCAATTGCTTGTTTCCAATCATCGATAACAGACACCGGATTTTTGGCCTTAATTTGACCACTTATCTCATCCACATCCACACTTTGTCTTGAACCGTATGCCTCAAACTTAGTTAATACTAAATGAACATTCTTAATACTACCTAAAATATTCAACATATCCATGTAATCTTTATCAGCTAAGATACCAATAATGATGTAAATTTCGTTTGATGAGAAGTCCTTAGTTAATAACTTCTTAATTTCGTTTACGGCATCAATATTGTGGGCGCCATCTAAAACAACAAGTGGTTGGTCGTTAACCCTTTCAAAACGACCTGGCCAAGTTGTCTTGGCAATCCCACTTACGATTGCTGAACTTTTTACCTCTTTGCCCTTATCTTGTTGATGTAAAACATATGCCTTAATCGCACATGCTGCATTATGGGGTTGAAAAAAACCTAGCAAGCTGGTCTTGATGTTTCGAACCAAATTGTCATCGTCTTCATAATCAAATGATTGTTGCCAGTTATTGTTCATGACTGGTTTAGAAGTATTAAATTCACTTCCGTAAGCATATAGCGGCGCATCAAGTTCTGCCGCCTTATTCTTAAAGACTTCCATCGCGTCGTCATCGACCTTACCAATTACAACCGGACGATTTTGTTTAATAATTCCCGCTTTTTGACTAGCAATTTTTGGAATCGTATCACCTAATAGCTTCATGTGATCCATCCCAATCGTTGTAATCACTGAGACAGTTGGTTCAAACACGTTGGTAGAGTCCAAAATACCACCAATTCCGACTTCGACAATCACAACATCGACTGGATGCATGGCAAAGTATAAGAACATCATAGCAGTGATAATTTCAAACTCAGTGGGACCACCGCCCGGTATTGTCTCATCCATTTCTTCAGCAATTGGTTTAATCTTTTCCACTAATTCAATTAATTCGTCGTCTGAAATCGGGTCACCATCTACACTAATACGTTCATTGAACTTAATTAAAAATGGTGACGTGAATGTTCCGACGGTTTTATGGTCTGCTTGAAAGATATTTCTAAGGTAGGCCACCGTCGAACCCTTCCCGTTGGTTCCAGCGACATGAATCGCATTAATGTCTTTTTGTGGATTACCTAAACGGTTTAAAAGGTCCTTGATAATGTCTAAACTTGGATGCTTTTTGAACTTATATCTACCATGGATAAAGCTAAGTGCTGTTTCATAATCCATCTTTGTCATCCCTTCAAAAAAGAGCCGGGCCAATATCGCCCGACTCTTTAATTAATCTAAATTACTTTTGACTCTTAATTTCTTCTAGTCGTTGCTTTGCAGCATCTAACTTAGATTGGTTATCAGCTTGCTTTTCTTTTTCAGCGTTAACAACTTGTTCTGGAGCGTTGTCAACAAACTTCTTGTTAGCAAGTTTCTTTTCGGCACGTTGTACCTCAAATGTGTAGTTTTCGATTTCCTTTTCGATTCTAGCGATTTCTTCATCTAAATCAACTAGTTCGGCTAAAGGAATACTAATTTCAGCATCAGTCATGATTCCAGTCATAGCTAACTTAGGAGCTACAACATCTGAACCAATTGATAATTCCTTTGGATGACAGAAACGATCGATGTAATGCTTGTTTTCTTCGAAGATGTTCTTCAAGTCGTCATTATCAGTCTTAATCAATAAATCGATTGATGATGACATTGGAGCATTAGCTTGTGATCTGATATTTCTAACTACCTTAATCAATTCAATTAATGCAGCCATATCTTTTTCTGCCTTAGCATCCTTGAATTCGTCATGGTTAACTGGGTATGGAGCAACCACGATTGATTCACCTTCATGAGGCATTGTTAACCAAATCTTTTCAGTAACAAATGGCATCATTGGGTGCATTAGTTTCAAAATCTTGTCTAATGTGTAAGCTAGGATATTTCTAGTGTTATTCTTAGCCTTTTCATCGTCACCAGTTAGAGTTTCTTTACTCATTTCAATGTACCAGTCACAGAAGTCATTCCAAATGAAGTCGTATAATGCACGGCCAGCTTCACCAAAGTTGTACTTTTCAAAGTGATCAGTAACTTGGTTTACCACGCTGTTTAACTTGCTTAGAATCCACTTGTCTGCTAGGTTCCATTCTGAAGAATCAGGTAATTCTGGTTTTTCCATGTCACCTAGGTTCATGATTACGTAACGACTAGCGTTCCATAACTTGTTAATGAAGTTCCAAGCAGCTTCAATCTTTTCGTAACTGAAACGAACGTCTTGTCCAGCTGTGTTACCAGTAGCTAAGAACCAACGCAATGCGTCAACCCCGTACTTATCGATAACATCCATTGGATCAATACCATTACCAAGTGATTTACTCATCTTACGGCCTTGTGCATCACGCATTAATCCGTGAAGTAAAACATCCTTGAATGGACGACGGTCTGTAAATGTTAAACTTTGGAAAATCATTCTTGATACCCAGAAGAAGATAATGTCGTAACCAGTAACTAAAGTATTAGTTGGGAAGTAACGTTTGAAGTCTTCTGAGTTTTCATCAGGCCAACCTAAAGTTGAGAATGGCCATAATGCAGATGAGAACCAAGTATCTAGAACGTCTGGATCTTGTTCCCAGTTTTCAGCATCCTTAGGAGCTTCCATTCCAACATACATTTCACCTGTTTGCTTGTTGTACCATGCTGGAATTCTGTGACCCCACCATAGTTGTCTTGAAATAACCCAGTCATGAATGTTATCCATCCATTGAGTGAATGTGTTTTCAAAACGTTCTGGCACGAAGTTAACCTTATCATCAGTTGATTGGTTCTTAACTGCGCGGTCAGCTAGTGGTTGCATCTTAACGAACCATTGAGTTGAAAGTCTTGATTCAACTTGGACACCGGTTCTTTCTGAGTGACCAACTGAGTGAACAATTGGGTCAATCTTTAGCATGTAACCTTGGTCTTCTAGGTCAGCAACCATTGCTTTTCTAGCATCAAAGCGGTCCATACCAACGTACTTGCCGGCATTTTCGTTCATAGTTGCGTCACCGTTCATAGTGTTAATACGTTTTAAGTCATGTCTGTTACCAACCTTGAAGTCATTAGGGTCATGAGCTGGAGTAATCTTAACCATACCAGTACCGAATTCAGGGTCTACATATTGGTCGGCAATGATTGGGATTTCTCTTTGTACTAGAGGAACCATAATCTTCTTACCAACGATGTCTTTGTATCTTTCATCACTTGGGTTAACAGCTACGGCAACATCCCCAAACATAGTTTCAGGACGTGTAGTGGCAATTTCAATGTAATCTTTACCATCAAAAGTAGTACCGTCTACAAATGGGTACTTAACATGGTAGAAAGCACCTTTATCATCTTTATGAATAACTTCGATATCTGATAAAGCAGTTTGTGCTTGTGGATCCCAGTTGATAATGTATTCACCACGGTAAATTAAACCTTGGTTGTATAAATCAACGAAGACCTTACGAACAGCTTCTGATAAACCATCGTCTAAAGTGAAACGTTCACGTGAGTAATCAAGTGAAAGTCCCATCTTAGCCCATTGTTTCTTGATAGTTGCTGCGTATTCGTCTTTCCATTCCCAAACTTTGTCGACAAACTTTTCACGACCTAGATCGTAACGAGAAACACCTTGGTCTCTTAACTTTGCTTCAACTTTAGCTTGAGTAGCGATACCAGCGTGGTCCATACCAGGAACCCATAGAGTATCGTATCCTAACATTCTCTTTTGTCTGATTAACATGTCTTGTAGGGTTGTATCCCATGCATGTCCTAAGTGAAGCTTACCTGTAACGTTTGGTGGTGGTAAAACGATTGAGTAAGGTTTTGCCTTCTTGTCACCACTTGGTTTGAAAACGTCTTGTTCTAGCCATTTTTCATAACGACCTGATTCAACGGCGTTATGGTCATACTTTGTAGACATTTCAGTTTCTTTTGCCATAGTCCATCCCTCCAGTAAATAAAAAGAGCACTCCATCCAATAGGACGAAGTGCTCGCGGTACCACCTAATTTAAAGCATTAAAAAAATACTTTCTCTTAAATCCAATTAACGATGGCCCGTTCATATCTAAATTATCAATATCAATATGAATGCTCACAAGCTACCTTCATTTTGATAACGGAAAGATGTCTCACCTAATCATCTTTTCTCTGATACTCATCATCAAAACTACTCTCTTGATCTTCGCATTTGTAATCTATATTGATTATATTAGACAATTTTTGGAAAATCGTCAACTCTATTTGTTTAATTTTTCAACAACTGCTAGAGCTTCTTTGAAATCTGGTTGTGAACCAATTTCTTCAACAACTTGACGGTAAACAATTTCACCATTGGCATCGATAGCAAAAACCATACGTGCTAATGCGTCAATTTCATTAACGTAAGTACCTGACTGATTACCAAAGTCTGTGTCAGCATCTGATAATAAGTGCATGCTTTCAACACCCTTAGCTGCACACCAGTTACTTTGTTCTTCAACTGAGTTCTTTGAGATAGTGTAGAATTCAACATTTTCGTACTTGTCAGCGTTTCTGTTGAACTTCTTAGCTTCTAGACTACATACTCTTGAGTTAACGTCTGGAACAGTTAAAATCAATGCTGGCTTGCCGATGAAGTCCTTGTTAGTGAATTCGTTGTTGTTAGAATCTAGGACTTTGAAATCTGGTAGTGATTGCCCCTTATCCATTGGTTCTTTGATAGTTTCTACTGGTTTGTCTAAAAATTTTAATTGCATGTTATAAATCTCCTTAATTGGTAGTTGCTAGTTATTTAAAATACAACTTACACGATTGATTTGCAAGCAAAAAGAAAAGAGACCATCAATAAAGATGATCTCTTTTTATAGATTATAGTAATTCAGCGAAAACATCTTCTTGAGCATTCAAGAATTCTTCCCCTGGTTTAATGTCGATAATCTTAACTTTATCTAATGAACGTTGCATTAGTCCTTCAACATCAATTAACTTTTCACATGCTCTAGTCTTTTCTAAATCAGGCTTAGTCTTTGGTGCAGGAGGAGTAAAGACAGTACAACAGTCTTCAAATGGCATAATTGATAGGTCGTAAGTATCAATTCTTTCAGCAATCTTAATGATTTCTGTCTTATCCATTGAAAGTAATGGTTTCAATACCGGAACAGTAGTTACGTCATTGATTGCCATCATGCTTTCAAGGGTTTGCGATGCTACTTGACCTAGTGATTCACCAGTAAAGACACCCTTACAGTGTCTGTCTAGTGTCAATTTAGCAGCCAATCTTAACATCATACGACGTTGGATAGTCATTAAGTATCCTTCAGGAACCTTTTCCTTAATTTCTTCTTGAATTTCGGTAAATGGAACTTGAATGAATTGAATGTTACCACCAAAACGAGTCAACTTAGCAGCTAATTCTTTTGCCTTAGCTAATGCTTGTTCACTTGTGTATGGAGGACTGTAGAAGTGAACCATATCTAACTTCACTCCACGTTTCATTCCCATGTATGCTGCAACTGGTGAATCAATTCCACCAGAAAGCATCATAGTAGCACGTCCACCAGTACCGACAGGTAATCCACCGGCACCATCAATGGTTTCACTTGATAAGAAGATACCGTTCATACGAACTTCAACTCTTAACTTGATGTCAGGGTTCTTCATTTGAACCTTGATACCATCAACGTTGCTCAAGATGTATCCACCTAAAGCATCGTTAATGTCGTGAGTGTCCATTGGGAAATGCTTGTCTTGTCGACGAGTGTCAATCTTAAAGGTCATACCATCTTTGAATTGGGCTTTCACCATTTCAACGGCGGTTTCTTTAACCTTATCGATATCCTTTTCTACCTTAATTGAAGGAGAAAAGTTTTCAATTCCAAAAACATCCTTTAAACGTTCGATAACCTTATCTGAGTCATCACCGTTCAAAGTAACGTGCAAACGATCTCGCTTAGCACTTACCTTTAGGTTTTCGAAATCATGCAACACTCTGTCAACGTTCTTGCCTAGTTGCTTAATGAAGTCTTTACGGTTCTTACCCTTTGTGGATAATTCACCGTATCTGACCATTATTTCAGTATATTGCATTCACGGATTTCCTTTCTATGAGTTAATCTTTTTAAATCTTTCGTAAAGTTCGTCAAAGACTTCGTTAAAACGATCTGCTTCTTCCATTGTGTTATGTTCATCTAATGAAACACGCACAGCACTAGTTGCTTCATCTTCATCAACCTTCATAGCTGATAAAGTACCTGAGGCAACGTGACGTTTAGAAGAACATGCACTTGTAGTTGAAATAAAAATTCCATGACTTTCAAAAGCATGAACGATAGTTTCACCACGAACTCCTAAGATTGCAAAACATAAGATATGTGGTGCAAAGTGTTCGTTATCCTTTGAGAAGACCTTTACTTTATCAAATTTAGAAATATGTCCTAAAATATTTTGCTTGATTTTACGTTGTTTTGCAACCTTTTTATCTTCATCATCTAATAATAGACGTAAAGCACGGGCCATTGCGGTAATGGCAGGTAGATTTTCTGTACTACTTCTTAGGTTACGTTCTTGCCCCCCACCGGTAATTAATGGAGCAATCTTCTTACCACTTCGTTTGTACATAAAACCGACACCTCTTGGTGCGTGGAATTTATGGCCTGAGAAAGTAGCAAAATCAACACGATCATTGAAAATCAAGTCTTGGATACCCTTCCCAATTCCTTGAACTGAATCAATGTGGTAACTGATGTTAGGATAATCCTTTAAAAGATCCCCGACTTCTTTGATTGGTTGAATTGCACCGATTTCATTATTTACAGCCATGATAGAAACCAAAATTGTACTTGGTCTAATGGCTTTCTTTAAATCATCGACAGAGATACGTCCTTCATCATTCACTGGCAAGTAAGTAACTTCAAAGCCCAATTGTGTTAATTGTTCAACGGAGTTCTTTACTGCAGGATGTTCAACAGAACTTACGATAATGTGATTTCCGTAGGCACGCTTTTCAAAGGCAGTTCCCTTGATTGCCCAGTTGTCACCTTCTGTTCCACCACTGGTAAACAATATTTCACTTGGTAAAACACCTAGTAATTTAGCAATTTGTGCTCTAGATTGTTCCAACAAATTGAATGATTGTTCACCGAATTGATGTAAACTAGATGGGTTTCCCCAAAATTCTTTGCTTACTTTATCGTAAGTTGCTACAACAGAATCATCTGGTTTCGTTGTGGCACTATTGTCAAAGTATATCATTATTACCCTTCTTCATTTTTGGATTTGTCCGACTCAACTATATTTGACATTATAACAGAAAAAAAGAAGTAACGTTTGAATGACATCAAAGTTACTTCTTTATTTTATTTGGTTGTTTTCTTTTCGTTATAGTATTCAGTTTCCATTTGCTTGTAAGCACCTGGATTAACCTTTTCGATTGCAGCAGCCATAGTAGCTAGACTCTTTTCGTATTGATAACGATTATCAAAGTAGTCCTTAGCTTGTGCACATGCAGCGTTTAAATCTTCGTTGGCATTCTTATAACGGTTGGCGAATTGCATCAAACGTTCTGATAGCATTGCACTATCGACAATGTTTTCAGTATCGGATAACAAGTGATCCATTGTGTCTGAGATGTTAGCCAATTTTTGGTTAATCTCATCCATACTAATCTTCACTTGATTGATTGATGCTGATAAGTTTGAAACTTCGTTGTATACGTAATCATAACGTTCTAAGAAGTCTTCAGTTAACCCAGGAAGGTTTAGGTTATCAATTCGTCTTCTGATGTTTAATAGTTGTAAATCAAACTTTTGAAGACTATCTCTAGCAACTCTTTCTTCCTTGCTTAGTTCAGCAACAGAATCATTGATGTCTTTTTGTTGTTTTTCAATTGAGCTTAGTTCTTGCTTAGCATCTTGTTGATGTTTTTGAATGACAGAATATACAGCCTTGTTACCGTTGATTGCATCGTAATCATTGTTGTAGATTGTTTCAATCTTACTAATCTTGTCAGCTAATTCAGCAGTGTTTTCAATTTCATCATGTTCTAGATTATAGTTCTTGCTTAAACCTTCTAGTTCATCACTTAAAATGCGGTTTTGGTTCTTAGCATGGAAGATAAAGTCATATACCAAGCTAATGTTTTTCTTAACCTTACGCTTGGCAACGATTTCTTTTTCCATGATGGCATACATTGAATCAATTGTTTCTTCAATATATGTGCATGTCTTCTTAGTTTCTGGGATATCTAGTTGAGCTAGTGACTTCAATCCTTCTTGGCATGATTCCTTTAGGGTATTGATGGTGTCATCAATATCATCTTCAACAAAGTTGTAATCAGTTTGAATCATAGTACGATGACCACGTTCAATTTCATCCAATTGTCTTGGGAATTCCTTTGATAATGAAACGTATGTATCAGGAATAATCTTCATTAATTCATTCATTTCATTGATCAAATTGTTAATCTTACCAAGTAATTCTTCTGCTTTGTTTTGATCACCATTTTCAGTTTCAGCAACGAATTCTTCGTAAACACCTTTGATAGTGCTTAACTTATCTTCAAGCTTGTCGCTACTTGGACCAAATGAGTAGTTTTGTGATAGCAATTGTTGGTTAATTTCTCTGATGGTGTTATCAACATCTTCAATCGCCTTACGGTGTAAACTGTCAACTTCTTGTAGTTCACTTAGGCCATCGTGAATGTCGTTTAACTTGCCATCCACAACTTCGATTGCATCCCCCAGGTCACCAATAGTAACGCTGGCTGATAATAGCTTGTAACTATTAAGGAAATCTTCTGCATCACTCATATCACTTCTGATACTTGTTAAGTCTGAATTGGTAATTTTTTCATATTGTTCTTTGTATTCATTAAATTTGTCGAAAGATTCACCATTTAATTTAATTTTACCAGTTGCTTCCAACTCGTCTCCGACCATTACGTCCTTTAGATTAGCCTTTTGCTTTTCCAGACCGTCAAGTCGTTTAAATAGATTCTTTCGATAAAAGAATGTCGCTAACAGTAGTATTACAAGAACTACTATTATGAAAATAACCAAATCAATCATTTTGACATCTGTCCCCTTACAACTTTTTATTTTAATCTAATTTTTATAGCATTAAACATTTGTATTTTTAATATTTTAATAATAAACTAATTAACTATATTCAATTATATCATACGAGATAATTATTAAAATACCTAATTATCAATATATACAAGGGAGTTTTCAGTTATGAAAATCAATTCAATGTTAGCACAACAGTTAGACGCGTTGTTAACCGATGAACACAACAACGTTGCCAACATGGCAAATGCCTCTGCACTACTAATGCAAGAACTTCCAGATGTTAGCTGGACCGGTTTTTACACATATGTAGATGATAAAAACGAATTAATCTTAGGCCCCTTCCAAGGTAAAGTCGCTTGTGTCCACATAAAAAATGGTAGCGGTGTTTGTGGTACTGCATTTGATAAGAGCGAAACTATCCGCGTAGAAAACGTAAATGATTTTCCTGGTCACATTGCCTGTGATTCAAATAGTAAATCAGAAATTGTCATCCCAATTGAAAAGGATGGAATCAGATTTGGTGTCTTAGATATTGACGCCCCTATCTTTGATCGTTTCTCAAAAGAAGATCAAGAAATGCTAGAAGAATTTGTAAAAGTCTTTGAAAGCCACATAACCATTGACAATTAGTGGTAATAATCATACAATAATTTTTGTGTAAAATAATGCAGCAGTACACGGTAAGCTCGTCAACATATTGATGCCTTAATGGTTCAATTAGTACCCCCCACGGCTGCTGGGGTGAACATTGCAGAGCAATATGCACGAATACTAAGTGTACAGTGATTATTTTACTCCAAATAATAATTTTTATTGGAGGATATTTTTATGTCTAGATATACAGGTCCAAGTTGGAGAATTTCTCGTCGTCTTGGTATTTCACTTTCAGGTACTGGTAAAGAATTAGCTCGTCGCCCATACGCACCAGGTGACCACGGTCAAGGTCGTCGCGGTAAGCTATCAGAATACGGTACTCAATTGAAGGAAAAGCAAAAGCTACGTTTCATGTACGGTTTAACTGAACGTCAATTCTCAAAACTATTCGTTCGTGCGGGTAAGATTAGAGAAGGTCGTCACGGTGATAACTTCATGGTATTACTAGAACGTAGACTAGACAACGTTGTTTACCGTTTAGGTTTAGCAACTACTCGTCGTCAAGCTCGTCAATTAGTTAACCACGGTCACATCACTGTTGATGGCAAACGTGTTGACATTCCTTCATACGAAGTAAAAGTTGGTCAAGTTATTTCAGTTCGTGAAAAATCAAAAGACCTACAAATCATTAAGGAAGCCGTTGAAGCTGTTGTTGGTCGTCCACAATACGTTTCATTCGATGCTGACAAACTAGAAGGTTCTCTAACTAGATTACCTCAACGTGACGAAATGAATGCTGATATTGATGCATCACTAATCGTTGAATACTACAACAAGCTATAATTTCTGGTTATACTTGTTGCTCCAAAAAAGCGCTTTGCATTTGCAAAACGCTTTTTTTCTACCCTCTTTTAATTAATGATAAAATAGTACTAAGACATAAATGAAAAGGAGCAATTAATATGAGTGAAGATGATGTAAGCAGTCGTTTAGAACAATCATCCATGGGTGGAACTCCAAAGGTTAACCCGGATGAACAACGTAGATACCTAGGTACTTTTAGAGAACGAGTTTCTCTAGCAATCCAAATCAAGGATCTATCAAATCCAAACGCGGTCAATGCCCTTCAAAAGGAATTTGATAATAATAACAGCTACCAACTAATCATTAATGGTAACTTAGATCACGATGTTGTCTCCCCTTTTATTAGACTAGCATCACAAAATAACATCAAATTCGTTATTAGAACTGACTCATTCTATCGTACTGCACCCGATAACTACGGTGTTGTCTACGCCAACAGTCAATCAATTAACGTTAACCCAGTTGATTTCGAAGAAAAGTACAATCAACAAGATACAACCACAGATTCATCAAATGATTCTGATGATAAACAAACCAATCAATCATTTTTTGGTAAGTTAAAAAATATATTCAAATAAAGGTGATGATAAATTGCATCCATTAGCATACCGTATGCGTCCGAAGAAAATCGAAGACGTTGTCGGCCAACAAGACTTAGTCGGTCCTGGTAAAATCATCGATCGAATGGTAAAAGCCAAGATTTTATCATCAATGATTCTATACGGACCTCCTGGAACAGGTAAGACCAGTATCGCCAGTGCGATTGCTGGTTCAACTAAGTATGCATTTCGTCAATTAAATGCAGCAACAGATACAAAAAAAGATCTACAGATTGTCGCTGAAGAAGCCAAGATGTCTGGAACGGTCGTCTTACTACTAGATGAAATTCATCGTTTAGATAAAACCAAACAGGACTTTCTATTACCATTACTGGAAAGTGGTAATATCATCCTAATCGGTGCAACTACCGAAAACCCATACATTAATATCAATCCCGCCATTAGAAGTAGAACCCAAATCTTTGAGGTGCACCCTCTTAATGAAGATGATATTAAATCAGCTGTCAAACGTGCTTTATCCGATAAAGACAACGGTCTGGGTAATATGAACATCGACTTAGCTGAAAATGCATTACACTTCCTATCAACCAGTACCAACGGTGACTTGAGAAGTGCTTTAAATGCGTTAGAACTAGCAGCTAAGTCCACTACTGAAGACGACGACGGTATCATTCATATCTCGTTAAAAGATGTGGAATCTTGTCTTCAAAGAAAAGCTTTAACACAGGATAAAAATGGTGATGCTCACTATGACGTTGTTTCCGCTTTTCAAAAATCAATTCGTGGATCGGACGTTAATGCCGCCCTTCACTATGCTGGCCGTTTGATTGAATCCGGTGACTTAAATTCCATTAGTCGCCGTTTAATGGTTATAGCATATGAAGACGTGGGACTAGCTAATCCAGCCGCTTGTGCTAGAACCGTTTCTGCCATCGAGGCGGCCAACAAGGTTGGTTTCCCTGAAGCCAGAATTCCGCTAGCCAATGCCATTATTGAATTATGCCTATCACCAAAATCAAATACCGCAATGCGTGCGATTGATGCGGCGATTGCTAAGATTCGTACTGGTAACTACGGTGACATCCCTGATCACCTAAGGGATAGTCACTACTCAGGTGCTAAGAAGTTAGGCCATGGTGTTAATTATAAATACGCCCATGACTATCCAAACGATTGGGTGAAACAACAATACCTACCTACTAAGATTAAAAACGATACTTACTATGAACCAAAAACCAATGGTAAGATTGAAAGTACGTTTAAACAACAATACGAAAAACTACTTCACGCACAACGTGATAAATAGGAGTCTGCAATGTTAATTAGAATTCTAGTATTATTAGCGACAGTTGTATTATTCACAATTGGTCGTTTCCTTTTAACCCATACAGATAAACCCTTCATGATGCTACATCCTGAAAATAATCAAACATTGGGTAAAATCGTAAAGTTCTTTGGGATTGTCTTTTGCGTTCTAGCTGTCTTTTCAGCAATCGCAATTTTTATTCCAAATATTTTTTTCGTTACAACTATCATGGTAATAAGTTGTATAATGTTATTGGTGATGGAGTTAATGTTACTTACCTTCCTTACCAAGTAAATAGTTTGAGGTGAAAGAATATGTTACAAGATTACAGTCAAATTATGATTCCAATCGATGGTTCAAAAAACTCAAAGTTAGCATTTAATAAGTCAATTGAAGTTGCCAAACACAATGATGCTGACCTACACATCGTGCACGTAATCGATACGCGATCATTCACTAACCTAGCTAATTTCGACTCATCAATGTTAGATGACGTTACTAGCCGTGTTAAAGATTCACTGGAAAAATACTTAAAGAAAGCTCAAGACGCTGGAATTAAGAATGTTGATTATACAATCGAATATGGTGCTCCTAAATCCATTATTTCAAGAGATTTAGTGGATCGTTTCGATACTGATTTAATCATCATCGGTGCTAACGGACAAAGTGCTGCTGAACGTTTATTAATTGGTTCAGTTGCTTCATACGTAACTCGTGTAGCAGAATGTGATGTCTTAATCGTAAAATCAGACTTAGACAACAAAGTACAAAAATAAACAAAAAGACCTGGATTAATATCCAGGTCTTTTTTTATTCGACTGTCCAATCGTCGTTGACCGACAATGGATTATTTTCACTTAAAAACTGTTTCCAGTATTCAAAAACACCGTTGGGTTGTTCTAGCTTATCAAATTTGATATCAATCCCCTTACTTTCAATACCGACAATGCTGCGGTAAAAGGCACGGCATGATATCTCCTTTAAATAACTAGAATCACTCTTTAAGTCCAGTGTTGTACAAATTGCATCGAGTTCACGGTATAAAATCAAGAACTGCATATCCTCAATGTCTGATCTACTCATTTGTTTGGTCAATTCAATTGTCTCGACCACATATTGATAAGCAATGGTGAATTTATTCATCGCAAAGTAGTCAATCGCAAGCATCCCCATAATCACCATCTTTTGCATGCTAACCTCATTTTTGTCGTAAAAGTCATAGTTCAGTCTTTGGAGTTCATCAACCGATGCACTGTAATCTTGCTTACTAAGTTGAACTGCTGCATGAATAATTTGGAAGTACTTGATGTCTTCTTTATCTTCTAGGTCATCTTCATACTTATCTAACTTTGCCTGTATCTCATCTGGAATACATAGTGCTGCACAAAATGGAATACTATTAATTTCGTAACTGGCTACTTTTTTCTCGTTTTCAATTACCTTATCAATATCTAGTAACAATATCTTACAAATGTTTTTGACCACATATAGACTAATTTGGTGGTCATAGCTACCGTTTTCAATCTGACAAATCACAGGTTGAGTACAAGCAACTTGTTTCGCTAATTGGCATTGAGTTATCTTTAAACTTTTACGTCGCTTCTTGATTAAAGTGCCGTTAATATTCATTCTAAAATCCTTTCTTTGAATCACGCTTTAAAACTATCATTTAATTCCTTATGTCTAAAACAATCTATTTCATGATCATTAATCACCCCTACTGATTGAAAATATGAATATAGTGTTGTTGGTCCGACACGTTTAAATCCGGCATCTTTAAAACGTTTAACATATGGTTTAATGAACTCTTTAATGTCATCCTTATTGTTATCGTTTAGTCCATCCATCTGAATAAAATCAAATGGTTCCCATGTTAATAGAACTAAATCGTTATTCATGCAAGCTTTGGCATTTTGAATTGTGGCAATTATCTTGGCACGATTTCGAATGATTGCCTCATCGTTCATCAATCTTTCAATATCCTCATCATTAAACTGGCTAATTTTTTGAACATCAAAGTCAGCGAAATCGTCTCTAAAAGCTTCTCTTTTACGCAAGACTGTCGACCATGATAACCCAGCTTGAAAAATTTCTAGTGTTAAACATTCAAACAATTCAGATACTTGTTTCTTTAGAACTCCCCATTCCTTATCGTGATAAACTAACATTTCTGCGCTATCGCTAGCCCATGCACATCTTTTCATATTTCATAATTCCTTTCGGTGATTTTTACTCTATTACATACGTATAAAAACACAAATTTTTTCGGTTAATTTAATACTTTCTTAAACAATTTTCCAACAAAAAAAGAGATAATCCAAATGATTACCTCTTTTTAATTATTATGATAATGGTTTGAAATCGTGAATGATGTTGTTTCGACGATCAAATTCTTTGTAAGCTAGGTCGATTAATCTATCAATTAGTTCAGTGTAACTGATACCTGAAGCTTCCCATAGTTGTGGGTATAGACTAATGTTAGTGAAACCAGGTAATGTGTTAACTTCTCCTAGGTAAGGAACACCTTCCTTAGATACTAAGAAGTCAATACGAGCTAGTCCCTTTAGGCCTAATGCTTTGTATCCGCGTAATGCTAAGTCAGTGATTTCGTCTGATAGTGATTCTGGAATATCAACTGGAATATCAAACTTAACTTGGCTAGCATCAACGAACTTGTTGTCATAAGTGTAGAACTTGTCTTCCTTAGGAACACGGATTGCACCAACTTGAGAAGCGATTGGTTTTTCGTTACCTAAGATTGAGATTTCTAGTTCTTCTGGACCATTGATTGCTTGTTCAGCTAGGATCTTGTAGTCATATCTGAATGCATCCTTTAGGCCGTCTTCAAATTCTTGTTCGTTTGTTACCTTGTGAATACCAACTGATGAACCTTGGTTAGCTGGCTTCAAGAAGATTACGTCACCGAATTCAGCTTGTAGTTTAGCGTAAGTGAATTCGTCTTGGTTGTCAGGAGTAATCAAGTGGTAGTTTGTGTTTCTAACTCCTGCAAGGTTTAACATCTTCTTAGTAATGTCTTTATCAAAGCCCATTGCTGATTCCAAGATACCACTACCAACGTATGGCTTATGTAGTAGTCTTAGAAGACCCTGGATAGTACCGTCTTCACCCAAGTTACCGTGAACGATTGGGAAGAATACGTCAATATCCTTAGTCTTTGATAAGTTTTTAATTGGGGCCAATGGATCTGAGAAGTCTAAGTTATTAACAGCTTCTTCAACCACAGCATCTTCAGGTTCACCATCAAACACACGGTGTGATGATTCATTATCTAAGATAATTCCTGTCTTAGTAATTAAGAATAAGCTAATATCGTACTTATCTTTATCCATCGCATCATAAATGTTATGAGCTGAACGTTTTGAAACATCATGTTCTGATGAATCTCCACCGAAAAGTAATGCTAAATGAGTCTTTTTCATCATTTTATACCGTCCTATCAATAATTCTTTGAAACTACATTATAACATGGTTTTATAGATTAAAGAATTCTTTTTTATCTTTTTACTTGTTCTAATTTGGTGAATAATAAATTAAATAATGCTGCAATAATAGCTAAAACGATTGTGAATCCAATCAATGGATATGGTCTAGGAACTTTTACGCCAATGGAAAAAATGAAGTTCAAAATTGCATCCCCATTGATACGAGCATAAAATCTACTAATTATTCTTTGTGAACTATATTGAGTTAATAAATTAGTAAGAAACATATAACAAACTACCCCAATGGAGTAAAAAATTGATTTACCAATCTTATTCATTAAAGATGTCATAGTTCCAAAAGTATTCATCACAATGAAAATGAATAGCAATACAACATAGTCCGTAATAAACATTGAAATTGATTGTGCAAACACATTACTAAACGCTTTACCATAGGCCTGGTAATACAAGTATGTTTCATTAGGTCCCATCCCCATGTTTATGAAACTAATAATCACGTTAACTACATTAACGATAAGAGCTGCTTTGGCGATAAAAAACAGCTTAGCTTTCCAAAATGTCTTACGTGAAACACCATTTTGCATTGCCAATTTAAATCGTCCGTAATTGAAACTAATTCCAACCATTGTAACAACGGTAATGATATAAGGTGCCATGAAAAAAGTTTCTTTGAATTGATATTCAAGGGATCGTGCCCCATCTGCTGATAAAAGACCGAATAGGATATAAACAACAGAAACGACTAATCCATACCAAATGTATGGAATAAAATCATGACAGTATTGATTTGCAAGTGCTTTTGTCTTCACTATAGTCTCCCCCTATCCATAATATATACTAGTAGTTTTTGTAGTTTCATTTTTTCAATATCAACGGATGCTGGAACTTCTTTATCAGGAAGTTGATCCATAAAGTGAACGGTCTTGTAACGACCTAATTGTTCTTCATCCAATACCTTAACACCATCAATGTAGCTGTTAACATCTTCTGCTGGTCCAGAAACACTGTATGATCTAGATGATACTTCATCGATGCTTCCGTTCATCTTAATTACTCCGTCTTGAAGTAATAGTACGTGACTGATAATGCGGTCGATTTCATCGATAATGTGGGTAGAAATGACGAAGGTTCTTGGATTTTCACTGTATGTTTCAATCAAGTTGCTTTGGAATACTTCACGGTTTCTGGCATCCAAACCTAATGTTGGTTCATCCAACATGATAAACTTACAAGGCACACATAGTGAGATGATGATTTTAACGATTGATTGGTAACCGGTAGATAGCTTGTTAAGCTTTTGGTTAATATCTAACTTAAATTCCTTAACTAGCTTTTCTTGCAGGTCCACATCATAGTCTTGATACATTGATTCAACAAAAGAAAAGATTTGAGAAACCTTATCTTTTTTTGTGTACATATCATCTTGATTCATGAAGTAAATTTCGCTTAAAGCTTCGTCATTTTCATGAACATCCTCGCCATCAAAAAGGACTTCTCCCGCTGATGGACGATTATAATCAGCAATCATACTCATTAGAGTTGATTTACCGGCTCCGTTTTCACCGAACAATCCATAAATTTCGTTTTCTTCTAAATTAAAATTAATTTCATTTAATAGAGGTTGCTTTGCAAACTTGAAATGTTTAGCTAAATGTTTAACTTCGATCTTGCTCATTGTCGTACCCTCTCTTCACTAGTGTTAAAATATCGTCTTCAGATAGATGCAATTTCTTTGATTCATTGATTAGATTCAAAATGTAATCATTGTAGAAATGTTCCTGTCTTTGCTTAATAATTATCTCTTGAGCCCCTTGCTTCACAAAGGTTCCACGTCCACGACGTTTTTCTAACAAATTATTATTAACCAACATGTTCATCCCCTTAAGTACTGTTGCTGGATTAATCTTAAATTGTTTTGAAATTTCAGTCGTAGATGGTACTTGCGCACCTTCTTGGAAAGCTCCGGTAAAGATTGCATCCTCTAGTTGAGTGGCAACCTGAATAAAAATTGGCTCCGGACTATTAAAGTCAAATTGCATCTTTTTCACCGCCTATCTTTGGTTAATTACTTATGTAACTAACTATAAAGTCAAAACTACAAAAAGTCAATAAAAAAAAGCGTCTCAGACGCTTTTTTATTAGTAGTTCTTAACTGGTAGCACAGAACCTTTGTAATGTTTTTTAATCCATTCTTGAGTTGATTTAGATTGTAAAACCTTAACCAATTCCTTGATGTCTTTTCTGTTTTGATCACCATTTCTAACGGCAACAATGTTGAAGTATGGTGAGTTCTTTTCAGGCTTTTGTAGAGCAATTGCTTGCTTGTCTGGTTGTAAACCACCTTGAACTGCGTAATTAGAGTTAATTGCCACAGCGTCACCTTCACCATTATTGTAAATCAATGGCATAATCTTTGGTTCGTATCCAGTTTGGAATACCAAGTGTTTTGGATTAGAAGCAATATCGCTGAAGTTAGCTTGAGTGATATTGACACCCTTCTTAATCTTAATTAAACCGTTTTGTTGGAATAATTGAAGAATACGACCGTAATCAGGTGCATTACTACTTACTAAGATGTGAGCACCATTTTTAAGGTCTGAGAGCTTTTTGTACTTCTTGGAGTAAATACCAATTGGTTCCAAGTGAACAGCCCCTACGTTTACTAAATGGCCATCATATTCCTTATTCCATTGATCTAAGAACGCTGGAGTTTGGAAGTAGTTAGCATCTAGTTGTTTTCCGGCTAATGCACGGTTAGGTAGCACGTAGTCTTGGAAAGTAACGATATCTAACTTAATGCCCTTTTTTCTAAGTTCTGGTTCGATATGACGAAGAATTTGTGCATGGGGAATGTTAGATGCCCCAATACGAATTGTGTTCTTTGCCTTGTAGTTACCAGGACCTAGTAGTAGTAAAACGATGAATAAAACAACGATTCCACCAAAGGATAAAAGCTTTTTCATTTTAATATCCCCCTTATAGTGTACGTTTGTCGATTTTCTTAACTAGTAAGTCTCCAACTGTTTGAACGATTAGAACAATAATTAAAATAATAACGGTTGCCACTAAAGTAACAGTGTTGTTATTTGATTGGAAACCATCCAAGTATGCTAGGTAACCTAGACCACCAGAACCAATAGCACCGGCCATTGCAGTGTATGAAATCAATGAAATGGCAGTAACAGTTGCTCCGGCAATCAATGCTGGTGTACTTTCTGGAAGTAATACCTTAAAGATAACGTCCCAGTTAGTACCACCCATTGATTTAACGGCTTCAATTACACCATCATCAACTTCTCTAAAGTTAGCTTCAACCATTCTTGCGTAGAATGGAGCAGCTGAAATAACTAGTGATGGAATAGCGGCCTTAGGTCCGATAATGGTACCTACAAGGTCCTTTGTGAATGGTAATAGTAATACGATTAAGATAATAAATGGAATTGATCTGAACACGTTAACTAGGAAAGATACTACCCAGTTGATAATCTTCCAGCCAAAACCAGACTTGTTACGACTTTCAAATAATAATAGTCCTAAAATAATTCCTAATACAGCAACAATGATCATTGATAAAGCAGTCATCCAAACTGTTTCCCATGTTGCTTGTCTCATTGCACTCCAATTAACGTTATTGAATTGAAAGTATGATTGAATTCCTTGATTAGCCACGGTTAATCACCTCTGCTTCCACGTTTACTGATTTCAAGTATTCAACGGCCTTGTTTTGGTCTTCAGGAGTTCCTAGTAGTTGTAGAACTAGTGAACCGATTGAACCACCTTGTGTTTGATGAATACTTCCTTCAACGATGTTTAATTCTAAAGAATCAAATTCGCGAATCATTTGGGATACAACTGGTTGTTGTGATTGAGTACCCTTGAAGGTTAACTTAATCACCATACCATTTGGATAGTTCTTAATGATTTCGTCGACGGTCATGCTCAAGTCCTTAGCGTTTGGATTGTCATCTTCGTTAACGAAACGCTTAGTGATGTCTTGTTGAGGGTTTTGGAAAATGTTGTAAACATTACCAGTTTCAACAACTTGACCATCTTGCATAACAGCAACTTTTGAAGCTGTCTTTCTAATGGCATGCATTTCGTGAGTAATCAAAAGAATAGTTAGGTTTAACTTCTTGTTGATTTCTAGTAATAAGTCCAAAATTTCATCGGTTGTTTGTGGATCTAGCGCACTAGTAGCTTCATCAGAAATAAGAATTTCTGGGTCATTAGCCAATGCTCTGGCAATCCCAACACGTTGTTTTTGTCCACCAGATAGTTCTGAAGGATAATCGTTTTCACGACCCTTTAGACCAACTAATTCAATTAGCTTTTCAGCCTTTTGATGACGTTGTTCTTTATCAACACCAGCAATTTCTAGTGGTAATTCGATGTTTTGTTGGATAGTTCTAGACCATAGTAAGTTAAAATGTTGGAAAATCATACCAACCTTCTTACGTTGTGATCTTAATTCCTTGCTACTTAATTTCGCAATATTCTTACCATTAATTTCGATAGAACCAGAAGTTGGGGCTTCTAGACCATCTAACATTCTAACAAGTGTTGATTTACCGGCACCAGAGTATCCGATAATACCAAAGATTTCACCGTCGTTAATCTCTAGGTTAACGTCTTTAACAGCTGTTAGGATGCTTTTATCAAGTTTGTATTTCTTATTAACATTCTTAAATCTAATCAAACTGTTTCTCCTCACTTTCAAATAAAAAAGCCTTCCGCACCTACTGAATTAACAGTAAAGGACGAAAAGCTCGTGTTACCACCTTTTATTCACCATTGCCTCACGACAATAGCCTCATAAGTATCTTTAATACTTCAGCAATATAACGTTTGCCAGACGATGTTAGTTTATCCCAAATTTCGCTAACTGATTATTTATCAAGACCATATTCGGTAACTACAAATAACTCTTTTTCACCAACCGAGCTCTCTGTGATATTCATTAATTACTTACTCATCTTATAATCAAATTTTAATAAAGTATACAATTATTTAATGTACTTGTCAATCCATTAGCTACGAGAAGTCACGGCTAGCACTGAACATGTACCCATAATTATGATACTGCATTGACATGACTAATCCAATCCCTATCATGTTCCCAATCAAGGCAGATCCACCTTGACTGACGAATGGCAATGGAATACCAGTCAATGGTAATAGTCCAATACTCATACCAATATTTTCAAATACGTGGAATAAAATCATCATGATAATTCCAGTTGAAATGTATGCATAGTAGACGTTCTTAGTCTCAAAAGTAACCTTAATCATTCGATAAATTAAAACGAAGTAGATACCAATTAAAACTAAACCACCGATGAAACCAAAGTTTTCACCGATAACTGAGAAAATCATATCGGATTCTCGAACCGGAACGTAAACGTGAGATACGTTAAATCCAGTTCCACCGAATCCTCCGGAACCAACGGCCTTAATACTTTGCCATAATTGGTAACCGGAACCAGCTAGGTTTTCAGGATTTGATGGGTCCAACCAATCGTTAACACGATCAAATTGGTAAGATTGGAACCCTAATGCTTCCAAAATCTTTCTACCACCGCTAGTGATAACTAAAATTAAAGCAGTCCCACCAATTGTTGCGAATGCAGCAACTCCAGGAACAATGATTCTCCAAGTAATTCCAGATACAATCACTAATCCACCAAGCATGGCGAAGAAAACAAGCATTGTACCGAAATCATTTTCAATTTTTAATAATACACAGATTGGTAATGTCCATAGGATCATCTTACCCAATAGTAGTGCATCTGTTTTTAATGTGTGAACAGCGTAGTTTCTGTTATGTTCAACAATCACTCTTGCCAACATAACCACAAACGCTGGCTTCATAATTTCAGCTGGTTGGAAGGTCAACGGACCTAATTGGAACCAACTCTTGGCCCCTGTTTGAACAAAGTAATATCTACTGTACAAAACAAGTAACGATGCCAGTAACGTTAATGCTCCCCAGTAAATAATTGGTGCCACTTTCCATAATTGTTCAGAATCAAATTGCATGATGATTATGATTATTACAGTTCCAATTGTATACCATACCAGCTGCGTAATCATTTGCTTCACGATTGTTCCGGAATATGAATCATGATTTACGGCAACGTATATCGCACCAACACCAATCAATGCTAAAAGGGCCACACAAATTATGATTGTCCAATCTAATCGAGAAGAATTGCTATCATTGTCACTATTAAACACTGCAAATCACCTCTAAATCATTTTAGCCCTTGTGTAAGTTGTATTGGCTAATTAATAATTCAATTCCTTCGTCTAAGGATTTTGCTTTAAATACATTGTCTTCATCAAAGACAGCTTCGAACTTTTCTTCATCCATTTGACGGATAAAGCCAACTTCTTGCTTACCAACGAAAAGAACTTCGCGTTCTTCACCGTTAACTTTTTGTGTATCTAAAGTAACTTCAATATTTTTCTTTCCCTTTGACATTTTGTCCTCCTAAAAATAAAAGTAGTCGATTCAAATATTTGATCGACTACTTTAAATTCATAGAACGTCGATAATCTTTCGACGCCCTCTTATTTCTAAAAATAGTAAAATGATCAGAAACCGGATCATAACCACCTTTGACAAAAGGATGACAACGTAAAATCCGTGCACACCCCATTACAAAACCTAATAATGCTCCGTGCTTTCTGACAGCATCGATCATATAAGTAGAACATGTCGGATAATAACGACAAGAGGCCGGTAATAGTGGTGAAATAAATCGTTTGTATCCCATCACCATCTTTATCAGTAACTTTCTCATCAGTTATCACTTTCTTATATTAATCTTTATTTTTTGCTTTCTTGTTTGTTGATATGTTCAAGTAATGCACCGGCACCCTTAGCAACATTATCTAGAGGACTTTCAGAAATTAACACTGGCACAGTTAATTCTTTTGAAACTGCGTGATCGATACCTCTTAATAAGGCACCCCCACCAGTTAGCATGATTCCTCTGTCAACAATATCAGAAGCTAATTCAGGAGGAACTACTTCTAAGACATCCTTAGCAGCATCAATAATTTGGTTAACAGTATCTTCAACAGCCTTTTGTACTTCTAAACTGTTTAGAGTAATAGATCTTGGCATACCACCTAATACATCTCTACCACGAACTTCCATTTCTCTTACGTCAGTTTCATTTGGATCTGCAGTACCAATGGTAATCTTGATCTTTTCGGCAGTGTGTTCACCGATAACCAATCCATGTTTATCCTTTATGTAAGAAACGATATCACTATTCATTACATCACCGGCTACACGAATGGACTTACTTGCAACAATATCACCTAATGATAACACGGCGATGTCAGATGTTCCACCACCCATGTCAATTACCATGTTTCCTTTTGGTTGGAAAATGTTCATTCCGGCACCAATTGCGGCAACTTTAGGTTCTTCTTCGATGTAAACTTTACCACCACCTGATTTTTCAGCAGCTTGAATAATTGCTTTTCTTTCGATGTTAGTAATGTTTGTTGGAGCACAAATCATAGTCTTTGGTTTTGACATGAAACCTTTAACGTTCAACTTGTTGATAAAGTATGTAAGCATCTTTTCAGTTACATCAAAATCAGAGATAACCCCTTCTTTAAGTGGTCTAATTGCACGAATGTTACTTGGTGTTCTACCAACCATTCTGTATGCTTCAGAACCAACTGCTAATAATTTGTTTGTCTTAATATCTACCGCAACAACAGATGGTTCGTTTAACACGATTCCCTTTCCTGTTACGTAAATTAAAACATTGGCAGTACCTAAGTCAATGCCGATATCTTTTACCATTTCTCTCTTCCTCCTGAGTTAACTCATATGTTAAATATTATATCATATCACTCTATAATTGATTTTACTTTTGTGAAGTTTTACTAAATGAGATTTCCTCATCATCTTTCATGTCAACTCTCTTGATGTCAGCACCTAATTTGGCTAACTTAACATGAAAATCGTAATATCCACGATCTAAGTATTTTAGGTTTCTAACGATAGTAATACCGTCAGCAACTAGACCAGCTAAAACAAGTGCCGCAGCAGCTCTCAAATCAGTTGCAGCAACTTCTGCACCACTAAACTTAGTTGGTCCGTTTAAGACCACACTCTTCCCGTTGATTCTAAACTTAGCGTTCATTCTAGCTAGTTCATCCAAGTGCATGAAACGATTTTCAAACACTGTTTCAGTCAACAAACTACTGCCTTGAGCAGCTAATTGTAGAACAGTCATTTGAGGTTGCATGTCTGTTGGAAAACCTGGGTATGGGAGTGTCTTTACGTCAACAGGCTTTAATTCGTCTGGACCAATAACACGAATACCATTTGATTCTTCCTTAACTGTTACACCCATTTCTTGCATCTTAGCGATTAATGGTTGGTTGTATGATGTTTCAGCATCTTCAATCAAGATGTTACCGCGTGTTAACGCAGCAGCTACCATGAAAGTACCTGCTTCAATACGGTCTTGTAGCACACTGTGATCGACACCATGTAGCTTACTTACACCCTTAATCTTAATCTTGCTAGTACCTGCACCCATAACATTAGCTCCCATCGCATTTAAGATGTTTGCTAGGTCAACGATTTCAGGTTCTTGTGCAACATTTTCGATAATGGTCTGACCTTCTGCTAATGTGGCAGCCATCATAATGTTTTGAGTAGCTCCAACACTTGGGAAATCCATATAAATTTCGGCACCCTTTAGACCGTTTTCAGCAAAAGCTTCGACGTATCCATCGTGTTGTTCAATTTTGGCACCTAGCGCTTCAAAACCTTTCAAATGAATATCAATTGGACGAGAACCAATTGCACATCCACCAGGCAATGCAACCTTAGCATGACCTAATCTGGCCAATAGTGGTCCCATTACTACGATTGATGCTCTCATCTTTGAAACATATTCTAATGGAGCTTCGTATGAGATTTGGTTGGTAGCATCAAAACTCATTTGATTCTCATTAGTGTTAAAGTCAACTTTTAAGTTCAAGAAGCGTAAAACTTCTTCCATTGTATATACGTCTGATAATAGTGGTACGTTATTT
Organism: Apilactobacillus kunkeei; assembly: GCF_001421115.1. Taxonomy (GTDB): domain Bacteria; phylum Bacillota; class Bacilli; order Lactobacillales; family Lactobacillaceae; genus Apilactobacillus; species Apilactobacillus kunkeei_F. The sequence goes on along the minus strand of NZ_JXCW01000003.1, from coordinate 154,700 downwards.
AAAACTGTTTTCCCTTCACTGGCTAAAATGGTAGCAGCCATTATTGGTAGGACAGCATTTTTTGCACCTTCAATGTGGACGTTACCGGCAAGGCGTTGGCCTCCCTTAATCACGATTTTATCCACTGGTAACCCTCCAGTAATTTCAATTTTAATGATTTATTGTCATGTTTATTACCCATATAAAGAAAGATCCTGACACATATCCAATACAGATAGATAATAGAATTATTAAAATTCGGTACTGATTAATGTGCATTTTGACATATCTCTCTAGATGAATATCATTTAAACTCCAAAAAGCTAATCCAATAAAGAATAATTGAATAGCTAAATCTAAGAAAGAATTAATATTTGATGATTCCATAATATCTCCATTCTTTATAGCAACTATAACATAAAATTTTCATTTTGTCTTTCTAATCTTCACTAACTATATATTAATTTGTTTTTTATTTATGTATCAAAAAAGGTCTGCATTAAATGCAGACCTCTTTCTTAATGTTTAGCAACATGAATTCGGTTAATAGCTCTTCTTAAAGCAACTTGGTTTCTTAGGATTTCTTGGTTATCATGCTTTTGTCTAGCGATTTCCAATGCCTTTTGAGCACGGTCTCTCGCAGCAGCGGCACGATCAACGTCGATATCCCCTTGCTTTTCGGCACTATCTGCAATAACAGTTAAGTTATTGTTTGAGAATTCAACGAAACCACCGTTAACGGCAATTTCATCTACATCTGAACCGGATTTTACTTTTACTTCGTCAACTTCCAATGAAGCTATTACGGGAACATGATTAGGCATAATTCCTAATTGACCACTCTTGGTTCTAACAATAACCAAGCGAGCATCTTCACGTTCATATACCTTACCATCAGGAGTAACGATACTAACGGTTAATACTGAGTTGTTATCAGCCAATTAGAACCCTCCTTAGTTGTTTTGCTTCATTTTTTTAGCATTTTCAACTACGTCTTCAATAGGTCCACAGTTTCTAAATGCATCTTCAGGAAGATCATCATACTTACCATCTAGGATAGCTTTGAAACTTTCAACAGTCTTGGCAACTGGAACATATCTACCTGGTAAACCAGTAAATGTTTCAGCAACACTAAAGCTTTGTGATAGGAAGAATTGGATACGACGTGCACGACCAACAATGGTCTTTTCTTCGTCAGATAATTCATCCATACCTAAGATAGAAATGATATCTTGAAGTTCATGGTATCTTTGCAATACTTGTTGTACTTCGGTTGCAACCTTGTAGTGTTCTTCACCAACAATTGATGGATCTAGAGCAGCTGATGTTGATGCCAATGGATCAACAGCTGGGTAGATACCTTGTTGAGTTAATGAACGTTCCAAGTTGGTTGTTGCATCCAAGTGAGCGAAAGTAGTTGCAGGAGCAGGGTCGGTGTAATCATCGGCAGGAACGTAAACGGCTTGAATTGAAGTAATCGCACCCTTCTTAGTTGAAGTGATACGTTCTTGCAATTGACCCATTTCAGTAGCCAATGTAGGTTGGTAACCTACGGCTGATGGAATACGACCTAACAATGCGGAAACTTCAGTACCGGCTTGAGTAAATCTAAAGATGTTATCGATGAACAATAGAACATCGGTACCAACTTCGTCACGGAAGTATTCCGCGATAGTCAAACCAGTTAAAGCAACACGCATACGTGCTCCAGGTGGCTCGTTCATTTGACCATATACCATGGCTGTCTTGTCCAAGACACCTGAACCTTTCATTTCAAAGTACATATCGTTACCTTCACGAGTACGTTCACCAACACCGGTGAATACTGAGATACCGTTATGTCCTTGAGCAATATTATGAATTAATTCTTGAATTAAAACAGTTTTACCAACTCCGGCACCACCGAACAATCCAACCTTACCACCACGAATGTATGGTGCTAGTAAATCGATAACTTTAATACCGGTTTCTAGAATTTCTGCAGATGGATTTAATTGATCGTAACTTGGAGCTTGTCTGTGAATTGGCCAACGTTCTGTATCGTCGCCAAATTCAGGACCACCATCAATTGGTTCACCAAGAACGTTAAATACACGACCTAGAGTGTTTTCACCAACAGGAACTGAAATAGGAGCTTTAGTATTTTCAACTTCCATTCCACGACGTAAACCGTCAGTTCCGTCCATGGCGATAGTTCTAACAACACCGTCACCTAATTCAAGGGTAACTTCTGTAACTAAAGTTTCGTTATCGTCTTTGTGTACACGAAGAGCGGTGTTGATGTCAGGTAATTCAACGTCCGTTGGGAATTCAACGTCAACGACTGGTCCAATAACTTGAATAATCTTACCAGTACTCATTTTCGTTAATTCCTCCCGTCATATTAGTGCTTCAAAGCTTCTTGACCACCGACAATTTCTGTAATTTCGGTAGTGATAGCAGCTTGTCTTGCACGGTTATATTGTAGTTCTAATCTAGAAATAAGATCTGATGCATTGTCTGAAGCAGATTGCATAGCAGTTGAACTTGATGAATGTTCTGAAGTCTTAGCATCAAGGATTGCTCCGAATACTAAACTTTGTGCGTATTGAGGTAATACAACCTTCAATACAGCTGATTCGTCAGGTTCAATTTCATATTCAGCACTAAAGTCATGTGCCTTAATGTCTTGGCTTGATTCTTCTTCAAATGCTTCGCTATCCATTGGTAGCATTTTTTCAGCTCTAAAAGTTGAAGAAATACGGTTAACAAAGTGTGTGTAGCAAACGTATAACTTGTCAAACACACCATCTTCAAACATTGAGTTTGCAGTCTTAACGATTTCTCTAACTTCAGCGAAAGTAGGAATATCAGAAACGCCACGGTATTCATAAGCCACGTTTACATTACGGTTCTTATAAAAGTCAGCACCATTTCCACCTACAGCTAAAATCATATAATCATCAGGATTTGGAGTGTGTTCTTCAATAAAGTTATTAGTTTCTCTAATCACATTACTGTTGTAACTTCCTACCATTCCACGATCAGATGTAATAACTAGGTATGCTGTCTTACCAGACTTGTGGTCAGACGCATTACTTGAGGAATTAATTTTGTCTAACAAATGAGACTGAGCTAAATGCATTACAACAGCCTTAACACGAGAAACATATTCCTCGTAATTACTGGTATGCTTTTGAATACGGTTTAACTTTGCAGTAGAAACCATTTGCATCGCAGTAGTAATTTGACGTGTATTTCTGGTTGATGCAATACGATGTTTAACATCATTAATAGATTCAGCCATTAGTTCTCACCATCCTTCAAGCTAGTTATTTTGTGTTTCTTCTTGCTTACTTGGAGTGAATGATTTAGTAAATTCATCAACTGCATTTGCTAAAGCATCACCTTCTGGTAACTTACCAGTGTTTACAATTGTATCTAGTAAGTCACTGTGTGAAGCGTCGAAGAAGTTGAATAATTCAGTTTGGTAACGTTGGATATCATCAACAGCAATGTTGTCTAAGTATCCGTGAGTCAAACTAAATAGAATAAGTACTTGTTTTTCGACAGGTAGTGGAGCGTGAAGAGGTTGTTTTAGAACTTCTTCAGTACGAGCACCACGGTTCAACTTAGCTTGAGTTGCATCATCCAAGTCTGAACCGAATTGAGCAAAGGCTTGTAGTTCATGATATGAAGCTAGGTCAAGTCTCAAAGTACCTGCTACTTGTTTCATCGCTTTAATTTGAGCATCCCCACCAACACGAGAAACTGATGTACCAGCATCAATGGCTGGACGAGTTCCTGAATAGAACATGTCTGAGTTCAAGAAGATTTGACCATCAGTAATTGAAATTACGTTGGTTGGAATGTAAGCTGAAACGTCCCCTGCTTGAGTTTCAACAATTGGTAGAGCAGTCATTGAACCGCCACCTAATTTGTCTGATAACTTAGCAGCACGTTCTAGTAAACGTGAATGGGTATAGAAGATATCACCAGGATATGCTTCACGACCAGGAGGTCTACGAAGAATAAGTGATAGTTCACGGTAAGCGTTGGCTTGTTTTGTTAAATCATCGTAAACGATCAAAACATGCTTACCTTGGTTCATAAAGTATTCACCAATAGCTGCACCAGCGTATGGAGCAATGTATAGTAATGGAGCTGGTTCAGAAGGACCGGCTGACAATACGATTGTGTAATCCATTGCGCCAAACTTTTCTAGAGTAGCAACTTGTGAACGGACAGTTGAGTCCTTTTGTCCAATCGCAACGTAGATACAAATCATATCTTGATCCTTTTGGTTCAAGATAGTATCAACAGCGATTGAAGTCTTACCTGTTTTTCTATCACCGATGATTAATTCACGTTGACCACGGCCAATTGGAACTAACGCATCGATTGACTTAATACCAGTTTGTAATGGTTCAGAAACACTTTGTCTGTCCATGATACCTGGAGCTTTCTTTTCAATAGGACGAGATGATTCAGTCTTGATATCACCCTTACCATCAATTGGTTGACCTAATGAGTTGATGGTTCTACCCACCATTTCTTCTCCAACAGGAACTTCCATGATTTTACCGGTACGTTTAATAGTTGCACCTTCACGAATATGTGTACAGTCACCTAAAACAACAATACCTACATCGTTACTTTCAAGGTTTTGAGCCATACCATAGATTCCGTTTTCGAATTCAAGTAACTCACCAGACAACGCATTATCTAAACCATGAGCACGAGCAACACCGTCACCAACATAGGTAACAACCCCTGTTTCTTCAACAGCTAGGTCATCCTTGTAACCGGATAATTGTTGCTTGATTAGAGCACTGATTTCTTCAGCATTAATGCTCATAAAAGTTTCACCTCTTTGATAGATATTGTTATTAACTCAATAGAAGTTTTTTAATGTTGTTAATTTTTGTCTTAACACTTCCATCAAAAATAACGTTCGATGATTTTAGAATTACACCACCGATTAGACTTTGATCAACTTTGTTATCTAGGATAACTTCGTTGGCACCTACACGCGCCTTAAAGACGTCTGCAAGTTTTTGCTTTTGTTCGTCGGATAGAGGAACTACAGATAGTGCATCAGCATGAACAATCTTATTCTTTTCATTGTAAGAACGTTCAAATTCTTCCACAATCAAAGTAAATTCATCCATTTTGTTAGCACCTAATAAAACTTTTAAAAGGTTCTTAACAAATTCGACGTCAGAATTGTCAATCAAAGGTTTGATTAAACTTTCTTTTTTGTCTTCTGGAAAGCTTACATCAGTTAAAACTCGACTTAGTGATGAATTATCATCAAAAACTTGTTTGATAGATAATAATTCACTCAAACCGGCTTCAACTTGATTTTGGTCTTCAAGCACTTCATAAAGTGCTTTTGAATAGCGTTTTGCGAATGTGATTTTATCTAGCATCTTGCTTCCCCAACCCTTCAATATAAGAATCAATCAATGCCTTTTGATCGTCAGCTTTTAATTCTTTTTGAATGATCTTAGAAGCAATTTCAATAGATAAATTGGCCACATCATTTTTGGTGTTTGCTAAAGCATCTTTACGTTCTTGTTCAATATCTTTTTGAGCAGAAGTCTTGATACTTTGAGCATCGTTTCTAGCAGTTGTGATAATTTGGTCACTTTGTACTTGAGCAGATTGCTTGGCGTTATTAATAATGCCAGTTGCATCTTCTCTAGATTTTGCTAAGGCGTCTTCACGTTGCTTTGCTAAATCTTCAGCGTCCTTACGTGACTTTTCTGCAGAATTGATGTCGTCGGCAATCTTGTTAGCACGTTTTTCCATCATTTCTGATAATGGCTTCCATGCAAATTTCATGATAAGAATCATCAAGATGATGAAAACAAGAGCTGTAAAGATCATGTTACCGTAGTACAATCCACCACCATCAGTCACAGCGACAGTTGGCAATAATGAATGTGAAAGCATCTATTGACACCTCCTTAATTGAGAATAGAAGAATTACTTTACCTTTATATTATTATTTAGCCATGTATACGAATGATAGAACTAAAGAAATAATAGGTAGAGCTTCGACCAAACCAACACCGATAAACATGTTAGTTCTTAATTGACCAGTCATTTCTGGTTGTCTAGCCATTCCTTCAATAAATTTAGAAATAACGATACCATCACCGATACCCGCACCAATAGCGGCACCAGCCATAGCAATACCAGCAGCTAATACACCCATGGTAAATCCTCCTTATATAATAAATAAAATTATTCCTCAGGTTGAATCTTTTGAGAAATGTATACGAATGTTAAGGTTACAAATACGAATGCTTGAACACTTCCGATAAAGATTGAGAATGCTTCCCAAATCATTGCAACAAGTACGGATGGGATGTATCCCAATACACCGTAACCTAGTGCTAATTTAGATAGCAATCCTAGAAGTAGTTCACCTGCGAAAATATTACCATATAGACGCAAACCAAGAGTTAGGAAGTTAGCTAACTCTTCGAAGACATTCAATGGCAACCATAACTTAAATGGCTTCAAGTATGTACTTGAGAAGTAACCCTTGAATCCAAGCTTTGAAACTCCTGCGAAATGAGCCCATGCCAACGTGATAGCGGCCAATGTCAAAGTGACAATTGGATCTGACGTTGGACTTTTAACATAGGCAACCCCATTGTAATCAATTTGGAAAAGTAGTCCCATTTGGTTAGAAATGAAGATGAATACGAATAGTACGAAAGCAAATAGGCCGTAAACCTTGGCTTTAGCACCTTCAACAGAAGTGTTAACAATTCCGTTGGTGAAATCAACAATCATTTCAAGCAAGTTTTGTTTTCCTGATGGAATCACTTGTAGCTTTCTAGAACAAATGAATACGAACAAGAATACGAAAACTGCGGCAACCGTAACGGAAACCATGTTTCCAATATTGAATGTAAGCCCAAATAGCTTAAATGTGGATATTGGATCATTCACAGATTATCACCCCTTTTCGCAACCTAAGCATACTAAACATTAATGTTACATTAATTCACATTAACGATAGTTTTAACTCTTAAGATGATGTATTTCTCTTTCAAAATACAATAAGATAGTACCACCATTCAGGCTTCATTTCAAAATAAAATAATTATTTAACTGTTTTTTTACAAAAATTACAATTTGTGCTTTACAAATTGTAAAAAATGTATCTTAGACTTTTAGTATAAAGTTATACATAAATAAAAAATCCATCACAAAAAATGATGGATTTTTTATTTTATTTAGTTCCGAATAGACGATCTCCGGCATCACCTAGTCCGGGTACAATGTAACCGTTTTCTAGATGATCATCTAACGCAGCAGTATAAATATCTACGTCACCATGGGCTTTTTGAAGCGCTTCCACACCTTCGGGAGCAGCTACCAAGCACACAAATTTAATATTACTTTCGTCGACACCACGCTTAATTAAAGCGTCGATTGCCATGATGGCAGAACCACCGGTAGCAAGCATTGGATCAACAACAAAAATTTGACGTTTGTCAATATCACTTGGCAATTTCACAAAGTATTCGTGTGGTTCTAAGGTCTCTTCATCACGATACATACCAATATGACCTACCTTAGCGGCAGGGATTAGGTCCAAGATACCGTCTACCATCCCGATACCGGCACGAAGAATTGGCACAACAGCAACCTTCTTACCTGATAGTTGCTTTGCATGTGCAATACCTTGTGGAGTTTTTACATCAACATCTTCTAGTGGCATATCTCTAGAAACTTCGAAAGCTAACAATGAAGCAATTTCATTTACAACTTCACGAAATTCTCTAGTTCCACAATTTTCGTTTCTAATAATAGTTAATTTGTGTTGAATCAATGGATGATTCATTACTTGAAATTTTCCCATGATTAATCTCCTTTAATCAAAAATTGGATGTGATTGGGTTAATTGGGATACTTCTTCTTTTACTTCGTTTAAGACATTTTCATCGTCATGATTTTCAATTGCACGTGTTATCATCTTTGCAACTTTACGTGAATCTTTTTCATCGAACCCTCTAGAAGTAATCGCAGGAGTTCCTAATCTTAATCCACTTGTAACAAATGGACTTAGTTTCTCATCAGGAATTGCTTCCTTATTAGTTGTAATATTAAGTGAATCTAATAGGATTTGAGCTTCTTTCCCATTTAATTCAGTGTTGGTTAAGTCTAAGACCATCAAATGGTTATCGGTACCACCAGATACCACCTTGATAGTATCACTGTTGTTAAATTCGTCAGCCATAGCAGCTGCATTTTTAATAACTTGTTTTGAGTATTCTGTAAATGCTGGTTGCAAGTCTTCAAAGAAACAAGCAGCCTTACCAGCAATCACGTGTTCCAATGGTCCACCTTGTGATCCTGGGAACATTGCAGAATTAATCTTTTTAGCATATTTTTCGTTAGACAAAATCATTCCACCACGAGGTCCTCTTAGAGTCTTGTGAGTGGTTGTAGTTACGACATCGGCAATTCCGATGGGACTTGGATGTAATCCGGTAGCAACTAGTCCAGCAATGTGGGCCATATCTACCATTAAGTAGGCGCCAACTTCGTCGGCAATTTCTCTGAACTTGTTCCAGTCGATGATACGGCTGTAAGCTGAAGCACCAGCAACAATAATTTGTGGTTGAACTTCCTTAGCAATTGCTAAGATATCATCGTAGTTAAGACGTTCAGTCTTTGGATCTAGGCCGTATGAGAATGATTGGTAAATCTTACCTGAGAAGTTTACCTTAGCACCGTGGGTTAAGTGACCCCCAGCGTTTAGGTCCATCCCTAAAATCTTATCTCCAGGCTTCAAAAATGCTGAGTACACAGCTTGGTTAGCTTGTGAACCTGAATGTGGTTGAACATTAACATATTCAGCCCCAAATAACTTCTTTGCACGTTCAATCGCTAATGTTTCTGATTTATCTACAAATTCACACCCACCGTAGTATCTCTTACCAGGATACCCTTCGGCGTATTTGTTAGTTAAAACAGAACCTTGTGCAGCCATCACAGCGTTTGATGCAATGTTTTCTGACGCAATTAGCTCAATTGTGTTTTCTTGACGAGTTTGTTCATTCTTAATTACATCCCATAATTCTTTGTCTTCATTTTGGTAATCGTATTTCATGACAGAAGTGCCCCCTCAAAAGTTACGTAACTATTTATTAAAATGTTTTTGTCCAGCAGATTTATTCAATCTGTTCATATATGCTTCACCAATGCCTTGATTTGCAAAACCTTGGGTCAAGATTGATTTTACTTCCTCTTCATTGTCAAAATGTCTTAGTCCTGCAAATAAAGCATGACTTGCTGATAAGACGGTATCTCCTAATGAAAATGTTTCGACATTATCAGGCCAATCAATATCGTTTAAAACAGTATCAGTTGCCATGACTCCAACAGTATGATCTTGTTGTGATGCCCACTTAGCTGCTTCTTTGAAGTCGCTTGTGGAATCGACAATATAGACTTGAGCTGATGGTGCGTAGTGCTTGTACTTCATTCCTGGAGCCTTTGGAATTTGGCTAGCGGATAAATGTACTCGTTCATCTAGCACAGGTTTGTTGATAATTTCTTCGATTTGTTCGGCTGAGATAGCACCTGGTCTTAAAATTGCGGGTCGATCAGTCGACATATCTAAGACAGTGGATTCAACACCATATTGGCATTCACCGTCATCTAGAATTCCTGCAATCTTACCTTTTAAATCATGGTAAACATGCTTGGCCAAGGTAGGACTTGGTTTTCCAGATGTGTTAGCAGATGGTCCCACAATTGGCACCCCTGATTCCCTGATTAATGATAAAGTGACATCATTGTTAGGGTTTCTAAATGCTGCAGTATCTAATCCACCGGTAACGGTTTTAGATAATACATTGTCTTTCAAATTAAAAATGATGGTTAATGGTCCAGGCCAAAATGTATTAATTAGCTTCTTTGCCTCATCAGACAATGGTTGTGCATATCTTTCAACCATTTCTGGGCCGTCAACATGGACGATTAAAGGATTGTCGCTTGGACGTCCTTTAGCCGCGTAAACTTGCTTAACCGCATCTTCATTAGTTGCGTCTGCCCCTAAACCGTATACCGTTTCAGTTGGGAAAGAAACTAGCTTTCCATCGACGATATCTTTAGCGGCTGCAGCTAAATCATCTGCAGTGTAGATTTTTGTGTCCATAAATAAATACATCCCTCCCTAATACTTTACTCGAATCATCCTTGGATTACCGAAGAAGTCTTTACGACTAGTGACTTCGCATCCCGGAATTAACTCAGTAAAAATCTCGGTTACTGCTTCAGTTTGTTTAAACCCAATTTCAAGATATAAACTGCCGTGTACAGTGTCCTTCTTTATTTTAATATATTCTGCGATTTTTTGATACATAAATAAGCCATTATTTTTTGCAAATAACGCTTCTTTTGGTTCGTGTTCTATGACACTTTCATCCATATACTTAATCTCATCTTCGGAAATATAAGGAGGATTACTGATAATTACGTAATAATCTTCGGAAATAGCGTTAAACAAATCACTCTCGATGAACCTAACGTTCGTTTTGTTAATTTCATTGTTCAAACCGGCTACCTGTAAGGCTTTTGCGGAGATGTCAGCAGCATCTACCTGCCAGTCTGGATGTTCCTTGCTAATCGAGATGGCAATAGCACCACTTCCGGTTCCCATATCGAGCACTTTTAAGTCTTTTTGATTGGCAAAATCAGTCAATAACCACTCTACTAACTCCTCTGTTTCAGGGCGTGGAATTAGTACTCTATCATCGACTTTAAAACGATTACCGTAAAACTCAGTCTCACCGATGATGTATTGAGCCGGTTGGCCATTTAAATATTGGTCAATCCAATCAAAGTATCTTTTGATGTCTTCTTGTTTCATTTCGTCACGATAATGTAACAATAAGTGGGTATTATCGAAGCCAAACATTTCCATTAAGAATATTTTAGCGGTCTCCTCATCTAAATTTTTTTCGGAGATAAGAAAAGAAGCCCTCTTCTGGGCTTCAAAATAAGTCATATTATTCATTCTTTAGTTGCTCCAACTTTTCGGTTTGGTCAGATAGAATCAACGCGTCAATGATATCTTCTAAGTCACCATTCATAACCTTATCTAACTTGTTAACTGTCAAACCAATACGGTGGTCAGTAACACGGTTTTGAGGATAGTTGTAAGTTCTAATTCTTTCTGAACGATCACCAGTACCCACGGCTGATTTTCTTTCAGCGTCATACTTATCTTCTTCTTGTTGTTGGTAATAATCGTATACACGTGACTTCAACACTTGCATTGCCTTAGCACGGTTTTGTTGTTGTGAACGTTCATCTTGCATAGCAACAACGATACCTGTAGGCAAGTGGGTCATTCTAACCGCTGAAGAAGTCTTGTTAACGTGTTGTCCACCGGCACCAGATGCACGGTAAACGTCAGTCTTGATATCCTTTGGATCGATTTCTAAGTCAACGTCTTCTGCTTCTGGCATAACACCAACAGTAGCAGTTGAAGTATGGATACGACCAGCTGATTCAGTTGAAGGAACACGTTGAACACGGTGAGCACCGTTTTCAAACTTCAACTTAGAATAGACATTATCACCTTGAATCATGATGGCGATTTCCTTAAATCCACCAACTTCGGTGTCACTTTCATCAATGATTGATGTCTTCCAGCCTTGGCTTTCAGCGTAACGAATGTACATGTTGTATAGGTCAGCGGCAAATAAACTACCTTCATCCCCACCAGCAGCACCGTGGATTTCCATGATGATGTTCTTGTCATCATTAGGGTCCTTAGGTAATAGCATAATCTTGATTTGTTCTTCAAGTTCAGCCTTTTGTGGTTCTAGTTCACTAATTTCACTCTTAACCATTTCATTCATGTCGTCGTCTAGCTTTTCAGCAAGCATGGCCTTGTCGTCTTCTAGTTGTGAGACTACGTCCTTGTACTTGTTGTAAGCAGCAACAACTTCTCTTAGACTACCTTCTTCTTTAGATAGTTCCATGAAACGTTTTGTATCTGCGATAACTTCTGGGTCACTGATCAATTCGTTTAGTTCATCGTATCGATCAACTACTGATTGCAGCTTTTCAAATATTTCATCCATTAATTATTCCTCACTTTCCCATTTCATCCAAAGGTGGGTTGAAATAATGCTTACGACATACTGGGTAGTATGATTCATTTCCACCTACTTGAATTTGTTCACCTTCATATACTGGTTGATTGTCATGGAAACGAAGGTTCATTGTAGCCTTGCGACCACAGAACCAACAAATAGTCTTCATTTCTTCAATCTTGTCAGCATACAACAATAACGCTTCAGATCCTTCAAACAACTTGTTTTGGAAGTCATTTTTCAAACCAAATGCGATTACTGGAATCGATAGTTCATCGACAATCTTTGCTAATTGTAAGACGTGAGCCTTAGTCAAAAATTGGGCTTCGTCAATTAAGATACAACTAGCATCTGGGTCAATTTCTTTGACCATTTCAAAGCAATCAGAATCCGCTTCAATAACATGTGCACTTCTGCTTAATCCTACTCGGGATGCAACAGTACCTCTTTCTTCCCTTGTGTCCAATGCACTTGTCATGATTACGACTGATTTACCTTGTTCTTCATAATTATGAGCAACTTTGATGATTTCAATGGACTTTCCACTGTTCATTGCCCCGTAGCGATAATATAGTTGTGCCATGATTAAACTCGCTTTCTGTATTTTTTCATTTATTATTATAGCTGATTTATGAATTAATTTCGACAGTTCCAAAGAATTTACATCATTTTACTGAAATAATGCAATTATTCGGTCTATAATAGTAAAGTATGATAAAATTTTGTGTATTAATTAATTAAGGAGTACAAGCAATGTCTATAAGAAGCGAATTTGCGACTTTTGCGGGTAAGTCTTCATACTGGTTTTTACATACCTTTATGAACGGAGGAAGTTCTCTTCCTGGAAAGATTACCACCGCAATTGATCCAGCGATTTTAAAACATCTAGGTCAAAACTATGACATTATTGTGGTTACTGGTACTAACGGAAAAACCCTAACCACTGCACTTACTGTTCAAGTGCTAAAACAAAAATACCAAAACGTTGTTACTAACCCATCTGGTTCTAACATGGAACAAGGTCTAGTAACTACATTTCTAAAAGCTAAAAATCCTAAGACCAACCGTCCACTTGCTGTCTTGGAAGTCGATGAAGCAAACGTTATTAAACTAACTAAGTACGTTAAACCAATCGCCTTTGTCTTCACTAACATCTTCCGTGATCAAATGGATAGATATGGTGAAATCTACACTACCTATAAGAAGATTATTGATGGTGTCAAACTAGCGCCAGAAGCCACTATCATCGCCAATGGTGATGCACCAATCTTTAACTCCGTTGATTTACCAAATCCAAAGATTTACTACGGATTCAAGAATCATGATAACGAAGATAACTTCAAGGCGGAACCAAATACTGATGGTGTCTTATGTCCATTATGTCAAAACATCTTGCACTACCACTACATCAGTTACGCCAACTTAGGTAACTATTTCTGTGAACACTGTGGTTTCAAACGCCCAGAACTAACTCATGAATTAACTAAACTAGGTGCATTAACTCCTAACTCATCTGACTTCACTGTCGATGGCCAAGATCTATCAATTGGAATTGGCGGAATATATAACATCTACAATGCCCTAGCTGCTTATTCAGTTGGCCGTTTCCTAGACGTTGATCCAAAGGACATCGCTAACTCATTTACTGCCAACGAACGTGTCTTTGGTCGTCAGGAATTAATCGACATCAATGGTAAGGAAACTACATTAGTATTGGTTAAGAACCCTGTTGGTCTAAACCAAGTTATCGATACCATCTCAAAGGAAAAAGATGACTTCTCACTAATCTGCCTACTAAACGCCAACTACGCTGACGGAATTGACACTAGTTGGATTTGGGACGGTGAATTTGAACGCTTCACCAAGATGCCAATCAAGAAGTTCATCACCGGTGGTGAAAGATACAAGGACATTACCTTTAGATTCAAGGTTGCCGGTGTGGATGAAAACATCCATGAAGTGCAACCTAACTTAGAAAAGGTAGTCGAAGAAATCCCTACTCTACCAACTAAGAAGGTTTACATCCTAGCTACCTACACTGCAATGCTTCAATTAAGAAAAGACTTTGCAGAAAAAGGTTACATTAAGGGAGGTATGGAATAATGACCAAAGAATATACATTACACATTGCCCATCTATACGGTGATTTGATGAATACCTACGGTGATTTAGGAAATATCTTAGTTCTTAAATACTATGGAAAGAAAATGGGCATCAACGTTGAATCACAAGTCGTTAGTTTAGACGAAGACTTCAAATCTGATGACTATGACATCGCCGTATTCGGTGGTGGACAAGATTTTGAACAAAGCATTGTTTCAAAAGACTTCCAAACTAAAAAAGATGAGATCAAAAAGTTCATCGATTCAGATGGTTGCTTGTTAGCTATCTGTGGTGGTTACCAACTTCTAGGTAAGTACTACATCGACGCTGAAGGAAACAAGATTCCTGGTATCGGCGTATTAGACCACTACACTGAACAACAACACGACAACCGTTTCATCGGTGACATCAAGATTAAGAACAAGGAAACCGGTGAAGTTTACCACGGTTTCGAAAACCACCAAGGTGTTACTTACACCGGAAATGGCGAACGTCCATTAGGTGACGTTGAACAAGGTTACGGTAACAACGGTACCGATCAAGCTGAAGGTGCAATCTTCAAAAACGTTTACTGCACTTACTTCCACGGTCCTATCCTAGCTAGAAACAACATCATCGCAAAACACATCTTAATCAAGGCATTGAAGCGCCGTTACCCTAACGATGACTTCTCTGCACAAGAAAAGATTGACGTTTCAGAATCATATTAATAAACAAAAAGACGGATACATTAAGTATCCGTCTTTTTTATTTGTTTTCATTTAAATAGGTTTCAATCAAAGGTTTACGACGTTCAATATAATATTCGTTTGGTGATACGGGATGAATGCGGTTTGATAGAAATACCATAGCGTGTTTCTTTTCAGGAATAATCACGATAAAGGTTCCGGTAAAACCAGATTGCCAGATAAATGGCATCCCCTTGTAATTAATTCTTTCAAAGCCATAGCTTCTACCTAAGTCATGCTTAGTCTGGTCGATGTAAAAACCACGGACTGTGTTAGAACTTAGAACTGGATTGTCGTCTGGATTCAATATAGATTCCACAAACAACAATAAGTCATCCATATTACTGAATAGTCCGGCTGAACCACAGTCCTCACCTAACACTTGTGCTTTTGGATCATGAACATGGCCTTGTAACAACCCGTGTTCTTCATCGTATGTGGTTGGAACACAATTGTCGGCGTCAGGATGAAATGAACTGTTGACCATGTGTAATGGCTTTAAGACCAATTCCTCAATTAAAGGTTGAATGGCTTTTCCAGTCACCTGCTTAGCGATTAATCCTAAGAAGATAAAGTTGACATCAGCATAGTGCATTTCGTGATTTAAACCAGCACCCGCTTTCAATCCCAAGAGTGCATCGATTAGCTCATCATGGTCTAGTTGATCACGATGTGGAATGTACCCCTCAATTCCTGAAGTGTGGGTAATTAGATTACGCACGGTCACTTCTGGATATTGCCATTCTGGTAAGTAGTCACTAATTGAATCTTCTAGCGATAGCTTACCGTCTTCGACTAGTTTTAAAATCACCATCGTGGTTCCAACAACCTTGGTCAAGGATGCCATATCATAAATCAAATGACCATCATCTAAAGGCACTTCTTTGGGCACTAGTTGCTTGTTCCCAATCAGATGACGTTGCGTGCCATCTTCATCAATAAATGCATAGTTAACGCCAGGAACGACCCCATCGTCGACTAACTTTTGAATCGCCAATTCCGTCTTATTATATTTCATCGTCTTCATCACCTAATTATAGATTGTTACCAATAAATTGTGAGTTGTATAAGTCAGCATAGAAACCATTTTGTTCCATTAATGACTTGTGGTTACCAGTTTCTTTAATTTGTCCATGGTTCATCACAATAATCTTTTCTGCGTTTTGCACAGTTGATAATCTATGGGCAACAACGAAACTAGTACGACCTTGAATCAAACGGTCCATTGCGTCTTGGATTAACGATTCAGTTCTAGTATCAACTGAACTAGTTGCTTCATCCAAGATTAAGATTTCTGGGTTAGCAAGGAATGCACGCGCAATTGTGATTAATTGACGTTGACCTTGAGAAACGTTTGATGCTGCTTCGTTTAACACAGTATCGTATCCGTCAGGTAACTTTTCAATAAATTCGTCTGCCTGAGCTTCCTTAGCCGCTTGATATACTTCTTCATCAGTAGCGTTTGCATTACCATACTTGATGTTATCAAAGATGGTACCAGAGAATAACCAGCTATCTTGTAGCACCATTGAGATGTGTGATCTAAGTTCACTACGTGAGTATTCACGAGTATCAACACCATCTAACTTGATTGATCCAGAATCAATATCGTAGAAACGTTCTAGCAAGTTAATGATGGTAGTCTTACCAGCACCGGTTGGTCCAACGATGGCAACAGTGGTTCCCTTTGGAACATCTAGGCTGAAGTCCTTAATTAAAGGAGTGTCTTCAACATATCTGAAGTTAACATCTTCAAACTTAATCTTGTCGTTAGTTTCTTCGTGTGCCAACTTCACATCTGAATCTTGCATTTCAGGTTCATCTAAGACCTTAAAGATACGTTCAGCAGATGCGATAGTTGATTGAATGGTATTAGTTAAGTTAGCTAAGTTGGTGATTGGTTGGTTAAACATGTTGACGTATTGTAGGAATGCTTGAACATTACCTAAAGTAACGGCACCAGCGGCAACCTTAATACCACCAAAGATGGCTACGAAAACGTAGTTTAAGTTCTTAACGAAGTTCATTAATGGGAACATGAAACTAGATACGAATTGAGCCTTCCATGCGTAGCTGTAGTACTTATCGTTTTGTTCTTCGAATTGCTTGATTGCCTCTTCTTCACGGTTGAAAGTCTTGATGATGGTGTGACCAGCAAAGTTTTCTTCAACTTGACTGTTAACATCACCCAAGTGACTTTGTTGCTTACTGAAGAAACGTTGTGACTTAGGAGCAACTACACCAACGATAATTCCAATCAATGGAAGTGTACAGATAGCAACCAATGTTAGTGAGAAACTAATGGTTAACATCATGTATAGCACACCAAAGAATAGTAGCACACTGGTGATGAATTGCGTTAAGTTGGTTTGAAGCATGGTAGAAATGTTATCCATATCGTTGATCATTCTAGACATGATATCCCCATTGGAATGAGTGTCATAGTATGAGATTGGTAAACGTTCTAGTTTAGCTTTCAAGTCCTTTCTCAATTGGTAAACAACCTTTTGAGAAATGTAAGTCATAATGAATTGTTGACCAACGTTGAATAGCGCAGCCAAGATATATAATGAAGCGACTGTAATTAGAATATGACCAACTGCTGTAAAATCGATTGGAATTGAAGAAACGTGTAAGCCTTGTTTCTTCATCACAAAGGCCTTCATAACACCCTTGTAAATTTCAGTTGTAGCTTCCCCTAAAATTTTAGGAGTAACAATTTGTAGTACCACGGCAGCGATTGCCATGATTAATGTGAAGATGATTCCTAGCATCCATGGTTTAACATACTTCACTAAGCGCCATGTTGCTGACCAGAAATTTTCTGCTTTTGCGCCTTTTCCTTTTCCATGATTATGCACGGTCGTCATCTCCCTTCTTAATTTGTGAGTCTAAGATAGCACGGTAATATGGGTTATCCTTGGATAGTTCTGCGTGAGTACCTGATCCAACGACCTTACCATTGTTCAATACTAAGATGACATCGGCATCGGCAACGGTTGAGATTCTTTGCGCAACAATTACTGTTACAGCACTTTGAATCTTTTCATCCTTGTTCAATGCTTGTCTTAATTCAGCATCAGTCTTGAAGTCCAATGCTGAAAATGAGTCATCAAATACATAAACGTCAGCGTTCTTTAGAATCGTTCTAGCAATTGCCAAACGTTGTTTTTGTCCACCAGAGAAGTTATCACCGTTTTGTTCAACACGGGTGTCTAACCCGCCTTCTTCTTTAACAAAGTCGGCTGCCTTAGCAACTTCTAGTGCATGCCAGATTTCATCATCTGTAGCATCTTCATTACCATACATCATGTTTTCTTTAACAGTACCTGTGAATAGGACTGCCTTTTGTTGAGTAATTGAGATTAACTTATGAAGATCTTTTTGTGCCATGTCCTTGATTGGAGTGTCATCAATCTTGATTTCACCACTTGAAACGTCATACAAACGTGGAATCAAGTTAACCAAACTAGACTTACCAGAACCAGTTTCACCAATAATGGCAACGGTTTGACCGGACTTAGCTGAGAAATTAATGTCTTCAAGCGCTAACTTATTGCTGTCACCGTATCTGAAGTCAACGTGGTCAAATGAAAGACTAGCTGAATCAGATTTTGGTGCAACAGTTTCGTCAGCGTCGACGATTGAATCGTTAACATCTAATACTTCATTGATACGACTTGCTGATGCTTGAGCTCTAGGAATAAATACGAAAAGCATTGAAAGCATCATGAAACTAATCAAGATTTGAGTAGCATAAGTCATAAATGATACCAAGTTACCAACTGCAAGTGAGTTAGTAGAAATCATCTTGGCACCAAACCATACGATTCCAACGTTAGTTCCACTTAGGATGAAAGTCATAAGTGGGAACATTAATGAAGTAAGCATGAAGACTCTGATTCCTGTCTTAGCATACTTGTTGTTGTACTTGTCGAAACGGTCTTGTTCATATTGATCACGGTTAAACGCACGGATAACACGAACACCGGTTAAACCTTCTCTAAAGACCAAGTTCAATCTATCAGTTTGACCTTGTAACTTCTTAAATAGAGGTCCGGCAAATGACATGATGACAAATACAGAGACTAATAAGACACCTAATGCGCATAGGAAGACAACGGTAAGATGTGGACTCTTAACAAAAGCCAATACCATTGCACCCACTAACATAATTGGTGCCATCACCATCATTCTTAATACTTGAATCATTACGTTTTGGATTTGCACAACATCATTAGTATTTCTAGTAATTAATGATGCATCCCCAAACTTATCCAAGTCTTGGTCAGCTAAATAAATAATCTTACGGTATAAAGCTGATCTAATTTTCTTCCCCATCTTTTGGGATTGGGTGGCAGCAAAGAAGATGTTACCCCCCGCTGCTAGCACCCCGATAAACGCAACTCCTAACATCTGAAGACCTTGGGTCCAGATATAGTTAATATCATTTTGGGCGACCCCTTTGTCGATTAAGTTAGAAGTAACGGTTGGTAAATACAAGTCACATGAGACTTGCACCACCATAAATAGGACAGCTGCAACAACTGCCCACCATACTAAATACTTCTTAGCGAGTTTTATCATATTTACATTCACTCCGAACGATTTTTTTATTAATTGCCGTTTTAAAATTCAAAAGATTATTATATACTCTACTCGTTGATTTTAAAAGGGATTGCATTACCCTTTTATTAAATACACACAAAGGAGTAATACTATGGGAAGTAATTCTGATGCATTAAGAAACGTTTTGACGTTTGTTAAAAACAATCCTGACAAGGTCATCATTAATAATAATAAGTACAACAACGCCATCCAAATGTTAATTCAAGACGACGTTGCTGTCGGTAATCCTGACCTCTTTTTCCCTAAAAATCGGATTCGTGCCAATCGCATGAACAGATCATTTTTAGAAGAAAACAGTCACCTCTTGGATTACTTCAGTGAAATGACCGATACAAGCTCCATGGCCTTTAACGACGTCTGGATTTCTACCAGTCATATCTTAGACCTTGGTAAATTTTTCCTCGATTTATCTTTTGAATAATCACATTATACTATAACAAAAATTTTATACTATAAAAAGCAACAACTTGACGTATTTTGTTGCAAATAGTATCATTTTATACTGTTAGTTTAAAAAATGGAGTTATAAAATGAACAGCAAGATTGCCGCGATTATCATCTCAATCTGTGAATTCTTCCTGGTGGCTTTATATTTAGCGACCGGAATGGTATACACATTTTCGGATGGTATCGACATTGAAAATGCCGTTATGATCGGCTTACTATTCTTTGTCCTCGCTCTATGCTACTTAATTCAAATAATATTCAATTTCTTTTTGAGAAGCATATTAGCAAAGGAAGTCTTTTTAGGAATCTTAGTCCTAGTGCTCTTTGCTGCCTGCATGCTTACTCCTGATATTAATCTTGAATTAGTAGCAATTAATTGGATTGTGATTATCGCAAACATTTTAAACGTGATGGATTTAGATTTATTAAAACTTAAGTAGGACATTTGGTCCTGCTTTTTTCTTATGTTTTCGATAAATAAAACTGGTTATTTTTAAATACTCATATATAATAGTAGTAATTTAATTAAGGAGTTATCCATCATGAGTAATGAAGCCCTACTGATTATTGATTACACAAACGATTTCGTTGACGACAAAGGAAAGCTCACCGTTGGAAAACCTGGCCAAGTGCTAGTTGATTACATCGTTGATTTAGCCGAAGAATTTCGTCAAGCTGGCAAGTGTGTCATCCTACCAACCGACTTGCATCAAGAAAATAACCCCTACCATCCAGAAACTAAGTTATTTCCACCACATAACTTAAAGAATACCTGGGGTCGTGATTTCTACGGAAAACTAAACGACTGGTACAACGAACATAAGGATGAAGAAAAAGTCTACATGTACGACAAGACCAGATACAGTGCCTTTGCCGGAACTGATTTAGATCTTCGTTTACGTGAAAGAAAAATTGATACATTACACCTTGTAGGTGTTTGCACAGATATTTGTGTATTGCACACTGCTATTTCCGCTTACAACCTAAACTACGACGTGGTTGTGCATGAAAAAGGTGTCGCTGGATTAACTCAAGCTGGTCATGACTTTGCACTAAGTCACTTCAAGGGCAGCCTTGGCGCTACAGTTAAGTAAACAAAAAGAAGCTATCAAAAGATAGCTTCTTTTTTATAAGAATACAATAAAATATAAATGCCGTTTTTAGACACTGTGTATAATTTTCTATCATAATGGTTAAATCTTTCTAAAAGCATCAATCCCCCACCGTAAAGACATTTAACTGTTAAATTGCTGCTGTCACTTTATAAAATTGCCATATACGATGAAAGATTTTTTATTTTCATCTTTCATTCTAAAATCCGACTTTACCTTTCTCTCATATTAAAGTTGTAAAATACGAATATTCCTTTTCAATATAGCTGATAAATACTAAGGGGGAGAAAAATTGAAAAAGAATAACAATATGACTTTCCGATTATTATGTATATTCGCAAATCTATACCTATTAATCACTAGTCTAGTATTTGGCCTAATCCATTTGGAAACCTCCAATCGGATGGAAACTGAGGGATTTTCCCAAATATATAGCTGGTTTTACGTCCTCTCGCTAATTACCCTAGTAATTTGTTTGATTGCGCAACTACTCATCATGTTCGTTGAGAATGTGCAGTTAAAAAAGCTAGCCATTTTTGAGATTTTCTTCGTTATTTTCGAAGTCATTCTCTTCACGTTAGACGTAATTGACTGGCCACTGATGATTAAGACGATCTTAACCGCCTTAATCGTGTTGGTTTTACATATACTATAATCTTCTCTAAGAATCCTTATCTGCCATATGATAAGGATTTTTTTGTAAATAAAAAACGCCACTATCAAGTGACGTCTGTGTTTTAAATATTATTTGTGATGAATAATGAGATCAATGCCAATGCGGCTGGCAAACCTTGTGTGATGATGATTTTCTTGTTAGCGGTAAAACCACCAAAGACGGCGGCAACAACCACAAATCCTATAAATAGATATAGGTTAAAAGTTGCAATGGATTGTGGTAGAACAAACATCGTCAATAGAATGCCGACACCGATAAAACCATTGTATAGGCCTTGGTTAGCCATGCTAATCTTAGTCTCAGGTGTAAATAGATGTTCCATCGATAGATCAAATGCCTTTTGAGCCATCTTAGTACGACTAAAGAACATTTCTAGAATCATGATGAACAATGCTTCAATCGCGACAATTAACGCTAATACATCACTGATAATTTGCAAACTAATCACCCCTTACCCTTCATTTAACTCGATTCTAACATACTAGAAGTAAATGGTTGTGAATTGGGGGGAATTGTTTAGAATTTCTTAAATGAAATAAAATATGACCATAAAAAATAATATAACTATAAAATCAAAGTGATATAATTATATTATATTTTTAAAGGGGTTAAATTAATATGAATTATAGATGTCCAAATTGTCAACAAGTATACACTGGAATGCTAAGATATTGTCCATATTGTGGAACTACAATTAGATACAATCAAAATGACGACATGGCAATAGATAATTATTCAAGTAGTAGGAGATCTAGTACTTCTACTACTATGGAAAAGGTTGGATACATAGGTCAAATGATGCAGTCATGTGGATGTATTTTACTTTGTGTTTGGTTACTAGCGTTTTTCATTTTCCTTCTAATCGTAATTTTATAATTTATAAAGTCGTTAATAAAAAGCACCATCACTTAATTGTGACGGTGCCTTTTTATGTACGCTTAGAAACTGAGTATACTGGATTCGAACCAGTAAATTAAGGATTCAGAGTCCTCTGCCTTACCAATTTGGCGAATACTCAATAACTGATTACATATTTAATCTTAATACTCAAAATACCCTTATGTCAACGCCTATCAGCATTGACAGTGCTAAAAATGAATAGTAGTATAAATATATAGTGATTGATTAGTGATATTGCCCGCTGGTCAAACTGGTTTAAGACGTCGCCCTCTCAAGGCGGAGTTACGGGTTCGATCCCCGTGCGGGTGATAATAAAGAAAAAGACAGCCAAACAACGGCTGTCTTTTTTGTTTGCTAGTAACTAATGGCCTTGTATCCACTTCGTTTCCATAGCTTAGTTAATTCCTTAACTGTAATAGTCTTGTTCAAACCATCTTCTGGATCAAAATAGAAGAAGACGCGGTGGTTAAAGCCAAATAGGACAATACATTGATTGTCTCGTCTGCCCCATAACATCACTGGACGGTTACGATTAATCTGACTTCTCACACGACGGTATGACTTCTTAGTCAAATCTTTGTATGATCCGACACTGTTAACTAGGATGCTCTTGAAAGTTGCATCAGACAAGTTATCAGTAATTTTGCCTAACTTATCGTAAACGTCAAAATCTGGTCTAGAGAAATGAACTAATACTGATAACGATTTTTCTTCGTTTGAAGCTTCGGTATTATCCTTGCTAGCCTGTAGATTTAAGATTCTGTAATTCTTACGAATAAATTTGTTAGGGATCCATCCAGCATCACTTTCGTTTTCAAAGTGAAACCATAGATGTTTTTGGTAAAAACCGATTTGATCAATTTCAAATTTTGCTTTTTCGTCTGAATGATTGAATGCTTTACGTTGACTCTTCCCCGCTTGCATTTCATTGACGTACCACTTTTCCATCTTACGGTGCTTTAAACGCACGTAAAAGTGTGGCACATTTTCGTTTGCAATTGAATTGCTTTTCATTAATTCACCCTCATTTATTTAGGTATAGACTCCATTATAACAATAAAATGGTGCAAAACGCACCCTAAATGGTGTTTTATATGATAATATCGTTTCACTGTCTTTATAAATATGGTAACATTGATATGTACCTTTTGGGGGCGTTATGGATTCGACGGGTATAGTTCGAATTCGGATTGCGTTCGCAGCGGCGTCTGCTCAACCGTCCAGTTTTTAAATTATAACTGCAAACAATAATTCAAACAACGTCGCTTTAGCTGCCTAATAAGCAGTCTACGACAATCCAACTAGCTTTGCCTAGGGGCTAACTTGGGTTTTATAATTGATAGGCTTACGTTACTTGCTCACACCTGAAGTTAAGTAAAAGAGATTAATCAGGTTAGCTGATCATGTTAACCCCGGAATACGGTGCTTTGGTCAGCGAAACTTCAAATAGTATCCCTATGAGCGTAGATATTCGAATGGCGATATGCTCGGACGCGGGTTCGACTCCCGCCGCCTCCATAATATGTAAAAAGGATTGTAATCATTGATTACAATCCTTTTTTATTTAAGGAAAAGTTCACTATATCTTTTAATTTCTTCATTAATTTCAAAAAGTTTATCTTTCAAGTCAGCTGAATAATATTCATATCCTTCAGTATCTTTTACGACCAAATAAATAGCATCTATTTCTTGAACGATATTATTTAAATCAGTAATTAAGCTACCATTTGACTTGAAATTAATTGCCCTTTCCGGTGCCAATTCTATCGGAAATTGATTAGAAATAAAAGGTGGGACTAAAAACACACTATCTTTAAATCCTTTTTTATAAACTGCCCTTACCTCAACATTACTCAAATATAGAAAATTACTTCCAACATTTCTAATGCAAAGTAATTCATTATATCTACTTTGATTATTATACAAATTTCCCTTTTCAATAATCAAATTAACTTTACATCTATATCTTCTAATTTTATTCCAATAAAATGAAACAACTTTACCACAAAATTTACCTGCAATACCTGTAGATATTGTAATCATCATTCCAAATAATATTGAAACGAAGTTATTATAAAAATAACTCATACACACCTCTTAAAGAAAAAATATTTACACAACTAAATAAACATTTTTTGTAAATACGCTTTCTTTTCTTGTTGTAAAGCTTTAATTTCTTTACATTGTACATTTATCATTTTGTCTATTTTTTTAATAAATAATGATATTTTATTTTGTTCATAATAATCAGGAATCATTAAAGACATTTTGCTGAAATTTGAAATCCATTGCCTACTATGATCTGCCGGAACATAATTTATACTTTTTAACAAACAATACATAAAATACGTATCATTATTATTTGCTGCAGTTAAAATCTTCATTGCTGAACTTTTTACTTTGAAAGGAAAGTTTACATAGTGACTACTTGTAGTAAAATCATCGAATATTATAACTGGATTAGTTTCACTAGCCACCTTTACGCTTTCTTCATTAGTATAACCAAGTAAAAATGTTTTACCAGCTGTTAATACAGGGGTACTAAATTCATCTGAATATTTAGTTGATTTAACAATGTATTTAGTAGGTTGTTCATAATTAATAACTTCACCAATATTCAATTTTTTCCATGTCCCATTAAATCTACTAAACCTTAATTTAGGTATCAATTCCTCATTTTCAGTCAACATCTTTTTGATATATCCTTGTTTTAGTTTCTTTAATAGCTCCAATTTCTTCTTTTTTAGTTCAATAATTTTATCTATCTTAACAAAAAAAGAACCAATTATTTTTTGTTCATTAAGACTAGGATAATTAATTTTTAATGATTTAATATCTGATGAATTAACTGCATCAAATGTTGATCCAGAACTGAGTCTATTCCAAATACCAATCATTTTACTTCTTTCTAATAGGAAGTAATCAAAAGAATTTCCTGCTAAGGAGGCCACTCCTCGCCCAATGACTACACTACTAAAATAATTTACCGCCAATTCTCCTACCGGAGCTCTAACTGTCATTATTATTTCATTCTTTTTTGAAACTTTAGTTACTTCACTGGTATAAATCCTAGGATTTATTTTTCCATCTAAAATATCTGCATTACCCTGAACGAGAATATTTTGGTTGCAATCGTTTGTGTAATTTTTAGAGTGTGGAGACTGACCCATTGTTACTTTTAATTTATCTCCAAGGTTATTTGATTGCCATGATTCATTAAATTCTCTAAATCTCAATCTGGGCACATTAATCTTTGCCATTCTTATTCACATCCGTTTCTACTAAATCGGCTGCCATTTCATCGAATTCTTTTTGAACCTTAGCGATTTCCGCATCAAGATCTGCGATGTTTTGTTTTACTTCATTAATATCGATATCTGGTTCTGGTTCGAATGTATCAACGTAACGAGGAATGTTTAAATTAAAATCGTTTTCCTTAATTTCATCGTAACTTGCGACGTGAGCAAACTTATCGATGTCTTTTCTGTTTTTATAAGTATCGATGATTTTTGCGATATTTTCTTCAGTAATGTGGTTTTGATTCTTACCCTTTTCGAATTCCCTTGAAGCATCGATAAATAAGACATCTGTGTTATCCTTGTTCTTCTTTAATACCAATATAAGAGTAGAAATACCTGTTGAATGGAAAATGTTTTCTGGCAAACCAATTACAGCATCAATACGGTTGTCTTCTATTAGCTTTTCACGAATCTTATCCTCCCTAGCACCTCTAAATAATACCCCATGAGGAAGCACGATTCCCATAGTCCCGTTTTCTTTCAAATGGTATAAGCCATGTAATAGGAAGGCAAAGTCAGCTTTAGAGGGAAGCTTACCATAATCTCTAAATCTTGGATCAGATGAACGAGAGTCATCATTATCCCACTTAGCTGAGTATGGTGGGTTCATTACAACAGCATCGAATTGGTATGGTTCTTCAACCGGCCAATCTTTATCCAAGGTATCACCGTTACGTAATTCCATGTCTTCGTATGACACCCCATGAAGCATTAAGTTCATACGAGCTAAGTTATAAGTAGTAGTGTTTAGTTCTTGTCCGTGGTACTTGATTAGTTCTGGTCTATCCACATGTTGCGCTACGTTCAATAGTAATGAACCTGAACCAACGGCTGGATCATAAATGGTTCTGATTTGGTCATCCCCACCATTACGTTTGTAGGTAACAATTTGTGAAATGATGTCAGACACTTGGCGTGGAGTATAGAACTCCCCGGCCTTCTTACCAGCATCACTGGCGAACTGGGCAATCAGATATTCGTAAGCATCCCCCAATACATCCCCATTGTGACCAAACAAATCGATACTATTTAATGCCAACATGGTTTCACTAATGGCGTGGTTTCGTTGACGAATGCTATTTCCTAACTTGTTACTGTGTAAATCAACGTCTTGGAATAATCCATCAAAATCACCATGTGAACTTTGGTTATTAGTTGATAATTCTAGTTCGTGCAATGCAGTTTCTAATTGTTCAATTTCAAAACTGCCATCATTGATGTTATCGATTAATGAACTGTATAGGTTTTCTGGTTCAATGTGGTATCCATTCTTCTTCAATAGTGATGAGATAGTGGCTTCTCTAGTCTTGATGTCACCAATCATGTTGTTTGGATCCAAGAATTGAGTATATTGTTTCTTTAATTCGGCATGGTTGTTTTCATCCATACGATTACTTTCAGCGAAGGCCTTTAGGGATTTAACTGATAGAAAACGATAGAAAATTAATCCTAATAGGTAATTCTTGTAATCTGAGGCATCCATGTTACCTCGTAGTGCATCAGCAGCACTCCATAGTGCGTTTTCTAAGCTTTGTGTCTTTTCTTCTGGCATGTTCATTCTCCTTATAAGTATGCATCAATTTCTTTATCGATAAATGCATTGATATTTTTGTTTGCTTTAGCGTTGTAAACAATTGGAATCTTTAGGCTGTCATCGTCTTGTTGTTCAGCAGCGTGGTCCAAATCACCATGATCGATTAGGTTTTGCAAATGTGAACCTTCTTCGACTTTACGATGACGTTCTGTTGCGACACGTTTTAATTCTTCAGTGTCTAATCCCCATTTGTCTGCGAAGTCATTTACTAATCCGTTTAACTTGTTACCCTTATATTGGTGAACAAAGTCATCAAACTTGTCTGGTTCAACCACATTTTCATCCAAGTAGGACAAGATTTCACGTAACAATGCGGCTTGTTTTTCGTGACCAGACTTTTCGTATTTAGTAATCTGTTCTTGAATTTCAGCTTCCTTTTGTAGGTAATCGGTCATGTTTTCTTGATATTCTTCATCAGTATCATAACTGTTACGAATATCAACTAATTCTTTTAGTAGACCGGTGATGTAATCGTAGTCAACTAAGACGGTTGATCCAATTGAAAGTGAGAAGTCCAAGTTGCTTAATTCATTGTCTTCATCATCGTCTTGATTTTCTTGAATTTCAGATTTAATACGGTGGAACTTACCGATGTAATGTTGAACTTCATCTTCACTAATCCCGAATTCTTCTTCGGCATTATCCCAAGTAAAGTCGTTATACATTGTTAATGAGTTCAATTGGGTATTAACACGTCTAAATGACTTAACAAAATCAGCTTTAGCTTCCTTACCCTTTAAATCATCAGCAGCATCAGCATTTGGTGCAATTCGCTTCAAGTGTGCAACTTCACTCTTGAACTTAGCAACTGCATCCATATACTTAGGGCGCATTAGCTCTTCATATGAACCTTCGCCACCGTATAAGCGGTAAGCTTCTTTTTCATTTTCTTCTGAAATTGATGGCTTTCTGAAAGTAACAATTTGACCTTCACGTTTTAAATCGTTATTTTCCAAACGGTTAGTTCTAGAATAAGCCTGGATCAAGTTGGCGTATTCTAATTGGTTCTTATCAACAAAAAGTGTATTCAAACGTGGTGCATCAAAACCAGTCAATAGTCGGTTAACAACAATTACTAGGTTAATTTCTTGATCACGTTTCAAATGCGCATAGTAAGATTCACGACGGGCAGTTCTCTTCGCAACATCTTCATTATAAAGATTGATTTCTTCGTTATTGTTATGGAAGTTGGTATCAAAAATGTCGTTGTAATCGGCAATTGCTTCATCCATCCCTTCCATATTTTCCTTGTGGGCATCATCATTCTCAGCTAGTGAGTATGTAATAGCGACACGTGGCCAATCTTTATCCACTTCATTTGGATGTAATTTCTTTTGTTCCTTTAGCTTCTTATAGTAACGAATTGCCATTGGAATTGAGCTAGTAGCTAAGATTCCGTTGTAATTACCCTTACCCAAACTCATCTTTTTAGGTCCAGTTTTCAAAATATAATCAACAACTTGATCTAAATGTTCATCGTTTTCGTATATATCATTTGGAAGGTATGATTCCTTTTCAGCATCAGACATTTCGTTCAATTCATTCTTGATGTCGTTTTCTTCTGAAATAGTTAGCTCTTGGCCCTTCTTCTTTAGTTCCTTAGCCGTTTGCTTTTGCATGATTTCTTCAACGATTTCATTAACGTTAGTAATGGTGTTAACGTGTTCGACGTTAAACGGAAGAACTGCATGGTCCTCTAGAGCGTTAACTAAGGTATAACGGTGACATTCTTTGCCAAATAGTTCCTGTGTGGTAACACCACGATCCCCTTGGAATTTCTTTCTATTTTCATGGAAGATTGGGGTTCCTGTATATCCGTACCAATTGGCATTCTTAAATGCATTGCTGATATCCTGACGCATCTTACCGAATTGAGAACGGTGAGCTTCATCTACGAAGAAACAAATTCGTTTGTCTAATAGATTAGATTGAGCAACCCTGGTGTTACGTCCCTCTTCTTGAGCTTGTTGTTCTGAATTAACCAAGTTTGCCATCTTTTGAATTGATGAAATAATAATGTTATTACCACCCTTTAATAAGGCCTTACGAAGCTTAGCGGTATTGTCGGTCTTATTGATGGTCATATCATCATTAGAAGCATATGCTTTGAAGTTACCGACTGTTTGATCATCTAATGCTTTACGATCAACTAAGAAAACAACTCTATCTACTGATGGTAATTGTGCTGCCAATTTAGCAGTCTTATATGATGTTAATGTCTTACCAGAACCGGTAGTATGCCAAACGTATCCATTCTCATGTTCTTGAATACGTTTTAATACCGCTTCAATCGCGTAGATTTGGTATGGACGTAGTAATAGTAACTTCTTACGTTCTTCATCAATGGCCTTGTATTCACTAACTAGTTTATGAGCCATTGGAATATTCAATGCTGACTTAGCGAAGTCCATCCCATTTTCAACCGGATTATTATCCTTATCACGCCACTTGAAGACAAATGATTTGTTGAATTCATCCGGACGAGCGTTAGCAAAGTAAGCTGAGCTGTCGGGACTCATGATGACAAACATTTGTAATAATGAATAAATGTCAGTGTATTTATTTTCACCGGCGTACTTTTTGATTTGGTTAAATGCTTGGTTAATTTCAACTGTAGATTTCTTTAATTCGATTTGAATTAATGGAAGACCATTGATTAATAATGTGACATCGAAACGACGATCAGAATCATCATCATTTGAACGTGGTCTGATGGCTTGGCGGACAATTTCATAACTGGAATTTCCACCGCCTACATCTGCCTTCCAGAAGATGTTTAAAGTAACAGTACCTTGTGATGCGTCATCTCTTGGAATTTCAATCTTACCAATTCCATTTTCGGCATCCAAGATTTTAGCGGCATCATAAGGACTCTTAACGTTACTGATGCGAGATTTAACACGGTTAAATTCTTCATCAGTGAGTTCTTTGTGTTTTAGTGCTGCAATATTGTTTCTGTTTAACTTTTCTCTGAAGTTACCCCATAACATTTCGGGTGTTGCTTCATATAAATCTTTTCGTTCGGTCCACTGGTTACTACCAATAGTTAACTGGTGGACTATTTCTTTTTCAAAGTCTAATTCACTTTGTGTTCTGTAACTGGACATAATGTGCCTCCTGCATAATTATAATTTTACTATAAACGGACTAAGTGTATAAGTTCAACTCAGTTTTTTAATCATCATTTAATTAGCTTATTAATGATGATAGAAGCTTGATCATCACTGTCTTCTTCAATCAAAGTCTTCATCTTTTTATTGTTTGCATCAATTTGATTTTGAATAGCTTTATTTTTATCAAGTAATTCTGTTGTAGATGGTCTCTTTTCAGGAACATAGGTATCTACATATCTTGGAATATTCAAATTAAAGTCGTTTTCTTGGATTTCTTCCAGACTAGCAACGTGAGCAAATCCTTGAACATCTTTTCTATTTAAATAAGTTTCAACAATTTTGCCAACATTATCATCAGTAAGGATGTTTTCGTTTCTAGCCTTTTCGAATTCATCAGAGGCATCAATAAACATAACATCCGAATTACTCTTATCTTGTTTGAAGACAAGAACGGTTGTTGGAATACTAGTTGAATGGAAGATATTTGCAGGTAATCCTATTACTGCGTCAATATTGTTTTCATTAATTAGTTGCTCGCGAATCTTACCCTCTTTAGCACCTCTAAACAACACACCATGTGGTAGGACAACCGCCATGCTTCCTTCTTCTTTAAGATGGTATAAGCCATGTAATACAAAAGCTAAGTCAGCTTTAGATTTTGGTGGAAGCACTCCGTAAAACTTAAATCTTGGATCCCTAATTCTGGATTCATCGTTATCCCATCTAGCTGAATATGGAGGGTTCATAACAACTCTATCAAATTTAGTTGTACCTTCATCTGGCCAATCCTTATCTAAGGTATCGCCATTTCTAAAATCGATATCTTCATATGAGACGCCATGAATCATCAAATTCATACGAGATAGGTTATAGTTGCTAGGATTAAGTTCTTGTCCATAGTATTTAACTAGGTCAGGTCTAGCAGCATTTCTACCAACATTTAGTAATAATGATGCAGAACCTGCGGCTGGATCGTAAATACTTTTAATGTGTTCATTGTTATCGTTAACCTTATCAGTCAGAATCCCTGAAATAATATCTGATACTTGATGTGGTGTGTAGAATTCACCAGTCCTTTTATCTGATTCGCTAGCAAATTCAGCAATCAAGTTTTCAAATGCATCACCTATCACTTCTTCATCGATATCATATAAGTTAATGCTATTTAGTGATAACAAGGTTTCACTAACGACACGATTTCTTTGAGTAAGTGTTGATCCTAGCATATTATTATCCAAATCAATATCTTCGAAAATACTTTCAAATTCACTGTTTGAATTTTGGTTACTTGCTGACAATTCAATTTCATGAAGTGCAGTTTTCAAATGTTGAAGATCGAATTCTCCCTTATTAATGTGTTCGATTATTGAGCTAAATAAGTAGGCGGGTTCAATGAAACAGCCATTATTATTTAACAATGTAGTCATTGTTGCATCCCTTGTACTGATATTAGCGACCTTATTATCAGGATCTAAGAATTTGATATATTGTTCTTTAACTTCTTTATGATCCGCTTCATCCATACGATTGCTTTTAGCAAAAGACTTTAGGGCTTTTATAGATAAGTAATTGTAAAATACAAATCCTAATAGGTAATTCTTGTAATCAGAACTTTTCATCACATCACTTAATGAATCCCCTGCTTGCCAAATATCTTCTGCAATGTTCTTTCCATTTAAGATCATTTTTTAGTTCCCCCCTATTTATAGTCCTAGTAGATAGTTTTTAACGATTTCCTTCTTATTATCAGCAAGCTTCTTTTCCAAATATTGGTTAGCTGTTGAATACTTATATAAATCACCAATCTTAATTTGTTCTTTCATATTAGGAATGTTTAGATTTAGATCCTTAAAGAAAGAAGAAGTAAATCGTAAAACATTAACGCCCTTACTATTTAAGTACTTTTCTCGTTTAACAACTTCTGATTCATTGATCATGTAGCATAGATACCATGGATAAATCTTATCGGTATCAACATCTACCTTAATAAAGAAGTCTTTTACGATTTTGCCCTCGTTATGTTCAGAAACAATAGTGGCATCACCTTTTACAACACTGAATAGCATTTGTCCGGTGTATGTAAGAAATGAACTGTCGTCATCATTATGAATATAATCAGTAGCCATATTGATATCGTTCTTAAAATCAAATGTACTGTATTCTGCATACCCTTCATCATTTTTAATTCTTCCTGAGTTACGTCCATTAGTTAACTCAATTAATTCACCCAACTTGGTCATTTTTATCTCTTCTTTCTGTCGAAATGGTTTTCGACAATTTATTTTAGTTAAAATTTTTAATCGCTAATTAATAGCGATCTGTTATGTGTTAAATTCTAGAATTAAGTCGAAATCGTTTTCGACAATTTATATACTACATGTCTCATTTTGATATGTCAACATAAAAGTCGAAAATACTTTCGACTTTTATAAATATCTATATTTTTTTATTTTTTTATATTGGATATTATAGTGATATCATATCAATATACATATTAAGGAGATGCCTTCCATGCCAAACGATGAAGAAATTAAACCAAGTTCCTACAAAGAATACCTTTCCTACCTTGTCTTCTACAACGGTTATGACGTTGAAGAATTAAGCAAAGATTTATTAAGAGAATTTCCCGCGATCAAAGCTTCTCATATGAACAGAGCATGGATGAACGAAGATTACACTACTATTCGTGAACACCACCTATTCGATATGCAAGAATTGCCACAACTATAAAAAAATCCATAACAGCTTCTTTTTTATTGGACATGTTCAATTAATTTAATGATCTCAGACTCTACTAATGAATTCGGACTACTACCCATTTCATCTGTTGGCACCGTCATCTCATATTCTTGATAGTACTTGACCCACTCTTTATCAATCTGCTTATCTGGACCAAATCGCAATGGCATTAGTTCAAACACCCCTTCTTTTTCAAAGGCATATGTCACCAATTGTGAGCAGTAAAGACTGTCATATTGATTTAAGAAGAGATTGTTATAAGGTTTGCCCAGCATTGATTTAGCACGAGAAATCACCTCGTCCCTATCGATATCCTTAGTCACTCGATACAAGTCGATACCTTGGTCGTTTCTATCAGCTAAAAAATGACTCATTCTTTGTTTGACGACTCCTCGATTGGGAATCGCATGAATCACAAAAGCTTCTCCATTATTTACGTATACTAGTGCTACATGTGAATAGTTATGTTTAATGGACGTTGAATTAGCAATTAGGTTAGAAAATTCGTCTTTCTTTGGTTCAATTAGTAATAAATCTGCATTTTTCATAGTTAAATTCTTTCTTATTTTTAATATTTAAATGATAACATTATCAAGAATTTTATGATAACTGATATTGATAGAAGGAAGGGAAAAACGATTCGTAGAGACGTTGTTACAGGTGGGTTTCAACTCATCGGATCATTTATCAACCTATTCATATTTACATACATAGCATTACCATTAATTATTGGTGACAGTACTAACCAACAGACCATTTTGTTGGGTGTATTAATCATCTTTATTAACCTATTTCAGGTTATCTTTACCTTCATTTCCGCCAGTAAGAAGAAACTGCTATCAGCATCGTTTATCATCTTATTGATTGAAATCTTCATAATCGGTCTAGGTAGTCACTTTCCGTTTAAAGAAACACTTACCATATCACTATCAACAATTGTGTTAGCGATTCAGATAATGATGTTCGAATAAAAAAGAGCCATTACGGCTCTTTTTTAATACATGCGATTAAAGTAATCCACGTAGTATTGATTATTCTTCAATCTAATCTTTGTCACGGATGTGTTATCCGGTTCAATCACAGACATTGGATCATCTTGTTGTTTCAATGCCACCAACATGGCTGATTTCACAGTAAATCCGTGTGATACCAAGATGAACTTGCCATCTGGATACTTCGCAGCGACTTCTTCCATGAATTCTCCAACTCGTTGTTCGACGTGTTCAAAGGTTTCCCCATCAGCTAGTGGTGCATAACTAGGTAACACATCCTTTAGTTCTTCATCGAATACTTCCGGATAAGTCTTCATTAATTCAGCGTTGGATTGACCATCCCACTTGCCGTATGAAATTTCCAACAATCGTTCGTCTTTTTCGATTGGTAGACCGACTCCTGCGTTTAAATAATTAGCTGTATCTTGAGTTCTTCGAAGAGGACTTACATAGATTTTATCAGCAAAACTAACATCAAAATAATCATGTAAATGCTGTGCTTGTTGCTTCCCTAAATCAGATAGATAGGTGATTTCAGAGTTAATCGTCCCCTGCTTTAACCCCTGTTGATTGGCGAATGTTTTACCGTGGCGAACAAAATAAAACTCAGTCAAAATAAAACTCTCCTTTAAATGAAACACGTATATTTTGATTTATTATAACATTTTTGTTTGCAAATTATTATATGTGTGTTAGAATTTGGTTAAATTAAAGGGGGAGGTAATTAAAATGTTAAAGAATACAAATATTAATAATTTAATTGTCTCTTCCTGGTCTACACATCCATTTATGTAGGCCTATTTATACGAAACTTGTGCCCTGCATAGATGGTTAACATTTTGTGGGGTCTAAAAGACAATACACTTGAACTAGTGGCCCCACAGAACTGTCTCTGTGGGGCTTTTTTATTTCGTTTAATCTATTTTTGGGAGTGAGAATTGTGACTGTATATAATTTTTCAGCTGGTCCAGCAGTAATGCCAAAACCAGTTATTGATCAGATTCAACGTGAGATGCCATCGTTTAACGATAGTGGCATGAGTATTTTGGAGATTTCACACCGCAGCACCCTGTTTGAAAATGTATTAAATGACGCTAAGCAAAACATCAAGGACCTAATGCATGTCCCTGATAACTATCATATTCTATTCTGCCAAGGTGGTGGGACCGGTCAGTTTGCCGCTATTCCGTTGAACTTAGCTAACCACAGAGAAAAAATTGCCTTTCTTGATAGTGGCCATTGGAATAAGAAGGCCTATCAAGAAGCAGAACAACTGGGTTATGGAATCGATGTCATAAAAGAAAATGGTCAACTTCCATATCCAAGCGATAACTTTGATGAAACCCTTTATGATTACTTACATGTAACCATCAACAACACAATTGAAGGCTCTACATACCATCCCAATCATTTACCAAATGTCAAAGACATACCATTAGTCGGTGATATGTCTTCCAACTTCATGGCTGAATCATATGATGTAAACGACTTTGGTCTTATCTTTGCGGGTGCGCAAAAGAACTTGGCTCCAGCTGGACTAACAATCGTTATCGTAAGAGACGACCTAATCGATCCAGCCAAACATATTCCAACGATTCTAAACTACGAAGCCTATGCCAAGAAGAACTCAATGTTCAACACTCCACCCGTCTTCCCTATTTACGCTGCCAAACTAACCACTCAATGGTTATTGGACAACGGTGGAATTGCCGAAATGGAAAAACTCGATATTAAAAAGAGCAGCATGCTGTACGACTATCTTGATCAATCAAAACTATTCCATAACAACGTCAAAAAAGATGAGCGGTCATACACCAACATCGTCTTCACTACCAATGACGATGACTTAGATGCACAATTCGTTGACTTTGCTGCCTACCACGACCTAGTCAATCTAAAGGGTCACAGAAGTATCGGTGGACTTCGTGCCAGTCTATACAACGCAATGCCGCTCGAAGGTGTGGAAAAACTAATTGATGTCCTAACTAAATTCGAACAAACTCGGGGGTAATAATTATGTATAACGTTAAAACTTTTAATGCCATTTCACAGGATGGTTTAGATAAATTCAGCGATAAATATCAGATTAACCAAAGCGACAATCCAGATGCATACCTAATCCGCTCAGCCAACATGTTAGACGCTGACTTCCCTGAAAAACTAAAGGTGATTGTCAGAGCCGGTGCTGGTTTTAATAACCTTCCAATTGATCGACTTTCAGAATTAGGCATCGCCGCCTTCAACACTCCTGGAAGTAACGCCAACGCCGTAAAGGAAGTCGTCCTATCGATGATTATCGCTTCTGTTCGTCACCTCTTCCCCGTAGCGAACTTCTCAGCCAACAACTTACACGCTGACATCTCAAAGATGAAGAAAATCGATCCTCGTTTCAAAGGAACCGAAATCAGAGATAAAACATTAGCCGTGATTGGTTTAGGTCATGTCGGTTCACTAGTTGCCAACGCCGCTAACGACTTAGGAATGGATGTTGTCGGTTACGACCCCTACCTATCATCAGACGCTGCATGGCGTATTGAAAGTGATATTACCCGTGCTAACACCTTAGAAGATGCAATTAAGGATGCCGACATCGTGACTGTTCACGTTCCAGAGAACGACGAAACTACTGACCTAATCAATGCAGACGCTATCAAACAGATGAAACCTGGCGTAAGTATCCTAAACTACGCTCGTCTAGGCATCGTCAATAACAAAGCAATCGTTGATGCTTTGGACGACGGAAAAGTGGCTTCATACATTACCGACTTTGGTGATGATATCTTAATGAACCGAGAAGACGTTGTCATCACCCCACACATTGGTGGATCAACTGTCGAAGCCGAAGGAAACGGTGCTGTCAGAGGAGCCAAGATTATTCAACGTTACCTAGAAACTGGTAACCTATCACAATCATTGAATCTACCAAACATGAACGCTTCAATGCACTCACCTTACCGCATCACTTTAATTCATAAGAACATCCCTAACATGGTTGGTCAAATCGCCACCAAGGCTGCCGACAACAACTTTAACATCAATCAAATGAGTAACGGTGCTAAAGGCGAATTGGCATACACAATGGTCGATTTTTGCGACGAACCAACCGAGCAATTATTAAACGATTTAAGAGCAATCGACCAAGTTATTCGAGTTCGTGTTATCAAACACAAATAAAAAAGGAAGCCCACTCAGGCTTCCTTTTTTATTTATACTTAGTATCAGCTGATAGGATGACGATATTTACTTGAACAGTAACATTAGTTCTAATCACTCTTAGACCAATTCCGTAGTATCTTAGGCCATCTCCTTCATTACCTAATAGTTGCGCCTTATGGCTATCACCAGAAGCACCGTCGTCTGTAATCATTTCATTAAAATATTTAACGTAATCTGAGATGCGATAGTAATTCTTATCTAATGTGGCATAACCATTTGATTCATAGATGTCGTTTTGTTTCTTAACAATCTTCATTCTTTGACCATCTAAGATGGCAGCTTCCTGACGATGACGTTTGCCATCTCTGGTAGTGTAATGAGAAGCTTCCCCCATTGTTGGATCAACGTAGTTGGCACGTTCTTGCGCAACCTTGTCTAATCCGCGACTTGAAATCCATGAACCGTTATCAGTCTTCTTTCTTTGTCCTTGAACGAAGTTAACAAACTTAGCTCTAATTCTGGATTTGATTTGACTATCAGATAGTTGAGTTAATTGACGACTATCTAAATCAGAAGAATCATTGATACGTGGTGATAGTTGATATGTTGATTTGGTAGTAATCTTTCTCTTCACAACGTATAGATCTGACGATTTCATCCAACCTGATTTTTTTCCACTCTTGCTTTGAACTAACTTATATGTAGTCTTCTTAACCTTAGCAGTTTTCTTTTCGTATAGTGATTCTTTTCCGAAATATTTTTTAGCGGATTTAGTTTTAATCTTTTTAATTTTTTGTGTGTCATATAAGCTGGTATCTTTTTTCAAACTAACTTGTGAATCAGATGCGCTAGCCTCAGCTTTAGCGTGTTGCGTATTTGCCATCATTAAGCCTGATGAAACAACTCCTGCAATCATCACTGTCTTCAAAATTTTATTAAGTGATAAAATAATTATCCCCCTCTCTTAAATTCTTAACTTTTTCTTAAGATTATGCTAAAGATTATATAATGTTTAATTAGATTAAGAAAGGTGTAAGTTACTTAATTTTTTCTAAAGAAAATATCTTATTTTTATACACTTATTATAAAAATAGCTACATAAATAACATTTTAATAATGATTACCATTATTTTTTATACATTTTTCTAACAAAAGAATTTTAAATTTTTCTAAATTTTTTTGGCGTATTTGGCACAAAAAAAGACATCGTTTTCAAACGATGTCTTTTTTTTATTAAATTCCACGTTGGTAAATCCATCCAATGAACTTACCTTCGTAATAACATTTGTAGTAATAAGTCTTCCAACCATCTTTAATTGCACGACCAGTAATGTGGACAGTCTTTCCTGCGTATTCACGAGCTGTTCCCATTGTCTTGAAATCAGCAAAATGACTTTGTGTTACATGGTTGTAGAATCTGTAGTTACTATTTAGTTTAACTTTTTTGTGCATGTTAACTTTGGAATAACTAATGTGTGGACCCAATCCATTTTGGTTGATCCAACCTAATAACTTACCATTTTCGTATGCACGGTAATAAGTACGACCGTTTACGTTTGCCTTTAAATCTACCGTTACATTCTTACCATGGAATGTACGACCATAGTGCGTTCTATGAAGTTCACTAAAGTAATTGTTTCCAGGAACATGGTTATAGAAGTTATACTTAACGGCAGTCTTCACAGTCAATGTCTTATTTTCCTTTGTGTATGTCACATTGGATTTTGGCTTACTTGGCTTTTTATTGCTGTTATTTGTTGTCGCATCAATAAACCAGGAGCTATTCTTTTGTGTTAATACACTGGCATCAACGTATTGGTTCAATGCTGGAGAATAGAAATGATCTGTGTATTGCCATAAAACATGTTCTCTTTGTGGTTCATTTGTTTGGTAAGCTGCTAACCAGTAGCCATCATATGAACTAACAGCATCTGAAGCATGAGAAACCATGAAGCTTTGGTATGAGTAGAAAAGAATCTTTCTATTACCAACTAGAGGTCTCAAGGCATCCACCCATGCTTTGGTAGCGGCATTAGTTCCACCTGACTTAACAGTTTGTTGTTCATAATCGTTAACATAGAATTTGGCTTCTGGAGCACGATTGTATAATGTCTTTGCTTCGCTAGCTGCATCTGAAGGACTAGTATATTGACTAAATGAATATACACCGTATGGAACACCATATTTCTTCATTAAAGCGACGTTGTTGGCAAAGGTCTTATCATAGTAAGCACTACCGAATTGAACACGAAGAATCACGAAAGGCACTTCATTCTTCAAAGCCTTCACTTGATTATCGGTGAAGTTACCTTGCCATTCAGATAAATCGTAAACGTTGTTGGATACGGCATTACTCTTCACAGATGTGAATGAAATACATAGCACTCCAATCAACGCGACCCCAAAACTCATCAATAAATACTTTAGTTTATACATACTCTCATCCTTTGACAATTATGATTATCTCTATTGTACAATCTAAATATTGCAAGAATGCTATACACAAGTTACAATTTCAACCAGTTTATTTACAAATTATTATATATTTGGTTACAAATTGTAAAATTTTTAATCTTGACATTTTTAAAAACAACAAAAGGACGCCTATTTTGGCGTCCTTTTTACTTAACATTTAAGATGATCTTACCGGTGTTTTTCTTCTCACGCATACATGTTAAAGCTTGTTTAGACTGTGATAGATCAAACTCATCGCTGACATGTAGTTTGATTTTGTCATCAGATAATAAATCATAAACATCCTTACTGAAATCACTGATCAGTTTGGCCTTGTATTCATTACTTCTTGTTGATAATAATGTTCCAGTAATGGAAATTCTCTTTCCAATGATATCCATGATATTAACGTCTTTAATTTCGCTTCCACCAAGATTACCAATTAGGATGATTTGGCCATCCAGTGCAACAGCTTTGATATTTTGTTGATAGTAGCTAGCGCCAATGAAATCTAAGATTAAATCGGCACCGTGACCATCAGTAATTCTTGAAACTTCTTCTGCAAAGTCACTATTACGGTAATCGATTGCGTAATCAGCACCATAATCTAAACAAATGCCAGTCTTCTTAGTACTAGAAGTCGTAATGACGGTTGCCTTGGTAAGTTGCTTTACCAATTGAATTGCTGCAGTACCTACTCCACTAGCACCGGCATGAATTAATACCGTTTGATTATCTTGTAAGTTCCCGATGGTAAATAACGTTTGATAAGCAGTTAGAAAACTTTCTGGAATAGTGGCCGCTTTTTTATAATCAACCATATCAGGAATTGGCATTAATCGTTCTGCCGGAACAGCGATGTATTCAGCATATCCACCGTTATCTATCAGTCCCATTACACGGGTTCCTACATTATAATTAGTATCGTTTCCGTCAACGACTACTCCAGCCATTTCCAAGCCTAATACCGTGTCGTCTGGTTTAACCTTTTGATCCGCCCATAACAAATCAACATGGTTTACGCCGACTGCATGGATTTTGACCAAAACATCCCCATCTTTTAGTTCTGGCATGGGTGCGTCAACCAATGAATTCGATTTTTTTGCGCTGGCAATATTAACCACCTTCATATATATAAACCTCACTCTTTTATTTTTATTTAAGATAGACAACGTGTCTAATGGCTGTGATTGCTAGTTTCTAACAAAATATATTAGCTACTTTTAACCCAACAATTAAATTATGATTATTTCATTTAATATTTCGAATAATATATCTTATACTTTGTTACTAAACTTTTAGTTAACGATGCCACCACATCGTGCTATTATCGACTTGAAGCTGATAACTTGATACACCTTTTCAACTCAGCTTGTTATCTTAACTTACAAACTAACTCTACATAAAAAGTGCGGCTCAATAACCGCACTTTTTTATTTTAATGGACCATCAATAAATTGAGCGACCCCGTTTCCAAAACTCCAGTCCTCATCGGTATTGGTAGTTAGGTTAATCATCAAGTCGGTCTTTTTAATCCCTAGCTTGTCTTCTAGTTTTTCGGCCAAGTCGTGGTAGAACTTTAACTTTTGTTCCTTAGTTCTTGGTCTAGTGGTAAGACTAAATACGACAACGTCGTTAGTACGATCGAATCCTAATCCGGTATCTAAGATGTTCATTTCGAAGTCTTCATGTTGAGTTAGAATTTGGTATCTATCTCCGTCTGGAGCACCGAAGCAGTCTAACATGACATGGTAGGAAATATCCATTAGTTGTTTTAAGTAATCACGGTCGTGGCCCTTGATTACATCAATATTCATTTTTGGCATTTTGCGTTCTCCTTACATAAAATAAGTATTTGATGAAACCATTATCCAATATGTATATATCTAATGCAATCAATATGCTTTTTTGTCTTTGCCCTACTTTTATATTGTAATTAATGTCAAAATAGTGGTAATATTTAAATGTGAAAAATAGTTAATATGATAGAACTATAAATACGGATGAGTAGTTGATGAATCTTATCAGCGAGTTAAGGATAGTGAAAGCTTAATAATACTTTCATCAATGAATAACACCTATTTGTTTTCGTTTTGAATCTTTAGTAGAAACGAACGCACATCAAAGCGTTATTTGATTGAGTGGCCTATTTATAGGCACTTTAGGTGGTACCGCGGATCTTTCGTCCTAATTTTGGGGCGGAAGTTTTTTATTTACCGCTATTTATAGTTTACGGAAAGGCGTGAATCACATGACACAACTAAGTGTTAAGGATCTATACACTAAAGATCTAGAAGATAACACAACAGTTTCTCTTGAAGGTTCAATTAAGACCATTCGTGGTTCAAAAAACATCAGTTTTATCGAATTAAACGATGGTTCTTGCTTCAAGAGTGCTCAAATTATCGTTAAAAAGAGTAACGAAAACTTTGAACAAATCAGCAAGCTTCCAATCGCTTCAACAATCACTGTTGAAGGTGCCTTTGTGAAGACTCCAGATGCTCCTCAACCTTTTGAAGTGCACGGAGAAAAAGTAGAACTAGTTGGTCGTTCAGACTCTGACTACCCTCTACAAAAGAAGAAGACTTCTTACGAATTCCTACGTACTATCGCTCACTTGCGTCCACGTACTAATACTTTCTACTCAGTATTTAGAATTCGTTCACTAGCTGCATTTGCAGTTCACGAATACCTACAACACAATGACTTTGTTTACGTTAACACCCCAATCATCACAAGTAGTGATACTGAAGGTGCCGGTGAAATGTTCAGAGTTACAACTATGGACATGGACAACCTTCCAAAGGATGATCAAGGTCACGTAGACAACTCAAAGGACTTCTTCA
This sequence comes from Apilactobacillus kunkeei, assembly GCF_001421115.1. Classification (GTDB taxonomy): domain Bacteria; phylum Bacillota; class Bacilli; order Lactobacillales; family Lactobacillaceae; genus Apilactobacillus; species Apilactobacillus kunkeei_F. Next base: position 111,817 of record NZ_JXCW01000003.1, on the reverse strand, counting down.
AGACTGAAACTAACTTAACTGTTAGTGGTCAACTTCCAGAAGAAGCATTTACTATGGCATTTAAGAATGTGTACACTTTCGGTCCTACTTTTAGAGCTGAAAACTCACACACTCCTCGTCATGCTTCAGAATTCTGGATGATTGAACCAGACATGGCATATACTCGCCTACCAGGTATGATGGATGTCGCTGAAGGTTTACTAAAATACGTTATCAACTACGTTTTAGATCATGCTAAGGATGAACTAGAATTCTTGGACGAAAACGTTAAACCAGGACTAATTGAAAAACTACAAAAGACTGCTAACGAAGACTTTGCCCGTGTTACTTACACTGACGCTGTTAAGTTACTTCAAGATGCAGATGTTGAATTCAAGGTACCAGTTGAATGGGGAATTGATTTACAATCAGAACACGAAAGATACTTGTGTGAAGATGTCTACAAACGCCCTACTTTCTTAACTGATTACCCAAGACATATCAAGGCATTCTACATGCGTGATAACGACGATGGTAAGACCGTTGCAGCTGCTGACTGTTTAGTACCAGGTATTGGTGAAATCGTTGGTGGTAGTGAACGTGAAGAACGTTACGATGTCTTAAACGACAAGATCAAAGAATTTGACTTAAACCCAGAAGAATACGACTGGTACGAAGACCTACGTAAGTACGGTGAAATCAAGCATTCCGGTTTCGGTATTGGTTTTGAACGTCTAGTTATGTACGTTACTGGTATGGAAAACATCAGAGATGTTATCCCATTCCCACGTGAACCAGGTAGCGCTAAATTCTAATAAGTTTTAAAAAAAGCATTCGTTTAGAATGCTCTTTTATTAAAGGAGATTTTATGATGAAAAAAGTTGGTATCATCATTGGTAGTAGTCGTCCTAGCAGAATCAGTCCAGAAATCGCGGATTGGTTAAACCAACGACTATCTTCAGATAAGTTTGAAACAGAAATGATTGATTTAGCTAAAGTGAACCTTCCATTCTTAGATGAAGAAGAGGTTCCAGCCAAGCAAGAATACAAACAAAAACACAGTATTGAATGGAGCAACAAGATAAAATCATTGGATGCGGTCGTACTACTATTCCCTCAATACAACTGGAGTTTCCCCGCTGTCTTAAAGAATGCGGTCGATTACTTGGCTGCTGAATGGAAAAACAAAATTGTGGCGCTAGTCACTTATGGAAGCCACGGTGGGCTTCAAGCACAAATGTCTTTTAACATGCTTGCAGTTGGATTAAAGATGCAACCTACCAGCGTCAATCCACTTCTAACCATAAACGGTCAAATGTTCGATGAAAATAATCACTTCAAAGACATTAACGCAGACTTCTCCTCTCAAGCATACAAGGTTGAACTACTAAAAGAAGAACTAAACCATCTTCTATAAACAAAAAAGACAAGTAGATTATTCTGCCTGTCTTTTTATTTTGCCATCAGGATTAATCTGAAAAATTCCTAAATCACCCTCGTTACCCGCTTGGATTTCTTCTTTTGAGATTGCTTGGACAATGAATAATAAATCATCGACATCAAAGCCACGTGGCACCATGATTAGTTGATCATCTTCTTTGGCTAAGTATTTTGCCAGTGCCTTTTCGGCATCAACAAATGTTTCAATCTTGGCTGATTGATTAACTAAATTCGTGTCTGGAAAGAAGTACCCAAATTCACCCCTGAACTTAACCTTGATGAGGTTTTTGTGACGTTCTAAAACTGTAATTACTCTACCCATCGTGTTCCCCTCAATCGTTTTAATAAACACAATTATACCGATAATACACGATTGTTTAAAATATTTTAGCTTTTCACCATAAACGTTAAAAATTCTTTAAATTACGCGGCATAATAATTTTGTTGTATTAATTTGAATTATAATTAAGTTAAGCCAACTAAAAGAGGTGAAATTCATGAATAGAATCAATGAATTTGATCCATTCTCATTTATTGTCGGTATCTTAGGTGTAATTGCTGGAATTATTTCAGTATCTAGACCTGATGTGGCATTTAGTACTGTCGTACTTATCGTTGCAGTATTTTCAATCATTAGAGGTATTTTCAAGCTTACCCACATGACTGATATCTTCGACTCAAAGGGTTGGATCATTTTTAACAGTATTTTGGATATATTAATCGGTGTCTTAATGCTTTTCAACGGTGCATTCGGTATGTTATACATTGCAATCTTCTTTGCAATCATGTTCATCCTGGACTCACTAACCGCATTATCACTTGCCAAATATGTTAAAAACGTTAGCCACGGTTACTACATTATGGATGTAATCTTTGCTATCCTAGGTGTAATCGTTGGTATTTTATTACTAATTTCTCCAGTGGCATCTGCTCTATCAGTTGCTTTCTTGGTTGGAATTTTCTTCCTAGTGAGCGGAATCTTAATGATCGTTCATTCAATTTAAATCCAATAAAAGAAGACCTACCAATAATTGGTAGGTCTTTTTTGTATGTTTAATTATTCTAAGTGACCGATTAGGATTGCGGCAACCACAATCATTACTAGACCGATAACTGTAAAGATGATTTCTTTTCTGTTTTTGTTTTCCTTTAGGATAATTAGACCACCTAAAGTTGAAACAACAACGTTCATTTGAGTTAATGGGAATGCGTTAGCAACACCGTTTAACTTCAATGAAGTTAGGTATGCTAGAGTACCTAGTCCACCTAGTAACCCAATGATTCCACTCTTGAATGTAACCTTTGACTTTAGGTAACCAAGTGCTTCTTTACCGTTCAATACGAATGTAACGATAACAGCACCTAAGAACATACCGAATGTTTGTGGTAGTAATCCAACTAATCCAGAAGCATTAGTAATTCTTGGGAATACTGAACATGCAGTGTATCCAAATGATCCGATGATTAGAAGAGGCATACCAGCCTTGTAATCAAGCTTCTTTCTAACAACACCCTTGTCCACGTAACTGGTACAAGTAGTTCCTAGAATTAATAGTGCGATACTTAAGAAACCAATTAACTTGGCTAATGGTGAACCCCATTCACCGAAGAAGATAACCCCACATAGTGGAATTTCAATTAATTGAAGACCAGTTGAGATAGGCATTGCAGTAGAAACATTCATCTTAGTGAATGAGCTGAATTGCATGTATTGAGCAACAGCCCATGCAACCCCACCTAAGAATGGCCATAGGAATTCTTGGAATGAAATAGCAGGTCTAGTAAATAGGTAGATAATAATACCAATTGCTAATTGACCATATCCAGTTCCTAACACTTGTTCAACAGGTTTACCACCAAACTTGGTAGCGATTAGTGGTCCTACCCCCCATAAAAGAGCGGGTAATATTCCGATTAAGATATCCATCTTAACACTTCCTTTTTATACTCTGATTATAGTTATAATATCTATTTTCATTTTAATGAAGTAAGTCGAAAGTGCTTACTCCACTATTCAACATTTTTCATTATACATTTATCCTAATGCATAGTAAAGCGCTTACATAAAAAATTACCATTTTTACTTTTTCTTAATATTTCAAGCCGTTTTGTCGGTTCGGCCAAATAAAAAGCCAACTATGAAATTGCATAATTAGCTTCGTTAATTTATAGATCGTGATGTTTCTTTAAGTAGTAAATCATCCAGTAGATAATAACGACGGTGATAACTAGCGTGAAGAACCATGACCAACTACTGTTAGCGAATGGTAAGACATTAACGTTCATCCCGTAGAATCCACTAATAATTGGTGGAATTGCTAGGATTAATGACCAAACAGTCAACACTTTCATAACATCGTTTAGGTTGTTATTAATGATGTTGCTGTACGTATCCTCGATTTGACTAACGATTTCGTCTAACACATCGAACATGTACTTACTTTCTTCATATTCAACAGCGACATCGTCGATGTGTTGGTCTTGGCGTTGGTTAAATGCAATCGGAATTTCAAAGTTATCACTAGACTTTTGTAGTTGATTGATTGACATGATATTGGCAGCTGTAGCTGTCTTTAGGTACACCAAGTCATTCTTTAAAATCGCAATTTCATTTAGGTGACGGTTGTTAACACTATTCTTACTACGTTTGTTTTGTAGATTTTCAACAGATTCGTTGATTTGATCTAGTTTATTCATGTATGGCTTGTTGATTCTTTGTAGCATGTTAAACACCATATCAAATTTGTTACATCTAGTTTCTTGTTTGATACGGTATCTTGAATCACTCTTAGTAATAATTAAATCATTGGTAAATGCAATGACAACCGGTGAAGTTTGTACGTTTTCATCTTGTCCACTGATTAGCGCGCGCATAATCATGACGGAGTACTTCTTGACCGGATCATATTCAAAACGTGAATGTTCATGGGCATCTAGCATATACCCTTTTAAGATATTTGGTAGTTTGTATTCATCGATGGTTTCAACAACTTCCTTTGTGTTGGCATCGACCAATTCAACCCATGTTGAATCAGTTAGTTGATGAATTTTAATCAATTAAATTGCCCCCTTTTATTTCGTACGCCAATATATTTTAATTATTCCAGTATCACTTTCATCCGTCAAATCATTACATTAATCTTAAAAAAAATTTATGATATACTTTTTTAAGTACAATATAGGAAAGGAACTGATTTATTATCAGCAATTATATCAAAGTCGCATTATTAATGGCTTCAAGTCTATTCATGCAATTCCTAGATGCGACAATCGTAACAACTGCTTTACCGTACATCGGAAGAAGTCTAAACGTGCCTACTTCTTCACTTTCATTAACGGTAAGTATCTACTTTATTACTATGGCAATCTTCATCCCATTGAGTGGATGGATTGCTAAACGAATTGGTAAGAAGAACGCCTGGTTATTGGCAACATTACTATTCGTCTTAAGTTCATTAGGTGATGCTGTTGCACCTACCTTCTCATTCCTATTAGCGAGTCGTTTCATCCAAGGTTTTGCCGGATCACTAATGACTCCTACCGCTCGTTTAATCATGTTGGAAAAGACACCTTCAAACCAACTACTTAGAATGGCTAACTACCTAGTATGGCCTGCCCTAATTGCTCCAGCAATTGCTCCTATCATCGGTGGATTCTTCGTTAAGTATCTTACTTGGCAATGGATTTTCTTAATCAACGTTCCAATCGGTTTATTAGCAATTATCATTGGTATTAAGTTAGTTGAAAAAGATACTCAAAAGAGCCGCACTAAGTTTGATTTCCTAGGATTTATCGAAATCGCTATCTCATCTGGTTTCATCCTAATCGGTGCTGAAATCGCCACTTATGGTAGAGAATACTGGCCTACAGCTGGTATCTTGGTATTAATCGGTCTATTAATGATCCTAGTGGTCGGCCATCATTTATCACATGTGGATAACCCACTATTTGATATTAAGGCCTTAAAGGTCAGCTCGTTTAGAATCTATCAAACCGGTGGAACATTCCTATGGTTATCTGTTGGTGCCCTTCCTTACCTATTAACAGTGTACTTACAAACAGTATTCCACTGGTCAGCATTGGTTGCTGGATACTATGTCATTTTCGTTTTCATCGGAAACATTGGTATCAAGCCATTTACAAACGTAATTATCAGACATATTAAGTACAAAGCTTCATTATTAATAGCATTATTTACTGTTGGAATAAGTACTGCTGCATTGGCATGGATTCAACCCACTACAATCGGTTTTATTATTGCTGGTCTAGCGTTCATTTCAGGTTGTGGTCGTTCACTAGCACTTACCTGCTACAACGCCGTTACGTTCTCTGAAATTCCAATGGAAGAAAGAAACTCAGCTAATACATTAAGTTCTGTATTACAAACCATGGCACAAGGTTTAGGAGTTTCATTAATCACCGTTGTTGTATCAGCACTATCTAGTTTTGTTAGCGTTAATACCGCATACGAATATGGATTCATTTTCTTAGGAATCCTAATGCTATACCCAATCCTAGAAGTATTTATTCAACCTCGTGATTTCGGTAGCAAGGCATTATAAAAATAAAAAAGATGGTATCTACTCGATATCATCTTTTTTTGTGGAATTTTATCCACGACCCTCTTTAAATTCTGGGTATAGTTTCATACCACCATCAACATAAATAGTTTCACCAGTTACGTATGATGATTCTGTAGAAGCTAACCATGCAGCGGCAGCAGCCACTTCTTCTGGTTTACCAATACGATTCATTGGAACTAATTCAGCAGTTTGTGCGTATAATTCTGGATCTGCGAACTTCTTAGCATTGATCGGTGTGTTAATTGCACCTGGTGCAATTCCGTTTACACGAATGCCTTGTTCAGCATATTCCTTAGCAACAGTTTCAGTGAATAGTTTGCTACCACCCTTAGATGCAGCATAGTCTGCAAAATGTGGCCATGAAATCAATTGGTGAACTGAAGACATATTAATAATGTTTCCTTCACGTTTGTGATCTAAGAAGTAATTCAATGCGGCCTTAGTACCTAAGAAAGTACCAGTTAGGTTTACATCAATTACTCGTTTCCAATCCTCAAGAGCTAACTTGTGAGTTGGAGTCTCTTTTTCCATTCCAGCGTTATTGATGAATAAATCCATATCACCAAATTCTTCAACAGCTGTCTTAACTAACTTGTTGACATCTTCTTCTTTTGAAACGTCAGCTTGAACTGCAACTGCGTCTCCCCCGTTTTCACGAATTTGGTCAACGGCTTCTTGTGCCCCATTTTGATCTGAATGATAGTTGAACACTAACTTCATGTGTTCTTGTGCCAAACGAAGTGCAATGGCCTTACCAATTCCTTTTGAGGCACCAGTAACTACTGCTACCTTTCCATTTAAATCTGTGTACATTAAAATCATTCCTTTCCAAAAGAATTCATTATTTTAATTATGACACAAATTCCACAAAATGAAATTTTCTGACATTAAATTAAGATAATCTTTAACAATGACAACACTAACAATAATATTAAGTTTGTGAAAGTAAATTCCTTCAAAAATTTGCCACTTGCATACGCTGCATTCAGCGAAACTTGTTTGTATGCCAATAAATTAGCCAGTGAGGCAACCAATGTTCCAAGTCCACCAATCGATACTCCATAATAGATCGACGTAAAATCAGCGGAAAATTTGGATAATAACACGGCTGTTGGAACATTACTGATGAACTGACTGGTTACGATGGAAGTTAAATAGGTATGAATGCCATCTAGGGTAAACTGATGGATCAATGAAACCACCAGATCAATGCGGCTTAACATCCCCACAATCAAGAAAAAGAAGACAAAGGACAATAGTAGTGAGTAATCCACATCAGCAATGCTTTTGGGCGAAAACATTTCGACTACCACTAGAGTAATCGATGTATCAATCCAAATTGAGAACAACGAGAACTGGGCTAGCAAGACTAGAACAAATAGTCCGGCAAGCATCAATAGATGGATTTTATTAACACTGACGTTTTCGGTTGGTGTTTCTTGTAGCGGTTTGTTTTCACTAAAGAAAATCAATGATGCCATCGAAAGCATCCCCATCACCAACAATATCAATGAGTTCGCAAAAAACGATTGAATAGAGACATGGTAAAGCTCAACTAGGAAAACATTCTGTGGATTCCCAATCGGTGTAAACGCACTCCCTAAGTTAGCAGCAATCGTAATTAACACGGTGGGATAAACTATCGATAGGTTTAACTGTTTCGCAATCAAAATGTATAGTGGCACTAGCGTAATGATAGAAACATCATTGGTCACAAACATCGACAAAACAAAGGATGTGATTGTAATGTAAGCAGTTATTTGGCGTGTTGTTTGGACATGGTTTATAATCGAGTTACTTATATAAGCTAAAATATTTGCTCGTTTAACTAGCGAGATGATTAACATTAGGTTAAACAAGATCATGATGGTGTCTAAATCAATGTCTTTGAGATCCATTGGTTTAAATATTAATAGGATTAAAAAGATTGCAACTACAATCTTTAAGACCGTATCTGAGATAATATTTTTGAAAATTGTTCGTATCAATTTTTGTACACCGTCCTGGGAATAATATTAGTTTTACTAACCTATAATTTAACATTTAAGGGAATGTTTTTCAGATTTTTCTTTAAACTAGCTTAAATAAGTGGTAAATTGTACTTTATCAATGTGTGAATTTTACATAATTACTTTTGGAGGATTTAGTCATGAAAGCTAAATTTGATAAGATTTCCATTATGGGAATGCTAATCACCTTAGGAATTGTCTATGGTGATATCGGTACTTCACCTCTATATGTAATGAATTCAATTATTGGTAATGCTGGTAAGATGGCCAACATCAAACCATTCTACATAATTGGATCAATTTCATTAATTATATGGACATTAATGGTGATTACAACAATTAAATACGTATTGATTACAATGCGTGCTGATAACAACGGTGAAGGTGGTATTTTCGCCCTCTTCGCATTAGTTAGAAGAAAAGCAAAATGGCTAGTTTGGCCTGCTTTAATCGGTGGTGCTGCATTGTTAGCCGACGGTACTTTGACCCCTGCGGTTTCCGTAACGTCCGCTCTTGAAGGTTTGAAAGGCCAACACTTTGGTCCGATTTCATTTAGTAATTCACAACAAAACGTCTTAATCATTACTTCATGTGTGCTTTTGGTTTTGTTCTTAATCCAAAGATTTGGAACTGGAATCATTGGTAATTCATTTGGACCTGTGATGTTTATCTGGTTTGCCTTCCTCGCTATAATGGGGATTGTGAACCTACTAAAATACCCAGCCATCCTAGGTGCCTTTAACCCAGTATATGCGATTGAAATTCTATTCAGTCCTGTTAACAAAGCTGGTATTTTCATTCTAGGTAGTATCTTCTTGGCAACTACCGGTGCTGAAGCGTTGTATTCAGACATGGGGCACGTTGGTAAGAAGAACATCTATGGTACTTGGCCATTCGTTTACTTTGCCCTAATCATGAACTACTTAGGACAAGGTGCTTGGGTTATTAACAACGCTCATAACCCACAATTTGCTAACTTAAGTAACTTAAACCCATTCTATGAAATGCTTCCTGATTCACTTCGTGGATTTGCGATTGTAATTGCCGCTTTAGCCGCAATCATCGCTTCTCAAGCATTGATTACTGGATCATTTACTTTAGTTGATGAAGCAATTGGTCTTAAGTTCTTACCTCGAATGATTGTTAGACATCCAAGTAACGTTAGAAGCCAAATTTACATTTCAACTGTTAACTGGTTCCTATGTATCGTTACCTTCATCGTCGTTTGGTCATTCGGTAGTTCAGAAAGAATGGAATCAGCATATGGTTTAGCAATTACAATTACTATGCTTATGACTACTGTTCTTCTATTCGAATACCTATCAGGCAAGATGAGAAGACTATGGGCTTTCTTCATCGCTGCATTCTTCGCAGTTATCGAATTTACATTCTTCATTGCAAGTATTGTTAAGTTCGTTCATGGTGGTTTCGTTACTCTAATCATCATGGGTGCTATCCTAATCGTCATGATTCTATGGTACTTCGGTAACAAGCGTCGTGACCATTACGAAAAAGAAAGCGAATATGTTTCACTTACTCACTACAAGGATCAACTATCTGCTTTGAGTGAAGACGAATCAATTCCGCTATACACTTCTAACTTGGTATACATGACTAAGATTAAGAACGACTACCAAATCAAACGTAGTACAATGTATTCAATCTTAGACAAGGAACCAAAGAGAGCTAAGGTATACTGGTTCGTTACTGTTAATGAAACAAGTAATCCTTATGAAAGTAACTACACTGTTGACTTGTTGGATACTAAGAACGTTGTTGACGTTCAACTATACCTTGGATTTAGAAAGCAACAAAGTGTAAGTATCTACTTACACCAAATTGTTAACTACCTAATCAAACAAGGTGTTATCGATCCACAAAAGCAAAAGTATACTTCAAATGGTAAACCTGGTAACGTTGGAGACTTCAAGTTCGTTATCATCAACGAACGTCCTTCTGATTTAGCATTGAACTCAGAAATCAATGCCTTTGACAGACAACTAATCTCCGGACGTATCTTCCTACAAAACATCACTGCCTCCCCTATCTCATGGTATGGTTTGGAATTCAGTAATGTTATCGAAGAATCTTCTCCACTATTTATTACCATGCAACATGATCAATATTTAGTACAAAGAAAGATTTACCACTCAATTCATACAAGACATAACATATAAAATAAAAAGGACTTACCAAATTGGTAAGTCCTTTTTTTGTGCTTAATTCATCATTTCATCAATGGCTGCGGCCATACGGCGAACGCCTTCATGAATTTGATCTGCTTTCATATTGGAGAAGTTCATTCTAAATGTTCCTGGAATTACTTCGTCAGGATAGAATGGTTCACCTGGGACAAAGGCAACGTTATGCTTTACACAATTGTTAAATAAGTCCATGGTATTAACGTTTCCAGGTACTTCTACCCAGATAAACATTCCACCTTCTGGATTACTATGCTTAACGCCTGCTGGGAATTGTTCATCAATTTCCTTTAACATAAGAGATGCACGTTCGTAGTAAACGTCTGAAATTGCCTTAATATGTTTGTCTAAGTCGTTGTCTTCCATGTATTGAGCAACGATAAATTGTGATAAGTTATCTGAATGTAAGTCAGCAGATTGCTTCATAACAACGAACATATCGATAAATTTCTTATCAGCCACAATCCATCCTAATCTCATCCCTGGGGCTAAGATCTTCGAGAATGTGTTCATGTACACCACAGTTCCATTCTTATCAAAGTGTTTAACTGGTGGTACAGCAACACCTGAGTATCTGATTTCACCATATGGGTCATCTTCTAGAATGGTTACACCATGTGCTTCTGCTAATTCAACCATTTTAGCACGACGGTCAGCAGTCATGGTACGGCCAGTTGGGTTTTGGAAGTTAGGAATTGTGTAGATGAACTTAGTATCTGGATATTCACTTAGTTTTTCATCTAAGGCATCCATCTTCATTCCTTCTTCATCCATATCAACACCGACAACCTTAGCTCCGTAACTTCTAAATACGTCTAACGCACAAAGATATGTTGGTTTTTCAACTAAGATAACGTCACCTTTATCAACCATCATCTTAGCAACTAAGTCAATTGATTGTTCTGAACCAGTGGTAATACAAACATTATCCACAGTGGTTGTTACTTCTTTGTTGGTTTGCATTCGCTCAACGATTAATTCTCGTAAATGCGGATTACCGATTGCAGCGGTATATTGTAATGCTTCAGCACCGTGTTTTTCAAAAACCTTATCAGCTGCTTCATGCATTTCCTTTACCGGGAATAATTCGGGTGCAGGTAGCCCACCAGCAAATGAAATGATTTCTGGATCACCAGCTACCTTTAAAATTTCTCCCACCACATCATTATCTACATTCGGTACACGACTTGAAAACTTGAAATCCATACAAAATCACTCCATTCTTTATAAAAAAGTTAACGCCAAATTTAGCGTTAACAATAATATAGTACTGTGAGATTAAAATTTCAATAGCTTTCTAATTGTTTTCTAATATAGATATTAATTATCTAGCGAACACAACGTAAATACAGAATAGAAGGATAATTATTTCGATTATTAGTAAAATAATGCGATATAAGGCCCTTTCTCCTTTTTTGTGGGTAAATATGTATGTTGTGTACATAAGAACCATTAGAACGCTAATAATTCCAGCTAAGATAAATCCAACTACATACATTACATTTGATTCACTGATTCCGCTAATAATAAAAATGAGTGGAAAGATGTATAATGCGATATTTAATAATATTTCCTTAATAATTGTTTTCATGAATAATACTCTCCCGTTGTTAATATACCTAATCCCATTGTCGATAAGTGCTATCGAATTGTTTTAATAATAACACGACAAATGTCTTACCTTTTTAATTTTTTTCAAATTTTTTATTGTCATACTAAATATCATCATTTATAATGAATAGTACATATTCAAGTCATCCCACTAAATGTTGCTCGTTATTTAGCTATTATTTTTTCGCAGCATTAGAAGTGGACACATATTATAAAAGGAAGTCATCAACCTACCGATGACTTCCTTTTTTTATTATCCAACGTGATTTTCTTTTAGAATCATGGCCACTTCTTTTTCCATCTCTGGTGTCTTGGTCCATTCTTCAAAATGATCCATGCTTTCATCTGGCATTTCGAAATTTTCGTTAATGTAGTTTTCGTAATTAATAACGTGTTCTGAATGCGGAATGTTTAGTTGCAAAATACGCACTTCCTTAATGAAGCCTCGTTCTGCAGCTAGTTCAGCTCTACCGTTTTGAACCATGTTACTAATTTCCATGTACTTGGTACCGTCTAGTCTAGTAATTTGTTCAATTAAATCCAATGTTTCATGACTCTTCATTTCTTTAGCCATCTTAATTTAATCTCCCCTCGCAAAAAAAATCCGTTCAAAGAAAACGGATTTTTTTGATTATTTAATAGTTGCCTTTACTGATGATGTTTTCTTTTCAGTAGTGGTCTTTTTATGATGTTTCTTTGTAGTCTTCTTGTTATCTTTAGCAACACCCTTAGGTAATACTAACTTCTTAGTTGGTTTTACGATTGATGCTGGGTGTTCAATGATGTGGCTTAGTGGATGTCCTGAAACGTTAACTAAGCAGAAGAATAAAGTAGCGATAGTTACTAACCAAGTAAATAGAACTGATGTCTTAGGCATCTTTTCACTGATTACTGATCCGTAGAAACGCTTCTTAACCTTAGCAGCAACATGCTTGTCATCTGGATGTTGTGCTTGTTCTTCCTCAGTAACTTGTCTTTGGTATTCATCGATATCAAAGTCTTTCTGAATTTGTTTTTGTTCTGCCTCAAACTTAGCCTTATCTTTCTTAGATAGCTTCTTGAACCATTCAATAAATTCACGGTACTTAGTAGTTACTTCTTGAGTTTCACCAATCATTCTTAGCTTACCATAGTTAATCCAAGCAACACGGTCACATAAGAATTCGATTTGTTTTAGTGAGTGAGAAACGAAGATAATAGTCTTGCCTTGTTCTTTAAAGTCAGCAATCTTGTCCACACACTTTTGGTAGAAAGTATCATCCCCGACAGATAACGCTTCATCAATGATCAAGATATCTGGGTTAATGTGAACGGCAATTGAGAATCCTAGACGTGATTTCATACCTGATGAGTAACTCTTAACAGGTTGATCCACGAAGTCACCAATATCAGCAAATGAAACGATGTCGTCCATTAATGCATCGATTTCTTCGTTAGTTAAACCTTGCATTAATGACTTCAATCTAATGTTTTCTCTACCAGTTAGGTTCTTTCTTAGACCTGCACTAATAGCAACGATTGAAGTGTCACCCTTTACATCAACATAACCAGTTGTTTGAGGAATAATTCCAGAAATAATGTTAGAAATAGTTGATTTACCTGAACCGTTAACACCAATTAAACCAAGTGCTTCACCTGGTTTAACTTCAAAAGATACTCCCATTAGTGACCAGAAATGAGGAACATCAGTCTTAATGGAGAAAAATGATTTTAATTTATCAGCTTGTGTTTTGAACAAATCGTACTCTTTAGTTACGTTTTGAACCTTAATCTTATAATCTTCAGTCATTCTTAATACTTCCTATATTTTATTTCGATTTAATCATTATAAAACTAACTACTAATTATATCAAATTAATAAAAAAGTAGTGACTTGGCAGAAATCCAATAATTCTTATGATTTAAAACGATGCGATACCAAGTAGTGTTGTACTCAGTTCTAATTCCCTTTAAATTAACGCCAACCTTGTAATCCTTTGGCACCTTAACTTGTGACCAAGCGGTCTTTTGAATGTGCTTAGAAGTGCCAGGAATGTGGTTGTATAGAGCAAACTTACCGTAGTTATTCAAATATGCATGTCCTGATGCCTTTGAATAAATAGATGACTTAGTGGTTGTCTTCTTTTTTGCAACCTTCTTAGCTTTCTTTTTAGTAACTTTTTTCTTCGCTACTTTCTTTTCGGCCTTGGTATAAATAACACCAGTCTTGTTTACCCATACATCTCCTAGGTTGGAAACATTGATACGGTACCAAGTGTTTTCCTTACCGTGATAAGTATAGGTAGCAATTTGGTTTACATTAAATGTTTGATCCTTATAACTATTGGATGATCCTAGTGATTTAGCTAATGTTTGAGAATTGAAAACATTGCTGTATAGTCCACGGTTTGCATGACTTAATTTAGCCTTACCATTGTATTCCTTAATGTGAATGGTTGGGAAATCAATGGCCTTAGCACTTACCCAATAACTCTTGGCATTCTTACTAGTCTTGATTCGATACCAAGTAGTACTTGCACCCTTGTAGGTACGAACAGCTAAACAATCAACGTAGACGTTACTGCCTGCCTTTAGGTGACTAGGCCAGTTGCCAGTCACGTTCTTAGCAGTAGTGTCTTTAACGTGAGTGTATAGGTTGTAATTTGCAAACTTGGATGATAATTTGAAAGTTTCTAGCGGATTACCATATGTATAAGTAGCAGTCGCTAGCGTTTTCTTAGGTTTAGTATTAGTAGTATTGTTTGTGTTACTACTACTATTTGTATTTGGCGTACTTGGAGTGCTTGTATTGGTATTAGTTGATGATGTATTACCGTCTAAGGAAGTTAAGTTATAAGTATTAATTAGATTAATTAACTTATTAGCATAACTTGGATCAGTTGCATAACCATCTTTTTGGATGTTGGTTGCAGCTTCGAATCCGTCCTTAGCTTGTGACTTAAATACGTTCGCATAACGTGAGTTAACAGTTAAGAAAGTGGCATAGCCTTGAAGACTGTCCATCACACTGTTGTAGCTCTTGAAGTATGCGTAGGTGCTATAAGCTTGGCCCTTGGAGTTGTATTCCGAGGTCTTTAGCTTAACACCGGTACCATCAAATGATTTAATTCCAAACAAGTTGTTGGCAACTTGCGTCAAGTAACTGGTTCCATAACCACTTTCTAGCGCTGCTTGAGCAACCATTGTTGAAGCATATAGATTATTGCTATTGGCAATAGATTGAGCAATTGGTGAAATTGTTGAAATAAAGTTGTCGGCAGTTAATTGTGATCCCAAAATGTTATTAACTGAAGAAGCAGCAGTAACATTTGTGTTAACAGTAGCTGCAGTGGCAGTATTATTTGCACCATTGTCTAAATCATCCGCGTGTGACACGTAAACATGTCCTGCTGAAATAACTGCACTCGCACTCAGGACATACAGCAATGACTTGACGATCGGTTTTCTTCTCATAATTATTCTCTCTCCATTAAAAATCTTTTTATTCTCTCTTATCTCTTTACGCCTCTTCGGCTAGCACTAAGGCGGTTTTGTTGTTCCTTAAACTTATTAAAAGTCTTGTCCGCTTTAGCTTGTTTATTCGAATTGTTTTTTGTTTTCTTGGTAAATTTCATCAAAAACACTCCCAGTTAATGATTATAACATGACACAGTAAATTTTTATAAAATCTTATAAGAAAAATTAGTCTCTTTTTAATTTTCATCAAATAAAAAAGAGTGCCCAAGGCACCCTTTTAATTATTAAATTATTGAACAGTAACACTCTTAGCAAGGTTTCTTGGATGGTCAACATCTAATCCCTTGTTCAAACTAGTGTAGTAAGCCAATAGTTGAGCAGGAATAACACTCAATAGTGGTGTTAATAGTTGATTAACATCTGGAATAACGATGTCATCGTTATCTTTAGCAAGTGTTTCAGTAGCAATGGTAATTGCCTTAGCACCACGAGCCATTGTTTCTTCTAGGTTACTTCTAGTTAAACCAGCAGTGTTTGATTGAGTAATAATACCAACAACTGGTGTGTTTTCTTCAATCAAAGCAATGGTTCCGTGTTTTAATTCTCCTGAAGCAAAACCTTCAGCTAGAATGTATGAAATTTCCTTTAGTTTCAATGATGATTCTAGTGAAACGAAGTAGTCAATTCCTCTACCAATGTAGAATGCACGGTTAGCTTTTACGAAGTACTTCTTAGAAATTTCGTTAATCATTTCCTTTTCGTCAACGATTGATTGCATACCAGTGGCAACGAAACCTAGTTGTTGTTTCAAGTTAAAGTCTTTAGCAGCCTTAATTTCTGATGATTCACCTAAAGCCTTAGCTAAGATAGCTTCAACAGTAATTTGTGCTGTGTATGCCTTAGTTGATGCAACTGAAATTTCTGGACCAGCATGTAGTAGTAATGTGTAGTTCGATTCACGTGAAAGTGTTGAGTTAGCAACGTTTGTAATTGTTAAACTCTTGTAGCCTAATTGGTTTAGGTTAACTAATACTTCACGACTATCAGCTGTTTCACCACTTTGACTTAGGAAGATAAAGAATGGTTTCTTTGAAAGTAATGGCATGTTGTAAGCAAATTCTGAAGAAACATGAACTTCAGTAGGTACTTGTGCCAACTTTTCGAATAATTCCTTACCAACTAAACCAGCATGGTAACTAGTACCAGCAGCAATGATGTATAGACGGTCTGATTCTTTAATTGAATCTAATAAGTCGTCTTCGATCACTGGATCACCGTTTTCGTTTAGGTATTCAGCTGAAAGCTTTCTCATAACGTTTGGTTGTTCGTCAATTTCTTTTAGCATGTAGTATGGGTAAGTACCCTTGTCAGTGTCACTGGCATCGATATCAACGTGGAATGGTTGTCTATCGGTTACGACTTCACCATTTTTGTTTTCGATAGTTACTGAATCTGGTTTAACGGTCACAAAGTCACCGTCATCCAATTCTAAGAAGTCATGAGTAACGTTTAGCATTGCTAGAGAATCTGAACATACCACGTTGCAGTCTTCACCTAGACCGATTAATAGCGGACTCTTGTTCTTAGCAACATAGATAGTGTTTGGTTCTTCTCTATCCATTAATTGGAATGCGTACGAAGCACCCTTTAGTAATGATAGAGTCTTCTTAAATGCTTCTTTAGCACTTAGGTTTTCAGTTACAGCGAAGTGATCAACTAATTGAACAACAACTTCTGTATCAGTTTGTGAAGTGAATTCAACATCACTTAAGTATTTTTCCTTTAGTTCACGGTAGTTTTCGATAACACCATTGTGAACTAGGTAGAATCTCTTGTCTTGTGAGAAGTGAGGATGTGCGTTTTCAACAGTTACTCCCCCATGAGTAGCCCATCTAGTATGCGCAATTCCTGCACTTCCGTTAATCTTCATATCATTTACGGCGTCTCTTAGATTACTAATCGCACCGGTTCTCTTTACAAGGTAATCTTTTTTACCTTCATCGTTTACGTATAATCCAGCAGAATCATAACCACGGTATTCTAGTTTTTGTAAACCATTAACTAAAATATCAACGGCATTTTTGTTCCCTGTTACACCAACAATTCCACACATATTCTATTTTCCTTTCACTCTTTATTTATTAATTGTTTTAAATAAATTTATATCTTTTTTATCATTTTCGACATAATCTACATTACAAGTTTTAATTATCAATGTCAATTGAAAAATATTAAATTGGTATAGTTTATGCAAAAAAAGTAAAAAATTGCGTCATGTTGGTATCAATAAGCATAATATAAACAAAAATCCAGATTAAATTCGACTCATTTTATACCATTTATAAAATTGGTATGGACAAATTCACAGTAAAAAAAGGCAATAAAAAAAGCAATCTAATTAGATTGCTTTTAATTTTTTTATTCAATTCCAAAACGTTCTTGAACAACGTCTGCAATACGTTTAGTGTAGCCATCTACCAATTCTTGTGTTGGGGCTTCTGCCATCACACGTAGTAGTGGTTCGGTACCACTAGGACGAACTAGAACACGGCCATCACCGTTCATTTCTTTTTCAACTTCAGCGATAACTGCCTTTACTTGATTATCAGCTTGGGCACCGTCTTTGTCGCTAACCTTTACGTTGATTAGTTGTTGTGGGTACTTAGTTACTTCACCAGCAAGTTCTGATAACTTCTTACCAGTGTCCTTCATTACGTGTAGTAATTGTAAACTGGTTAGTAATCCATCACCGGTAGTGTTGAAGTCTAGGAATACGATGTGTCCTGATTGTTCTCCACCTAGGTTGTAACCAGATTTGTTCATTTCTTCAACGACATATCTGTCACCAACCTTGGTTTGAACATTGTGCATACCGTTTGCTTCCATTGCCTTGTACATACCTAAGTTACTCATAACTGTAGTTACCACAGTGTCTTGTTTTAGACGACCATGATCTGACATGTACTTACCACAAATGTACATAATCTTGTCACCGTCGACTAGTTCACCGTTTTCATCAACAGCTAAACAACGGTCACCGTCACCATCAAATGCTAGTCCAATTTCAGCACCTTGTTCGACAACCATCTTTTGTAGTTGTTCTGGGTGAGTTGAACCAACTTGGTCATTAATGTTAATACCGTTTGGCATAGTTGCCATGGTTTCAAATTCGATACCTAAGTCAGCATATAGACGTGATACTAGGTTACTTGTTGCACCGTTTGCTGAGTCAACGCAAATCTTCATACCTGATAGGTCATCAGGAACGGTTTGTTCTAGGAAACGAATGTATTTTTGACTACCTTCTGAGTAATCATCAACACTACCTAGACCCTTAGCTGATGGACGTGGTAAATCATCCTTGTCAGCTTCTAGAATTGCTTCGATTTCTTCTTCTAATTCGTCTGATAGCTTGTAACCATCTGAACCAAAGAACTTGATACCGTTGTATTCAGCTGGGTTATGTGAGGCAGTAATCATAACACCGGCAGCTGCGCCTTGAGTTCTAACAAGGTAAGCAACACCTGGGGTTGTAACAACACCTAATTGAAGAACTTCAATTCCGACTGATAGTAAACCGGCAATTAAAGCACTTTCTAACATTTGACCAGAAATTCTTGTATCTCTAGCAACTAATACTTGGGGTTGTCCTTCTGCTTGGCTGTGCTTGGTTAAAATGTAACCACCGGCACGTCCACATTTGAAAGCTAGTTCGGGGCTTAAGTCTTTGTTAGCTACCCCTCTAACTCCGTCTGTTCCAAAATACTTCATAATTTTATCTCCATTCATCATTCGATTCTTTAAAATCTATTGTGGAATAACTGTTACTTTAATGTTTTCAGGATCGAAACCAGTAACTTTATTTAGATTCTTATCTAGTTCCACATTAACCACTTTCTTTGATGTAATTCCAGAAACATCAACATAAGCGATTACCTTATCAATTGATTCTAACTCTTTTTTCGTTCCAAAAACCTTCACCTTTTCAGTGTCTGATGTTAGTTCATACTTTTGGTTACTAGAGCCGTTTTCAACCTTTAATTTTAGTGGAACGTTTTTATTATTTCCACTACTTATTGGCAAATTAACAGAAGTTGTTGATGGCGTCAAGATGACGTTAACAATTCGACCCTTTGAGTCTAATGCTTCTAAAACAGCTGAAGAGCTGACTGACTTCTTGGTGTTTTGTGGAATGCTTAGCTTAGCAACAACTTGCTTGATCTTAGCAATTTCGTCGGCTGCTCCAGTCACCTTCACCTTGTTGGTTCCAAGGACTGGTTTGCCAGCTGAATACCCATCTGCAATGTTTGCTGAATCGTATTCTGCCTTAACTGGGAATTCCACTGTCTTTCTAGGCTGAATATTAACGTAAATATAACTTGGGTTGATGTAGTATCTTAATTCGTTGTTTAAACCATCTTGATACAAACGAACCTTGTGGGTTCCAACGCCTAGTCTGGAAAGATCAGCATACACCTTAAAGTTTTGTGTATTAACTGTGGTAGTAACTAACGCTGTTGGTCCTACAATCTTAACTGATACCTTTTCAGGATATCCGGTAACAAAGTACTTATTATTATCAACGTTTAATTGTAGTGGCACTGAGATATTAGCTGACTTGTTAGAAGTCAACTGAGTAATGTCTTCAGAGCTTCCGTAGTTACTGCCTGAACCAAAAAGTTTTGATTGGTTAACATAAGCAAATAATAAGATGGCAAAAATCAATGCCAATAATCTTAGGTACCATGGGCTATTAAACTTCTTCATTACTTTTGCCCCCCTGTTGATTGCTTGATTTTGTCGAACCAATTAAAGATGGTTGTAAATAAGTTCTTATTCATTGAGTCTTGCTTAGTAATCAATTGATCACGTAAGAACTTCATATAGTCTTCCTTATTCATTCCACGTAATAACTCGTTGTTCTTAGTAATTGATACTTCCCCTGTTTCTTCAGAGATAACAATAGTTAAGGCATCAGTTACTTCAGAAATACCAACCGCTGCACGGTGTCTAGTTCCCAATTCCTTTGGAATTAGGTTACTTTGAGACAATGGTAGGTATGCAGCTGCTACGGCGACACGGTTATTACTGATAATAACGGCACCATCATGCAATGGTGTATTTGGAATAAATGTATTAATCAAAAGTTCACCGGTGATATCAGCATCCAACTTAATTCCAGTTTCGATGTAGTCTTCCAATCCGGTATCCATTTGAATTGTCATTAAAGCACCAATTCTACGTTTTGACATATATTGGATGGCTTTATCAAGTTCCAAAATCATCTTTTCATTTTCAACGTTTTGGTTTTGTGCGTGTTTAATAATTGAGCCTCGACCTAAATGTTCTAGACCACGTCTGATTTCAGGTTGGAAAATAACAATGATCGCGATAACTCCCCAGTTAATAACTTGGTCAGTTAAGTATGATACAGTTGTGAATCCAAAGATTACACTGATAATTTTCACAATGGCAATTACTAAAACACCACGGAATAATTGGACAGCTTTTGTGCCCTTAAGTAAGATAATTACCTCATAGATAATGAACCAAACAACTAAGATATCTAAAAGGTTACTTAGTGTTAAGATGTTACTCCAATTTATCCCCATACCTATTCCTCCATAATTTCATTCATATTCTATATTATATCACTCCTTTTCGTTTATTTTTAGCATTATCATTTTTGATAGAATTTTTAAGTAATAATCATTCAATATTTACCGTTTAAGGGTTAAAATAGGGTTAATAATATTTTGAGGGGTCCAAATCATGTTTAAAAACGCACGTTGGCAAGTACGCCTATTTTTCATTTTGTGGATAATATTTTTATTCGTGGTCGCAAAGCCACCGTTTGAATTTTTAGTATTAAACACCTTCTTGGGTTACATCCCCATTGAACTAAGTTTGGAACTAACAAATAAATACGTTGAAAAGTCATGGATTTTCTGGCCAATTTTTGCACTTTGGTTAATTTTCTATCCAAATGCACCCTACCTATTGACCGACTTATTCCATTTATCACTACTTCAACCATATGGAACGAACGGACTATTAAGATTATCTGCTCACATGTGGATGAACTATTCATTCTTAATGATTAGTGCTTTAGGATGCTCAATGCTTGGTTTCTACGGATTATTCCAAATCGTTAACCGTTGCTTCGCATTCTTCTCAATCCATTCTAAAGTGGCAAAAGTATTACTAATTTTTGCTTTAAATGTCGTTTCATCAATTGGAATTTACGTTGGTAGATTCCTTAGATTCCACACCATCTACCTATTATTCTCACCTCGCTTGGTGATTAAACAATTAGCTGAAATGTGGACGTTAAAAATGTTAGTATTTGTTGTTATCATGACAATTGTTCAATGCTTTATCTACTGGATTTTATACCTAATCCTAAAAGATGTGAAAAATTCAAAAGAATAATAAAAAGACAGCCTTTATCGGCTGTCTTTTTTTAGTCTGTGCTTAATTCGTTATTTTCAACGTAGTTGACTTCTTGTCTTAGCTTAGAAGCAAGTTTCAAACTAATCTTATCGTTGATCAATAATTCTTGAATTCCCTTACGGTAAGCTTCTAGCTCACGTTCCTTGGCGATACGGTAGTACTTTTCGTAGTCCAATGAACGCGTTCTTAAAGCCAAACTAAGATTGGTGTATTCATCCACAAGTGAATTAATTACTTTAGAATCACCATGTTCTTTTAGCTTTTGAACGGTATAGTCATTGACCATAATCAAAGCTTTTTGAATCTTTAGTTTTTGTTCCTTATCAGAACGTTGTTTAAATAACCATAACTTGGTTGTTTGAACGGCTGACATGAATTCTAGTTTTAAGTTGAAATCGTTAAATGCCACTAAGTTTTTCAATTCACGGTGGTTAATTTGGTAGTTAATCGCATTGGCTTCCTTACTGGTAACAACCTTGTCCGCAACTAATTTCTTAACCGCTTGGTGCTCATATTCAACGGCCAACGAACGAATACTCTTTTCTAACTCATCCGGTTTGATTGAAGATAGTTGTCTAATCATCAATTCGCATTGATCGATTAAAATATTGCAAATGTGTTTGTCCGGACGGTCCATTTGTTTGATGTCATCAATCACGTAGTTTAATACATAGATACGCGCCTTTTCTTCACTCCAATGGTTATCATTGTTATAAGAAACGACTGGATCGTTTTTAGAAATCAATGGCAACACAATTACCGCAGCAAGTAAACTTAAAACGATAACGATTGATGCAATGAATAGTACCAATTCACGGTCAGGAAACGCTTCGTTTTGCACGGTAATCAATGGAATGGAAAGAATTCCGGCCATGGTAATGGCACCACGAACACCCGAGAATCCAACAATGTTTGCTGCTCTGATGTTGATTGGTCCAACCTTCTTAGTGGTAATTAGGTTGTGACAGATTTCGTATAGAATAATCCACACAATTCTAATGATTAGAATAATCAACCATGTCACAACGGCATAACCAATTGATTGGAAGGTATTGAACTTCATGTCGTTAATAACGGCTTCCATCGCAAATGGTAGTTCAATTCCTAGAATCAAGAACACGATTCCGTTTAATAGGTAAACGATAATGTTCCAGGCTTGTTCACTAATCAATTGTAATTCAGCTGATGATGATTGAGTTGATGTGTTGTTCACGTGGTAGACAATCCCGGCTGTGACCACCGCAATTACACCTGAAGCATGGAAAACATCTTCAGAAAGCAAGTAAATAACGAATGGTGAAACGATTTGTAAAACAACGTTAAATACTAAATTTGTTAAACCGTTCTTGTATAACCACTTACGTACCAATGAGATTACTAGCATTGTGGCTACCCCAATGATGGCACCAACGATACTGATGTAGAAGAAGTCTCCTACGGCACTCTTCAATGAAAATGCACCATAAACGGTTGCGGCAATGGCATACTTAAAACCAATCAAACCACTGGCATCATTGATTAAACTTTCTCCGTTTACCAAGTGCAAAATGTTCTTTGGTAAACGCACCTTTTTGGCGATTGATTCAACGGCAATTGGATCGGTTGGTGATAAAATTGCAGCTAATGAGAATGCTACTGAAAGTGGCATTGATGGAATTAATTTATAAATTAACAAACCACCAAAGAACATGGTGATAAATACTAGAATGATTGCGTTTGCGAAGATGGGCCATCTCAATTCCCAAAGTTCGTCCTTGGGGAAACGACGTCCGTCGTTAAATAGCAATGGTGCAATGAATAATAGTAAAAACCAATCTGTACTTAGGTTAATGCTGAAATTACCAATCAATGCTAATCCACATCCGAAAACGACCTGGATTAAACTAACCGGAATGGCCTTAACATAGTGATTAATGATTGTTGATAGAAGCAGTAGTAACGTTAAAAATAAAATAATTTCAATAAGCTGCATGGATTATCCCCCTATTTGTCTTGTCCGATAATTCTTACTTCCGTTTCTAGATGTACTTTGTTTTTAGCGTAAACAGTTTCTTGCACATGCTTGATCACGTTTAAGTAATCGGTAGCAGTCGCGTTGTCAATGTTCACAATGAAACCAGCATGTTTCTTAGATACTTGGGCACCCCCTGATCGGTATCCTTGAAGACCGGCATCATGAATTAACTTACCAGCGAAATAACCCTCTGGTCTCTTGAAGACACTTCCACATGATGGTAGATCAAGTGGTTGCTTTGATTCACGTAATTCATTTAGTCGATCCATTTCCGCTTGGATTTCATCTTTATCCCCAGTGGATAACTTAAATGTTGCTTCCAGAACAATGTCGTTTTGGTCTTGGACAGCACTGTGTCTGTAACCGAAATCTAATTCACTATTGGATAGTGTCTTGATTTCATTTTCTGGTGTTAACACAGTGACTGATTCAATCACTTCGGCGGTTTCTCCACCGTAAGCACCAGCATTCATGAAGACTGCTCCACCGATACTACCTGGAATTCCGGCAGCAAATTCCATTCCGGTTAAACCGTGTTGTTGAGCAACGATGGTAGTATCAATGTATCTAGCACCTGCTTGAGCAATTACTAAATCATCGTGAGATGTAATTTCGTTCATCTCGGTCAAGATGATGACTAATCCCCTAATGCCACCATCCTTAATGATTAAATTACTGGCATTGCCTAAAACGGTGATTGGTAGATCATCGCGTTTTGCCATTGATAGTAATTCTCTGACTTCGTCTGTATTTTTAGGAAAGGCAACCAAGTCAGCAGGTCCACCAGTTTCTGTGAATGTATATTTTGATAATGGTTCATTTTTTAAAAGCTCAATTTTTTCCATTTTAATCATTTTCCTTAATTATCATAATTTATACGAGTTTATTAGTACAAATCACATACTTTTAATATTTAATACGTATAAACTCATACTACTACATTTTTAATTTTACCACGATATCATATAGGAAGACCATGTTATAATGTTGAAAGAATAAAACGAAAGGACGTTATTAATGAACTTCGTTGCAATTGATTTTGAAACTGCCAATAATCAACGTGCTAGTGCCTGTTCATTAGCATTGACCGTTGTGCGCGATAACAAGGTTGTTGATGAATTCTATACTCTAATTAATCCGGAAACAGATTTTAATTATCGAAACGTCGATATTCACGGTATTCACGAAAGCGATGTTGCTGACGCGCCTACCTTCCCTGAAATCTGGCCGGTAATCAAGCAATTTTTTACCAAAGATCAATTAGTAGTTGCTCACAACAACGCATTTGATAATAGTGTATTGGCACGTAGCCTTATGCGTTATGGTCTAACCGTTCCAATGTATAAGACATTAGATACGGTTAAGACTTGTAAATACCTTTTCCCTGAGTTTAAGAATCACAAGCTAAATACGGTTTGTGCCAACTTAGGTATCAGGCTTCACCACCATCACAACGCGTTAGATGATAGTTTAGCTTGCGCTAACATTTTAATTTATCAACAAGAAAACTTTGACGATGAAGTTATCAAGTCATTCATCAAGGTAAAAAAATAAGCATCCAGCTGGGTGCTTATTTTTTTAGGTTATATTGCATTTCTTGTGTGGATAACAAACTACCAAGTGCATTAATTACCCTTTTCTTTACCACGGTAAATCCACTTCTTTCGTATAAGTGGATTGCGTGTTCGTTGGTCTTTTTCACAACCAGAGCCAATGTGGATAAGTTACTATCATATGTTGCCCAATCGATAACGAAATCCATCAACTGACCACCAATTCCCTGGTGACTATATTGATTCAAGACGGCAATGCCTAACTCACCGATTCCGGAATCTTGTAGTTCTTGGACTTGAATCATCCCGACTGGTTGCTCATCCCAAAATGCTAAACCAATGATAAAACTACGGGTTTGATTAACCAACATAATTTGTTGTGCTTGGTCATCTAAGGATAACTTGCCAATATTTGGATCAATCGTGTATTGGTCTGATTCTTGTTTTAATTGTGCAATCAATTCGATTAACCTTGCCGCATCGCCTGGTTGTGCACAACGCACCTCTAAATTACACATTGCTACTTTTCCACCTGTGGAAAAATTTGCTTAACGATGTCTTCAAAACGTTTGCCACTTGGTTCAAATGAAATGGTTCTAAAGTCTTCACCCTTTTCATCATCACGACGGAAAACAATTTTCAAGTAATCGTCAGGAAGTTCATCGGCAATGAATTCGGACCATTCGATAACGTTAACACCGTCACCGTTGAAGTATTCTTCTAGGCCTAGTTCATCCCCACTACCATCATCTAAACGATAGATATCCATGTGGTAAAGTGGCAATCTGCCACCTTGATACTCACGAATAATCGTAAATGTTGGACTCTTGATATTACTTTTAATACCCAAGCCCTTGGCTAATCCCTTGGTGAAGGTAGTCTTACCAGCACCTAGATCACCATCCAACAAAATGATGTCTTTAGCCTTTAATAATGGTGCCAATTGTTCACCATATTGTTTTGTTTCATCAGGTGATTCTACGTTAACTTTAACCAAGAACCATCCCTCCTTTTGCTTATAGAGATTGGATTGCGTTAATGATTGCAACGTTGTAAACATCTTCAGCGACACATCCACGTGAAAGGTCTGATACTGGTTTTGCCAAACCTTGTAGTAGTGGACCAAATGCTTCAAAGCCACCTAGACGTTGAGCAATCTTGTAACCAATGTTTCCTGATTGTAGTTCAGGGAATACGAAGACGTTAGCTTGTCCAGCAACTTCTGAACCAGGTGCCTTCTTGTTAGCAACTTCTGGTACTAATGCTGCATCAAATTGTAGTTCACCATCTGAAGGAACATCTAGTTCGTCTTTAGCCATTGCAGCTGCTTCTTGAACCTTGGTTACCATGTCACCCTTAGCTGAACCCTTAGTTGAGAAACTTAGGAATGCAACCTTTGGATCAATGTTGAATTGCTTAGCGGTGGTAACACTTTGCTTAGCAACTTCAACCATGCCCTTAGCATCTAGTTCGATGTTGATGGCACAGTCAGCAAAGATGTATCTAGTGTCACCCTTTTGCATCAAGAATGAACCTGAGATACGGCGCATTCCTTCTTGAGTCTTGATGATTTGAAGAGCTGGTCTAACAGTATCACCAGTAGCGTGAGCTGCACCTGATACCATTCCGTCAGCCTTATCCATGTAAACCAACATAGTACCGAAGTAGTTAGCATCCTTTAGCCATTCAGCTAATTGTTCACGAGTGTTCTTACCGTTACGACGTTCTTCTAGTGCATCTAGCATTTCTTCGAAGTCTTTTTCTGGGTAGTTGTTGATGTCGACAATTTCAACGTTTGATAGGTTGAGGTCACCGGCGTTTTGCTTAATTTCAGCTGGTTCACCTAACAGCACTGGGTGGATTAGGTTTTCGTCAGCTAAACGACTAGCTGCTTCGATAATTCTGATGTCGTCTCCTTCTGGGAAAACGATTTTCTTGTTTAAACCACTAATCTTTTCTTTTAATTCATCTAGTAAACTCATATTTCTTCCTCCTAATGGATTGTAACGTGTTCTGGTAGTTGCCAATCAATTGGCTTTTCGCCTAATGATTCTAAGGCGATATTAGTCTTTGAAAATGGTTTGGATCCGAAGAAACCACGGTGCGCTGACAACGGACTTGGATGAGCTGATTCAATCACAATATTGGTCTTGGTGTTAATCAACTTCACCTTGTCTCTAGCCGCTCTCCCCCAAAGGATAAATACGACTGGTTCAGGGCGTTGTGATAACTTTTCAATTGCAGTATCGGTCAATTTTTCCCATCCCTTTGATTTGTGGGAAAATGCAATTCCATCTCTTACGGTTAGTACTGAGTTCAACAATAGAACTCCTTGTTTGGCCCACTTTTCAAGATAGCCATGATTAACCGGTTTGATGCCTAAATCACTTTCTAATTCCTTGTAGATATTTCGAAGCGAAGGCGGAACCTTCACTCCTGGTAGGACTGAAAAACTCAATCCATGGGCTTGATTGGGTTCATGGTATGGATCTTGTCCTAAGATAACTACTTTTACTTTTGAGAATGGAGTCCATTCAAATGCTTCATAGATATGGTTCGCGTTTGGATGAATTTCATGATTTTCATATTCTTCAACTAAAAATTTACGTAAATCTTGGTAATACTCTTTTTCAAATTCTGGCTTCAATACATCCCACCAGTCATTGTGAATAAAAGGTTTCATTTATAACACCTCTATATATAATTTTATCATATATACAATAAATTCACATCGCAAAAAAAGCGCCCCATCACGGGACGCTTTTTTAGTAGTGTTTTAATACACGTGAGATTTCACGTTCTTGATCACGTTTCTTAATTGTTTCACGTTTATCGTATTCATGTTTACCTTCAGCCACTCCAATCAAGACTTTAGCAAATCCTTTCTTAAGGTACATCTTCAAAGGAACGATTGTAACTCCTTTTTTGTCTGTTTCCTTTGCTAAGCGCTTGATTTCTTGCTTGTGTAAAAGCAATTTACGATTTCTAAGTGGATCATGATTGAACTGATTACCTTGTTCATATTCACTGATGTGAACATTCATCAATGTTGCTTGGCCATCTCTGATTTGGGCGAACCCATCCTTTAGATTGACACGACTTGCACGAACGGACTTAATTTCAGTCCCAGTCAATGCAATTCCCGCTTCATAGGTTTGTAAAACACGGTAATCATGACGAGCTTTGCGATTTTGCGCAACCAAGTTATCGTCTTTATTAGTTGGTTTCTTCTTAACCATTATCAATCACCTCTCAACCAATTAATGTTTTGAATTGGAATGATTACGACCATTACGGTTGTTGTTTCTTGAATGGCGGTTATTGTTGTTTCTACCAAACTTACCATTCTTGTTGTCGTTTCTTCTGTTGTTGTTACGACGGCCACCGTTGTTTCGTCCACCACGACCGTGAGCACCATTACTGTGGCTTTCAGGTTTTAGTTTAGACATTGGTGTGTCTTCCGGATTAACAATGTCAAAGTCGACAGCACTTTGGTCAACGTCAACGTTAACCACCTTAACACGAACTGGTTGACCAATTCTGTAAGTACGGTGAGTATTTCTACCAACAAGTGCTAGGTACTTTTCAATGTATTCGTAGTAGTCATCCTTCATACGACTAATGTGAACTAATCCTTCAACAGTGTTTTCAAGTTCGATAAACATACCAAACTTAAGCACTGAACTAACAGTTGCATCGAATTCTTCTCCGATGTGGTCTGCCATGTATTCAGCCTTCTTCATTGCATCAGTGTCACGTTCTGCATCGATTGAGCGACGTTCTGCCTTTGATGAATGGTCTGAAATTTCTTCAAGTAATCCGGCGTATTTGGCCTTTGATTCCTTGTTGATACCGTTGTCTTCATAGTGATGAATTAAACGGTGAACAGTTGTATCTGGGTATCTTCTGATTGGAGAAGTGAAATGAGTGTAGAATTCAGCACCTAGACCAAAGTGACCAAGTGGTTGGTCAGTATATTTAGCTTGCTTCAAACTTCTAAGCATCATAACTGATACAGCAGGTTCTTCTGGCTTACCAGCAACCTTCTTCAATACGTTTTGTAATACCTTTGGTTTCAAGTGATCTGGATCACCCTTAACTTCTACACCGAATGCAGTTAGGAATTCGAAGAAGTTCTTCACACGTTCTCCATCTGGTGTTTCGTGAACACGGTAGATGAATGGTGCGTGCGCTTTACAGTAATGTTCAGCAACAGTTTCGTTGGCAGCTAACATGAATGATTCGATCATTCTTTCAGCAGTACCACGAACTCTTAGCTTAATGTCGATTGGGTGCCCAGTTTCATCCACGATGATTTCTGATTCATTGTCATCGAAGTCAATGGCACCACGACGGCGACGTTGTTTGTATAGAATCTTGTGTAGTTCGCCCATTTCTTCAAACATAGGAACTAAGTCTTTGTAACGTTCCATAGTGTTTTCATCATGTGCTTCTAAGATGTCATTTACAGCCTTGTAAGTCATTCTAGCCTTAGATCTCATCACACTTGGATGAATACGGTGGTCAACAACGTTTCCGGCTGGGTTGATTTCCATATCACAACTCATACATAGACGAAGTTCGCCTTCGTTCAATGAACAAATTCCGTTTGATAATCTTCTTGGAAGCATTGGGATAACTCTATCTGTTAGGTAAACAGAAGTACCACGCTTGTATGCTTCTTCGTCTAAAAGACTACCTGGTTTTACGTAGTGAGAAACATCGGCAATGTGAACACCTAAGTGGTAGTTACCATTAGGTAATTTCCATACAGTAACGGCGTCATCCAAGTCCTTTGATGATTCCCCATCAATAGTAACTAGTGTTTGATCAGTAATGTCTTCTCGACCTTGTTTTTCTTCTTCACTAATTTCTTCTGGAATCGCGTCTGCTTCTTGCAATACATCTTCTGGGAATTGAGCTGGAATATCGTGAGCGTAGACGATTTGTAGAATGTCGATTCCTGGGTCATCAACGCTTCCGATTACTTCCTTTGCGATACCAACCATGTAGTCTGGGTGGTCAGCATTTGGGTATTCAGTAATTTCGGCAGTAATTACTTCACCTGGTGTAGGTTTTAGACCAACACCTGTAACGTAAAACTTGTAGTTAATAAGCTTCTTTTCTTTTAGCTTAACTTGTCCTACGTATCCATGATCGTCGTCAGTACGGGTGAATTCACCAACTACTTGTTCGTAGTTTCTTTCAACGATGTTTACAACTTTACCTTCTGG
This sequence comes from Apilactobacillus kunkeei, assembly GCF_001421115.1. Lineage (GTDB taxonomy): Bacteria > Bacillota > Bacilli > Lactobacillales > Lactobacillaceae > Apilactobacillus > Apilactobacillus kunkeei_F. The sequence goes on along the minus strand of NZ_JXCW01000003.1, from coordinate 81,284 downwards.
ACCTTTACCAGAGTTTTGGTCGGCACGTCTTACAATTTCAATTTGAACAGTATCACCGTTCATTGCTTGTAGTGTGTTGTCAGGTGCGATGAATGCATCTTCTAGGTTTTCATCATAGTTAACAAATCCGAACCCCTTTGGATTTGCATGAAAAGTTCCCTCGATTGTTTCACCTTGCACGTTTAACTTAAAATTGCCTGTTTCGGTAACCATTACTGTCTTTTCGCGTTCTAGCACAGCTAATGATTGGACAATTAGTTTAAATGCATTTGCACCATGGTATCCTAATTCATCGGCTAATTCTTCTACTGAAAATTCGCGATTGGAGAATTTTTGAAGAACAGCATGAATTTCTTGTTTTAAACTATTATCTTCCACGATTTACTCCTTAAGTTTTAAATTTTCGATCTTAAATCAAATTCGATAACTCATATTTAGTATTCTAACATTTTTATACCGTCTATCCTAAACGGTTTTTCGGTTTCACATAAAAAAAGCTCCTGTAAAAATTACAGGAGTCTTATCAACTAGTGTGATGATAACCAAACTAATCCTAATGCTGATGCAAAGAAAATAATCAATAATACAACTGTTACTTTTTGCATAAAGGCTTCAAAACCACGTGGCTTAGAGTTGGCAAACAAATCATCAGCACCACCGGTTAAAGAAGACATTGCATCGTTGTTAGTCTTTGCTGGTTGCATCAAGACAGCGATGATAATTAATACACTGTCAATCCAAATTATATTCATTAAGAAATTATACAATTCGTTGCCTCCTACCTAAAATACATAGGTTTCATCTTTAACTTTATCTTTACTGTTTAGTTTATCATAATACTTTCTAACATGCCAATTAATCAAAATTTTAATTATCTAATGTTAGTTTTTCCACATGTGTATATACATAACCACGGTTGTCGTAGTTTGTGGATATCTCAATGTTATCCCCAGCTCTTAGAATTGTATCTCCATCAGGGATAATGTATTGTTCATTTCTTTTGATAGAACTAATCAAACAACCATCTGGCCAATTGATTGATTTAACGGCTTTACCATCCATGTCTGATCCCAATTGAACTGAGAAATATAGGTTGGTCAGTTGTCCACTTGTTGACAACTTTTGCGGGCTCAACATCTTTTGCAACATTTCGTTATAGATTGGACTACCGCCTAGTAAGTCGGTAACTTCGTAGGCCACTAATGTGACAAATGCCAATGACATTAGGTTTTGCAATGATCCAACCATTTCAGTGATAAGTAAAATAGCTGTAAATGGTGCCTTTCCGACACAGGCGAAGAACCCACTCATGGAGATGATGATGAAGTTAACAAAATAACTTTGTGGTAATACGCCGAATTGAATCAACACCTCTGCATAAATTGCCCCAATTAATGCCCCTAATGAAAGCATTGGTAGGAAAATGCCACCGGGTAATCCAGTTGAATATGATAGTATCGACATCACGAAACGAATCAACAAGAACCATAGCAATACCGTAATGGTTGGTGCGGCCTTGGCAATCGTTAATACCATTGTGCTACCCCCACCGACGATTGAGGGTAAGTACATTTCAAATGGGATGACTAGGATAAATGGAATCAATACCCATACAATATTTGGAACCCAGTCTAACTTGACGTACCAATCATTGACGTGGAGTGTGGCATACTCATAAATTAATCCACCGATTCCAATCACGATTCCTAATCCGATTAAGTATGGATAAATATGTAATGGAATCACATGTGAATAACTCATGTGTAATACCGGCACCTTTCCAAAGACCGCAGTTGAAACGAAGTTCGCGCTAATTGCGGCTGAAAGTGAAGTTAACCAGACCGATGTTGAAAAGTTATGATAGATTTCTTCTAGCACGAACAATGTACTGGCGATTGGAGCATTAAATGCAGCTGCTAAACCAGCTGCTGCCCCACCAGAGATAATCGTTTTACGCGCTTGCTTTGTTTGTTTAAAGGTATCTGCTAGTCCCTGAGCGGTAGCAGCACCCAATTGAATTGAAGGACCTTCACGGCCTAAAAATAGCCCACTGGAAATGGCAAGTACTCCACCAATGAACTTCTTGCTTAAGACAGAGAACCATGAATAGTCTAGTTCACCGTTTAACTGCCCTTCAACCTGTGGAATCCCTGATCCCTTGATGTTTTTATCTCGTTTTACTAAGTAATATACGAAAAATGCGATTAGTAAATTCAAGATGATTAAACTAATTAGTACAAACAAATTAGTTCGCGCTAGCTTCGCTAGTTTTAAAAATTGGTCCGATAGTCCTTCAATCGATACTCTAAATAGACTAACCACCATTCCGACTGCCAATCCAATTAATAAACCGTACAGCACTGATTTAAATCGTCTTAAATTATCACTTTGCAATATGTTCGCCTTCTTTTAGTTGGTATAACAATCATACCATATAATTTTATGTACAAAAAAAGCATTGAAATAATTCAATGCTTTTTTTAGTAACAGTTAGTTATTATTTGTTAATAACGTTGTTACGAGCTTCTTCAGTTAGGTTGTAGAATGAGTTGATACCCTTGTATTCTGCAACTGAAGCTAATTGATCTTCAATTCTCATTAGTTGGTTGTACTTAGCGATACGTTCACCACGACTCATTGAACCAGTCTTAATTTGACCAGCGTTTAGAGCAACAACTAAGTCAGAAATTGTAGTATCTTCAGTTTCACCTGAACGGTGTGAGATGATAGCTGTGTAGTTAGCTTCCTTAGCCATTTCAACAGCGTTTACAGTTTCTGTTAAAGTACCAATTTGGTTTAGCTTGATAAGGATTGCGTTAGCAACACCCATCTTAATACCCTTTTGTAGGTAATCAGTGTTAGTTACGAATAAATCGTCACCAACGATTTGAACTTTCTTACCTAGACGTTCAGTAGCCATTTGCCAATCTGCCCATTCGTTTTCATCCAATGGATCTTCGATTGAGATAATTGGGTACTTGTCAACTAATTGTTCTAGTAATGTAACAAATTCATCAGCAGAGTATGACTTACCATCACCTACTAAGTTGTACTTCTTAGTTTCTGCATCGTAGAATTCTGAAGCAGCACAGTCAAAGGCGATTGAAACGTCTTTACCTGGCTTGTAACCAGCACGTTGGATAGCTTCTACTAAGATTTCGAATGGTTCTTCGTTGTTCTTCAAGTCAGGAGCAAAACCACCTTCGTCACCTACGGCAGTTGAGTAACCTTTTTCGTTCAAGATAGCTTTTAAGTTGTGGAAAGTTTCTGAACCCATACGAACGGCTTCTTTAACAGTTTCCGCACCAACAGGCATAATCATGAATTCTTGGAAGTCAACTTTGTTGTTGGCATGCTTACCACCATTGATAACGTTCATCATTGGTGTTGGTAATACGTGTCCATTGAAACCACCTAAGTAGTTGTATAAAGGAACACCTAGTTCATCAGCAGCAGCACGTGCAGCAGCTAATGAAACACCTAAAATAGCGTTGGCACCTAACTTACCTTTGTTAGGAGTACCATCTAATTTAATCATAGCTTCATCAATAGCAACTTGATCAGTTACATCGTAACCTACGATTTCCTTAGCGATAATGTTATTAACGTTGTTAACAGCCTTAGTAACACCTTTACCCATGAAACGGTTTTTATCACCGTCACGTAATTCAACGGCTTCGTGTTCACCAGTAGATGCACCTGAAGGAACGATACCGCGTCCCATTGCACCTGCTTCAGTATATAGTTCTACTTCAACTGTAGGATTTCCACGAGAATCTAGTACTTCTCGAGCATAAATATCTGAAATAATTGACATTTTATTCTCTCCTTAATGAAAGTTGTTACCTCGGAATCAAGGCTACCTTCATTTTATTATTTTACAGACCAAGTTTCAATAAAAAACTGTTCAATCTGCTAATTATTTTGGTAATTGACAATTTTGATGAATTCTTTGGCCTTTAAACTACTCTTTCCAGGTAAGACCCCATCAACATCATCTTGACTCATAATTTCTGAAACATTTCTAGCGTTAACGCTTCCCCCGTAAACGATTCGGATTTGGTTGGCAATATCATCACCATACAAATCTTTCAATGTTTCACGAATTAGAAAACATGCTTCTTGAATTTCAGCACCACTGGCTGATTTTCCAGTTCCAATTGCCCAACTTGGTTCATAACCAATAACAATCTTTTTAGCATCGTCTTCTGAAATCCCCTTTAATGCTTCAATGACTGGATTTACTACCCAGTTCATTTCATCATAGGTCTTTCTCTTGGCCATTGTTTCATCACAACAAATAATTGGCACCATGTTGTTAGCTAAAACGGCCTTAACCTTTTTGTTAATCATCTTATTGGTTTCGCCAAAATATTTACGACGTTCTGAATGACCTAACATAACGTAATTAACGCCCATATCAGCAAGTGCCATCGGACTTACTTCGCCGGTGTATGCACCTGAATCTTTGTAGAAACAGTTTTGGGCGGCAGTTTTTAGATTTGTTTCTTCTTTACAAAATCTAGTTAATACATCCATGTAAATTGATGATGCAGCAATTGCGCATTCAACGTCTTTAGGATCTGGTAGGTTTCCTTTGACTGCATCTAAGAATTCTTCAACTTCATGTAATGTTAAATTCATTTTCCAATTTCCAACGATAAAAGGAGTTCTCATTTTTTACCTCCTATTCTTTTAAACAGATTATTACAAATCGCTATATATCAATAATATCACTAAATAATTGATATTAACAAATTGCGCATGCTGTTTTAATAAAAATTTCACTCCTTTTATTATACAAAAAAAAGACCCGATGTTATACATCGAATCTTAAAAAGATATTATTCTTATTTATCAGTAATAGCGGCGATACCTGGAAGAGTCTTACCTTCCATGTATTCTAGTGAAGCACCACCACCGGTTGAAACGTGTGATAGCTTGTCAGCTACACCTAGTTCGTTACATGCGGCAGTTGAGTCACCACCACCAACAACAGTAGTAGCGTCAGTTAAGTCACCTAAGAACTTACCAATAGCTAGAGTACCCTTAGCAAAGTTACTCATTTCAAATACACCCATAGGTCCGTTCCAAACTACAGTCTTAGCGTCTCTTAGAACGTTTTCGAATAGTTCGATACTCTTAGGGCCAATGTCTAGTGCCATTTGGCCATCAGGAATGTTTTCACCAACTACTTGAGTAGGTGCATCATTGTTGAATTCTGGAGCAACAACTGAGTCAACAGGTAGAACGATCTTGTCGCCACCCTTTGCTAGGATTTCCTTAGCAGTGTCAATCTTGTCCTTTTCAACTAATGAGTTACCAATAGTGAATCCCTTAGCTGCGTAGAATGTGTAAGTCATACCACCACCAATGATGATGTGGTCAGCCTTGTCTAATAGGTTATCGATAACACCAATCTTATCTGAAACCTTTGCACCACCTAAGATGGCAACAAATGGTCGTTTAGGATTGTTTACGGCACCACCGATAAACTTAATTTCTTTTTCCATTAGGAAACCAGCGGCAACTGGCTTGTTTTCTGCTTCCATTGCACGTGCAATACCAACGTTTGAAGCATGTTCACGGTGAGCAGTACCGAATGCATCGTTTACGAAGCAATCACCTAGTGAAGCCCAGTATTGACCTAACTTAGGATCGTTACCAGATTCACGTTTTACGTTTTCACCATTTACAACATCTTCAAAACGAGTGTTTTCAACAACAACGATGTCACCATCATTCATGTTGTTGATAGCTTCTTCAAGCTTTGCACCTTCAGTTTCGGGAACAAAAGTAACAGGTTTGTCAATTAGTTCAGAAAGCTTTGCAGCAACTGGACGTAATGATAGTTCCTTCTTGTCATCTTCAGTCTTGATACGACCAAGGTGAGAGAATAGAACTGCCTTTCCACCATGTTCGATTACGTATTTGATTGTTGGAATAGCACCAACGATACGACTTGTGTCACCAACAACACCGTCTTTAATAGGAACGTTGAAGTCGACACGCATTAAAACTTTTTTGCCTTTTAAATCTAAATCAGAAACAACTGTCTTAGCCAATCTAGATTACCTCCCAAAAATTATTTAAAATTGATGTAACAATTTCAATATACTTCATTTATTTCTTTATTTCAAAGAATTTCTAAGCAGAAAGTAATTGTTATAAAAAATGGAGGAGGCAATTGCCTCCTCCACCTTATGCCTTGCTAAATTATAATTTAGATTATAGTTGAGCGAAGTGTAGTAAAGTACGAACCATGTTGCAAGTGAAGCCCCATTCGTTATCGTACCATGACCATACCTTAACAAGTTGGTCATCACCAAAAGTAGTAACATCAGTTTGAGTAGCATCAAATACTGATCCGTGAGTATCACCAATGATATCACTTGAAACGATTGGTTCATCATTGTAACCAAATGCTTCGTTACCTTCAGTGTATTCTTTCATCTTAGCGTTAACTTCGTCAGCAGTAACGTTCTTCTTGTCAACGATAGCAGTTAATTCAGTTAATGAACCGTCAACGATACCAACACGTTGAGCCACACCGTTTAACTTACCATCAAGTTCTGGAACAACAAGACCTAAGGCCTTAGCAGCACCAGTTGAGTGAGGAATAGTGTTAGTTGAAGCAGTACGGTTGTTTCTGAACTTCTTACCACGAGGGCCATCTAGGATAGCTTGAGTTGAAGTGAATGCGTGGATAGTAGTCATAGTACCAACTTTGATACCAAAGTCTTTGTTTAAGAAGTATGCTGTAGGAGCGATACTACTTGTAGTACATGAACCAGCTGAAACGATCTTGTCGTCAGCAGTTAGAGTATCCAAGTTAACACCAGGAACAACAGTCTTGATTTGACCTGCAGGTGCAGAGATTAGAACACGCTTTGCACCAGCGTCTAAGTGAGCTTGTGATTTTTCTTCTGAAGTGTAGAAACCAGTACATTCTAGTACAAAGTCAACACCATCATTTTTAACCCATGGTAGGTCAGCGGCATTGCGTTCAGCGTAAACTGGAACTTCCTTACCGTCAACAACGATTCCGTTATCGGTTGAAGTAACTTCACCTGGGAATTTACCATGTGTTGAATCATATTTTAATAAGTATGCAAGCATTGAAGGAGTTGTTAAATCATTAATAGCAGCAACTTCAATATCGTCTGAGTTTAGTTCGTGGATACGTTTGAAAGCCAAACGACCAATACGACCAAAACCGTTAATACCAATTTTTACAGTCATAACTGTTTTCCTCCTAGAGAAATAAATTTGAGTACTACGTACGGATTAAATACTACTACTTTTTTACCGATCAGTCTATAATACATGCTCAGTAATTTTAAAAAAATAACCAGTACTAATTTGTAACAGTTATTTTCTGTATCAAATCCTTACACTCTAAGTATATCAGTGCCAATTTTAGTTTGCAAATCAATTACCTCAGTGTGTTTCTTGAATTTAACCCCCTTTTCATTTATAGTTTAACCTGTTGAAATGCATCTGTAGTGTAATGGATAGCACTAAAGATTCCGGTTCTTTCGATGGGGGTTCGATTCCCTCCAGATGCATTGGTGATTAAGTCAGATAAAATCATTTGACCTTAATTGACCATTGAGATAAAATTAATATAATTCAAATTGAATTGAAAGCAAGGGAGGATAAAATTATGAATTTAGTCCCAACTGTCATTGAACAATCATCAAACGGTGAACGCGCATATGACATTTACTCAAGATTATTAAAAGACAGAATTATTATGTTATCTGGTCCAATTGAAGACAACATGGCAAACACCATCATTGCTCAATTATTATTCCTAGATGCACAAGATTCTGAAAAAGACATCTACTTATACATCAACTCACCTGGTGGTGTTGTAACAGCCGGTATGGCCATCTACGACACTATGCAATTCATCAAGGCTGATGTTCAAACTATCGTTATGGGTATGGCTGCATCAATGGCCAGTGTCTTGGCTTCTTCAGGTACTAAGGGTAAGCGTTTTGCTCTACCTCACTCTGAAGTATTGATTCACCAACCTTCTGGTGGTGCTCAAGGTCAACAAACTGAAATTGCTATTGCTGCCGAATCAATCTTAAAGACTAGAAAGATGATCAACGAAATCTTAGCTCAAAACTCAGGTCAATCAATTGAAAAGGTTAACCTAGATACTGAACGTGATAAGTACTTAAGCGCTCAAGAAGCTGTTGACTATGGATTGATTGATAGCATCATGACTAACAGTTCTGAAAGAAAATAATTAGATAATAAAAAAGACGTTAACTTCGGTTAACGTCTTTTTTTGTGCCTTTTTATGAAACGGCTTCTTCTCTAATTTTATCAGCGAATTCATTAATCTTTCTCAAGCGGTGGTTGATTCCTGACTTAGAAATCGCCCCACTTGGCAATGACTCACTTAATTCCTTCAAACTAACTTCTGGCATCTTCATTCTGGTGATGGCAACTTCATATAGTTTTTCAGGTAACTTATCTAATCCGACAGTGTCATCAATGAATTGAATATTAGAAATTTGCTTAGTTGAAGCATTAGCAACCTTGTTCATATTAGCATTCTCACAGTTTACTAATCTGTTCACAGAGTTTCTCATATCACGCATGATTCTGACATCTTCGAATTTCAACATCGCATTAGTTGCACCAATTAATTGCAAGAAGTTAGCAATCTTTTCAGCTTCCTTCAAGTATGTGATGTATCCACTTCTTCGATCGGTAGTTCTTGAATTCAATTCGTATTTATTCATCATTTCTGAAATCATGTCATTGTGTTCTTCGTACAATGAATAGATTTCTAGATGGTATCTAGAAGTTTCTGGATTGTTAACAGAACCCCCAGCTAAAAAGGCCCCTCTTAGATATGATCTCACTTGAGAATCATCCTTTAGTAATTCGATTGGCACTCTTTCCACTATTTGGTAGTTATCAAAAATCCCTAAATCATCTAAAATTGCTTGAGCTTGGTTAGCAATTCTTACGACGTAAACATTGTTCTTGTTTAACTTCATTTTCTTTCTAACAACAAGCTTACTTTCCACCTCGTAGAATTCTAAAATCAATTTATAGATACGACGAGCGATGGCTGGGTTTTCGGTTTGAATATTTAAAATAATTTTGTGATTGGCTAACGAAATCGAACCGTTCATTCGAATTAACGCCATTAATTCTGCCTTGGCGTTTTCTTTATGAACTTCTAGAGTCGTTAGCTCCTTTTTTACGTCACTTGCGTATGACATTTTTAATCATCCTATCTTTTTGAAACAAGTTTGAATAATGTATCGGCAACCTTTTTTCCATCATGGAATGCCCCTTGGTGACTTAACATTAAGAAGTCATCATAAATGCATTCACATCCCATTGCCTGAATTGCTTTTTCATCATGTTTAACCGGATTTTCAATCTCGTTAAACACTTCTCGATTAATTAAATCGGTATCAACTGGTTGTTTGTTTACGATTACGACATCAATGAAGTTGGACTTCATGTGACGGTTCAACACTTCAACGTGTTGAGCGTCTGAAAAATGGTCAGTTTCGCCCTTTTGCGTCATGATATTACAAATGTACACCACCTGTGCTTTAGACGCTAAAACAGCCTCTCCTAGGTTCTTAATCATTAGGTTTGGCAATATGCTGGTGAATAAACTGCCCGGGCCTAACACAATCAGGTCAGCAGCCAAAATGGCATCAATGACCTTTTGGTTAGCATGTGGAATTTCGTCTTGATTGTCACTGGATTCTACCCAAACGCGGTTAATTTTTTTATCCGCATAGGTAATTTCATATTCACCAGTCATGGTTGAACCATCCTCGAATTCAGCGCATAGCTGTAACTTCTCGTTGGTGGCTGGATAAATCTTACCAGTGATTTCCATCATCTGACTTAGTGCTTCAACGGCGATGTTCACATCACCCTTCATTTCTGTCATCGCAGCAATGATTAAATTACCCAGCGAATGTTCAGACAAGAAATGATCGCCTTTTTTAAAACGATATTGAAATAAGTCCAGTTTGTCCTTCGACAAGTTAGATAATGAAACTAAGACATTTCGAATATCTCCAGGAGGAACAATATTAATTTCATTGCGCAAACGACCTGATGATCCACCGTCATCCGAGATGTTAACAATCGCGGTGATGTCGACATTTTCATTCTTTAGGTTGTTTAAGATTACTGGTAAACCAGTTCCGCCACCGATGACGACAACGTTTTTTCTAGCTTTCTTGTCTTTCATCCAATCGTTTCCTCCTTTCAATTTTTTCAACTAAGAAAGTATAACACACATACCCGGGCGTGTCATTTCAAAGTCAAATAAAAAAGCGTGTCATCACGCTTTTTTTATTTTCTTGATTCTTTAGTTCGTTTGGTATCACGCTCTAAGACTGGCTTTAAGTATTGACCAGTATAGCTTTCCTTGACCTTCACGATTTCTTCAGGAGTTCCAGTAGCAATGATTTCACCACCACCGTCTCCTCCTTCAGGTCCAAGGTCGATAATGTGATCGGCAGTCTTAATCACGTCTAGGTTATGTTCGATAATTAAAACAGTGTTGCCTTGTTCGACTAGTTCGTGTAGGACGACTAACAAACGGTTAATGTCATCTGTGTGTAAACCAATGGTTGGTTCATCTAAGATGTACAAGTTATTTCCAGCTGACTTCTTGTATAGTTCAGAAGCTAGCTTCATTCTTTGTGCTTCCCCACCAGACAAGGTAGTTGCTGATTGGCCAAGTTGAACGTAGCCTAAACCTACTTCATCAATGGTTTCTAGTTTTCTAGTAATCTTTGGAATTGATGAGAAGAAATCTAGTGCTTGATCAACGGTCATGTCCAAGACATCGGAAATATTCTTGCCTTTGTATTCTACTTCCAGTGTTTCAGCATTGTATCGTTTACCATGGCAAACTTCACAAGGCACGTAAACATCTGGTAAGAAGTTCATTTCAATCTTTAGAATTCCATCCCCATGACAGGTTTCACAACGACCACCCTTAACATTGAAACTGAAACGACCCTTTTGGTATCCACGAAGTTTAGCTTCGTTAGTTTCAGCAAACAATGTTCTAATGTCGTCGAATACTCCGGTGTATGTTGCCGGATTACTACGAGGAGTTCTTCCGATTGGGCTTTGGTCAATGTTAATTAGCTTATCGATATTCTTGTAACCAGAGATTGACTTGTACTTACCTGGTTTTTCGGAGTTGTGGTTTAGTTTTTGAGCAATTGCACGTTTGACAATGCGGTTAATCAATGTTGATTTACCTGATCCTGAAACCCCAGTTACAACGTTAAATTCACCCAATGGAATTTCGGCTGTAACGTTCTTCAAGTTGTTTTCAGAAGCGCCGGTAACCTTAATCTTCTTACCGTTACCCTTACGACGTTTTAATGGAACTGGAACAAACTTCTTACCTGATAGGTATTGACCAGTCAATGAGTTGTCGTTTTGAGCGACTTCATCGGGAGTTCCAACGGCCATCACCTTTCCACCATTAGTTCCGGCACCAGGTCCGATATCAACGATGTAGTCAGCAGAACGTTGGGTATCTTCACCGTGTTCTACGACAACTAAGGTATTACCCAAGTCACGCATTGATTTTAGTGAAGAAATCAAACGGTCGTTATCACGTTGGTGTAAACCAATTGATGGTTCGTCCAATACGTATAGCACCCCTGATAGGTTTGAACCAATTTGAGTGGCTAAACGAATACGTTGTGATTCACCACCAGATAGAGTTCCGGCGGTTCTGGAAAGTGTTAGATAATCCAATCCCACGTTCTTTAAGAAAGTTAATCGATCAATGATTTCCTTTAGAATTGGTTTGGCAACGACACTATCCTTTTCACCAAACTTCAATTGCGAGAAGAAGGTTAGTTCTTTAACAACGTCTAGGTCAGTAGCTTCACTGATGTTTAAGCCATCCACCTTCACACTTAGTGCTTCCTTGTTTAAACGGAAACCGTAACAGGTTTGACATGTTAATTCAGTCATATATAGACGCATTTGGTCTCTAGTGAAATCACTATTAGTTTCCTTGTAACGACGGTCAATATTGTTAATAACCCCTTCAAAAGGTGCATCGGTGTCTCTAATTCCACCGAAGTTACTGTTGAAATGGAAGTGGAATTCTTTCCCGTTTGAGCCGTATAAAATTAGGTCACGTTGCTTCTTAGGAAGCTTTTTAAACGGAGTATCCATATCGATACCAAAGGCTTCACAGGCTTGTTCTAGCAAGCTTGGATAGAACTTGGAACTAATTGGATTCCAGGGTTCAATTGCCCCTTCATTTAATGTCTTATCCCTGTCAGGAACAACTAGGCTTTCATCTACTTCTAGTTTCATCCCTAAACCATCACAGCTTGGACATGCACCAATTGGTGAGTTGAATGAGAATAGACGTGGTTCCAATTCACTAACGGTAAATCCACAAAGTGGACATGCGTAGTGTTCGGAGAAAATCAAGTTATCACTCTTACCCATTAAGTCGGCAACGGCATAACCATCGCTTAGTCTCAATGCGGTTTCAAGTGAGTCTGATAAACGAGACTTAATACCATCTTTAACGATGATTCTATCAACCACGATTTCAATGTCGTGGTACTTGTTCTTGTCTAGTTGAACGTCATCTTCGATTTCGTGAACTTCACCGTCTACACGGTATCTAACGAAACCTTCACGTTTAATCTTATCGATAACCTTCTTGTGTTGACCACGTTGTTGTCTAACGACTGGTGATAAGATTTGAAGTTTAGTTCTTTCAGGTAACGCAAGGACTTCATCAATCATTTGATCAATTGATTGTCTGGTAATCTTGGTCCCATCGTTTGGACAGATTGGCGTTCCAACACGTGCCCATAACAATCTAAAGTAGTCGTTAATTTCAGTAACGGTTCCAACTGTTGAACGTGGATTCTTGGAAGTAGTCTTTTGGTCAATCGCAATCGCTGGACTCAAGCCTTCGATTGAATCAACGTCTGGTTTATCCATTTGACCCAAGAATTGACGTGCGTATGAAGACAAACTTTCAACGTATCGACGTTGTCCTTCAGCATATAGTGTATCGAATGCCAATGAACTCTTTCCTGAACCTGATAAACCGGTCATAACAGTCAATTTGTTCTTAGGAATTTCAACACTGATGTCTTTTAAGTTATGTGCTCTAGCACCTTTAATGACAATTTTATCGTTTTGCAAGTTTTTGCCCCCTTACATTTGACCCTTTAATTCCATGACAGTATCACGCAAAGCTGCCGCCTTTTCGAAATCAAGTTTAGCAGCTGCATGCTTCATTTCTTTGGTCAATGTTTCAATCATTTGCTTTTGATCCTTCTTAGATAGCTTTTGGAAGTCTGATTCTACAAATGAGTGGTCTTCTGAAGAATCGTCATTCTTATTATTGTCGTAACTAATAAGGTCTCTAATTGGCTTCTTGATGGTATGTGGTGTAATACCATGGTCTTCGTTATATTTCTTTTGAATACTTCTTCTTCTAGCGGTTTCATCAATCGCTTTTTGCATTGAGTCGGTCATGTTATCAGCATACATAATAACCGCACCATTTTCATTTCTGGCGGCACGACCAATGGTTTGAATTAATGAACGTTCATTTCTTAGGAAACCTTCCTTATCGGCATCCAAGATGGCAACCAAGGATACTTCAGGAACGTCGATTCCTTCTCTTAGAAGGTTAATTCCAACCAATACATCGTATTTACCCAAACGAAGATCACGAATAATTCTGGTACGTTCAAGCGTCTTAACGTCAGAATGTAGGTATGCAACCTTAATTCCTAAGTCCTTTAGATAGTCGGTTAAATCTTCGGACATCTTCTTGGTCAAGGTGGTTACAAACGTTCTTTCGTTCTTGGCAATTCGTTCGTTGATTTCACCAACTAAGTCATCCATCTGACCCATGATTGGACGCACTTCGACAGTTGGATCCAATAGTCCAGTTGGACGAATGATTTGTTGAACGATGTTCTTTTCAGCGGTTTCTTCTAGTTCACGTGGACCAGGAGTCGCTGACATGTAGATGGCTTGGTTAACACGTTCTTTGAATTCAGGCATCTTCAATGGACGATTGTCCAGAGCACTTGGAAGTCTGAATCCATATTCGATTAAACGTTCTTTTCTGGCCTTATCACCATTATACATTCCACCTACTTGTGGCAATGTTTGGTGAGATTCATCGACAACTAACAAGTAATCGTCTGGGAAGAAATCTAGTAATGTGTAAGGAGCTTCACCCGGTTTTCTGTTATCCATATATCTGGAATAATTTTCAATCCCGTTGGTGTAACCCATTTCGGCCATCATTTCGATATCGTATGTGGTACGTTGCTTCAAGCGTTGGGCTTCTAGTAACTTACCCTCTTTTTCAAATTTGGCAACTTGTTCCTTCATTTCTTCCTTGATGCCCTTTAAAGCGTGATCCATGTTTTGATCATCGGTCAAGAAGTGGGTCGCTGGGAAGATGATGATGTCGTCTTTCTTACCAATGAATTCACCGGTCAATGTATCGATTTCTTTGATTGAATCAATTTCATCACCGAAGAATTCAACTCGGTATGCATGTTGATCCCCAGAAGCTGGGAAAATGTCGACAACATCCCCGTGGACCCTGAAACGACCACGTTGGAAATCGATATCGTTTCTATCAAATTGAATTTCGACTAACTTTCTAAGTAGTTCATCTCTTTCAATTTGTTGACCAACACTCAATGGAATGGTGTGCTTGTAGTATTCCTTAGGGCTACCTAATCCAAAGATTGATGATACGGATGCGACGATAATAACATCATTTCTAGTAAGCAATGAGTTAGTAGCCGCATGACGAAGTTTATCAATTTCATCATTGATTGAAGAATCCTTTTCAATGTAGGTATCACTGGATGGAACGTAAGCTTCCGGTTGATAGTAATCATAATAACTGACAAAGTATTCAACCGCATTGTTAGGGAAGAATTCCTTAAACTCACTGTATAGTTGACCAGCAAGTGTCTTATTATGAGACAAAATCAATGTGGGCTTATTAACGTTTTTAATCACATTAGAAATGGTAAAGGTCTTACCTGTCCCAGTAGCACCTAATAAGATTTGGTTCTTTTGACCATCCAATACACCCTTAGTTAACTTACTAATTGCTTCAGGTTGGTCTCCAGTAGGTTTGTATTTCGAAACTAAATCAAATTTATTGTTCTCTTCACGTTTTATTTCCAAACAAAGTCCTCCTTTGTTTTTAACTCGGAGCTCTAGGCTCGTTCACTGTAGTTTAATAATATTCTAACATACGAACAAACTTTCTAAAACTAATGTTCTCCTTGTAGGCACAAAAAAGACTGGCCATTAGACCAGTCTTTTTAATCACACTTTTTAGTGTAATGAAGATACGTATTCGAATGCGTTTTGACCAGCAATACCACCGTCACCAACAGCAGTAGTTACTTGTCTTAATTCTTTTTCACGTACGTCACCAATAGCAAAGATACCCTTTACTGAAGTTTCCATACGTTCGTTTGTCTTGATCCAACCTTTTTCGTCAGTAATGTTTAAGTTACTGAAAGGTTCAGTCATTGGGTTGTTACCAACATAGATGAAGACACCTGAAGCAGCGATTTCGCCTTCTTCGTTTGTCTTGTTGTTGATAGTCTTAACACCAGTAACCTTCATGTTGTCACCAACAACTTCAGTTACGTTAGTGTCCCAAACAAATTCAATCTTGTCGTTAGCAAATGCACGGTCTTGGATAACCTTTTGTGCACGTAGTTGATCGCGACGGTGAATAACCGTAACCTTTGAAGCTAAACCTGCAAGGTATAGTGCTTCAGAGATAGCTGAATCTCCACCACCGACAACGACAACTTCACGGTTCTTGAAGAATGCCCCATCACATACGGCACAGTATGAGACACCTCTTCCACCATATTCGTCTTCGCCAGGAACGCCTAGCTTTCTGTATTGTGAACCAGTACCAATGATAACAGCACCTGCTTCATAGCTACCTTGGTCAGTCTTAACAATCTTAGAATCACCTTTGTCTTCGATTGATTCAACTGTTCCATATTCGTACTTGGCACCGAAGTTTGTGGAACTTTCATACATTTCTTTCGCTAAATCTGGACCTAGGATTGACTTAAATCCTGGGTAATTTTCGATTTCAGCAGTGTTGTTCATTTGACCACCGTAGATACCACGGTCAATCATCATTACTGATAAATTTGCACGAGAAGCATATAGTGCAGATGTCATTCCACCAGGACCTGCACCAATAATAATTACGTCATATTTTTCCATAATTAAGCTCCTCCTTTCATTGAATTAATATATGATACTTTACTATCATATAAAACATTTGTCCATTAATTTGCACACAAACTAATTTCAATCTAACTTCTTAGCTAAGTCCTTGATGTATTGTTTTAATTCATCAGAAACTTCTGGGTGTTTTAGACCAAATTCGATGTTAGTTTGTAACCAACCGAACTTATTACCAGTGTCATATCTGTCACCCTTGAATTCGTGAGCGTATACCTTACCCTTTTTGTTTAGAGTATCGATGGCATCAGTTAATTGAATTTCGTTACCCTTACCAGGTTTAGTGTTTTCTAGGATGTCGAAGATGTCTGCAGTTAATAGGTAACGACCAATAATTGCTAAATCACTTGGAGCATCTTCTGGGTTTGGCTTTTCAACGAAATTAGTAACATCGTATAAACCATCGCTAACTTCCTTAGCTGGGTTGATAACACCATATTTTGATGTGTCTTCATGAGGAACCTTCATAACAGCAAGTGTTGATGAACCTGTTTCTTCATAACTGTCGATTAATTGCTTAGTTAATGGAGTTTCATCTGTCATCAAATCATCACCTAGCATGATAACAAATGGATCTTCACCAACGAAACTCTTAGCAGTATGAACAGCATCACCTAGACCATTAGGATGTTCTTGACGCTTAAAGTAAATGTTCAAACCGTTAGTTTCCTTAACAGCCTTTAGCATTTCATCCTTACCTTTTGATTCAAGGTTCAATTCAAGTTCAGTGTTTGAATCGAAATGATCTTCAATAGCACGTTTACCCTTACCAATAATAATTAAAATGTCAGTAATTCCTGATGCGATAGCTTCTTCAACGATTAGTTGAATAGCTGGCTTATCAACTACCGGTAGCATTTCCTTTGGCATTGCCTTAGTTTCTGGTAGGAATCTAGTTCCTAAACCTGCTGCTGGGATAATTGCTTTTTTGATTTTCTTCATGAATATAAACTCCTATTTTCTCATATTTTCCTATTTCTTAAATATTAATCTAATTCAGCTCTACCCTTACGGTGCATTAGTTGAGAAATTGCATCATCAATTGTAATTTCCTTGTGTAGTACCTTGTAGATTGCTGAAGTAATTGGCATGTCAATGCCACGTTGGTTGGCTAGTTCGTATGCAGCTTCTGCAGTTGCGATACCTTCAATAACCATTCCCATGTTCTTAACGATATCATCTAAGGTCTCTCCCTTACCTAGTTGATATCCTGCACGCCAGTTACGTGAGTCACTACTTGTTGCAGTAACGATCACATCACCGAATCCTGATAGACCAGTGAATGTTAATGGGTTAGCACCGAATGAAGTTCCCAAACGAGAAATTTCGGCAAGACCACGAGTCATCAATGCTGCTTTAGCATTGTCAGCGTAACCTAGACCGTAAAGTGCACCGGCACCAATAGCAATAATGTTCTTTAGAGCTGCACCAATTTCAACACCGATGATGTCGTCATTAGTATAAACTCTGAAGTAATCATTGATGAATAATGATTGAATATGTTCAGCATCTTTGATGTTTTCTGAAGCAGTAGTTACCAAAGTAATATCGTGTTTAGCAACTGATTCTGCTTGACTAGGACCTGAAATAACTGAGATTGATTTACGATGACTTTCATCGATTTCATCAGCTAGAACTTCTGACATACGTTTGTAAGTCTTTTGTTCAATCCCTTTACTACCATGAATAATGTTTACCTTCATGTCTAGTTCTTCTAGGATTTCGTTTACTTGTTTTGCAGTACTTCTTGTAACTTGTGCTGGAACAACAAATAAAATATCATCTACGCCTCTAATTGCTTCCTTCATATCAGCATAAGCAACTAGTTCTTTTGGATATGTAAAATCTTTGATGTATTTTTCGTTTGTGTGCTTGTTGTTTAGTTCATCAACTTGTGATTGTTTGTATGACCATAAACGCACTTCATTACCATTTTCAACTAAAATATTAGCAAGCATGCTTCCCCATGAGCCTGCTCCTAACACTGCAATTTTTTCTACCATAATAAATATAGCTCCTTAAATTTATTGTAACTTGCTACCATCAAGGTAGTAAGGCAAATCAGAATCATTTTTGCGACGATAGATCATTAATCCGATTGCTCCCACGAATAGGATAATCGATAATAATTGTGAAACTCGAATTCCACCAAATAGCATTAAGCTATCTGTTCTCATCCCTTCGACAAAGAATCGACCAAATGAGTACCAAATAACGTAAGATAATACCACTTCACCACGTTTGAAGAACCCTTGGATTTGACGAAGATTCATCAATAGAACAAATCCTAACAAGTCCCATAGTGATTCATACAGGAATGTTGGTTGGCGATAAAATCCTTGAATAAACATTTGGTTAATAATGAAATTAGGTAGGTGTAGTGACTTCAAGAACGCTAAGCTGGTAATCTTACCAAAAGCTTCTTGGTTCATGAAGTTTCCCCATCTACCAATTCCTTGGCCCATAATCACAGTTGGTGCAATCACATCAAGCATTGCCCAAACTGAGATTAATTTACTTCTACAGTATAAGAATACCACGACAAACGCACCAATCAAGGCACCATAGATGGCAATTCCCCCATCCCAAATCTTAACAATCTCATTTAGATGTTGGCTGTAGTATGACCATTGAAATACAACATAATAAATACGGGCACAAATGATTGCCACTGGCAAAGCCCATAGAATCATATCGTAAATATTATCTGGTTGAATCCCGCGTTTTCTTCCTTCCTTAACTGAAAGGTAAACGGCGATTAGTACTGCGGTGGCAATAAAAATCCCGTACCAGTGAACTAAGATAGGTCCCAGATTAAACGCAATTGGATTTAACGCAATTGACATTTTTTTCACTTCCTAAAAAGAGGATTATTTTTTGTTACCTGAATTTTCTTTAATTAAGTCGTTTAGGTTATTATCAAATACCTTTGTAGCATCATAACCCATCTTCTTAGCACGGTAGTTCATGGCTGCCGCTTCAATAATGATAGCTAAGTTACGACCAGTCTTAACTGGAATGCTTACTCTTTGCACGTCAACGTCAAAGATACGACGGGTTTCGTCGCCATTACCCAATCTATCATATGGAGTGTCATCAGACCAGTTTTCAAGGTGAACAATCAAGTCAACCTTAGTCTGTGAACGAACGGCACCGGCACCAAATAGGTTCATCACATCGATAATCCCAATTCCTCTAATTTCTAGTAGGTGTCTTAGAATCATTGGTGCTTGACCAATTAGAGTTTGTTCATCTTGTTGGTATACTTCAACACGATCATCGGCAATTAATCTATGACCACGTTTAACAAGTTCCAATGCAGTTTCACTCTTACCAATTCCAGAGTCCCCTGTCATTAGTACCCCTAAACCATATACGTCAATTAGCACACCATGAATTGATTTTCTTTCGGCTAATTTACCTTCCAAGTAGTTAGTCATGTTACTTAGTACTCGAGAAGTTGTTAGCTTAGAACCTAATACTGGAATATGTTGGTTCTTAGCAGCACGAATTAATTCATCAGGTGGATCTAATTGAGTTGAAATAACAAATGCTGGTGTTTCTGGTAAACACATTTTCTTCATTACATCAAAAAGTTCATTGCTATCCATTCCCTTAGCATATGATGTTTCAGTAATACCAAGTAATTGAATTCTCTTTGATGGGTAGTAGTTAAAGTATCCTGTTAATTCCAAACCAGGGCGTGAAATATCGCTCGTGGTAATTGGTCGATCTAAGTATTCTTCACCGTAGAAAATATCTAGGTGAGTGTTTTCAACAAGATCGGCGACCGTTACACTGTATGCCATAGCCTTTCCTCCACTTCGTTATAAGATAATTTTATCATGTTATTAGATGTTTTTAAAAAAATTTTAGTAGTCTGACAATATGACGTTACAAATTGACATGATCAATGCAACAATCACTGCCATTCCAAATGAAGCAAAATGGAAAGTATTGCCCACCACAAAAGATGTTAATTCCAACATAATTCCATTCAGGATAATACTGAATAATCCTAAGGTTACCAAGTTAATTGGTAAGGATAAGATAAACAATACTGGTTTTACCAATGCATTTAGAATCGCTAAAACAATTGCAGCCACAATCGCGGTTTCAAAAGAAGCAACGTAAAAGCTGCCTTGAAAGAATCCAGCAATCGCAACAAATAGCAATGTGTTAATCAATATTCTGCCTAACACTCTCATGGTGTCACCTCTTATTTATCATTAAATTCATCAACGTCAGTTAAATTGCGTCGAGTTTGTTTGTTAGTAGTGTGTCCACCACCATAAACGTTGGGGTTAGCCGGAACAATTACTAAACAAATTACATAAAGCAATAGTCCGCCAATTAGATGGCCCGGAATAATGGATAGAACAACAAAAATAATTCTTAAAAGTTGTGAGTTGATATGGAAGTATTCGGCAATTCCACCTAATAATCCTGTTAATAATCGATCTGATTGAGAACGGTAAATTTTAGTCATCATAAAGCCTCCTCGTTAAATGACATTTTAAATAATGTTTATTAAATGAATCTTAAGTTATTTTTCCTTAATCACAACTACACCTAATTCATTTGGTGAGTCACTGTAAATGGCACTTTCCATAATCTTGATACGATCTTGGCGGTTCAATACCTTCAATCGACAAAATGTTGGCGAAGTCAAAGTGGCCTTGTAGAAATCGTCTTCGGTACTTACTTTAATGTTGTTAACTTCAACAATTAAATCACCCATTTCAACACCCATCTTTTCAGCTGGCGTGTCTTTTCTAACGGCGATTACTCTTAGACCATTAACTGCATCTGAGAACCACTTAGCCTTCTTGTTATCCTTACGCTTAGTTCTGATTAAAACTAGTAGGTATAATATGGCCATCACAGTCATTGAAATCAATTCAATGTTATCGACACCATTTAGTAGGTAAGTTGTAACAACTAGAATAATACCCAAACATGTTAACCATAACAATCGATTAGATAACTTTTTGAAAAATTCTTTTGGCATTGATTTGAAAATGGTGAATCTAATCCCAATCAATACCGGTAGGATAAAGACTGTTAATTGATGTTGACCCATTGAAAATACTGGCCACCAACTAATCAATGCATGAATTTGATCACCTGGAATTAATACGGCAATTGGTAGAACCGCAAATTCCTTGTTTAAATAACCGGCGACCTTGTTACCACGTTGATTCTTAAAAATCTTTGGTGATTGATAGTTTCCTAGAAACATCTTCATGTACAATGCGGAAACAAAGAATACCGTCACTAATAGCAATAATGCATTTGATAGTGAAGTAAATGAAGTGTTGATACCTTCTGTATTAATATACGTAAACAAGTCAAATTTATACGTTACAAATGTCAAAGCAGTCGCAATTACTAGGTTTAACACTGTAAAGAATTGACCCGGAATAATAATCAAGTTTATTAGTAACAATGCTTCATAGATAATGATCCAAGGAAGTGATAGATAAATTCCTAGTACCATTGAAATGATGCTTCCGACAATTCCTAAAACGATGAAGCTTAGCCAAAAATGTTTCATTTCAAAATCGTTTGGTGAAATTGAAGTGTTAAAGTCGTTTCTTTCACGTTTGATACGCTTACGGTAGATAATGTAATTCCTTAATATTCCCAACCATAGTACTGGCTGAATAAATATTAACAATGTCATCCATAAATTATTCATTTAAATTCCCCTATTCTGGATTTCTTTTGCTTAGTTTCCATTGCAAGTATGCATTAATGAATGGATTTAAATCACCATCCATAACATCTTGCGCCTTTGCTGTTTCATAATTGGTTCGATGGTCTTTAACCATTGAATATGGGTGGAAAACATAAGATCTGATTTGTGAACCCCAACCAATCTCTTTTTGTTCACCTTCGAGTTGTGCCTTTTGTTGTTCCTTCTTTTCTTCTTCTAGTTCGTAAAGTTTGGACTTCAACATGTTCATGGCAGTTTCTCTATTTTGTAGTTGTGAACGTTGAGCTTGACTGGCCACAACAATCCCGGTAGGTTCATGAGTAATACGAACTGCTGAAGATGTCTTGTTAACGTGTTGTCCACCGGCACCACTGGCACGGTAAACATCAACTCGTAAGTCAGCTGGATTAATCTCGATGTCGACAGTGTCATCTAGTTCTGGCATTACATCAACAGAAGCAAATGACGTATGACGACGTCCGGCAGAATCAAATGGTGAAATTCGAACTAAACGGTGAACACCCTTTTCTGACTTTAGGTATCCGTATGCATTTTCACCACTAACCATGATGGTGGCAGTATCAATTCCGGCCACTTCACCTGCTTGATAGTTCAATGTTTCTAGTTTGAAACCATTTTGATCAGCCCATCTGGTATACATTCTAAATAGCATCATGCCCCAATCATGTGATTCTGTTCCACCCGCACCCGGGTGAATTTCTAGAATAGCATTATTGGCATCGTACTTACCATTTAGTAGCATCCCTAATCTGTACTTTTCAAGATGTGACTTAGTTTGTGCTAAAGACTCTTCGAATTCTTCCATCATTGAATCATCGTTTTCTTCTTCGATTAATTCTAGGTTTACTTCTAGGTCTTCAGCCTCTTCATTTAGTTCATTAAAATTATCGTATTTTTTCTTTAAACGATTATTTTCATTAATGAAGCTTTGGGCTGTTTCTGGATTATCCCAGAATCCAGGTTCAGCCATCTTGGCTTCGTTAATTTCAATGCTTTCTTGAAGGGAATCTAAGTCAAAGAGACCCCCTAAAGCCTTGGATGGCTTTTTTGATTTGACTTATTTCATTTTTAGCATCAGCTAGTTCCATTCTTACTCTCCTTACCAAAAAAGCGAAGTGAACTTCTGTTCATCTTCGCTTTATTATTATCTTTCGATGTTTTGTCTGATTTCAGCTTTCATGAACAATCTTGTGGCATCGTAATCAATATCTGAGACCATTTCTTCAAACATTTGATAACCTTCACGTTGGTATTCAACTAATGGGTTCAATTGACCATAACCTCTTAAACCAATTGATTGTCTCAATTGATCCATTTCATCAATATGATCAGTCCAGTGAGAATCAACAACTCTTAATACAACAACCTTTTCAAATTCTAGCATTTGTTCTGGGTCGTATAGTTGTTCTTTCTTTTCCTTGTAAACTTTTTCAGATAATTCAACCAAGAATTCCTTGATTTCATCAGCTGACTTATCTTCTAAGTCAGATAGGCTAATCATATCAGGGCTAACAAGTGCACTAATGGCAAAGTCTAAGATTGTGCTTAGGTCCCAGTCCTTCTTGTCACCTTGAGTGTGTAAGTTAACAATGCGGTTGATTGTTCTCTTAACCATTGGTTTCATAACCCAGTCTAATGACTTATCTTCAGTGATTACTTGGTATCTTTCGTTGTAGATAACGCTACGTTGTTGTCTCATAACGTCATCGTATTGTAGAACTTGTTTTCTTGAATCGTAGTTGTTACCTTCAACACGTTTTTGTGCTGATTCAACTTGCTTGGTGATTAAACGACTCTTGATAACAGCTGAGTCACCATCAACCTTCATTCTTTCCAAGAAGTTCTTAATCTTATCAGAACCGAAACGACGCATTAAGTCATCTTCTAGTGATAAGTAGAATTGTGATAGACCTGGATCACCTTGACGTCCTGAACGTCCACGTAATTGGTTATCGATACGTCTTGATTCGTGTCTTTCAGTACCAATAACGGCAAGTCCACCTAATTCAACAACACCCGGTCCTAATTTAATATCAGTACCACGACCGGCCATGTTGGTAGCGATAGTAACCGCACCCTTTTGACCAGCATTAGCAACGATTTCAGCTTCTTTAGCATGGTTCTTGGCATTTAGCACTTCGTGTTTGATGCCAGCATCATCTAAACGTTTTGAAATGTATTCTGAAGTTTCAACGGCAACAGTACCAATTAAGATTGGTTGACCCTTGGCGTGTAATTCTTTGATTTCATCAACTACAGCATCGAATTTTGATTGTAGAGTTGGGTATAACAAGTCAGGTTCGTCCACTCTGGCAACCGGTCTGTTGGTTGGAATGGAGATAACGTCCATGTTATAGATTTCTCTAAATTCGTCTGCTTCAGTCTTAGCAGTACCGGTCATACCGGCAAGCTTACTGTACATTCTGAATAAGTTTTGGTAAGTAATGTTCGCCATTGTCTTACTTTCTTCTTGAATGGTTACTCCTTCTTTAGCTTCAATAGCTTGGTGTAATCCATCAGAGAAACGACGACCATCCATGATACGACCAGTAAATGAATCAACGATAAGTACTTCGTCGTCAGAAACAACGTAATCCTTATCCTTAATCATAATGAAGTTAGCACGCAATGCTTCATCAATGTGGTGAGTCAATGCAGTGTTATCAGTGTCGTATAGGTTCTTTAAGTTGAAGTACTTTTCAGCCTTTTCAATTCCTTGATCATTTAAAGAAACAGTCTTTGATTCCAAGTCAATCTTGAAGTCATCTTTTTCCTTTAATGTCTTAGCAAATTGATCAGCTTGCATGTATAGTTCTGAAGAACCTTTGGCTTGTCCTGAAATAATCAATGGAGTTCTAGCTTCATCAATTAAGATGGAGTCAACTTCATCGACGATGGCGAAGTTCAATGGTCTTTGAACCATGTCTTCTTTGTAGACAACCATGTTATCACGTAAGTAATCAAAACCGATTTCACTGTTAGTTGAGTAAGTGATATCAGCATTGTAAGCTTCACGTTTTTCTTCTGGGCTCTTTTCAGTTAAGTTAACACCTACTGATAGGCCTAACCAGTTGTATAGTTCACCCATTTGTTCAGCATCACGTTGTGATAGGTATTCGTTAACAGTAATAACGTGAACACCCTTACCAGCTAAGGCGTTTAGGTAAACTGGCATAGTAGCAGTCAAAGTCTTACCTTCACCAGTCTTCATTTCTGAAATGTTACCTTCATGTAGCACAATTCCACCCATGATTTGAACATGGAAAGGAGTTAAACCTAATACACGAGTAGCACCTTCTCTGGCAACTGCAAATGCTTCTGGTAGTAAGTCATCAAGAGTTTCCCCATCTTGATAACGTTGTTGAAATTCTGGGGTTTTAGCTTTTAGTTCGTCATCACTTAGTTGGCTGATTTCATCGGCGTATGATTCAACCTTATCAGCTAGCTTACTAAGTCTTTTAACTTCACGCTTATCGCTTTCGACCCATTTTCTTAAAATGTTAGCCATTTGTTTATTTTCCTTCCGTGAATTAGTTTTTAATGTTTTATTCGCTTTATATAAATTCTATCTTTCTTATTCTAACATTTAATTATCATTTTTAAAAACAGATTATCTAATTCTTCTAAAAAAATATCCTTTATATATATAAAACATCCCTTATCGACATAAAGTTAGTCCAAAAACTTGCTTGGCACCGTTTTTCCTCAGTACGTCTGCTGCATGTCTAATTGTGGTTCCAGTGGTGTAAATGTCGTCGACTAATAATATCTTTTGATCGATTATTTCAGACGCATGTTTAGGATTGATTGTGAAAACTTGTTTGTTGTGAATGCGCTGTTGACGGTTCAGCTCAGACTGCCGCACCTTGCGTTTTTCCTTCACCATTAAAGCGTCAACATATGCAGTATCTCCCAGAAATCCAATGACCTGATTGAAGCCGCGATTAATCTTAGTTTCAGCACTAACTGGAATTGGCACTACCAGCAAATCTTTTCTAATATTTTTTCTAATCTCTTTTTGAAAAATCATCCGTAACTGGTAGTCACCGACAAACTTGTAGCGGTGCATAAAATCCTTCATTGCATCGTTATATTGGAAGATTGCTTTGTTCACAAAGTCATCCCCTAATTGGTGCCACTTCTGACAATCAATACATATTCCGGACTTATCCATTTGGCGCCCACAGGCCGTACATATTCTCGTTTCATCGATGCGGGCAAACTGGTTCATACAGTCCGCACAAACGTATCGCTTGGGCAGTCTTTTAAAACTCAATAAAAAAGCCAGTGACATGTCATATACCATTGATTTGTTACATAATAGACAGCTATCCATTTAATTTTTCCGCCTTTTTATTCATATACTTAATTTGATTAATCGCACTTTTAATAGCCAGCGTGTTTTCCTCAGCTAGAAACAATACCTCACCGGTTGGTCGATCAAGTTTTCTACCCACTCTTCCAGCTATTTGGACCAATGATGAAGTCGAAAAAACCTCATCTTCTGCCCCGAACACAATCACGTCAATTCCTGGAAAGGTCACCCCGCGTTCCAAAATGGTGGTCGTAATCAAGAACAGTTTGCGTTGCTCACGCATGTCGGATACCTTCTCCATTCGTTTATCATCACTAGAAAAAACGGTCTCCCATTTACTGATATCAAACTGTTTTGCCAAAATATCACTAATTGGTTTTAAATCGGCAATGCGAGGCACAAATAATAAAAAACGCTGGTTTTCTTTAATCTTTTTGTCAATCTTATGTAGTAGTAGCTTTGGCAACTTTTGTTTCTTTAAATTCTCGCGCCACTTCTTTGTGTACTTTAATTTAATTTCCGGTAATAAATGACGATGAAATCGAATTGGTAAATAGCTAGCTGATAACTTGTTGGACCTTATCTTCTTCGTCATTTCATTGGTCGGTGTCGCTGTTAAAAACAACTTGGCACTACTTTGTTTCGTCGCATTTTCGACCGCAAAATGTAATCCGTCGTTATTTACAAACGGAAAGGAATCAACCTCATCAATAATTAAGACGTCAAAGGCATGATAAAACCGTAGCAATTGATGGGTAGTGCAAATCGTCAGCTGCGCATAGTGATACGGTTGTGGGTTACGACCGTGGAGAAGAATCATCGATGTATTGGAAAACGCCTCCTTAATTCTCGGGTATAGTTCAACACAAACATCCACACGTGGTGATGCAATACAAACGCGTTTACCCTCAGTTAATGCTTTTTCGATTCCCTGAAACAACATTTCAGTCTTCCCCGCTCCGGTCACTGCCCATAATAGGTGCGTCTTGTTATTCTCAAAGACATCGATAATATCTCTGGAACAATTCTTTTGCTCGTTAGTCAATTGACCCTGCCACGTTAAAACCGGCTGCTTAATTTCAAAATCATTTGGTTCATCAGCATACACCAATGGAATGCTTTTAGTTACTCGATCCAAATTGATGCAAACTGGACAATAGTAGTTATTATTTGGCAAATTACACCTGTTTACGGGTGTTTTTTGGCCACATCGTTTACAATAGATATTGTTACTGTTAACCTTAATTGGAACGTATTTATGGACAATTGAGTTATTTAAGAGACTGTCATCAACCATTGTGGCGTTGACCTGTCTACCGTATAATTCAGAAACATCTTTAATCATAATTATCACCATAATTAAGTACGCAAAAAAGCTAAATTCTGAGGTGAAAACATCTAAATGGAAAAAGATTATCTCACAATTAAAGAAAATGGTGTCAATGAGATTGATATCAAAAAATCACAATTTATCTGTTCAATCGCTAGAGTATCAAACGAAGAAGAAGCGATGGCTTTCGTTAATAGCGTCAAAGAAGAACATAAAAAAGCCACTCACAACTGTCATGCCTATGTGATTGGTCAAGACGACTCCATTCAACGCGCTAGTGATAACGGTGAACCATCAGGAACTGCTGGGGTGCCCATCCTAGAAGCGTTAAAAAACATCGGCGTGCACAACACTGCTGCCGTCGTTACCAGATACTTCGGTGGCATTAAGTTAGGTGCTGGTGGTTTAATTCGTGCATATAGCAATGCCACCACTAAGGCCATCGAACACGTCGGAATCGTCAAAAAGATTTTACAAACAGAAATCACAATCGACGTTGCCTATAATCTGTTTGATCAATTAAATTACCACCTAGAGGAAAACGGCATTAACATTATCGACACTCAATATACCGACAAGGTGTCCGTAATTGTTGCCATCGATAATCCCAAGGTGGAAGAGTTTAAACAAAAAGTGATTGATTTACTAAACGGTCGTGTTGAAATGCACGACGGCGATGAAAAATACTTTGAAGTAGATTATGATCCATACAAAAAAGAATGACCAAGGTGGCCATTCTTTTTTTAGTGGTTATCTTTACTTGTGTTTTCTTTAACGACTTTTTTAATTGCGTTTAGTAATGGTTGTCTATCCTTACCCGCTAAACCGATTGATTCAACAAATAGTTCCAACCCGATTAACGTTGCTATCGTTAGTAAAATGGAACCCCAAATTGTTGAGATTGGGTATAACAATGAAATGAATGAGAAAATCAGAGCAATTCCATAGATTACCAATACGGTTTGACGGTGAGTCAATCCGATTTGCATCAAACGATGATGTAAGTGTCGTTTGTCAGCATGCATAATTGGTTGCTTGTTTAACATTCTACGTAAGATTGCGTAAATAGTATCGGTGATTGGGACACCCAGGATAATTACCGGAATAATAACGGTAATGAATGTGGCATTCTTCAATCCGTTTAATGAAAAAATCGAAATCATGAAACCGATGAACAATGATCCTGTATCCCCTAGATAGATTCTAGCTGGGAAGAAGTTGTAAGGTAAAAATCCTAAACATGCTGCAACTAGTGCAAAAATCATGATTGAAACGTAGACATTTCCAACGTTTAGGAAGAAGAAACCGGTAATTCCCATGGTGGTCAATGCAATAACTGCGACCCCCGTTGCTAATCCATCCAGACCGTCAATTAAGTTAACGGCGTTGGTAATTGCTAAAATCCAAATTAGCGTAATTGGTAAACTGAACCATCCCAGACTAAATGTTCCAATGAATGGTAATGATACATTACTCATTTGAATGTTTCCAAAGAAATAGACAATGATTGCTGCTAAACTAATTCCGAATACCTTTTGACGTGGCTTTAATACAATGATGTCATCGATTACCCCTGTAATAATGATAACTACTTGTCCTGCAAACATCCCGTAAAGTTGATGGGTTGGCATTTGTGACCTTAATAGGAACATTGTGGCAATTGTGTATGCCACAAAGATTGCCAAACCTCCTAATGTCGGCATTGGAATTTTATTCATTCTTCGCTTATTTGGACTATCGATAGCTCCCCAGCGGAATGCTAGTTTTCTGATAAACGGTGTTACCACAGCAGAAATTAACATTGTCGCGAAAAGGGAAACGATAATTTCGAATTTTAGCATAATCGTTATCCTTTCGTTTTATAATACTATTAATAAATTATACAAATGTAACAGATTAAAAACAAGGTTAAACAAAAAAAGGATTCCCAAAGGAATCCTTTTTTATTACATCATTGGTCCCATTGAAGGGTTCATTGGATCTTTCTTTTCTTCTGGTAAGTTAGCAACAACAGCTTCAGTAGTTAATAGTAATGCTGAAACAGATGCGGCATTTTGAAGAGCTGATCTTGATACCTTGGTTGGGTCAACAACTCCGGCCTTAACCATGTCTTCGTATTCACCAGTAGCGGCATTGAAACCAATACCCATTTCCTTGCCCTTTAGATGTTCAACCACGATTGAACCATCAATTCCGGCATTGTGGGCAATTTGTCTAACTGGAGCTTCTAGAGCACGTAAAACGATGTTTACACCAGTCTTTTCGTCACCTTCAGCAGGGATTTCTTCTAGATCCTTTAGGATGTTGATGAATGCAGTTCCACCACCTGGAACGAAACCTTCTTCAACAGCGGCTCTAGTTGAGTTCAATGCATCTTCAATTCTGTACTTACGTTCTTTTAGTTCAGTTTCAGTAGCAGCACCAACACGGATAACGGCAACACCACCGGCTAACTTAGCTAAACGTTCACGTAGCTTTTCTTTGTCGAATTCTGATGTAGTAGTTTCTAGTTGGTTCTTGATTTCTGCAACACGTGCAGCAAGTTGGTCCTTGTCACCGGCACCTTGAACGATTGTAGTGTCGTCCTTAGTAACGTTAACCTTGTTAGCTTGACCTAATTGATCAATGGTTACGTCCTTTAGGTTTAATCCTAAGTCGTCAGTGATTAGAGTAGCACCTGTAAGAACTGAAATATCTTGTAGTTGAGCCTTACGACGGTCACCAAAACCAGGAGCCTTAACAGCAACAACGTTGAAAGTACCACGCATCTTGTTTAATACCAATGTTGGTAGTGCTTCACCACCAATATCATCGGCGATAATTAGAAGTGAACGACCTTGTTCAACAACTGATTGTAGTACTGGTAGGATTTCTTGAATGTTGTTAATCTTCTTGTCAGTAACTAAGATGTATGGGTTGTCTAAGTCAGCTTGCATCTTGTCGTTGTCGGTAACCATGTATTGTGACATGTAACCACGATCAAATTGCATACCTTCTACAACATCCATAGTTGTGTTAACACCACGTGAATCTTCAACAGTGATAACACCATCGTTTCCAACCTTTTCCATAGCGTCGGCGATTAGTTCACCAACTTCTGGGTTAGCAGCTGAAATTGAAGCGATTTGAGCAATGTCATTCTTGCTCTTGATTTCGTTTGACATCTTGTGTAGCTTTTCAACGGCTACTTCGGTTGCCTTTTCGATACCGCGACGAACACCAACTGGGTTGGCACCGGCAGTAACGTTCTTCATTCCTTCGTTTACGATTGCTTGAGTTAATACAGTAGCAGTAGTAGTACCATCACCGGCAATGTCGTCAGTCTTTGATGCAACTTCTGATACTAACTTAGCACCCATGTTTTCAAAATGATTTGGTAGTTCGATTGACTTAGCGATTGTAACACCATCATTAGTAATGTTTGGTGTACCTGTTGATTGTTCAACAACAACGTTTCTACCCTTTGGTCCTAATGTAGTTTTAACAGTGTTTGCAAGTTTATCAACACCTCTTAGCATTGAACGTCTTGCGTCTTCTGAGAATTTAACTTCCTTAGCCATTTTTTATTCACCTCATTAATAATTTCGTTTTATCTATTATTCAACGACAGCTAAAATGTCGCTTTCTTTTAGTACTAAATATTTTTGGCCATCGTAGTCTACTGAAGTACCTGAGTACTTGTCGTAAACAACTTCGTCACCCTTCTTAACTTCTGGTGTAACAGTTTGGCCATTGTCTAAAACTCTACCGTTTCCTACGGCAACAACTTTACCAGTTTGTGGCTTTTCTTTAGCATTATTTGCTAACACAATGCCTCCAACTGTTTCTTCTTTAGCTTCTTGTGCTTCAATAATTACACGATCACCCAATGGCTTTAACATTTTGCTTGACCTCACTTTGTTTTTTAATGTCTTTTATCAGTATTAGCAGTCAATTATTATAAGTGCTAATCACTATAAATAATATATTATTTTTTTGTTTTATATGCAAGAATTTTAACCCCTACACGATATAATCCTACAAAAAAAGATGGGCCAATGGCTCATCTTTCTTATTCACCTTCATAGTGTTCAATGAAGTAAATTAATGTTTGTAATTCGTTAGTTAAATCAACGTTTTGTACTCTGACATTTTTAGGAACTGATAAACGTTTTGAAGTAAAGTTCATGATACCTTTTGCTCCACCCTTTACGGCTTCATCACATAGGTCTTGAACTACGGTTGCTGGAACAGTAAAAATAACTACTTCAATTTGTTGATCTCTTAATTGTTCTTGTAAGTCTTTAACATCGTATACTGGTACACCACTTTGAACAGTGTTAATCATGTCGTCATGAATATCAAAGGCAGCTGAGATTCTTACGTTACTATCTTTGTGAAAATTAAAGTGTAGTAAGGCTTGACCCAAATTACCTAAACCGACTAATGCAACATTTGTTAAGTGATCTTGATTTAGAATCTTCTTGAAGAAGTCTAATAAATTATCAACTTCGTATCCATATCCACGTTTTCCAAGAGCTCCAAAATAAGATAAATCTCTTCTAATGGTTGCTGAATCAACTTGCACTGCTTCAGCAAAAGTACTAGAGGATATTCTCTTTATTTTAGCGTCGTGTAAACCGCTAAGATATCGATAATACATAGGCAATCTTTTAGCCGTTGCCCTAGGAATTTTAATATCCAAAATGTTCCCTCCCGAATCTTTCATAACATTTATGTATTCTATCATAAAAACAAAGTTTGTGAAAATATTATCATCTACTAAAAAGGATTGAACATTTTAATTTATCCGGGGAAATATGCTAAAATAGTCATTATTACTGATAAAACAAGAGAATTAGGAGGTGAATTTTATGATTATTTTACAAGCAAACAAAATGACAAAAAGATTTGGTGGGCAAGATCTTTTCACAAGCGTTAACTTGAGTATCGAAGAAAACAGCAAGGTCGCCTTGGTTGGTCGAAACGGTGCTGGTAAGTCAACCTTAGTGAAAATGATTTTGGGCGATGAACCAATCGATGAAGGTGAAGTCACCACCAAAAAAGGTATCACCATTGGATACTTAGCCCAAAATACTGGTCTAACTTCTGATGCCACCATCATTGAAGAAATGACCAATGTCTTTGCTGATTTAATCGCTTTAGAAAATAAAATTCACGAATACGAAAACAAGATGGCCAATCCAAATATTAATTCGGATTCTGAAAAGCTGGCTGAGGTTTCACAAACTTATGACCAACTTCAAGCTGAGTTTACCGCCAAGAACGGTTTTTCTTATCAAGCCGAAATTAAGGCCGTCTTAAACGGATTTAGCTTCGGTGAAGAAATGTACGACCATAAGATCAGTGAGCTATCAGGTGGTCAACAAACCCAACTAGCAATGGCCAAGTTGCTTCTACAAAAGAAGGACCTATTAATCCTAGACGAACCTACCAACCATATTGATGTTAAGACCATCAGTTGGTTGGAAGATTATCTAAAGAGTTATCATGGTGCCCTTCTAATCATCTCCCATGACCGTTTCTTCATGGATAAGATTGTCGATCAAGTCTACGACTTATCACAAGGCCACATGACTCATTATGTTGGGAACTACTCCAGTTATGTTGAACAAAAGAGACTTAATTACCAACATCAACTAAAGGAATACGAAAAACAACAAAAGAAAATCAAAGAGATGCAGGACTTCGTTGATAAAAACATTGTTCGTGCATCTACTACCAAGCGAGCTCAATCAAGAAGAACTCAATTGGAAAAGATGGAAAAAATTTCGGCACCAACTCGTGATGATAAATCTGCTCGTCTTTCATTTACTCCTGAAAAACAAAGTGGAAACGTCGTTTTAAATGTGCGAGATGCTGCAATCGGATACGACCATCAAATCTTATCTAAAAATATCAATATTGACGTTAAACGGAATCAAGCGGTCGCATTAATTGGACCAAACGGAATCGGTAAGTCAACATTGCTAAAGACCATCATGAAGCAATTACCACTCCAATCTGGTGAAATTGAACGTGGTACTGGCGTCCAAATTGGTTACTACGACCAACACCAAGATAACCTACATCCTAACAAGACCGTCTTAAATGAAATCTGGGACGACTATCCTACTTATCCTGAACAACGCATTCGTTCAATTCTAGGTAGTTTCTTGTTCTCTGGTGAGGACGTTGAAAAAGTTGTTGGTAACCTTTCTGGTGGTGAAAAGGCCCGCCTTGTTTTAACTAAGTTATCCATGAATCACGATAACTTCTTAATCCTAGATGAACCTACCAACCATTTGGATATCGATAGTAGAGAAGTGTTGGAAAACGCATTAATCAATTTCGATGGAACCATTTTGTTTGTATCTCATGATAGATACTTCATCAATAAGTTAGCCACTCAAATTGTCGAGCTATCCCCTGATGGTAGTGAACTATTCCTTGGTAACTACAACTATTATGTAGAAAAGAAGGAAGAACAAGCGGCCATTGAGGAACACAAAAAAGAAGAACAAGCTAAGACCGAAGAGGTTGAAGACTCCAAGCCAAAGTCACAAAACCAAAAAGAATTCATTGCTAACAAAGAGTTGCAAAAGAAACAAAGAAAACTTAAACGTCAAGTTGAAGAACTGGAAGAAAAACTAGATACTGCTCAAAAAGATAAATCATCTATTGAATCAGAAATGGTTAAACCAGAAAACTTAAACGACATTGAAAAACTAAACGATTTGCAAGCTAAACTAACCGATATCAACTCAAAGATTGAAGAGATTGAAACCGATTGGGAAAA
This sequence comes from Apilactobacillus kunkeei, assembly GCF_001421115.1. Classification (GTDB taxonomy): domain Bacteria; phylum Bacillota; class Bacilli; order Lactobacillales; family Lactobacillaceae; genus Apilactobacillus; species Apilactobacillus kunkeei_F. Next base: position 46,792 of record NZ_JXCW01000003.1, on the reverse strand, counting down.
CGCAATGATGGAACTTGAATAAACAAAAAAGATGAATCCAAAACGGATTCATCTTTTTTATTCTTCATCTTCTAAAAGGTTGAATTCCAAACTTGGGTCAGCATTTAAGTCAACGCCAGCAAAAACATCCTTCTTTGCCATGACGTATCCGGCTGCACCAATCATTGCGGCATTGTCACCACAAAGTTTGTTTGGCACCTTAATTAATTCAGTTGTATCAATCTTATCAATTGCTTGTTCTAATGCACCACGAAGACCCTTGTTAGCGGCAACCCCACCAGCTAAAATCAATTGAGAAACTGGATATTCTTGTAATGCTCTAGTGGTCTTATCGACTAATACATCAACGACAGCACTTTGGAAACTAGCGGCCAAATCGTTCTTATCCAATTCTTCATGAATTTGATCAGCATGGTGAGTGGTGTTTAGAAACGCACTCTTTAAACCACTAAATGAAAAGTCGAAGTTATCTTCTTTTTCCATCGCACGTGGGAAGTTAAAGGTATCCTTACCTTCTGCTGCCATTGCATCAACCTTAGGACCAGCTGGGTAGTTAATTCCCAATACTCGACCAACCTTATCGTATGCTTCACCGGCAGCGTCATCCCTAGTTTCACCGATAATCTTGAAGTCTCCCTCTTCTTTCATTAGGACCAATTCAGTATGACCACCGGAAACAACCAATGCTAATGCTGGGTAGTTAATCTTGGTAACAAAACGACTAGCCAAGATATGTCCGGCAATGTGGTTAACGGGAATCAATGGAATATTGTGTGCCCATGCAATGGTCTTAGCAGCAGTAACACCGATTAATAGTGCCCCAACTAGACCGGGACCATATGTCACCGCAATTGCGTCGATGTCATCGTATGAAACATCGGCTTGCTTCATGGCATCTTCAACACAGATAGTGATTTGTTCAATATGATGTCTACTTGCGACTTCTGGAACGACTCCACCAAATCGCTTGTGACTATTGATTTGCGTTGCAACAACGTTTGATAATATTTTTTCGCCATCTTCGATAATGGCCACACTAGTTTCATCACAACTAGATTCAAAAGACATAATTATATGTGGTTGCACAAAAAAACCTCGTTTCATTAAATTCCAAAGTTATTTGGAATAGTTTCGTATAGACTTAAATCTAAAACCATATCAACGGCATCTTCATGATCACCGTCGTAGTAACCCTTCTTGACACCAACTTGCTTGAAACCTAAGTCGGAATACAATCTTTGGGCCTTTACGTTGCTAATTCTTACTTCCAAAGAAACTGTCCTATAGTTCAATTGGCGAGCCTTCTTGATAATCTTTGCGATTAAAAAGTAACCTAATCCACGTTCTTGGTATTCAGGTTTTACAGCAACGTTTGAGATATGGCAGTCACCTTGCTTATCGTTTAAAGAACTACCGATAAAAGCAACTAGTTCGTCTTCTTGACGCAATAGTAAATAAAAGCGATCTAGACGTGGCTTTAGCTCAGGTAAAAACGCTTCGTCGGTCCATGGTGCCTTACCATCGTAGACGTCACGTTCGATATTCACCATTTCTGGAATATCGGTAACCATTGCCTTGGCCAAGTAAAACTTATCGCCATTAATCTTTACGATGTGGTTCTTGATATTTAGGTGTTCCTTTTTCATTAGGTGCTCGGTATTCACAAATTTTTTCTGATACCAATTAATTAACTTTTTCAACATATGAAGTAACTTCTTCCCCGGGATGATTTTGTTTCCAATCTGCTTCAGCTTTAGTCAAACGTAAATATCTTGGTACAAATGCATGAATGTCTTCAACAGGTGATAAGGTTTGTCCATATAAACCTAATCTAGCTGCTTGTGGCAAGTTATCAAAACTATCGGTAAAAATAACTTTGTCGCCAAACTTATTCTTCAATGCATCTTCAAAATGTGGTGCGTCGGTACCAACAGCATATACTGTCCTGTCTTTGCTATCGATTATGTCTAACCATTTATCAAAGTCGGTATGACAGTCTTCTAAGACATTTTCTGGAACGCCATTTTTAATTTCATAAAGTCCAGAAAAGACGTTATTGTTTCTAGCATCAAAAATTGGCATTACAAGGCTGCCCTCTTGCTTAATGTTTAGCGCTAAGGTTTGCAAACTTGATACACCTACTAGTTCAATTCCTAAGGTGTATGCCAAAGTTTTAGCTGTGGCAGTCGCAATTCTAATTCCAGTGTATGATCCTGGACCGTCTGCCACAACAACCCTTTGTAAGTCCGATGGTGTTAAGTCCACCTTTGTCATTAATTCATCAATAATTGGAAGTAAATATTCCGCATGTTTTTGATGAACAGTAGTTGTTTCTGTCGCTAATATTTGATTATCATCCAAAATAGCAACAGTTAGTTGTCGATTGGATGTATCTAAAGACAATACTTTCATCCTGTTTTTCCGTCTCCCTAATAACTTTATTAATATACGTAATAATTCTAAAACAAATTATAACAAAAAAATAGGTGTCTCCATAATAAAAATGAACACACCCGAAAATATTTAATCATTTTTGCGCCAAGTGATGTTGGCGATTGCAGAATGACTGTCGCCACTCATGATTTCATGCTTAGTTAGAATTGAACCGTCATCTTGTTCTTCCATGTCGTAATAACTTTCTACGGTTGATCCGTACTTAACTTCATTTTCGTATCTTAATAGGAAATGAGTTGGAGTATGGTTGGTTAGGAAGTCAGCAGGTAAGACGTTTACCATCCAATCCATGTAATGAGCATTGTTTACGTGTTGGTTTGAATCAATATCTGTATATCTTACGCGGAAGCTTTGTTTAGTTTCTTCGTTGTATTGGACCTTTTGTGGTTTAGGCATCTTAGGAACTTGGTTCACCTTTTCAGCACCAAATGGTTCTACTGTTTCCTTTGGAATGGAAGCAATCTTTCTTTCCTTGTAGTTCATAGCTGCCCATAAACCAGTCATGTGCATTAACACTTCACCTGATTCACTTTCGATAGTGAATTCACGGTAAGCAAAGTACTTGTTGTATGACTTTGATTTAGTGTTAATGGTGATATTTTCATCAACCACTGGCATACGGTTAATATGCACATCGTATTGGATAACAACCCAAGTAACTCCGAACTGGCGGACAAATTCAGCGCCGACACCAAGCTTATCACTATGATCTTCTGACGCTAGGATAATAACATCTAGCATCATCGCAATGGTCATACGACGGGTAAAGTCAGCTTCATAGTAAGTAACTCGATGTTTTTCACTAAAAACAGTTGGTTGGTTTTCCATTATTATTCACTCCTAGATTTCGTGATAGATATTGTAAATCTCTTGTTTTTTAACTTTGTGTAGCTTAGCAACCTCTTTGATTGCTGCATTGGTCTTCATGCCCTTACCAATAAACAAGTCAACTTGTTCTTGGATGGATAATCCAGCCAACTCATCTTGTTCCTGGTTTTCTTGGGTGGCATTTTTATTACCATCAACAATTACCACGAACTCACCACGAACTTGATTTGCTTCGGTCCATTCGATTAGTTCAGAAATACTACCGCGGTCGAATTCTTCGAACTTCTTAGTTAGTTCCCTGCACAATACCGCCTGACGGTCGGCACCGAATACCTTTTGCATATTCTTAAGAGTCTTGTTTAGACGATGAGGAGCTTCATAGAAAATCAATGTTTCACTATGTTGGTTAAGTTCCTCTAGTTCGCAAATCTGGTCACTGTTCTTTCGATTTAAAAATCCAAAGAAATAAAATGGTTGTGGAACCAATCCGGAAGCAATTAGTGCTGTTAATCCAGCATTTGCTCCGGGCAATGGGACAACATTAATATTATTATCAACACATGCTTTCACTAGTTCTTGTCCAGGATCACTAATTGATGGCATCCCCGCGTCACTAACTTGGGCAACATTTTGCCCATCATTTAAAGTTCGTACCAATTCATCAATACGGTAGTCTTTATTATCTTCTCTAAAACTGATTTTCTTGGTATCAATCTCAAAATGATTTAACAATTGTTGAGTGTGACTTGGGTTTTCTGCGGCAATTAAATCAACTTCTTTAAGTGTCTTAATTGCTCGAAAAGTCATGTCATCTAGGTTCCCGATTGGTGTTGGAACTAGATATAATATTCCTTTATCTTGGTTAGCGGTAAAGCTATGTTGTTCTTGCACTTGGACTCCTCCAGATTAACGATTTAAGATTTCATTACAGAAAATACAGCTTTCATCGTTTTCACGATGTGATCCATAAAACTCGATGCAGACATGGAATCCTTCATTAAATAAGTGTTCCAAGTTTTCACGAGATTTAGATGAACGTGGTCTGTTCTTCTTATTATCGTTTTCCACATTTTCTTTTTGTTCATTGATGAAATCATGTAGATGTTGGTTTTCAATTCTTAGTTCGGCATTTTCTTCCATTACTTCGGTTAATGCTTTTCGAACTTCAGTGAATTGAGTCAACATTAATTCAGTTTGTGATTCTAAATCCTTGATTCCATCATATAATTCACGTTTCTCCAAACAATTTCACCCCATTTAACTATTTAGTATTTTCATAATTTTTAATGTAGTAGCCTCTAATATATTTTGGAAACTAACATTGACTGCCATTTGGTTGTTGCAGTTTAAGATTACTTCCATAATTTGAATTAGATTGGCCTCATTGATACTTTCGCTTAGTTGTTCAATGTTTTGAGCTTGTTTTGGAAAGTTATAATCCTTACTTCCAGTATACTTAGCATCTAAAACATCTTCAAATATTGATAGCAGCATATCAATCACTACTTGGCGTTTACTATTATCACTAACTAACGGCATGATATTACTTTGTACCAAAACAAATGAAGTTTTATCTCTTTGAACCAGCATACTGAACCACTGACTAATCGCAGAAATAATCTTGGTTAGCCATTCGTCTTCCTGCCATGCTTGGACGGTCGACATCTGGTTGGTTAGTCGTTTAATGATTTTAAACTGACTGGGAATGACACCTAGGTTGGCCAATTCTTCGTTAAACGCCTTTGTGTTTAACGGATTTAGATCAACCACCTGCGTTCTAGAGATAATGGTTGGTAGTATTAAATTCTTATTGGTCGTTAGTAGAAACGAAACTATATTAGCACCAGGTTCTTCAATAAACTTTAATAAGCTGTTTGCGGCTCCAGTAGTCATCTTTTCGGCATCACAAACGATGAAGAACTTCTGGTTTCCTTCCAAACCACTTTTGGAAAATTCAGATTTTAGGTATCTGATTTGATCAACCTTGATACTTAATCCATCTGGTTTGATGATGACAACATCTGGATGTTGTTGTTCTGCGATTCTACGACATTCATCACAATGTCCACAGGGCATTGAATCATCGGAAACGTTCTTACAAAACATTCTCATTGTTATAAACAACGCTAATGATAACTTTCCGACCCCTTCTTCACCGTTAAATAGGTAAGAATGGGATAATTCGTGATTGTTCACCACTTGTAAAAATTTGTCCATCAGTGGCTTTTGCTTTTTCTCAGTCTCTGCAATCACTTGATTTTCGGTCATGTTCTTCCCCCATTAGAATCGATAAAAATTATCCATTGGCATTTCCATTACAGTAGCGCCACCTACTTCAATCTTAACTGGATATGATGAGTCTGAAACTCCACCATCCAAATTAACTGGAGGTGTCATGTATTGTTCACGCTTACTTGAAACCTTCTTAATGACATCTAAAACATCATTAACACGTTCATCTTCAATCCCAATCATAAAAGTAGTGTTTCCTGACTTTAGAAAACCACCGGTAGTTGATAGTTTGGTTTGATGAACATTATTCTTAGCAAATGCATTTTGTAGTTTATTAGCATCTTTATTTTGCACAATTACAATTAAAAGTTTCATTCAAAATCACGTCCCTATTTTTTAAATTCATTTAAATATGGTTGCAAAATTTCTAAAACATTTTGGTATACCGCATCAATTGATTGAGTAGCATCAACTGACTTGATACGTTTAGGATTAGCCTTTGCTAAACGTTGGTAGGCTGCATGAACTCGGTTATGGAAATCGATTGTTTCAACATCCAATCTGTCGACTTCATCTTCCGCCCTATTTTTAGCAATACGCTTTAATCCTTCTTCTACTGGAAGATTAAAGTAGATAGTAAGGTCTGGTAAAAAACCTTCAGTAGCAAATTGATTCATTTCATTGATTGCATCCTCACCAATTTCTCTACCTCCACCTTGATATGCGATTGAGCTATCAAGATAACGATCACAGATAACTAACTTGTTGTCTGCAATCGCTGGTTTCACTGTTTGTTCAATGTTTTGGCGACGAGCCGCAGCATATAATAATGCTTCAGTTCGCTTGTCCATATCAACATTTTTGCGGTCTAGAATTACTTCACGAATACTTTCAGCGATTGGGTTACCACCAGGTTCTCTACTGGTAACTAACTTGTCGCCCATTTCTTCCTTTAAATAATCTAATACCATGTTCAGGATGGTTGTTTTACCAGCACCATCCGTGCCTTCAAATGTGATAAATTTTCCAGCCATATACTATACCCCTACTTTCATCTTTCTATCTCATTGTACTTTAATTTATGCGTTTCAACAAATGAACAACAAAGAAAAAGTGTCTTATTCCAAAGAATAAAGACACCTTTAGTAATCAATAACAGAAGATTGAATACGATTGTTGGAAACTTTTCTTTCTCTTGCTTCTCGATATAAAAATAAATATTTTTCACGAGCTAAACGAGTTTGGGCAACAATTTCCCCGTCAACTTCATAAATTGCTTCTTGGGTTTCAGTAGCTTGATCCCATTGGTACTTAGCACGATCGATAGAATCCAATAGAAATTCATCATATTGTTTTCCTACGTTGTGTGAAAATCTTGAAAATCCTAACATCAGTATTCACTCCTACATTTCAGTTCGACCAGAAACGGCTCTAGAAAGCGTCATTTCATCAGCATATTCGATATCACTACCAACTGATAAACCATGTGCTAATCTAGTTACTTTAATTCCGGCTGGCTTAACTAAACGTGATAGATACATTGCCGTTGCTTCCCCTTCAGGAGTTGCGTTGGTGGCAATGATAATTTCTTTGATTGCTTCGTCACTTTGCAAACGTTTAATTAGGCTCTTAATATTTAAATCTTCTGGTCCTTTTCCCTCGATTGGAGATAAGACACCATTTAATACATGGTATAAACCATGATAATCTTTCATTTTTTCCATTACCATGATGTCTCTTGGTTGTTCAACAACCAAAACAGTCGATTGATCTCTTGTCTTGTCTCGACAGATAACACATGGATCTTCATCAGTTAAATTTCCGCAAATTGAACAATACATCAACTTGTCCTTGGTTTCCTTCAATGCTGAAGAGAACTTAGCGACGTCGTCTTTGTTCATATCAACTACGAAATATGCAAGTCTAATCGCTGTCTTATGCCCAATCCCTGGTAGACGCATAAAACTGTCGATCAACTTAGCAATTGGTTCAGGATATTGCATAATTAACCTTCTTTATTTAAATTACATTCCTGGAATTCCCATTCCCTTAGTGTACTTACCCATTGAGTCTTGAGTAGTCTTCTCGATTTGCGCAAGTGCATCGTTTACGGCACTGATTACTAAATCTGAAGTCATGTCTGGGTCTTCTGGATCCAATGCTTCTGGTTTAATCTTCATGTCTTTCATCTTGCGGTCACCTGAGAAAGTAACAACTACCATGTCTTCAGGGGCTTTACCAACAAATTCAGTGTTGTTGATTTGTTCTTGTTCAGCACCCATTTGTTTTTGTAGTTGCTTAACTTGTTTCATCATCTTTCCCATGTTCATTCCGTTCATCATAACTATAACAGCTCCTTAATCATCTTTTACATCTATTATATCTTCACCAAAAAGTTGTGTTGCTTGTTTAACTATTTTGGGTTCATTGTCTTGTTTTTCATTATTATTATCATCGTTTTTGTCTGAATTTTCAACACTTGAATTTTCAGATTCTTCTCGAACGTCTTTACCACTATTCTTTTGGGCAACGATGTAACCCTTTCTGATTTCAGGCCATTGTTCAGCCGGGATAAATACAAAGTCTGGAACGTAGCTCAAAATACGGTCCAATCCATTACCCAAGGCGTCTTGTAGTTCTTCATCAGTACTTGCCTTTTGGAATAGGAATGGATATTCGAATGAAACAACCACACCATCATGACTGGCAGCCACTGGTTTAGAAACATTCATCAATGCTCGCTTGGTGACGTCTAGTCCACTCAATAGTTCATCCCAAATATTTTGAATATTGGTCAAATCCTGACGAGTGGCGTTGTCCAAGACCGGATAAATCTTGGTTAGGTTAACCCTAGCGTTGCTTGAACTACCTGCTGGTTTCTTAGCAGCTGGTCTTCTAGCAGGCTCACTAGCGGCATTACCGCCGTTGTTAGCAGCGACACCGTTCTTGGTTAGCTCTTCTACTTGTTTTTGTAAACTAGCAACTTGATCCTTCAATTGTTGAACCACTTGGTTATCAACATTTGAAGCACTTGCAGGTTGCACGTCGTGTTGTGATTGTGCTGGCGCCGGACTAGCTGCTTGTTGGTTATCAGTGGATAACTTAACGGTCAATACATCTAGATAAACGTCTGGATGCATTGTGTATCTCATTTGGTTTTGAATGTCGTTTAAATCAACAATCATACGATAAACTCTTTGTGTGTCCACGATTGATGTTAGTTGCTTGAACTCCTCATCAATCACACCTAGTTCTGATTCTTCCACCATTTCAGGTGATTGTTGGTATAACAAGATATCTTGGCAGTACTTGATTAAGTCTTCGACAAATCTTGCTGCATCTTTACCAGATTCTAGCATTTGTCTAACATCTGATAGTGCATCCTTAACATCGTGGTTCACAACATTAGTTAGGTATTTTGATAGTAGTGACTTGGTCACACTACCAGTTACTTGCAACGCATTTTCGTAAGTCACCTTATCAAATCCAAATGACAATACTTGATCTAGGATACTTAAGGCATCACGCATACCACCTTCTGCGGCTTTGGCGATGACCTTTAGTGCCTTGTCATCATAATCAATCTTTTTATCGTTTAAAATGAATTCCATTCTGCCCAAGATATCATTTGCGGTGATACGTTTAAAATCAAAACGTTGAACACGTGAAATGATTGTAGCCGGAATCTTTTGTGGTTCGGTTGTGGCTAAAATGAAGATAACGTGTGCAGGTGGTTCTTCCAATGTCTTTAGCAATGCATTGAAAGCCCCTGTTGATAACATATGAACTTCATCAATAATGTATACTTTGTAGGTTGCTTGAGTTGGCGCATACTTGGCCTTATCTCTAACATCCCTAATTTCTTCAACCCCATTGTTTGAGGCCGCATCAATTTCGATAACATCATTTAGTGTTCCGTTTGTAATGCTTTCACAAATTTCACATTCGTTGCAAGGTTCCCCATCTTTTTGATTTGGACAGTTAATTGCCTTTGCCAAAATTTTCGCAGCGGAAGTTTTTCCAGTTCCCCTAGGACCTGCAAATAAATAGGCATGACTCAATTGATTGGTGACAATCGCATTTTTCAATGTGGTGGTAATAACATCTTGACCAATCACATCGTCAAAACGTTGCGGTCTCCATACACGGTATAAAGCTTGGTAACTCATGGAAAACTTCCTTTCAAAAAACTAGTTACTTACATTATATATTCTATTCAATAATTATTCCATTATCGTTTTTACATCATAGATAAAAAAATCTCCTAGCCAGCATTTGACTAGGAGTTTATTTGTATAAAAAACAAGAAGCACAAGCGTAGAATACTTAGTGCTGCTTCCTCTCGGATCTGACACGGTTCGTAAACACAACTTTGCTTCAAGGCCTTGCGGCAATAATTATATTAACTTATTCAGGATTATTTTTCAAGCTTATTTCTCTTTTTCTTAGCTTCTTTACTTCTTTTGCGTGCTGCTTTGAAAAAAGACTTCATTAAATGTTTAGCTTCATCAGCCATTAGTCCACCAAATACATTGACCTGATGATTCAATCGACTATCTTCTAACACATGATATAGACTTTCAGCGGCACCCGCCTTAATATCGTTAGCTCCATAGTAGACATTCTTGATTCTGGAATTGATGATGGCTCCTGCACACATTAAACATGGTTCAATCGTTACATATAAATCGCAATCTTCCAATCGCCAGCTATGCAAACGACGACATGCTTCATCAATGGCAACGACTTCAGCATGATCCAACGCATTGTTGCTTAACTCACGGAGGTTATGACCCCTACCGATAATTTGACCATCTTTAACAATGATTGCACCGATTGGCACTTCGTTTATCATGTATGCTTTTTTCGCTTCGAATAAAGCTTCTTTCATATAGTATTCGTTTGTCTTATCCATTAAATACACTTTCCAATATATAGTAACCTTTGTTCTTCTTGATAATTTCGCAATTACCAAATAATGATTGCATTAACTTCTTAGCAGATGGTGCCCCTTGTTTCTTTTGTAATACCACAGTTAGTGTTCCCTTTGGTAATAAATGATCAACTGCACCAGAAATCATACCGTCCACAACATCTTTCCCTGCTCTTACAGGTGGGTTGGTAATAATTGCGGCAAACTTATCGGTAACATTTTCATAAACGTTAGAATTATGAATCAAAACATTTGAGACATGATTTTGTTCTGCGTTCTTCACGGCTAGTTCTAGTGCTAGGTTATTAACGTCTACCATTTCAAATGTTCTATTTGGATGATGCTTGGCTAAAGCGATTGCCATGGGTCCATATCCGCATCCTAAATCCAGGACATTTCCGTCAGGAATTTTATCAAAATTAACACTTTCAACTAAAGTTTTTGAACCAAAATCAACAGTTCTTTTTGAAAAAACCCCGTTATCAGTGGTAAAGGTCAATGTGTTATTTAATAAATCAAAATTCCATGTATGAAGTTCGTGTACAACATGTGGATTAGGTGTATAATAAAATTCGTTCATTTCAAATCAGATCCTCGTAAAAAATTTTTAAATTCGCTAAGACACTGTATCTAGTAGATTAGGAACATTTTGACCACTAAATATGGTGTTTTTTATTTGATTTTTTTCTGTTCTGGTGTAAACTTTTATATATAAATTAAACGGAAATATCTTACATATTTCGATTGAAATGTAATACATATTTCGTCAAAAGAAAGGGAGCAATACCATGGCACAAGTAACTGTATACTCAAAGAATAATTGCATGCAATGCAAGATGACTAAGCGCTTTTTAAGCGAACACGATATTGATTTTATTGAAAGAAACATTAACGAAGAACCCGAATATGTTTCATACTTAAAATCAAAAGGATTCATGTCACTACCAGTTGTAGAAGCAGATGGTATTGACTCAATTTCCGGATTTAGACCAGATCAATTAAGCCAACTAGCTTAATTTCAAATTACGTATTATTCATTATAATATAAAATGTTGTTTTTGGCGAAACCGCTAATGGTCTCGCCATATTTTTTCTCAGTCTAATTTTACTAATGAAAGAGTGGTTTAAGCATGTCGTTGAAAGATTTGAAGGACGTAACCTATTACGACCTAAATAATGAAATTAACATCCCTAAGGATGATAAGATTCAATTAAATAAAGATAAAGAAGCGCTTGAAGCCTTCATCAAAGAAAACGTTGAACCTAATCTTAAAAAGTTTGGTTCTCTAAAAGAAAAATTCGATTTTCTAATCGATAATGATTACCTTGAAGAAGAATTCATCAACAAATATGACTTTTCATTTATTGAAAAAATCTACGACTACTTGGAAAGTCAAAACTTTAAGTTCAAATCTTTTATGGCCGCATACAAATTCTATGCTCAATATGCCCTAAAGACTGATGATGGTAACTACTACCTAGAACAATTCATCGATCGTGTTGCTATCAACGCACTATACTTCGCTGATGGTGATGAAGAACTTGCTATGAACTTAGCAGATGAAATTGTTCACCAAAGATACCAACCAGCTACCCCTTCTTTCCTAAATGCCGGAAGAAAACGTCGTGGTGAATTCGTATCATGTTTCTTAATTCAACCTACTGACGATATGAATACTATTGGTAGAACTATTAACTCAGCGCTACAACTATCACGTATTGGTGGTGGTGTTGGAATTAACCTTTCTAACCTACGTGCTGCTGGGGATCCAATCAAGCATATCGAAGGTGCTGCTTCTGGTGTTGTTCCAGTTATGAAACTTCTAGAAGACAGTTTTTCATACTCAAACCAACTAGGACAAAGACAAGGTGCCGGTGCCGTTTACCTAAACGTATTCCACCCAGACATCATCTCATTCTTATCAGCTAAGAAAGAAAACGCAGATGAAAAGATCCGTGTTAAGACTCTTTCACTTGCTGTTACTGTTCCTGACAAGTTCTATGAACTTGCTCAAAACGATGATGAAATGTACCTATTCAGTCCATACGATGTTGAAAGAATTTACGGCGTTCCATTCTCATACGTTGATATCACCAAAGAATACGACAACATGGTCGCAAACGATGAAATCAAGAAGACTAAGATTAACGCTCGTGAACTAGAAACTGAAATTAGTAAATTACAACAAGAATCAGGTTACCCTTACATCATTAACATCGATACTGTTAACAAGGAAAACCCTATTGACGGTAAGATTGTTATGAGTAACCTATGTTCAGAAATCATGCAAGTACAAGAACCTTCTACTGTTGATAATGAACAACACTACGAAAAACTTGGTACTGATGTATCATGTAACTTAGGTTCAACTAATATCGTTAACTTAATGGCTAGTCCTGACTTTGGTAAGTCTGTTGACGCAATGGTTCGTGCCTTAACTTTCGTTACTGATCATTCAGACATCAACGTTGTTCCATCAATCCAACGTGGTAACGCCCTATCACACAGTATTGGTCTTGGTGGAATGGGTCTTCACAGTTTCTTAGCTAAAAACCAAATTGAATACGGTTCTGACGAAGCAATTGAATTCACTGGTGTTTACTTCATGCTATTAAACTACTGGACTTTAGTTGCATCAAACAAGATTGCTGCTGAAAGAAACGAAACTTTCCACAACTTTGACAAGAGTAAATATGCTGATGGTTCATACTTCGATAGATACACTACCGAAGACTGGGGTCCAAAATCTGACCGCGTAAAAGAACTATTCGATGGCATCTTTGTTCCAAACCAAAGCGATTGGGAAGAACTAAAGAAAGCTGTTATGAAGGATGGTTTATACCACCAAAACAGAATGGCTGTTGCACCAAACGGTTCAATCTCATACATTAATGATTCAACTGCTAGTTTGCACCCTATCATTAGTCGTATCGAAGAAAGATATGAATCAAAGACTGGTAAAATTTACTACCCAGCTCCATACCTATCAAACGAAACTCTTAAGTACTATAAGTCAGCTTATGACATTGACATGAGAAAAGTTATTGATACTTACGCTGCTGCTCAAAAACACGTTGATCAAAGTATGAGTCTTACTCTATTCATGCGTTCAACAATTCCTGAAGGTCTATACGAATGGAAGAACGGTAGAACTGATAAAATGACTACTCGTGATTTAACTATCCTACGTAACTACGCTCACGCTAAAGGCATTAAGTCACTATACTATGTCAGAACTTACACTGATGATAACCAAGAAGTCGGTGTTAACGAATGTGAAAGTTGTTCAATCTAATTAGTTAGGAGAATTTATACAATGGATAATTACAAAGCTATCAACTGGAATGCTGTAAGCGACCAAATTGATAAAGCGACATGGGAAAAACTGACCGAACAATTCTGGTTAGATACTAGAATCCCTTTATCTAACGATTTAGCTGATTGGAGAACGTTAGATGACGATCACAAATGGCTAGTAGGTCATGTCTTTGGTGGTCTAACTTTACTTGATACCCTACAATCACAAGACGGTATGGCTGCACTTAGAAAAGATGTTTATACTCAACACGAAACTGCTGTTTTAAACAACATTCAATTCATGGAATCTGTCCATGCTAAGAGTTACTCATCAATCTTTTCTACCCTAAACACTCCTGACGAAATTTCAGAAATTTTTGACTGGAGTGATTCAGAAGAATTCCTTCAAAACAAGGCTAAGAAGATTTATGATTTATATCATGATGATTCAAACCCATTGAAGAAAAAGATTTCAAGTGTGTTCCTAGAAACCTTCTTATTCTACTCTGGTTTCTACACCCCACTATGGTACTTAGGTCACAACAAGTTACCTAACGTTGCTGAAATCATTAAGTTAATTCTTCGTGATGAATCTGTTCACGGAACTTACATTGGTTACAAGTTCCAACTTGGTTTCAACCAATTAGGTGGAAACGAACAACAAGACCTAAAGGATTGGATGTACAACTTCTTGTATGACTTATACGAAAACGAAGAAAAGTACACTCACATTCTATATGATCAAGTTGGTTGGACTGACGATGTATTGAAGTTCATCAGATACAATGCCAACAAGGCACTTATGAACTTAGGTCAAGATCCACTATTCCCTGATAACGCTGAAGACGTTGACCCAATCGTTATGAATGGTATCTCAACATCAACAGCTAACCATGACTTCTTCTCACAAGTCGGTAACGGTTACCGTCTAGGTGAAGTTGAAGCTATGAAGGATGACGATTACAAGATTTGGTATCCAAAAGATAACAAATAATCATAAATAAAAAGAGGATGAAGTTTAATTACTTCACCCTCTTTTTTATTCCGTTAGATGCAAAAAAATACCCGATACAGAATTATTAATATCTATATCGGGTATTTTTATTTACTCAATGTAAGTCGGCTAAAATGGCCTATTTTTTGAATAATTTCTTCCAAATTGATTTCTTTTCACATGGTGTGTCATCAACATGTTCATTTACCAATACTAGTAATTGAAGCATGGTGAATACTAGTGAGTTTCCACGACGGTATGAGATATACTTAGGTGTCCATTCACTAACGTATTTTTCCTTGTAAGATCTTAATCCTTGGAAACTGTAGAATGCAGTTCCGTACTTGTAGATTAAGTTAGAAATCTTTTCATCAATGAAACTATATCTAGATTCACCAACGTTTGATAATGGAGCCATTCCAAGGTTGAAGTACTTGTACCCTTCATCCTTTACATAGTTGAACAAGTTAATGAAGATTCCATCCATGATTCCTGATGGTGCATCTTCGCTTGATCTCATCAAGTCAATTGATGTCATTTCATGGTCACCAGTTGGCATGATGTTGGCAAAGGCAACAACCTTGTTGTCCTTATCCTTCATTACAGCGATTGGTGCTTGGTTTAGGTAGTAACTGTCAAAGTATCCTAATGAGAATCCCTTTTCTGGCTTACCCTTCAACCAGTTATCAGATACCTCTCTTAATTCATCAATGAATGATGTTGAGAAAGGAGGTTGAATAATTTCAAATTTGTATTCGTCACGGTCGAATTTATTCATCAAGGCTCTTTCACCACGATGCTTCTTACCGGCAATTGAGAATGTGTCTAAGGCCACGTGACCTTCTTCCCCTGCCTTAGTAAAACTAAATCCTTTTTCGTGAAGTAACATTGTTAGTTCTTCACCGATTTCATAGAAAACAAGTGAGTAACCAATGTTGTCACTATCTTCGATGAACTTATCAATCGCGTTTTCAAGTTTATCCATGTTACCGATTGGTTCACCCATGATCATAATCTTGTTAGCGCGACATTTGTACATGAAGAATAGTTGGTCTTTACCATCTTCTTGGTAGAAGTAGATGTTCTTGTCACGAACATATGCTAAATGACTTACTTCATTTCCACCAAATTCATTAATAACGTTAGATACTCTATCGCCATCAAATGGTTGGTTTAACCAATCGACCTTTGAGTATGATAAGAAACGGAAAGTTAGAACTAAGATTAGGAAGGCTAAAATCAATCCTAATAGACCTGCAAACCATACTTGAGGTGATGGTAATAGGTATGAGTTAGTCCAGTGGAATACCGCAAACTTAAAGTTTGTTAGTAAACCAATGATTAGGTATACGACAAACGCACTAACGAATATTAGTAAATCAATTAACGCATGTCCCCATGAGTATGTGAACTTTTGTCTGTATAATACCTTGTAACTTAACCATAGGCAGCCAAGTAGAATTACGGACATAACTACCATATTGGTTGGGAAGTCTTCTTTCCAAAGTGTGTTCCATAAGGCAATTACTAAAATGACCGCTGTTGGCCAAAATGCCTTCTTCACCTTTGAACCAAATCCACGCGCAAAACCAATTAATAGGAATGCTACGATAACTGTACTTAGTTGATCTAAGAAGTAGAACGAATATGGTTCTAGTGAAATATAGAATCTATTAACTAATACTAGGTTAGGAATAACGGCTAGTAGTAGCATCATGATTCCTGAGAAGTACATGAAAATAGTAATAAACATGTGTGCTAATCTTTGTAGAATTAGCTTTGGAATACCGTCTAAGAAGTTGTTGAAACGTTGGAATACGTCTACTACTAAGAAGATAATTCCCAAGAATACTGGGAAAATGTAGTAGAAAGCACGGTATAGGATTAACCAAACCGCGGCGTCACTTGGTCTAACACCAATGAACATCAATCCAACTAGCATGGTTCCTTCAAAGCTTCCAAGTCCCCCAGGAACTAATGAAGCCACCCCTACTACGTTTGCAACAACGAATACTGGAAATACGGCTAGTAGGTTAATTGGTTGATGCATGAATGCACCAATTGTCATGAATAATCCAGCGCACCCTAACC
This sequence comes from Apilactobacillus kunkeei, assembly GCF_001421115.1. Taxonomy (GTDB): domain Bacteria; phylum Bacillota; class Bacilli; order Lactobacillales; family Lactobacillaceae; genus Apilactobacillus; species Apilactobacillus kunkeei_F. Next base: position 29,962 of record NZ_JXCW01000003.1, on the reverse strand, counting down.
ATTCTAGACATGATCCAACAATTAATTGGATTTCTAGTTTAGCGGTTAAGTCTTTGAAATAATCAGAATCATTTAAGCGTGTGATGATAAACAAAATTGGGAAGTATAGTCCACCAAGAACTAGTACAATCCACCACCACCAATCATGACTGTTAGTTCCAAAACCGAAACTAAACATCATGATAATGGCTACCCAACAGTATGTGGATAGTCCGGCTAATAAGAAAATAACAATCTTAGAGATTGCATATAATATTTGTTTTTTTGTTGCGTTTTCACTGTAAAAACTAGAACGCATACTTGCACCTAACACACCACCGAAACCGGCAATGTTAGTAAGTGTATTGGTAATCCACCCTGTTTTTACGATATATGATTTTTTAAACTTACCCGGTAGAAAATCAACGATTGTAAAATCATATATTAACATCGGTGAAACTGCGATAAATCCCAAAATTATCATGATAACAATCGACACTGGTGATAGTCTTGAAAAACTCTCAGCCATTTGTCTTCCACTAATTTCCTTTGAAACAGAAAAGATAACGTGTACAACAACGGCTAAAACGAATACCACGAATAGGACTTTTACTAAAGTCATATGTCGATTGATCCAATCTCCACATTTCTTAAATAAAGCTTTCAATTATGTTTCCTCCATAAATCTTATTACTACTATTATCTCAATTAATAATTGTTGGCACAAGGCTTTATATCAAAATATGTACAAAAAAAGAACGTGTGATAAATCACACGTTCCTTTAAAGGGAAATTACTTAAGAGTAACTTCTGCACCAACTTCTTCAAGTTTTGCCTTGATGTCGTTAGCTTCGTCTTCTTTAGCGTCTTCTTTAATTACTGAAGGAGCACCATCAACTAAGTCCTTTGAGTCCTTTAGACCTAGACCAGTGATTTCACGTACAACCTTGATTGCTTTAACCTTTTGGCTACCAGCAGAAGTTAGTTCTACAGTGAATGAGTCCTTAGCAGCACCATCAGCACCACCAGCAGCTGGAGCAACAGCTGCAGCAGCAGTAACGTCGAATTCTTCTTCAATTGCCTTAACTAAGTCGTTTAGGTCAGAGATTGAAGCTTCTTTAATTTGTTCAATAATGTTATCTTTATCAAAAGCCATTTTAATTTCCTCCAATTTGGATAGTTATAATTTTATATTATGAGCTTAGGCTGCGTCGCCATCGCCCTTTTCTGCAACTGCCTTAACAGCAATAGCAAACTTGCGAACAGGTGATTGTAACATGCTTGCAAGGATAGAGATTGATTCGTCGCGACTTGGTAATGAAGCGAATTCGTCAATTTCTTGTAGAGTAGCAATCTTGTTTTCAAGAATACCACCCTTGATTTCAACAGCGTCAGTGTTATCAGCAAAATGCTTTAATACCTTAGCTGGAGCAATAGGATCTTCATCAGAGAATGCTACGGCAGTAGGACCCTTGAATAAGTCACCTAATTCTTCGTAACCTGCTTCCTTAGATGCACGTACAGCAATGTTATTCTTGATAACACTGAATGAAACACCTGCATCACGTAATTGCTTACGTAGGTCAGTTACTTCAGCAACGTTTAAACCACGGTAGTTAACAACAATAGCAGTAGTAGCATTGTTGAATTGTTCTGTAACAGCTTCTACACGTTTAGCTTTAGCGTCGATTACTTCTTTCTTTGGCATTGTTTCACCTCCCAATATTTTTTGGGATTTAATAAAAAATCCCTATGCCACCTAGACATAGAGAAACCGTTTTAAGTGTCCTCGTTGGGATATTAAGGTACAAGTACCACCCAAGTCTTAGGTAGATATCAATTTTTATAACAAATAGTAGTTTACTATATATATAAACTTTGGTCAATAGGGATTTTCAAATTCCAAATTAATTACTTAACTTTAGAATGATTCTAGATCAACCTTTACACCAGGTCCAAAGGTTGTTGAAACTGATAGGTTACTGATGTAAGTACCACGAACTGAAGCTGGACGGTTCTTAACAATCAAGTCTTCAATAGCCTTGAAGTTACCAACTAGCTTGTCAGCATCGAATGATGACTTACCGATGATAACAGCAACGTTTCCGTCACGGTCAGTACGGTAAGTAACCTTACCTGATTTAGAATCAGATACGGCCTTCTTAACATCCATAGTAACTGTACCAGTCTTAGGGTTTGGCATTAAGTTCTTTGGTCCAAGAACACGACCTAGACGACCAACTTGAGCCATCATGTCTGGTGTTGCGATAGCAACATCAAAGTCTAACCAACCATTTTGGATTTTTTCAGCTAGGTCTGCTTCACCAACAAAGTCAGCGCCGGCTTCTTCAGCTTCCTTAGCCTTGTCACCCTTAGCAAATACAACAACTTTTTGGTCTTTACCTGTACCGTTTGGTAAGACAACAGCACCACGTAATTGTTGATCAGCTTGTTTAGTGTCAACATTTAAGTTAAATACAACTTCAACAGTTGAATCGAACTTAGCAAAATCAATTTTCTTTACAAGATCAACAGCTTCTTCAACTGAGTAAGCCTTGTTACGGTCTACTTGTTTTAAAGCATCTTGATACTTTTTACCTCTTTTTTGAGCCATCTGTGTTTTCCTCCTTGCAATTGTGGTTGTAACGGATAAACCTCCCACATAACACCTAAATAATAGGTGTTATGGTACTACAGTATAGAAATGAATGTTGAATTAACCTTCAACAGTGAATCCCATACTACGTGCAGTACCTTCGATCATACGCATTGCGGCTTCAACATCAGCTGCGTTTAGATCTTTCATCTTAGTTTCGGCGATTTCCTTAACTTGGTCCTTAGTTACACTAGCAACCTTGTTAGTGTTTGGTTCACCGGAACCATGTTCAACACCAGCAGCCTTCTTCAATAGAATTGAAGCAGGTGGTGTCTTAGTAATGAAATCGAATGAACGATCTTCATATACAGAAATCACAACTGGAATCAAGTATCCTGCTTGATCAGCAGTACGAGCGTTGAATTCCTTAGTGAATCCCATAATGTTAATACCAGCTTGACCCAATGCAGGTCCAACTGGAGGAGCAGGTGTTGCTTTACCCGCAGGAATTTGCAATTTAACTACGTTAGCTACTTTTTTAGCCACGAGACATACCTCCTTAAGTCCGTGTGTGGTAAAAATTGGAGATGATATTTCTCCTCCCACTTAAGTATGCGTAAACATACAACAAATAATATATCACGTTTAAATATTTTTAACAACCCAATTTTTTTATCTAATTGGTTGTACTTGGTTAAAGTTTAGTTCAGCAGTAGTTGCACGACCGAACATATCAATATTAACCTTCAACTTACCTTTTTCGTCATCTTTTTCGATAACCTTACCTGAAAGATCAGCAAAGGCACCGTCAATAATAGTAATTGTGTCTCCCACTTCAGCATCCAATTCTTGCTTTTCTTGAGAAACGCCAAGACGACTTAGAACTAGTTCTACTTCATCTGGTAGCAATGGAGTTGGCTTACTTCCTTGACCATGTGATCCGATAAATCCAGTAACACCTGGAGTGTTTCTAACGATGTACCATGCTTCGTCAGTCATAACCATTTCTACTAGAACATAACCAGGGAAAGTCTTTTCCATCTTAGCCTTGTCTACACCATCTTTAACTTCGTGTTCTTCTGTTTCTGGAACAACTACTCTAAAGATAAAGTTTGACATCCCCATTGATTCCTTACGTGAATCAAGGTTAGCCTTAACTTTGTTTTCGTATCCTGAGTAAGTATGAATAACATACCATTGCTTTTCTGCTGATTCCATTAAAATTAGCTCCCTTTATGATTTTTTTGCAAAATAAAAAAACTCCGCACTCACGAAGTTTCAAACTACCTATTATAATATCACTATTTACTATAATTTAAAACAGTAAATTATAGGTATAGTAATCCTGATTGAATTGCCCAGTCAACAATTGCAAAGAAGATTGCAAAGATAATTGACATTGATACTACGATGGTAGTGTCAATTCTAGTTTGGTGACCATTAGGCCAAACAACTAGTTTCATTTCAGTACCAACACTCTTAAAGAACTTAAATAATTTCATAGTTTTCCTCCACTAACGTGTTTCTTTATGCATCGTAGCTTTGCCACAATGTTTACAGTATTTTTTTACTTCTAATCGATCTTCATGGTTATTACCAACCGAGGTTGTGTAATTACGGGATCCGCAGACCTCACATTGTAAAGCAACTTTATTCTGTGACATCGTATACATCCCCCTTTTGAATAAATTCATAATAGCATTTATATTTTTGATAGTCAATTTATGCTGATGGCTAGTCATAGACCTTTTTTACAATCTTCTTTAACTTGTTTTTGACCCTAGCAATACAATTATCAACTATATTAGTAGCGTTCTCTGGATGTCTTGCTAAAGCCAGTTTTAATCTATCGATTGAAAAATTATTTTCATTAATCAAGTCTTCTAGATAGCAAAAGGCGATTTCGGATTCTAATGGTGATAGTCTTGCAATCAACTCTTCATAACAAATCTTGATATTCATTGACTGATCTGGTGTTAAAAAGATTCTATCCTTCAAGCTATTTTGAAAGTATAACTCGTTAGCATTATATGAAACCATTTTATCAACCGGCATCCGTTTCTTAGCTTTTCTTTTTCTTAAGATGTCATATAAATGATTCTTTAAACTAATTTGGTATAACGTCCCAAACGTCGCTTTATGGTTTACATCATAATTACGAATGTTTTTTACCATTACCAGCATTGATTCTTGATACCAGTCGTCGATATCCATATCGTGCAAGTAATAATTACGCCACACTTTATTAACCAACGGTTTGTATTTATCAAACAGCTTTTGCAGTGATTCTTCATTGCCGTTTTCTTTAAAATCAAGAATTAATTCTATATCAATATTATTTTGGTCAAAGCTCATTACCTATTCACCTCTGATTATAATTACATAAAACAATTTATATAGTTACATAATCATAAACAAGCGAATATTTGTTCATTTATATTTCACCGAAACGGTATAAATATATATAGCTTTTAATCATTTGTTAAATTATCTCTTAGCTTTTCCAGTCTCAACAACTGATCACTAGACCAAGGAGTTCGACGACCAGTTAATTGATTGGTATAACTACGAACTTGCGTCTTAATCTCACGTTTTGAACGTTCGACATCACGAAGCAATTCTCGAGCTGATATTCTCAAAGCCCCTGCTGAAAAAACAGTCCATTGCTCAGCTTGATCAGAGGTTACTACAACCACCTGAACAAATCTAGATTGCTTTTGTCTAGCATATGCTTCGATATAACTATCAGCTGTTTCATCTTTGTTAGTCCAAACAATGTCTAAGTTATGCTTCTTATCTTTCTTTGATAAACCGGGAACATACATCGCATCGAAGATAATCTTCATATCTAAGTCACGGTATTTTTTATATTCTGAAATGATATTAATCAATTCATCCCTGGCATCTGCCAAACGATTATCCAGCTTTAACTTATTCAATTCAGGCCAATTTCCGATGACGTTATATCCATCGATTAATAATAGTTGTTTTTTCATTGGCTTAATCCTTCTTATAGTGGATTTCTTGAATTATAAGCTTGATACATTAATAAACTAGCAGCGACACTGGCATTTAAACTTTGTAATTGACCGACCATTGGAATGGTTAGCATTTCGTCTACGTTCTTCTTTAGAAGTGGTGAAATTCCCTTACCTTCATTTCCAATGATTACAGCAACTGGTCCTTTGGCATCCCAACGACGGTAATCTGCACCTTTAACGTCAGTACCAAATACCCAGACACCTTGTTGTTTTAGGTCGTTAACAGTGTTAACTAGGTTAGTCACTCTAGCAACCGGAATTCTTTCAATGGCACCAGCAGATGTCTTCGCAACTGTTGATGTTAAACCAACGGCACGGTGCTTTGGAATAATCACACCAGTAACACCGGCAGCATCTGCTGTTCTGATAATTGAACCCAAGTTGTGAGGATCTTCAATGTTATCAAGAATTAAAAAGAATGGTGGTACGTCTTGTTTTGCTGAGTTTTCAAATAATTCATCAATGGTTGCATACTTGTATGGTGAGATTGATAAAACCACCCCTTGGTGATTTTGATTATCTGAAAGTAAGTCTAGCTTTTGCTTTGGCACAGTTGAGATTACAAGGTGCTTTTGCTTAGCTAGCTTGATGATTTCTTCAACACTTTTTTCATCTTTTTTAATTCCGTTTTGTAGGAAAACCTTGTTGATTTCTTGCTTTCCTCTTAATGCGGAAACAACCGGATGGCGTCCGATTATAAATTCGCTTTGGTCATTAGTCTTCATATTTGGGCCTCCCAGCATCGACTTGTTCAATACACCAGTTAGATAGTTCTTCTAAACGGTCATCTTGTTTGCTTAATGAAAGATACCCCATCATGGCTTCAAAACCAGTTGAATGGCGGTAAGTCAAAACACTAGTGTTCTTAGCATGTGTGTAACTCTTAGCATTACGACCTCTCTTGAACACCGCATCCTCTTCATCTGTTAGGATGTCGTCTTCAATCATCAAATCGATTAATGCTGCTTGAGCCTTTGCTGACACGTACTTTCTAGCTGTCTTTTGTAGGCGGTTAGGTTTAGTGATACCTAAGTTTAAAAGGTGCTTTCTTACGAACACTTCGTAAACTGAATCGCCAAGATATGCTAATGCAATTCCATTTAACTGTTTATAATCCACGTTCTGGTTTTCCATCATTTATTCCCTTCTAAAACGAGTACCTTGAGCTGTATCTTCTAGGATAATTCCTTGGTCTCGTAGTTGATCTCTAATTTCGTCACTTCTTGCGAAGTCCTTGTTCTTTCTAGCTTCGTTACGTTCATCAATCAATGCTTGAACTGAATCGTCATCTAGTGTTTCTTCCTTGAAGACAACACCAAAAATAGAAGCCATCTTTTCTAGCTTTTCAATAATTAGGTTAACAGTATCCTTACCTACTTCAGGTCTTTGGACATACATGTTACCAAGTTTTGCTAGTTCGTATACACAATCAATTCCGTTTTGTGCATTGAAATCATCATCCATCGCATCTTGGAAATCTGCTTGAATTTGTCTAATTTCTTGTTCTAGTTTCATATCAATAATATCTGTGGCATCGCTTAAACGATACTTCAAATTATTGTATGCATTTCTTAATTTGTTTAGGTTGTTTTCGGCAGCCTGTAAATTAGTTTCGTTGTATTGAATTGGACGACGGTATTGGGTAGTTGACATCAAGAATCTTACTACTTGCGGATCAACCTTCTTAACAATATCGTGCACAGTCACAAAGTTACCTAGTGACTTACTCATCTTTTCGTTTTCATCACCGACGGTAACAAAACCATTGTGCATCCAGTAGTTAACAAACTTTTCACCAGTCTTGGCTTCACTTTGTGCACGTTCGTTTTCATGGTGAGGGAACTTCAAGTCTTCCCCACCACCATGGATATCGATTGTGTTACCCAAGTACTTGGTAGACATTACTGAACATTCAATGTGCCAGCCCGGACGACCTTTACCCCATGGTGAATCCCATGAGATTTCACCTGGCTTAGCAGCCTTCCATAAAACAAAATCGATTGGATCTTCTTTCTTGGAAAGTTCTTCTTCTGAGACATGTTGACTAGCTCCTGATTCCAAGTCATCTACACTTTGGTGTGATAAATGACCGTAATCATTGAACTTTCTTGCTCGATAGTAAACATCGCCATCAACAGCATATGCATAACCATCATCAACCAATTCTTTCACGAATTGAATAATCCCATCAATATTATCAGTAGCTCTTGGATTAACAGTTGCTGGTTCAACGTTCAATGCAGCCACATCTTCCTTGTAGGCTTCAATGTACTTGTTAGCAATGTCCATTACTGTACTGTTTTCTTCTTTAGCTTCATTAATTAATTTATCATCAACATCCGTAAAATTAGAAATGTAATTTACTTGGTAACCACAATATTCAAAGTAACGACGAATAGTATCAAATGCAACAATACTACGCGCGTTTCCAATATGAATATAGTTATATACTGTTGGACCACAGACATACATACCAACTGTTCTTGACTTAATTGGCTTAAATACGTCTTTTTCTTGAGTTAATGTATTATAGATCCTTAGCATTAATGGCACCCCTATTCCTATTTTTTATACTTACTTCATTCTATCATAATAATAGCTACTATATTAGGATAAATTCAAATAAAAAAGCCCGCCAAAGCATGCTTTAGCGAGCCTTATTTATTATTGATTGATTTGCTTTAAAGTTTCATCAATGTGTTTTAGAGCCTTTTCTCTACCAATCAATTCGATTGATTCAGGTAGTTCAGGACCATGACTTTCGTGAGTAACGGCAATTCTGATTGGCATCCATAGTTGACGTCCCTTAATCTTAGTTTCCTTTTGAATTTCCTTAATTGTCTTTAGGATTTCAATCTTATCGAAAACTGGAACATCCTTAATCTTTTCAGCAAAGGCCTTTAGAACAACTGGTGCAGTTTCGTTTTGAATTTCTTCAAGCGCTTCACCAGAAACCTTAGCTGGTTCGTTAAAGAATACGTCAGCCATTGAGTTGATTTGAGCCATGTAGCTCATTTGTTGCTTGTAAGTGTTGATTAACTTACGAGCCCATTCAATAGTTAAAGCATCTGGGTTTTCAGGAATGTTACCCTTTGCGATTAATTGACGTAATGCTAAGTCCATAACAACGTCTTCATCAGCAGCCTTAACGTATTGGTTGTTGATCCATTCTAGTTTCTTGTTATCGAAGTTAGCTGGTGACTTGCTTAGACGGTGTTCGTCGTACATCTTGATGAAATCACGTTGTGAGAAGATTTCATCTTCACCTTTTGGAGACCAACCTAATAGAGTAATGAAGTTAAACATTGCATCTGGTAGGTATCCTAGGTCTCTGTATTGTTCGATAAATTGAATGATTGATTCATCACGTTTACTTAGTTTCTTACCAGTGTCGGCACTAGTAATTAAACTCATGTGACCGAATACAGGAGCTTCCCAACCAAATGCTTCATACATCATTAATTGTTTTGGTGTATTAGCAACGTGGTCGTCACCTCTGAATACGTGTGAAATTTGCATTTCATGGTCATCAATAATAACCGCGAAGTTGTAAGTAGGCATTCCGTCACGTTTTACGATAACGAAGTCCCCACCAATAGTATCAGAGTTAAATTCAACATGACCCTTAACAACATCGTCCCATGCGTAAGTCTTGTTCTTTGGTACTCTGAAACGAATAACTGGTTTCAAACCTTTAGCTTCTGATTCAGCCATTGATTTTTGAATTTCTTCTTCTGACATACCAGCGTATTCATATTCGTAATGAGGCATGATGCCCTTTGCACGTTGTTCTTCACGATCAGCTTCTAGTTCTTCTTCTGTTCTGTATGAGTAGTAAGCCTTGTCTTCATCCAATAGTTGTTGAATCAATGGATCGTAAATTGAACGTCTTTCCGATTGTCTGTATGGACCAAACTTACCAGGTTTGTCTGGACCTTCATCCCAATCTAAGCCAAGCCATTTTAAGTTGTCTAACTGACTTTTCTCACCATCAGCTACGTTTCGCTTAGTATCAGTATCTTCGATACGGATAATAAACTTACCTTTATTATGTCTAGCAAATAGGTAATTAAAAATTGCTGTTCTAGCATTACCAATGTGTAAATGTCCGGTTGGACTTGGTGCATATCTAACACGAATTTTCTTATTAGCCAATGATATTTTCTCCTCTTTTTTATAAATTCTTAGAATAACATTCTAATTTTACAATTATTATCAATAAAAATAAAGTGCTCAGTAAAAATCTAAAGGTATCTATAACCTTTTATTTATCATCAATTCTAGCGAAAATCATTTTACCTGCATCTGTTTGAATTGAACTGGTTACCTCAACGGATAGTCGTTCGTTTAGATGATTCTTACCATCTTCAACAACCACCATTGTTCCGTCGTCCAAGAATGCGACTCCCTGGCTTCTTTCGGTTCCCTTTTTCAAAATCATAACTTCAAGATGTTCTCCGGGAACAAATCTTGGTTTTAGTGAGTTAGCCAATTCGTTAATGTTTAAAACATTAACCTTTTGGAATTGGATAACCTTGTTTAAGTTATAGTCGTTAGTAATGATTGAACCATTGAAATCTTTAGCTAATCGAATTAGCTTGCTATCAACTTCTTTGATGTTGTCATAGTCTTGATCAGTGATTTCAATTGGCATAATCTTTTCGGTTTGTAGTTTATTTAAAATGTCCAAACCACGACGACCACGAATACGTTTTTGGCTATCAGCTGAATCTGCGATGTATTGTAATTCATACAATACAAACTTAGGAACAAGCAATGTTCCTTCGATAAATCCAGTCTTTGCCACTTCGTAGATACGACCATCAATCAAAATGTTGGTGTCCAAAATCTTAATTGATTTATTGACATTGCGACTTGAAGTGTTAGTCAAAGCGTTTCCGCCCTTTTTCAAGCTAACTCTAAAAATCTTGCGCCAATCATTTAACTTAGTGGTTCCCAATAGAAAACCTAGGTATCCAAAAGTAATCATCAATAGAGCTGGCAAGATTAAGTTAGTGATTAAATAAGGCGTTCTAAATAAAACGATTGAAATTAAAGTCGCTAAAATCAATCCAATAATCATCCCTAAAGTCCCCATCAAAATATAGAATGGGTTCTTTTGTGATAATTGCTTTTCAACCTGACTCATTGCATTCATGATTCGTTTAACAACAAACAATGAAAGAATATAGAAAACAATGGCGCCAATTACTGAATCAACTAGTGCATTATTTAATAAAATTGAAGGGTTTTCCCACAATGCATGCCAAATAACGGGTAAATAAATTACCCCTAGCGTTGCTCCTAAAATGACAAATATAAATTGGATAACCGTAAATCGATCAATTTTTTTCATTATTATCTTCCTCAGTATGTGTTAGTTAAGTGCGATTTTAATCGCTTGAGCCAGTGTGGATACACCAACGACTTCAATTCCGTCTGGAGCAGTCCATCCTGACATATTATGTTTTGGTATCAATACGCGCTTAAAGCCCAGCTTTTGTGCTTCTAAAACACGTTGTTCAATGCGGTTAACTCGTCTAATTTCACCAGTTAAACCAATTTCACCGATATAACATTCACTAGGGTCGGTTCCCCTGTTCTTGTAACTTGATGCCACACTAATGGCTACAGCCAAATCAATTGCTGGTTCGTTCAACTTAACTCCACCAGCAGCCTTTAAGAAGGCATCTTGGTTTTGTAGCATTAGTCCGGCACGTTTTTCAAGCACCGCCATTAAAACTGCTACACGGTTACGGTCAATCCCGGTAGCGGTTCTTTGGGCGTTCCCGAATACGGATGGTGTTACCAATGCCTGAATTTCGACTAGGATTGGTCTGGTTCCTTCGATTGAGACAACGATTGCAGAACCATTGGCGTCCTTCAGACGTTCTTCCAAGAAGACCTCTGATGGATTATCAACCTCTCGTAATCCGGATTCTTGCATGTCAAAAATTCCTAACTCGTCGGTTGAACCAAAACGGTTCTTCACGGCTCTTAAGATACGGTAGGAATGATGCATGTCTCCTTCAAAGTATAAAACAGTATCAACCATGTGTTCCAAAGTCTTAGGTCCGGCAATTGAGCCACCCTTAGTAACGTGGCCAACCACAAAGATTGTAATTCCATTGGTCTTTGCAATGGACATTAAATCTGCGGTAATTGCTCTTACCTGTGATACGGAACCAATTGCGGAATCCACCTCTGGCTCAGAAATCGTTTGAACAGAATCAATTACGACTGCATCTGGCTTAATCTCATCAATGGCAGACTTGATGGCACCCATATCGGTTTCTGGATATAGATACATGTTGGAGCCATTCACTGATAAACGTTCCGCTCTGAGCTTAATTTGACTGGAACTTTCTTCCCCAGATACATATAAGACGCGTTGGTCCTTAGCACCTAATTGGCCAGAAATTTGAAGTAACAGTGTGGATTTCCCGATACCAGGATCTCCACCAATTAAAATTAATGAGCCCGGAACAATTCCGCCACCTAATACACGGTTAAATTCTTGGGACTCAGTTTCAAAACGTGATTCCTTTTCAAACTTAACGTCTTTGATTAGTTGTGGTTTTGTTTGCTGACCATTGAAATCCATTCGGTGAGTCGATTTCAAACTCGATGTTTCTTTTTGAACGGTTTGTTCTTCAAATGTATTCCATTTTCCACAGTTAGGACAATGTCCCAAGTACTTTGGTGAAATGTATCCACATTCTTCGCAAACAAATTGGGTCTTTACTTTAGCCACATTAATTTCCTTTCTTTAATTCCTTTTTTATTCGCCTGATGAACCAAAACCACCAATTCTTTTAGTCCCCTTGTTGGAGTCATCATCAGTTGTTAAGAATGGTACGAAAATACCTTGAGCAATTCTTTCACCCTTCTTAATCTTTCTGTCTAGTAATCCGAAGTTAGTCATTTGAACAAACAACTCACCTTCGTTACTTTCGTTACCATAGTAATCAGCATCAACGATACCAATTCCGTTTGGTAAAACCATTCCTCTCTTTAATGGACCACTTGAACGATTAGCAATAATAAGCATTTCGTCTGGTTGCATGTAAGCCTTAATTCCGGTTGGAACTAATAATGGACGTAAGATATCCTTTGCACGTTGCATCTCATCTTCAGATACGTCTTTTTCATGCTTAATTGCCCAAAGAACTTTTAAAAATCCTAATTTCCAAATTGAAGGCAATACAAAATCGACACCTGCTTCGATATCATAACCTGCTGCTTGTTTAGTAGAACGATAAGGTAGATTGATGCCTTTATCCTTGTACTTTGTAACTACTTCAAATCCTCTTTTCATATCTACACATCCTGTTAATTTATTAGTATTATTATACTATGTATTTTATATGAAAACTGTTAACAATTAAATACAAATATTTTATTTGACAAACTCACGATAACCATAGAAAATTAATATAGTATTATTGAGGTATATTTAATACCTTTGTTCGAAACCTTTCGTCTGAATGTATAAGCATTCAAAGTCGATTTAACGTCGTTTTACCGAATATTTTAGAGGGGAAAAGGATTATGGATAAAGAATTAATGAAAAAAGTTGCCGGCCAAGAAGCTGTCAAATATATCAAAGACGGTATGACTGTCGGTCTTGGTACAGGTTCAACTGTGAAATACTTGTTGGATGCATTGGGAGAACGAGTAGCCAAAGAAGGATTACGTATTATTGGTGTTCCAACTTCCAACCGCTCAGCAAAGCGTGCTCGTGACTTGGGAATTGATGTTAAAAGTATCGATGACGTTGACCATATTGACTTAACAATTGACGGTGCTGACCAAATCGATGAAAATTTCCAAGGTATCAAGGGTGGCGGTGTTGCCCACCTTCGTGAAAAAATTGTCGCAATCAACTCAGATCGAAACATCTGGATTGTCGATGCAACAAAGATGGCCAAAAACCTTGGCTCTTTTCCCCTTCCTTTGGAAGTTACTCCATACGGAAGCACTCACCTATTCAAACGTTTAGACGATATGGGTTACCATCCTACTTTTAGAACCAATGCTAAGGGTGGTCACGTGTTAACTCACGCTGATAACTACATTATCGATTTAAACTTAGGTTACATTGAACATCCCCACGAACTTGAAACCATCCTAAACAACATGACTGGAATCGTTGAACATGGTCTATTCCTAGACGTTGTTGACATGGTAATTGTCGGATATGAAGATCATTCAGAAACATTCGACGCTAAAAGAAAATAATTAATTTAAACCGTGATAGTAAGTACGACTTATTATCACGGTTTTTTGTTTTTAAAGGCATTTGACCTGAGTGATATAATATTATAAAAGCAAGGAGGAATCATGATGTCAAAAAGTATTAGTAATGAAAATATCCAAAAGTATCATAACGATTTATTAGATCGTAAAGAAGCTAAGGTAATGCAAAGAGCTGTCAGCCATAATGGTATCAACTCTTCAGCTGCCAACTTCGAAGCGGAAGGTAACATGAAGCCAAACTTTTCAATTGAAATCGATACTGGTGAAGTTGCCAACCAAAAACATAGTGGCCGTTGCTGGATTTTCGCAGCGCTAAATACTATGCGTCATAGCCTAGCTAAAAACTTCAACTTATCTGGTGATTTTGAATTATCGCAAATCTACACTACTTTCTGGGATAAGTTTGAAAAATGTAATTGGTTCTTAGAAAACATTATCAAGACTGCTGATGAACCATTAACATCACGCCGTGTTTCATGGCTATTAGATTCACCACAACAAGATGGTGGTCAATGGGACATGTTATGTGCGGTAATCGAAAAGTACGGTGTTGTTCCTCAATCAGCAATGGTTGAAACTGCCGTAAGTAACGATACTTCAGAATTAAACGCTGTGTTAAACCAAAAACTAAGAATGGATGCCATTCAACTACGTGAACTAGCTTCACAAAACAGTTCAGATATCGAAAGGGTAAAGGACGAAATGTTAAGCGAAATTTACCGTGTCCTAGTCTACTCATTCGGTGAACCCGTTTCAGAATTCAACTTCGAATACCGTGATGAAAAGAACGAATACCATATCGATACTGATTTAACTCCAAAGAAGTTCTTTGATAAATACGTAAACTTAAACCTAGAAGATTACGTTTCAATCATTAACTCCCCTACATTGGACAAACCTTACGAAAAGACTTACACCATTGATATGTTAGGTAACGTTATCGATGGTCGCCAAGTTAAGCATTTAAACCTTGAAATGGACCGCCTAGAAGAACTAACCATCACCCAATTAAAGAACGGTGAAAGTGTTTGGTTCGGAAGCGACGTTTCAAAAGAATCAGATCGTAAAAAAGGAATCATGGACGACAACCTATACTCAAAGGATGAATTATTCGACATCGATTTATTAATGAGTAAGGATGAACAACTAGATTACCACCAAAGTGTTATGAACCATGCCATGGTTATCACCGGTGTTGATATCGTTGATGGTCAACCTACTAAGTGGAAGGTTGAAAACTCTTGGGGTAACCAAGTTGGTTCAAAGGGTTACTTTGTAATGAGTGAATCATGGTTCAGACGTTTCACTTACCAAGTTGTTATCAACAAGAAGTACCTATCTGAAGAAGATAAGAAGAACCAAGAACAAGAACCAGTTGTATTAGATCCATGGGATCCAATGGGAACTCTTGCTTTTAACGAAAAATAACATACAAAAAAGAGCTGATAATTTATCAGCTCTTTTTATATTGTCTTTTTACTAATTACATTCAACTTATCATCGAAATGATAAACGATTGGCTTTCCGTTTGGAACTTCCACTCGATCAATGTCATCATCACTAATATTATCTAAATACTTAATTAAAGCCCGAAGAGTTGACCCATGGGCGACAACTAACTCGTTTTGACCATCCAATAACTTAGGAGCAATCGAGTCTTGCCAGTATGTCATCAATCTTTCATATGCCATCTTTAGACTTTCACCACGTGGTTCAATCACACCGATTTTTGCATATTTATGTTCTTCGTCGGGTTGATCTAACAATGGTGGGACCGTCGTGTAGCTGCGTCTAAATTCAGCAAACTTTTCAGGTCCATATTGTAACTTAACGTCATCTTTCTTACGACCGCGCAACGCCCCATAATGACGTTCATTTAGTCGCCATGACTTTGTCTCTTGAATATATTGTTGGTTAATTTCACTTAACACAATATGCAACGTTTCAATTGCGCGTTTTAAAAACGAAGTATGAGCATGATCAAAGTCTATTTCCAATTGATTAATCTTCTTACCAGCATCGTGAGCTTGTTGAATACCCTTTTCAGTTAAGGCAACATCACTCCAACCAGTGAAAACATTCTTTTCGTTGGCAACACTTTGACCATGACGCATGATTACTAAATACGACATATTATCATCTCTTTTTATTCTTCTAATGCAGCATTCTTTTGTTCCATCTGACTACCAATAAATGTAATCACAGAACCGATTAGAATAATCACAATTCCAATCCAGGTATTAATTGTAATCTTTTCACCTAACAAGATCATTGCCAAAATTGGTGCCAATCCTGGTTTGATGAAAAATACGATTGAGGCAATTGATACCCCTGCTCTTTCCATGGCTAGGAAGTAGAATGCAAATCCACCACCTGTAACACAGACACAAATGAATAATAGAATCCAGAAGTAATTCATGGAAATATTATGAATGATTGGTGTATTTGCAAATGGTTTCAACCATTCTACCTTATTCATGTAGTTTGCAACAGCAGAAATATTGGTAATTGATACTAAAATTAAAAGTTCGACAGATCCTGCTAAAAATGTGTAGCAAGTAGTTGCTAGTCCGTTTTGACCGGTAACTTGTGAACCCCATCTGGATACAATGCTGTAAAGACCAAATGTTAGTGCTGAACCCAATGCTAATGAAATTCCCAATGGGTTGGTAAGGTTGGCCGGATTAACTATGACAAGCAATCCGATAATAGAAAGAACTAGTGAAATAAATCCTAGTCGACTAATCTTTTCTCTTAGAATAAAGAAAGCGAATAGTAATGCAAATACTGGATTACAACTGAATAGCACCGCTACCGTTGATGCTTCATCATACATGATGGCTAATTGGAATAGCGTCATGCTGACTACCACACATAAAAATCCAGTTAATAAGAAAACACCTAAACTTTTCCATTTACTCGTCAATAATGTTTGCTTTCCATTCTTCATGACAACTGGAATTAAAACCAATCCCCCAATAAAGAATCGAATTAAGTTCAATTGGATTGGACTAAAAACTCCTTGGACACTTTTTAGTGCAATTTCCATTGAACTAAACATAAACGTGGAAATTAAAACATACAGAAAAGTCTTTTTCAACTTTAAACGCGCTCCTTTAAATTTACAAATTATAAAAAACTTGATACACTACAAACTTAAAGTTCTTGTTGTGATGTTTTTTATATTAACATCATAATTATATCATATCCCACGGCCTTATTAAAAATGTAACAAAAACATTACAATTTATTACATATTTCGTAAGTATTATTATTTTCAAAAAAATAAGTTTATAATGTTACTTATATTTACGTATCTTGATTATAGGTAGTATAATGGGGAAATTCAGAATAAAGGAGCTATTTTTGATTTATGCAAAACAATAATCAAAACATCGATAGAGCTTCCAGAACTAGAGGAAATCAACCTCACTTCAAGAAGAAGAAAAGCCATAAGGGTGCTTGGATCTCACTTATTGTCTTTTTAGTTCTAGTAGTTACTGGATTAATCATTGCTCATGGTGTTTATGTCAACATGAAGAATGCTGCGGATAAGGCTTATCAACCAGGTTTATCCACAAAAGAAAGAAACGTATCTAGCGTCATTGCTCAGAACAAACCTGTTTCAATCTTACTTCTAGGTACCGATACTGGTGCCCTAGGACGTCATGACACAGGTAGAACTGATACTATGATCCTAGCTACTATCAATCCTAAGAAGGAAACAATTTACCTAACAAGTATCCCTCGTGATACTAAGGTAACTGTTCCTGGCGATTCACAACCTTATGAAAAGATTAATGCTGCATATACTATTGGTGGTGCTTCAAGTGCCGTACAAACTGTACAAAACTTGTTAAACGTTCCAATTGACTTCTATGCAATCATTAACATGGGTGGTCTAGAAAAGATGGTTAATGCTGTTGGTGGTGTTACCGTTACTCCTCCTTTAACTTTCCATTATGATTCTGCGAATGTTGTTAAGGGTAAAACAGTTACATTAAATGGTGCTGAAGCTCTTGCTTACTCAAGAATGAGACACCAAGATCCTGCTGGTGACTACGGTCGTCAAGTGCGACAAAGACAAGTGCTACAAAAACTTGTTCTAAAAGGTATGAACATCTCTTCATTACCAAGATACAAATCAATCCTAAGTTCAATCTCAGGTAACCTTAAGACTGACATGAAGTTTGATGATATGGTTGCTTTACGTGAAAGATACGGAAACGCAACTCACCACATCAAGTCACAAACTCTTCAAGGTGAAACTGCTGTTGTTGACGGTATTGATTACGAAGTACCAACCCAAGAAACTCTTCTAAACATTTCAAACTCAATTAGACAAAGCCTTGGATTGAGCAAACTTACTTCATTAAACCAAACACAAAGTCAAACTAGTGACTACAGTGTTGGTTCCAGCGTAATGAGTAGTTCATCCACTCAAATCAATTACTCAACTGATAACTAAAAAAAGATTCTGGTTAATACCAGAACCTTTTTTATATCCCCTACTTTTACATCATGAAGACAAAGAAAAAGGAGACATCCAAATGGATGTCTCCTTTTTAAGTAGTTGGGCTAGCTGGGTTCGAACCAGCGCATCACGGGATCAAAACCCGTTGCCTTACCACTTGGCTATAGCCCAATAAAAGGGCGGTAGGTGGGAATCGAACCCACGCGTGTCGGAACCACAATCCGATGTGTTAACCACTTCACCACTACCGCCATATTATTATATGTGATAATGATTTCTCATTAATGCGGCCAAGAAGACTCGAACTTCCACCGGGAATAATCCCGACAAGATCCTTAATCTTGCGCGTCTGCCAATTCCGCCATGGCCGCAATAAAAAATCACAAATATTATTATATGTGATTTTCCCCTACTTTGCAATAGGTGTTTTAAATTTTTTTATTCACCGCGTACAGTGGCACCACTGTGATCGACTTTAATCAATCTCATGACTCCATCTAGTTTTCCGACATTTAATCTGTCACGTAATTGATTTAGTTCTGATTCGGTACCAAATGTAATCACACAACGATGTGACTGATTTAAGAATGTACCGTAAATTCCTAGTTCATGGGCTTGTTTTCTGATGGTTTCAAGTTCTGGCACTACTTCATAGATGTTATCGGTATAAATAGCGTCATTTTCCATCATTTCAGTAGCTTTAGTCCATTCATTACTCATTAAAGAGGCTACTAATACATTGGTGGCACTGCTGGCTTTTACAGCGTCTACAGAGCTAACTTGGTTCTTGTAGATAGCCTTGTCACTACCGTCATCTTTGGTCAGGTATACTAGCGCGTTAATAACCTCTGGAATTTGGGTCTTAACTGTTGTAGCCATTTCTCCATTGAAATAAGAAACGGTAATGTCACCTAATAATGCAGATGCGACACCGTCAGCATGGCCTTCAATCTTACTACCGATATTAATTTCATCGTCTAGTGAAAGTTCTAATTCACCTAACGCATTTGCAATCTTGATTCCCGCAACAATTGCGGTGGTACTTGAACCAAGTCCTCTTCCAATTGGAACATCTGACATAACAGTTAATTGGTGAGGTTTGATTGTTGGATCAACCTTTAAGATGGTTTGCACGATAATGTTGTTTTCATCATTCGGAACGTCGTCGCCCAATGCATGGTTAACTTGCCAGTGTTGCATTTCTTCTTCAACAATGACTGTGTAGTATAAACCAAAAGCAATTCCGATTGAGTTAATTCCAGCTCCGATTCCTGTTGATGTAGCAGGTACTCGAATAATTATTTTTTTATCCAAACTAATCATCTCCAGTGTCTAATTTTAGTTTTCCACGACATTTTCCACATACATACTTGTGAGTGTCAATTCTACGCTTACGACGGTAAGTTTGTCCACAATGTGTACAAACATATTTGAATGGACGCTTGTCCACAGGTGCCGGCGCAAATCTTGAACCACCCACCGTCTTCAATAATCGTTTAAACGCTAACGTATTATGCTTACCGGAATAACCGGCAAGATGGAGATGGTAATGGCAAAGCTCATGCTTAATTACCCCTACCAATATCTCCATGGAATGTTCAGTTAACATCTTAGGGTTGATATCAATATCATGGCTAGCCACATGGTATCTTCCACCAGTGGTCCTTAAACGATTATTAAAGTATGCACGGTGCTTAAATGGCTTGGCGAACGATTCTTGTGAAATCTTTTCCACCAATGATTGTAATTCTTGATCATTCATTTAAATTTTATCACTTCTCCGGGTTAATCATCGTTAGTTGAATTCGATTTCGTTTAATATCAACAGATAATACCCATACGTCAACAATGTCACCAACGGAAACAACGCTACTTGGGTCAGAAATAAATTGATCACTCATTTGAGAGATGTGGACAAGTCCATCTTGTTTTACACCCACGTCAACGAATGCACCAAAGTCGATAACATTTCTAACGGTTCCTTGTAGTTGCATCCCTTCTTTTAAGTCCTCAATCTTCAATACATCTTGTTTTAGGACTGGAGTTGGCATGTTATCACGGAAGTCTCTTCCTGGACGTTTTAATCCATCGATGATGTCTAAAACAGTTTGTTTTCCATAACCATTTTCGTTAATAAACTTATCAACATCGAATGTGGATAATGCTTGGTTGATTTTGCTTGTTCCCAATGAATCCAAGCTTAAGTTCAATTCATCCACAATTTGATTAGCAATCTTGTAACTTTCCGGGTGAATGTCGGTATTATCCAGTGGGTTACTACCGTCTAAGATTCTTAAGAAACCAATGGCTTGTTCATAAGTCTTTTGTCCCAATCTAGGTACCTTTGATAAGGATTGACGAGTCTTGTATTCACCATTTTCGTTTCTAAACTTCACCACGTTTTTGGCAGTGGTCTTAGTCATTCCTGAAATATGGGTTAATAACTCTGGACTAGCGGTATTAACGTTGACCCCGACTTTATTAACAGCTGTTTCCACAACTCGATTCAATTGGGCGTCTAATTGTTTAGCAGGTAAATCGTGTTGATATTGACCAACCCCTACTGACTTAGGATCAATCTTAATCAATTCAGCTAACGGGTCTTGAAGACGTCTTCCGATACTTACTGCAGAACGTTCTTCAACGTGAAAGTCAGGAAATTCATCACGGGCATTTTGACTTGCAGAGTATACAGAAGCTCCGGCTTCATTAACAATTACGTAATATACCGGTAGATTATTTTCTTTAATTAGTTCTGAAACAAATTGTTCTGATTCACGACTTGCTGTCCCATTTCCGATGGCAATCATTTCAGCATGGTTCTTATTAATGAAATCAACCAGTTGTTTTTTAGCTTGTTGGCGTTTAGCATCGCTTGCTGGTTTATGTGGATAAATCACTAGCTTATCCAAGAATTTTCCATTATCGTCAATTGCCGCTAATTTACATCCTGTACGGTAAGCTGGGTCAAAGCCAATCACTACTTTGCCCTTGATTGGCGCTTGCATCAATAGGTTATACAAGTTTCTACCAAAGATATTAATGGCGTGTTCATCAGCTTCATCGGTTAATTCATTTCTGATTTCACGATCAATTGCTGGTTTCATGAAACGGGAGTATGCATCTTCATAAGCATCCTTCACAAATTCAGCAGACTTACCGTTACGCTTACGGTTAGTTTCTGCTTGTAAGAACTTATAGATGACATTGGTATTAACATCAATGCTGACCGTTAATACCTTTTCCTTTTCACCACGATTTAACGCTAGAACACGGTGATTCTTCAATTGGTTAATTGGTTGTGAAAAGTCATAGTAATCTTCATAGACGTGCTTTTCATCTTTTTCATCGGCATCCTTTTTGGCCTTGCTGGCGATTTCACCATGTTTCTTGGTATCTTCTCGAATCCATTCTCTTAAATGAGCATCGTTTCCGATATCTTCAGCTAAGATTTCATGAACACCGTTCAATACATCTTCGACGCTGTTCAATTCTTTTTCTGCATCCACATAGTCTTTTGCCTTATTCGCAAAGGAATCATCGTTAGCCAAAACTAGTTTGGCCAATGGTTCTAAACCTTGTTCCCTGGCAATCATTGCCTTGGTCTTCTTCTTTTTCTTGTATGGCAGGTACAAGTCTTCGACTCTTTGCATTGATTCGGCTTTTTCAATGTCTGCTTTTAGTTTATCAGTTAGTTTACCTTGTTCTTCGATTAAACGAAGCACTTCTTCTTTACGGTTTTCTAGGTTAGTGATTTTAGTGTTGGCATCGGCAATTTCTCTAATTTGCACTTCATCCAAACTGCCTGTGCGTTCCTTACGGTATCTAGCGATAAATGGAACGGTATTGCCATCTTCTAGCATAGAAATAACGGCTGTGATTTGTTTTTCAGAATAGCTACCTAATTCTTTTCTGATTTTTTTAATGATTGATTGATCCAAATCGTTCATCTCATTTCTTATTTGAGTTTGTCTTTAATTATATCATTGCATTTTTAGATAAAAAAATAGTTGGTAATATTTACCAACTATCTTTTGTTTTTATTACATTGACATCATAATCTTTTGAGCTGTCTTAAATACTCGTTCGATGCTATCTTGTTGTAGCTTACCTGCTTCATTAAAAGCATCTGCTTCAATGGTGTCAGCCTTGATACTGTCTACCATGTCTTGGCATCCCTTAACGTAGTCAGCATAAGCTTCCTTTAGGATTGAGTGACGACCTAATTCCTTGGCAGGAACTTGGACGTTATCAAGTTGTGATAAGAATTCTTTGTACTTATCAGTACCCTTTTGAAAAGTATCCTTTGTGCTTGTCAAATCGATTGATGAGTAATCGTTGTTAGCAACGGCTTCTTCCAATGGATCGTAATCATGACTCATTTCTTCACCAACCTTGTTAGTGTTAGTGATTAAATCAGATAAAAATGGGGCATAGATTGCCATCTTGTTTTTCTTCATAATTCAAAAATTCCCTTCTTACTTCCAAAAGTCATCGTAAATTGTAATTGGTAGATGACGTTTGTGTTCTGTTTTAATATACCAGTTTTCAATCTTTTCTGCAGCATCTTTTGAAACTTCTCTGCCTTCTAGGTAGTTATCGATATCATCGTAAGTGACACCTAAAGCAACTTCATCAGGTAAAGCTGGACGGTTATCTTCTAGGTCAGCAGTTGGAGTCTTTTCATATAAATGCTTTGGTGCATCTAATTCGGCTAACATTGCCTTACCTTGGCGTTTGTCTAAACGCCATAGTGGAGTAATGTCGGCAGCACCGTCACCAAACTTAGTGTAAAAACCAGTTACGGCTTCAGCAGCATGGTCGGTTCCTAAAACGGCACCGTGAGTTTGACCAGCGATTGCGTATTGAGCAATCATTCTTTGTCTTGCCTTGATGTTACCCTTATTGAAGTCAGAAATTTCCATTCCATCAGCTTCAACAGAGGCAACCGCAGCATCAGCAGCTGGTTTGATATCTACTCTAATAGTCTTGTCAGCTTCGATGAAAGCAATTGAATCCATTGCATCTGATTCATCAGCTTGAGTTCCATAAGGTAATCTAACGGCGATAAACTTGTATTCATCGTCATTAGTTTCTTCGCGCATTTCGTTAATGGCGATTTGTGCTAACTTACCGGTCAAAGTAGAATCTTGTCCACCTGAAATTCCTAGAACTAAAGTCTTTAGGAAAGTGTTTTTCTTTAGGTAACTCTTTAGGAAGTCAACACTGTTTCTGATTTCTTCTTTTGGATCAATTGATGGCTTTACCTTTAATGCATCAATGATTTCTGCTTGCTTTTCTCTCATTACAATTCACCCTTGTCTTGCTTATTTTTGATTTTATCGTGAACATCCTTGATAATGCTCATCTTGTTTTTCCAACATTTGGTTGATAAATCAACTGGGTATTCTTGTGGGTTTAACTCACGTTTGTACTCAGGCCATAGTGATGATAATACATCTTCTGAATATTGTTTAATATCGGCTAATTCTGGTTGATCGTAAACTAATTTTCCATCTTTGTAGATGTCCTTTAATAAAGGTCTTGCGTCAAAATCAGTCAATGTCTTGTTAATGTAAGTGTATTGAGGATGGAACATGTATAGACTGTCTTCATCATTTGGATTTTCATCATCTAATGTGATGTAGTCTCCTTCTGACTTACCGTCCTTGCGTTCTGTAATTCTCCATACTTGTTTCTTACCTGGTGTAGATACCTTTTCAGCGTTGTTTGATAGCTTAATGGTATCGACCATTTCACCATTATCATTTTCAACGGATACCATCTTGTAAACAGCACCTAGTGCTGGTTGATCGAATGCGGTAATTAGTTTGGTACCAATTCCCCAAACATCAATCTTGGCATCTTGCATTTTCAAACTAGTGATGGTCTTTTCATCCAGGTCGTTTGAGGCAAAAATCTTAGCGTCTGGATAGCCAGCATCATCTAGCATTTCACGCACACGTTTTGATAGGTATGCCATATCACCAGAATCGATACGAACACCGGCGAAATGAATCTTGTCACCCATTTCATCGGCAACCTTGATAGCATTAGGAACACCACTCTTTAAGGTGTCAAAAGTATCAACTAGGAAAACACATTCGTGATGACTTTGTGCGTAAGCCTTGAACGCCTTGTAGTCATCTTGGAATAATTCGACTAATGAGTGGGCATGAGTTCCACTAATTGGAATATTAAAGTTTTTACCTGCTAAAACATTCGATGTGGCGTTAAAACCACCAATGTATGCAGCTCTGGTTCCCCAGATGGCCGCAGCAGTTTCTTGAGCACGACGACTACCAAATTCTAGTAGTGGGTCATCCCCGGCTGCCATTCTAATTCTAGCAGCCTTAGTAGCAATTAATGTTTGATAGTTAACGATGTTTAAGATTGCTGTTTCAACTAGTTGGCATTCACAAACATTTCCTTCAACTTGAAGCATTGGTTCGTTATTGAATACCAATTCACCTTCAACCAAAGAACGAATTGATCCAGTAAACTTAAAGTCGCGAAGATATTCTAAAAATTCTTCGGTATATTCGTTTTGAGAACGTAAGAACTCAATATCATCATCAGTAAAGTTGATATCTTTAATATAGTTAATTACTTTTTCCAATCCTGCAAAAATGGCGAAACCATTTTCGAAAGGCATCTTTCTAAAGTAAACTTCAAATACAGCTCGACGATTTTGCAAACCAGCTTGGAAGTAAGTTTGCATCATATTGATTTCATATGCATCAGTATGTAATGTTAAATTATAAAATTCATTTGACATTTTTTATGAAATCCTCCTAATACTTGTCGCATTTTATTGTCTTTTATTTTATCATTAATTAAAGAAATAATCATAATAATTTATTTGAAGGTATTGCAATGGAAAATAAAACTGTTAATATTTTAGGTTTTGATTTTTTAAACAGTTCATTCAATGATTTCATGGAAAACACCAAGCAAAGAATCGATAAACGTGAAAACACTTTTGTCGTCACCGCTAATCCCGAAATTGTTGTTCATGCTTTAAACGATCAAAAATACACCGATACAATTAAAAAATCTGACTACCTAGTTGCCGACGGAATTGGTATCGTTATGGGTGCCAATATCTTAGGTTCAGATATGAATGAAAGAATTACCGGATACGATATTCTACTAGACCTATTAAGTTGGGGTAATCAAAATCATAAATCTGCATACTTTTTAGGTGCCAAACCAGAAGTAATCGCTGATTTAAAGAAGATTATTCCGCAAAAATACCCAGATTTAACCGTTTCTGGCTATCATGATGGGTATTTTACCGATAGTGATAAAGTTGCCGCTGAAATCAAGCAAAATCAGCCTGATATGGTGTTTGTCGCCTTAGGTTTCCCTAAGCAAGAATACTTCATCGAAAAATATCGTCATGTAAACGATGGTCTATGGATTGGCCTAGGTGGTAGTTTTGATGTTTTATCCGGTCACGTTCAACGTGCACCACAATTTTGGATCAATCACCACATTGAATGGTTATACCGTTTAATCAAGGAACCTACCCGTTTCAAACGTATGTTGGCATTGCCAAAGTTCATTCGTTTAGTAAAGAAACAAAAGAAGAATGAAGCAAAATAAAAAAGTACATCGACATTAGTCGAATGTACTTTTTTTACTATCTAAATAAAATTCAAATCTTTCACCCACATATTGAGTACGAACGTATTCAAATGGTTGGCCGTTTTGTAGTGATGTCACCTGTCTTAATAACAGAATGGCATCCCCTTTTTTAATATCTAGGTATTCAGCAATTCTTTCGGAAGCAAGTGTTGCTGAAACGTTTTGTCTTGATACTTTCGGTACTAGGTTCTTCTTTTCCTTCAATGATGCGTAGAATGAATCGGTCACATCATCTTTACTTAAACCATCGATAATCTTTTCAGGAACTGTGGCGATTTCAAAACAAATGGGCACACCATCACCGTAACGAATTCTTTCCATTCTCAATACCTTGTCGTTTTGAGAGATGTTTAGCTTTTCAATTTCACTTAGTGAAGGTTCTAGTGTGTGATATGAAATGGTCTTGCTGGCAGGAAGTTTGCCTTGCGCTAACATGATGTCAGTAAAACTAGTCACACCTGACATCTTTTCTTGAACCTTTTCATTGGAAACGTATGTACCTGAACCAACACGTTGATCTAGGATACCTTCGTCAACAAGTGTTTGAATAGCTTGTCTTAAAGTCATTCGACTAACGTTAAATTCAGTTGATAGTTGTCGTTCTGATGGGATGCGACTACCTAGTTTCCATTTACCCTCTTCGATATTCTTTTTGATTTCATTATGAATTTGGATATAAATTGGCAAAGCCATTATTTCACTATCCCTTCATTACTATTCTTGCGTTGCATCGAAACAGTCAATTACAGCCTTTTCAAAGCCGCTCTTCTTCAATGCTAATAATCCCTTGATAGTTCCACCGGCTGGAGAACAAACATCGTCAATTAAATCACTAGGTGACTTGTCAGATTTTTCAATCATCTTCATTGATCCTAGAATAGCTTGTGCTGCTAATTGAGTTGCTGTTTGTTTGTCTAGACCATGATTAACTGCACTTCTGCTAAAGATGTCCGCAAACAAATAAGCGTATGCTGGAGTACAGCCCATTAATGATCCTGATACATCAAATTTATCTTCGGAAACTTCAATCATCTTACCTAGTAGTTCTAAGTTCTTAACAGTATCTGTTAGTCTTTGATCAACTAGGTTTTCGTTAGCCTTATAAATTAACATTCCTTCGTTAACTTCCACGTTGACGTTTGGAATTAAACGAATGATTGGTAAATCATAGCTAGTTAACTCTTCTAGACGTTCTAATGAAATTTGCCATGCAATTGATGCTAGAATCTTACCGTTTAGGTTTTCTCTAACATCCTTTAAAGCATCAACAACTTGTTTTGGTCCTGTTGCCAAAATAACCAAGTCACTGCTTGCTGCTACTTCTTGATTACTGTCGCTACAGTTAATACCTGTAGCCTTTGCGAATTCTTGATATTTTTCCTTATGTGGAGCATGTACATATATATCGCTAGCATTAACTTGACCAGAATTGATATACCCTTTAATCATTGCCTTTGCCATTGCTCCGACACCAATAAAACCTATTTTCATAGCAACCTCCAGAACTTAAAAATGATGTGTTTATTATAACATAAAAAAAATGACTAACTATAAAAGTTAGTCATTTCAAGTAGTTGGGCTAGCTGGGTTCGAACCAGCGCATCACGGGATCAAAACCCGTTGCCTTACCACTTGGCTATAGCCCAATAAAAATGGAGGGGAGTGGATTCGAACCACCGAACCCGAAGGAGCGGATTTACAGTCCGCCGCGTTTAGCCAGACTTCGCTACCCCTCCGAAAAGATATAAAATGTAATCAACAAGAAATATAATATCAAAATCATAGATGCTTGTCAATGACTTTTTTACCTAATCGCAAGTGTTAAAACTGCGATGTCATTGGTATATCTCAACCAATCAACAAATAATATAATATCGAAAATCGCGGTTTAAGTCAACACTTTTTAAGCACTTTTTTTAATTTTTCTACTGATATGCAAATCGCGTAGAACTTGATGTAATAAGATTACCATCACAATTGATAGAACAATTCCAATACTTCCTAATACCAAGAAGTAGTTAACATTATCTACAGAAAAATATTTAACTACTTGAGAGTTAATGGCTTGGCCTGTAGCTGCCGATAGATACCATACCCCCATCATTTGTGAAAGGAAGTTCTTAGGAGCTAAACGGTAAGTTACTGATAACCCTACCGGATAAATTAGCATTTCACCTAAGCAAACCATACCGACAGTTGCAATGATCCATAATGGATTAACTTCACTGCCTGCTAAAAACTTAATTGGAATAAATAGAATCAAGCATCCAATACTTGCCAGAAACACCCCTAGTGGGAATGACTTTAAAGCGTTACTTTCTCTATGATGCCAATATTTAGCGAATAATGGAGTAAAGATTAATATAAATAATGGATTAATTGCTTGGTACCAAGTTCTTGAAATATGAACATGAAAATCACCATTGTGGAAAATTCCTAGTAAGATAAAGAACAATAGAATTGCAGCAGTAAATGCCTTTAATAAAGCACTATTACTCTTCTTTTGAACAAAGTAACCAATAATCAATGAAGCAACAATAAAGAACGCTAATACGGCGTATTTCCATACATAGAAATCATTATCTGTACTACCACTGGCCATCATTGCTAAAACGATTGGTCCTTGTTCCTCTACTCCCCAGAAGAAAGAAGCACAAATGAATAGAATTACGTATACTACCATTCCCTTTCTTTCCTTTTGACTAGTGTGGTTACTACTAATAATCACAAAGAAGTAAATAAATGGAATAATAATAGTTATTGCACTTAATAGTGTAATAATGTTTTCTAGATTCAATGCATCAAAAACATACATTAGTAGGAACACTAATGATATTGAAACAACGAATAACATAACTCGATCAAGTAGCTTTTTAATTTCGTAAGGTTCAATTGGATTTAAAGTATAAATACTATTGTTTTGGTTATAGTCTTTCGTATGTCGTTCAAAGATTGCAAGTCCGATTGCCATAGCAATCGCACCAATTAAAAATCCAAGATGGAAATTAACGTGTACACCGATATAACCAATGATGATTGGTGCTAAAAAAGCCCCAATAT
Source organism: Apilactobacillus kunkeei (assembly GCF_001421115.1). Classification (GTDB taxonomy): domain Bacteria; phylum Bacillota; class Bacilli; order Lactobacillales; family Lactobacillaceae; genus Apilactobacillus; species Apilactobacillus kunkeei_F. Next base: position 903 of record NZ_JXCW01000003.1, on the reverse strand, counting down.
TAATTCCAGAAAGAAAGATCGTAAAACGATACGCCCTGGTATTATATTGTTCATCGTATAAGTTTCCCACCATTGTTGTGATTGTTGGTTTTAACAATCCAGTCCCAACAGTTAAAAATACAAGAGATATAAATAATAACCAAATTGAATTATGGAGTGGAATCGTTAAAATTAATTGACCAAAAATAATTAAAATGGCACCGAGAGAAACTGTTCTTTTCCCTCCTAAAATCCTATCACTAATGTATCCTCCACAAGCAGCAGATAAGTAACTAAGTGATCCATAGATTGCAAATAATGATGCAGCTGTAGAAGGCTTAAACCCAAGTCCACCCCTACTCAATGAATAGTACATGTAGTATAAAAGGATTGCTTGCATACCATAGTAACTAAATCTTTCCAATGATTCAGTTAAGGTTAATGAAATTAGACCCTTTGATTGATTATCATTATCAATTTTATCCAATTAATACTCCTCCAAACAATTAAAAATCATAGCAACGGTAATTATACTCTCTGATTAAAATTTTATCAATTTTACCAAAATTTAATCCAGTGAAAATAAAAGAACTAGGACGACTAAATCCTAGTTCTTTTATGCCGGCTGCAGGACTTGAACCTGTGACCGCCGGTTTACGATACCGATGCTCTACCAACTGAGCTAAGCCGGCAAATGATATGTATATTTTAATATACAAGAAAGGTGCTAACAAATGTTAGCACCTTTTTATATACTCCGAATGTCAGACTCGAACTGACGACAACCTGATTAACAGTCAGGTGCTCTACCAACTGAGCTAATTCGGAATAACGCGCGGCGACTTCCTACCCTTGCAGAGGGCGATCCCTCAACTACTATCGGCGTTTAGAAGCTTAACTTCTGTGTTCGGCATGGGAACAGGT
>NZ_JXCW01000002.1:0-51883 GCF_001421115.1 Apilactobacillus kunkeei | reverse complement strand
CTTCGCAATGTTTAATTCTTACAACCAAGTTGTAAGTTCCTTACACATCATCGATTATCAATCTTGTTCAGTTTTCAAAGATCTACCATTTATATGTCTAAATTACGACTTCTTAATTGTATCAAAGCTGTGAAACAATGTCAACAACTTTTTTCAAGCAATCAAATTTATTAACGTTATCTCTTAACGACAACAATAAATATTATGCCACGTAACCGTTGTTATGTCAACAACTTTTTAAATTTATTTTTTTCGAGCTGTTCGTCTTTCAAACAACATTTAATATACTATCAAGTTTGTGGAACATCGTCAACCACTTTCAACAAAAAAAGCGTAAAGAATTGAAATTAATCAATTCTCTACGCTTAGTTGTAGATCTTAGTCTTGTTCTGAGTTGTCTTCTGGTCTCATTGTTGGGAATAGTAGAACATCTCTGATTGATTCAGCGTCAGTTAATAACATAACTAGACGGTCAATACCGATACCTAGTCCCCCTGTTGGTGGCATACCGTATTCTAGAGCTTCAACGTAGTCTAAGTCGACTGGTTGTGCTTCATCGTTACCATTAGCCTTTTCAGCAGCTTGAGCTTGGAATCTTTCCTTTTGATCGATTGGATCATTTAGTTCAGAGAATGCGTTAGCATATTCCATACCTTCAACATATAGTTCAAAACGGTCAGTAAATCTTGGATCATCAGCGTTCTTCTTAGCTAATGGTGAGATTTCTACTGGGTGACCGTAGATAAATGTTGGGTTCTTAATTTCTGGTTGAACCTTTTCTTCGAAGAATTCGTTGATAATGTGGCCAACAGTCCAGAAATCTTGGTATTCAATGTTGTTCTTGTCAGCAAGTTTTCTAGCTTCTTCTAGACTCATTTCTTTCCAGAAATCAATTCCAGTAAATTCTTTGATTGCGTCTACCATGTGTAAACGTTCGAATGGCTTGTTAAAGTCTACTTCTTCACCACGGTAGTTAATAATACCGTTGTCAGTAACAACCTTAGCAGCTGCCTTGAAAATACCTTCAGTTTCATCCATGACATCATGGAAGTCGAAGTATGCAATGTATGATTCTAATTCAGTAAATTCTGGGTTATGGTTTTGATCCATACCTTCATTTCTAAATACACGACCGATTTCGTATACACGTTCCATACCACCAACGATTAAACGTTTTAAGTGTAGTTCTAGTGCGATACGTAGGTATAAGTCGATGTCTAATGCATTGTGGTGAGTAATAAATGGACGTGCACTAGCACCACCAGCTTGGTTGTGTAGTACAGGTGTTTCTACTTCAGTACAATCCATTTCGTTGTCAAGGTAGTTTCTGATTGCAGAAATAATCTTGCTACGTTTTTGGAAACGGTCAAAACTATCACGGTTTGAAATCAAATCAAGATATCTTTGACGGTATTTTTGTTCCTTGTTTTGTAGACCATGGTACTTGTCTGGCAATGGACGCAAAGCCTTTGATAAGAAAGTTACATGAGTAGCCTTAACAGTTAATTCACCCATGTCTGTCTTAATTAGTTCACCTTCGATACCTAAGTGGTCACCTAAGTCGGCACGCTTGAAGAAATGGTAGTTGTCTTCACCTACTTCATCTTTTCTTACGTATAGTTGAATTCTACCGGTACGATCTTGTAAATCACCAAAACCTACCTTACCTTTTCCACGTTTTGCAACCATACGTCCAGCGATAACAACTTTTAGATTTTCTTCCTCTAGTTCTTCTTTAGTACTATCGTTGTACTTATCGTGTAATTGTTTAGCTAAATGAGTACGTTCAAAACGGCTACCGAATGGGTCGACCCCTTCTTCTCGTAATTCATTCATCTTTTGGCGACGAACTCGCAATTGGTCATTCATTTGCTTTTCTTGTGCCACAGTAAAACCTCCATCAGAATAAATTATTTTATATTAACATAATACCATAAAATAATTTAAAAAATTACATTTCACTTAAATCTGCATTTTTTGCTGCTCTTTTATGAGTCTTTTCAAGGAAATTGTCGAAAATATCATCCATTTCTTCTTCAGTCTCTGCATTGTTTAAAGCTACCTTAGCTCTAGCTGAGTGAGAAATCCCCTTTAGGTAGTATGCAGCTTGGCCTCTAAATTCACGAGGACCAGTAAATTCACCTTTAACACCAACTAAACGGTGTAGATGTTCCTTAGCAGTTGCAATCTTTTCATCAACTGTAGGTTCCTTCAATAGTTCACCAGTTTCTAGGTAGTGTCTGGTTTGTTGTAGCATCCATGGGTTACCTTCAGCGGCACGACCAATCATTACGGCGTCTGCTCCAACTTCGTCTAACATCTTCTTAGCTTCTTGAGGAGTTCTAACGTCCCCATTACCCATAAATGGAATTGTTAAAGCATCAGCAACTTGTTTTAAAACATCCCAGTCAGCGCTACCAGTGTACATTTGTTTTCTAGTTCTACCGTGCATTGCAATCGCTGAAGCACCGGCCTTTTCTGCCATCAATGCATTTTGAACTGCGTATACGTGGTCTTCATCCCATCCAGTTCTCATCTTAACAGTAACTGGTTTCTTAACAGCGTCAGTAACGTATGAAACCATTTCGTATACTTTGTTAGGATCCAATAACCATTTTGAACCGGCATCAGTCTTAATAACCTTGTTTACAGGACAACCCATGTTGATATCAATGATATCGGCATCAGTTTCTTGGTCGATAAACTTAGCCCCTTCGACAAGGGTTTCCTTAGTACCACCAAAAATTTGAATACTCATTGGGTGTTCCTTTGGATCAATATCTAACATACTTAGAGTCTTCTTGTTCTTGTGCATTAGACCACGATCAGAAATCATTTCACAAACAACAAGTCCGGCTCCCGATTCTTTACAAATCATTCTAAAAGCAGTGTTAGTAACCCCAGCCATTGGAGCAACAACTACTTGATTGGGGATTGTAACATCTCCGATTTTCCATTCCATTTATATTCACCTCAATATTAAACACGTTTAGCATGATAAATATCATATCACACTAAAATTAAAACTGCATACTTACTATTCTTTTGAATCTGAATTATCGGACAACAATGCTCTCAAGTCGTCTTCGCTGTAGTTATATTCGGTTTCACAGAAGTTACAGATAACCTTTGCTCCATGGTCTTCGTCAATCATGGCTTGGATTTCCTTATCGTTTAAACCGGCAATCTTTTCACCGAATTTTTCCTTTGAACAATCACACTTAAATTCTACAGGCATGTTTTGTAGGATATCGATGTTATCTTCACCAAAGATTAGTTTCAAGATGTCTTCTGGTTTTTGTTTTGATAGGAATAGTTCTGAAATCATTGGAATTGACTTCAAACGTTCTTCTAGTTTGCTGATTGCATCATCTGATGCGCCAGGTAATACTTGAATTAAGTATCCACCGGCAGCACCAATGGTTCCATCTTCATTTACGTATACAGATACACCAACAGCTGATGGAATTTGTTCTGATTGCGCTAGATAGAAAGTAAAGTCATCTCCAATTTCACCTGAAACTAGTTGAACGTTACTTACGTATGGTTCATCGCCACCTAGATTCTTCATTACTTCTAGGCTACCTTGTCCAACGGCACCACCAACATCTAGTTTGTGGTGTTTGTTTAATGGTAAATCAACGTGTGGGTTGTGAATGTATCCCTTAACGTGACCATTTGCATCGACGTCAACCAAGACTGGGCCGGCAGGGCCATCACCCAATACCTTCACAGTCATTGTTTCCTTACCCTTTAATACTGATGTAGCTAATAATAAACTAGCTACCAATGAACGACCTAATACCGCTGAAGATACAGGCCATGTTCTATGATCTTTTTGTGCTTCGTCAACTACGCCAGTAGCTTCCATTGCGTATGCTCTAAACATACCGTCTTTAGTGACACTCTTTGTTAAATAGTCTGCCATTTTTTATTCCTCCATAATCACCTAAAAAAGCGTGAGTCAAATAAATTCAACCCACGCTCTATTAGTTAGTCTTCATCATTATCTTGATGTTGATTTTCTTTTTGTTCTAGTTGTTCTTTGCTTTCTTCAAAAGAAGCATCTTCGTTATCATTTGAAGTGTTTTCTTCTGGCATCTTACCAGTACGGTATAAACTCAAGATTTCCTTTTCGTCTAATGTTTCGTACTTAAGCAATGCGTCAGCGATTACCTTATGTTGTTCACGGTGTTGTTCAATAATGTCATGAGCTTGACCATGAGCTTCATCAATTAATCTTCTTACTTCTTCATCGATAACAGAAGCAGTCTTTTCAGAATATCTTCTTGCGTATGGGTCATCGTTTGGATTTTCCAATTGAACAGTTCCTAGCTTTTCACTCATACCATATTGAGTAACCATAGCGCGAGCTAAGTTAGTAGCTTGTTCGAAATCATTAGAAGCACCTGAAGACAATGAGTCGAAGATAATTTCTTCGGCAGTTCTACCACCCATTAGACCAGCAAGTTGTTCCATTGCGTTCTTCTTAGATAGCAATTGTTGATCTTCTCTTGGAAGCATAATTGCGTATCCGCCGGCACGTCCACGAGGAACGATAGTTACCTTGTGAACTACACGAGCATCGTTTAGAACTAAACCAACAATTGTGTGACCAGCTTCGTGGTTGGCAACAATGTTTTGTTCTTTTTGACTAACAACTTTATCTTTCTTAGCTGGACCAGCAATTACACGGTCTTCAGCTTCATCCAATTCTGATGGACCAATTTCAGACTTGTTTCTTCTAGCAGCTAATAAAGCAGCTTCGTTTAACAAGTTAGCTAAATCGGCACCAACAAAACCTGGAGTTTGTTTAGCAATTTCATGCAAGTCAACGTTATCAGCGATTGGCTTGTTCTTAGCATGTACCTTTAAGATTGCTTCTCTGCCCTTAACGTCAGGTCTACCGACTAGTACCTTACGGTCAAAACGACCTGGACGAGTCAAGGCAGGATCCAATACGTCAGCACGGTTAGTTGCGGCAATTACGATAACACCATCATTACCTGAGAAACCATCCATTTCAACCAATAGTTGGTTCAATGTTTGTTCTCTTTCATCATGGCCACCGCCCATGCCGTTACCACGTTTTCTACCAACAGCATCAATTTCATCGATGAAGATGATTGCTGGAGCTTCTTTTTTAGCCTGTGTGAATAAGTCACGAACACGACTAGCACCTACCCCAACAAACATTTCAACGAAATCAGAACCTGAAATTGAGTAGAATGGAACGCCAGCTTCACCAGATACGGCTTTAGCTAATAAAGTTTTACCAGTTCCTGGAGGTCCTTCTAATAGGACACCATGAGGAATTTTAGCACCTAACTTGGTGAACTTCTTTGGATCCTTTAAGAATTCAACAATTTCAACAAGTTCCTGCTTTTCTTCTTCTTCACCAGCAACGTCTGTAAAACGAACATCACTCTTGGTTGGTTTAGCCTTTGACTTGCCAACACCCATGATGCCGCCCTTGCTACCATTCTTACCACCCATTTGGTTCATCATAACGAAGAAGAAAATGATGATGATTAGCATTGGTAGTAATGATAAGATTAGGTTTGACCAGAAACCGCCGTCAGTATCGGCAGCCTTGGCACCCATCTTAACGTTATTCTTCTTAGCGTAGTTTGTAATTTCATTAATAGTACCGTTGTTCTTCAAAACCTTAGTCTTGAATGATGAAACCTTAGTTTCACTCTTGGTATTACTGAATAAAATGCTACCAGAATTGTTTGATTTAACGCTTTGGGCCTTTCTGTATTCACCAGAAACAGTGTAAACACCGTTTTCTGGTTGAATTGAAAAGCTCTTAATTTTGTTATCTTTTAGTTCTTGAACAAACTGACTAGATTGTAATTCTTTGTTTTGAGGTTGACCGTTCTTTGATGTGACAAAGAAAGTAACTCCCAAGACAATCAAGAAGCACACTATGTAGAACAGGCTGTTCTTGAATAATCCTTTATTATTGTTATTACGCATCAATTGCCTCCTGTGTTCAATGCTTGTTTATGTATTAAAAATAACATGGTGAGACCCGCCAATTTTTCAATACATTACACGAAGCATATATTATCATTTTTCAGAAGAATTAACCATTTATTTGTCTGAATAAACCTCTGGTTTTAATACTCCAACATATGGAAGGTTACGATACTTACCTTGGTAATCTAAACCATATCCAACTACGAATTCGTTTGGTACTTCTAGACCAACGTAATCGGCTTTGGCTTCGACTACTCTTCCTTCAGGCTTATCCATTAAAGTACATACCTTAATTGATTTAGCACCACGTTCAGCTAATAGGTCTTCTAAATATTTCAATGTTCTACCAGTATCGATAATATCTTCAATGAAAATAACATCCCTACCGTTAACATCCACATCAATATCTTTCATTAATTCAATGGTTCCGCTTGATGCAGTACCTCCATGGTAGCTTGAAACGTCAATAAAATCGATGTCCATGTATAGGTCCATTTCTCTGACAATATCTGTCATGAAGAAAATAGCACCTTTCAAAACACCAACCACCACTGGTTTTCTGTCTTTGTAATCAGTTGTAATTTGTTGACCTAATCTGCGACAAGCGTCTGTGATGTCTTCCTTACTGTATAAGGTTTTTAGAATGTCGTTGTTCATTAGTTTCTCCTTCCACATACTTTATTTAATGATTAATGTATAAACTCTAGCGTTAGAGTTATCGATAGATACAGATTCACTGTAGCCTAAAACGGCTAATAGCCTTCCCTGATCAGTCATCAAACTCTTGGCAGATTGCCTCTTATCAACAGGTACCTTCTTGTTAATAAAGAGTCGCTTAGCCGTTTGATGGCCACCATTTTTAAGCGTTATTCTATCACGATTTTGCGTCTTTTGTACAATCAATGGGAATTCTGAATCCAAAAGATTAAAACGAGAAACTCTTCTTGCTTCATCATCTGAAACATTGGAATTATCCGTAATCATCCACTGGATATCATCTTCGAAATACCATTTATTCAATGTTACCACAAAATAATCGTTTTTAAATCCAGTTATTTGGTTTTGATTGATATTTTCGATTAAAAATTTTTCATATTCCTTTTTTATGCTCAAATTGTTCGATAACTCAACGACACCCTGTGGCTTTTCATCATTATTAAGTAGTGAAGTTACCTGATTAACAATGTCGACGTTTAAACCATCAACCACTTCTTGATCAATTAGATAATCAATTAATCCGGTTTGAACGTATTTGGGCAGCTTCAAGAATGCACCTAACTCGAAAGTGCTGGTATCAACACTGATATCATTTGCTAACTTCTCAAAGAAGAAATCGTTTTGTTTCTTCATTGAGTTCAGTTGGTGTGAGAAGTCATTAATGTGTTCAATCCCACGATTGTTTTCTGATTCGATAAATGGAATCAACTGATGTCTAATTCGGTTTCTGGTGACATCTAGTTTTTGATTAGTGTCATCCTCGTACCATTTAATAGATAAGGTTTGCATGTATTGCGTTAGTTCTTGCTTGCTAAAACCCAGTAGTGGACGAATCAAGCGACCATTATTAAACTTACGACTTTCCTTAATCCCGACTAGGTCCTTTACAAACGATCCACGAATTAATCGCATCAAGACTGTCTCAGCTTGGTCATTGGCATGATGTGCTGTTAATAATATACGTGAATTAGTGTCTTTAGCGACATTTGAAAAGAAGTCATACCTATATTTTCTAGCTGCCATCTCAATTCCGTTACTTGGATGGAATTGTTCTTCCCAGTTACCAACTTCAATTTTGACGTTATGGCTTTGACAGAAGTTTCTGATATATTGTTCTTCCTCTGCGCTTTGTGCTCTTAGGTGGTGGTTCACGTGAGCAACGATAATTTCTGGTCGATTCATCTTTGGCAAGTTCATCATTAGGTTAAGCAATGCCATTGAATCGACGCCAGCGGATACCGCGACAACCACAGAGTCTGACTCATTAAACCAATTCTTACTCTCAATCAATCGATTAAATTTTTGCTGGGTCATATTTTGTTCCGGCATTAATACCGTCCCCTTTTAGTCTCTTTTTTGGTAAAAATAAAATGATTAAGGTAATCTACCCCAATCATTTTTTATTTGGTTAACTACGGCGACCGCCACGGCCTCCACGCTTACCTTCAGTATTTTTCTTGATTGTAGCTAGTCTGCTTTCACTTTCCTTTAGGAAACTGTCCATTAAGTCATCAAAACTAGCCTTGTTATTTTTATGGTTATCATTGTGATGACGGTTATCACCAAACTTACCATGATTTGAATGTCCATGGGCCATCTTTGGTTGTTCTCTTCTTTGTGGTTCGGCAGGCTTATCAACTGCTTTTCTGATTGATAAAGCAATCTTACCATCGTCACCAACACTTAGAATCTTAACTTTAACGTCATCGCCAACTTTTAATACATCTTTGATATCTTTGATATAGCCATCAGAAATTTCACTAATGTGAACCAATCCTGTTTTGTGTTCGCCTAGATCAACAAAAGCACCAAAATTAGTGATTCCTGATACTTTGCCGGAAACTTTTGCTCCAACTTCAATTGCCATAAAAAAATTTGTCCTCCTAATAATGATTAGTAACTTTAGTATAGCACCATTTAAATGATAATTGTATAAAAAAAATGGTATTTTTTCATACCATTTTAATTTTGAGTTACATCCTTTGAAACATCCCCTGGAAGGCTGTAAACAGTCTCTCCCGGCTTGGTGTAGTAATATTTTTCACGAATTACTTTTTGGATATAGTCCTTATCGTGTAACTGCTTAATATTTTGTTTTAGTTTTTGATTATCAATTTTACTCTTCTTAAGTTCTTTCTTAGTTTGAACCTGTTGTTCAGAAACGTTGCTAATCTTAGATTTAGTTATAAAGATTTGCGCAACCAACATTAAGATAACAACGAGGAAAAAGCTTACCAGGATAATTCCACGTTTTTTTCGACTGCGTAAAATTTCTTGATGTCGAGATCGCTTGATCTTCGTGTATTGATTATTCAATTGATGAACCTTATCAACATCCATGGTATCCCCTCCTCAATTTGCTACTTAATAGTATAGATGATTCTTAAAAAAAATAAATAGATAATTAATTTTGTAACTAAATTTTAATTATTCAGCGTTGAAATCTCTTTCGTATTGTTCATCCAAAACGGTGTACATTCTATCTGCATCAGCCTTTTTGGTGGTTTCAAACAATTGGTTAACTTGAATGGTTAGGGTCTTGTTACCAAACTTAATCACTAACTTATCATTTGAATTAACATTTGATGATGATTTTGCCACACGGTCGTTAATGGTAATACGACCTTGATCAGCAATATCCTTTGCTACCGTTCTTCTCTTGATAATTCTTGAAATCTTTAAAAACTTGTCTAATCTCATTTCGACATCCACCTATCTATAAAGTTATTTACTAATGGCACTGATTGCCATTCTTGATATGTTAATAGTTTCCATTTAATCGCTAAGACACCAAAGACGGCTGCACCGATTGGAACTAAGAAACATAGTGAGAAGATGGCACTCAATCTTTGACTGTGAACCAAATGAATTGATCCAAATAGGTTCATCAAAATCATTTCAACGACCAACATCACTATAGCAATCACAGTTAACTTCCATAAGAAGCTCCACTTGTTTTCAATTTTAACGATGTCAATTGGTGCAAACTTCACTTCCACGATTAGCATTAATAGCAAACTAATCACAGTGGAAATGCTTGCACCGGCGATTCCCATGTGGGCAACCATTTCCTTGGTAAGCAATATCTTAGCTGCTAACCCTAATATAATCGCGATAATGGTAATTTTAAAGTGATTTGCACTTTGCAAAATACTACTATAAATCGTAATCATCGTTGTTAGAACCACACTAATCATAAAGATACTAATTGTGGTGTTTTGTTGACCACTGTTAAATAGCAAACGGTTAATTAGTGGCATCAAGCTAATCATCCCTACTGCCACTCCGACGGTCATAAACATGCTGACCCTAAGCATTTCGGATGCTAGGTTATGAAACGACTTCATTTGTTTCTTGGAATAGGACAAACTTAATGATGGCAAGATGGCAGAAGCAAATGATGTAGCAATTACCAACCCTAATTGAACTAGTGGCTGGCCACGATCATAGATTCCCTTGACCGCCTGTGAATCAATCAAGTTCAATCCGTTTAATAACAATCCTTTACGGACGGTAAACGAATCAACTAGTTGCATTAAGACCATTAGCGATGAAAGCATGCAGATTGTGCCACCTTCAAACAATAATCGTTTCAACAATGATTGATACGACATTACCTTTTGACTCGGTAGTCGCTTAATATCCACCGCGTAGTAGCGAATTAATATAGCCACCGAGAAAATCTCAGCAACTGGCGTTGCCACCATTGCATACGTTCCAATTGTATATGGATCCACGTGGTGTCTAACCCCAACGTATGCAGCAGCAATGATTAACCCAACTCGAATCACTTGTTCTACTACCTGTGAATAAGCGGTTGGCTTCATAATCAATGTTGCCTGGAAGTAACCTCTTAAACATGCCAAGATTGGCATCATTAAAAACATCCAGCTGACTGCTCGAATCAAACTATCTAATCTGATGTCACCCATTAGAGCAGCAATCGATGTTGCCTTAATCTGGCAGATGATAAATATCAACCCACCAAAGATTGAAAGCACGATAAATAGCTGCCTTAGAAGTGCTTTTTTCTGCAATGTTGTTTCCTGCTCAGCGATAACACGTGAAATAATTATTGGCATCCCACTTAAAGCTAATACCATTCCAATTCCATAGATTGGATAAACCTGTTGGAAAACGTAGAATCCAATGTTTCCCACTAAGTTTTGAAATGGCACACGGTAAACGGCACTTAGTACCTTACTAATCAAAGAAGCGATTGATAAAATCATCGCACCCTTCATTATCACTGATAGTTTATTGTCATTTTTCATTTGTTAAGTTTCCTGTATGTTCTTTATCTAATGCTTCGACAAACTTACTCAATTCACCTAACCACTTTTGTTCATCCATATTAGGTTGAATGATTAAGGTAATTTGCATCTTGTTGTTAGCAGTACCAACCATTGATCTAAACTCTGTTTGCGCAATTGCCTTTAGCACTTGCTTACTGTCATAGAATTGAGTTCCAATCGTTGATAGAGTGACTGTGATTTGTTTTGGTGTTTGTCTAATCTTTTCAATTAACGATGAGTCGGCATACATCTTAATGCGACTGATTGTTAATAGGTTTTCAACCGCAGTTGGATAATCACCGAAACGGTCAATTAAATCAGACTGTAGTTCACGATATTGATCGTCGTTTTGCATTTGTCTAATTCGCTTGTATAATTCAATCTTTTGTTTTTCATCTTGAATATATTCACTAGGCAAGTATGCTTCCACGTCCATTTCGACTGTTGTATCAACTCGTTGTTCGGCACGACGACCACGTTTATTTGCCACGGCATCGGCTAACATTTGAGTATACATATCATAACCAACCGAATCGACGAATCCTGATTGTTGCTTACCTAAAAGGTTCCCGGCACCACGAAGTGATAAGTCACGCATGGCAATCTTGAAACCAGAACCCAGTTCGGTAAAGTCCCTGATAGCTTCCAAACGGTTTTCTGAAACTTCGGTCAACACTTTGTTTGGTTTATACATAAAGTACGCATAAGCGACACGGTTAGAACGACCGATTCGTCCACGAATTTGATACAACTGGGATAGTCCCATGTGATCAGCATCTTCGACAAACAACGTATTGGCGTTTGGAATGTCGACCCCAGTTTCGATGATTGTTGTGGTTACTAACACGTCGTATTCACCGTTAACAAAATCATAGAGGATAGTTTCCAATTGGTTTTCGGTCATTTGACCGTGAATGTAAGCAATTCTAGCATCTGGAACCAATGTTTGTAACTTCATGACGGTGTCTTCAATGTCTGAAACACGGTTGTGCATGAAGAAGACTTGGCCACCACGATGCATTTCACGGGTGATCCCCTCACGAATTGCTCCTGCATTTTCTTCCATTACGTACGTTTGAATTGGGTAACGGTTTGCTGGTGGCGTTTCAATAACTGAAAGGTCGCGAACTCCCATCATCGACATGTTCAAAGTTCTTGGAATTGGGGTTGCTGTTAGTGTCAAAACATCAACATTAGATTTTAATTGTTTAATCTTTTCCTTGTGTTTAACACCAAAGCGTTGTTCTTCATCGACCATCAATAATCCTAAGTCGGCGAACTTGATGTCATCAGATAGCAAACGATGAGTACCAACAACGATGTCGATTGATCCATCTAGTAAACCTTTTTTGGTTTCTTCAACCTGCTTCTTGGTTCTAAAACGAGATAGCACTGCTACTGAAACTGGGAAACCTTCAAAACGGTTCACCATTGTTTCGTAGTGTTGTTGTGCCAACACGGTAGTTGGTACCAAAAATGCCACCTGTTTACCTGCTTCGATCGCCTTAAAGGCAGCGTGCAATGCTACTTCGGTCTTACCGTAACCAACATCCCCAACTAGTAAACGATCCATTGGATGTGGTTGTTCCATATCCTTTTTAATTTCTTCAGAACTCTTGACCTGGTCAGGTGTTGGTTGGTATGGGAATGCCCCCTCAAATTCTTCTTGGTACTCGTCATCTTCTGGAAAGGCGTATCCTACCTGGTTGGAACGTTTAGCGTATAAGTCAATTAGGTCATCGGCGATATCTTCAATCTTTCCTTGAACCTTTGACTTCGTCTTTTGCCATTCACTTCCACCCAACTTGTTAACACGTGGGTGTTTGTCTTCGGATGAAACGTACTTTTGAATCAAGTTTAATTGAGTAACCGGAATGAATAACTTGGCATTCTTTTGGTAAGCAATGGTCATGTAGTCTTGGTGCTTACCATCGACTTCCATGGTCTTCATCCCTTCATACTTACCAATCCCGTGGTTAGCATGAACGACATAGTCGCCCGGTTTTAAATCAGCGTAGCTCTTGATTCGTTCCGCGTTAGAAAATGTTTGACGACGTGGTCGTTTCTTGTGGACGGTCGTAAACATTTCTGATTCGGTAATTACCGCCAATTGTTTGATTGGCAATTCAAACCCATTCTTCAAGCGTTCACTGACCACTTGGACTTGATGTTCTAAAATGTTGTCACTGGTGGTTTGAACGGATTCGATTTCAAAGTCAGTCAATGTTTGCGATACCTTTTGCATTCTGGCCTTGTCCTTCACCAAAATCACAACGGTGTCATCTTGTTTGTGCCATCTATCAATTTCAGTCTTCAATAGTGGCATTTGACCGAAGAACTTTTGCATTGGACGAACCTTAATATCATTTAATTGGGTTAACTTAAGGTTCCCAATCCCCTTTTGGAACAATGACATTAAAATTTCTGCCTGGTTAATTTTGTGGAAGTGTTCTCTAAAGTCCACGCTAAATAAATCGGTGGATGCAATTTCACCATGGTCAAACTTGTCATTAGCCCATGATTGTTCTTCTTCGACTAGTTGTTGGCTGTTTTCTAAGATACGACTGTAGTCATCGAATAAAACGACACCATCATCATCCAGATAGTCAAAGATGGTCGTTTCGTTTTCATACATTGCCTTAGCATACATTATCCAATCTGGATCAATAATCCCTTCATTGGCATCATCAATCATGGTTGAAACAGCATCACTTAGGCGTTGCTTTAGTTCGTCGTTATCCAGTTTGGCTAAACGTTTATCACGTAGTTGTGTTAAATTAGCAACTGCTTGTTGTCTTTGTGCTTCGTTTAATACCATATCAGTCGCTGGTAGTACCGATATGGTTTCAATATTTTCCAAACTTCTTTGATTAGATACGTCAAAATATCTCAATGAATCGACATCAGTATCGAATAAATCAATTCGAACTGGATATTCTGAGTTCAATGGATAAATATCGATAATTGATCCACGAAGTGAAAATTCACCTGGTGCTGCCACCATCTTTTCAGGTGTGTAGCCCATTTGAAATAGTTTGTTTCTTAATTCATCTAAATTAACTTCATCGTCGATCGAGATGGTTAAATTAGCATCAGAAAAATCGCCAGGTTCCGGCAAAATACGTTTGGTACCGGAAACAGACGTTACGATAATCTTAGGTTCATCGCTTAATAGCTTTGATAAAGCTTGCACACGAGTGGCCTTGTATTCAGGTGAACTGGTGGCAACTTCTGCGGCTAAGACTTCTTCGACTGGAAATTCTAATACATCATCTTCGGAGACAACATTTTGTAAATCTTCAACAATATCATCACATCTGGATAAAGTATCAGTAACAATCAAGAAGTTTTTCTTTGTTGACATAAACAATGCAGCAATCATCATTGTCTTCGCAGAACCTGATAAACCAGTCACTAACTGACGATGTTTGGGTGCTAAATCATTAACAATCTCATCATATTGTGGCAGTTGTGTGAAAAATTGACTTAATTCCAAAATAGTTATCCCCTCTAAATATTAGTTGTACTTGTTTTCTAGCTTGTTGAATTCTTCCCCATCGATAAATTCTTCTAGTGCTGAAACACTGTTGTCAATTGCTTGGTTTAATCCTGGTTTTTGGTCGTCTGTAAAGTGACCTAATACATAGTTAACGACGCTTTCCTTGGTTGGGTGGTCTGTTCCCACCTTTATACGGTTAAACTTGTCGGTGCCTAAATGAGCAATTAAACTCTTAATTCCATTGTGGCCACCGGCTGATCCATGGTTTCTCAATCTTATTTTACCGATTGGTAAATCCATATCATCATATATTACTATTAAATCACTTAAATCTAACTTAAAGAACTTCATTAAAGGTCCAACTGAACGACCTGATTCGTTCATAAATGTTAGTGGTTCAACTAGCATAACCTTCTCCCCGTTAATGTTAGTTGATCCAATCTTTGCTTCCATCTTTTGTGTTGATAGTTCAACGCCATGCTTGTCGGCAAACTCATCTACTACCATAAAACCAGTGTTGTGTCTGGTTTCCTTATATTGTGGTCCAACGTTTCCTAATCCCACAATCATCTTCATAAAAAATCCGCTCCTTTTTTCGCTCAATTAATATGTAAATTATATCATAGTATGCAATTCGATATTTATCCCGTCGCTTATAGAAATATAGAAAACTATTCGTTTTTTTAGCGCTTTGTAATTACTAATTTCCAAATTAATGATATAATTCAGATGTAGATTTAAATATGTTTTTGAAGGGATGATTATTGTGGCTTTAAAACATCAAAAAGTTGTTTTAGTTGGTGACGGTGCCGTTGGTTCTTCATACGCATTTGCTATGATGCAACAAGGACTAGGCGAAGAATTCGTCATCGTTGATATTATTAGAGATCGTATCGAAGGAGACGCACTTGACTTAGAAGATGCTCAAGTATTTACTGCTCCTAAGAACATTTACGCTGGTGATTACAGTGACTGTGCAGATGCTGACTTAGTTGTTATCACTGCCGGTGCACCTCAAAAACCAGGTGAAACTAGACTAGATCTAGTTGGAAAGAATCTAAAGATTCTTTCATCAATCGTTCCTGAAGTTGTTAAGTCAGGATTTAAGGGTATTTTCTTAGTTGCTGCTAACCCAGTTGACATCTTAACTTACGGTGTTCAAAAACTTTCAGGTTGGCCAAAGGAAAAGGTTGTAGGTTCAGGTACTTCATTGGACACTACTCGTTTCCAAGTTGCTGTTGCTAAGAAGTTAGGTGTTAACCCTGCTGACATTAACGCATACATCATGGGTGAACATGGTGATTCAGAATTTGCTGCTATTGACGAAGCAACTGTTGGTTCACGTCCTCTATTAGACGTAGCTAAAGATGCTGGCGTAAGCAAAGATGACTTACTACAATTAGAAGATGAAACTAGAAACAAGGCATACACAATCATCAACAAGAAAGGTGCTACTTTCTACGGTGTTGCAACTGCCCTAATGAGAATTTCACGTGCTATCTTACGTGACGAAAACTCAGTACTACCTGTTGGTGCTCCAGTTAACGGTGAATATGGTTTAAGCGATATCTACATCGGTACTCCAGCTGTTGTTAACGCATCAGGTATTAAGCAAGTTATCGAAGTTCCTCTAAGCGATGAAGAAAAAGCTAAGATGGAAGCTTCAGGTAAGACCTTAAAGGAAACTGCCGAAAAAGGTATGGAAGCTTTAAAATAATCGATTAACTTGATTAGATATTAAGTCGAGGTGCACTTTGCTCCCCGGCTTTTTATTTTGGGCAATTGTTGATTTATCGCCACAAAGTCATCAATTTATGTTAAAATTAGATTATGAGAAAAATTCTAATAATTAAAAAGGAGGTTATGTTATGCTATTGAAGTCATTGGTTAAACCTAAAGGCAGTTTAGTTACCGTTTCAGAAAACGTTTCATTAGAACAAGCTCTTGAAACGTTGGAAGAATCTGGTTACAGATGTATTCCTATCTTAGACGAAACTGGAACAATCTTTAGAGGTAACATCTACAAGATGCATATCTACCGTCACAAAGCTAACGGTGGTGATATGTCTCAACCTGTTACCACATTATTAAAGAATGCCACTAAGTTCATCAATGTTAATTCAGCCTTCTTCCACATTTTCTTTTCGATTAAGGATTTACCTTATATCGCTGTATTGGATGATAATAATCGTTTCTACGGTATCTTGACCCACACCCGTTTATTGGACATGCTTTCACAATCATGGAACGTAAACGTTGGCAGCTATGTTCTTACAGTTCTAGCTCCTGGTAACCGTGGTGATCTAGAATCAATGTCTAGAATCATCACTAAGTACACCGCAATCGCCAGTGTTATCAGTTTAGACGGTCAAGAAGGTGAATTGGTACATAGAGTTATGTTCACCCTTCCCGAAGAGGTAGATAAGAAATTGTTAAAACGAATCACTGCTGCGTTAGAACGTAAAGGTTTTAAGATTGCAGAGATTGAAGATTTAGCGGACGAGAAATAACATTATCGAAACAAAAAAGGATGCGAATTAAATTCGCATCCTTTTTTTATGTATGTTTTACTGTACACCAATACTTAATTTCAATGACTCGTCCACTCGTTTCATAAACTTATCACTTAAGTGATCTACTCGATCATGTAATCGTTGTTTATCAATTGTTCTAATTTGTTCTAATAGGATAACTGAATCTTTTTCGATTCGGGTCTTATCAGCACTAATAGCTACGTGAGTAGGCATCTTTGGCTTTGAAATTCTAGCAGTAATTGCGGCAACAATCACGGTAGGACTGTAGTGATTCCCGATATTGTTTTGGATGATTAATACCGGTCTCATTCCACCCTGTTCGGAACCAACAACTGGTGATAGGTCAGCATAAAAAACGTCGCCACGTTTAATTTCAACGTTAGCCATTCTAACATCCCCTATCTATAATGAATTCATCTGAATTCTAAAACGTAATGTGATGCACACTTGAGGTTTCACAAAAAGTGAACTCCTTTGAAATAGCACGATTAATATCGGTCATCTCAGTGTACCCAGCAATTAAATTCTGGACTATCAAATAATCGTTAAAACATGGATTAACCACAATCCTAGTATGTGTATCAATTGAAACATTCATTCTAGGATGTGATATTTTTGCTTCGTTACTTGATGTAGCTGTGCTTAGAAGTGAATAAACATATCGATTCTTAGATTGCATTGATTAATCCTCTTAAAACGGGTTATTCTACCACAATGCGTGGTAGTCTATCAGTGAGTAAGCAAGCCACTTCATAATGAATTGTATCACAATATGACGCAATGTCTTGTAAAGTAATCTTTTCTTTACCGTCTTGACCCACAATTGTAACTTTTGTGCCCGGCTTCACTGGTTCGTCTAGTTTAATCATTAATTGATCCATGCAAACTCTACCAACGATTGGGCAGAACTTGCCGTTCACTAATAGTGAGAAGCCTTGTAATGCACGCACGATTCCATCGGCATAACCAACTGGAACTGTGGCAATCCATTCAGGTTCCTTGGATGTGTACGTCGCGCCATATCCAACTGAACGGCCTGCATCAATTTTCTTACAGTAGACAACTTCTGTTGTTAAACTAAGTGCTGGTTTTAATTCGTATGGTAGGTCTAGTTCCCCACCAGATGGATTTAAACCGTATCCAGCAACACCAAATCTAATCATGTTGCAGTTAAACTCACTATGCCACAAGCTAGTAGCTGAATTAGACACATGTATATACTTTGGTAATGTATCTATAACAGAAATTAAATCATTAAATCGTTCAACTTGCAAATCAAAATACTTTACGTTATGTGTATCAGCGGTTGAGAAGTGTGTAAAGATTCCTTCAAAGTTCAAGTTATCCGATTGATTCAAGAAAGCAACCGCTTCTTTAAGTGAATCTTTGTCTTGAAAACCAATTCTCCCCATTCCAGTATCCAAACCGATATGAACATTTAGCTTTGGTAGATCTTTTTGAGCTAATTGTTCATCGGCTGCTCTCAACCAATCAATGGATGAGACAGTGGCCGAAATGTTTCTTTCTGCCATTAATGATGCATGTTCTACATCGGTGATTCCTAACACTAGGATGGGTTCGTCAAAACCAGCATCCCTTAGTTGTAATGCTTCATCTAAAATGGCTACACAAAAACCATCGGCGCCGGCCTTCTTCGCTTCGTGTGCTACTGCGACCGCCCCGTGGCCATATCCATTGGCCTTTACGACCATGAATAAGTATTCGTTATTTTTTAAACGTTTCTTTTCGTTACTAATATTATGATATAAAGCACTCTTACTAATTAGTATTTGTGCATTTCTATGAGTTCCTACTACCATATTAATCTTTCCTCCAATTAATAATGGGCATTTCCTTTTATTGTAGTTCTTTATGTAAAAAAAAGCTATTGACAAATTTTCATATCAACAGCTTTTTTGTTATTAATCTTTGTTTTTAATTGTGAATGACTTGTTTGGGCGTTTGTGGTTTGATGAACGGTTACCCTTCTTGTGATCATCTCGGTGGTTGCCACCGCCATTACCATTGTAACGACGACGGTTGCCGCCACCATTTCTGTTACCACCACGTTTGAAACCGCCACGACGGTTGCCACCACCACGGTGATATCCACCACCATGACCGCGCTTATTCTTGTTAGGAAGTGGCTTTTCAGCAGTGATGTGAACCTTAACTTGGTTTCTAGTCATCTTGCTTAATAGCACTGATACTAATTCCTTAGCATCGTATTTTTCTAACAATTCGTCAGAAGCTTCTGAGAATGGTTCCATCTTAGTCTTTTCGATTAATGAACCAATTTCCTTAGTGGCTACTTCTAGTTGACCCTTCAATGCTTCATCAGCTGAAGGTGGCTTAAGAGGTAACATTCTAACCTTAGTTAGCTTTTCAATATCTCTTAAGTAACTAGTTTCGTTTGGTTCAACAAAAGTCATTGAAACACCATGACGTCCAGCACGACCGGTACGACCAATTCTGTGAACGTAACTTTCTGAATCTTGAGGAATATCGTAGTTGTATACGTGAGTAACACTTGAGATATCAATACCTCTAGCAGCAACGTCGGTTGCAACTAAAACGTCAACCTTGTCATGCTTGAAGTCCTTCATGATTTGTGAACGACGGTTTTGAGTTAAGTCACCATGAATTCCTGCTGCACGGTATCCGCGTAGTAGAAGTCCCTTAGAAACTTCGTCAACACGACGTTTAGTACGACAGAATACGATAGTTACCTTAGGTGCTTGGATATCAAAGAATCTAGTCATGATATCAAACTTTTCAAATTGTTTTACTCTGATGTAGTATTGATCAACTAAATCAGTAGTTAATTCTTTAGCCTTGATAGTAACTTGTTGAGGGTCCTTCATGAATTGAACACCAACACGTTTGATTTGTGGTGGCATAGTTGCAGAGAATAACAATGTTTGTCTTTCTTCTGGAACTTGTTTTACGATGCTTTCAATATCATCTAGGAATCCCATGTCCAACATGTCATCGGCTTCATCTAGAACCAATGTCTTAACATGGTCTAATTTTAATGTACGTCTGTTGATATGATCCAATAAACGTCCAGGAGTACCCACAACAACTTGTGGTTTACGCTTTAAGCTTTGGATTTGTCTTCTGATGTCAGAACCACCAAAAACCGATACAGCCTTAACGCCCTTTTCTTTTCCGAAACGACTAATTTCGCCTTGAGTTTGAATAGCTAGTTCACGAGTTGGTGAAATAACTAAAGCTTGCACGTTTGGATTGTCTAAATCAACGTGTTCAATAATAGGAAGAGCAAAAGCAGCTGTCTTACCTGTACCTGTTTGTGCTTGTCCTAAAACATCCTTACCTTGTAGGGATAAAGGAATTGTTTCTGCTTGGATTGGAGTGGCTTCCTTAAAACCCTTGTCTTCAATCGCTTTTAATAGATCTTCTGAAAGACCTAATTCTCTAAACTTCAAATATGTTTCCTCCTAAACGAAACATTCAATATAATACCGTCATTAGCTAAGGAAGAGTCCGTTCCCGTTAATGCGCTAATCACTTGATTATAAAAATTCCGTGTTCTAAAAAATGTAACTAGACTAATATAACCCTTTTGGGTCAAATTAGCAAATGAATTACCTATATTAATTTGTTAGTTTATCTAATAGTTTTTCTAAATGAATTCCGTGACTAGCTTTCAATAGTACTTGGTCGCCTTCATAAATTTCAGCATTTAATTGATCGTATAAATCATCCAATTGGTCGGACTTAAAGTAGAAAAGGTTTTCTGATGGATAAACTGAGCTTAACTTGTCGTACAAGTACTTCATATCAGGACCAATTAAGTACACACTTTGCACTTCTTTTGGATCTAATACTTCGGCTAATGATTCGTGTAATTGAATTGATTGATCACCTAATTCCAACATGTCACCTAAAACGGCAATTTTACGGCCATCAATCTTTTCTTGAGTAAATGCGTTCACTACTTCTTTAACAGCAGTAGGATTTGAATTATAAACGTCTGAAAGGATCATTTCGTGTTTACTTCCTTCAATCCATTCAGTACGGTTATTAGTCAAATTAACATTCAATAATGCCTTTTGAATGTTTTCTTCTCTAATTCTGTAAAGGTCACCAATGGTAATGGCTACCAATGCGTTGTTAACATTGTATTCACCAATCATTGGAATCTTGAATTCAACATCTGAATACTTATTAACCTTAAATGTGGTTTGTACTTCTGTTCCAGCAATATCGTAAGCATAAAAATCATCATCTTTATTCAAACCAAAAGTGCGTTTGAATGGTAGTGATTCGCTGCGACTTGCTAATAGTGGTTCGTCACCGTTATAAACGAAAATACCATCTTCCTTTAATCCGTTGACGATTTCCATCTTGGCATCAGCAATCTTATCACGAGTACCAAAGAATTCAATGTGAGCTTCACCAATCATTGTGATGGCTGCAACGTCTGGTTCAACTAAGTGACTCAAGAAATCTAGTTGCCCCGGACGATCCATGCCCATTTCAACAACCAATACTTCGGTGTTTGGTTCCATATCTAAAATGGTCATTGGCACACCAATTTCGTTGTTGAAATTGGCATGAGTCTTAGTGACGTTGAATTGAGTGGATAATACTGAAGCCACCATATCCTTGGTAGTAGTCTTTCCATTACTTCCAGTAATTGCGACAACCTTAGGATTAATTTTAGCCAAGTAGTATTGGCTTAATCTTTGTAGTGCTTCTAATGTATTATCTACAACGATAATTGGAAAATCTGTTGGATCATTTTCGTGGTCTTTTTGGCAGAAAGTTGCTACGGCACCATTATCAATTGCACTTTGAATGTAGTCGTGACCATCGTTTTGACTAACAAGTGGCACAAATAGTGCCCCGTCTGTTAGTTCCCTGCTATCAAAAGCAACACTAGTAATATCAATATCTTCATATTCGCTAATATCATTTTGCGCAGAAACAGCACGAGCAACTTCTGTAAGTGACATTTTCATATCTAATAAATCTCCATTTCATCAGTTCGATAAGTGTTACACATATTATAACATGAAACGAGAAATTATTTTAAACCCGTTTTGCCAATCCATTATGAGACAATCCTTTGTTTTTAATGAGGTCTTATAAAAACTATTAACTAATTGTCAAAACACTGTTAATATGTTTAATGGATAATAATTAATGGGGACGTGACTACTTTGAAAAAAGTCTTATTTGTGTGCCATGGAAACGTTTGTCGTTCTGCAATGGCTCAGGCCATTTTTAGCAAGATCGTAAAAGAGCGTGGATTGGAAAATGAAATCGCGGTTGATTCTGCTGCGACAAGTACCGAAGAAATCGGTAATCCGCCACACCCAGAAGTTCGTAAATTGTTGGACCAAAAGCAAATTAGCTATGCAGGTCAACATTCAAGACAAATCGAATCATCTGATTTCCAAAAATATGATTTAATCATTGGAATGGATTACGAAAACATGAACAACCTGCTTCACTGGGCTCCTAAGGACCAAGCCCACAAGATTCATCTTTGCTTAGATGTTATCGATGGAATGCAGGGTAAAGAAATCGCAGATCCTTGGTATACCGGTAACTTTGATTTAACCTTTAATCAAATTAACGAAGCGATGCCAAAATGGATTGACTATGTGTTAAATATGTAAAAAAAAAAAGACATATCCGAAACGGATATGTCTTTTTTTATCTTTACTTGAAACCGTATTTCTTGTTGAAACGATCCACAGCACCATCGGCTTGAGTGAACTTTTCACGGCCAGTGTAGAATGGATGAGAATCTGAAGAAATTTCAAGACGTACTAATGGGTATTCATTACCATCATCCATAGTGATAGTTTCAGCTGAGTTCATAGTTGAACCAGCCATGAATTTAAAACCAGTACTTGTATCTTGGAATACCACTTGGTGGTATTCTGGATGAATTCCTTGTTTCATTATAAATCGCTCCTTTGCCCTGTATCATATGTTGATTCAGAGATTATCGTTTAGTCGACTTGATTATAGTAACACTAAATAGAAGTTAATTCAACACGAAAATTAACTTTCGTCGTTAACTAATTCAACGACAGCATTTAGATTAGTTAGCTTATCAATGATGTTGTCATAGCCTCGTAAAATGTTGTCTGCATTATCAATCACAGTGGTTCCTTGTGCCATTAAACCAGCAATCATTTCTGATGCTCCGGCACGGATTTCCCCCGCTTCAATCTTTGAACCAACAAGTGCGTCAGTATGACTTACGATGATGGTACCGTTACCTTCATCGTATCTAATCTTGGCACCCATCTTCTTTAGTTCTGAGATGTGCTTGGTTCTCTTTGGATAAATAGTGTCAATGATTGTACTATCACCAGCGGCCATTAGTAGTAGTGGCGTAATTGGTTGTTGTAAATCAGTGGCAAATCCTGGATATGGCATTGTCTTAATTTCGATGTTCTTAAGTTCTTCAGTCTTTGGAACGTAGATACTATCTTCATTAATTTGTAGATCAATACCCATCTCTTGTAACTTAGCAATGAATGATTCCAAATGTTCTGGAATCACGTTTTGAATTTTCACACCGTCACCGTAGGCTGCAGCCATGGATAGGTATGTACCTGCTTCGATTCTGTCAGGGATAATGATGTGAGTGTTCTTGGCACGAAGTGATTCAACCCCTTCGATTCTAATCACATCTGTACCAGCTCCCCTAATCTTGGCACCCATGTTATTCAAGAATGTAACGACATCAATAATTTCTGGTTCCTTGGCAGCATTTCTGATGACAGTTGAACCCTTGGCTTTAACGGCAGCTAAAATAGCATTGATGGTTGCCCCCACTGACACAACATCTAAAAAGATTTGTGCTCCGTGTAAACCATCTTCGTCGGTTGTGATGATGATTTCATCCCCATCATTTTCAACCTTTGCCCCCATTGCTTCGAAAGCCTTGATGTGTTGGTCAATTGGTCTAGGACCGATGTTATCTCCACCAGGGAAAGTAATCTTAGCACGACCAAAGCGTCCTAATAGTGCTCCCATGAAGTAGTATGATGCTCTTAAACTTTTAATTGCCTTACTTGGTAAGGCACTTTCATTTATTGTTGTTGGGTCGACGTTTAATATTCCATCGGCAAAATCTGATGAGACATTCATTGATTCCAAAATCACCATTAGATTGTGTACATCTAAGATGTTTGGCACCATGTCGAATTGCACTGGTGTGTCGGCTAGAATAGCTGCTGGAATTAATGCAACAGTACTATTTTTAGCTCCACCAATGGTCACATTACCAGATAAACGATGGCCGCCCTTTATTATCATTTTATTCATTGTTTAAATTCCTCGCTTACAGTTTCACTAAATAATAGTGAACAATAACAATATTAAATAATAAATATTAAAAATACAATAGTTTAGGCTAAATTAAACATACATTTAATAAAATCAACAAAAAAGGCCGGAAAATTTCCTGGCCTTTTCTGTAAAACATATTATTTGTTGTTTTCTTCATGTTGTTCGTGTGCAGCTGCAACGAATGCCTTGAATAATCCTTCAGGTCTAGTTGGACGTGATAGGAATTCTGGGTGGTATTGAGCAGCAACGAAGAACTTGTTAGTAGGAATTTCAACAACTTCTACCAAGTGATCATCTGGAGAAGTACCGGCAATAACTAGACCGTGAGCTTCCATTTCTTCTCTGTATTCGTTGTTGTATTCGTAACGGTGTCTGTGACGTTCTGAAATTTCAGCTTTGTTACCGTAAGCTGCAGCAGTTACAGTACCAGGTTTTAGCTTACATGGGTAAGAACCTAGACGTTGAGTACCACCCATACCATCGATATCAGCTTGGTCAGCCATTAAGTCAATGATCTTGTGTGGAGTCTCTGGGTCAATTTCAGTAGTGTTAGCATCTTTGTAACCTAATACATCACGAGCAAATTCGATACTTGCAATTTGCATACCTAAACATACACCTAGGTAAGGCACGTCGTTTTCACGAGCGTACTTAACTGCAGTAATCATACCTTCGATACCACGGTCACCGAAACCACCAGGAACGATAATACCGTCAGCATCGCCAAGTAATTCTTCAACGTTATCTTCAGTAACTAGTTCTGAATTTAACATCTTTAGGTTAATCTTTGCATCAACTGGGTAACCAGCATGACGTAATGATTCAGTAATTGAAATGTAAGCATCCTTTAGTTTTACGTATTTACCAACTAAAGTAATGTTAACAACATTCTTTAAGTTTTGTACTTTTTGTTCTAGTGCCTTCCATTCAGTCATGTCAGCCTTAGGAGCATCAATACCAAAGTGGTCAACAACTTGTTGATCCATACCTTGAGCTTCTAGCATCAATGGAACAGTGTAAAGTGTTGGAGCATCTTTTGATTCAACAACAGCTTCTGGCTTAACGTCACAGAATAGAGCAATCTTTCTCTTCATTGCATCAGTGACGTCTTGTTCAGTTCTAACAACTAATAGGTTTGGTTGGATACCTAAACCACGTAGTTCTTTAACTGAGTGTTGTGTTGGCTTAGTCTTCATTTCGCCAGCAGCACGTAAGTAAGGAATTAAAGTGGTGTGGATGTAGAATACATTTTCATCCCCTACTTCGCTCTTCATTTGACGAATAGCTTCTAGGAATGGTAGTGATTCGATATCACCAACAGTACCACCAATTTCAGTAATTACGATATCAGCGTTTGATACCTTAGCTGCACGCATGATTTTTTCTTTAATCATACCAGTGATATGAGGAATAACTTGAACAGTTGCACCCAAGTAGTCACCGCGGCGTTCTTTTCTCAATACTTCTGAATAAATTTTACCAGTAGTTACATTTGAGTATTTATTTAAGTCATTATCAATGAAACGTTCATAGTGACCTAAATCAAGGTCAGTTTCAGTACCATCATTAGTAACAAACACTTCACCGTGTTGGTATGGGCTCATAGTACCTGGGTCGACGTTAACGTATGGATCAAACTTTTGAATAGTAATGTTGATTCCACGGTTTTTTAATAAACGTCCTAGTGATGCAGAAACAATTCCTTTTCCTAGTGAAGAAACAACCCCACCAGTAACAAAAACATATTTAGTCATGTAAAAAAACTCCTCATAAAATCTATTAGGGTAAAAATTAAAAACTCCCTATTCATTGAGAATAGGGAGTCATTGATTACTATAATCGATCAATTGTCCTTACAAACTCTTTTGTAAGGAGCCCAAAAATAATATTACATTGTTCTAGGTTTATAGTCAAGAAATATAATTATTATTTCTAGGAAAAATTAATCTTTAGAATCATCGTCGATGTCATCGTCATCATCGTGTAATTCTGACAATTCGCCTTCGATACCATCAGGGATGTTATCGTCGTCAACATCGTTCTCTTCGTCAATTTCATCTAAATCTTTGTGATACTTGTCGGTTTCGTCGACACCTTCATCGGCATCTTCAAATTCGTCGTCTTGGTCTTCTGGATCATCATCATCGTAATCGATAACATCATCATCATCAGAAGCATCAGCTAAGAATGCGTTAACCTTACGACGCTTTTTCTTTCTAGGACGATCGATATCTTCGTCTTCAGGATGAACTGTAGCTTCATCGATTGAATCATATGGATACCAAGTTCTTAGTCCCCAAAGATTATCACCTAAAGAAATAAAACTACCATCAACGTTCATATCTGTGTAGAACTGTACCAATCGTTTACGAATTTCTTCATCAGAATCACCCAAGTATTTTTGGATTTCGTTGGCGATATCAGCAAAGGCCATTACTTCCCCACGTTCAGAAAGAATTGCGTGAGCAACTTCGACCATTGATAATTCTTTTTTGTCTTTACCTTCTAAGGCTTGTAATTTCAAATCGGTGCACGTCCTTTCAAAATACTATTAATATCATACCTTTTTAAGCAGAAAATTGCAATGTAAGATTGTATTCTCCTACAATCATTCCGCCAGAATGTAATTCATAGTCAATCCCAAGCTTACCATTCATTATATCTTCATTATAATCGTAGTTTAACTCTTTTGTTTTGACCAAAATTTTTATTGGACCATACTCAGTTTGGTAAATTGTGTCGTGATCTTTGTTTTCATCAAAAATCATTCTAGAGTGATGTCCACCATTGGCTTGGCGAGTTAATTGAACATGTTCATCGGTAATTTTCAAAGTAACGTTTGCTACTGCTTGATTATCTTGATGTTCGGTGAAGCGAAGGTATAGTCCGTTGTTCATTTGAACCAGGCTACCCACTTCTTCAAATATAAAGTCTTCGCGCTCTGCATCTTGGAAAATAGTTGTCTTTAAGTTCACAACAACCTTTTGAGCATTTTCATTTTTATCCATCACACTGACTCACCTTCCCTCATTTCATATATCACAAACTAATATTATATACGGACATGTCCATAAATGCATTAATTAATGGTCGGAAAATTAATTATTTCATTTAAAACTTTGTTATAATAAGCATAAATAACTTATATATAGATAGTAAGGAGGTAAGAATTTGGAATACCAAGAAAAACTACTACCTCGAGAAAAGGTTTTTCGAGATCCGGTTCTTAACTACATTTACGTACAACACCAAGTCATTTTGGACTTGATTAATACTAAAGAATTCCAACGATTAAGACGAATTAAACAATTAGGTCCTGCTTCATACACATTCCATGGCGCAGAACATTCAAGATTTACCCACAGTTTAGGAGTGTACGAAATTACCCGCCGCATCTGTGATGGTTTCCTTAGAAACTATCCTAGTAAAGTTGCCGGCGATGGCCTTTGGGATGATTCTCAAAGATTAGTTGCACTATGTGCGGCATTGCTTCATGACATCGGACACGGTGCCTACTCACATACCTTTGAACACATCTTTGGTACCAACCACGAAGCAATCACCCAAGAAATCATCACTTCTGAAAAGACAGAGGTTAACCAAGTGTTGAGTAAGATTAGTCCTAGTTTTCCAAAAGAAGTCGCTAGTGTAATCGACCACACTTATCCAAACCAACAAGTGGTCCAAATGATTTCTAGTCAATGCGACGCCGATAGAATGGATTACCTACTAAGGGATGCCTACAACACCGGTGCCAACTACGGTAACTTTGACTTAACCAGAATCTTACGTGTGATGAGACCTTACGAAGGTGGTATCTGTTTTGAAATCAACGGGATGCATGCCGTCGAAGACTACATCATCTCCCGTTTGCAAATGTACATGCAAGTGTACTTCCACCCAGTATCACGTTCAATGGAAGTTATCCTAAGTCACCTACTTCAAAGAGCCAAGGAACTAGCCAGTCAATTGGATAAAAACGACCGACTAACTCCACATCTATTAATGCCCTTCTTCAAGAATGACTTTACTATCGATGACTATTTGAAACTAGATGATGGTGTTCTAAACACCTACTTCATTAACTGGATTGATTCAGATGACAAGATTCTATCTGATTTAGCTGATCGTTTTATTAACAGAAAGCCACTTAAATCTGTAGAATACAATAATGAAACTGAATCATTAATTCCAACCATGCAAAAATGGATTCAAGAAGCTGGTTTCGAAACCACCTACTACACCGCCGTTAACAACAGTTTTGATTTGCCATATGATGCTTACGATCCAAATAAAAAGCATCATGCTACACAAATTGAACTTAGAAGAAACGATGGTACAATGATTGAACTATCCAAGATTTCCCAACTAGTTAGCGCCGTTACCGGTAAGCACTTGGGGGATGAACGATTCTTCTTCCCTAAGGAAATGTTATCCAAGGATAGTGATATCGATTTATTCGAACCAGTTTATCAAGAGTTTCAAAAACACATTAAAAACGATGAATTAATTAAGTAAGTAAGGAGGATTTCTCCATGAGTGAAATCAAATTAATTGCCATTGATATCGATGGTACCCTTTTAAACGAAGAAAACATTTTAGCTCAAGAAACAATCGATGCTGTTACTGAAGCAAGAAACAATGGCATCAAAGTAGTTCTATGTACTGGTCGTCCTTTAACTGGTGTTAAACCATACCTAAAGAAACTAAACATTTCTGGTAACGACGAATATGCCATTACTTTCAACGGTGCGCAAGTGCAAGATGCAGACGCTAACATCATCGAAAAATTCGATTTAGATTACAACGACTTCGTTGGACTAGAAAAACTAAGTCACAAGCTAAACACTAACTTCCAAATCGAAACTACCGACTACATCTACACCACTAACCGTGACCTAAGCCCTTACAGTGTGGCTGAAAGTTACCTTGTAAGAATGCCAATTCGTGTGCGCGAACCACAAGAAATCACTGATGAAACTGAAATCGTTAAGGCAATGCTAATCGCTGATCCAGATATCATTGATAAGGCTATTCCAAACATTCCAGAAAACTTCTTAGACCACCTAACAATGGTTAGAAGTGAACCAGTATTCCTAGAATTCGTTAACCAAAAGGCTTCAAAAGGTGCTGCTCTAAGCAAACTTGCTACTCGTTTAGGTTTCAACGCTGAAAACGTAATGGCTATCGGTGATCAAGGTAACGACATTAGCATGGTTACCTACGCCGGTACTGGTGTTGCTATGGGTAATGCTGCTGACGACTTGAAGAAAGTTGCCAACAAGGTTACTAAGACAAACAAAGAAAACGGTGTTGCATACGCCATTCGAAACTTTGCTTTAAAATAATTAATCATAAACAAAAAGAACTCACTTCAATGAAGTGAGTTCTTTTTTTATAGTGTGATAATGATTGCAAAAGCAATCCAGATAATTCCAATTATCAACGTTAACTGTGCAAATGGACGTACCACAATTTTGGCATTCTTAATGCCACCAATTTTATCGGCCGGAATCTTTTCGTTTTCAAAACGTTCATCGTCTCCCTTGCGGTGAAAAATGCGCCATCCAGTGAAAAGATGTCCCTTGGATAATACTCCAATCAAGCCAATGACTGTGAATAGTAACCCTATCAAGAATAGGTAGTTACTAATCGTAATAGCACTAACTTTAAGCACCATTGCTATTAAAGCAACGACGATTCCAGCTAACGCTATTAGCAGTCCTAATCTTTTTGGTTTATTCATTATTCTGCATTACTTCTGAAACGGTTGCTGAATAATGGACTAACGGCACGATCTTCGTTAATACGCTTAATTGCGTCACCGATTAATGGAGCAACTGAGATTTGTTCAATCTTATCAATTTGCTTTTCTTTTGGTAAGCGAATTGTATCAGTAACAACTAGCTTCTTAATTGGTGATTGTTGGATACGATCAATTGCAGGACCTGATAATACAGGGTGTGTACAACATGCGTATACTTCTTTAGCTCCAGCATCCATCAATGCTTGAGCACCTAAAGTGATAGTACCAGCAGTATCAATCATGTCATCAACCATCAAACATGACTTACCTTTAACATCACCAATGATGTTCATGATTTCAGCAACGTTTGCCTTAGGACGACGCTTGTCGATAATGGCAATTGGTGCCTTTAGGAATTCGGCCAATGCACGGGCACGAACTACACCACCATGGTCAGGTGAAACTACGACTGCGTTTGAGTCCCAGCCGTGGTTAATAAAGTGATCAGCTAATAATGGTGCACCCATCATGTGATCAACTGGAACATCGAAGAAACCTTGGATTTGAGCAGCATGTAAGTCCAATGCAACTACACGGTCAATTCCAGCAGTTTCTAGCATGTTAGCAACTAGCTTTGCTGTAATTGGTTCTCTAGAACGAGCCTTACGGTCTTGTCTAGCGTAACCATAATATGGGATTACCACATTAATTGTCTTAGCACTTGCACGTCTAAGAGCATCAATCATAATCATTAATTCCATTAAATTATCATTAACGGGAGCTGATGTAGATTGAATGATATAACAGTTATCCCCACGGATACTTTCTTCAATGTTAATTCTAATTTCGCCATCGCTAAATCTGTCAACGGATGTTTCACCTAAATCAACACCAACACGATCAGCAATTTTTTCTGCCAAAGGAATGTTAGAGTTTAAAGCGAAAATCTTCAATTTAGGATCAGAATATCTTTCAGCCATAAGTCCTCCACCTAACAATAAATTCTATAATTCGTAACTATATTCTTAATTCACAGTTAATTTTACACTATAATTGATAATTTTTCATTCAAAAATTATACAAATAATAAATAAAATATCATTGGATTATCTCTTAATCAGCATATGGAAGCTTTTTGAAATATCCTGGTTTGTTGGTTTGACGTTGTCTAGCAATCGCCATATCGTATTGTTTTACATCGTCTGTAATAGTTGAACCAGCAGCAATAAATGTGTGGTCATCAATGTGTAATGGCGCAATCAAGTTAGCATTGCTTCCGATAAATGAGTTGTCACCCACTTCGGTATTGTGCTTGTTCTTACCATCGTAGTTAGCAAAGATAACACCACAACCAACGTTGATGTTCTTGCCTAGATGAGCGTTACCAACGTAAGTTAAGTGACCTACCTTAGTACCTTCATCAATTTGGGCCTTCTTCACTTCGACGAAGTTTCCAAGATGAACGTTTTCACCAATCTTAGCTTCTGGACGAAGATGTGAGTATGGTCCAATGTTTGATCCTTCCATCATTTCTGATTCTTCAAGTAATGATGATGTCACAGTCACGTTGTCGTGAATGATACAGTCTCTGATTTCTGAGTTAGCACCAATCTTACAGTCACTACCAATCTTAGTATGACCACTGATGTGAACACCAGGTTCGACGATTGTGTCTTGACCAATTTCAACGCCAAAGTCGATGTATGTGTCATTTGGATTTGGCATAGTAACACCGTTTGACATGTGGTATTCATTAATGCGTTGTTGCATCACTTGATTAGCCTTTGAAAGTGCAATCCGATCGTTTACACCCATTGATTCATCAAAGTCTTTCATTTGGTAAGCACCAACGTTCTTACCTTCTTCTTTGAAGATACCAATAACGTCTGGTAGGTAGTATTCGCCTTGCGCGTTATCGTTTTTAACCTTCTTTAGAGCTTCGAATAATTCATGGTTGTCGAAAACGTAAACACCGGTATTAATTTCATCGATGTTTTGTTCGGCAACTGAGGCATCTTTTTGTTCAACAATCTTGTTAACGTTACCCTTGTCATCTCTAACAACACGACCATAACCAAATGGGTTAGGTGCTTTTGAAGTTAGTACTGTTGCAACTGCACCACTTTCTTCGTGTTGAGTAAACAAGTGATCAAAAGTTTCAGCGGTAAATAATGGAGTGTCTCCACTAACAACCATTGTTGATCCATCAACGTCTTCTAGAATGTCAGCGGTCTTTTTAACTGCATCCCCAGTTCCTAGTTGTTTTTCTTGTAATGCATATTGGCTTCTGTCACCTAGTTGAGTTTTAACGTCTTCCGCACCAAAACCAACAACAGTAACAATGTTATCCATATGAATTTTTTCAACTTGTGTTAATACACAATCAACCATTGTACGACCACAAACTTGATGCAAAACTTTGTATAGTTTTGACTTCATTCGCGTACCTTTACCGGCAGCTAAAATAATTGTATTTCTAGTCGTCATTATTCTTCCTCCTTGGTGATGTCACTGAAGTTATCGTAGGTAAAGTTACCCAGGTCAACTTTAATATCACCGTTATTAGTATCAATCTTGAATAATGAAGTGTAATCGTCTTCGCTAATCTTACGTTGACCTTCGTAGTCACGTTCAGCAACGAATGCAATTCCGGCAACTTCACTATCGAATTCTTTGATTAAACTACATAGTCCATCGGCTGATCCCCCACCACGTAGAAAATCATCTACGATTAAGACGTTGGAATTAGCTGGTAAACTACGTTTTGATAGAACCATCTTTTCGATTCTCTTTTGGGAACCAGAAATATAGTTCACACTAATAGTTGAACCATCGGTAATTCTAGAATCATGTCTAGCAATAACGAATGGAACGTTTAATAAGGTTGCAACACTTTGTGCAACCGGAATTCCCTTAGTGGCAACAGTTAGGACAGCATCAATCTTCTTGTCACTGTATAATGTCGCAATAATTCGACCAATTTGTCTCAAAATTGATGGACGGTTAAGTAGGTCGTTCATATATACGTATCCACCAGGTAAAACTCTTGAATTGTCAGCTAATGCTGATTGAACTTCGTCAATAAATTGACTAGCTTCTTGTTTTTGAATGCCGGGCATGAACATACTTCCACCAGCGGCACCGGGAATGGTTTCCAATACACCAGTTCCTGTTTCCATAAATGTTTTTCGTAAAATGGTTAGGTCTTCACTAATAGATGACTTAGCAGAATCATAACGATTTGCAAAAAAAGTCAATGGTACTACCGTATTAGGATTCTCCATTAAGTAGCGAGTCATATCTACTAGACGCGCACTACGCTTTGCTTTCATTCTTTCACCTCATTAAGTAAAAACTACATCTAAATTTTATCATAATGTTCGGGTTTAAGATACTTTTTAATCTAAATAATCAAAAAATATCCGTTTAAGTTTTCACCTAAACGGATATTTTTAGACAGGTCTTACAATATAGACCTCAGAACAGAAACCACGAATGCTGTTAAAAATGTGTTTTGCTTGGCTTTCTGTCCTACAAATTCCAAAGACAGTCGGTCCAGTTCCACTCATTTGGGCACTGTCAGCACCGTATTTCTCGAACTTCTCTTTAATCTTTTTAATCTCACTGTGATGCTTTGAAGACAATGGCTCCAAGACATTTCCCATGTGAGAAACGATTTGATCATAGTCTTGTGTCTCAACCGCTGCTGCCAATTCATTAACATTGACATGTTCTAGTTTATCATAATCAATCTTGTTTAAGATTTCCGGTGTCGAAACACTAACTTTTGGTTTCACAATTACGAAATACATCTTTGGCAGTTTTGGCATTAACTCAATGTTATCACCCTTACCGGTTACCATCGCAGTCTGACTGTATACACAATAAGGAACGTCTGAATCAAGTTGCAATCCGAATGTTGCCATTTCTTGATCGGTCATATGTAGGTCCCAGAGACGATTCAGGCCTCGAATAACAGCCGCAGCATCAGATGATCCTCCACCCATTCCGGCAGCAACAGGAATATTCTTTCTGATATGGATATCCACTTTTTGTTGGATTCCAAATTTCTTTTTAAGTAGAAATGCTGCTTGATATGCTAAGTTGCGATGATCTTGCGGTAAAAACACACGATTACAGTGAACGGAAATCCCGTTTCCCTTTTCGGTAACAATCTCGACGTAATCAGATAATTCAATCGAGGTCATTATCATATTCCACTCAATTTTGCCGTCTTTGTGACGATACGGCGTATCCAAGCCTAGGTTAAGTTTGGCGCATGCTTTCTCTACGGTTCTCAAGTATCACACCCCCAATTTAACTAAATTATTTAATAACATTATACTAAAGTTAAAATGAAAAGTCAGTGAAACTTTCGGATTTTGTCAAAACTGCAAAATAAAAAGAGCTAATAAACATTATTAGCTCTTAGTTTTAAGCTTCTTCACTTACTTCGTCGGTAAAATCCATTTCGATGTTCTTGGTTAGAATATCAGTGTAACTGTAAGATACTCTCTTAAGATTTTCATCTTCCTCTAACTCAACAACAAACACTGCAGGGAATGTTTCGGCTAGCATCCCATGTCGTTCTAATGTTTTGTTTCTTCCTACTTGAACAGTTACAACAACTTTTTCGCCTAGGCGAGTGTCCAAGTGGCTCTTAATGTCAGTCAAACTGGTTGGCATAATATTCACCTCTCTAGTAGGTTCATTATACCACGGAAAATATTAAAAATCAAAATTATATCACAGTGTTTTTTAATAATCAAATAATATTATACCAATTTTATTGAATGGAATTTATTCGTTAAATCGACGTATTGATCAACGGTTAGTTTTTCAGGACGAATGCTTGGTTGAATGTCGAATTCATCTAAGACACCTTGGACCTTTTCCTTGGTTTCGGCGTCCTTACCGAACAATCCTTGGAGGTTATTCCATAGAGTCTTTCGACGGTGGGCAAAGCATCCCCTTACAAAACTAGCAAATGTCTTTTCATCGAAGACTTCGTTTTCAATGGTTTCTTTTCTTTCCAAAGTTACGATTGCTGAATCAACATTTGGTGCCGGGATAAATGATTTTCTTGATACCTCAAACGCTAGTTTCACATCATTTAGGTATTGGATAATCACTGATAGTGAACCGTAATCCTTGCTACCTGGTTTAGCTTCTAGGCGTTGAGCAACTTCTTTTTGCATCATAACGGTAATGTTGTCGAATTCAGCATTTCCCTTCAATAGATCCAAAATGATTGGAGTTGTGATGTAGTAAGGTAAGTTAGCAACAACCTTAATTGGACGTTCGTTGTTGAACTTTTCTTCGATAATAGCGGGTAAATTAGCTTGTAGAATGTCTTGGTTAATCACTTCGACATTATCATAAGGACTAAGTGTTTCATCCAATACAGGCAATAAATTTTGGTCAATTTCAAACGCTAAAACACGTTTTGAACTGCGAGCTAGGAATTCGGTTAAACCACCGATACCTGGTCCAATTTCGATGACATTATCTGTATCTGTTAAATGCGCAGCATCAACAATCTTAGTTAAAACGTTTAAATCAGTTAGGAAGTTTTGACCTAAACTCTTCTTAGCTGATAAGTGGAAACGATTTAAGATTGCTTGTGTTCTAGCTGGGCTAGCGATTTCTGGATTATTTGGCATTGTTTACTCCTTAATATGACTTAGTGCTTCGTTAAATTGTTCTTTAGTAATTCCAAACATAGATAGTCGTTTCAATAGTTGTTTCCCATTAACGTATCCAATCTTTAGTTCATTGCATAGTTGAGTTCGTCTGATCTTGGCCTCAGAATCATTAATGACTCTTGCAGCATTTAAATCAGCAACTGATATTTCACTCTCGTGATTAGTATCTGCAGTATAGACGTTTTTTAACGCCTCTCTGATGGTTTCGACGCTGGCGTGTTCAACACCCAGTGAACCATCACTCTTTGTTGGTACCGACTTCTTACGGTCGACAAACGCATGTTTAGCGTTGGGTACCTCTTGAGTAATAATCTTTCTGATGCGTTCACCAGAAAAGTCTGGGTCAGTGAAGACGATTACCCCACGTTGCTTGTCTAGTTTCTTAATCAACGCAAGTGTCTTGTCATCAATTGCTGATCCCCTGGTTTCAATGGTGTCACAGTCGATCGCCATTTTAATTCTCTTGGTATCGTCGCGGCCTTCTACCACGATTACTTCTTTGATTTTTTCCATTATTCATCCAATCCGAAAATTCGTAGTGCGTTTTGATAAGTTGCATCGGCAATCTTATCTGGGGTTGTATCTCTAAAACGAGCAACCGCTTCGACGGTGTATAGAGTATAACCTGGTTCATTTTGGTGACCACGTAATGGTTCAGGTGCTAAATAAGGCGCATCTGTTTCCACTAGCATTCGATCGATTGGTGTCTTTGAAACGGAATCATGGATTTCCTTGGTCTTTTTGAAACTGGCAACACCAGAGTATGAGACGTACATCCCTAAGTCCATAATCTTGTTTAACCATTCAGCGTCTCCATTGAAACTATGAATGATACCGTTGTTAACACCTTTTTCCTTTAAGATGGCGTATGTGTCTTCAAAGGCATCACGGTTATGCACAGAAATTGGCATTCCTAGTTCTTGAGCAATATCGATTTGGCGTTTGAACACGTTGAATTGGGCCTTCTTAGGTGCGGTACTCTGATTGTAATCAAGACCAATTTCACCTAATGCAGCCACCTTTTCATCCTGTAGTTGCTTGTATAGAATGGCTTCTTCTTCATCGTTATAGTTCAACGCGTCTTCTGGATGAAAACCAACGATTGCGTATAGGTTATCGTATTGATGCGCTAATTCAATCGCCTCTTCGTTCATTTGACGGTTTGATCCAACAATTGCCATCTTGGTAACACCCAGCTTTTTGGCGTGTTCAATGTATTCTGGTACTTGTCCTCTAAAAGCATCATCGTTTAAATGCGTATGTGAATCGAAAATTTGCATTATATTTGCTCCTATCGTAAAAATAGCCATCAATTCATTTTGAATTAATGGCTATTTTTTAGTTTGTTATCTCACCATTATTCCAAAGTGGCACCATTTTCAAATTGGCTACCAATTGTAACTAATTCAATGTTGCCATCGTCATGTTCAACAGATAGTAACATTCCTTGGCTCAATTGGCCACGCATCTTTCTAGGTTTCAAATTGGAAACTATGATTACTTTCTTACCAATTAGTTTTTCGAAGTCAGGATACCACTTAGCAATTCCTGAAAGGATTTGAGTAGTTTCTTCCTTACCTGCATCTAAGGTAAACTTCAATAACTTGTCTGCCCCTTCAACACGTTCAACGTTCTTAACTTCGGCAACTTTTAGTTCTACTTTTTCAAAGGTATCGAACTTGATTTCTTTCTTATCAGCAGCACTTTCAGCACCCTCTTGGGCAACTTGAGCTTGTTTCTTAGCTTCTTCTTTGGCTGCACGACCCTTTTTCTTGTCTGACTTAGTCATTTGGTTCTTGATAAAGTCAACTTCTTCTTCCTTGTCTAGACGTGGGAAGATTGGAGTTCCCTTAGCAACCACTTTGCCACCTGTTGGTAAGTCTTCAATTGCAATGTTAGTTAAATCAATTGCTTGATCGCTTAAACCTAATTGAGTGAAGATTTCCTTTGGTGCATGGGTCATAATTGGGCTAATTAATAGACCGATTACTCGTAAACTGGCAGCTAAATGAGCCATTACATCAGCAAGCTTTTCAGCGTCACCATCGTTTTCATTCTTAGCTAAAATCCATGGTGTAGTTTGGTCAATGTACTTGTTAGTTTGAGAAACTAATTGCCAAACAGCAGCTAAAGCATCTGAGAAGCGTGATTCATCCATCTTAGTCTTGTATTCAGTAATAACGTCCTTGCTTAGTGCCTCTAGTTCCTTATCAGGTTCTAAGAAGTTTGACTTGAATTCTGGAATCACACCGTCTTCGTACTTGTTAATCATTGAAACAGTACGGTTTAATAAGTTACCTAAGTCGTTTGCTAGGTCGTAGTTGATACGATCAACGAAGTCTTCTGGTGTGAACACGCCATCGTTACCAAATGGAACGGCCTTTAGTAAGTAGTATCTTACTGCATCCAAACCGTATCTTTCGGCTAAGACTTCTGGGTAAATAACGTTACCCTTTGATTTAGACATCTTTCCGTCTTTCATGGTTAACCAACCGTGACCGATAACATGTTTTGGTAATGGTAAACCTAAAGCATGTAGGATAATTGGCCAGTAGATAGTATGGAATCTAACGATTTCCTTACCAACCATGTGAACATCAGCCGGCCAGAATTTTTGGAATAGTGAATCATCATCAGTATCGTATCCTAATGCACTAATATAGTTTGATAGCGCATCAATCCATACGTAAACTACGTGTTCTGGATTTGATTTAACAGGAATTCCCCAACTAAATGATGTTCTAGAAACAGCTAAGTCTTCTAGACCTGGTTTGATGAAGTTATTAATCATTTCGTTCATTCTTGATTCTGGTTGAATAAAATCAGGATGATCTTTGTAGTATTGTAATAACCAATCAGCGTACTTGCTCATCTTGAAGAAGTATGACTTTTCGTTCACTAGTTCAACTTCGTGTCCTGATGGAGCCTTTCCACCAATAACGTTACCGTTATCGTCTTTGTATACTTCTGCTAATTGTGATTCGGTGAAGTATTCTTCGTCGGATACTGAGTACCAACCAGAGTATTCACCTAGGTAAATGTCACCTTGATCTAATAATTGTTGGAAAATCTTTTGAACAACTTCTCTGTGTTGTGCATCAGTGGTTCTGATGAACTTGTCGTTTGAGATGTCCAATTTCTTCCATAAGTCTTTAATTTGAGCAGCCATTTTGTCCACGTAAGCTTGTGGAGTTGTGTTCAATGATTCTGCCTTTTCTTCGATTTTTAGTCCGTGTTCATCTGTTCCTGTTAGGAAGAACACGTCAAAACCTTCAGCACGTTTGTAACGAGCTAACGCATCACAAGCAATAGTTGTGTATGAGTTCCCGATATGTAAACGTCCTGATGGGTAGTAGATAGGCGTTGTAACATAAAAAGTATTGTTATCAGCCATGTAAATCATCCTTTCAACCAGTAATTAATATTAACTATTAGTATATCATACTTGAATTGTCAATAATATTGCTCTTAGAACAAATCTAATTGCATCGGTGCCAAATCGTTAAATGACACGTGCAACATCTCTTTTAATTGTAATGCGTTCGGTGCGGCATCCCTACCTGAGTTGTTGTTAAAGATGACACACACCTCATCGACTTCTTTGTTTAACTTAGTGACAATGTCGGCGAATTGCTTTAGTTCTTCTTCACTGTATTTGTACAATGTTCTTTGACTACGCCAGTTCTTGTCTTGGTTAAACCATCCCTGGGCGTTTCGACCGTGCAGTCTTAACATCGCCATCTTAGAAGTAGTCACCATTGGTAATAACTCAATCCCGTCGTTTAGGTTATGTGGTTCATCTGCAATCACAAAGGTCATCCCTAAACGTTTCAAATAATTCTTAATTGAGTTTTGCATCGACTTTTCCGTCCATGTCGGATTTCTAAACTCGACCGCAATTGGCACCTTTCTGCCCATTAATTCACGGATGGTCATTAGATAGCGAATGTTGTCGTTATTGCGTTGGAAATATGGTGGAAATTGAAATAAGACCGTCTTTAATTGATTGGTTTCCATTAAAGGTTGAAGCATTTTGACGTAATCACTAAACGCCTGTCTTCTCTGATCATCATCGGCAGCCATTTGAGAACGCATGTCATGCTTGGTCATTAATTGGTTGGCTTTTAAGATAAATTGGAATGATTCTGGCACCTGGCGCATCCATTGACGCACTGTTTTTTCCTGTGGAATGCCGTAAAACGGATTATCAACTTCCACGACTGGAAAATAGGCAGCATACTCGTTTAACTTAACAGGTCGTTCTTCCCCATTAATCAATGCTGGATGTTCGCTCCAAGTTGTTACTCCTAAAGTTATCATTAAACCATCATCTTCCTTCTTATTTCAATTCACTAAAGAATTTCGTTGCATCCTCTTGAATCATTGTAAAATCGATTCCTAAGTTTAACTTTTCCTGGTTAACCGCAATTACTTTGGCACCCGGATTTCTATAATCTAATAGTCCGGCAAATGGGTAGACACGCATGGAAGTTCCAACGATCACTACCAAGTCCGCCTTTTCCATTAGTTGAACACTGTTAACCACCTTGGCTTGGTTAAGTCCTTCATCGTATAAAACGATTCCTGGACGAAGTGTTCCACCGCAATCAGCGTGCTTGTCGCTTTGCATATATTCGTGCCAATCAACTCGTTGATGGCACTTTTGGCAATATACGTCGTATAGATTGCCGTGAAATTCAATTAAATTCTTGGTGTCGGCAGCACCGTATAATCCATCAACGTTTTGAGTGATTACACTGGCCCTACCTTTCCTAGTAAGTTCAGCTTGCTTTTCGTGAATTACATTGGGTTTGGCATCTGGATAGTACATATTTTCTTTCACAAATGTGTAAAACACATCTGGTTCATTAACTAAACATGCATGACTTAAATAATATTCAGCTGGTTTTCCAGTTGTATCAGTTGCGTATAGTCCATTCTTAGAACGATAGTCTGGAATGTTGGAAGCTGTCGATACCCCGGCTCCTGTCAAAAATACAATGTTTTTTGCATTATCAAATAATGATTGAATTTCCTTATCCATCAGATTGCCTCCTGCCTTATTTTCTAATGATATATGGCATTTTTAGTTCTTTAAATAATTCTTGAACAGTCATAGCGTATAACTTCTTGAAGTATTCTGGACTGTCATCCATACCGGTTGGCGCAGGAATCACGAATGAGTTTTGATCATCTGACTTGTTGAAACCAACGTATGCACGACGACCAGTTTCCTTATCATGTAATTCTGAATGAAAGATTTCAAATTGTTGTTTTACGTTTAAGTTTAGTTGTCTTTCTGAAACAACACTGGAGATAGTTGCAAATTCTGAGTTATGCAATGTAGGTAGTCCCCACTTCTTTAGTTGTTCATCAAAGGCCTTGAATAACTTAACAACGTTTCTTCTAAAACCAAAAGGTGAATCAGTTGGTTTTTCAGTGATAATCTTGTAGATTTCATCAGCAGCCTTTAGTGCAACTGGGTAATCTTTTTTCAGAGTTGGACGAG
This sequence comes from Apilactobacillus kunkeei, assembly GCF_001421115.1. Taxonomy (GTDB): domain Bacteria; phylum Bacillota; class Bacilli; order Lactobacillales; family Lactobacillaceae; genus Apilactobacillus; species Apilactobacillus kunkeei_F. The sequence continues at coordinate 10,552 of NZ_JXCW01000002.1, read as the reverse complement.
CAAATGAATCGAACTTGTCACCGTAGAATACGTGAGCGTCGATTAGGGTCAATAGACGTAATTCCATGGCGTTATCTAATTCTTCTGGTTCTGGTTCAATTGTGTTTTGAATACCCTTTAGGTACATCTTTTCGATGTCTTCGTTGATTAGACCGTGTTTTCTTTGTTCTGAAACAACCACAAAGTGAGCAACGATATCAAATAGTTCAGTTCCAATTACTTCTAGTTGTTCGTCTAATTCTTCTTGACCCGTTGATAGTGAGAAGAATACTTGTGGAAAACCACGAAGTGTCATCAACAAGTGAATTAGTTCGTGTGAAGCAGTGTAGTTAGGAGCTGACATGTCTGAGATTTGAACGAATAAGTTCTTACCGTCTTGCACCACTTGTGCTTGATCATGTCTAACATATCCTGATTGAAGTTGGCCGATAAATTGAACTTCAATTTTACCTGGGAAAAATTTGTTTACAACGTTAATTAAACTTTGTGTGTCTTGATTTAATTCGATTTCCATTAAAATTCACCTTCATTGTTATTTCTAATTTGGTTTAAGATTTTTTGTGCTGACTTTAAGTCATTTAAATGATTTGCTCTCATTTCTGAAACCACTTGTTTTACTTCTTCGCCCTTGGCTCCGGCACTCATCACTAATGAATTCAATTGAAGGTTCATGTGACCCTTTTGAATTCCATCAGTGACTAAAGCCTTTAGAGCAGCTAGGTTTTGGGCTAACCCAACTGAAGCAACCACTTGGCTTAACTCTTCCTTTGAGGTTACTTGAGATAGTTGTTGGTTGATTTTAACCTTTGGTAATACCTTCACGGCACCACCGATAAATCCTAATGACAACGGAATTGTCATCTCACCAACTAAATTGTCACCATAAATTGACCAGTTGGATAATCCCTTGTATTGGCCATCTTTGCTGGCGTATGAATGAACACCAGCTTCAACCGCACGCCAATCGTTACCCATTGCCATTACCACAGCATCGATTCCATTCATGATGCCCTTGTTATGGGTAGCAGCACGATATGGATCTATTTGAGCGATGTGTGATGCTTCAACAATTCTATTTGCCACATTCATACCGTTCGTATCAGGGTTTCCCAATTGGCTAACTGGAATGGATCCGGATACCTTAACCAGGTTATCTTCACCGTAGTTAGATAGGATGCTCATCAACACATCCCCACTAACACGTTCTTCAATAAACTCAGAAGTAGATTCTAGCATTGAGTTAATGATGTTTGCGCCCATCGCTTCACCAACGTTCACAAACAAGTCAACTGATGCATAGTCATCATCTAGTTTTCTAACGCGCACCTTCTTAGCACCGCCACCGTATTCTAGAATTGATGGATGTGATTGGTTTGCGATATCAATAATTTCTTGTTGATGAGTATTGACGATTCCAATCAATAGGTTAATATCGTGTGTTTTAACAACAATTTGGCCCATTAGATTACGCCCCAATACTTCGGCAGTAATTCCTGTTCCCTTTGTAAACAAGCGGGCACCATTACTAGCCGCCGCAATCACGGATGGTTCTTCTGTTACCATTGGAACAATTTTTTCAGTACCATTAATCATAAAATTAACGGCCACTCCTTCTGGAATGGAGTAATCAGTTACATAGTTTTCAACTAAACTATCACTTGATTGGTGATAGTCGCCAGTTATTTCATGTTTTTGATTCATGTCTAATCCAGCAAATTCACTGATTAGTTTCATTCTATCATCATAATTACGATGGTAGAAATGTTTGAAAGTTCCCATTATTAGTCCCCCCCCGGATGCGGTATTTATATCTGATATTTATGATAACATTATTTAAATTTCAAGCATTTAAAAAGGTTTTTAACCCGTCAATGGATTAAAAACCTCTTTAATAGTTTCGATAGTGCTTCTTTATATATTCAGCAATAAGTCCTTCTCTTACGCCACCTTCTGAAAACACGATCCTTCTTGAATCAATTTCATCAATGACTGTAATAAGAGGTAATAGACCACCTAGTATAATATCAGCTCGCTCGTTTTCTAATCCGTGAATTTCTTTTCGATTGTGTAAGTTCTTACGTAAAAGTAATTCATACGTTCCCATCACTTGGCGTTGATTTAGGTGATAGCCATTTAGGTTATCAGAGTTCTTGAAGTGTTGATGACTGCGATTAATTCTCGCTAAACTTCTGGCAGCTCCTCCCAAAACAACTAATTGATAGTGATCAGCTTTTTTTAGCCAAGGAACACGATGTATGTTTTCCTTTAAGAAACGTTGTGCGTTGAATAAGTCAGCTGCGTGAACTGAGTTATTCAATTTAAAACGTTCTGAAATATTAACGGCACCAATTGGTAAACTAATTAAGTCTCGACGTTTCTTACCTTGAACGCGGACCAATTCGATACTGGCACCACCAATATCCATCACCATGTAGTCGTTCATCTTAATCTTATTAACGACACCTAAATAATCGTAATAAGCTTCTTCACGACCTGATAGTACTCTAACGTCTAAGCCAACTTTCTTTCTTACCTTGCGAATAAAAGCTTTTTGGTTTTCAGCTTGTCGAACCGCAGCAGTTGCAATGGTAATCACAGTGGCATTATTCATTGAGCTATAAATTCTTTTGAAAGACTTTAAAGCATTAATTGTCCGATTAATTGCAACCGGTTGTAGAATCTTTTCTTTTCCCATCCCTTCGGATAGACGACTATCACTCTTACTACGTTTTAGCTCAACGCAATAACCGTCATTTTCAATCCGATAGATGGACATTCGAGCAGAATTCGAACCGATGTCAACAATTACTAAGTTCTCCATCCGATTCACCCTAAACTCCTAAAATAGTTTTTTATTTAAAGTAATTAATACCAATAGCATCCCTTACTTCATCTAGGGTTTGGTTGGCTACCTTATTCGCTTTATCACTACCAGCCTTTAGAATGTCATAAACATCTTGTGGATCCTTTTCGAATTGTTCACGACGTTCTCTGATTGGTGCCAATTCAGCTTGTAATACTTCGTTTAAGTAACGTTTGATTTTCACATCACCTAGACCACCGTGTCTGTATTGTTCCTTTAATTCGGCAACCTTTTGCTTGTCGTCAGCAAAGATGTCTAGGTAAGTAAATACAGTGTTTCCTTCAACTTGACCAGGATCTTCCACGTGAATGTGGTTAGGGTCAGTGTACATTGACATTACTTTCTTTTGAATGGTATCAGCATCGTCTGCTAAGTAGATGGCGTTGTTCAAGGATTTACTCATCTTAGCGTTTCCATCTAAACCAGGAATTCTACCCATTCCCTTTGGTGGGAAGTAGCCTTCTGGTTCAACTAATACGTCCTTACCATAGATACCGTTAATGCTTCTAACGATTTCTCTAGTTTGTTCTAGCATTGGTTCTTGGTCTTCACCAACTGGAACAGTGTCGGCCTTAAATGCAGTAATATCTGCAGCTTGACTGACTGGGTAAATGAAGAATCCAGCAGGAACACTTTCACCAAACTTCTTTTGTTGAATTTCAGTCTTAACAGTTGGGTTTCTCTTCAAACGGTTAACTGAAACTAAGTTTAAGTAGTGCATTGTTAATTCGTTTAGTGCGGGAATTTGTGATTGAACCAAGATTGTTGATTTTTCTGGGTCAATTCCGACAGCTAAGTAATCCAAAGCTACTTGTAATAGTGAGTTTCTGATTTTTTCTGGGTCACGCGCATTATCAGTTAATGCTTGCATGTCCGCAATCATGATATTGGTGTCGTAGTCACCTGAGTTTTGTAGTGCAACTCTGTTCTTTAATGATCCAACGTAGTGTCCGATATGTAGTTTACCAGTTGGTCTATCACCAGTTAGAATTACTTTTTTATCTGCCATTTTGTTACTTCCTTTCCAAAAAAAGCGCCCCATTGTTAAAAAAACAATAGGACGCTTGAGCGCGGTACCACCTAACTTGCAAATGTATTATCATTTGCCACTCTGCGATAAGGGCGCAATCCCATAAATTCATCCATTTCGCTAGTCGTGATTACTTTCAGTAATACATAATCTCTCTGTAAATGACATCGCTACTTACTTTAATATTAACTATATTTTACTGGATTTAAATTGACATGTCAAAAAGGATATTAATTGACATGACGGCCAAATCTAATTAGAATTATTGAGCATAAATGAACGGATTTAACAATAAATCAGGAGGTAAAAATGGCTAATAACGATCTTACAAATGAACAAAATCGTGTCGATAAAGTTGTCGCCAAATTACACAAACGAATCGACAAGACAGAAGCCGAATACCAAAAGGCACACAATGAAACAAAACGTGTTCAACAAAACTACGGTAATAATACTTCTGTTAACTACGTCGAAGTCGATGATAGAATTGAAACTTCCGCTGACCTCCAACAACAAAGAGGACTAGTTAATAAGGTAGTCCAAAGCGAAGCAATTATTAAAAACCAACTTGAAACATACAAAAAATTAGCTGATTCTCCATACTTTGGTCGCATTGACATCAAAGATGATGGGGACGATGATACCGAAAGCTTATACATCGGTACCGCTTCATTCGTTGACGATGATGAAAACTTCTTAGTCTACGATTGGCGTGCTCCAATCTCTAGCATCTATTACAACGGAACGTTAGGAAAAGTTTCATACCAAACTCCAGCCGGTAAACAAAGCACCGACCTAGAAAAGAAACGTCAGTTCCAAATTAGTCACGGTGAAATCAACAACATGTTTGATACCAACGAAACTGTGGGTGATGAAATGCTTCAATCTGTGTTAGGACAACAACATGATGAAGTGATGCAAAACATCGTTTCGACAATTCAAAAGGAACAAAACGATATCATCAGAGATACCTACAGCGACCTACTTGTTGTTCAAGGGGTTGCCGGTTCTGGTAAGACTTCTGCAATTCTTCAACGAATCGCATTCTTGTTGTACCACAGTAGAAGTTCACTTCAAGCTGATCAAATTATTTTGTTCTCCCCTAACCGTTTGTTCTCACATTATATTTCTGACGTTTTACCTAGTTTAGGTGAACGCAATATGAGACAGGTTACCTTGCAAGAATTTATCGATCACCGACTCGAAGGTGTGAAGGTCCAAAGCTTATTCGACCAATATGAAACCGAACAAGCATACACCGATGATGAAAAAGCAATTCAATCATTCAAACGAAGTCATCAATACATGACTTCAATTGAGAATTATATCAATACCGTTTTCAACGATGACATTGCCTTTCAAAGCATCTTAATCGACGGCAAGGTTTTCTTCGATGCCGATGTGATCAAGGACATTTACGCTTCTCAACCTAAACAAATGAAACCTGCTGACAAGTTCTTAAAGACTAAGAACCGATTGATTGAAATCTTGAAGAAACGAATTGAAGTCGAAGTATATAAACCATGGGTTGATGATGCAATCGACCAACTTAACTCTGAACAATATCATGATTTAATGGAAGGTCACCAACTAGGTAGTTTCCAGGATGAAGATGACGAAAGATACTTCATCGCTAAACAAATTGTGACTGAACACTTCAGAAAAGTATACGATGCTTTGTATAATGGTTCATTCTTTGATCCATATCTTCAATATCAACGCTTCATGCAACAAGTGGTTCTACCTAAGGATGTTAATGTTGATGCATGGAACGATGACGTCGATTCATTTGCTGATTCAATCGAATTACATCAAGTTCGTTTGGATGATGCTGCACCACTTTTATACATGCGTGATTTAATGATTGGTGGCGGTCAAAACCAAACAATGCAATACCTATTCGTCGACGAAATGCAGGACTACTCAATTGCCCAATTGATTTATATCAAGCACGCCTTCCCACAAACCAAAATTAACTTAATTGGTGACAGTGAACAGGCATTGTTCAAGGCGGTTGAGGCTCCGCAAGAATTACTAAACAAGTTAAACGAAGCATTTGCTACTAAGAAATCAAGATTGATTACTTTAAACCGATCATATCGTTCAACTTATCCAATCACTAACTTCGCTAAATCATTATTACCAAATGGTGATGAGATTGAAGCATTCAACCGTCCGGGTAAATCACCTGAAATTTTCATTCGTCATAACGAACAAGAATGCATTGATGCTTTAATTGAATGTGCCAAACAAGAGTTAAAAGATGAGGGTACCGTAGCAATCGTTACCAAGAACTTAAATGAAGCAAAACAACTTCATCAGCATACCTATAACCAACTTAATCCAACATTATTAGCTGATACGGATAGATCACTTCCAAAGGGCGTTGTAATCATGCCAATCTATCTAGCTAAGGGATTAGAATTTGATTCTGTCATTGCTTGGAATGTTTCGAAAGACAACTATCCAAACGCTGATTATGTCGGAACACTTTACACGATTGCCACTCGTGCAATGCACCACCTAACATTAATTAGTAATGGTACTGTTTCACCAATTATTGCAAACGCCAACCTACCAATTAATGAAGTTAAGATTAATAGAAAAATTCAATAACCAACGAAAAAGACCAATCCGTAACGATTGGTCTTTTATTTTATTATTAATTTTGAAGAACCATACCTAATCAATATTAATCATTTCTACTTTTTCTTAGGAGATCCTTCAATTTGCTTATTTTTTCAATAATCCATTTATAAATATTATTTGGCTTTGAAGATTGTTCGGATAATCTTAAGCTTTCCTCGATAAATGTTTGTTGAGCAGAGCGATTCTTAGAATTTTCATATTTGAAATAGTTTCCTTCTTTGTCCAAGAAGAAACCATCAACATCATCTTCGGAATAGCTATCAATAATTTTTTTAATCTTATTGATATTATATTTATCCATAATTTTAGCTGCTAATTCGACACGGTTAACCATGTTTCTTGTCATTAAATCGGCTGAGGAAATCCAAAAGGATGGCTTGTCTGTATAAAAAGCATATATTCTGCTGTGTTCGAGAAACTCTCCGACGATACTAGAAACAACGATGTTTTCTTTTTCACCACAAATGCCTAGTTTCAAACAACATGATCCTCTTATAACTAATCTAAATGGAACCCCCACCTTAGCAGCATCATAAATTGCTGCTATGACATCAATATCTGTTAAAGAATTTACTTTAAGGAAAACTTTTCCTTTACCATATTTTTGATAATATTCTTTAACTCTATTTATATTTTGTATAACCATGTCTTCGATTCGATTTGGCGACGATACAATGGAATTATATTTTGGTGAACGTGAACAATCGCCATTGTGTGATAGATAATCAAAGAAGGAGTTTACGCAGTTTACGTATACATCTGAACTAGAATATAAACTTAAATCAACAAATCCCTTCGCTGTTTGTTCGTTATAATTTCCAGTTCCAATTTGCACATAACCTTTAACACTACTTTTATCATCCATTATGACTAAACATGCTTTGCTATGGACTTTCATATATTTTTTTCCAAATATAATTTCACATCCAGCATCTTCCAATTCATCAGTCACTTTTAGGTTGTTTGTTTCGTCAAACCTAGCTCTCAGTTCAACTACCACTGTCACTTTAATCCCTTTTCTTGAAGCCCTTTTCAAAAGCTCTATTACTTCAGAATTATCCGCGACTCGATAGATTGTTTGTTTGATTGCTATCGTTTGAGGATTATCAACTGCTTCTTTTAAAAACTGAATAAATTGATCAAATGAATCATAAGGATATTGTAAAAGTAAATTGTGCTTATTTAGGTACTCCTGCATTGATTTTTTATAATTCCACTTTGTTCCTGAAAAATCTGCGTATGATAGTTCAGGATATTTCTTAGTCCACGAATTTATCAAAGGAAACATGAAAGTTAAATCTAATGGTGTATCGATTTTAAATACATCATTTGGTTCAATCTTAAATTTTTTTATAAAAGTATTAATGAATTTTTCATTGGTATTGGGTAAATTTTGTATTTCTAACATTGTAATTTTACCCTTTTCCCGATTTGCTAGATAGTGGCGTACATTTTGGATAGTTTTCTTACTACCGTTATTTTTTTCTAAATCAATTGATGCATCTAAATCTCTGCTTAATCTAAATACGATTACATCTTTGATTTCGCCATCGTCATATAAATTTTCCAAATTATTAATGATGAGATCTTCCATCATCAAATATTGTTTTTTCCCATCGACCTTCAAACTAACTGTTCTTCTGATATATGGTGGTATCGGCATAATACGAATCGAAGTATCATTTTTTATTTTGACCAATGTTGCAATTGCCATCCATTTATTTTTCATAAAATCTAAATTATATTCCGAATTAAAGGTTGTGCTTGTTAGAAAAGGTAAAATTTTTTCATCAAATTTTTGGTTAGCTTTTTGCTTCATTCGATCGCATAAATCATCATACTTAACAAATTCACCAATACCAAAATCAGGTAATTGTTTAATTATCAATTTGAAATAGTTAGATTGTATTTTAAAGTTATTATTATTTGTTTCATGGAGTCTTTTTAATATTTCTGAATACTTTAACATTGTTTTTGGATCATGTCCGTCATTTGTTAAAGCTTCTTGGCTCTTAATACTTGGAACTCTAACACTATAGAATTCATCTAAATTATTTGAAGCTATAGATAGAAATTTTAATTTATTTAAATATGGGACATTATAGTTGTTTGCTAATTCAATTACTCTGCGATTAAAAAGTAGCCAACTTAAATCTCTATTATATAGATCACCTTTATATTTAGATTTTATTCCCATGCTTGTCGCCTCCGGTGAAGGACTTAAAATCTAATTCTACTTGTTTAACATATCGCGTTGAGTACTTTACTAAGGCTTCAGGTATCCAATCTTTGCTTTCTAAATAACCAATGATTTTGTAAAAAGTTGGTGATTGACTGTGTGCTCTTGCTAATAAACTAATACATACATTCACATAATCGCAAAAAGCTGGATAATCTAATTTTTTTAGTTTTACTGATCCTTTCATATCTTTAAATTGACGTACATAAAAACTATTATTGCCAATATTAAAGTAACCTAGGAATGGGTCTGATGCACTTTGTAGTATCAATTGACAATTCATAATGTCCTCACCTGTTGAATGCTTGTCATCGATATAAATTCCATCATTTTGATAAAGTGGTAATCCTTGTTTTACTTGTAAAACTAAATTATCACCGGAGGAATTCTCTAGTAAAATTAGATAACAAAGTGTACCTACACTTCCGACCCCAACCGTATGTCGTACAATATCTACGATATGAAATTGTAGCAAGAACTGCTTAATATCGCTGCTTGAATGATGAAGGTACTTAGTGTAACCTTTTATTAATTTTTCATAATCATCATTTCCTACATGCACTGTAACAGGATCATTTTCAATAAACTGTTTTTGTCCTTTTACGGTGGTCGTATATTTTTTAACTGCATAATCAGAATTACTATTAATAGCCTTATCGATAGTTTTACTGACAATTTTTTTAAATGATTTATCAAAAGTATTTTTGGATTCATGGATTTTAGAGAAACTACTCGAAATATTTTTTAATGTGTTTGGCGTTATAAATCTTTCCATTGCTGTTAAATTACTCATATACTTCAATGTCTTAAGATAAGTTTTAACAGTTTTTTCTAGGAAAGGTTCTACTTTTTTCTTTAATTTAAAGTCCTGTTGTTTGGCTACTAGCAATGCGCTAACCAATAAACGTTTAACATCATATTCCCAGTAATCAATGTGTGATTCATCAAAATCGTTCATGTCGAACAGTAACTGTCCTTCTGACGATCCGTAGTAACCGAAATTACCTAAATGAGCATCTCCACCGATCAAAGTCTTAATGCCTGTATTACTATAATGATTTAAATCATAATTCATAATATCTACTGAACCTCTAAAAAATGAAAATGGAGATTTAGACATGCGCTTTCTTTTTGTCTCAAGTAAATCTTTATATAGCAAATCATTCTTCGGCTTCATTATTTTCAAAACATCGCGTTGCTTAACTTTATAATTCGCAATGTCATCAAATTTAGTATCAATTGCTAATCGATTACCTTCGACAATTAATTCTGCTGGTGTCTTCATCGAAATATCTGTGAAATCAAAATTATAGGGTAATTTTTTGTTATTCATATGTTATCCCTCCTTTTCAAAGAATGTTATATCAAAATAAATTATGACGTTCAATTTTTCAAAAAATGGCTTAAGAGTTCATTTTTACGTTTCGGCAAAAAATAAAAAAAGCAGCGAAAATGATTGATATAACAATTGTTTTCGCTGCTTGAATATAGTCGTTAATTTTCAATATAATGAACTCTCTATTATATATATATTAACTAATATTATATTTTCTTAAAATTAAGCCGTTTCCGGGATTTGAACCCGGGACCTCTTCCTTACCATGGAAACGCTCTACCTCCTGAGCTAAAACGGCAATATTAACAAAAAGCCTTCGATTTACATCGAAGACTTTTTTATTCGCGCGGCGACTTCCTACCCTTGCAGAGGGCGATCCCTCAACTACTATCGGCGTTTAGAAGCTTAACTTCTGTGTTCGGCATGGGAACAGGT
>NZ_JXCW01000001.1:0-366741 GCF_001421115.1 Apilactobacillus kunkeei | reverse complement strand
CTTCGCAATGTTTAATTCTTACAACCAAGTTGTAAGTTCCTTACACATCATCGATTATCAATCTTGTTCAGTTTTCAAAGATCTACCATTTAATTAACTTGTCGCCTCAATTGACAACTTGTTAATCATACCATCTTATCAAAGCAGTGTCAACAACTTTTTTTTAATGACGTTTGCGTCATATCAATAACGCAACTCATTTATAATATCAAATTAATGACATCGTGTCAACATCTTTTGAAAAATTAATCGTTGCTGATTTGTAATCATTTTTGATTACCTCTCTCAACAACAAATAATATTATGCCAGGTAAACCTTATAAAGTCAACACTTCTCCGCAAATAAATTAAAAAAAGTAGATTGAATTAATCAATCTACTTTTAAACAATCATATTACTATTTAATTCTAGCTAAGAAGTACTTTTTCTTACCTCTTCTAACAACGACGAACTTACCATCAAATGAAGTGCTTGGGTCGATTTCAAAATCAACATCGTCAACCTTTTCTCCATTAATACGGATGGCACCGTTACTTACATCTTCTCTAGCTTGTCTTCTAGAAGGTTCGATTGCAGTATCGTCTGCTAACCATTCAACAATGTTCTTCTTGTCTGCGCTAACTTCAACTGAAGGCATATTCTTGAATCCAGTTTCTACTTCATCAGTAGTTAGGTCTTGAACGTTTCCTGAGAATAATGCTTCGGTAATGTTTTGTGCTTCGACTACGGCATCCTTACCATGAACGAATTCAGTTACTTCTTCAGCTAAACGACGTTGAGCAACTCTCTTCCATGGTTCGTTCTTAACTTGTTCTTCTAGTTCTTCAATTTCTTCTTTGTTTAGGAAAGTGAAGTACTTCAAGTACTTGATTACATCCCTATCATCAGTGTTAATCCAGAATTGGTAGAATTCGTAAGGTGTAGTCTTTTCTGGATCTAACCATACAGCTCCACCTTCAGTCTTACCGAACTTAGTACCATCTGCCTTAAGCATTAATGGAATAGTTAAGCCAAATGCTTTTGCATCTGCTCCTTGAGTCTTATGAATTAATTCAATACCACCAGTGATGTTACCCCATTGATCAGCACCACCGATTTGTAATTCAACACCGTTGTTCTTGTATAGGTGTTCAAAGTCCATCGCCTGTAGAATTTGGTAAGTAAATTCTGTGTATGAGATACCTGTTTCTAGACGGCTTGAAACAATTTCTTTGTTTAACATAGTGTTAACGTTGAAACGTTTACCGTAAATACGAAGGAAGTCTAATAATGATAGTTTTGAAGTCCAATCATAGTTGTTAACGATTTGGAACTTACCGTCTTCACCAAACAAACTCTTCATTTGGTTAGTTAGGCATTCTTCGTTGTGCTTAACTTGTTCCATACTTTGTAGCTTTCTTTCAGCCTTCTTACCTGATGGATCACCGATTGATCCAGTCGCTCCACCGATTAGAATTACTGGCTTGTATCCAGCTAATTGGAATCTCTTCAAAATCATGAATGGAATTAAATGTCCAACGTGCATACTGTCACCAGTTGGGTCAATTCCTGCGTATAGACCAATCTTCTTTTCGTTGACTTCTTTCTTTAGGCCTTCAGCATCAGTTTGTTGATTAATGGCGCCACGCCATTGTAAATCATCGATAATGTCCATATTTCTTCCTCCTAATAAAAAAGTCCCTGACAAATAAATTGTCAGGGACGAAATGTTTTTGTTAATCCGCGTTACCACCCAAGTTATCGTATAAAATACGATCTCTTTCAATCATTTATAACGAAATGACGCGTCCAATAATGGAAAGCTCTGTAGGTGTAATTCTTCAACGCGTTTGCCTAGTTCGCATTCCCACTAGGTTTCTGAATACACAAATCGCATTAAATACTGGTAACTACTTCTTAGCTTTATATTTAATAGATACTATCATAATAATCAGCAAAGAAATAAAAGTCAATACTATTTAACTTGGCTTAGTTTTTGCTTGATTTCAGGCATCATCTTTTGAAGTGCTTCAGCTTGTGCTTTTTGAGTAAATTCAGCAGTTGCCTTCTTAACTAGTGTTTTTTGTTGTGCACTTGTCATCTTAGGGTTCTTCATCATTGCTGCTTTCACTTGAGCTTGAACGTATTGTTCAGCCGCCATCTTCATTTGGGCTTGAGCAGCAGTGTTTGATCCACTAATTTCTTTGATGATTGCAGGCAATTGTTTTGCTTGGTTAACTGTTAAAGTCATCCAGCTCTTTGGAACGTAGAAGTAATTGATTGTTTTTACTCTAGTTGGTTTTTGTGCCAAACCGAACCATAGACGGTTAGCACTTGAGTTGTATTCATACTTAACAGTCTTAGTTACTAACTTATCCTTATCACTATTAATAGTAATAATCTTATTTTCTACCTTATCAGTACCAGTGTGTGAAGGCTTAGTTGCCTTTTCATCAGTACGGTAAATAACAACCTTGTCTTTACCTGAAGTTCCGATTGGTTGGTAAAGTAACATGTTCATGCCCTTGTCAGCACTTGAAACTAACTTAGTTGAAGTTTCGTGGCTAACTTTGTGCATACCATAGTGATCATGGAAGTTAATAGTAATGAAGAAAGTTGAAAGGATAAATAGAACAGCAAATACAATAGAAGTAATTGCGTGCAATACCTTGTTGTTAGTTAATAGGTTAAAACAAATAAAGAATAGGAATGCAGTAATGCATAGTACGAATAAAATCATTATTTATTTACCCCCTTTTTGTTGTCATGTAGCCAGAAGCTAGCAATGAATCCAACTACGATGAAGAATGCAGCTACCCAGAATGCAGCATGGTAACCACTTAATGTAGCGTTAATTGCTGAATCCTTGTAAGCCAATGGATCTAGTTTTAATAGTGACTTAGCAGGCATGTTGCTTGTAGTTACGTTAGATAGAATTGAAACCAATACGGCAGTGGCAATGGCAGCACCCACTTGTCTTACAGTATTGTTAACTGCAGTACCGTGGTTAATCTTGTCATCAGGTAATGCGTTCATACCGTAAGTAGTTGAAGGCATCATTACAAGCGCCATACCGAATGTTCTTACAGCGTATAGGATTATGATGTAAGCAATTCCAGTGTCTGCGGTAATGTATGCAAATGGCACTGTACCGAAGAACAATAGAATTAAACCAGTGGTAATTAGTTTCTTAGCACCGTGCTTATCAAAGATTTGACCAGCAAATGGTGAAACAACCCCCATCATTAAGGCACCAAGTAATAGACTTAGTCCTGAATGGAAAGCGTTCATACCACGAACAATTTGTAGGTATAATGGTAGAACCATTTCAAAACCAACTAAAGCCATCATTGTAATTGATGAAAGAATAGTTGCGATTGAGAACTTAGCTGACTTGAAGACCTTAACATCTAAGAATGGTTTTTCCATTACTAATTGGCGCCATACGAATAATACGATGAAGATTTCACCGATAATTAATGTAGAGATAACTGTTGCGCTACCCCATCCATCAGTACCAACTTCTGAGAAACCGTATAGTGCACTACCGAAACCAATAGTTGAAAGAATTAATGACAATACATCAATTCTTTCCTTATTAGTAGGTAGAATTGGGCGCATGTAGTATAGACCTAATAAAATCACAATAGCGACGATTGGAATGATGATTCCAAATAGATCACGCCAAGTGTAGTTAATTAGAATCCAACCTGATAAGGTAGGTCCAATTGCAGGAGCCAATCCGATAACAATACCGGATAGACCCATGGCAGCCCCACGTTTTTCAGGTGGAAAAATTCTAAGCATGATAGTTTGTAGCAATGGCATTGTCACACCAACACCTAGCGCTTGAATTAAACGCGCTGCTAACAAAGTACCAAAGTTAGGAGCGAAGAAAGCAAGGACAGTACCTGCTTCAAACACTGTCATTGCTCCTAAGTATAACCATTTAGTGTTAACACGGTTTGATAACCATGCACTAACTGGAATTGCAATCCCGTTAACCAACATAAATCCAGAAGTTAACCATTGAACAGTTGAAGTGCTAATGTCAAAGTCTTTCATTAATGTAGGAAAAGCAGTTGCTAAAATTGTTTGATTTAAAATAGTACAGAAAGTACCAACCAATAAAATCACAACAAGCATGATCTTGTTGTATGATTTACCGTTTGCATCTACATTCATAATCTAACCCCTTTTCGTTAATATTTTGTTTTCTCTATAAATTTCGACAATAACTAATATACATCTGACATTTTTCATTGTCAACAAATTTGACAATGATATTAAAAAATATATAATTATTATTGATTATGTAACATCACTTAAGAAAATTTAAGAAGAAAAGGATGTGACACCTTGGAAGAAAGATATACAAAAGAAGACATTCAAGACTACTCCAGCCGTATTCATAAGCTAATGCAAGATCTTGACTTATCAATCGGTATTGGTGGTTTGTCTAGAACCTGCAACGTGCCACAAAGCAAGATTAGATATTGGGAACAAAAAGGCTATATCCATTGCCAAAAAGGTGATAAAAATACGAGTCATCGTTATCCATATTCATCAATTATTAAGGTAGAATTAATCAAATCATTTTTGAACTCTGGATATACTCTTGCTAAGGCAGCGGAAAAAGCTGAAGTCTTTGATAAAACCGGAAGCTTACTACACAGAATCGCTAAGCAGCGCTTTAACTGCATTGACATGATTGATGATCGTCCAGCAATCGACATGGGCCCACTAAAAGATGCCCCTGAAAAACATGTCTACTTTGTTGACTATGACGGCGATTTAGAGGCCCAAATTATTAAGAAAAACTAAAAAATGAATTCCAGATATGGAATTCATTTTTTAGTTGTAATAATATTGAAACAATTGAGGCTCATAGCTTTGATATATTAGGAAGTTTAATTTATAATTGAAGTATGATAAATATATGGTTTCTACAGTCATACATATGAACAAAACGCTAAAATATCTTATTGTATTCTAATATCTTATTTAGTGGTCCTTAAAGGAGGAATTCATTTATAATGTGGTTTTTAGATATTATTAACGATTTCATTATCGGATATCCAATTGTTGTGTCAGCAATTTGGATTGTCGGGGCGCTATACTGTAACATCTACCGCCGCTCTGAAAAATTCGCTAAAGTGGATGGATCTGAACCAGTGTCAATTCTAGTCCCCGCTCATAATGAAAGTGATACGTTAAAAGAAGCGATTTCAGCCATTTCAAACATTGACTACAAGAACTTCGAAGTTGTTTTAATTGATGATAAAAGTGATGACGATACATTAGATATTATGTACAAGTTACAAAAGCAATATGCTAATCAATTCAAAATCAAGGTCGTTCCAATCGACGTTAACCAAGGTAAAGCTAACGCAATGAACGAAGGTTTCAAGGTTGCTGAAGGACAATACGTTATTGGTATCGATTCAGACTCCCTACTAGCAAAGAATTCTGTAACTGAACTAGTTAAGACACTTAAGACTAATCCAAAACTAGGTGCCGTTGCTGGTAAACCGGTTGTTAGAAATAGAACTACCGTCTTAGGTCGTTTACAACTTCTTGAATACATCGGTGTTATTGATATCATCAAGAAAGCTCAATCATACCTATACGGTCGTATCAATACTGTTTCTGGTGTTATCGTTGGTTTCAGACGTGAAGCTCTAGAAGACGTAGGTGGATGGCACACTGATGTTATCACCGAAGATATTGATATTACCTGGAGAATGTACCGTAAGGGCTGGAGCGTTAGCTACCAACCTTCTGCAATTTGTTGGATTCTAGTTCCAGAAAACACTAGAAACTTAATCAAACAACGTCGTCGTTGGGCTCGTGGTGGTATGGAAGTTATCGCTAAGAACAAGGATCTTCTACTACACGGTTCAATTACACAAAAAGCTTTAATGTATGAAACAATTATCAGTAGTACTTGGGCTGTTTTAACTGCATTGAGTACTATCTCTTATTTCTTCAACCTACTATTAATCCATGAAGTTCAATTAGATGGTGACGTCTTATTAGTACTTATCATAGTTAGTATCTTACAATTCTTCATCGGTTTCTATGGTTCACACGAAACCGCCCTACTAAGCTTCGTCGATTTACTACTGATTCCTGCTTACATTGTTTACTACTGGATGGTTAACTTAATTTCATGTATCTTGGCTTTAGTTTCATTCTTCCTAGATCCTGAAAATGTAGGTACCTGGAGTAGTCCAGACCGGGGGGTAAAATAATTATGAAGAAAGATTTGAGAAAAGATTACGAAACATTCGTAATTAGAAAGCGCATTAGTCCATTAAGACGTTTAGTTCACTTTATTCTATTCGCTGCTTTATGGATTTATGTTGCCTTTGTTTTAGTCGTAAACTTCGCTTTTCTATTTGGTTTCTACAGTGATGATTTCGTTAGTTTCTACCTATTATTAAACCTAAACTACGATTTATACATCAAACTATTAATTGCAATTGCTGGATTAATTATTATCACTGCAATATACTCAACATTTAGATTAGTTTACTTACGGAGGTTAAACAAAGATGTCAAATAAGAATCAAAAGATGACAAGAAAACAACGTAAGATTATTGTTATTATTCTAGCAATCATTTTGTTCGTCATTATGTCATTTACTATTCACAGATCTGTTGAATACGATAAAGGTAGTAGTGAATACTACGGATTAACTAAGCAAGAAGAAAAAGCTAAAGACGGTATCTTGGTATTTTGTTACCACCGTATCCTAAAGAATAACCTTGGGGTTAACGTTTCAAGAACCCTATCAACTAACTCACAACTTCATGATTTCGATGTTCCTGCTAACGAATTCAAAGAACAAATGGAATTCCTACACAAGCACAACATCAAGGTTATCTCAGGTGCTGAAATGGTCAAGATGACCAATTCAAAGAAGCCTATCAAAGGTAAGTACGCTGTATTAACATTTGATGATATCGATAGAACTACTATTGATAACGCGATTCCAATCATGAAGAAGTACAACTACCCATTCACTACTTTCATTATCACTGGTAACACCGGTAGATATCGTGAAGGTACTCAACTAGCAACATGGTCACAAATCCATTACGCTAGAAAAGAAGCTGGTAAACTAATGACAATTGGTGTTCACACCAACAACATGCATTACCTTACTTCAAACTTGATTCCAGTGTTTAACCTACCTAAGAACTACGATCGATTTACAAAAGACTTCGTTAAATCTAGAGAAGTGTTAAAAGCACACACTGGTATTTACGCTGATTCATTCGCCTACCCTTACGGTGGTGGTACTCCTAGAATTTCACAATTCTTGGCAAAACAACCTCACCTAGGATGGGTTGGTACACTTGATTCCGGTACTGTTTACAACCACGGTAACGGTGATCACACTGATCCAATCTACACACCAAGAATGATTATTAATACAAACAGTTGGCCAAGTATTAGAGAATGGTTCTTAAAGAAAAGCTAACTAAAATAAAAAGCCATACGAATTAATCGTATGGCTTTTTTAATACCCTTTTTTAGCAAATAAAGAAGCCCTCAAGAGAGGACTTCTTTTTAGTTATTACTTGTCTAATTTAGTCTTGTTTTGAACTTCTAGCTTATCGTTGAATTCGTAAACTACAGGTTCACCAGTCTTCATTTCAAGATCCATGATGTCGTCATCAGAGATTCTTTCAATGTACTTGCTTAATGCACGTAGTGAGTTACCGTGTGCAGCGATGATAACGTTCTTGCCATCTAATAGCTTAGGAGCAATTTCATCAGCCCATAGAGGCATAACGCGTTCTAGAGTAACCTTTAGGTTTTCACCACCAGGGATTAAGTTAGGATCTAAGTCCTTGTAACGACGGTCGTTTACAGCTGAACCTTCGTCATCTGCACTCAATAGTGGAGGTAGTGTGTCGTATGAACGACGCCAAATGTGAACTTGTTCGTCTCCGTACTTTTCAGCAGTTTCTTTCTTGTTTAGACCTTGTAGACGACCGTAATGACGTTCGTTTAGTCTCCAAGTCTTAGTTTCAGGTACCCATAGTTGGTCTGATTCTTCTAAGGCGTAGTGTAAAGTCTTGATAGCACGAGTTAGAACTGAAGTGTATGCGTAATCAAATTCTAGTCCTGCCTTCTTAACTAATTTACCAGCTTCTTTAGCTTCTTCTACACCCTTATCGCTTAAATCAACATCTTCCCAACCAGTGAATTGGTTTGAAAGGTTCCATTGACTTTGTCCGTGACGGATTAATACAAGTTTTGACATAGGTCGAAAACCCCTTTCTATTTCTTAAATCAACAATACTATTTTACATCAAAAGTAGAAAATTTACATCCTATTTGACAATTCTCTTTATATTTATTGTCTTTTTGTTTTCACCCTTGACTCCTAAAATTTCTAGGAAGAAGGCAAGAATTGGTACAGAGACGATTAAGCCCCATGTTCCGAAGATTTCTTCACCAATTAATAAGGCACAAAATGTATAGAAAATTGGTAACTCTGTTCTAGAAGACATTAGCTTTGGATTCAAAATGTATGCTTCTAGGAAGTGGACTACAGCAATCATAATAATTAGGTAAATGATATACTTCAATCCACCCACAGAGTACCCCACAATTGATAAAGGTACCAATGAAATAATCACACCAGCAACTGGTACTAAACTTAGGAAGAAGATCATAATTGATAGAATAACCAATTGTGGAATTCCCATGAATGCCATGATTAAAGTAGTAAAGATGGTGTTAAATAGTGCAATCAAGAATTGTGCTTCTAACACGACCCCAAATGTTTTGGTGAAAGTCTTGGCAAAGTAGTAGACGTCTTGGAAGAACCAAGAAAATTCTGCATCCAAGAAACGTTTGCTAAACTCACCCATTGATTTTTCTTCTAATGTAAAGAAGAAACTCAAGATTAGAGATAAGAAGAATGTTACCCCCATTTGGCCTACACTGGATACATATTGAAGAATAATTGAGAAGCTCCCCTTCACTTCGCTTAGGAAGTTAGAACGATGGATGAACTGAACAATCATGTCTTTAATTTGGGTAGTACCATGAAGGTTATTTGGATCTTCGTAGAAATCAATAATGTGTTTTGATGCTGTAACAGCTTGGTCGTAAATTACCGGTGAGTAAATCGCAACCGCACTTACTACCCCAGCAATGAATAGTAGATAAGTCAAAATGACTAAGATAGGTGCTGGAATCTTAATATATCTTCTGACGAAGCCGACCCATTTGGTGACTAACAATGAGAAGATGAAGGTTAGTAATAACATACTCATCATTGAGCGCATTAGATATAAAACAAAGATTATAAAAATCAATACACACCAGCGTCTTAATTTAACGTTGGCTAAAAATTTGTCCCACAGTTTCATAATTCACCCCGCTATTTAGTTATGTTTTAATTATAACATTTTACACTATAAAAAATAATGAAATTAGTCGGTGTCTTTACTTACATAAAGTGCCCTCATAAGAGTATAATGGGTTCGTGGTTTTATTAATAAAGAAAGGACTGTTCTCATGTTTGAAAAAACTTTTTATAAAACATTTTTTAAACACGGATTTAATGAACCAATCCAAGTAAATTATTGGGACGGCAAATCTGAAAAATATGGTGAAGGTGAACCTATGGCTACCATCACTATGAAAGAACCAATTCCGATCAAGGATATTAGAAAGAATGCTTCTATCGCATTGGGAGAAGCTTACATGGACGGAAAAATCGATGTTGATGGAAGTATCGAAGACTTAATCGTTTCAGCTTACCAAAAATCAACTAGTTTTATTCGTGACCATAAATACATTAATTTCCTACCTAAGCAAAATCATAACGAGTCCACTAGTAAGAAGGACATTCAAAGTCACTACGATATCGGTAATGACTTCTATAAGATTTGGTTAGATAAGACAATGACCTATTCATGTGCTTACTTTGAAAACCCTGACGATGACTTGTACGACGCTCAAATGCAAAAAGTACACCACATTATCAAGAAACTAAATCCTAAGCCAGGTCGTACCCTACTAGACATCGGTTGTGGTTGGGGTACATTAATGCTAACTGCTGCTAAAGAATACGGACTAAACGTAGTCGGTGTTACTTTAAGTCAAGAACAATGCGATTACGTAAACGCACAAATTGAAAAATTTGGTTTACAAGATCAAGCTGAAGTTCGTTTACAAGATTACCGTCAACTAGGTGATGAACACTTTGATTACATCACTTCAGTTGGTATGTTCGAACACGTTGGTAAAGAAAACTTGAACGAATACTTCTCATGCATTAACAAATACCTAAAGGATCACGGTGTTGCTTTAATTCACGGAATTACAAGACAACAAGGTGGAGCCTACAATGGTTGGATTAACAAGTACATCTTCCCTGGTGGATATGTTCCAGGTATGACTGAAAACCTAGATCACATCATCAACAATGGCCTTCAAATCTATGACTTAGAATCATTAAGAAGACACTACCAATACACATTGGAACACTGGGACAAGAACTTCAACGATCATATTGATGAAGTTAAAGAAGTTATGGGTGATGACGAACGCTTCTTAAGAATGTGGGACTTATACCTAAAGACATGTGCTGGTTCATTCAAGGCTGGTAACATTGACGTTATGCAATACTTAATCTCAAAGGGTCCTTCAGGACAAGAACTACCAATCACTAGAGATTACATGTACAAATAATTGAAAAAACTATTAAAAAACATCGGTGAAAAAATTTCACCGATGTTTTTTCTTTTAATTGTCTTGACTTTTATTTCTGATTTATGGTTTAATTATAAAAATTTTAATTAGTTTCTAATCTAATTTTAATTTTATATAAAAAATACTTTTTTAAGTAAGGGAGTTGATTCAATATGATAAATGCAACAAAAGACGATTCACCTCAGATGAACGCAGCGAATCTTGCACACGTTGAAGTAAAATCTGGGTTTAAGGATAGTGTATATTTAGTGTTCAATGGGGTGTCTAATGCAATTTTAGTCACACTAGGCGTTGGTTTATTATTAGGTGCTATTGCCAACTTTGTCCACTGGACAGCTTTAGCCGAAATTGGATTAATTTGCCAATACTTAATGGCCCCCGCCATCGGTGCTGCCGTTGCCTCACAATTAAAGACTAATACCTTGGTGTTATTTAGTTCAATGATTGCCGCTACGGTTGGTGCAAATAATGTATTCTTCACATCTGCTGTGACGAATGCAGTTACTGCAACCGGACACGTATTACCTCAACCAGCAGGTTCTGCCGTCTTCATGATTGGACAACCTGTTAGTGCATTAGGTGGCGCTGTTGTCGCCACAGTCATTGGTAAATACCTAACCGGAAAAACACCTTTGGATATGTTCTTAGTACCATTTGCAGCTACATTTGTAGGATGTGTTGCGGCCTTAGGCTTTGCAACAGTCACTACACCTGCACTTGTATGGTTGTCAGGAGTAATTGCCAAGACAATGGTCATTAACCCATTTGTTGGTGGACTAGTAATTTCAGTCGTATGGGCAATCTTTTTAATGACCCCAGCTTCATCAGCAGCATTAGCAATTGCTGTTATGTTGGATCCATTATCATCGGGAGCTGCATTATTAGGAACAACCGCACAATTCGTATCATACACAGTGATGTCATTTAAAGTAAACAAACCAGGCGCAAACATTGCCCAAGGTTTAATTACTCCAAAGGTTCAATTTGGTAACATTACCAAGAACCCATACATCGCAGTTCCTGGTATCGTCTCTGCTGCAATTATCGGACCAGTTGGAACATTAGTATTTCATTTCTCAGTATCTTATAAGATTGCTGGATTAGGTTTGAACTCACTAATTGCTCCAATTACCCTTGCTTCTGAAAGTATGCCAAAACTAGCTATCTATGTAGTCTTAGGTGTAGTTGTACCAGCTGTAATTTCAGTGGTACTTGTTAAAGTTCTAAAGGCTGCTCATAAAATTAAAAATGACGACATGAAAATTGATCTTGTCTAATTACTAAAAAGTACTGGCGATTATCGCTAGTGCTTTTTAGTATATTTGTGGCCCGGTAGAACTTAGTTTTCTATATAAGGGAGTGGATTCAAATGATTGATGTAGCAAAAAAAGACGCCCCACAAATTGATATGGTAAAGTCTTTGTCTTCCGTCAAAGAAAATGTCTTTTTGGTAGTAAGTGGCGTATCAAACGCGATTTTTGTTACGCTAGGTATCGGAATGTTGATAGTTGCCATCGCTAACCTAGTACACTGGTCTGCGCTATACCAGATTGGTGTCATTGACCAGGTCCTAATGGCCCCCGCCATCGGTGCTGCCGTTGCTCATCAGCTAAAGACCAATACTTTGGTTATGTTTAGCTCGATGATTGCTGCTACGGTTGGTGCCAACAACGTTTTCTTCACCGAAAAAACAATCAACGCCGTCACAGCGACAGGTCATTTGCTATCTCAGCCTACCGGGTCATCAGTATTTATGATTGGACAACCAATTAGTGCTTTAGGTGGTGCAATTATTGCTACGATTATTGGAAAGCACCTATCAGGAAAAACACCATTGGATATGTTCTTAGTACCCTTCTGCGCAACAATGCTGGGATCAATAATTGCGTTAGGCTTAGCTGCAATCACAACCCCTGCTCTAGTATGGGTATCAAAAGTAATTGCCAAAAGCATGATTGTAAACCCAATCGTCGGATCAATTACCGTTGCGTTAGTCTGGTCAGTCTTCTTAATGACACCAGCATCTTCAGCGGCACTGGCGATTGCGGTCATGTTAGATCCGCTATCTTCTGGAGCCGCACTACTTGGGACGACTGCTCAATACGTTTCATATACTGTAATGTCATTTAGGGTAAACCGTCCTGGTGCAAATATTGCCCAAGGTTTAATTACCCCCAAGGTGCAATTTGGTAACATCACCAAGAATCCATATATCCTGATTCCTGGAATGGCGTCATCAGCCATTGTCGCACCTATTGGAACGTTATTATTCCATTTTTCCACGACATATAAACTAGCTGGTCTAGGGACTAATTCCTTAATCGTTCCCCTTACCTTCGCTAGTCAAGGTCTAGCCAAACTAGCAATCTATGTTGTGTTAGGCATTGTGATGCCTTCAATTATCTCAGTAACCATACTAAAGTTATTAAAGGCATGTCATAAAGTAAAAAACGATGATATGAAGATGCATATCGTATAAAAACAAAACTAAAAAAGCACTGGTCAATTGACCAGTGCTTTTATTTTATTCTTAATTTAAATAAATACTGCTAATACTAACACAGCAGCTAATCCCAAAATAACTGATAGCGCCATTGATCTTGTCCAATAAGCAATAATAAACACGATTAAGGCAGCTACTAGTTCGGGCGCTTTTCCTGATACCGATAAGGTATACGATGATGTGATACATAGATCCTTAACAACCAATGAGGTAAATAAGGCAATTGGTATGTAACCCATCCATTCGTTAAACCACTTAGGAATCTTTCTTGTTCTAAAGAAAGCTAGTGGGACGAATCTAGGGATAAAAGCAACCACAAAACATAATATAATCAACCAAAAATGTTGAGTTGAATTCCATTCCATAGAATATCTCCTAATCCGTTTTTAAAGTTATTCAGTCTCTTCTTCTTCATCAAACTTATCCTCAGGGGTACCCGCAGGGTTCTTAAATAAGCGAAGCAAGCGATTCTTCTTGTACTTTTCGTAATGGCTTCTAATCCATGATTCAACGAAATATCCAACGAATGAAGCTAACAGAGTTGAAACGACTAATCCTAAAGTGGATTTCATCAATAACATGAATGCAATGGCCAATACAATGGTTAATAGAATAATTAACACCTTTAGTAATGACTTCATTTGCATAACGATCATATAGATAAATAATGCAGTTAGCGCAAAATGAACAACTGTTAGGTTAATTGAAAGTGATGAACCAACTAAACTACCAATAATGGTACTAATTGTCCATACAACCAAAGCATAGTGTTCAATTTGTAATGCATCTTGAGCAGTAAACTTCTTATCAGTTGATAGTTTCAAATAATTTACAGCGTATGTTTCATCATTTAATGAAACTGCAAATAACACAGTAAACCAAAATGACTTACCTTGTAAATATTTAGAAATACTGGATCCTAATAATGCATATCTTAACTCTAGAAAAAACATCATAATTACAATTGATAATAATGGTGAGTTAATGGTTAACATGGAGGCAATCAAGAACTGCGCCCCACCAGAGAAAACCATTAATGATACTAAAGCTGTCAATAAAGTATTAAATCCAGCTGCATGAAGTAAGATACCACATGCAATTCCAATGGGAACGTAGCTAATATTCAAAGGCATTGCCGTCTTCAAGTTGGTTAGCCAACGCGGTTCATTTGGATTTGGTACTTGCTTTGTCAAATAATATTCCCCCGTTTAAAAACAATAGGTCTTAATTTTCAACGATTTATAAACAGTCAGATAAAAATCAAACTTTACCTACTATTATAACGCAAAATAGTTTATTTTATCTAACTTATTTACATAATTTTAATAAAACATCATCATTTTATTATTATAAACACAGTGAATATACTGTTTGTTCAATATTTGCAATAAAAAAAGAGTTATCATTTTGATAACTCTTTTTTAGAATAAACTGGCAATCCATCTCCATGCTCTCACGAAAATGTTAGGTTTATCTCCATCATGATTAGCGATTAAATCAATGCGGTTAGATACACCCTTCATATACTTCACATTGGAGACTTTGGCTGTGGCAATCTTATCGCCCTTATCGAATCCAGCATCAACGCTTGATCCGTCAGCATATTCGCCAGCTGACTTGATGTCTTTAATATTTAGTTTTTGGTTCTTAGTCAACCATACACCTTGGGTAGTTGAAACGGCTAAATCGACCGAGTCATCTTTACCGTTTTCAACATTAATCTTACCGCTATTTCTACCGTCAGTGGCATTCTTAACGGTTTGACCATGAGATAGCTTAACGTAGTGATACTTAGCGTACACGTACTTCATAAGCTTTCTGGTTTGGATGAAACGAGCTGGATCGTATTGACCAGCATTAGGGACTCCCATTACAACGGTGATGATACGGTGACCGTTCTTAACAGCAGTTCCTGTAAAGCAGGCCTTAGCGGTATCGGATGTTCCGGTCTTTAGCCCATCAACCTTGATGTCAGGTAGTTCTTGGCTTCTGCCCTTAATCATCCAGTTCCAATTTAGCATTGTTTGACCGTCAAATTTGGTTGTATTAGCTGAAGTGGTCTTTAAAATATCTGGATAGTATTTCAAAATCTTCATTGCTAATAGTGCCATATCACGAGCCGATAACTTGTTTTCGGCATCAGCTGATACGCCCTTGAAACCAAGTGAGCCAACTTCCCCGTTGGTTAAACCACAGGCAGTATAAATTTTGGCATCGGTAATACCAATCTTCTTAGCTTCCTTACGCATTAGCAAGGCAAATTTTTGGGTACTACCCGCGATACCGTATCCCAATGCCATGGTTGCGGCATTTTCAGAATAGATGGCGGTTTGATAGAGTTGTTTGATTGTGTATGAATTACCCAAACGTAGTTTCACGTTCGCGTAATTATGATCGACACTTAAATCATGAAGTGCCTTGTTAATCTTTACTTTATCGTCCCAATGAATTTTACCTTCTTTAATGTACTTTAAAGTAACATATAAAGTTAATAACTTACTCATTGAAGCAGTTGGTAGTGATTCATTGACGTTTTTAGCATACAATACTTGACCAGTTTGATAGTCAATTGCAATTGCAGACTTAGCGGTCAGTGTTAGTGGTTGGTTCGTACTTAATAACTTATCGACCTCTTGGCCTAATTCTTTACTGCGTTTAATTGCAACAGCCTTTGACGTGTTGGAATTATCAGTAGTGGTTGTAGTGGCCATTGTAGTCTTAGTTGTTTGAGCACTTGCTGTTAAAGGCATTGTAGTGAATATAACTAATGCAATTAAAGCAATACTAAGCTTGGAAACAAGCTTACTTTGCATTCTCGATAACCTCCTGTTGCCCTTCTTCGTGTTTGTTTGGTGTTAACTTATCACCATGTTTGATTGGTAGATGGAGAGTAAACGTTGTTAATTCATCATTAGATGCCACTGAACAGTAGCCACCGTGGATACTAACAACTTCGTATACGATTGCTAATCCAAGACCGGTTCCTCCAGTTGACTTGTTACGAGAGTTTTCGACACGATAGAAACGATCAAAAACATGTTTAATTGATTCTTCAGGAATCTTTTCACCATCGTTAGAAACCTTTATTTCTAATTCCTTTTCATTGACACGGAAACCTTCAACATAAATATTGTGACCATCGTGACCGTACTTCAAGGCATTATTGATTAGATTGTTAATAGCTCGAGCTAAGTCTGAAGGGCTACCATCAATCACTAACTTATCGAAGTTGGTTTTGCTATGCATTTGCATATCCTTTTCGGCCATTTCTAAATCAAATCCAGCAGCGATTTGGTCAATCATTGCCTTCATTTCAATCTTTCTAGTGTTTAGCTTACTGTAATCTTTATCAGTAATTTTTGTGTATTCAAATAAATCATCGGCCAAAGTCTTCATTTGTCTAGCTTTTGAATAGGCAATATGAACATACTTAGCCAAATCTTCTTCACTTGTGTATTGCTTGTTTTCAATCAAACCTAAGTAACCAATGATGGAAGTCAAAGGGGTTCTAATATCGTGAGAAACGTTTGAGATTAACTCATCCTTTGATTTTTCAGTCTTTAGTTCTTCAGACATTGAGTGAATAACATTATTAACTAATACATTAATACTTTCAACGATTCGTTGATCATCACCGATTAGCTTATATGGAATTGTGTAATCAAAATTACCATCAGCGATATAATGCAAATCGTTAATAATATGTTGCTCTTGAATACGTTTATAATGCATGAACAAACGAATATACAACACAAACATATCCAACGCGGCAATCATAACAACAAATCCATTGCTCCAGCTCCATAGTTGGATATGATTTCCTGCAATTAAAGAGTTACCAAAGCGGATTAACTGGTTTCGCCAATCCGGATGAGTGGTGTAATACACTTCTGTTGCAAAGAAAACCAAGAAATTAACTAACAATATAAACAAACTAGTTAGAATAGCATCTGTAACTAATCCAATTCGCTCCTTATGTGTTAACTTGATTGATTTACTATTATTCTTCATTGATTCTGTATCCTACTCCCCAGACAGTTTCAATAATCTTCTTGCCGTCTGTAGCTTCTTCTAGCTTATCACGCAAGTGACTTACGTGGACCATAACAGTTTTGGCAGAAATAATACTTTCTTGGCGCCAAACTCGTTCAAAAATTTCATTGGCAGAGTATACACGACCAGGATGACTTGCCAATAGGTATAAAATACCAAATTCAATTGCAGTTAATTGAATTGACTTGCCATCACTAGTCTTAACTTCGTGTGATTCACGGTTAATAGTCAAGGTAGCAACGTTTAGTACTTCAGGTTCCCCGACAACAACCTTGTCAGTGTATCTTCTTAAAATTGAGTGCATTCGAGCCATTACTTCTAATGGATTAAAAGGTTTTGTTATGTAGTCATCAGCACCACCAACAAGTCCTTCAATCTTATCAATGTCTTCTGTCTTTGCAGATAGAATCATAATTGGTAAACTAATTTCTCTTCTTACTCGTTTTAATACTTCAAAACCAGACATCTTTGGCATCATAATGTCTAGAATCATAAGTCCAATATCACTATTTTTTCTTAATTCTGTTAGGGCGGCTTCACCGTCATTTACAATGACTGTTTCGTATCCTTCGTTTCGTATGTAAATCTTTAATAATTCAGCAATTTCTTGATCATCGTCTACTACTAGAACTTTCATCGAGACGCCTTCTTTCTTTTCGTTTATATAGTTTTATATTAACACAATATAAGGATTTGTTATATAAATGTAAATAAAAAAGACGCTAAAAATTAGCATCTTTTAATATTTTTAACATTTTATTTATAATTTGGTGCATCCTTTGTGATTTGAACATCATGAGGATGTGATTCAATTAGCCCTGCACTAGTGATTTGAACGAATTGAGCATCGTCGTTCATTGCTTGAATATCTTTTGATCCAGTGTATCCCATGGCTGCTCTTAGACCACCAACCATTTGGAAGACAACATCTTTAGCTGAACCCTTGTATTCAACACGAGCTTCGATACCTTCTGGAACTAGCTTGTTAGCTTCGTTTACTTCACCTTGGAAGTAACGGTCAGCTGAACCATGTTGCATGGCTCCAACGCTTCCCATTCCACGGTATGCTTTATACTTAATTCCATTTTCTTCGAAGATTTCACCAGGAGCTTCGTCAGTTCCTGATAACATACTTCCAAGCATTACGGCGTTACCACCGGCAGCGATTGCTTTAGCAGCATCACCTGAGTACTTGATACCACCGTCGGCGATGATTGGCTTGCCCCATTTTCTTGCAACTTCAGCAGCATCGTAGACAGCAGTTAGTTGAGGAACACCAACACCGGCGATAATTCTAGTGGTACAAATCGAACCAGGGCCAATACCAACTTTAACTACATCAACACCAGCTTCGAATAAATCGTTAGTTGCTTGTCCTGTAGCAACGTTACCTGCGATGATTGTCTTGTCAGCATACTTAGCTTTAATTTCTTTTACTTTTCTGATAACTCCTGCAGAGTGACCATGAGCAGTATCAATAATAATAGCGTCAGCACCAGCGGCAAACAAAGCTTCCACACGCTTGAATGTATCTGATGTAACACCAACAGCAGCGGCACATAATAAATGATTATTAGCATCAACTGCTGCGTTAGGGGTTTTGTCGGTCTTTTCTACTGCTTTGACCTTCTTAACTTCTGCGGCCTGATCATCGATAATCATGTTCTTGTGAATTACACCTAATCCACCAACTTCAGCCATGGCAATCGCCATATCTGAGGTTGTAACAGTATCCATACTTGCACTTAAAAATGGTACGTTTAGCTTAACATCATCTGATAAACGAACTGAAGTATCCACATCATTAGGTAAAACGTGACTTTCTGCTGGAATAAGCAATACGTCATCAAATGTTAATCCCTTTTTGGCAAACTTTGTGTTCCAATTATCCATAATCATAAAACCCCTATCTGTTTATTTTTTTAATGTCTAATATACAAAAAATGCCAGAGAAAATCAAATTTAATTTTCACTGACATTTATTTTTATCTTCTATTTGGTGTTCTAGGTGTCATCACATTAACTGTAATTTCGTAGTTCTTGTGGATCCAGAACGCTGCGAATGCTGAGATAGCAGCTAAAATAAAGTTAACAATTGGTGATACGGCGATGTTAATTCCTGCTTGTGGAATTGAAACAATTACCATGAACGCACCAATCCACACAATTACCGATAGGATTAGCAAACCAAAACGCACTAGTCCACTGTATTTGTGCTTAACGTTTCCGTCCAATAATCTAGTCATAATTGGCATAAAGATACCAAATACTAGTGAAATCAATACAAGTGATAAGATTCCGACTGATTGCTTGTCCTTTGCGTTAGTTTGAATCATCAAAGTGATTCCATATAGCAAGTTAAAGATTACAAAGAAGAATAATGCGTTAAAGATTGCATTAGGCACAAAGTTGTCCATCATAGAAATCTTCTTCTTTGGTGGGTTCATAATGAAGTTAATACGTTCTTCAACAGTACCGTATAAATTACGCGCAGTTGCACCGTGCTTTTGTTCAACTAGTAATTCATTCTTCATTTGGTTAACGATTTCGACCTTACGTTCATCTGATAGCTTGGTCTTCTTTAACTCTTTGTTAAATCTAAACATGTAATCTGAATTACGTTTAGTCAAACCAATCCCATCAAATTGTTGACGAGTCTTTTGTTCTGCTTCATGTCTGTTTTGTTGTACATGAGCATTTCTCTTTTCAGTCATTGATGTCGTCCTTTCCGATTAAACGTTGAATCTGAAGTTTACAATGTCACCGTCTTGCATAACATAATCTTTACCTTCAACACGTAGCTTACCAGCTTCCTTAACGGCTTGTTCGCTACCTAGCTTGTCTAGGTCGTCAAATGCCATTACTTCTGCTCTAATGAAACCACGTTCGAAGTCTGAGTGAATAATTCCGGCAGCTTGAGGAGCCTTAGTACCCTTTAGATAAGTCCAAGCCTTAGTTTCCTTACCACCTGCAGTGAAGAATGTTTCTAGGCCTAATAGGTTGTATGAAGCACGAATTAGCTTGTTTAGACCTGGTTCAGTAACACCTTCAGCTTCTAGGAAAGTAGCCTTGTCTTCGTCATCTAATTCAGCAATTTCTTCTTCAGTTTCAGCAGCAATACCGATTGCTTGCGCGTTTTCCTTAGCAGCGTATTCCTTAACTAGTTGGAAGTACTTTGAGCCTTCTGGATCAGCCATGTCATCTTCTGAGATGTTAGCAACGTATAGCACTGGTTTTGAAGTTAATAAGAATAGTCCCTTAACAATCTTTTGTTCATCTTCGTCAAAGTCGATTGAACGAACTGGTTTACCAGCTTCTAGGACTGGCTTAATCTTTTCTAGGACAGCTAATTCAGCAAGAGCGTCTTCGTCCTTACCCTTAGCAGCCTTTTGAACACGACCTAAACGCTTAGTAACTGCATCTAAATCAGAGATACCGAGTTCTAAGTTGATTGTTTCGATATCAGCGATTGGATCAACCTTACCAGTAACGTGGGTAATGTTGTCATCGTCAAAAGAACGAACAACGTGAACGATAGCGTCCACTTGTCTGATGTTTTCTAGGAACTTGTTACCAAGACCTTCACCCTTACTTGCACCCTTAACGATACCGGCAATATCGGTAAATTCGAAAGTAGTAGGCACAATCTTCTTAGCTGGAATTAGTTCTTGAATTCGATCAAGTCTGTCATCTGGTACTTCCACCATCCCTACGTTTGGGTCGATTGTGGCAAATGGGTAGTTAGCCATTTCCGCACCAGCTTTAGTAATCGCATTAAATAATGTAGATTTACCAACGTTTGGTAAACCAACAATTCCTGCTGTTAATGACATATTAATAATTCACTCTTTTCTTTAGATTTAATCTTCTTGTGTACTTTGAATTACTTTTTTCATTTTCTTTTCAAATTCACGACGTGGAAGCATAACCACATGGCCGCATTTTTGACATTCAATCTTAATGTCTGCACCCATTCGAATAATCTTCCAACTATTCTCGCCACATGGGTGGGCTTTCTTCATCATGACAACATCATTTAATGAATACATATTGAGCACTCCTTTTAGTCTAAGTTAATATCTAAAATTTGCAAAATGCGGTTTAAATCATCATCTGATGCGTAACTGATTTCAATCTTACCAGTCCCCTTCTTAGAACGGTTATTTGAGATTGAAACGGATGTTTGAAATTTATCTTGTAGTTCATTTTCAGAAGCACGTAAGAATGGTGACTTCTTGGTTGAACGACGTGGTTTCTTTTTCTTCTTAGGTGATGAACTTAGGTTTTCAATTTCCTTTTCAAGTTGGCGCACAGTCATAGTTTGTTCGTATGCCTTCTTGGCCAATTTGATTAGTTCATCCTTCTTCTTAACTGATAGTAATGTTCTTGCTTGTCCCATTGAAAGTTGGTTCTTAGTAAGCATGTCCTTTACTTCAGTTGGTAAACCTAATAGACGTAAGTAGTTAGCGATGTATGGACGTGATTTACCTAAACGTTTTGATACTTCAGCTTGAGTAATATCTAGCTTAGTCATCAAGGTGTTGTAAGCTTCAGCTTCTTCGATTGGATTTAAGTCCTCTCTTTGAAGGTTTTCCATCACGGCGATTTCCATCATTTGTTCATCAGAAGCATCACGAACAATTGCCGGAATCTTTTCCTTACCTGCCATGCGTGAAGCACGGTAACGTCTTTCACCAGCAAGAATTTCGTATTCGTCCTTTCTGCCGCTAGTCTTTCTTACAATGATTGGTTGGAATACCCCAGATTTTTCAATCGAACGGGTTAAATCTTTAAGTGCATTTGTATCGAAATGCGTTCTTGGTTGGAAAGGATTTGGAGATAACTTGGTTAGCTCTAATTCCAATACGTCTTCTGAGTTGGCGTCGATATCATTATCAGCAAACAATGCTTGAATGCCTCGACCTAGTCCTTTGTTATTCACCATGAGCAGCTAACACTTCCTTTGCAAATTGCATGTATAATTCTGAACCCTTTGAATTTGGATCATAATCAATGATTGGTAATCCGTAACTTGGGGCTTCTGATAAACGCACATTTCTAGTGATGATTGTGTCGTATACCTTATCACCAAAGTACTTACGAACTTCATCGTTAACTTGTTGACCTAATTTAGTACGTGAGTCATACATGGTAAGTAGAACTCCTTCAACGTCTAAGTCTGGATTAAAGTGTTTCTTAACTAATTGAACAGTGTTTAATAATTGGCTTAGACCTTCTAGTGCGTAGTATTCGGTTTGCACTGGAATTAAGATTGAGTCACTGGCAGTAAATGCGTTGACAGTGATTAATCCTAATGAAGGTGGACAGTCAACTAGTACGTAATCGTATTGATCTGAGACTGATTTTAGGGCATTTAATAAACGTGTTTCTCTCGCCATTTGAGGAGTTAATTCAATGTCTGCCCCTGATAGTTGAATTGTTGCTGGTACAATGTCTAAACCTTCATGTTTTGAAGGAATAATGGCTTCTGAGATTGGTTCTTCATTAACCAAGATATCGTAAATATCTTTTTGGATGTCGGATTTTTGAATACCTACTCCTGAAGTTGCATTTCCTTGGGCATCAGCATCGATTAGTAATACCTTTTTACCCATTGTTGCAAGGTCTGCACCTAGGTTAACGGAAGTGGTAGTCTTACCAACTCCACCCTTTTGATTAGCTAATGATATAACGTGTCCCATTAAAACCCCTCCTCTAGTCTACTTATTACTTGAACCAATTGGTTTCTTGTTTGGTGTACCCGCTTTTCGTGGATATTGTTTTGGTGTGTTCTTTACCTTTTCTAACACGACCATGTTACGTGGATCATTTGAAACCGGCAGATTGAATTCATCATCTGAAATCATCTTACCACCTAAAGTAGTAATCGCGCTTTTTCCGTCTGATAGTTCATCTTTAGCCTTAGATGCCTTTAGTGCAATCATTCGTCCGCCGACCTTAACTAGTGGCAAACAAAATTCTGCAAGCACACTCATTCGAGCAACTGCACGTGCGGTTGCGATATCAAATGATTCACGGTATTGAGATTTTTTACCACCAAATTCTTCTGCTCTGGCATGGTGTAATTCAACATTGGTTAGTCCTAATTTAGTAACTAGTTCATCCAAGAAGTTGATTCGTTTGTTTAATGAATCAATGATGGTGACCTTTAAGTTAGGAAAAACAATCTTTAACGGAATGGATGGGAAACCGGCACCGGCTCCAACATCACATAGGGTTAATTCTTCGGTTCTCAAGTCTTCTGCAAAGAATGCAGGAGTAATTGAATCAAAGAAGTGCTTTAAATATACCTCATCCCTATCAACAATGGTTGTCAGATTAACGTGTTCGTTAGTGGAAACTAACGATTCATAGTAATCTGCAAATTGTTGCATTTGGTGGTCAGTCAATTCGATATTGTGTTTTGCTAATTGACTCTTGAATTCTTCTGGATTCATGCAAATCCTCCTATTGTGAAACATGATTGTTTCACATCTATCTATACTTTAACTGATATTAATCTTTTTTACAATCATGAAACATATACTTCTCCATTATAACCAAAATTAGGCTAATTCGTCACTAGATTATCAAAAAAATACATATAAAAAGACGATCATCCGATCGCCTTTACTATAGCATTGCTGTCATTATCAAATTGATTAAAAACAACCCGCTTAAAATATAGTTAATTGTACTAATTGATTTGATTTGGCCATTGAAGATTTTCACGATTGGATAAGCGACAAAGCCGAATGCCAATCCAATTGAGATACTTCCGGTCAATGGAATCAATACCACGATTAGAAACGCTGGGAACCATTCAGCAAAGTCATCCATGTTAATGGTCTTTAGATTGGATAACATCAAAGCACCTGTGATGATAATTACCGGTGCAATCGCTGCTTGCGGTACTAAGTCCAAAAAGCTGATGAAAAACGTTGAAAGTAAGAACATTATTCCAGCGGTAATTGACATGATTCCGGTTCTAGCACCTAGTTGAAAACCAGCCACACTTTCGGCAGCCGATACGGTCGGACTGGTTCCTAAGATACTAGAAATGATTCCAGTAATTGAAACAGTTCTAAAAGTCTTCTTGAACTTCTTCATGTCCGGTAAGATTCCGGCGTTTAATCCCATCGATTCAAACACCAAGATCATCGTCATTGAAAATGATGCCATGATAAATGGTGTCGTCCAGACGTTTTTAAAACTAAAGTCGAACAATGATTTGTGATATTGCAAGATATCAATCAAGTGGGTGGTCTTAACCCCACTGTCATGAATATGGAAGATAATTCCGACAATTGTGGTAATCACAATTCCAATGAAGAAGTTTCCCTTCACGTTCTTAATGTATAGAACAATCGTTAGAATCAATCCAAAAATGGCTAGTAGCAACGATGGATTCTTAAATGATCCAATCGTTAACAACGAATTCTTCCCTTGTTGAATTAATCCGGCCTTTTGAAGACCAATCTCGACTAAAAACAAACCAATGCCTGCGGTAATCGCTGACTTCAATGAATCAGGAATGCCACCCTGTAAGATGTCCGTAAATCGGCTAAATGCGATTAATGCAAACGCAATCGTCGATACTAATGAAACGGTCAACGCTTCTTGATACGACAATCCCATGTTTAACACCATCGTGTAGGTGAAAAACGCATTGACACCCATCCCCGGCGTAATCACTACTGGGGAGTTCGCATAGAATCCCATGATAAAGCAACCGATGACAGAACTAATAATTGTCGCAAAGACGGTCTGGTGAACATCCATCCCCGCATCCGCTAGTATCATTGGATTAACTACCAAGATATACGAGATTGCGAAGAATCCAGTAATCCCACCTAAGACCTCTGTCTTAAAAATTTCTTTGTCCCTTAAAACGTCTAAAAGAGACAGCGCGGCTGTCTCTTTTTTCGACGTTTTGTTCAACTTATTACTCATTAAACAAAATCCTTAATCTATATATATTATGTTTCTATTTTACCATACAAATAGACCAACGATTCCTGCAGATAGTAGTGAAACTAAAATTCCTGATAGAATCATGTAACCTACACTCTTTGAAATAGCGTTGTTTACTTCACGGTTAACGATACCCTTGAATGCACCAATGATCATTCCTACTGTAGAAAGGTTAGCAAATGAAGTTAGGAAGACAGTTAATTGTGCACGGTAGTGAGGAGCGTATGAACCGATGTGTGATGATACTTTACCCATAACAACGAATTCGTTAGTTACCAGCTTAGTACCCATGTTTTGCGCAAAATCAAAAGCAGTATGCACGTCTGAACCCATTAACCAAGCAAATGGGAACATGATGATTCCTAAGATGTGTTCTAGGGATAAACTAGGATTGATTGCACCTAAGATCTTGTCAATTAATGCAGCTAAAGCAACGAATGCGATAACGTTTGCAGTAATGATTAAGATTAATTTACCAGCACCTAGGATTGAGTCACCCAAGAATGAGAAGAATGGTTCTTTCTTAGCTTCTTCTGCGTTTTCAGGATGTTCACCAACGGCAACTTCAGCAGTTTGTGAAGAACTACCTAAATTAGCGATAGTATCTTCTTCTGGACTAACTGAAGTTGGCATTAAAATACTAGTTACAATAACAGCATTTAAGATGTTCAATGGAACGGCAGTCAATACGTATTGACCTGGAACCATTTGAGTGTATGCTCCAAGAATTGAGGCAGTCACACATGACATTGACATCATGGCAATGACAACATTTCTTACTGCTGAGATTTGTTTTAATTGTAGAGTTGAAACAGCAAGTGCTTCAGTGTTACCTAAAAACATCATTTCAACAGCGAAGAATGATTCAAACTTAGGTTGGCCAGTTATGTATGCCAAACCTTTACCTACCCATTTGATGATCCAAGGTAGGATTCCAATGTAAGTTAAGATATCAAACACTGGAACGATTAATAAAATTGGTAGAAGTGCTGAAGTTACAAAGTCCATTGACTTAACGTGAACCCAACTAGGTAGAGCAAAAGCGATACCTTGGTAGGCGACTTCAACTAATGCTGAGAAACCATTGGCAGCGGCTTCAACAGCAGCACGACCCCATGCAAATTGTGTTAAACAGTAAGCGATTACTAGGTTTGACACTAAAACAGTAATTACTGAACGCCATTTAATTTCTTTCTTGTTCTTTGAAAAAATAAATGCAATCCCTAGGAAAACAATAATTCCTAAAATATTAACTAACAAATACATAAAATTTCTAATCCTTTCTCTGCGACAAAAAATATAGTGACAAATAGCTTATTTTAGTTGCGCAACACCCCTTTCAATATTAATTAATTACTTAACTTCGTTGATGAAGTTTGGTTTAGTAATTTCACCATCGTCTAAATCAAAGAACGCAACGATTGCATTAGCAACCGCCCCTAGTGAACGTTTAATTCCCAATGACTTACCTTCATTCTTATTTGGATTGAAGACAATTAGTGGTAAATATTCACGCGTAATTCGATTGTCCCTGGTTGGATCAATGGCATATGAAGAAGTGATTAGTAGTAAATCATTATCCCTTAGTCGTTCTAAGACCTTACCGATTGTTTCATCCAACACATTTAGTTGCTTAGCATACCCAACACTATCGTTCATTCTGGCGAAGTGTCTTAGCTCTGGTAACTGGCAGTAAATTAACCCGCTCTTTTGGGTCCTCATTTTAGCTGACAATTCAATAAAAGCTTTGCTATCATCAGGGACTTGGACCATTGAAATATCGTCCTGTTTTTCCCAATAATAAGCAAAGCTTGAAATAATTGAAACACTATGTTGTTTTTCTGCTAGCAAGTCCATTACAGAAGCTGTACGGACACCGGCAGTGTAGTCAAACATCTCACGAAATGAGGCACTACCCCTGTTGCTGTCAACTGTGGTAACCATTTTCCCAAAGAAGCCACGAGGAGCGTCAATTTGTGGAATTGACTTAATCTCGTTGTCCCAGCGTACGTTGCCAAGACCTAGGTTAATTAAATTAGAAACATTTAGCCCCTTATCAGCGATATGGCCTAATGTGTCGGCACCAATAGAATCAAAGTGATTGGCATCGGGAGCTTCGCCTAAACCAAGTGAAGCAATATCCAAAACAATCATTCTTTTGTGTGTCATTGTGTGCCCTCCTAATTTTATTTATTAACAAATGAGTATATCATAAATGGCAATTGTGTCAATAAAAAAAGGCGCGGATATCCGCGTCTTTTTCGGCTTATGTGCCCCTGCCAAGGACCTTCATTATACCAAAAAAATTTATGAGTATATAAAATTAAATTTTTACTAAGTTTTTGATATCATAATAGGTAATATATACATATTAATCGGAGTTGATTAAATTGGATCTTACAAACAAAACAGTCGTGGCCTTAGGTGACTCCGTCACTCGTGGCTTCGATGGAACCGTCAACCTACGCTACAACTATCCACAATACTTAGCCAAATACTACAATTGCCGTGTCTGTAACAACGGGATCAACGGTGCTACTATCTATGAAACACTGGAAAAAGAAATTGAAAAAATCAAAGATAAGCAATACGACGTTATCGTCTTAATGATTGGAACCAACGACTATGGTCATCTAGATGTTCCTTTGGTCCGAATCATTTCCAAATTAACTAGATTGATTCGACAACTTATTAGTGAACATCATGAAGCAAAGATTTACGCAGTGCTTCCACTAACTCGTTTTGATGATGACAAGAACGCCGCTGACGTGATTAGATATTCTAACTACACCTTCAATCAACTACTGGATGGATTGACCGAAGTCTATTCAGCATTCCAAATTCCATTCATTGATTGGCGTGAATATCACTCAGAGTTTATCACCGACTTTAATTACAAGGACATGTACCAAGATCAACACGTCCACCCTAACGCATATACTTATCGTAAACTGGCCTTTTACATAGGTGACTTCATCAAAAATAGTTAAGATTTCCTTAAATTGGCCGAAATAATTCGCCTAAAAAATCCCCTCGTGCTAGCTTGTTAAACGCAAACCACACGAGAGGATTTTTTTATGAATGAAACAAATTTAAAAAAAGAAGCAATCGAAAGTAAAGATGGCACCACCTTCGTTGATGTCGACAAGCTGCCGATTAGTATGGTCAACCACCGTTTTAATTTCAAACAAATCAACTGGCATGACCTGTTGATGCTAGTGGACGTGTATGATCGCAGCAAACGATATTCAACCATGGTGATTGAAAAAGGTTTTAACTTTTACTTACTGAAATCATCGACCACCGCTTTAATCAATAAAAAGCTACAAATGGAATGCATGCTGCACAAGCACTTCAATCGAAGCGTCTGTGAGGAACTGCATATCAAAAATAAGTTTCCGATTCTAACCACCGAGGCATCCCTGATTCCACTGCCCTCCAGTCATAAGACTCGGTCCTACTCTTGGTTTAACGCCAACCTATTGAGCTATTGCATCCCCTATTCAACTGATAAGTTCTCCTATCTATACATGCACGGCAAAGAAACCCATCTCAAGGTCAACGCCAGCGGGTACTACCTGCAAAACAAGTTCAAGGACCTCATGATGATTCATAACTTCATCATCTACTACACCCAAAAGAGTATTAACTGTATTAATTTCGTCAAACAGAGTCGGTTTAATAACCCAAATTTATCCTGTGCCAACTCAATCTTATTCGACGACCAAATATACCATGACATCTATTTGAAAACGGCTAAGTACATGTATGAGGATTATTTAGCAAATAAAAAAGAGTAACCACTATTGGTTACTCTTTTTGTTTTTGAATCTTCTAACGATGACATAGCCGAAGACGTCGACCCAACTAAGTGTGGTAACTAGGAAGATGACATCCATTCCTAATCCAGTACGATAAGATACTGTTAGCACATTCTTACCTGGCTTAGCCTTAACGGTAACGGCACCAACTTGACTAAGGCGAGCTGGCTTAATTTTCTTACCGTTTAGGACTAACTTAGTGGCTGAGTACTTAACGACAGTTACTCTAAAACGTCTAGTCTTTGAGTGATGGTTATACCATGTGACGGTCAATGATCCATCCTTGTTCACCTTCTTGGTGTAGCCACCCTTAATCTTGAAGTTGTGCTTAATCAATTGACGGTGGTTGTTCAAGTATGGATGCACACTAGCATAATTATCCTCGTTGACTGCCTCAGTAGCTGGTAAGTAATCAGGTGTTGTCTTTAGAATATCGTTAACTAGATACGACTTGTTTGGACTTTCTAGGTCCTGTAAGTATGTTCGATTATATTTTTTATTGTAGCTAAACGCATGGTTAACCGGGATGACAGAATCATTGTTTTGTTTCATCGCAATGGTTTGAGATACCCCTAGGTTGATTGCTTGGAAGTTTAATTCCATGTTTAACGCAAAAACGAAGAATAGCATTGCGTAAGTGAATGCTCGACTTGGGTAGTGCAATGGTTTTAACGTCAAGGCGTGCTTGTCGTTAGTCAAAATCATCCCTAGTAATAAGAAGAATAGGATGAATGGTACCACCGCAAAACGTTTAGGGAATTGCACCAATGTGGTTAGCTTAGGAAATTCAACTTGTAAACGAGTCCATGGCACGATGTTAGTAGACAGTACCAAGAAACCAAACCCCACACAGCCCAGTGTTCTTACAACGTAGTTTAGCTTCTTCCATCTAGTAATCACGTAGTAGATCACATACAAGAAGATTAACAGTTCCATTGGCTTCACAACGCTTTGAATTGATTCGCCGTGAAGTGAAACTGTGAATAGTTGCATGCTGGTTTCTGGGAATGTTGGAATCAAGAAGTTATGTCTAAAGATTGAGATCATGACTCCCCAGACGTTAAAGGTCAATGCAAGTGTTAATACAATTGCGATTAAACCATCCTTAATCATCTTCCATTTTTCCTTAGTTAGCACCAAAGAAACAATGATTATAGGAAGGGATGCCCCGAAGGCAATCAAACTCGATACCACATGGGTTTGAATTAGGACTGCCATTCCAACGGATACCCCTAATACCGGGATTCTTAGCTTTTGTAGCATCAAAGTAATTCCGATGAAGAACACCGGCATGACGGCAGCACCGACTCCGGTGAATTGTTGGTTAATCACCCATACGAATACGGATGATCCAATCATGTATAGTGAACCCATTAAGATGGAGTAATCACGACTAACACCGTTAACCTTACATAACCAATACATTGAAAA
The DNA here is from genome assembly GCF_001421115.1 of Apilactobacillus kunkeei. GTDB lineage: Bacteria > Bacillota > Bacilli > Lactobacillales > Lactobacillaceae > Apilactobacillus > Apilactobacillus kunkeei_F. The sequence goes on along the minus strand of NZ_JXCW01000001.1, from coordinate 336,236 downwards.
TGCAGCGACTAACATCACTAGCATTGAACTTACAATTTCAAAAACAATCCAGTTGTAACTTAGCAATAGGACAAATCCACCAATGTATGCTACTACCGGTCCATACAAAGCATTAACAATTCTTCCCGTTTGTAAGAAACCGTAGTTCATTTGGAAGTAATTATAACTTCCATTTCTGATTTGCTCAGCAGTGTCATAAAATCGATTAAAGTGAAAAATCGTATCGTAGCTTAAAATTAATGTGTTATTTAAAATCAAGCTGCTAAGCGCAATCAACCCCAATAATCCAAATACGAGCAGCGGGAAAAAGCGGCTTTCATGTACTTTTTTAGCCGCATTTCTCAGTTGTTCCAAAACTATCCCTCCAGTAATCGGAAATGATTCATTTCCTTATAAAACGACAAAAGACCGCATTCAGCCTACTTGTTGCGTCTAATTTTTGTTATTGCAAAAATACCAAACAAAATCCAACTAATCCATGTTAGTACCATCATCAAACGAGTGGTGAATGATGTTACGTATTTAATGTTTACTCGGTTGTTACCCTTCTTAGCTGAAACGATAACAGCACCCAGTTTAGTTGTCTTCACATTCTTAACGGTTCCATTCACCGTTACTTCTGTTTGGGCATACTTAACCAATGGAACTTGAATTTCTTGAGCCTTCTTTAGCTTGAACTTGATACTCAATGATCCATCTTTTCTTACAACGTGTTTGAAATGAATCTTCTTATTGTGATTCTTTTCGATGTATTCCTTGTAATACAATTCGTATGGATTCAATTTTTCGTATTCATCATGTCCCTTGATTTGTTTGTAAGAAGGAACATAATCCGGAGTAGCCTTGATAATATCCTCTAGCAAGTTAGATAGTTTGTGGCTTTGGGTGTCCTTTTGAATTGTTCTATGGTGTTTTCTCATGTAGTAGTAAATTGAGTTATCGTTCTTGTTGTTTTTGTGACGCTTAGTATTTAAGGCCACATAGTTTACGCTACGTTGGTGAATGGCATAAAAATCCAATCCAGCACTACCAACGATTAATAATAAGATAGTTACTACCACGGCATAGTTACTCTTATGAGTATTGTTTCTAATTTCATAAGTTAAAATTCGACCGAAAGTTACCAATAAACATACAAACGCAATTACCAAGAAACGTTTTGGAAATTGGAGTGTGTAAGATAACTGTGGAATAAGATATTGAAGAACTCCCCATGGGAAGTGGCTCCATGAAATAACTAAGAAGAAAAATCCAGTGAATGCTGTTGTCTTAGTTAAGATATCAACTTGTTTGAATCTTCTAATAACAAAGTATAATACAAAAATAAATAGAATAAACTCAGTCGGTTTCATAATGTTCACTAATGATTGAACATTAAAGTTGTATCCGTAGGTACGAACATGTGGAACTGGGTATACCGGAAGTAAGTGGTTGGTAGCAGAAATGTAGATTAGGTTGTACCAAACGTTAATGGTTAATACCATTGTAATCAACGCAGCGTAAATAGTATGTAGTAGCATACGGACACGTTGCTTCTTATCAACCGCCTTAATCATTCCAACGACGAAGAATGGAATAATTCCGATGGCGGTAATCATGGCACTCATCAAGTGAGTTTGCACCAATAGACTCATTACGAATGCAAAGCCAACAAATGAAACGTCATTTTTTCTGACCATTTGAGTGGCGTAAATCATGACGAATGGCACGATCATTGCCCCTACCCCGGTAAATTGTTGAGCAGTGACCCATTGCATTACCAATGATGAGTACATGTAAATGAATCCCATGAAGATTGCTGGGTACTTGTCGACGTTGTTAACACGACATAGCTTGTACATTCCAAGTGCTGAAACAATTAGCACGATTAAATCAGTTAGAATTTCGAACTTAAACCAGGTTCCAGCTAATAGTAGTAGAAAACCACCAGCATATGCTGCCACTGGTCCATACAAGGTACTTAGCATTCTACCAGTACCTAAGAAACCATAGTTAGTTTGGAAATAACTAATCTTATGGGTCTTTAGTTGCATTGCGGCATCGTAGAAACGGTTAAAGTGAAATAGTGAATCTGATCCCAAAAATGTTTGTTTCTTAATTAGTGGAATCGCAACGACTAATAACGCTAAAACTAAAAAGATAATAAATGGTGTTAACCATTTTAAAAACTGCTTTAATTTTTCCATCATTAATTCTCCTCATTATTCAGCTACGCTAGTTCCATTGGCGTAGTTAAGTTTGAATCCTTCTTGAATATTTTTAATGTAAATATTAAACGAAATTGCGTTGCTACCAACTGACTTGGCACGCATAATCACACCAGATGCTAAAAGATTGTTCTTCTTAAAGACCGGTTTGATTTGATATCTAACGTAGTGGTGATGATTACTACGTAGATAGTATGCAACCTTGTTTTCAAACGTACTCATTGCAGGATCATTTAATGAACGCGTTCCTGTCATCAGATTACGCAAGTTGTTGTTTTGACCTGTAAACTGATAGCCGATTAGATGGCTACGGTTATATAACCATGTGCCACCGTCTTTCTTATTGTGCCAACCCGTTGGATCAACATATAAAGGTTCTCTTTTAACCTTTGGCATCAATGAATAGTTTAACATTGCATTCGCAGTGGTTGAACGATTGAGCTTATCCAAACTACCATATCTTGCCCATGCCCCATGTTTTAATGACATTTCGGACTTGGTAAACGCTGGATTATTACCATTTATAATCACAATTTGATTCTTGGCAATCTTAGTCTTACCACTGTGACTAACTGCTTGTTTATGTATCTTTCTGGCCGTTTTGGCTGTAACCTTGGTAACGACGGTGCGGTGAGCACTTTCATCTTTGGCCAAAGTAAGACCACGTGATTGCGCCTGACTTAAGGTAACACGATAAACTTGGCGTGCCCGCTTTAGTCCCCAATCATTTCGGTTGTAGTAGTATCTTTTACCAGTTCTTGTAACATATACGTAGGTTTGTGCATTGACCGTCTGTCCAGAAACTGAAAAACACATTAAAAGTACAGTTATCAATGACAAGAAAACTAAGAACTTTTTCAACTTTTATCACTCCGTTTTAATCTTATACATTAATAATAATACATATTAATATAATATTCACTGAAAATTAAAGAAAAGTAAAAAAGCCTCCCGCTTTTGGGAAGCTTTTTTTATTTATTATTTGTAGTAAAGAGTAACTGTTGGGTTGCTTGCATCAATTGCAGTTGTATCAACACCTACGAATTGAAGTGAACCGGCACCACTAGTTGATAGTTTTGATTGATCAATACTTAGTAAGTTGCGGTTAGTCAAGATTGACTTAACGGCATCAGCATTGATGCTTTGACCATTTAATACTAGTTTTTGGTTCAATAAATCTTGACCAGCTTCGTTTAGCGTAGTTACTAAATCAGCTGAAGGAGTCAAAAGTGAACCAGTGTCCTTTTGCTTGATGGCAATTGTTAAACGAGTGGCTGGAACAGCGTTTAAGTTGATGATGGCAGTTCCACCGTTAACAATCGGACCGTCAGTATTGATGGCATTAGCATCAGTAGTGATTTGGTAGTTACTTGGGATAAACTTAGCGATTGAATCAGGAGTTACGACAGGAGTGCCGTTTACTGATAAATCTGATAAGTTCACAATCTTAGTGCTTACAAAGTTGCCATTGTATTTGAATACTAGGTTGTAAGTACTTGGAGTTGGTGTGGTAGTTGTTGGGTTAGATTGAGTTTGTTTTTTATCAGTTGGTGTCTTAGCAGGATTCTTCTTAGAAGTCTTCTTGGTATCCTTCTTAGCATTACGAGAAGTAGTGCTACCGCTGTAAATCCAACCGTTAACACTCTTCTTCTTGGCGTCTTGAACGTAGTAGTATAACCAACCACGTGTGTTGTATACAGCTGATTCAACAACGAAATCATCGTTGATGTATGAAGCCTTCTTGTGGCTAACAACACGAGCGTTGTAACGACTGAACTTAGGGTAAGTCCATAGCTTATCTAGAATTTTAACGTTGACGTTGCTTGGGTTAGCACCATATCTTAATGTTTTCGTAGCTGAAATTCCAGTGTTTTTAGTGATGTTATCAAGGTTGTATTGGAAATCGTTCTTACCAACGTAGATCCAGCCACGGTACTTGCCACCCAGAGTGACAACGTGAGCGTAGTATAAACCGGTGTTAGTCTTAGCCATTCCATATACATGAAAGACGTTTTCAGGTAGTTTTGATTTAGCTAAACGACGCATTGTTGTCTTGTTGGCAACAACCTTAGCATTACCCAACTTACCTGGTTTGTTCATGATGCTAACTACCCCGTTTGATTTAGCATATGCAGCGTTTTCTGCAAAGTGAACTTTGTAATATGTGACAGTAACTTTAGTTTGTTTTTTTGTGTGCTTCCCTTTTTTTACCTTTTTGGCAACACGCTTAGTAGTGACGTGCTTCTTGGCATTAGCAGTAGTTGTGTTAACTGCAGCTAATGAACCTAATGCAAAAAGAGTTAGTCCAGCATAGACTGTCTTCTTTAAAAATGATTGCATTTTGATTCCTCCAATAATTTTATAATCTAGATTATAACACATTTTAACTTTTTAACTATTTCATTAACAAATTGTCGTGTTTTATTAAATAATTTTAAAGTTAGTGCCATACTTTAGACATTTACTCCAAAAAATATTAAAGTAAAAGAAAAAGATTAGTGGAGGTATTGCCAATGGCAGAAACATTTAGTTCGAATAATCCAAGTACCCACCTTTTGGCTCAACTTAGATTAAGGAACTATTTTGCTAGTTATTTAAAGCAAATTGTCGCTAAAAGATTTAGCGACGACGAGAAATACCCACAATTCGAACAACTTCTAAATAAACAAAATAACTTTGAGGTTGTTAACTACCTACTAATCGTAACAGACAAATATCGCAATCATGCTGATTTATTAAACGTATTAATTGATATCATGCAAGGAGACTGATATTGTCTCATTCGCAATTAAGCTACGAACTCTTCTACTATTTTATATAGATATTTGAAGGGAGTGATTTATTTGCGTCAGTTATATAGAGGACTTACATTGGATGCCAAGTTTGAGCAAGCCAATCTTCATCTCCGTCGCAAGCTACGTCAAAAAATCCAAAATAAGCTTATCAAATATGTCGGAGATAAACATTATTACCTCTGCAATAAGGCACTAGATAAAATCTACTGCGCCAACGATATGCACTACATGCTAGCAATCATTACTAGTTCACGGCCGAAACCGTTGGAATATATTATCAAATGTGTAAATAATATGGATGCCCGCAGATATCATCGTTGGTCGCAAGAAGCGTTTGGCTTTTGGTATCCATAATAAAAAAGACGCTATCGTTTGGATAGCGTCTTTTTTTCTATTCGAATTTATTTCGATAGTTTATATAATTTTTTTCAAATGGTTGTTACATATTTTTACAAAAACATATATAATCTAAAACAATAAGTTTTTAATTGTAGACGAGAGGATTGATGTACATGATTTCTTTTTCATACCAAGCTTTTGTAACCGTAGTTAGTGAAGAGAGCTTTCACCACGCAGCTCAAAAGCTAGAAGTAACACCTTCTGCAATTTCTCATTCAATCGATAAACTAGAAAAACAACTTGGTTTCTCACTACTTATCCGTGATAGATCAGGAGTTAAGTTAACCGAAGATGGAAAAGATGTTCTTCCTATCATTCAAGATATCTTAAATAACGAAGAGCGTCTTCAACAAGAAGCCAATAAAATCAAAGGACTAACCTCCGGAACAGTTAGATTAGGTGCTTTTAGTAGTGTCTGCATCAACTGGTTGCCAACCATTATACATAACTTTCATAGTCAATTTCCAAACGTCAAAGTTGAGCTGATTCAAAGTGATTTCAATGACATTACCTTACAAGCGCGACAAGGTAAAATCGATCTTGGTTTCACCTGTCAGCCAATTAACGAAAGATTAGTAAAGGCACTATTGGTAAAGGACAAGATTTACTGCATCACCCCTAAGGACTTCGTTCCAGCCAATGGTAAATCAATCACCAAGAAGGACGTTGAAAACCAACACTTCATCCTCCAAAAATCAGATTATGATGGTGATACCAAGGCGGTGTTAGATCAATACAACGTTGCCCCTAACTCAATTCAATTCAGTATCGATGACCAATCAATCATTGCGATGGTTGAATCAGGACTTGGTATGGGGATCCTACCTAAGCTAGCATTCCAAAGAATTAACGGTGACGTTTCACTATACCCATTTGATGATGATTTCTACCGTTCAATCTTTATGGTAATGAACTCGGTTCAAATGAAAACCCCTGCCGCTCAAAAGATGGTGTCATGCATTCGTGAATTTATCGAATCAAACTATCCAGATGGATACCTAAAATAAAAAGCCGTGTTGCTTAATGCAACACGACTTTTTTATTACTTAGCTGAAGTGTTAGTCTTAATTCGTTTATCGAATAAAACTTGGTTAGTGGTATCAACAATCTTGGCTGCCACTGGTTCTTGGTATAAGCTACCGTCCTTGTCACGGAATAGGTTTAATTCCGCTAGACGTTGCATAGCAGGCATTACCTTATCAGCACTTAGGTCACCTTCGACATAGTTAAAACCTAGGTTTTTGTTCTTACCGTTTTCGCTCTTGAATGTTAATTCTAGTTTTTTCATTAATTTATCCTCCAATTAAAATTAGCCCACATACTTGTTTTCTTGTACTAGTCTTGCATCATCAACTTTAGCACCGGTTAATTCGGCAACGATTGCGATTAGTTGAGCCATTTGTTCAGGTGATACTTCTTGAATTGCATTGGCAATGTTGCGTTTTCTCATAACATTGTCGCTCCCTAAAGTAGTAACTGTAATCTTTGACTTATCCCATTGCTTTTCCATTATTATTTACCTCTTTTTCCAATTTTCATAAGTGATTAGCGCCAACCCTTACACTATTAATAACGTATTGAAATGTAAAAGTGTTACCCCAGTTTGTAAAATTCTTCTTGGACGCCTTTCTTCCATTGATAGACCGTCTTTCGACTGACGTGATACTTTCTGGCGATGTCGGTTACCGTCATCGACTCGTTGTAAGCACAGCATAAAAACTTCCTTTGGTTAGTGGTGCAGTGCAGCCATAGTTGGTTTAACAAATCGATGCCGTCGATCTCATCGTGTGGGAAGAAACCATCACCATCAATTTCTGTTTCAACACTGATAACGTTGTCGTTGGTGCGTTGCTGCTTTCTTAAAATATCTAGCAGGTGCCAATAGACCGCCTGAAATAAATACCCGCAGACCCTATCGTCATCTAGTTCATCATTGTATTGACTGTACTTGGTAGCTAGATGGATAAAGCCCTCCTGCTTTAGGTCATCGAATTGTGGGTTATCCACTCTGATGTTTAGTCTTTTTAATACTCCATAGACAATGCCTACGTGGTTTTGCTTCATCAAGAATTCAAAACCGGCATCTAAATTATTCATCTTAATCAATCCTTTTGCGTATTGATCAAGGGCCCTTGAACGATTAAAAAGATAACAGTGATTGGTAAAAAAGACACCGCGTCTTTTTTGCTTGAATACTGCAAAATCTTACACTTTCAATATAAAAAATAGTAGAATGAAAATAATCAATCTAGGAGGTTGTGTCATGGAATGGAAAGTAAAAACATTTGATGAAATCACACGTGATGAACTATGGGCCATCTACTACGCCCGTGTTCAAACCTTTGTGGTGGAACAAAAACGTCCTTACCAAGAGGTCGACGATGTCGACAAAAAAGCACTACATATCTGGGCTGAAGAAGATGGGCAACTACTAGCCTATGCCAGAGTCTTTCACGGAGAAGACCACACTTCATTTGGCAGAGTGCTTACCACCCCTGCCGCACGCGGCAAAGGATTGGGCAAGCAATTAATTGAACGCGTATTAAAGGAAATCGATGAACACTTCGATCATCCAAGAGTTGAAATCGATTCCCAAGATGACAAAGAAGGCTTTTATGCCAAGTTTGGTTTCAAATCAGTCGGTGATGTTTACGAGTTCCACCAAACTCCACACATTAAAATGATTTTGAACAAATAAAAAATGCATGCAGACAATTTTTATCTACATGCATTTTTTAGTGCATAAATTCCTTGATTTTATTCATATCAATTACACTGGATTCTTCTAGCTTCTTCAAGTTAAACTCAACCGGATTCAAATGGACCCGAGGATCGTTAACCATAAATTCGAATCCCAACTGGAAATCTTTCTTAGAAATATCGTTGTGGGAAATGTCATTGTGTTCATGTTTAGCAATCGAGAAGGCCTCGGCAATGATGCGATTCAACTGTTCATCATCACTACTGCGTTTGATTGAAATCGTAACGATATAGTCGTTTGAAATCGGCCGCCATCTCGTCAATCCTTCCCTAAACAAATCTAGGTTCACACTGTGCGCTAACTCCTCACCGTGTAGCGTCATATAGATGCGGTTTAACTTAATGAACCCACTGGTGTTTAGTTTCTCATCCAAGAAGTAGATGAAAACTCCCTGACCATTAACCGATGAACGATCGACTCTGATTCTCATTGGGGGCTGGCGGCGATTCAAATATAGCGCAATGTATGCGGTGATAAAGGTTCCAATCGCGCTAGCTAGTTCAAAGATGTCGTTCCAACTTAGTGGTTCTAAATGCATTCAAACATCCCCTTTCCTTCATGAATTTAGTGTTTAAACTCATTTGATTTGATTAATAAAATCATAACATTTTTTATTTATGATTGTATTGATTACGAAATTCTTTGTATTATAATTATCAAAAATAAAACAACGAGGAGCATTTTTAATGAATAACCAAGCATTCAAAAAAGGCATTCTAATTTACGGTGGTGTCATGTTGGTCCTTTTCACATTATTTAACACCTTCGTTTTCCCCATCCTATTAGATGAGAGTATCATTTAGTCTAGCCTCCTTCTACCACGGTCTATTACCAGTCGTCATGTTTTTCCTTTACTATACAATCGCTTCACTTTTTAAAAATAAAATTGTGAACATCATCGTTTTCACTTTTTATGTTTTATCAGCAACTGATCATTTATCTTCCACCATTTTAGGACTATTATCCGGATTATACTTGGTTGCTTTTATTAACTTCTTAGCATTCTCGTTATATATCTGGTTAGCCTTCCAATTCACAATGGCGGTCAACGACATTATCAATCGCATTGATCATGATAACTACTTTCAATCATGGCTCCAAAGTATTTCAAAATTCTTTTTTGAAAACAAAACCCTCATCATCAGTATTATTATCTTCTATGTCTTTAATATTCTTACTAATAATCCATAATAAAAAAGCAGCCACATTACGTGGTTGCTTTTTTGATTAATCGATTGGTGTGGTTGATTTCAATACTTCGGATCTCCAAAGTACGACTAGATATCCATAGCCACTGCTATCAAATGATAGGCTTTCAAATTCACGGTTAGTACCAAAGGTAGTGTAGTGAACGTCTTGTGGTTGGATGTTGTCATTTCTTACTTCATCTACCGGAATGGAAATAATCATATCGTTTGATAGTAAGTATAAACGGTTGTTATTGCGGTTGTAAGTGACACCTTGGTTAAAGCTTCCTGGCCACTTGATTAGTCCCTTCACTGGAGTGAATTGAATTCCGCTTTCGTTCATTGTCCCGTGGAATAGAGTGTAGGCACCTTTCATCTTCTTAGGACCGCCACGAACACCAAAGTATGCATTACCATCGTTATCGAATGTCAAAGTATGAATAGCGTAGTAATGACCCTTGTTGTTTAGTTTGAAACGGTAAACGTGAACCGGGTTCATGTTTTCTGCATCCATTTCAGTTACTTGGTTGTAGAAGTCATCTCCAACGACTCCTAGCTTATCGTCTTGAGCCAAGTAAACGTGGTTATTGCTTGGATTATATGACAATGTTTGACCGTGACCAATGTTGGTAACCGGACTGATTGTTAGAAGTTTTGATAAGTCAAAGTACTTGCTAAACAAGTCATTGCGTTGACCAATGCGGTTGATTTCGCGGTTATTGTGACCAATCTTGGCATTCCATGCACTAATTTGCTTGTTGTCCTTAGCGATTAACTTAGCTTGTGCCTTCTTGACACGGTTGTAAGTCTTGAACGCCTTAGGAGCCAGCTTACTCATGTTTTTCTTTTGAGCGTTTAACTTCTTGTAAGTCTTGTTAAGCTTTACAATTTGTTTCTTAATCGCTCTAGTCTTGACGTGTTGCTTCTTTAATTTCTTAACAGTCTTACGGTTGGTCTTGATATTTTTAGCTAACTTCTTCTTGGCTTGCTTAGTAGCTTTGTTAAAGGTCTTTTGATTCTTCTTAACCTTTGCATTTGCGGTAGCAATTACCTTTTTCATCTTACTAATCTTAGTTTGAATGTTTCTATTATCTTTTCTGTAGACGTCAGTATTAACGATGAAATCTGACAATCTCTTGCTGTGGTCACTTCCATAAGCGGAATTTCTGTTAAAGAAGTTAAAGACTTTGGCCAAGATGTTTTGTTGAGTAGCGTCATCAATTCCCAACTTATCTAATGCATCAAGTCTAATTTTTACGATTGCACCCTTGTTGGTGTTGGTTCCAGCAGATTCAACAAAGTAGATACTATCGTTAGCGATGATTCCACCTTGGTAGTTTCCATGTTCTTCTGGACTAACGTGGAATCCTTCTGGTAAGAACCACTTAGTCTTAAAGGTGGTTGCACCTGTATTGATTGAATCAATTGATGTGTAGTTACTTGGAACACTCATGTTACGAACGTGCGTGTAATTCCCCCATGTTGGCGTAATCTTAGGTAGCTGCGCGTCGATAATATGGTAGTTAGTGTTGTTATCGACATAGGCATTTTCGCTGGTGGTAGTTGCAATTCCATCGGTGTTGATAGAATCACTGATGGTCTTGTTGTCGTTGAACTTATCACCAGTCTTTTGTGTCCCCTCGTTTGGCTTTGCTGCATCCCCATCGATTGATTCTGGATCTTTGTCATCAATGACGTTTGAGCTATTATTGGCATCTGCGGATACCTTAATTCCAAAGTCAATTGAAGGTAACGAAATTAACATTGCAATAATTGTCAAAAGTAAGAATAGATTTCTTAACTTTTTCATGTCAAAAATCGCCCCTCTCAAATTTATTCACTGTTTCTATTTAACCCCTTTACAAGCCGTTTTGCAATAAAATAATCGCTAAATAATACACTGATAATTTAAAAACATTTCTAACATGATATAATGTAAATTAATATTGTATAAATGAAAAGGACGTTTTTAATGGCATACCAAAATCGCAATAATCGTTCCAACTATAACGACGTCGACGTCGAAGTTGGCCAACAATTTAAAATGACCATCAAAAGAATGGGCATTAACGGTGAAGGAATCGGTTTTTATGAACACAAATTAGTGTTTGTTACCGGTGCTTTTACCGATGAAAAAGTCGTTGCTGAAGTAACTAAGGTCTACCCTAATTACATCAAGGCAAAGGCCGTCAAAATTAACCGTGTCTCACAAGATCGCGTTGAACCTCGTGATAGTTATGCCGGAAGTGTTGGTGGATTCGAACTTGAATCACTTTCATATCCCGCACAACTTCGTTTCAAACGTGATTTAATCAAGCAAGCACTAGAAAAGTTCCAACCACAAGGTTACAAGAACTTCAAAATCCGTTCTACTATGGGAATGGAAGATCCTTACGAATACCGTAACAAAGCTCAATTCCCAGTTCGTATGAAGGATGGCAAGGTGATTGCCGGACTATTTAAGGAAGGAACTCACGACCTAGTCGACCTTCCAGAATGTTCAGTGCAATACCCTGCTACCATGAAAGTAATGAGAAAGATTGTTGAATTCATCCAAGAACTAGAAATTCCCGTCTTTGACGAATCCAACAATTCTGGAATCATAAAAACCGTAATCGTCCGTGCTGCTTTAAACACCGACGATGTTCAAGTGGTATTTGTTACCAACACTCCTAAATTCGTTAAAAAAGGTTTCATGCTAAAAAAGATCATGATTGAGTTACCAGAAGTAACTTCCGTTATGCAAAACATCAATCCTGGTGACTCCCCTCTTATCTGGGGTGACAAGACAGTACACCTAGCTGGTAAGGATACCATCGTTGAAAAGATTAAGGGACTAAGTTTCGAACTATCAGCTCGTGCTTTCCTACAATTGAATTCAATCATGCTTCCTCGTCTATATGAAGTTGCCATCTCCGCACTAGAACTTACCGGAAACGAAAAAATCGTTGATGCTTACTCTGGTGTTGGTACCATCGGTTTACCTTTGGCCAAGCATGCAGAAGAAATCCGTGGAATGGATATCATCCCAGAAGCCGTTGAAGATGCTAACCATAACGCCATCATCAACAAGATTAGAAACGCATACTACGAAGTTGGTAAGGCCGAAGACCTACTACCAGAATGGTTAGAAGAAGGTTTCAAACCGGACGCCATCATCGTCGATCCACCACGTACTGGTCTAGACGATAAATTAATTGATTCTATTTTAAAGAGTGCGCCAGAAAAATTCGTATATGTATCATGTAATCCTTCAACAATGGCTGCTGACTTAGTCCAACTAACTCGCAAGTACAAAGTGGACTTCATCCAGCCAATCGACATGATGCCACAAACACCACGTTGTGAAGCGGTCGTTAAATTTACTAGAAAATAATCGATAGAAAGTAGGTATTCAAATGAATAACTTCCCTAAACCACCAGATTTCAAGCAAAACTTCGTCTTCATGATTAAGCGCGATGATCGCATCAAGTTTGGTCGTTTTGGATTTTCAATTCTATCATTCTTGTTGCATTGGATTCCTTCCATCTTGCGTTCTGACTACTACAACACCGCTTGTATCGTCGGTGTTGATGCTTGTATCTACATGGCTGTGCACATGTTCTTACAGCTAGTTTTAAACGTTGACCCTAGCAATGCCACAAACATTACCTATTTTGTAGGTGCTGTTATTTGGGGATTGGGTTACAACACTATGTATATAAAACGCTTAGTGAATAAAGGATTCAAACCAATTGATGTTGATTCTCAAAACGTTTTAAAACAACATCGCATTGACTGTGAACTAACTGACATGACTCCAGATGAAATTAATCATCAAGGACCAACACTTTAAAAAGAAAATGCCCAAGAATTATTCTTGGGCCTTTTTTATTTTAGATTTTTTATTAGTATTATTTGCTAATCTTTAAGTCTAAATCATCACCAATGTGTTCGGTGTAATTAAAGCCAGCTTCATTGAAGTATTTCTTTAATTCATCATTCACATTTTTTAGTGGACGTCGATCTTCTTTTTGTTGAAATACTTTGATATCATATGCTGAATTATCTGAGTCAACGTTTTCGAAATTGTATTCCACATCCACTGTGTTTAGAATTTGTTGAATTAATTGTCTTTCTGTCATAATTATCCTCCCAATAATACTTCACTATTTATTGTAAAACTAATTTAGACTTTTGTTAAAAAATCATGTAAAAATCTTTCTTAAGATTTTCTTTACTCAAATTTAACTCTCACTGCGTTATAATAATTGTAACTACATAAAAAGGAGTATCCGATATGAATTTTTTCTTAAATTCTAGCTTTAATGCCAAAAACTCCGGGATTGAACATGCCCAGTTAAAACGCGCAAAACTATTCGAAAAATTCGGCGAAGACTACCGCCTAGTCTTTCGTGAATGGAACCCACTGCTACACTTCCATTTAAACAATAACGGAATTGCAGATAAATATATCCTAAGCATTTTCGATTATTTCCAAAAAGCTACCGATGTACAAAAAAAGACAATCCGTCCAAAAGACATCAACTTTGGTGTCTCTAATCTAAGATATGAAGAAGAAAAAGATCACAACCGTGTGATTGTCTACAGCAAGAACCAAATCGTCGCTCGTATCAACCTATTCGATAAGGACGTTACCAACGATCAAATCGTGAAGTCCGTCGAACTATTCGATGGATTTGCCAACCTTTACCGTGTTGATTTCTACGACTACCGCGGTTTTCTATCAATGGCTCAATGGTATACTCCTGACAACAAGATTGCGACTGAAACTTGGTACACTCCTGAAGGTCGTCCCGCTATCGAAGACTACTTCAGACTAAACGCCCAAGGTAAAATGGAAAAATCTGGTTTTAAGACTATCGACGAAAACGGCACTGTCCGTACTCACAACAACATTGTGGGATTACTTCAAGAATTTCTTGAAGACGTCAACGTTGAATTCATGGACCAAGACCATCCAAACATCTATGTAATGGATCGTTCTGATTACTTTGAAGAAATCCTGGAAAACTTGAGTTCTCCTACCTACACCGTCTTGCATCTACATAACTCACATGCCGGTGACGCTCAAGAACCAGATACTTCAATCATGAACAACAACTATGAATACTCACTAACCGACGCTAACAGATACGACGCAATTGTTTCTGCTACCGAAAAACAAACTATAGATGTTAAACGTCGTTTCGACCCAGATATCGACATGTTTACCATCCCCGTTGGTGTGATTAAAAATGAAGACCTACAAGGTCAACGCATTCCAATGAAGGACCGTAAGAAACATAGTATCGTAGTAACTGCCAGAGTCGCTCCTGAAAAACAAATCAACAAAATTATCGACGCAATGGGAATGGCCAAAAAAGAAGTTCCTGACATCAACATGGATGTCTACGGATATGTTGACCACTCCAACGACGATATCGCTATGAAGCGCATTAACGCCTCATTAGACGAATACGATTTAAAGGATGCTGTTCACCTACACAGCTACACCAATGACGTTACTGGTGTGCAAAGAAACGCCCAACTATACGCCCTTGCTTCTGTCATGGAAGGTTTCAACCTTGCTTTAATGGAAGCCCAAGCTCAAGGTGATGTTGGTGTTACTTTTGATACCAACTACGGTCCAAACGAATTAATCGTCGATAACGAAAATGGTTACGTCGTTGATTACGACGACACCAAGGCCCTATCAGATAGAATGGTCAAACTATTTACCGATGATGAATTACTACAAAAGATGTCAAATCAAGCTTATGAATTATCAAACCGTTTCTCAGAAGACAGCGTTTGGGCAGATTGGAAACAACTAATCGATTCTGCTAAGAAGACTTGGCAAGACAAACTAAAGACATACCACTTCGACATCAAAAAGGGTCTAAGTGATATGGAACACACTGAGGAGGCCTAATCATGAGCAAGAAATTTTTATTCGTGAATGAAAACATTTTTACATTCAATTCGGGAACTGAATTTTCAGCCATGAACCGAATCAAACTGTTTAAACAAAATAACGTTGATGCCAAGATTGTTACCAGAAATTACAACCCTTCGTTGCATCAAGAAATTCAAAAATACGGTATCGCAGATGACGATATCATTAATATGTACGACTATTTCCAAGGTGAAATAGGTCCTAAAAAACATCATGAATACCTAAGATATTCCAACCTTGTCGACACGCATGAATACAAGATTAACGGTGTCGACAACAACAAGTCATACATCGAAAAATTAGGTCAACGTGTGGCCAAGGTTTCCATCTTCCCTCTTACTGTTGGTGAAATCGGAAACGTCGATTACTACGACAACTTCGGTAACGTCTCCAGTCGAGACGTCTTTGACTATCGTGGTTTCAGATCAAAGACCATCTACATGCATCCGGATGGCAACATTGGACACGAACTAGTTTTAAACAAGGCTGGTAATCCGGTTATGGAAATCACCCACATGAACATTGGTGACCAACTAATGCCTACCATGTACAAGTTGTTAAACTACAAAGGTAAAACATTACGTTTCAATACCGAAGATGAACTATACACATTCTTCTTAAATGAAATCTCAGATAAGGACACCGTCATTATCAATGACCGTCCTTCATTAACGGTTGCCGTTGGTGAAGTTAAGACTACCAAGCATAAGTACCAAATCATGCATAACGAACATACTGAAGACCCAGTACAAGCTGGTAATTCTAAGGCGAAGTTGTTTGACAACTTAACCCCACTATTTGATAACTACCAAAACAGTTACGAAGGTGTCATCACCCCTACTGAAGCGCAAAAGAAGGACTTAGCAAAACGTTATCCAAAGATGAACTTCTACAGCATCTTTGATGCCGCCATCTTTGAAATGCATAAGCCTGCTTCAGACGTAACCAACCATGAAATCACTTATATGGGTCGTGTCTTTAGAGATAAGAACGTTGCCGAATTAATCTCAATCATCCCTGCCGTTAAGCAAACCATTCCAGATGTCCACCTAACCATGATGGGATACTTCGAATCAGCTCAATTTAAGAATGAATTAGACGAAATTATCAAACAACTAGACGTTGTCGACAACGTTTCAATGATTGATTACAAGACCGGTCAAGATAAGCAAAACGTCTTAGAAAATACCCGTGTCCTAGTCCAATCATCCAAGGGTGAAGGATTAAGTATGGCACTAATCGAAGGTCTAGCTTACGGAATTCCTGAAGTTGCCTACGATGTTAACTACGGTCCAAACGAAATTATCGACAACGATAAGAATGGATCATTAGTTGAATCAGGTGACCTAGGTAAGTTTGCTAGCCAAGTCATCGATATCCTAGCTAACGATCAAAAACACAAGCAACAAAGTGAACACGCCATTGAAAAGGCTGATAAGTTTAGCGCAGACAATGTCATGAAACAATGGAATCAATTCTTTGAAACCATCTAAACCAAATAAAAAAAGCCCCTATCTATTCGATAGGGGCTTTTTTTATTATTCTTTGTTAACCCAGGTCTTGTTAGCAGTAATGTATCTACCTTGACCAATGTATAGTCTGGTGATGCCCTTGTAATGAACAACCTTTTCGATCTTTATTCTGCTGTTGAAACTAATTTTTCCAACGGCGTGCTTCTTGGCGAAAACTGGACTGTTGTAGATAACGATTCCTTGGTGTCTAATTACGCGGTAGTATCTGTCGTTGTTTTGTGGTTCAACGGCGTAATAACCATCGGTGTAATCGGAACTATCCACGAAGTGATCATGAATTTTGAATTGCAAACGACCGTCTACATATCTGTATCCTGAAACCTTGTGAACTGAAGAATGATTTCTATCTTCGTTTAGATTGTAAACATACTTAGGAACGTTGTCGAAATCATTTCTTAGTGCGACGTACTTCTTGTTTGAAGTGACGTATTCACCATTCCCTAGATATAGTCTAGTGATTCCATTGTATTCAACTACCTTTTCAACCTTGAATTCAGAACCATAACGCATGAAACGCTTGCGTTCGTGTTTGCTAAATTCTGTACTACCGTATACCCAAACACCATTGTGGTCTGAAACGATGTAGTCATTTGTAGGTTCGTTAGTTGAGTAGTACTTACTGTTGTTGTCCTTCACATCATTCAATTGAGAATTTAGTTGATCAATTTGTGCTTTGTATTGGTTAATCAAAGTTTCGTTACCATCATTTTTATCGTTTAATGACTTGGTTACTTCTGCCAATTTAGCTTGATATTGGGCATTCAATGAAGCAGCTTGGCTACTTAGTTTTGATTCTTCATTATTCATGGCAGCAATTGACATTGCTTCTTGTTGCGCCTTGATAATGTTAATTGCATTTTCATACTTGTTTGCAAGTGAATCTCTAATTACTTGAGCTTGTGAGTCAGCTTGACTAGCTGCAACACTTTGTGCACTTCTCATTGCTTCCTCGTTAGCTTTAGCTTGAGAACTCAATTCGTCATCTCTTTGTGCGTTCAATGAGGCAACTGCACTTGAGTATTCAGCCCTCTTTTCAGCCATCATACTGTCTGCTTTAGAGTTAGCCTGAGCGATTGCTGATTGCTTATCGCTTTCCACTTGTGAACTCAATGATGCCATTTGACTAGCAAATGTTGAGTTAGCAGCATTTGATGAAGCGTAATATTGACTTTCCAGTGAAGCATTTTGAGCGTTCATGTCATTGTCAGCAATACTCTTAGCAACACTAGCTGCACTTGATGCAGCGCTGTCGATTGCTGATTGAGCCTTACTACGTTCATTTTCAACTAGGCTATCGTAGTTGCTCTTGATAGCTTGTTGAGCTGAAGCATTTGATTGCGCCAAACTATCTAATTGAGCTTGAGCTGAACTATTCATCACATTTCTCACATCTTCAATTGCTTGGCTAGCAGCTGATGATTGAGATGAAGTTTGATCATTCAATGATTGAACTTGTTTTGCATATGAGTCAGCGTATGAATCTGCGATTGACTTCGCAACGCTAGCAGCATGACTTGAAGCTGAGTTAATTGTTGAATCCATTACGGATTGAGCGACTGATGAAGCGGCTTCACTATCGGCGTTAGCCTTTGAATTAGCAATTGATAATGCTAGCGAGTTAGCAATTGAGGTTGCGGTTGATTGTGAACTAGCTAGGCTTTCGGCAGCCGATTTAGCGGCTGAAACTGCTGAACTACGGATTGAGTCAGCATTGTTTGAAGCATAAACGCTATCGTTGTATGCCTTTTGTTGGGCATCGCTCAATGCTTGTGAGTTAGCAGCATTCAATGAAGCAATGGTTGAGTTAGCAATGCTTTCAGCCAATGATCTAGCAGCTGAAATAGCGTCTTGGGCACTGTTAAATGCCGCAATACTGTCCGAAATTGACTTGGCTTTTGCTTCACTTTCAGCTTGTGAGTTGGCAGCATTGATTGAATCAATAGTTGCTTGAGCTTGTGATGAGGTTAAACTCTTTGCAGCTGAAATGGCATCAGCGATATCACTTTCTGCCTTCTTTTGCGCTGCAATACTGTCAGCAGTTGATTGTTGTCTTGCTGAACTCAATTCATCTTCATACTTAGCTTGTAGTGAAGCTATTTGTGAAGCAGCTAAACTTCCTTGTGCTTCGCGAACAGAATCGATTGCACTTTGTGCACTTTGTAGTGCAGCTAAGCTATCTTGTTGAGCCTTTTGTTGAGCGGCTGAAATTGCAGCTTGGTTGGCACTGTTTAGTGAAGAAATCAAAGAGTTGGCTGAATCTTGCGCTGATTGTCTTGCTGAATCCAATGCTGAATTCTTAACGGATTCGGCACGACTTGATGCAGCTGAACTATCAACGATTGCCTTTTGTTGAGCAGAACTCAATGCTATTGAGTTGGCAGCTGATTGACTATCCAATGCTGCAGTAATTGATTGTTGAGCAGCAATACTAGCGGCACTTAGCTTGATGTTGTAGATACTATCAGCCATCAAGCTATCTTGTTTAGCCTTACTTTTCTCATCAACTAATGCTTGTGAGTTCGCAACAGAAACAGCGATTGATTCTTGTTCTGCAATACTTCTAGCAACTGATTGTGCTGATGATACTGCACTGTTTCTTTCTAAGACAGCTGCTTTACTTGCTTCATTTAGACTTTCTTGGTATTGATCAGCCTGTTCATTTAGCATCTTAGCGTATGAATCTTCGATTTGCTTAATTTGCGCATCTGTTACCAATTTGGCAGCTGATTGTGCTGAAGCAATGGCTTGATTCATTAGTGAGTTTGCATAATTTGAAGCAGCAATACTATCCTCTACAGCCTTTGATTGTGCATCGGACAATGATTGAGAGTTTGCAGATGATTGTTGAGCAAAGACAGAGTTGGCTGAATCTTGCACAGATTTTTGGGCTGAGGCGATTGCTGAATCCATGATGGACTTAGCAAGTGATGATGCTTGTAAACTATCAGCATTTGCCTTTGAGATTGCTGCAGATAATGCTTGTGAGTTCGCAGTTGATGTTGCACTAGATTGTGCAGCTGCGACTGATTGAGCTTGTTCAATCGCATCGTCAACAGCCCTTTGGATAGCGTCTTGTGCTGATGATGCAGCATTTTGACTATCCGCAGATGCCTTGCTTCTGGCAGCATCTAGAGCTTGTGAGTTCGCAATTGAAGCAGCTGTTGATTGTTGTGCTGCCAAACTATTGGCGGCATCGACGGCCTTCTTAACTGCATCCGCTTGCGCTGCTTCATATGATTGAGCAAGTTGATTTTGCTTAGTTGCATAAGAACTGTTCAATGAACTAATTGAGTTAGCGTTAGCAGATGACAAGCTATTGGCATAACTTTGAAGCGCACTAATGCTGTTGGCAGCATTTTGTGAATCTTGTTGGTACTTGTTATTTAGATCAATTACTTCTTTAGCATATGAACTAGCAATGCTATCTGCCTTATGGTTGGCTTCAGTAATCGCTAAACTATTCCTAAGTGCGGCGGCCAAACTGTCAGCCATCAAACTACTAATCTTGTTTGAGTAACTGTTCATTTGTGAAGTTGCACTATCAATCTTAGCTTGCGCTGCGGCTGAACTAGCTTGCGATTCATTTTGTAGATTACTAATGTAATCACTGTATGAATTGGCAATTGATTGTCTTTCGGCAATTGCTGAACTTCTAGCTGCTTCAGCAGCAACGCTTTGTTCGTATGAGTTCTTTGATTGTTCGGCAGCAATTGATGAAGCCTTTGAAGCGGCATCCGAGATTGCAGCTGCTGATTGTTTTGCAGCTTCTTCGGCAGCGTTTTTTGCTGCTGAGATTGTCGCATTGAAATCATTTTGCATACTGCTTAATTGATTTTGGTACTTAATTACTTCGTTAGATGCAGAGTCTCTATCAGCTTGTAAACTGTTAATCACAGCTTCATATGATGCAACCACTGAACTATAAGAGCTAGCGGCTACTGAGCTATCATATCTAGCTTGGCTAGATGCAGCTGAACTAGCAGCAGATAAGCTATTAATTGCTGATGAATTTAAGCTATTTTGCGCACTTGCTCTTGATTCCAAGTCGGCAAGTGATTGGTTAGCCTTACTAATTTCATTACGTAATTCATTGATAATCTTGTCGTAGTCGGTGTTCAAACTAGTAATTTGAGCTTGGTATGAATCGTTTAATACTTTTTGTGCTGAAGATACCGCACTGTTCTTGTCGGTTTCAGCATTAACTGACGCGGCAGAAGAGTCAGATTGTGACTTTGCAATCAAATCGTCAATGGCTTTTGAGTTAGCAATTGAAGTTGCAGTTGATTGGGCTGCAGCAATTGATTGAGCTTGGCTCTTAGCTTGTGAGACAGCAGCGTTTACAGTTGAGTTCATTAGTGAAACGGCAGCATTTGAATCATCAATGGCCTTTTGGTTCAATGAACTAATTGCTCTAGCGTTTTCATCGGCAATTGATTGAATTTGTTGAGCCGCTTGTTGTGATGCAATGACTTGCGCTGACTTAACAGCACTGGCAATTGCTGATTGAGCACTGTCGGCTGCACTTGAAAGATCTTGTTCTTTCTTCTTATTTAGGTCATCGATAGCAACAGAGTTGGCACTACTTTGAGCAGAGAATTCTGTTGAAGCCTGACTAGATGCTTCACTTGATGCTTTTGAAGCAGCGTCACTAATTGCAGTATTGGCACTGCTTTGTGCTTGATTCAATTCGTAGCTCTTTTGAGCGTTAATGGCATCAATGGCCTTACTATTTTCAGCTGATAGTGAAGCTATCTTTGAATCAGCATCATTTTGAGCTGATGAAATTGCTGAGGATACCACTGAATTTAGTTCATCTTGAGCCTTTTGAGATGCGGCCTTTGAATCAGCAATTGATTTGTTTGTTAAATCTTCAATCGCTTTAGCGTTAGCTGAAGATAATTGTGCGGCCTCATTACTTGCTGAGTCTTGCGCTGACTTGATAGCACTTCTCATTGCGCTATTTGCTTGTTGTGATGCGTTGTTTAGGTCATCTTGAGCCTTGCTTTGTAAATCAACAATGGCTTGTGAGTTTGCTAAAGAAACGGCTTTTGAATCTGCATCAGCCTTTGCTTGGGCATCGCTTTGTGCTTGTTCAACAGCTTGAGCGATTGCTGATTGCGCACTATTGGATGCATTGATTAAATCTTGTTTTGCCTTTGATTGTAGGCTATCAATTGCACTTTGGTTTTGTTGGGCAACGGATTGTGCAAGTGAGTTGGCTGAGTCTTGCGCTGATTTAACCGCACTATTCATTGCGTCGGTAGCTGAACTTTGTGCTGATTGCATACTGCTGTTGTATTGAGTTTGAAGGTCATTAATCTTTTGGGAATTAGCTAAAGAAACAGCCTTTGAATCTTCTGCTGCTTTGCTTTCAGCTAATGATTCGGCGTTATCAGCAGCTTGATAGATAGCTGCGTCAGCACTGTTAGATGCATTAATTGAATCTTGTGTCGCCTTTGATTGTAGACTATCGATTGCACTTTGGTTTTGTTGAGCTATCGATTGTGCAAGTGAGTTTGCTGAATCTTGCGCTGATTTAACTGCACTACTCATTTGTGATTGAGCATCATTAGATGCTTGCATTGAGTCTAATTTATATTTTGCCTTCAATTGATCCAATGCTTGTGAATTGGCAATTGATGTTGCTGTGGATTTAGCGTTAGCGTCATCAATAGCTGATTGAATGGCACTATTGATGGCAGCAGTTGCACTGTCGGCTGCTGCCTTCGAGTCAGATTCACCCTTTTGTTGAAGTGCGTCAATTGATGCGTTGTTAGAATCAGTAATTGATTTTACCAAACTATCAGCGTTTTGTTTTGCAGTCACACTAGCTGCAGACAATGCGGCAGCTAGATTTTGTGCTGCTTGTTGTGATGCCGCCTTTGAATCGGCAGTACTCTTGTTTAGTAAGCTTTGAACTGCTGAAGAGTTGTCCGCACTTTGCTTAGCAAAAGTATCGTTAGCTGAGCTGGTGATACTTGTAATCGCATTGTTTAGTGCAGTTTGGGCGGCTTGTGAAGCAGCAGTTGACGCTGCTTGGTATTGCGATTGTTGTTCTGAACTACTTTGAGCATATTGTGATTGTAATGAAGCAATTGTACTAGTCAATACACCCTGTGCAGATGCGCTCATTGAGTTAGCAGCTGATGTTGCGGCACTGTTAATGGCAGTGTTGGCAGAGTCACTCAATGTTTGTAGCGCAGTTTGGTAGCTTGTGTTCAAGCTGTTAGTTAAGCTTTGGTTTTGACTAGTTAATTGAGTCATCACACCGGCAGCTGATTGTTGAACACTTGCCACTGCGCTTGATCTTAGTGAATCAGCAAGCG
Source organism: Apilactobacillus kunkeei (assembly GCF_001421115.1). Taxonomy (GTDB): domain Bacteria; phylum Bacillota; class Bacilli; order Lactobacillales; family Lactobacillaceae; genus Apilactobacillus; species Apilactobacillus kunkeei_F. Next base: position 313,090 of record NZ_JXCW01000001.1, on the reverse strand, counting down.
TTTGGGCAGCTTGTGAATCAGCGATGGATTTTTGGTTCAATGAGTTTAGAATTTGTTGATTTTGTGCGTTAATGTCATTAATCTTTTGACGATTAACAGCATTAATTGAATCAGTTGCTGATTGAACCGCATTACTTTGATTGATGACTGCTTGGTTAGATGCGGCAGCCAAACTGTTGTTGTATTGACTTTGTAGTTGTGCCAATTGTTGTGCATTTTGTGAGTTCAATGAATCTTGGACTGATTGAGCTGATGATTGGACAGAAGTCAATGTTTGACTAATTGCATTAGCCTTATCAATTGAAGCTGAACTACTCAAACTTTGTAATGCACTATTAGCTGAGGCAATCAATGATTGAGCATAACTTGAAGCTTGTTGTGATGCTTGCAATGATTGGTTTTGAAGTGTTGTTAGTGAGTTTTGGTAGTTGGCACTAGCAATTGCAGAATTAGACGCTGCAATACTGTTGGCAATTGAATTAGCTTGACTTGATGCTGAATTAATTGCATTTGTAATTGATTGGCTAAGTGCTGCCTGTGAACTTTGAATGTAAGCCGCTGCTGATGAACTACTTGCAGCAGCTAATGAATCAGCAAATTGTGGTTTAGGAAGTACATAAACATATGCTGTTCCATTCCACAATTGTGGTAAAACATGCCCAGAGCTATTTTGATTATTTAGATAATAGTTATTATCTAACGATGTAACGGAAGTCAGAACTGGATTACTAGTATTACCATTAAACACAGCAACTTGTCCTTGTCCACTTACATATCTACCGCTTGAGTCCATGAATTGGATTGGGTAGTAAACAACGTTTACTGTTGGGGTAACGTTGATTTGGTATTGTCCATTATTGTTGATAATTTGACCGGTTGTCATGTAGTAGTTATTACTATCGAAAGTTCCGTTATCAACCAATCTAGGTGTGTTATTTGCGTTTAAAACGATTGATCCTTGTCCATGGTTAACACCATTACTATCAACGAAGTAGACAGGTAAAGTACTACTGATTGAGTATGGGTTAACGACTACTTGGTATTGACCATTTACGGTAACCACTTGTCCATTAACCATGTAGTAGTTGTTACTGTCGAAGGTACCTACACTAGCAATCTTTGGATTGTTATTAGCATCAAAAGCAACCAATCCAGTACCATGTGCGTTTCCATTTGCATCAACGAATGTTAATGATGCTTGGTTATTAACAACATCAGGATTTACCAGTACTTGGTATTGGCCATTAACGTTAGTAACTTGACCATTTACGACATAGTAGTTATTGATATCTAAACTACCGTTATCGATTAATTTTGGATTATTGTTGGCATCAAAGGTAATTGTTCCTTGACCATGGGTACCACCATTTCCATCAACAAATGTTGCATTAGCAAAGTTGCTTAGCTTGTTTAAAACAACTTCCATAGTGAAGTTGTCATCATTTGCGTCCTTAATCAATTGACCGTTAGGACTGATGTGGTAGTGACTGTTCGCTAAGTTACCATAGTCAACTAGTTGTGGCACGTTGTTTCCGTTAACGTTAACTTGGCCTACCGCAGTGTTTCCACTGTTATCGACTACCGGAACACCTTTACTAGTGAATGTTACTGTTGATGTTCTAGCATTTTTTAGGACAGCAATGGAGTAAGTTCCATTACCGTTAGCTACCGCTTTAGCATTTGGCGCAACGTGATATCCACTACCGTTAATGGTGGTAGTATCGTTGACGGTTGTTGATCCATCGGAGTTTAGGTAAACCGAACCAGTCAATTGGTTATTGTTACTGTCTGTTAGGATTTGATTGTTTGGAGTTACGAAGTTCAATGTTGCAGTTTGTTGGTTAACAGTAACTGCGTATTGACCGCTGTTGTTAGCGTCTGCAATAATGTTTGGGGTTGAAGCATTGGGCACATAGTAGTATTGAGTTTTCAAGTTACCCAATGTGTATGTGTTGGTAATGCTTCCATCATTATTGATGTTAACTGTACCAGTTGCTACCAATTGGCCATTGGTGTTATAGAAGTTCAATGGCTTTGGTTTTGCAGCAGGTACCAATGTTACAACGTAGACGTAGTTTGAGTTCATACTCAATTGTGATCCAACGTTTGCTACGTAGTTAGTTCCGTTAAGGTTGTAAAAACTAGTTACCTTTTTCAAAGCATTGGTTGAACTGTTTAATACGGCCATCCCTATAGCTTGATTTCCATTTGTTCCTGTAATTGCATTTCCATTGGCATCAACGAATGTTACAGGTGTTAGGAAAGTTGGATTAGTCCCCTTAATTTCAACAGCAACTTGTGGTGTTCCTAAAAAATTTTGTCCTGGAGTTGCATTAGTAGTTAAAACATATGTGGTTCCTGGGGTGGAAATATTGTTAACATTATTTAATTGGTTAACTCCGTTGGCATTTGGTGTTGCTGAATTTAGGATTTGAAAATTATTGGGATTGGTATTGTTAGCAACATATCCCATGGATGCCCCACCACCAAGTTGTTGCATCCCGCTGGAGTCATTGAAATAAACAGTTTGAGGCGTTGATCCAAAGTTATCACGGTAACTTAGTCCCTGAGCTAAGTTGGCACGATACACTGCGGCATTGCTATCAATGTTGCTTTGCGCAGATGAAGCCATCTGGTCAATGATGGCTTGAGCTTCGGACAAACTAACCCCTGTTAATGAATTATTAGAATTGCTACTTTGACTATTATTGGTACTAGTGTCTAAATTGGATTGTACATTTGAACTACTAACACTACTTATCGAATTCGATTCACTTGAAATAGAACTGCTAGCTTGAACGCTACTTGAACTGCTTTGTGATGAAGGTGTTGAACTGGTGTTACTTGTTACTATTGGGCTCTTTGATTGATTGCTTGAATAAGTACTTTGATCCACAACTGCGGCTGCTTGACCTTTAGTCGTTTCATCAGCGTTTGCGCTAACTTGAGTTGTCATCAAAGTAAAACTAGCCGCACCAAAAAGCGCAAAAGAAGAAACGGATACTACAACCCAGTTTTTCTTTACTTTTTTCAACATTTTCTTGTCGTTTAGTTTTCTTATTTTTCTCTTATTGTATTTCAATGAAAAGGCACCTCCTCTTAAAAATCAGTGATAAACTTATAAAATCGTTTTTATACAACGAATATAATATCCTATTAATACCGCGATTTCTCACTTGAAACATTGATTTTATAAAATCTTAAAAAAGTAAATAATTACTTAATATTTCACTGAGGTTTTTTCTTATTTTTCTGGAGTAAAACTCGAATTTTAGACAAAAGTATAAAAAATACCCGTTAGGAAAAAATCCTAACGGGTATTTTTAGATTCTATTTAATTCTGTTAACCCAGGTTTTATTAGCTGTAATGTATTCACCATGTCCAATGTAGAATCTGGTAATTCCGTAGAATCTTGCTACGCTTTGAACTCGGATCAATGCGTTCTTTCTGAAATGCTTAATCGCATTACGCTTAGTGAACTTCTTTGCATTGTGAACTAAGATGCCCCTATTTCTGATGACACGAATTAGCTTAGTACGACGAACGTAATATGCTGGAATTGTGCCCTTAGCATTGATGTAGCCGTGCTTGATGCGGTACTTTGTACCGTTCTTAGTCTTGACTATTCTCAATACCTTGTATGCGTTAGCTTTATTTCTTGGTCTCTTGGAGAAGTACTTAACGGCATTCTTGCGAGTGAAGTGAGTATTTACGTAAACTCCACGTTTGTTTGTCCAGTATACGTAAAGTGGTGCTCTCTTCTTAGCAAGCGCAACATAAGTCTTGTTAGAAGTTACATATTGGCCATTACCAATGTATAGACGAGTAATGCTGTAATACTTAACAACCTTCTTAACGTGGATTAATTCACCACGACGAAGTCTAATTACACGTCTCTTGCCGTAATGGAACTTCTTGTCTGTGTGAACCAATACTCCAGTCTTTCTGATGACACGGAATAATGGATGGTTAGTACGGTAGTATGCATCCCTAATGTTCTTGTTGAAGTAGATGTAACCACCATTAACCTTTAGACGTGGGTACTTGTTATGATCTAGAACAACTCCTCTAACCTTGAAGACATGTGCTAATCTTCTTGGTTTCTTAGCATAACCCTTCACACGGTTCTTGATTGTAAAGTGAGCTGAACTGTGTAGGTATAGTCCCTTCACACTGTAAACATATGAAGGAGACTTTCTCTTCAATTCGGCCTTGTATGCTTTCATGTATCTAAATACATAGTCGGCATCCTTATGCTTCAAGTTTTCAACTGGTAATAGCTTAGCAGCACGATTTCTACCTGCAGATTCAGGGGATTCACCTGCATGAGTCTTAACCGCAACTACATGCATGGTTGTTGTACCATCGCTATTAACAACTACCTTAATGATTGTATTTTCATTAGCAGTGTAGTTGTAACCATGACCATTATTAACAACTGATTTGTGTTGAACAATCAAGTTGCCGTTGCCATCAAGCTTGGCGATTACTTTTCCAATTGCATAGGTTTTATCACTGGCATCGAGATGCGCATTGTCAATTGTAATTGCGCCGTCAGCATTGATTGGGAATGATTCAACATGGTAGCTTCCATCTTGACTCTTGGTAACTGTTGCCCCAGCAGGTACCAAGTACTTGTTATCACTTGAACGAGTTGGCTTAATTACGATAATTGCTCCATTACCGTCACCCTTAACTGGGATGTTACCAATTGATTGAGTATCTTGACCACCGTGGTTGAAGTGAACATGTTCAATTTCATCATCAACAGGTGTTAATACTGGATTACTTGGTACTGGTTGACCTTCTGGAATAGTTGTTCCCGCGTAACCAGGGATGTTGGATTCAATTGTCTTTGAACCATCGTTATTAGTGTGAATAGTTACCGCATCATCTACAGGTTTTGCATTGTCACTTAGACGAGCTGGTTTCTTTTCATCTTGTTGAATTGGGGTTGCTGCAACATGGTATGAAACATTGTTGTTCTTATCAACTTCAATTGTAATTGGTTCACCAGCATCGGCTTGGTAAGCACGGTGTGGAATGGTTGGGTCAGTTACAACTGAGGTATTAGCAACTGTTAAGTCACAGGTATTTGGATCAACCTTAGCAACCAATGGTCCAATGACTGACTTAGTCTTGTCATTCTTATCATCGTAGAATGCATTATCGATGTTTAGAGTACCATCAGCATTGGTTGACATCTTAGTACCGTTTACTTGGTAAGCTCCAGTGTCTTTGTTCTTAGTGATTGATGAACCAGCAGGAACAATGTAGTAGTTACCATCGTTACCCTTAACAACCTTAGTCTTGGTTGTTACGATGTTACCATCGTCATCAACTCTAGCCTTAAAGTCAGCTTGGGCTTGTGGATGACCACTATCATCAACGATGTTTGCGTTGGCGATATCAACGTCACCGTTTGCATCGATTGGTAGTGAATCACCATGGTAAGTGCCGTCATCGTTCTTTGTAATAGTAGTTCCAGCAGGAATTACGTACTTACCATCGGTTGACTTAGTAGTCTTGGTTACGATGATATTTCCATCGTTATCACCCTTAACAGGTAGGTCAGCCTTAGAACCGGTATCCTTACCACCGTTATCGAAGTGGACATCAGAAGCAGTACCTTGAGTTGGAGTCAATACTGGTTTAGTAGTGTCTTGACTAAATGGTACGTTAGTTTGACCATCGTAGCCAGGGATGTTTGAGATAACATCCTTAGTACCGTCACTATTGTAGTGGATGGTTGCGCCATTTGGTTGAGTCTTACCATTATTACCAGGTTGTGCTGGAACCTTTTCGTCTTGAACGATTGGTGTTGCATCAACGTGGTATTCAACACCACCCTTACCATCTGACTTGATGGTAATTGGGTCACCGGCAGTTGCTTTGTAGACACGACTTGAATCACTTGGATCAGGTACCACTGTGTCTTGACTTACGGTTAGCTTGCCAGTGTTTTCATCAACGTTTGCCACGATACTGTTGATGGCACCCTTACCTGGTTCTAGTTTGTCATCATAGTGAGCATTGTCGATTGTAACCTTGCCATCCTTAATTGGTAGAGGATTGCCGGCTACTTGGTATTGACCAGTTGCCGGATTCTTAGTTATAGGTGAACCGGCAGGTATGATGTAATCGTTGCCGTCATCACCCTTAGCAATTTCATCCGTGGCAGTGGTGATGTTACCTTGGTCGTCAACGTTGGCTACTAAGTCCTTGTGAGCCTTAGTATCACCCTTACTATCGTTAACGTTAGCCTTATTGATAGTTACGGTGCCGTCTTGGTTGAATGGTAGTGAATCACCATGGTATTTACCATCGTCACCCTTGGTAATGTTGGTTCCCTTTGGAATCATGTACTTACCATCGGTTGACTTGGTATTTTGAGTTACAACGATATTACCATCGTTATCACCCTTAACTGGAACGTCACCAGTTGAACCAGTGGCCTTCTTATCAGTATCAAATGATACGTCGTGAGCGACATCATTAACAGGATTTAACTTAGCATGACTAGTATCAGCATCGTTTGGTAGTCCAGTTTGACCAGTGTATCCAGGGACGTTTGAAACGATATCCTTAGTACCATCACTGTTGTAATGAACCTTGGCACCGTTTGGTTGAGTCTTACCATTGTCACCTAATTGAGCATCGATTGACTTATCTTGGTCAATTGGAGTGGCATCCATGTGGTATTCAACGCCACCCTTGCCATCTGGTTTGATGGTAATTAGGTCACCGGCATTAACTTGGTAAGCTCTTCCTGGGTTAGTTGGGTCGTTGACAACAGTTGTCTTATCAACTGTCATTATGCCCTTTTCAGGATCAACTTTTGCGGTTACTGGTCCAACCACTGATTTTGTCTTATCTTCTTTGTCGTCATAGTGAGCGTTTGGCATATTAACGATTCCATCGCTTGGTGAATTTAACTTATCACCAACAACTTGATATGAGTTGTCAGATGGGTTCATGTTGACGTTGGAACCACTAGGGATGATGTAGTAGTTACCATCCTTACCCTTGGCAATGACATTATCGTTTGTGGTGATATTACCATTATCATCGGTATTTACTGGTAATGTTTGACCGTGGTCAACTTGAACGTTACCAATTTGGTCATATACCGAAGCGTTATCAATTCGACCCTTGGATGGGTAAATTGGTACTTGGTATAAAGTCTTACCTGGATTGGTTGGGTCAGCAATAATTTGGATTTGTCTACCAGTTGCATACTTGTATCCATCTGGAATTGCTGAAACGGCCTTGTAGGCGTCAGAACTACCTGCATAGATAGGAGTATTGTCCTTATCATTTGCGTAGATAAAGTACTTAGTAGTGTCAGCTGAAACTTGCTTGTTAGTGTAGATATCAATGAATTGAACGTTTTGTCTTGTTGAGTAAGGTGAGTTATCAGCAATTACAACCTTGGCGTTTGGATCAACGTTTCCGTTGTTATCAATCCAATCAACAACTTGTGAATCTGGGTTGTAAACGTGGAATCCATTATTTTCATATCCACCATTTGGTAAGTTAGCGTCCAGAACATGCCCAGTGGTCTTATCAATGATAACTTGACCGTTACCCTTAGGAGCACCATCGTTGTTATCAATGAATGTAGCGTTATTGATAACAGCGGTGTCATCCTTGGCAGTCAATGAGAATGCCCCATTGTTGTTGTTAATTGGTGTACCAGCATTTGCTTGATATGCTTGCTTACCCTTAACAATGTGAACACCGTTTTCATCAGCAAGAGTCATTGTACCCTTGTTCAAGTCGATGTTGGCGTGGACATCACGAACACCAATAACGTTACCTTGTTCATCCTTTACAGCAACGTTTGGCAATGTTACCTGACGAGTACCTGCATCATATGGATATGATGGAACTGTCCAGTTACCATTGCTATCCTTAGTGACTTCACTGCCAGGTAGAATGATTCTACCGTTTGGAGTAGTTACAGGTGCAGTTACCTTAATTGTGCCATCGCTTTGACCTTGGATTGGAAGTTTATCAATGGTTGCTCCCGTATCTTTACCATCGTTATCTAGGATATGAACATTGTCGATGGTACCAGTAGTTGGTTTCAATACAGGGTTAGTTGGTAGTGGTTGACCATTTGGAATGGTGTTACCAGTAAATCCAGGAACATTTGAAATGATTGTCTTGCTACCATCATTATTTACATGAATTGTAGCAGCGTTGTCTTGAGCTGTACCATTTTGACCGGTTTGAGCAGGAACCTTCTTATCTTGTTCGATAATCGTAGCTGGAATGTGATATTCAGGTTCACCATTATCGTCCTTAGTGATAGTGATTGGGTCACCAGGATTTACTTGGTATGCCTTAGTTGGGGCGTTTGGATCAGTTACGACAGTGGTCTTGTTGACAGTCATTGTGCCGTTTGATGGGTAGACGTTTGCTGAAACCTTTCCAATTACTGACTTGGAAGGATCAGTCTTGTCGTCTAGATGAGCTTTATCGATATCAACAGTGCCATCTGGGTTAGAAACTAACTTGCTACCTTGAGCGGTGTAACTACCATCGCCAGAACTGTTTGGAACAACTGAAGTGTTCTTAGTGATGATGTAGTAGTTGCCATCCTTACCCTTGGAAATGACATCCTTGGTAGTGTTGATTGAACCATCATCGTTGGTTTGAACTGATAATGTTTGACTGTGGTCGACCTTAACGTCACCCTTTTGATCCAAGACACTAGCATTGGTGATTTCACCTTGTTCTGGGACAACTGGAACAATGTAGGTACGCTTGTCTTTATCACTGTCATCATCATTATTAGTTTGTTGAACGATAATTTGCTTACCCTTGGCATAGCTGTATCCACTTGGAATACCAGTGACAGCTTGAGCAGCATTTGAACCACCGGCAAAAATTGGTAGTAAGTCATCATCGTTAACCTTAACTGATGGGTTGTTGGTGTTGTCTGTAAAGACTTGGTTGTTGTAAATGTTTATGAACTTAACGTGGTTGTTTGCATGGTATGGTGCGTTGTCGGTAACACGGACAATTGCCTTGTCGTTAACGTTACCAGTTTCATCACTCCATTGAACAATTTGACCATTTGGATCATAAACATGGAAACCTGCGTTTTGGTTACCACCAGTTGATGGCAAGTCAGCAGTCAAAATGTTACCAGTAGTCTTATCAACTCTAACAACACCGCTTCCTACATTGGCATTATTGTTGACGTTAATCAATGTAGCGTTGTGTAGAACAGCAGTATCGTTGTAGGTGTTTACATACAAGTGATTGTTATCTGAAACGATTGGGGTTCCAGCATCGGCTTGGTATGCATCGGTACTTGTAGTTGCGTGAACACCTTGTGGGTTAGCAACTGTAAGTGTTCCGTTAGCTAAATCAACATTGGCAACGACATCTTGGTGGTCGATTACGTTAAACTTATCATCCTTGATTGGAAGTTGTGACAAGGTTACCTGTCTGTTACCTGCATCGTATGGGTAAGATTGAGCGTGCCAGTTACCATCCTTATCCTTGGTTACCTTGGTATTAGCAAGGATAATCTTACCGTCTGGAGTGGTAATTGATTTTGTGGTCTTAATTGAACCATCATCTTGTCCAATAACTGGTAAGTTATCGGTAGTTTCACCAGTGTCATTTCCATTAATGTCGTCCATGTGAACACCGTTCATGTTTTGAGCACTTGGTGTTAATACAACTGGGTTTGGTACTGGTTGACCTTCAGGAATATCGTATCCCTTGAAACCAGGAACGTTTGAAACAACGGTCTTGCTACCGTCATCGTTGACATGAATCTTGGCAGCACCATCAGTCATAGTTCCGTTTTGACCAGTCTTGGCTGGAATTGTTTGGTCTTGAACGACCTTTTCAGCGTTGACATGGTAAGTAACGTTACCGTCTTGATCAACTGACTTGGTAATTGGTGTATTACTGTGGGCGATGTAAACATTACCCTTGTCATCCTTGGTAACACTGCCTTTAGCAACGGTCATGTTTCCGTTGTCATCAACCTTGGCAATTAACTTACCTGATTGTGATGTCTTGTCTGAAGCATCATAACTACCATTTGGAATATTGATAGTTCCATCTGGATTGACTGGGAATGAATCACCGTGGTAGTTGCCATCGGTTCCCTTGGTTACGGTTGAACCAGCAGGAATCATGTACTTGCCATCGGTTGACTTAGTGTTCTTGGTAACCACAATGTCACCATTTTGATTACCCTTAACAGGAACATCACCGGTTGAGCCAGTGTCTTTGCCGTCATCGTTAAAGTGAACACCCTTAATAACATCGTTAGTTGGTGTTAAGACAATGTTTCCAGTATCTTGATCAACTGGGACGTTAGTTTGTCCAGCAAATCCTGGGATGTTTGAAGCGATTGTCTTAGTACCGTTATCTGGGTTGATTGTCACTGTGGCAGCATTGTCTATGCGTTGGCCATTGGTACCGGCCTTTGCAGGGATGTTTTGAGTTGCTGGTACAGCATGAGCAGCAACGTGATATTGAACATCACCGTTTTCATACTTAGGAGTAACAGCTTCACCCTCATCGACTTGGTAGATTGTGCCATCTGTCGCCTTGGTTACTGATGCCTTAGCAATGGTAATCTTGCCAGTATCTGGATTGATGTTGGCAGTAATCTTACCTGGGTATGAAGTGTTCTTATCCTTGTCGTATTGTCCAGTGGTAATGTCAAAGGTACCATCTAGATTTGCGGGGATGGTGTATCCATCAGCATGGTATGTGCCATCGGCTTCTTGACGAACGTTGGAACCCTTTGGAACAAAGTAGTAGTTAGGGTCGTCGTTCATCCCTTTAGCCACGTGGTCTTGTGATGTGGTGATTGTACCATCTTCGTTGGTATTAACAGGTAACTTGGTAATTGCCTTTTCTTGGTTATCCTTACCATCAATGATGGCTGTTGGTAGTTCAGCCTTAGTAGGAACAACCGGAATTACATATTCAAAACTACCGTCATTATTCTTGTTAACAATGATGTTTTTTCCGGCATCGTATACATAGTTATCAGGTAATTCATTAATCGCCTTAGCAGCATCCTTTGTACCGTAGTTAATTGGCATTCCGTCTGAATGAGTAACCTTTAATTGGTATTTCTTGGAACCATCGGTAAAGACTTCACCGGTATATGCGTTCTTGAACTTCACATCAGAGATGAAATCATATGGATAGTTTTCAACAACCTTAACGGAAGCGGTGGTGTTGACGTTACCCTTACCGTCATTCCAATCAACTGTTTGAGTATCAGGATTACTGATGTGGTATCCTTCGTGATTACCACCTAGTGTTGCAACGTTTGATAGGTCTGAACTTGGTAGAATATTACCAGTTGATTTATCAACATTGATTGATGCGGTTCCATCAACCTTATTACCTTTTTCGTCGATTAATGTGGCGTTGGTAATTCTGGCGGTATCATCTTCACTCTTAACTTGGTAGCCATTACCGGTCTTAACGACTGGAGTACCATTGTTAGCTTGATATGCGTAACCGTCTTGAGTGATGGTGTGAACTCCGCCATCTGATGGTTGATTCAATGTTAGTGAACCGTCATCGTTTAACTTAGCGTAGATTGGTTGACTGTTTAGCTTCTTACCATTTTCATCGGTAATTGTGGCTTCATTGATCATAACGTTACCATTCTTATCGATTGGAAGAGTTTGAACATGGTAACTACCATCAGTGTTAATTGTGACTGGTGAGTTTGCCATTGCAACGTTTGCGCCATCGTCTGTCTTGGTGTTCTTAACAACAGTAATTGAACCGCCATCGTGACCTTGAACACTCATGTTAGTAATAATCTTACCAGTGTCTTTACTATTAACGTCATCGGCGTGAGTAGTTGGTAATGTAGTAATACCAGGTGTTAATACTGGAAGACTGGTGTCTGTATCGGATGAAACATTATCGCTACCAGTGAATCCTGGAACGTTAGACTTGATTGTCTTAGTACCATCTGGATTAGTGTGGATGGTTGCTCCACCTTGGATTGTATCGCCGTTCTTACCAGCCTTAGCAGGAACGACTTGGTCTTGTTGTTGAACTTGACTAGCAATGTGATAAGTAGTTGAGCCATCTGGGTTAACTACTGGAGTAATCTTGCTGCCCTTCTTGGCAACGTAGACATTACCCTTACCATCTTCAACAGCAGTATCAGTATTTACAGTTAGTGAACCATCGGCATTTAGATGAGCGACAACTGGTTTAACAACACTGGTACCGTTAGTACCGTCGTAAGAAGCGTTGTTAATTGTGACAGTGCCATCTGGATTTCTTGATAATGATTCGGCATGGTAAGTGCCATCAGCATTCTTGGTGACCTTAGCACCAGCTGGGATGACGTACTTGCCGTCCTTTGAAGGAGTGTTTGAGATAACAGTAACGCTACCATCATCATGACCTTGGACTTGTAGTTGATCAGTGGTTGAACTAGTGTCATTGCCATTTTGGTCATTGTGAACACCGTCAATTGTTTCCTTGATTGGAGTTAACTTGAATTGACTGGTGCTGGTGTTAGCAGGAATTTCTTCACTCTTTTGACCGTTATCCAAACCGAATCCAGCAACATTAGATGTAACTGTCTTTACACCGGTCTTAGGGTCATAAGTAACGGTTGCACCATTGTCAATAACTGGACCGTTAGCTCCGGCGATTGCTGGAACATCCTTTCTAATCTTGTGGCCAACTGTTTGAACGTGGTATTCAGTAACACCATTATTAACTACCTTTTCAACAATTGTGTTGGCTTTAGCAGTATAAGCATCATTATTGTTACCAACTAATGTTGTGTCGTTAACAACTTTAATCTTGCCATCTGGACCAATCATTCCCTTAATGGTGCTGGTTAATCCAGTGTCTTTATCCTTGTGCATAAAGTGAACATTGTTGATTGTGACAGTTTGGTCAGTTGGATCGTATGGGAATCCATCAACACTTGGTTGGTTTTGACCGTTGTTAGAAACGATTGAACCTGCGGGGATGATGTATGAACCATCGGCACTGGTTGTGTTCTTAGTAACAACTTGGCTGCCATCAGCATTCGTATTAACAGGAAGGTTGCTGATAGTTGAGTTGGTCTTTTGACCGTCATTTGTAACGGCAACGTTACCCATTCCAATCAATTGACCAGTGGTCTTGTAACCACCACCAATAGTGTTTGGTGTGTTTGGTTGAATGGTTTGACCTGGGTTGATTTGGTAGGTATTACCATCACTACCATTAATGACACCATTGTTTGGAACCTTAGTGATTGTGGTATTACCGTTAGCATCACCACTTACAGTTACATTGACAGAGTTGTTAATGACATTACCATTACCGTCAGTAACTGAAATGTTGGTTTGAGAAGTAGTTGGTGTAACAATGTATTTGTCTTGGCCGTTGTACTTCTTAGCTGTGGATGATGTGAAACCAGGATTGTCAGGGGTTACGAATGGTTTACCATTACCGGTATTGGCGTTGTAAGTACCTTTACCGACACTTGAACCATTTGCGGTAACAACATCAACTGTTTGTTGATCTTTTGGTGTACCATCTGGAAGCAATGATAGATAGTAGTAGTCTGAATCATTACCATTTGCAGCAACGTGAACCAATACATCCTTGTTGGCAGTTAACACATTACTGATTGTGTACTTATTACCATCGCTATCAGTAATTTTAGCGACTGGTTTAGCAGTGTCTGTATTATCAGCAACGACACCGTCTGATTGTTGATCAGATAATGCTGTGATGTCGATGTATACAGGCTTTTTATCTTGTTTTCTTGAGTCATTGTGACCAGTGATTAGGACGTTTACAACCTTGTTAGTATCTTGACCGGTCAAAGCATTGTAAATGTGAACATTAACTGCTTGAGGGGTATTGTTGGTTGTAACGTTAAATGAGGCATCCTTGTCGTTTTGTTGTGGATTGTATCCTGGCAAATCAGGAGTTACCACCATATGACCATCCTTGTCATAGCTGATGGTTCCTGAGAATGGAAGGATTGTGCCATCTTCACGTTGGATTGGAACCTTATCACCGGTATTGTAGTTAAATTCTTTCTTAGCAACGTTAATGATTGGGGTGTAATTACCTTGACTATCCTTATTCAAGTCAATTGCACTACCGGCAGTAACAGTGTAGCTAATGTGCTTGCCGCTTGCGTCTTGCATTCCGACAAATCCGCCGTTAACAACACTGGTAATGCGAGAAGTACCATCTTCGTTACCTTGAACCATGACTGTTGCAGTTCCAACCTTTTGACCAGAATCTTGATCGATAATGTCTACGTTAGTTTGAACCGGTGCGGTCGCAGGTTCTAAGATAGCATCGCCATTGCTATCGAATTGTGCATTAGGAGATGGTGCGAAACCAGGCATGTTAGCAGTTGCTTGTTTGCCACCTGAAGCATTCGCTGAGATGGTTGCACCACCCTTGATTGTGTTACCTGAATCGGTAACAGCGTTAACTTGTTCGGTACCAACATAACTTGGAGTAACGTAAACATTGAAATTACCTGGATTGCTCATATCAGGACTAATTGCAGTCCCGGTTGTAACAGTGTATCCATTGTGACCGTTTGTTAATGTCGCGTTGCTTGGTGAATCAATAGATGTAATGTATGAATTACCATCTGAGTGACCTTGGACGTGAACGGTCATAGTACCAACGTTATCACCGGTGTTAGCATCTAAAACATTAATAGTTGTTTGAACCGGATTCTTTGAAGGAGTCAAGATAGCACTACCGGTGGCATCAAATTTGGCTGGTGTACTTCCATCAAAACCAGGCATGTTAGATACTGACGTCTTAACGCCATCTTTGGTCTTAATCGTAGCTCCTGAAGTAATATTGTTACCCTTATCAGTAACAGCTTCTACAGAGTAATCTGCAACAGGTATTGGTTTAGCAACAATTGATGCACTAACTTTTCCAGCATTGTATTGAGGAGTTAAAACGTCACCCTTCTTGACCGTGTATTTATTACCTACACTGTCTCTGAATTCAGATTGAGTGTTCACTCCAACAACATATGAATGACCGTCGTTATTACCTTGAACATCCACTTGAATGACACCCACATGACTTCCATCAACACTACTAATTACGGGAACTGTAATACGAACTGGAGAGGCTGATGGTGTAACAACAGCACTATTTCCCTTCATTTGACCAGGGTTACTACCATCAAAACCTGGCATACCAGGTTTAATCGTCAATGTACCATCACTATTAATAACGGTTGCACCACCATCAACGGCTACACCGTCTTGGGTAATGGCTGGAGTCTTAGTAACAATATCGTTATCAACTTGACCTTCAGCATAAACAATGACATTACCTGAATTGTCGGTGTAGGCCTTAACTTTGTCACCAACACTTACCTTGTATCTATTGCCATCGTCAGTCTTATAGATGCCTCTACCTTTGATAGAAGTAATCTTTGACGTACCATCATTTTGACCTTGGGCAGTTCCTTCAATAAAGACTGGCTTATTATTAACCATTAATTGAGTATTGGTACCTGGTTGATATACCGGAATCTTGACACTAACCGGGTTAGCAGATGGTTTAACAACATCTTTTTGATTAGCACCCGTTCCTGTGGTTTGAGTATTGGCAGATGAATCGAAACCTGGTAGGTAGGTAACTGTGTGAAGGCTACCATCGGCATCTTGGCGTCTGTATCCACCTTGATCAATTGTGCTACCTGAAGGAGTAACAACATTTACGAACTTCTTATCACTATTACCAGTTAGTTGAACGTGGTAAGTTGGGTTACCTTTGGCATCGGTAACAATCCCAATCTTGGTCTTGTTATCAATGGTGTATTGCAAACCGTCATTCTTACCGGATGGAACGTTAACTGTTTGCACGGCATTAACAGTACCATCACTATTACCCTTGACTTGAACTGATGCGGTTAATCCAGTTGGGTTACCGTTAGCATCATCGATGTAAACGGTGGCAGTACCGACAGCTGGTTGCACGGTGTACATTCCATAACTATCTGTGTTTAGACCATTGTTATTGGCTGAAACAGCAAAACCAGGAAGTTGTGGAGTAATTGAAATTACGTTTCCAGTTGACTTATCAACCTTAGCAATCCCCTTAAATGGCATCTTAGATCCTGAAGGAGTATCGATTGGTAGTAATGCTCCGTCTTGGACGAATTGAACATCTGGAACGAAGATGTCATAAGTTGACTTATCGTATTGCTTCATTGGAGTTTGCGATAAATCAAGAGTGTACCCCTTGTTATTGTTGGATACATCACTAGCTAGTTTTGTAAATGCGGTCTTAGCTTGGTAGTTAGAAGTATCGTATGAGCCGTTATTTAAAATAGCATCAAATGGCATCTTAGCAATACCAACTAGTCTAGTCTTGTCACCGTTAGAAGCGATAACTCTAACTGTTGCAAAACTTGTTTCTTTGTTGTTTGCATCTGCACCACTGTATGATGAATCATCAAATGGTGTGATGTTTTGGTTATTAATTAGGTATTCACGATATTCTGGACTTGGTAGTGGATCACTTGAAGTCTTATTGGTGTAGTATTGAGCTTCATTGGTATCACGATCGCTTAAGTGGTTCAAAATACCACTAATATTCTTCAAGAAACCTTGTGCTGTAGGCATTGCGGCGATTGAGTGCATATCATTATCGGGACCGTAGTTACCCTTTAGTTTAAGTTCTTGTCCATTATCTAGACGAGTCCAAACACTGTTGAATCCTTCAACGTTAGTTTGATAACTGTTGTTACCAGGACGAAGTGAACTTGAAACACTGGCAATTGGTTGATATGCAGGTCCTTGCCAATCTGCCAAACCAGTTTGCATGAATGTATTCAAACGAATTCCGACAGTATCGATTGGCTTAGTACCTAAATCGATATCACCGTTGAATTGAATACTACCATCACTTAAAGTAGTTGAATTGCTTGAATCCAATGTGATGGTTTGGGCTAATGTTTCATTATTGTTATTAGCCTTGTACATATTACGGTAAACATCACCGTTATTTGACTTAGCATCAAATGAACCTGTGACGTAGTGAACTTCTACTTGATGTTCCTTAGCATCGTCACCAGGATTATTTAATGTTGCTTCAAACTTAGCGTGGTAGTGACCGTTAGCATCTTGGTATGTTTGAATGTTGTGGTCAAATTCAATTGATGGAGAACCAGAAAAGTCGATAGATGTATCATTTCTGGCGTTTTGTCCTGAAATAACCTTTGGTGTATTACCATTAAATGCTTCGTTAATTCTCTTAACAACATTTTGGTTATCAGACATTCCCGCAACAGTTTGACCTAATGCCTTAGCGATGTTAATGATGATGTTTGGTAAATCAGGATCATTAATATTCTTAAGTTTGTTAGCAAGGTCTCTCTTACTCATCCCTGCTAAATCAGAAAATGTGCTTCCACTTAAGTAAGCTTTTTGCGTGTTTAATGCATTTTGATTATTAGTATCATTCAAGTAGTATGTTGAATTAATTGCTCTGTTAACATCGTTCTTCCAAACGTTGGCAATTGCTGCATTAATTTCAGCTTGAGTTGGATTGTCACCGTTTTTAGCCTTTTCAGGATTGTAAGCCCCTGTACGGTTAGGGTCTGGGTTAACAATGTTACCGTTTAAGACTTGATCACTGTAGTCTTGCTTACTTGCAATGATGTCTTCATACAATTGAACAAAGTATTGTAAGTAATTGAATGCTTGATCGAAGCTAACACCGTTAACAGTGACACCTGTATCTGGTACTTCACCCCAGGTGTATGGATAACTGAAACTAAATCGTTTCTTACTACTATCAGAACCGGATGGTTTGTATCCGTTAGTGGTTCCGTTAATATCTTGGAAAATTTCACTACTGTTGAAACTGTCATCGTTTTCACCCAGTGCAGTCCCATTACGACGGTAGTGGTAGATGTATGGGTTCAATAAGTAACCACTATTAGTCTTAATACTTGCGATGTTTCCTTGGTCCAAAATGGCACCGAAAACATCAATTGAAGAAAGACTTAGTTTTGGACCAGCTGCTCCCATTGAAGAACCTGGAGTAACGTTTAGTGTTAAGTTAAACTTCTTTGGGTTAAATGCAACGATTGGTAGGAATGCAACACGAATTGGGTGATCCTTAGAACCAGTATTCATGTTGACATTTAGTGTCCCATTTTGAAGAACTAAAATCTTACTGCTTGATTGGTTTCTACGACCGCCAGTAGTCATGGTTGAATATGGACCATAGATAAAGGCATTGTACAAACCAGCATTGGCAGTAGTTGGAATCTTAGCATCAACGTTGAATGCACCACCACTTAGGATTTGCATCCCGTGACCTAGCCATACAACGGCATCTGCTCGCTTGTTGTTCCATCCACTGGCAACAGAAGATGTGTTATTAGGACCATTAACCAAGTTAGAGTTCAAAGCAGTTGGTGTAACACCATCTGGAACAACTAAGTTAACAGTACCTTTAATAACGATATTTCCGCTATCACCTGATCCGGTATCGGCTGGATTATTAACGTTTCCGACACGAATACCGTTGGTGTTATTACTCAATGTAATGTTTACTTTGGCACCCTTGTGGACATTAATATTGTTGTTAGCAACAATTCCGTAACTAGGCATCATAGTAGAATCGATGTAGTTAGTCTTTACAGTTTTACCCCAGCTCTTTTGGTAAACGTAGTTATCGATTTCAACCGGATTCAAGTTAACGTTGGCGTTTTCTTGGAACACGATATAGTTAGCCATCAATGAGTTAAAGGCGTATTGGCCATTTTCACCGACAACGAATTTACCACCGGATGGATTTAAGTTCTTGTATGTTTCTGAATATGTAATCACGCCATTGTTTGTGGTTGCATCAGAGGCATAGACATTAGCACCTAATACATAGTTACCATTACCATTGCTTGGATTGAATAGATTGTCAAAGGTATCGTTATATCTGACGTTATCGTATTCAACGAATCCATTACCGTTTACAACGTATGGATTCCCTAGACTGGTAACATTTTGAATCTTAACAACTGAAGTGCTGTCAGACTTGTTAAATGTGTAAGCTCCACTTAGTGAGAACTTGTTTTGACCATCAATTACTAGGTTGCCTAAGTTAGTAACAGTTCCGCTTGAGTTAATGTTGTTAGTTAAAACAATCTTTTGGATACTGTTGGTACCTGAAGCAACCATGGCACTATTGAATTGATTGTTGTTATTAGCGTAAACGATTCCGTTATTGAAGTCGTTTACCATCTTATTGAATGTTGTCTTGTATTGTGCAGCACTGGTATCTGTGTTGTTTTCTGGTACATTTTTATCGTCTGGTTTGGCGTCGTATCCAGATACGTTAAACTTATCTTTTGAATCAAATTGTTGGTTTAAAGAGTTTCTAACACCCATGTAGGCGTTGTCGTACATTGCTTGTAGACCAGAATCTGCACTAGGACGATTGCTTCCTTGGGTGTAGTCATTTGATCCAGATGTAGTTGCATCGTTAAATGCTGCATCGGCAGTCTTTCTAAAATCAACACCATACTTGTAAGCGATGTATAGCATTGATGAAGTATTTGCAGCTGCCTTCTTGATGTCGTCGATTGATGAACTGGCCATATTGTCTGAAACACTCTTGGATTGATCAGCATTGACCCCTTCATAAGCAGCGCTGTAAAGTTCCTTGCTGTTATTGTCGGTTATGTCATCATTATCAGCTTTACGATTACTGTAAGCATCGTTGACACCTTGATTAATTGATTGGGTATATTGTTTGTTAGCATCATTTGAATCTTTAGTGTTACCTTGTAAATGCTTTTGGTAGTTAGTGGCATCATTAGTGGATTGGTTGTTAACAATGTCAGTAGTTTGATTTTGATTATTGGATTGATCGGTTGCACCTAAACGATTTGATAACTTATTGTCGTTGTTATCATTTTGTTTTTGTTGATCGTTATTGTTGGCTGATTGACCATTATCCTTGTTTACATCATTTTGATTTTGTTGATCATCATTTGATGCAGTTTGCTTATTGTCATCAGATTGTTGGTTTGATGACTGCTGATTATTATTAGGTTGAACAACTTCAGTATTGTTCTTGGTAGTATCATCAGCGTGAGCAGAAACTCCGTGTGACATTAATGCCAGCGAAGTTCCACCTAGAAAAGCAAATGAAGCTAATGAGACGACAACCCATTGTTTCTTTACTTTTCGTAGAATCTTTTTATCATTGGTTTTTTGAAATTCATTCTTATTGTATTGCAAAGAAAGCCCTCCCCTGTTATTTATTGACTCTCTAAATCTTTAATTTAGTGTTTTATACAAACAGAACATCTAAATTAACCAATTTTAAAAGTTGAAGCTCGTTAGATTGGAACAAAAAATTCAAATAAAAGCTTGAAACGACCCAATCACGTTCAAAAATTCATCGTTTTATGCCTATTAAATCAACGATATCAAGCTTCACAACTTTATTCTACTACCACTATAAGTTTTAGTTAATCTGTCCAATTCAACCTTAAGGAAAACTTAAAAAACGATAAATCAAAAGTACAAAAAAAGACCTAGCAAATAGCTAGGTCTTTTTTCGACTATCTTACCTTCTTAACAAAGGTCTTGTTTGAAGTGAAGTATCTGTTGTGTCCTAGGTATAGTCTTGTTAATCCATAGTACTTAACAACCTTAACAACGTGAATCAATTGTCCTTGACGAACTCTTCTGATTACATTGTGCTTGGTGTACTTCTTGCTTGTATGGATCAATGCACCGGTAGGTTTAATTACACGGAATACCATTGGCTTGTTCTTGGTCTTCTTGTTGTCACTGCTCTTAGTAGTCTTAGCAGTATTACCACGGTAATATGCGTCTTGGACCATTTGACCAGCAGTTACTAGACGACCACCGGATACAACATATCTTGGTACACGGTTCTTGTAGTACTTGATACCGATAACCTTGAAGACATGTGCGTTGTATCTTCTTGAGTACTTGTACTTAACAATTCTTGAACTATTAGAGAACTTAGTGATTCTGTGAGTAAAGATGGTCTTAACGTTGTAAATATATCTTGGCATGTGAGCCTTGAATTGACGTTTGTACTCTGCGACGTATGCCTTAGCATATGCAGCTGAGTGGTTCTTGGTAATACTCATTGGAATTGGGCTACGCTTGATTGCGCGGGCACTTCCGTACTTCTTACCAATCTTAGTTTGACGGGCTGTTTCAACCTTGAATCCTTGGTTGTAAGTGTATGCAAATACTTGACCCTTAGTAGCCAATTGCTTAGCAGTTAACTTCTTGTGAGTACGAGCACTTGCTTGAGCTGCCTTAACACCTTGACGGTATCCGTTAAAGGCGTTGACATAAGTCTTACCACCTAATGCATTTAGTTGGGCATTAGTTAATTGAGCCTTAGTCTTAGCCTTCTTCATTGCAGCAAGTGCAATCTTAGCAGCCTTGTAACCATTTACGTAGTAACCAGAATCAGGATTTTGCATTTCGATATTCTTAATTCCATCAGTGAAACCATCACCAGTTTGCTTGTATGCTTGTTCATACGAGTTCTTGTCGGTTCTACTGTTGAAGTTAGTCTTCTTACTGTTGTATAGGTAATCTTCTTGGGCTGGAATATCGTTTGCAGCCTTGTTGTAACCATTGTTGTATGCATTGACGAATGCTGGGTTGGTTTGACTTGGGTTCTTAGGATGTAGTCCCGCACCAGTCTTGTAACCTTCGTAAGCACCGGCAAATACTTGACGGTATGCATCTTGATCTAATCCATCAGGTACTGGAATGTCATTTACGTTATCAAACTTACCGTTTGCTTGAGCAAATGCTTGACCATCACGCAATGCGGCTTGAGCAGAATTGTAACCCAATACATAGTTTGGATCATCTGATTGTTGCTTGTTCCCACTAGTTGCGTCGATAATTCCGGCAACGACTGACTTAGCCTTTTGGTAACCAATCTTTTGTGCAGGATTTGCATTTTCAGGTAGGTTATCATCGCCGTTTACCAAGACATTTTCGTATTGTGCCTTAGCATCTTGGTAACCCTTGTTGTGGTCTAGACTATTTGCGTCAACACCACTTGCTGAGTTTGGCTTGTTGTCATTAAATTCGTTAGAACCATCGGTGAATGAATTCATGGCTTCGGTTAATGCCTTGTCATATGCCTTTTGGTAAATTGGATTATCTTCGCTCTTAGCGTGTTGTCCTGAAGTACCGTTCTTAACATCGTTAAATGCGGCAGCTGCACCACGGTAAGTGTCATCTAGATCATTTTGATCGATATGACTTTGAAGCATTGGATTTTGTTGTGCTAATTCGTAGCCCTTCTTAGCATCGTTAAATCCAGTTGCAAATGAGTTCTTTTCAGCTTGGGTAGTGAATGAAGCCATCTTGTGGTCGTAGTCTTGGCTATCAGTCAAGTATGTCAAAGCACCATCTTGGGTGTTTGATTGACCAGAAGTTAATGCTTTGTCATATGCGGCAACGTAAGCAGGATTATTTGAGTCGTTCCTGTGTTGACCAACTGTATGGTTGGAAACGTCGTTAAAGGCGTTAGCAGCACCGGAGTAGACTTCATCGTAATCACTGCCACTCTTGTGTTGGTCGGCTTGACTTGCATCAACTTGAGCTGCGGCAAATGCAGCTTGGGCATCATTGTAACCCTTGGTGTAATCCTTAACCTTGGCACCAGAACTTGCAAATTGCTTAGTGTCATCACTTAGTGTGTGACCTTGACCAAATGCAGTAGCCCCATTATTTGCGTTAGCCTTACCTTCAGCTAATGCCTTGTTGTAAGCATTTTGGTAAACAAGATCTGCAATTGTTTGACTATGTTCACCTGGATTGCCATCTGCGACATCGTTAAATGCGGCAGCTGCACCAGCATATGCTAGACCAGCATTAGTTGTTTCATCAGCTTTGGCCTTGTCATCAGGATTACCTTGAGCTTCGCTGTATCCATTTGTAGCATCATTGAAACCTACTTGATAAGCTTGCTTGTCAGCATTGGTGTTCAATTGACGAGCTTGCTTTGGACCGTTGGCATCGATAGCACCATCATGAGCTTGTGCGAATGCTTGTTGTGATGCTCTGTTGTAAGCATCAGCGAATGCCTTATTAGAATCGACCTTAGCATTTTGGCCAGGTTCATGGTTGATAATATCACTGAATCCAAGTGAGGAACCACGGTAGACACGATCGTAGTTACTATCGCTAGTATGATCGTTTGCCTTACTGTGGTCGTTTTCAGCATCGGCGTAAGCCTTAGTTGCATCAATGTATCCAGCATTGTAAGCATCGGTTAATGCCTTCTTGCCAGCATATTGAGCAACATTGGTAGATTGTGATGCACCATTAACTGAATCATCGGCACCATTGTTTGCGATGTTGAATGCTTCGTTGAAGGCCTTGTTGTAAGCAGAACCCGCAACATCATTTGTGACATTGTCCTTAACTTGACCAGTTCTGTCGTTTACATCCTTAAATGCCTTAGCAGCATTGGTGTAGACTTGATCAGCATAGGAGTTTGTGTCGTGATGAGCTGCATCCAAGTAGTTAGTTTCAGCAGCAGTGAAACCAATTTGTGCTTCGTTGTAACCAACATTGAATGCATCTCTATCACTTGGCTTAGCTTCCTTAGCAAATGCAGCATCATGGTCATCGTTGTTGAATGCCAATACACCGTTTAGGGCCGATTGCTTAGCTTGTGCCAATGCTTTGTTGTAAGTCAATGTTGCTAGGTTATTGCCACTCTTAGCAGGTGCTAATGGGTCGTTGATGGCATCATTGAAACCAGCAACAGCATTGGTGTAGACAACATCAAAATTACTGTCAGTGGAGTGAGTAGTACCTTGAGTTCTATCGTTTTGAGCTAATTCGTAAGCACTTTGTGCATCGCTTGCACCCTTGTCGTATGCCTTCAACTTACCAGCAGCAGTTGGCTCATTACCAGCGGCGTTTGGTGAGATGAAGTTAGTTGCACCATTCAATGCATCTTGAGTGGCTTCGACTTGAGCCTTAGCGTAAGCACTAGTGTAAACGTCACTTGTGTTTTCCTTTTCATAAACAGCCACACTATCAGTTGAAGCATTTGCACCAGGAGTGCCGTTGATGACATCTGTGAATGCGTTCATTGCACCACGGTATTGTTCATCGTTAACACTGTCTGATGTGTGCTTACCATCGTTTTCACCTGAATCTTGGACGCTCTTGTACACGTAACTGGCATTGTTGTAACCAGTTACGTAAGCATCCTTGTCAGAACCAGCACTGATTTGTTGAGCTTGAGTATCTCTATTCAAACCATTGTTGAAATCAAGTGTTGCTTGATGGATTTGTGCTTGGGCTTCCTTAACGGCACGAGTGTAAGCATTTTGATAAGTTGGTGTTTGGTTATCATTTTGATGTTTACCAACTTCACCGTTAATTGTGTCGGTGAATCCTGCAGCAGCACCGTTGTATGATACATCAGCATTACTGTCTGATGTGTGGTTAACTTGATCATTTCTGTTTTGTTGAGCAAGCTTGTAACCGTCGTCTGAATCTCTGTAACCACGGTCGTATACGTCAATCAAACCTTGGTTACCATTCAATGCAGCGATACCAGTTTGTTCATCGACATTGTTAGCAGCATCAGCGGCACCTTGGTTTTGGTATTTCAAACCAAGTGCGTATGCCTTGTCGTAAGCAGTAGTGTATACAGGATCTGAGCTGATTGAACGACTAGCCTTACCGTTGTTTCCGGCAATATCGTTAAATGCTGCCGCAGCACCGTTGTATGACTTATCGATATTACTGTTTGAAGTATGGTTGAAGTTCTTGCTTGGATCTTGGATAGCTGCAACGTAACCAGTGTAAGCATCGTTGTAACCAGAAGTTACAGCGTTGATTACGGCTTGGTCATTTGAACCATTCAAACCATCAGATATTTGCTTACCAGGAGTGTTACCCAGGATTGCACCTTGGGTTGCGTAAGCAGTTGCTTCGTTTGCAGCCTTAGTGTAAGCGTTTTGGTAAACAGGGTTGGTATCGTTAGCAAATTGACTATTGAACTGGTCACTTGCGACATCATTGAATCCAGCAGCAGCACCCTTGTAAGCTTCATCGTAATCACTTGTTGTGTTGTAATCGATGGTGTTGTTAGGGTTAGTTCTTGCAGCAGCGTAAGCGGCGTTAGCATTGGTTACACCGGTGTTGAACATCTTTTGTGCTGCTTGGTTGTTCTTGTAGACTGCAAGTGCTTGGTTGACTGCGTCATTACCAAGTGGTGCAGTTTGAGCACCCTTACTTGCGATTGTCTTACCTTCGTTCAATGCACGAGCATAAGTTGATGCGTAAACTGGGTTTCCGTTTGTGGCATTCTTTCCGGCTTGGTTGTTGGCAACATCGTTAAATGCTGCGGCAGCACCATTGTATGCTTCATCGGCGTTGCTTTGGCTTGTGTGGTTGCCTTGATCACTTGGGTTGGATTGTGCTTTAGCATAATTTACCTTAGCGTCATTGTAACCAGTGGTGTAAGCAGCCTTTGCAGCTTGGTTGTTACCAAATTGGGTACGACCAAGAGTTGCATCAACGCTCTTGCCAAAGTCAACTGCACCAGTTTGAGCAAACTTGGTAGCTTCTGCGAATGCCTTGTTGTATGCAGCGGTGTAAGCCTTGTTAGTATCTGAAGCCTTACCAGCATCAGATGACTTGTGACTTGCGACAGCGTTGTATGCGTCTGCAGTACCACGGAATGTTTCGTCAAAGTTGCTTTGACTAGTATGAGTGGTATCTGCTGGGTTAGCAGTTGCGGCTGCATAAGCATTCTTAGCATCGTTAAATCCAGTTGTGAATGCACGTTTTGCGGAATCATTTGGTAGGTTCTTCAAGCTATCAGATAATGTTTGACCATTAGAGAATGCTTGAGCACCATCATTGGCATGAGCAACAGCTTCAGCTAATGCCAAGTTGTATGCATTTTGATATACAGAGTTACTGTCGGCGTTCTTACCAGCATTGATGGTGTTGTTTACAACATCATTGAATGCGGCTGCGGCACCACGGTATGTGCTATCAAGGTTGCTAGTTGTACCATGTTCACTTGATTGAGTCATATCGTTTTGAGCAGCTTTATAACCATTATCAGCATCGTTGAATCCAGTTGTGAATGCACTCTTAGCTGCAGTGTTAGCCATGTTCTTAACACCGTCGCTTAGTGCTACGTTAGTTAATCTAGCGTTGGCACCAGCGGTGGCGTTTTGTTGAGCTTCGGATAATGCCTTGTCGTAGACAGCTTTGTAGACAACACTATCGTTATCACGGTGAGCACCTGGGGTATCGTTTGTCACATCGTTAAATGCGGCTGCGGCACCCTTGTAGGCATTGTCACTGTTGGTATCGTTGGTGTGTTGACTAGCTTGACTTGGATCACTTTGAGCTGCTGCGTAGGCAGTTTGAGCATCAGAGTAACCCTTGTTGTACATAGCAGCATTAGAATCCTTAGCAGATGATTGTTTCTTACCATTAGCAAAGGCAATTGCACCCTTCTTGGATTGAGCAATTCCATGGTTCAATGCACGGTCGTACATTGCTTGGAATACTTCTGACTTACCATTCTTAGCAGTAGTGTCACTTTCGTTTCCGTTAACAACATTGTTAAAGGCTGCGACTGCACCACTGTATGCTTGGTCGTAAGCACTATCACTTGAATGAGTTTCACTCATGTTACCTTGTGCTTCAACGTATGCGCTTTGAGCGGCAACATAACCACTAACAATTGCATTACTGTAAGCAACTTGGTTGTGAACGGTGTTAATGACATCGTTAAAGCCAGTTAGCTTACCGAATGCGACAGCACCACGGTTTACATAGTTCTTAGCATCAGCTAATGCCTTGTTGTATGCGGCAGTAAATACTGGATCAGTGTTTCCATTGGTACCTAATGCAGTGTTTCCAACAGCGATTTCATTGAATGCTAGTGAAGCACCATTGAATGTCTTGTCGGCGTTACCACCTGATACATATGAACTAGGTTCAGTTTGGTTAGGATCAGTAACGGCTGCATTGTAAGCACCAGTGGCATCGCTAACACCCTTGTTGTAGATATCTGTATCAGCATTGGTACTTTGAGTAGAAGTTGTGCTATTCAAGTAGTTCAATGCTCCAGTTTGAGCAAGGTTAGTAGCGTAACGGTATACGTTTGAGTATGCAGAATTGTAAACGTTAGTGTTGCTTGAAACCTTTTGTGGTTGGTTATTCAACACGTCGTTAATTGCATCAGTCACACCGTTATATGCTTGAGTGTAATTACCAGCATCTGTGTTGTGGGTTTGCTTATAGTTATTAAATGCATCTTGTTTTGCCTTACTTGCATCATTGTAACCTTGACTAAAGGCAAGTGATTGAATGTCATTGTTAGTTGTGTTGGCGTTACCCATTAGAGCAGAAACAGCACCTAACTTAGAAGCTGCACTACCTAGTTGAGATGCAATTCCATAGACGGCATTGTATACCAATGATTGTGCTGGATTTGTTGGGTTACTGTTGGTAGTTACATTCTTACTACCATCAGCGAAACCATTAACGTTAGCATCAAACGCTGCATTGTATGCATCTTGACTGTATACTGCCTTACTTGGAGTACGAGTACCACTTTGAGCATCGTTCATACCATTTGTTTGGTCAGTAGCCAAGTTGTACCCATCCATGTATGAAACGTTTTGACTATTTGGATCACCTAGACTCATCTTATCTGTATATCCAGATTGAGCTTGGTTGAATCCATAGTTTTCAGCGTTGGATACTTGATCAGTCTTACTTGCACTATCCGGTTGAGTATCACCCGCAGCAAATTCATTAACACCCTTAATTGCAGCGTTAGCAGCAGCTTGTTGTGCCTTCTTATATGCAGCCCAGTAAACTGGTTTAGATGAAGTATCACTTGGGTAATTGTTATTACCTAAAGTACCATCAGCAAATCCGGCATTGGCACCAGCATATGCATCAGTTGCATCGTTGATAGCAGTGTACGCACTTGCGTTTTGGTTGGTGTTGGCATCGTTGTATGCATTGTTAGCAATTTGTTGACCGTATGCATATGCATTTTGATTAGCTTGAGCCCAACTAGTTTGTGAGTTGTTTTGATTAGCTAACTTGTCAATTGAACCAGCTTGGGCCTTGGCTCTTGCTGAGTCGTAAGCAGCATTGTATGCGTCTTGATATGCACGTGATTGACTTGAACTTGTATCGAATAATTGCTTAGTTTGACGAGCAATTCCAGCGAAGTATCCGTCACGAGCACCGTTGAAACCATCTCGGTCATTTGCACTTGCGTTGGTATTTGGATCAGTAGTTGTAGCAGTTGGATTGGTTAAACCGTTAAATGTGGCAATACCATTTCTGGATTCCTTAGCGGCTGCATAACCTAGTTGATATGCCTTAGTTTGACTAGTATCTACGCTTCCACTTGGGTTGCTTAGGTATGCTTGATATCCAGCTTGAGCGTCATTGTAACCCTTTTGTTGAGCAATGCCATCAGCAGAAATTACTGGAGCTTGGGCATCTGCTTGGATGTAAACATTGGCACCGTTGATTGCTGAATTCAAACCACTAGCCTTAGCCAACTTGTATGCATAATCGTATGCATACTTTTGAGGAGCTAATGATGAATCCATTGTAGTACTACTGTTGTAACTACCATCATGGTATCCATCACGGGTTGCTGCATAAGCAGCCTTTTGGGTATCAGTACCAACGTAATCTGTACGACTTGGGTTGTTTGAAGCATCTGAGATACCTAATTGAACATCCTTAGCCATACGAGTACCGGCCTTGTATGATGAATCCTTACCAGTAGTATCGACTAATGCAGTTTGGTTGATCTGGTCATTGAAACCAGCCTTGATGTGATCGTATGCATTAGTGTATGCAATTGATTCTGCATCGTTTTTACCTTGGTCTGCATTGTAAGTTGTATCCTTAACCGCTTGGAAGTCCTTAATTGCTTGAACTGTTTGAGCTCCAGCTTGGCTTCTAGCGTTATTGTATGCAGCTTGGTAAGCAGCGGTTTGTGAAGTAACATTAGCAACATTTCCTAGTTTTCCATCTGAGAATCCAGCTTGAGCCCCGTTAAAGACTTCTGAAGCATCGGAGTTATTGATGAACTTGTTCTTGTTGTTAACGTCATCGTGTGCCCATGCATAAGCACTTTGGGCATTGCTTTGACCGGCATTGTATGCAGCTTGTTGTAAAGTGTTGTAACCACTTGGGTTATTCTTCCCAGCAAGTTGATCCAATGCACCTTGGTTGGCGATTGACTTAGCATCGTTGTATGCGTTGTTGTAAGCATCCTTGTAGGATTGACTTTCTTGACTCAAGTCAGCTGGTTGCTTGTCATCTTGACCGTCTGTGTATCCTGCCTTAGTACCGTTGTAACCATCAGTGTAGGCATTGATGTAGTTTTGATCCTTACCTTCATTAGATAGTTCATCAGCACTCTTGATTGAGTTACCGTTCTTAGCATCTTCAGCACCATCACTAGCACCTGAAAGTGAGTTGAAACCAATTAGGTAAGCACTATCAGTCGAAGCGTTAGTTGACTTGTTGTCCTTAGCGTCTTGCTTACCAGTTTGAGCAGCAGCTGCACCATTGTTTTGAGCATCGTTTGCCAATGTTTGACTACCGAAGTCAGTAGTTCCCTTGGATACGAATTGAGAAGCACCATCGTTTCTTGCATCGTTTGCCATCTTCATAGCGTAGTTGTATGCAGTGACGTAGTCTAATGATGACTTGCTCAAATCACGCTTAGTGTTGGCATTTGCATCATTGTAAGCAGCCTTAGTTGCTTGGTAAGCGTCACTTGAATCCTTAGTGGCATCTTCGTTTTGCTTGTTGAATGCATCTCTGTATCCATTAACAACCTTTTGACCAGCAGCATATGCTTGTTGACTCTTATCATCTTGGTAAGTCAAACCACTTAATGGTTGATCTTTCAATGCTTGAGCATAAGCTGCCTTAGCATTGTTGTAACCATCAATGTCGGCTTGAGTGTCACCAGTAGGTGCAGTCTTACCAGTCATATAATCACTAAACCCTTCGGCATAATGTTGTTTAATTAGTGTTATAGCCGCACTATAAGCGTCCTTGTATACCTGATTACTATTATTAGGATCTGATGGTGAAAGTGTATTAGCTGCATCAGGATTATTATGCAATGCTTGCTTAGCAGCCATTGCTGCTTCAAACGCTGTATTATACATTGGACCAGTTTGTGATTGTTGGATTTCACCGTTAGCAACGTTTTGAGCTGCAGCTAGTGCAGTCAATGCTTGGTTGAATCCAATCTTCTTAGCGCTACTATCATTAGCAGATGGTTGAACATTTAGGTTCAATGAACCATCTGCATTGGTAGCTGCTTGTAATGCTTCTTGATAACCAGCTTCAGCTTCGTTAAATCCTTGTTGTAGCAATTGCTTGGATTGATCGGAGTTAACTGAAGTTTCGTCGGCAGAAGTCTTACCATTTGAGTATTGTGAGCCAAATTGGCTAGCACCATTTTGGTATTGAGTTTGTAGAGCTGAGACAGCCTTATTGTATACGTCTTGGTATGAAACAGACTTGCCTGCTGGTAATCCTGCTGGATTATCTGGGTTGGATGAAACAGCGTTAGCAGCATCCCTGTAAGCTTGTTGTGCATCATTGTATGCGCTTGGTTGCTTAGAAGCACTTGCGTTGTTTTGACCATTGATAGCATCAGCTAGACCATCTTGAGCAGCCTTGGCCATGTCACGACCCAATGTGTATGCGGCAGTAACATTACCTGTGGCTTGCCTGTTGTTTGCAAAATCATCGTGTCCACGTTTTGCATCGTTGTACCCGATGTTTTGGGCAAGTGATTGAATACCTTCATCAGTTGATGGTTGGTTACCACTTTCGTAGTTCTTAGCACCTTCCATCGCTTGAGCGCCACCATTGTTCCATGCTAATTGATATACATAGTTGTAAGCAGCGGCTTGAGCTGGATTAATTGGGTTACTGTGTTCTTTATCTCCACTAGCACCGTCTTTGTATCCGTTAACTGAAGCGTAGTATCCGTTAACAGCGGCATTGTATGCGGCAACTTGGGCTGGAGTCTTAGAACCGTCCTTACCATAGTCGGTAATTGAACCGTTGGCATTAGCGTCAGCCACACCTTGTTTAACTTGGTCTGACATTGCTTTACCAGCTAAGTATGAAGCATCTTGGTTATTAGGATCAATGGTTTGAGGGTTAGCGTTGGCATCATTGAAACCTTTTCGCATTTGGTTGTAACCATTTGATCTAGCAACACTCAATGCATCTTGACCAGAACTTGCCCCATTAATGTTACCTGCTTCGAAATCAGATTGACCTTGTTTTGCAGCTGCGACTGCTTCGGCCTTAGCCTTATTGTAGGCATCCTTAAACAATTGTGACTTGCCGTTTAGGATACTGTCATCATTTGAACCAGTAGTTCCTGAAGCAAATCCAGCCTTAGCACCGTCGAACGCTTCAGAAGCATCAGAGCCGCTTGGATATGAGTTCTTAGCACTAATATTGGCCTTAGTTGCGTTGTATGCTGATGTGGCATTTTGTTGACCTGCAGCATAAGCAGCCTTTTGTGGAGCACTCCAGTTACTTTGATCTGACTTATTGCCAGTCATTGCATCGTCAGCACCTTGGTTGGCGATTTCTTTGGCCTTGTCGTATGCCTTCTTGAATGAGTCAATGTATGCTGGTGACTTACCAGTCATATCAGGTAAACCAGCACCGTTTGGTCCTGCTAGGTAACCAGCTTGGGCACCATCGTAGGCATCCTTTTGAGTTTGACTAGCGTTTGAATCCAATTGACCGCCGTTTTCATAAGCATCATAACCGTTCATACTGTTTGAGTATGAATTGTAACCGGCCATGAATTCCTTGTTAGCCTTTTGATCAGCTGCAGGAGTTGCACCGTTAGCTGCGCCATCATGACCTGCCTTAGCATCGTCATAACCTTGGGCCTTAGATTGTTCAATTTGAGTAGTACCTGTTGGTCTGCTTTGACCTGATAGGTATTGTTGTGCCCCAATTGATCTTGAGTTTTGGGCTTCGTTAACAGCCTTGTCGTAAGCTTGGATGTAATCGAATGACTTACCAGCTGCCTTCAATTGAGCATCTGTTTGAATTGTGCCACCTGCAGTCATTGCAGCTTTGACACCGTCGGAAGCACCGTTGTAACCATCAACTTGGTGTTGGTTTTGACTTCCGGCGCTAGCTTGGTTATTCATGGCATTAATGTATCCGTTGTATACAAGTTGTCCTTGGTTGAAACCAGCTTGAACACCACTTGTAGAGTTGGATGCCATTGTTGAACCTTGCATTGCTGTAACGTATCCAGTTTTAGCATCGTTGTATCCTTGTGTTAATTCACTAGGTACGTTTGATTGAGTAGCTTGACCACTTAGGTATTGTGTAATACCTGATTGGTAGTTAGCCTTCATTTGATCCACAGTTGCCTTGTAGGCGTTAGTGTATGGAGCGGTTGAAGAGTTGCTATCGCTGGCAGCTACAATATCTGAGATATCTGGGTTAGCATCGAATGCTTCCTTAGCAACATTTGCAGCAGCTAAAGCCTTTTGGTAAATTGCGTCATTATTTCCCGCATCACCGGTAGTGTTTCCATTAGCTACTTGGTTAGCAGCCTTCAATACAAGTTGTCCTTCATTGAAACCAGCTTGTTGAACTGGGTTGTCTGATGAACTTGCACCACCATTTAAGTTATTACCATTAATGGATTCGTTGTAACCACTTAGCATGTCATTAAATCCTTGGTTAACCAATGTTTGTGCTTGAGTTGAAGCAACACCACTTAAGTTAGCTGAGTTGTTTCCATTTGCGTATTGGTTAACGAATTGGTTTTGACCCGCAACGTATTGACCTTGTAGGTAAGTCTTAGCTGCATTGTATGAATCGTTGTATGCAGTTGACTTATTAGCAAATGCTTGAGCTGAAGTATCTTGTGGATGAGCAGTTACATAGTTAAATGCATCTGTGTATGCAGTTTGAGCATCCCCATATGCAGTAGCGTCTAATGCGGTACCTTGACCACTGTTAGTTGCATTTTGTGCATCGGCTAAACCACTAGCAGCTGACTTAGCAGCATTGTAACCAGTCATGTAAGCAGCTGTTGATAATTGAGCTGCCTTGTTTGCAGCAAAGTCATCATGACCACTCTTAGCTTGGTTGTAACCAGCTAATGTAGCAACTGAATTGTAGTCACTACCACTTGCTGGTTTACCAGTGTTTTGAACGAATGCTTGCGCACCGTTTGAAGCACTAGTTAAAGCTGTTGATTGGGCTTGACCATATGAATCCAAGTAAACCTTGGTTTGAGCAGCATCGCTTGAACTTGGAGTTTGACCGGTAGTTGTACCGTTAATAACATCTTTGAATCCTGCGATAGTTGCGTTAAATGCTGCAACTTCAGCGGATGATCCTGATGCAGTTGCATTAGGATTTTCGATTGCGGCATTGATTCCGTTAGCTCTATCGATTGCCATTTGAACACCGGCAGTGTATGCAACGTTGGTGTTAGTACTGTCAGCAGTTCCACCAATTTGAGCAGCATAACCTTCACTAGCGTTATTGTAACCATTATATAGTGCTTGGTTAGTAGCGTCAGTTTGACTTTGTTTGCTGGTATCGTCAGCATTCTTGGCGAAGTCAGCTACACCATTTGAAACATTGGCACCAGCTTCTGCTTGAGCCTTGTTGTAAGCGGCTGTGTAGACTGGATCGTTTGATGCTGGTGTACCATTTCCAGTGATTCCGGCTACGAAACCATCGTGAGCACCATTGAAGGTATTGTATGAATCGGTTCCGGCAGTGTATGGGTTGATGTTTGAAACAGATAAGTCTGACTTAGCTTGGTTGTAACCAGTGACTGCGTTATTTTTACCTGTTTGATATGCATCCAATTGTTTTGCTTTGAATTGAGAAGTATCAGTTGTTGGATTGGTTGTTAATGCATCGATTGCACCTTGAGTTGCCTTAGCTTTGGCATCTTGGTATGCAAGGTCGTACGCAACACGTGATGATGGGAAGACTTCATTGTTAGTGTATTGATTAGTTCCGTTCTTACCATCTCTGTATCCATCAATTGCCCCTTCGTAACCACGTTGTTGTTCCTTGTAAGGAGCATTGTATGAAGCAGTATCTGAGGTTGCATTTTGAGCATCGTTGTAACCAATTACAGCATCAACATAAGCATAGAAACCTCTCATGAATGATGAGTTGTTCTTTTGATCATCTGTTAAACCGGTTGTGTCCTTGCTTTGATGACTCTTAGCGTATTCAAAACCTTGGGAAGCATAGTTGTATCCTTCCATAATCTTGGAATATTGGCTGTTTGATTTATCAGGAGTTTGTCCTCTTACGAAGTTAGTTGAACCTGTTAGAACAGCGTTCTTAACGTCATCGTAAGCCTTAGCGTATGCTTTTCTGTATGCCAAACTAGTTTGTGCTAATTGTGCATCAGTTTGCTTAGAACCAGAAATTGCATCCTTGTATCCGGCGGTAGCACCACTATTAGCATCATTTTGAACTGAATCGGCTGTTGGGGTTGTGTTGTTTTGCATTGCGGCGTTGTAACCAGACAATGCTCTTTGTCCTACTGCTAGACCTTGTTGAGCACCGGAAGTAACGTATCCATATGCATTAGTATCTGGATAGTTAGGACCGTTTAATGCGTTATCGAAACCATTGTTGGCATCATTGAAACCAGCGGTGTATTCAGTTGAGGAGTTAGCTGGAAGTGGTTGACCACTTAGAAGTTGTTGCACCCCATTTGAGTATTCAGTTGAAAGGCTGTAAACAGTAGCACTGTATGATTGTGAATAAACTGGGTTTAAGGCATTGGCATCAGTTGATGGTACCTTACTTGAAATATCTGGGTTCATATCAAATGCAGTCTTAGCAGCCACGGCTGCAGCGAATGCCTTTTGGTATGAAGCATCGTTGTTTCCAGAATCTGGAGTGGTTTGACCACCAGTCACTTCGTTTACGGCATTGATTGCTTGTTGTCCTTCAGCAAAACCAGCTGTGGCAGCGCTAGTTGATAGTGATGGAGTGTTTGCTCCACTCATACCATCCTTGAATCCTTTAACGGCTTCATTGAAACCTTGGTTGATAGCACTGATGCCTTGAGTTGACTTAGCAGAACTAGTGTCAGCTTGAGTAGTTCCAGCTGCGTACTTGTTCAAGAATTGTTGTTTACCAGCATTGTATTGAGCATTTAGATCTTGCTTAGCTTGGTTGTATGCATATTGGTAAGCTGGAGTGTTGTTAGTTTGAGTAACAGATGTATCATCTGGGTTACTTGCAAGAGCTGTGCTTGCGTCATTGTAAGCAGTTTGAGCATCGTTATATGAATTCAAATCACTAATAGTGCTTTGTGAATTCTTATTGCCCGCTTCCGCTTCTGACAAACCAATCTTAGCAGCGTTTACAGCTTGGTAACCTGTCTTGTATGATGCGTTGTTACTGTTATTTTGGTTTTTTAGTCCATCGGCAAAACCAGTTTGTGCTTTAGCATAACCAATTTGTTTAGCTTGAGCAATTAAACTGTTACCTTGAGGAATGCTTGTGTTATTTACATAAGCATTAGCACCGCTTCTAGCATCTTGAGAACCTTGCTTCTTGGCTTGCTTATATGCGTCATTGTATACGTGAGCTTGCGCTGGATCAGCTGGTTGAATGTTATCACTGGTGCCATTTGCACCATCTTTGTAACCAGCGATGAAACCAAGGTATGCTGCCTTTTGAGACACACTTCCTTTGTATGAGTTACCTTGAGTTGGATCAAAGTTAGCATCATCGATACCACTGTACTTATCCTTATCCATTTGGGCACCGGCTTGGTATGAAGGATCAGTATTGGAACGACTTGCCCCACTAGTCTCTTGATCATTGTAACCTAGTTGTGCTGCTTGGTAACCGTGACTTTCAGCGTTACCTAAAGCATCAGTTGCCCCTGACTTAGTGTTATTGCTATTTGCAGCAAAATCAGCAACCCCTTGCTTAGCAGCGGCCATTGCGGCAGCTTTCGCCTTGTTGTAAGAGGCTTGGTATTCAGCTGGTTGTTTTGAAATGTCACGGGTTGCACCAACTGTTCCATCGGCGAATCCAGCCTTAGCACCATTGAAGGTATTAAACATGTTAGTGCCATTGTTGCTTGGTTGAGTTGCGTTGATGTTAGCTTGTGCTTCATTGTAACCGTTTTGGGCATTTTGAACACCAGTGTCGTAAGCCATTTGTTGTTCAGGGTTCCAAGTTGAGTAGGCGGCTGGCTTGTTACCACTAAATGCGTTTTGAGCACCTAAGTTAGCCTTAGCTACCGCATCGTTGTAAGCATCTTGTTGAGCTGCGCTGTATGAGTTGGATTGAGTATCTGCACCCTTGTTGTCAGAAGGCTTGCTTGAAAGGGTATTTCCGGCATTGGCACCTTCTAGGTAACCATCCTTAGTACCGTAGTAAGCGTTCTTGGCATCTCCATTTAATCCTGAGTCATCCTTGTTACCTGGAGCAACTGCGGCATTTGAACCACTAGCTGTGGCGACCCCTTGGTTGAATCCAGTTACGTAAGGTTTATCAGTATTAGTTGGTTGAACAGAACTTGAAGTTTGACCTGCTTGTTTACCATCTGAGAAACCACTAGCAGCGGTGTTTACACCGGTTGCGTAGTTTCCATCTGATTGCTTAACTTGTTGATCAACAGTTCCCTTGGTGTAGTCATTTGCACCGGCTTGTTGACGACCAGAAGCATTACCTTGGTTGTAGGCGTTTTGGTAAATTGCGTTGTCGCCTTCAGTTGTTTGGTTAGCATTCTTGTTTGTTGAATCACCCTTAGTGCTTGCAGCACCGTCTTTGTAACCATCAACGGCACCTTTGTAACCTGATTGGTATGCACTAGCGTTAACGCTGTTTTGACGAGAAGCAGGTACTGAAGTATCGCTTGAAGTGTTTGGATCGTTCTTAACAGCATTGATACCATCGTTAGCACCGACTTCTTGTGAGTATGTCACTGCGTATAGAGGTGATGTGTTAGTTGTGTTTCTAGTGTTAGTTTGAGCATCGACTAAGGCACCCATAGTGTCCTTGTAGCCAGGTTCGGCGTTAGCATTGATGTCTCGCTTACCAGCTAGGAAGTCGTTCATAGCGTCTTGGTAACCCTTTTGAACGGACTTAGCCATGTCATATCCAGCCTTGGCATTTGGATTAGTTGGTTCGCTTGTTGGGTTTGTGCTTAGTCCTTGCTTAAATCCGGCAGTAGCATCGTTGTAGGCTTGTAGGTATACAGCTTGGTTAGCAACTGTTGATTGACTGCTTGGATTTGCGACTAGACCATCCTTAAAGTCTGATAGACCTTCTTCACTAGCAATGATGGCATCATTTCCGGCCTTGTTGTAAGCCATTACGTATGCTGCAGTGTGGCTTGAATCAACGGCAATTGGAGCAAATGTACCATTTTGTTTTACTGAAGCAATTACGTCAGCAACACCCTTGTAAGTGTCTGAATTAGAATCACTTGCACTTGGTGAAGCTTTACCTTCAGCTTCTTGGTAGTCGGCCTTAGCTTGTTGACCAACTGTGTATCCACGTTCGTATTCCTTAGAAATGTTGGCATTGTTAGCACCACTAATTCCATCGGAGTAACCTGTTTGGGCATCAGTATAACCAGTTTCATAGTTATTGTCTTCTGCACCCATTGAGCTACCATTCAAGAAGTCGGTTGCACCGATTTCTTTTCTACCAACAGCATTACCTTGATTGTAACCTGCTTGGTAAGCTGGGTTGTTCTTTTCAGGAGAAGCATCTTTGTTAGCAGTTGATCCTTGAGTGCTTGCGTTACCGTCATGGTAACCATCTAGGACTGCGTTATATCCTGTCTTGTATGAACTATCACTTGAGACTTGGTTATTATTAACCGCATCGTTTGGTCCAAGTTTTTTAGCATTTGAAGCAGGCTGGGTCAACTTAGTCATGGCATCGTTGATACCCAATTGTTGAGAAGAAACAATTGAATAAACAGCTGAAGTGCTTTGCTTGTTAACTTGGTTGTTATTAGCATCAATAATTGCTTGGACTGCATCCTTGTAACCAACTAATTCTGGATGTGCATTAGGGTTTAGGCTACCTGATTGAGCATCTGATAATGCCTTTTGGTATCCAGCTGAATATGTTTGGGCAGCTTGAATTCCGGCGGTTTGACTTGCATTGGCACCGGTAGCATTTGGATTAGTTAATCCGGCTTGGAAACCAATTTGAGCATCTTTGTAAGCTTGATCGTAAATCTTTTGAGGTTCACTGTATGGAAGAGTTGCATGCCCTTGACCACCGATAAAGTCATTAGTACCTTGAGTAGCACTTGCTCTTGCTTGACTCAATGCAGTGTTGTAAGCGTTAGCGTATTCAGCATTGACACTATCACTAACTTGCTTATCAGCAATTGCATTCTTAGCTGCATCGGTAGTTGCGTTGTTGTAGTCATCTAACGCTTGCTTTGCACCAGCGTATGTTTGACTACCGTCTGAAGCTTGGTCATTTACCGCCTTAACATAGCTATCGTGCTTGTTAGCACCAGCATCGTATCCAGCAATATATGACTTGGACTTGCCAGCTTCCATTTGAGTTTGTTGACTAGGTCCGTTAATTAAACCATCTTGGTACCCAGATTTAGCAATGTTGTAACCATCAATGTATTCATCGTTAGTGGATTCTTGAGGCTTACCATTGACAAAATCGTTTGCACCGATGTTAGTTTGGTTAGTCTGTCTTGATAACTTGAATGCATTCTCACTTAAGTCGTTATCTTGACTCGCTGGAATTGATTGTTGGTTATATTGGTAATAAGCACCTTGGTAGATAGCCTTGTATGCTTCTGTTTGTCCATTATCGTATCCAGATGGAATGGTTAGATTATTAATATCAACCTTAGTTCCATTATCATAGTCATCCTTAGCTTGCTTCAAAGCAGCTTGAGCGGCTACATAACCCTTGTAGGCAGTGGTAGTATTATCTGCTGGTTGACTTGAAGCCATTGCACCAGTGTAGATATTCTTACCATATACATAACCTGTACTTTGGGCATTTTCACTTGGTTTAGCATTATTAGCCTTAAATGCTGTCAATAATCCAGATTTAGCCTTATCCCAACCATTTTGGTAAGCAAAACCATCAAGGTTGTTTGGATTATTTGGATCGGTTCTACCTATACCATTAACAAATCCGATTGCACCATTGGTGTATGAAGTAACAGCATCTTGAGCAGCAATGTAGTAAACCTTCTTGTATAGGCTAGACTTACTATCTGCAGGTGTCTTAGATACTCCATTGTTCTTAACATCATTAAAGGCATCAAAGACAGCTTGGGTAACATCATCGATCGCTGCAGTTGCAGGATTTGATTGGTTATTAGCATTTTGGAATGATTGAGCTTGGGCTTTACCTTCTGCTAGACCGGATTGGAATGCGGGACCATTGGTAATAAAGCCTTGGTTCTTGTAGTTAGTCATATCTGCATCTGAAGTAGATCCAGTAATTCCGGCTTGGAATCCTAGTGCCTTATTCAAGTAACCTTCACTGTAAGCTGGTGTCTTATCATATTTGAATGCACCAGTGTATGGAGTTTGGTTATCAAAATCGCTTTGACCATTGTTGTATTCAGTTTGTAGTGAGTTGAATAGTAGGTTGTAGAAAGCGTTGTAAACAATACTATCTTTCTCCAAGTCACTTTGGTTTTGACCAGTACCACGTAGCATGTCATTGTAAGCATCGATTACAGCATTGCTTGCATCGTTGTTAGCGTAGGTGCTAGTTGGCAAACTAGTGTCGTTTTTAACATGAGTTGCTGTTGAGATGTTAGCAGTTGCATTGATTGCTGCTTGGTAAGTTGATTGACCTAGTTGGTAACCATTTTGGTATTGTGGTGAGTTACTGTTACTTGAACCTGATAGTCCGTCTTGGAAACCAGCAAGGATTGCGTTAATAACAGCGTAGTAGGCTAATGTCTTACCACCCTTATCTTGTGGTGTAGTAGCTGCAGTTACTCGACCATATACCAAGTCGTTGTATGCTTGTGTACCTAGTTGTTGACCAATTGACAATGCTTGGTTGTAAGCCAACTTGTAGATTTTGCTCTTGTTTGTAAGAGTAGTTGTTGTTTGTTGTGAATTTGGATTGTATGCACCATCACTGTAACCTTGAACGGTCGCGTTAAATGCATCGTCAGAATCTGAGTTAGCTGAAATGTTAGCTGGTTCTGAACTTGCATCTGTGTTGGCTGCATTAACCCCTGCTTGGAAGTTTTGGTATTGAGTTAAACCAGCTTTGTATCCAGCTGAATTGACGTTAGCACCATTTTGAGCAGTCTTTTGGTTGAACCCATCACTTGCATCGTTGTATCCAGCAACACCAAATCCATTGGTTGGGCTAGCATTACCCTTTAGGTATGCATTATATCCATCGGCATATTCCTTGCTACCACGAGCATCGATGAATTGACGTAATGCTTGGTATAGTGGTGCAGTTGTGTCGTTGGTTGCGTTGTAGGTAGTTCCTTGAAGGTTTGCCAAAGAACCGTAGAATGCGTCTACGGCAGCTCCATATGCAACTGTTGGATTATTTTGTGATGTGATGTTCTTTCCTTGAGCATCAAGTACTAGGAACGCTTGCTTTGCACCAACGGTTTGGGCATTAAATGCATAGTAACCAATTGCAGTTGCACCAGCAGTGTCAGCTGTGTAGGTTCCAGCATCTTCGATTCCTAAATCTTTGTTAGTCTTGCCTAAGTTAGTTAATGCAGTGTTCAAACCTGCGCTAGCGGCGTTAAAACCAGCAGCGTAGTTATTTTGGTAAGCAGCGGTTTGACCAGATGGAGTGCTTAGCTTTTGGTTGTTAGCAAAAGCGTTGGCACCATCGATGTAACCTTGGGCGTCCTTTTGAGCTTGAACGTCTGCCGCATACTTCTTAAGACCAGCATTAAAACCAATTACATAAGAGTGATCAGTACTTGTAGTAGTTGGGTTTTGAGTAACTTGCGATTGACTGTATGCATCGTTGTAACCTTGAGTAGCAGCGGTAATACCATCTGCATACTTGGAGTCACTAGTTTGCACACTTGTATTAATTGAATTATTTACATAGTCATTAGCACCGGCAGTACGACGACCTTCATCCATACCGTATTGGTAACCAGAGTTGTAGATAGCTGGTTGAGTGGTGTCCTTGTTGGTTGATGCTGGGTAAGTTCCAGCGGAACCATCTTTATAACCATCAACGGCAGCTTGGTAACCAATCTTGTATGAACTTGGTTCACCACTTTGGTTAGCTGCGCTGTCACTAGGGGTATGACTAGCACTAGCATTAGCTAGGACTGCTGCAAGACCGTCTTTTTGACCTTGGGTAAATGCAGATTGTGCTTGGTTGTATGCATTACGGTAAGTAGTTGCACGAATAGAGTTATCTGTTTGTGCGTATGCTTGTGGTAATCCATTCTTGAAGTCACTAATTGCGTTTGCAGAAGCAATAGGTCCAATTGCATTAATGTAACCAGCTAATTGAAGTTGGTTTAGACCTGTTTCTGGTTTACCTAATAGAGCTTGGTATGCACCAAACTTAGCTTGTTTGTATACCATTTGATCAATTGCACTACCGTCTGGGTTCTTTTGAGTAGTCCCGCTCAATTGGCTTGGATCACTAGATTTAGCTTCACTGATTTTTGTGACATCTTTACCAGATACTGAGGCAACGGCTGCTTGAACAGCGTTGAATCCAGCTTGAGCTGAGTAGTATCCAGCAATTCCTGCAGGTGGAATTGGAATATCAGCAGATGGGGTTGCAGGTGGTAAGGTCTTTGACTTAGCACCATTTACCAATGATTTACCAATCAAGAAACCATTTGTTTCAGGACGGTTTGAGTTAGCATCTGGATTATCTGCAGTCGAATCAGGCATAGTAATAGCGTTATTGAAACCAATTACGGCTGATAGGTATGCTGCTGCAGCGTTCGGATCATTTTTAATACTATTCCAGCCTGAACCATTAAAACTACCAATAGTAAATGAACTACCAGCCTTTTCATCGGTCTTAAATGCATCAATGGCCTTCTTATCAGCAAGACCAATTTGAATACCAATTGCTGGGAATCCATCTAAGTTAAGATCCTTATTTGAATCAAATGAAGTCTTACCATTTTGACCAGTTAGAGTGTATAGGTAGTCAGTAGCACCCTTCAAATAACTTGGGTTCTTGTATTGACCGTAATTTTTTTCGTTTCTAGCGGCAGTTAACCCGGCACGGTATGCTGCTTCTTGGTAACCCTTGATGAATGCATCTGGGTTAGCTGAGTTGTTATAACTAGCTAATTGAGTATAGTCAGCATCTGGGTTATTAGGGTCGAATGCGGCATAACCAGCTACGGCACCATCGTATCCACTCAAGTAGTCAGCACTTGTTTGAACATTGAATGTACGACCGGCCTTAGCATTACCATTACCATTGATGGAGTCATTGATACCATCGGTAGTACCCTGGTTAGTTTGACCGACGTTACCTTGACTAGTTTGCATAGTTCCGTTGCTGTCGTACTTAACCTTACCGTTACTGTCCTTGTTATAACCTTCGGTGGTATTTGTGTATGTTGTACCATCGGTAGCTTGAACAACAGAACTGATTCCGTAGGTAAGTCTCATTCCTGTGAATAAGTTTTTTACCAATGTCTTTGGAATGTTAAATGTGATTGGTACAACTTGTCCATCTTGGTAGTTAGATGGTAGTACCTTAGTGTCTGAGTATTGATTTGGATCGGCTGGAGCATTACTGTTTGTAATTGTTGAGTTTGTAGATGGGTTATTAATTAATCTGCTTGGTAATCTGACGATTGATGAACTACCACCTACATATACACCTACGTAGATTGGACCATTTGATGGATCGTACTTAGAAACCTTAGCGTAAGCAGTTACGGTGGCTGTTCCATCGGAATTCATGGTCTTATTAAGTGGCCCAACGAATGAAACTGATGGAACGTCACCAATTTCTAGTCTGTTAGGGTCACTAATCGTTCCAGAAACACTGTTTCCAGAGCTATCAACACCTGTGTAGTTAGTTGAACCTGAAGGCAAGTTAAAGTAGTAGAACAACTTATTATCAACGGATACGGTGTATGCACTGATAGCGTTGTTACTAAATGCTCCGGTATTTGGATTCTTCGCTAAAACAACGTGGCTGGCACCAACGTTATTAATGTTTAAGTTACCGTAGAATGGTAACATTCTTTGACCAGTACTATCGGTAGCAACAATTAAGTTCCCACGGTTACCAACGTTCATTGATCCACCAGCAGCAAAGTTGATAATACCGTTGTATGCTGCAGCTTGTCCTGGGTTGTTAGTTAATTTAATTTGAATTAGACCACCGTTTAAGACGTTAACGTTTGTATTGGCTTTAAAGTCAAATACTTGGTTGTATACGCCCGGTTGCATCGAATCAACAACATAGTTAATGGCACCACCATTAACGTTAATTGTGGTTGCACCCGCGGTCGCAATACCACCACCAGCGTAATTTCCACCCCCGGCTTGTGAATAACTTGGAATAATGTTCAAAACGGCATCCTTATTAACGTTTAGTTGGCCACCACCAGAGAAGAAGATTCCCCAGTCACCACCGTCATAAGTACTTTGACCGTTATTTTGGCCGCGTGGAATCAAAGTCATCTTAGAACCTTGTCCTAAGGTAACATTACCGTTAGCGTTAATTAGAGTAGCACCAGTTGATCTAGCAACTGTACCAAAGTAGTTAGCATTTGGTTCTAGAATGAAGTTGTTAATTTCAAGGTTTTCTTGATTACCTCCACCTTCAACGATAACTCCGTTAGAACCTACCCATGGAGAGTAGTATGTTGGGTTGGAAGTATCTTGAGGTACCAAAACGTTAACGTTACCGGCAAAATAGGTATCGTTGTTAGTGGCACTCAATAATTGAGAACCAATGTAGTTGATGTTCTTGTAGTGTAGGGTTTGATTACTGCTTGCAGGCGCAAATGGACCGTAGTAGTTGTATCCATAAAGTGCTTGAATGTTTTGAATATTGATTTGAGAAGCAGTATTAACTCTGTATGAAACACCGTGCATATCCAACATGTGGAATTGACCATCAACTGTGAATGGACCAGGATTACCGTTGTAAGTGTTGTTATTTTCACCAGCAAATGGTGCACCGGTAAAGTCCACATCAGCAGCTAACTTAACTGTCTTAATGTTCCCTGGAGTGTTACCCCCAGTTGAGTAGTTAGCTTGACCGTTAGTCATTACAGCATCAAATTGGTTAGAGTTGGTAACATAAGCTATCCCTTGATTGATGTTATTTACAACATCGTTAAAACCTGTTACGTATGCTGAACCATATTGAGATGAAGTAATTGCCTTTGGCAAGTTATTCTTTAGATAGTTGTTCTTGCTGTCATATTGTGC
This sequence comes from Apilactobacillus kunkeei, assembly GCF_001421115.1. Classification (GTDB taxonomy): domain Bacteria; phylum Bacillota; class Bacilli; order Lactobacillales; family Lactobacillaceae; genus Apilactobacillus; species Apilactobacillus kunkeei_F. The sequence goes on along the minus strand of NZ_JXCW01000001.1, from coordinate 268,562 downwards.
CTTGATAGCATCCTTAGCACCAATATATGCCAGGTCATATGGATTTTGCGAGTTGTGTAAGTCGGTATTTCCATTGTCATAAAAGTCATATGATGTTGTGGTTCCGTCACCTCTAACACCTGTCCACTTACCAGCTTCGGCATCAGCATAACCTTGTTGAGTCAATGCGTATGTGACCCCTTGATCAAAAGCAGATAGTAGTCCCGATTTTTGGGCGTACTTGTTCCTATCATTGGTGATTAAAACATCATTTGCGGCTGGAACGTTGATTGTAAAGCCATTAGTGAATTGCACACTATGGTTGTTAACACTATTCAGCTTGGCTAAAAGTGCGTTTTGATACTTTTGAGCAGAAGAGTATCCAGCTTTAGTATCATCCGCACCACCCTGGTTAGGGTTACTTGGGGTGTTGTAGCTTAATGGCGTACCATCTGTTGGCGCGTTTGTGTATGAAGTGTTATTACCCGATCCAGTATCTTGATTAGTAGTATTATTAACACCACCACTGTCACCTTTAGCACCATCTGAGGTGTTACCAGTGTAACCCTGTGGTTTATTTGGTGTATTACCATAGTATGTTGTATCTTGCGTACCTGTACCTTGACCCTTAGTATCAGTGTTGTATGCGTTCATTGCACTAAGAGCACCAGCATACCCAGCTTGGTAGTAGTCTTGGGCTTGACCACTATAGTTAACTGCGTTATTTCCCTTGTTGTTGTAAGCATCAGAAGCACCTTGGCTAATTTGTTGACTGAATTGCGCTGAGTTATCAGTATTATCAGTGGTGCTTGATGAACTATCTCCATCACGGTTAGTTAATTGATAATTGCTGTCATCTTGTTGACTATTATTAGAGTAAGACTGATTTGGGGCAGACTGGTCCCCTGAATCATTAGAATTATTATTATCTGAACTACCGTCAGAATTAGAATTACTTTGATTATTATTGGCTGATTGAACCACTTGTTGTGAGTTGTCATCGGCCTTAGCAGAAACGCTGTTCATGCCATAAGCCGATGCACCCAAAACAGATAAAGTCGCAATGGATACTACTACCCATTGTTTCTTTACTTTTTTCATGATCTTTTTATCATTAGATTTTATGAATTGATTTTTATTATATTGCATACATATCGCCCCTCTTGTCACGATTTTTATGTACCTATACAAGGTGTGTAATTATCCTAATCTTAATTTAACACTATTCTACACTTATGTTCATAAAAAAGCCCTAATATTCTCATTCTTAAATATTTCTTAATTATTTTATGTAAGTTTATATATGTATACAAAAAAGAGCCACTGGAATTAACCAGTGACTCTTTTTGTTAGCAATTATTTGATAATTGCTTTGACATATGTCTTGTTAGAAGTAATGTATTCATTCTTACCAACGTATAGACGAGTAATTCCGTGGAATTTAACCACTTTACGTACATGGAATACTTCTCCTCTGTACAATCTTCTTACTGAATTACGTTTAGTGAATGTCTTACCAGTATGGATCAATGTTCCAGTAGGCTTGATTACAGTATACTTCTTGAATTGTTTCTTGTAGTAAGCGTTTTGTACTGCTTGACTTGCAGTTACTACAGCGCCATTACTCAAACGGTATCTTGGGATACGGTTCTTGTAGTACTTCACACCGACTACTCTGAATACAGTTGAATTGTATCTTGCTGAGTAAGCATATTCTCTGATTCTAGTGTGATGAGTGAATTTAACATGGCTATGCGTAAAGATAGTATCTACATTGTAGATGTATCTTGGCATATGTCTCTTCATTTCCTTCTTGTATGTTGCGACGTATGCGCGAGCATAACTTTCAGAATGATGAGTGTAGATGTTCTTAGGAATTGCAACGCGTTCTAGCGCTCTTCTAGTTCCGAACTTCTTACCATGTGCTCTTTGAATCTTGATTTCATGTTTCAAACCTTCTTTGAAGGTGTAGCTGTATAGCTTGTCCTTGTTTAGAAGATCCTTAGCAGAAAGCTTCTTGTTCTTCTTAAGAGTTCTCTTAGCAGCAGCGACACCATTTAGGTAACCGTTGTAACCATTAACGAATGAAGCGTCCTTGGTCTTTAGAAGATCACGGTTGGCCTTAGTATCACCCTTAGCAGCTAGTTTCATACCAGCTAAACCATCTTCAGCAAGTTTGTAGCTTGCCTTGTAGTAGTCGTTGGTTGACTTAGCGCCTCTCTTGTAAAGAGCATCGTAGAAACCAGACTTAGCTTCGTCATATTGTTGCTTGTATGCCTTAGCGACAGCTGGATCTGTGATTGTTGGCATCTTTCTGTTGTTCAAGAAATCGCTAGGAGCTGAAGTATCAGTTGGGATACTTGCTTTACCCTTAGCATATCCGATACCAAATGCGATGTTGTAGTAAGCATCAGTTGAACCAGAATCAGTTGACTTACTGTTGTAACCGTTGTAGAAACCACTTAGGATTCCAGCATAAGCATCACGGTAAGCAACTGGGTCTGAACCATCTGGAACAGGGATTTGAGTTAGGTCAGCTGGTAATTGCTTGTTAGCCTTCGCATCAGCAACAGCTTGAGCAACTGCAGCTTGAGCAGTAGCTAATCCCTTTTGGTAATCAGGATCTGTGCTACCAGTGTTTGGATGACCTTCTGCAACATCTTGTAGGGCTAGTAGATATTGACTAGCTCTTTGACGTCCAGCAACTGAAGCTGGAGTGTTTGAAGTTGCGTCCTTGTCATCGACACCATGTAGTTTGTCTAGGAATGCGTTATTTGCATCCTTGTAACCTTGTGATTGAGCCTTTTGAGCTGCACCAGTTTGACCGTTAGTTGTGTCTGGTTCGTTTGCGTTTGCAGCGTCAGCACCAGCCTTAGCAACTTTTAGACCATCTAGGTAAGCAGCCTTGAAGGCATCACGGTAAGCAATTGACTTGTTACCTAGGTTAGCAGCGATATATGCATCGATATCTTCAGGCTTGATGCTTCCATCAGTAGCAGCCTTGTTGTATCCATCTACAGTACCGTTGAATCCGTCCTTTTCAGCTTGAGGAGCAGCTACATCAGGTTGTTTAGTTGCGTCAGCTTTAGCTTCTGCAACACCTTTAGCAGCATCTTGGGCACCCTTCAAACCAGTTAGGTAAGATGGGTCTTTTGCGATTGGTTGGTTAGCATCGCTGACACGACCACCGTTGTTAACGGCATCTTCATGGCCCTTTTCAGCACGTTGTGCAGCTTCCTTAGCAACTTGACCTAAACCAGCGTTGTCACCTTCAACAGATGGAACGTCGTCAATAGCTTTACCACCAAGGTAAGCATTAACACCATCGGTTGCGGCTTGAGCAACAGCAGCCTTAGCCTTTTCATAGTATACCTTGTAAGCTTGAGCATTAGCTGGATCCATGCCTGCAGCGGTTGGATCTTCCTTAGCATTACCGTTGTTCTTCAAGTAGTCATTGATAGCGTTTTGAGTTGCTTGGTAAGCAACTGAACCCTTATCAATACCATTGTGATCCTTTAGTTCTGGATCCTTGTTTGCAAGAGCATCGTTGTATGCCTTGTTTGCGTCAGTTCTTGCTTTTTCGTAAACAGCTTTAGCAAGTGCATTTGGATCATATGATGAACCGTTATCGTTAGTGTCAGTTGCACCATTAGTTGATGCAGTTTGAGCACGTGATAATGCGTTCTTGTATGCGGCAGCATATACAGGATCCTCAGCAGATAGTTGACTTGCAGTTAATGGTTGTTGACCATTCAATACAGCGTTGTATGCATCTTGAGTTGCGTGGTATACGTTACCAGCATCTGTATTAGCATTGTCACCAGCGTATTGAGCATCCTTAGCAGGATCGTTTGCTTGAGCATCAGCTAAAGCGTCCTTAGCATTTTCTAGACCCTTGTTAAATGCCTTATCTGCAGCAGTAGTTGCGTTTGGTTTAGCTAATGTTGAAGCGTTTGCAGTTGAGTTGTTGTCATTGTTATCAAACAATGCTTTAGCACCATCAGAAGCATTTTGTCTACCTTCAGCTAATGCCTTTTGGTAAGCAGCTTCGTATACTGGGTTGTTATCAGAAGTTGCGTGATCTCCTGGCTTAGCATTGTCCTTACCAGCAACATCGTTAAATGCGGCGGCAGCACCCTTAGCAGCTTCATCACCATTTACAGAACCTGTATTTGGATTTGAAGCTACAGAATCTGGGTTAGTTTGAGCATCATGATAGCCTTCTTGAGCATCGTTGTAACCTTCTTGGTTAGCAACTGCATCTACTGACTTGTTGTTAGGGTCAGTAACGTGGTTACCTTCCTTACCATCTGAAGCGAATGATTTGGCACCATCTTGAGCCGCCTTGTCAGCAGCGTGTTGAACAGTGGCATAAGCATCAGCGTAAATTTGAGCGTATGGTTTAAATGCATCAGGTACTTGACCTGCATTTGTAACCTTATCTAATCCATTCTTACCATCTGCTAATGCAGCCTTAGCGGCAGCAGCAGCGGCTTTAGCAGCACCTTGTACGTCTGGATCAGTTGATGATTCATAAGAAGTAGGTTGAGCATCGTCACCGTTATTTAGAACGTTGTCACGAGCAGCGGCAGCAGCCTTAGCCATATCAACACCCTTTTGGTAACTTGCATCTGGATTGCTTGAGAAGTCACCTGATGGGTTATTGATAGCAGCTTGGTAACCAGCAGCAGCTTGGTTGTAACCATTGCTGTGAGCATTCTTAGCGGCTTGTGCATCTTCAGTTGGGTTAGCTGCAGATAAACCTTGTGCAAAGTCTTCAACACCAGCATGTGCAGCAGCCTTAGCATCTGCATTAGCCTTGTCGTAAGCAGCCTTGTAAGCAGGACTTACGTTGGTTGGTTCGTTAGTAGCACCAGTCTTACCGTCAGCATAACCAGCCTTAGCTCCAGCGTATGCTTGAGCTGCAGTGTCATTGTTAGGAACGAACTTACCATCCTTGGTAGTACCATATTGGGCATCCTTGGTTGGGTCGTCTAGCTTAGCATCTGCGATACCCTTAGCAGCCTTAGTAGCAGCATCGTTGTAAGCAGCTTGTTCCTTAGGTGTAGCGTTCTTGTAGGCATTTGAGTCAGCAGCCTTAGTAGCAGTACCACCGTTTGCAGCAGTGTCTTGAGCTGCGTTATCTACAGCGGCCTTGTACTTGTCGTATGCGGCATCAAATGTCTTATCGTATTGATCAGAAGGAGTAACACCATTTGGAGTTGGGTAATGACCGTTTACCTTTTCAGGTTTACCGGTACCGTTAGTTGCAGCATTGTATGCTTGTTGAGCAGCTTGGTAACCAGCAGCGGCAATACCAGTTGGTTGTTGTTCGCCATTACCAAATGCGTTAGCACCGTTACCAAATGCGTCACCAGCTGCTTCAATTGCTTGAGCAAATGCAGCTTGCTTCAATGGATCATTTGGATATTTAGATTGTGCAGCTTGGTTAGCAGCGTTCTTCAAGTCGTCACCAGTCTTACCAGCATATAGATCTGGGTGATCTGTGTATTCCGTTTGACCAGCGTCGGCAGCAGGCTTGATGTTGTCATAAGCAGCTTGTTGGTTTGGAGTCAAGTTAGCCTTACCAGTTGAAGTACCATTTACAGCATCTTCAGCAGCCTTTTGGATTGCGGCAGCATCGTCAACACCTTGCTTGTATGCAGGGTTATTAGCTTGCTTAGTAGCATCTGCATGGTTTGCCAATCCATCATTTAAACCAGCAAGAGCATCGTTTTGAGCCTTGTCGTAAGCAGCCTTATCAGCTGGGTTAGTTGGTTGTTCATTCTTGTTACCATTACCAAAGTCAGTTAATCCCTTAGCAGCAGCATCCTTAGCAGCCTTGTATGCTTGAGCATATGCTAATTGATCAGCTGGACTGTATTGGCTTTGATCTGCAGGCTTGTCACTGTTGTTATGGTTGATAGCATCATTGTATGCGTTAGATGCAGCAACATATGCGTCATCCATATCTGACTTGTTGTCAGGGTTGTTGTATCCATTTGCGTTTGCTAGGTCGCTAGCCTTGTTAGGTTGACCGTTTGCAACGTTTTGACTACCTTGAGCAGCAGCGACAGCGTTTTTAACGTTTTGTGCTTGTTGCTTAGCGATAGCATAAATTGGTGACTCGCTCTTTGGATCATTTTGGTCTGAAGCAGGTGTTTGTGAACCATCTTTCATACCAGCCAATGCATCTTTGTAAGCTTGTTCTTGTTTAGGATCAGTGAATGTTTGAGTAGCATTAGCTGGGTCAGTAATGCCCTTAGCAAAGTCCTTAGCGGCAGCTTGGTATGCAGCTTGTAGTGGAGTACCGGCTTGAATACCAGCTTGTTCGTTTGCATTTGAAGAATCTGAACTACCTTGCTTACCACTTAATACTTCAGCCATACCCTTGTTAGTATCGTGCTTAGCAGCATCATATACGGCAGCTAATGCTGGGTCACTTGGACGAGCAGCAGCTGAACTTGGGTTAGCAACGGAATCTTGACCAGCCTTGTTAGCATCTACAGCATCTTGGATTGCCTTTTGGTAAGCAGCCTTAAAGTCAGGACTTTGTTTGTCAAAGTCAGCTGGACGGTCAGCCTTTGTAGCATTACCCTTAGCAGCCTTAACTGCAGCAACGGCAGCAGCGTAACCCTTGTAAGCGTCAGCAGCTGGTTGGTTGTTTGCAATGTCAGAAGGAACGTTATTTGCATCTGGAGTAGATTGTGACTTAGCTTCATTAACACCCTTTTGGTCAGCTTGTCCTTGAGCGTAAGCCTTTTGGAAAGCTGGAGTCTTTTGAGCTAGTGCATCACTACTCATTGGTTTTTGATCACTTAGACCTTGTTCATAACCGTCATTTGCATCAGTAACCCCTTGAGCGTAACTCTTCTTAGCTGGGTCAGTGCTGTTTAGATCAGAAGCAACATCCGCATTTGACTTCTTACCGTTCAATGCGTCGTTTGCACCACGAGCAGCTTCACCGGCTGCCTTTGCATCGTTAAATGCTTGTTGGTCAGCTGGGTCAGAGTTAGTTGGTGTAGCACTTGAATCATCAGCCTTACCAGCGTTGTAACCCTTGATAGCATCGTTAAATGCATTCTTGTATGATTCCTTATCAGTTGCAGGAGTATTTGCAAGTCTTGGGTCATTGTCACTAGTAATTGGTTGTGGATCAGTACCATTAGCAGAAGCGTTGGCTGCCTTGATTGCATCCATTGCATCCTTCTTAGCTAATGCTTGTGAGTTAGCAACCGCATATACAGGTGATTTATCGTTAGCATCAGTTCTACCTTGAGCTCCATCGGCGATTGCCTTCAATGCTTCTTGGTATACTGGGTCATTTGCATTGGCTGGGTTTGAAGCCTTAGTTGGGTCGGTAATGCCATTAGCATAATCCTTAACAGCAGCTTCGTACTTAGCCTTGTCGTTTTGACCAGCTTGTTGACCAGCTTTTTCGTTACCGTTATTAGCATCTGAAACTGGTTTGCCAGTTAATCCTTCTGCATAACCCTTGCTTGCATCACTTCTAGCAGCATCGTATACAGCAGCTTGAGCTGGATCACTTGGACGAGCAGCAGCTGAACTTGGGTTAGCAACAGAATCTTGACCAGCCTTGTTAGCATCTACAGCATCTTGGATTGCCTTTTGGTAAGCAGCCTTGAAGTCAGGACTTTGTGAGTCAAAGTCACTTGGACGGTCAGCCTTTGTAGCATTACCCTTAGCAGCCTTAACTGCAGCCACAGCAGCAGCGTAACCCTTGTAAGCGTCAGCAGCTGGTTTGTTATTTGCGATGTTACTTGGTACGTTGTTAGCGTCTGGAGTTGATTGTGACTTAGCAGCGTCAACACCGGCCTTGTCAGCTTGTCCTTGAGCGTATGCCTTTTGGTAAGCTGGAGTCTTCTTAGCTAATTCGTCGCTACTCATTGGAGTTGTGTCGTTTAGACCTTGTGCATAACCATTGTTTGCATCAGTAACCCCTTGAGCGTATGCCTTCTTAGCTGGGTCAGTACTGTTTAGATCGGAAGCAACATCATCGTTTGACTTCTTACCGTTTAATGCATCATTTGCACCACGTGCAGCATCACCAGCAGTCTTACCAGCATTGAATGCATTTTGATCAGCTGGATCGTTGTTAGTAGGTGTGTCAGATGTGTTGTTCTTACCAGCATTGTAACCCTTGATAGCGTCGTTATAAGCGTTCATGTATGATTGCTTATCCTTAGCTGGAGTTTGAGCTAATCTTGGATCACTTAGGTCAGTGATTGGTTGTGGGTCAGTACCCTTAGCAGCATCCTTAGCGATTTCAGCTTGAGCATCTTTTGAACCTAATGCTTGTGAGTTTGCAACTGTGTATACAGGTGAATTATCACTACCAGTTGTTCCCTTAGAAGCATCAACTAGAGCATTAAGAGCTGATCTGTAGACAGGGTCTGACTTCAATGATGGGTCAGTTGAAGCATTTGCTGGGTCAGTAATACCCTTAGCAAAGTCAGCTAAAGCATCATCATATTTTTGCTTGTCAGCAGCACCCTTTTGGTTACCTTGAGTTTCGCTAGCGTTATTGCTGTCTGATACTGGTTTACCAGTTAATCCTTCGGCATAACCCTTTTGAGCATCATTTGCAGCAGCCTTGTAAACGTCGGCTAAAGCAGCAGGAACTGGGGCTTGAGTGTTTGTACTATCTGGAGTTAATTGTGAAGCAATACCTTGCTTAGCAGCTTGCTTAGCATCTTCTAAAGCAGCGTTGTAAGCGTTGTTGTATGATGCAGGTTTGCTTGGATCATTGCTTTCAGGTAGTGAGTCTAGGTCCTTACCCTTAGCAGCCTTAACAGCGGCAATCGCTGCAGCAGCACCCTTAGCGGCATCTGAGCCATCAGGATTACCGTTTTCAGCACTTTGGAAACCAGCCTTATCGGTAGCACCGGCAGCAGCACCTGTGTTGTATGCATCTGTAGAGTTAGCTGGAGCAGCAGCGTTACCCTTCAATGCGTCAACATAACCTTGCTTAGCATCGTCGTAACCCTTAGTAAAGTTAGGATCGCTTTGGTTGTTAGCCTTACCATCTGTAAATGTCTTAGCACCTTGAACCTTTAGTCCATCAGCCTTGGCAGCTTCGAATGCAGCTGAACCAACAGCATCATCCTTGATACCAGCAGAAGCGGCAGTAGCAGTTGGGTCAGTGTTTTGGTATGCCTTAACAGCAGCAGCGTATGCCTTGTCGTATACGTCCTTGTTGTTGGCGTTACCATCACTAGGAGCTAATTGGCTTCCAGTCTTTCCAGCCTTAACGTCAGCTTTAGCTTGAGCAATGGCAGCTTGAGTGTCATCGTAAGCTTTTTGTTCAGTTGGTAAGTCATCGTTACCAGTAGCAGTGTCAGGTCTCTTATCTGCAGCAGCACCATCAGTTAATGCCTTTGCGTAGTTGTAACCTTCAACAGCAGCGGCTGGAGAAGTTGGAGCAGGTTGACCCTTCATTGCAGCTTCATAACCATCCTTAGCAGCGTTGAAACCGTCTAATTGTTTACCAGTTAAACCTTGAGAAGCACTTGGGTCTTCTGGGTTCTTGGCATTCTTAAGAGCGGCGATTCCTTGACCGTATGCGAAACCATCTTTGGTTGCTTGATCAGCGTTAGCTGGAGCTTGGTCAGTTGGTTTAGCCTTTTCACCTTGCGCTTTTCCGTCGTTAAAGTTGTTGTAAGCGTTAGTGTAGTTAGGATCTGTGTTAGTTGTTGAAGCTGGTTTAGCGTTTTCAGCGTCACTTACACCCTTGGCAATGTTGTAACCTTCTTTGTAAGCAGGTGTCTTGTCAGAAGCAGGTGTGTCTGCACTGTTTGGTTGGTTAGCATCGCTAGCACCAGCAGCAGCGTCATCCTTAACGGCCTTGTAAGCTTGACCAGCGGCACTGTTGTCATCAGCTGGTTTGTTAGCAGTTGAACCGTTCTTGTAGTCAGCAAGTGCGTTGTTTACTACTGGAGTAGCAGCGGCAAGTGCCTTCTTGTATGCGTCTTGGTAAGCTAATGATTTCTTAGCTAGGTCAGCATCTGAAATAGGTGCTTTCTTACCAGCAGCAGTGTCATAAGCATCCTTGGTAGCGTTGTAACCATCAGTTTCAGCTTGTGATGGAGCTGGGTTAGTTGGTAAGCTTTGACCATTAGTTGCTAGATTTGCACCAGTTTGTGAATCAGTCTTAGCTTGTTGACCAGCCTTGTATGAAGCAGTTTGGTTTTCAGGAGCAGTGTTGTTTGCACCGTTAAATCCGTCAGCAGCTTGGTCATATGCATTCTTGTATTCAGGATCACTGTTGTTAGGATTCTTTTGAGCACCGTTTAGAGCGTCAGCTGAACCTTTAGCAACGTTGTAACCCATCTTGTATGCAGGTGTTTGGTTTGCATCAGGTGTTGCTGGACTATTTGGTTGACTAGCAGCAGTAGCACCGGCAGCTGCATCATTTTGAACCTTCTTGTAAGCTGCAGCATCTACACCGTTACCTTGAGGCTTGTTAGCTGTTGTACCATTCTTGTAGTCAGCTTCTGCTTGAGCAACAGTGTTGTTTGCAGCAGTTTGAGCAGCCTTGTAAGCATCTTGGTATGGTAGAGATTTTTGTGATAATTGATCGTCTGTTAGTGGAGTTTGTTGACCACTTGCAGCAGCGTAAGCATCCTTAGTTGCTTGTAGACCATCTTTCTTAGCTTGTGAATCATTTGCACCAGGTTGTGCATTGACATCAGACATTGCAGCTTGTTTACCAGCTTGTTCGTCAGTCTTAGCAGCTTGTCCAGCCTTGTATGCAGCAGAGTTCTTTTCAGTATCTGAAGCAGGTTTGTTATTGAAACCATCTTTTGCATCATTGTAACCAGCAAGCGCTTGTGGATCTGATGGAGCAGTTTGACCGTTCAATGCAGCTTGTTGACCACCAGCATATTTTGATTGAATTGCATCATATTGTTGTTGGTATAGAGCTTGAGCTAATGGTGACATAGTGTTTAGAGGAGCATCAGATGTTGATTCCTTCTTACCACTTCTAACATCGTTAACGATTTGGGCGTAAGCAGCTTGACCAGCTTGGTAAGCTGATGGGTCCAAGTTGTTTGGATTGTTAGTTGTACCTTGAGCAGCTTCAACCATTGCTTTTTGAGCATCTTTGTATTGTTGTTGAGCCTTGTCGTAAACTTGTTGACCTGTTGGATCAGTATCAGCAGGTCTATTGTTTGTGTTACCAGCAACTGCATCGTTAAGTGCTTGTTGTGCTGTGTTGTAACTAGCAGCATAGTTCTTCTTGTAAGCAGAATCTTGACTACCATTTGCAACTGCGGCAGCGGCAGCTGGACTTGCGTTTGCAATGTCATTTGCAGCTTGTGAGTTAGCTAGGTAATCTTTGTATGCTTGTTGTAGACCTTGCATGAAGGCACTTGGGTTAGCAGCCTTTTGATATTCTGGTAGTTGTTGAATCTTAGCCAAAAGATCAGGTGTAAGTGTAGTAGGAGCCTTGGTTGGGTCTGTAATTCCTAATTGTTGTAGCAATTGAGGAGTAGCAGCCTTGTAACCACTCATTACACTATCGTAAACACCAGTATAATCATTGTTCTTTTGGTATCTCAATGGATCTTTTGAGTTGGTACCATTTGTGGCATCAGCAATCGCATTGTTTAAACCATCAGTGATATCTTGACCTTTACCACTGTTAACTTGAACAGTTGCGGCAGGGTCTTGAGATAGTGAACCATTTGAACCAGCTGAGTAACCAACGATTGATGAACTGTAGTCACTACCACCAGTAGCACTTGGAGTCGCTGTCATGTAGATACCATTAACACCATATCTCATGTAAATACCAACAGTTTTAATTCCATTAGCTTGAGACTTTGGAATTGTAAAGCTAATAGGAATTTGAGTAACGTTTGATGGTGATGTTGCAGAGTATACGTTGTTATCAACAATTCTTCCGTTACTATCAGTAGCTGGGTTGGAGTATTGAACAGTGTTCCCGTTTGAATCAGTAGTTAGGAATGTGTTCATACCGGAATCATTGTAGTTAGTTGTTGAGTTCTTATCGATACCATATTGTAGGTAAACGTTTTGCTTAGCATAGTCAGAACCATCGTAACCAGCAACCTTAGCAATACCAGAAACAGTGATTGAACCATCACTGTTAGTCTTAGCACTGATTGGGTTAGCGAAGTATACAGAAGGAATACTACTAATGTCTAAAATTTGTCCACCAGCATAAGGTGTGTTATTTGTTGTCTTCAAGTATTGATCAGTTGAAGTGTATTGACTTGATGAGTTCATTTGGTAGTTGTAGTAAATCTTACCATTAACCTTACCAGTGTAGGCGTTAATAGTTCCACCACTAACAAATGGATTGGTGTTGCTACCATTGCTGTTTCTTGCTGAACCAGCATCTAGGATAACGTGACTATCACCAGAGTTGTTAACAATCAAGTTACCGTAAACTAAAGGAACACCTGAACCAGTACCATCTGAGATGGCAGAGATTAAGTTACCACGGTTAGCGACTTGAACAGTACCACCAGCTAGGTAAACTAATCCACCACCAGATGTTGGTCCGCTTGGAGCACGAGAGTCCCCAATGTGGGCCACCTTAACTTGAATGGTACCACCATTAGTTGCCAAAACATTTGAACCAGATTGTACGTATAGAAGTGCGTTGGTTTGTCCGTACATCTTAGGTGATTGGTTTGATTCGATATTAATACGACCACCGTCAACACGAACTCCACCGTTACTACCTACGTAGATACCACCACCGGCACCATATTGTGGGTAAGTGTTGGAGTAATCTGGCATGATGTTCAAGTTGGCGTTCTTGTTAACAGTCAAACTACCATTTTGAATATCGACACCCATTGGGCCACTATCTGAACCGTCATCTCCACCAGTTGCATTACCTCTAGGAATCAATGTCATACTTGAGTCTTCACCTAAGGTAAGGTTACCACCACCAGAGATGTAAACAACGTTAGCCCCAGTATTTGAACCTACTGATCCAAAGTAGTGAGCGCCCTTGTTCAACACCATATTCGCGATTGATAGGTTATTTTGGTTACCTGATCCTTGGGCATTTTGTCCCTTTAAGAAAGGTGAATCGTAAACATCATCACGTTGGAAGACGTTCACATTACCATCAACGTATACGTAGTTACCTTTGGCTGACAAGATTTGTGAACCAACGTAGTTAACGTTCTTGTAGTAAATTGCACCACCATTAGATAGTGAGAATGGACCATAGTAGTTAGTTCCATATAAAGTTTGGAAGTTTTGAACATACAACTTAGTGTTACTTGTTGTAGCAGTATTGAACTTGTATTGTTGACCAGACATATCAGCGATATGGTTTTGACCATCAACAACATAAGTATTACCTTCAACGGCATTAACACTAACATCATTTTCTTGAGCCGTATTAACAGGATGTAAGTCAATATCATTTACCAACTTAATTGTGAAACCTTTGCTTAGTAATGATGAGTTGTTCATAATACCGTCAAATTGCTTACCAGTAGATACGAACACAACGTTTTGCGCTGCTTGGTTTACAACGTCGTTGTATGCAGCGATGTAATTCTTGTCTTGTTTACTTGAGGCATCAATGGCAGAAATTGATTGAACAGAGTTACCACCATTAAATTGAGCTGCAATAGCGGCCTTTGCCCCTAAGTATCCTTGATCGTATGGGTTAGTAGAACTAGTGGTAATGTTGTTATTTGCTAGATAGAAATCTTGGGTTTGACCCTTGGCAGATCCATCACCAATAACCCCTGTCCACTTACCTTTTTCAGCATCTACCATCCCTTGCTTAGCAAGAGCAGCAGTAGTTGCGTACTTGTAAACGTCAGATAATGCACCATAGAACGCTGAATTGTTGGTCTTAACATCTGATTGTGAAGCTACCTTAATGTTAGCGGCACCAGATGTTGCATTTTGACCATTAACCTTAACTGAGGTGTTTTGAGCATTATTGAACTTAAGACCTAAGTCATTTTCGTAGCTAATTACTGAGTTATAAGCATCGTTAGGGTTGTCAGCTCCACCCTTAGTTGCTTGGTAACTGTCATTGTATGAACCAGTGTAAGCAGCTGCTGCTGAAGCATTGTATGAAGCGCTTGAACCTTGGCCCCAAGTTGATTTGTTAATGTTTGGGTTAACTGCAGCTGTTGATCCATTTCCTGAAGTATAGGAAGTGTTAGCTGTGTTGTTGTAGTAGTTGTAATCTTGAGTACCAGTACCATTACCTTGAGTAGCATTTGAGTATGCATTAATGGCAGCTTGGGCACCCGCATAGGCAGCACTGTAGTATGCACCCTGATCAGTTGAGTATGAAGCCATGTTGTTACCATTACTCATAACAACATCATTAATAGCAGCTGAAATTGCAGCTGAGTATTTAGCTTCATATGCTGAACCAGCTTGATAGTTAGCATCTGAAGTGTTGGCATTGCTTGCTGTACTACTGTTCAATGCAGCATAAAAACCGCTACTTGCTTGGCTGTAAGCACTGTTGTATGTAGATTGGTTTACAGAGCCTACGTTTGAAGCAGCTGAACTACCTTTAGCGTAATCACTAATACCTGCACTTACGGCACTTGATGATGCAGCGACACTGTCATCATGTGCTTTTTGTGATGCAGCGACACTAGCAGCAGTTGATGCAGCTGAGTATGCAGTATCGTAGGCGTCTTGATGGTTGGCATAAGAAGCCTTTGACTTATTAGCGGTAAAGTCACTTGAACCTGCGTTAGATGCAGCGATACTTGCTGAAATAGAAGCAGCACTGTATGCAGAATTATAATCATCTTGGTAGGATGATAATGATGCTTTGGCTACTCCTGCAGTTCCATCAGAACTACCTTGATCTTGAGCAGCATCTTTTTGTTTTTGAGCCGCAGCACTTTGTGCGTCAGCTTCTTGTTGTGATTGAGATTCACCGGAGTTTCCACTAGTAGTGGTGGTTGTTCCGTTTGAACCTCCTTGTTGTGTGGATTGTCCGTCAGTATCAGCGTGAGCAACTACTGAAGAAGTAGATGTCATGCCATAGGCGGATGCACCTAAAAGAGCTAAGGTAGCAACGGATACAACGACCCATTGTTTCTTAACTTTTTTCATGACTTTTTTGTCATTTACTTTATTAAATTTGCTCTTATTATATTGCAATATATCATCCCCTAAAATGCAATCTATATAAAAAATATTGTACCAGTCGTCCTAATCATGATACCACTCTTAATGTTTTTTTAAAACTATTTTAATTGAGAATAAAAATCTTAATATTTTCTTTAACTTTTCTTAATATTTTCGAAAAAATCCAACAAAAAAAGGCCACTCATAATTGTGATGAGTGCCCTTTTTATCTATTTAATCAAGGTTAGTAATCCTTAATTATTATCCTTTTGAACAAACGCGGTATTAGCTGTTATATATTCGTTTTTACCAACATATAGTCTGGTAATTCCGTAATATTTAACTACCTTTTGAACTTTAACCACATTACCTTGTTGTAACTTGGCAGTCCAGTTCTTACCGTTAAATTTCAAATCAGTGTGAATTCTAATACCATTCTTAGCTACCACCCTGAACTTCTTATGGTTCTCATGGTAGTAACGACTTACTTGCTTGTTTGAAGTAGTCTTTGAATTAGTATCAGTCTTCTTACGGCGGAATGTAACCTTAGCATTGCTGCCACGGTAGAATTCCTTCAAGTAAGCGACGACATAAGCATCGCTATGATCTGACAGGTTCTTTGGAAGTGATTTGTGTGATGCCTTGTACTTCTTGGCATCTTGAGTGGCCTTACGTTGTTCGTAAGTCTTCTCATCAATCACAAATGACTTGTTACTTGTTACGTAACGACCTTTTCCAATGTAGAATCTGGTGATTCCATGGAACTTAACAACCTTTTCAACTCTAATGATATCGCCACGACGAAGCGTTGATACCCAGTTGCGGTCAGTAAAGTTCTTACTTGTATGAATCAAAGCATCCTTTTGAAGTCTGAATTCAGTGTAGTTCTTTCTGTAGTAACGACTTACCTTCGTTGGAGTCAATGTTACAGAGTAGCCTGGGTTGTTAATAGTTTGTTGTTTCTTAACAACTGGTGTAACTACCTTCTTATGGATCTTCTTATGAATTTGCTTAATTGATGTTTGCTTTGCCTTGGTCTTATGCTTCTTAACTACAGTTGGTTTCTTAGTTGTTTCAGTCTTCTTGACTACCTTCTTCTTAGCTGGTTTTGTCTTAATTACTGGAGTTACCTTCTTAACAACCTTCTTCTTGGTTGTCTTTTTAACCTTCTTAGTAGTCTTCTTCTTATCGGCCTTGGCTAATTGAGTTGCAACAACGTAATCCTTGTTACCAGTGACGTATTCACCGTGACCAACGTATAGTCTAGTTGTCTTACCGTATCTAACAATCTTGATAACCTTGATTAGATCACCATGTTGCAATGTAGTAATCCAGTTATGCTTGGTAAACTTAGGACTCATATACATTCTTGCACCATGTTTGTTAGAAACTCTGTACAACTTGTAATTCTTCTTGTAGTACTTCTTAGATACCTTAGAGAAGTCGCTTTCTTGTGCGGCTTTCTTCTTGGCCAAGAAGTAATCATAAGCACGTTGGTAAGTTGCTTGGTAAGCCAATGACTTACCACTAACATCTTGTTTAATACCCTTATTAGCATCCGCACTAGCAGCAATTGTAGCTTGATATGCATCGTCAGTAGCAACGTTACCAGTTGTGCTTTGTTTACCATTACTTTGAGCAGCTTGGTAACCCTTGTAAGCAGAATCAGCGTAGGTGAAACCAACTTGGTAATATGGATTATCTGACTTGGATTGTGCATTAGCCTGATTTCCGTCATTGTAACCAGATTGTGATTGTTCGTAACCCATCTTAATTGCGGCAGCATCTTCAGGTGTTGCTGAGTACTTGTTAATTGCAGCAGATTCAGTCAATCCTTCGGTGTATGCCTTAGCACCATTGTTAGCAGCTTGTTGAGCGATTTGTGCTTCACGTTGGTAAGCAGCAACGAAGACTGGGTCGTTACTATCACTTAGATGATTGTTTGGACGGTTTGAATTAATATCAATCAATGCCAATACAGAACCACGGTAAGTATTGTCCACATTGTTACCGTTAGTGTGACTTGCCAATTGATCAGTACCTAATTGTACTAATTCGATACCAACCTTGGCGTCGTTGTAACCCTTGGTAAAGACATCCTTAACGGATTGGTTACCACCAAATTGACCTAATGAATCATTCAATGAGCCATTTTGTAGGTAAGTAACACCCGCGTTCTTAGCAATTTGACTTGCGTAAGCCAATGCCTTAGCGTAAGCAGCCTTGTATGGAGCACCTTGTTCAGCATTTGCATATTGCCCAGGGTTTCCATTCTTAATGTCATTAAGTGCAGCGGCTGCCCCACGGTAAACAGTGTCTTCATTTGAGTTAGTTGTATGGTTGACACCATCGTTTGCATTTTGCAATGCAAGGTTGTAACCATTTTGTGCATCGCTGTAACCCTTAGAGTAAGCAGCACGTTGAGATTGGTTATCTCCAAACGTTGCCAATTGATCATTCAAGTTGACATCATTACCAAATCCAGTCGCACCGTTGGTAGTTTCTGGTTGAGCAGTTTGTAGAGCCTTTTGATATGCGTCGATGTAAACGATATCGTTAGAAGCCTTAGCTTGTGCTCCATCGTTTCCGCTCTTAACGTCGTTAATTGCATTAACAACAGCCTTGAATACCAAGTCGTTTGTACTGTTTGCAGTGTATGGACTGTTTTGATCTGGGTTTTGTTGTGCTTGGGTGTATGCCTTTTGAGCATCGTTGTAACCCTTGGTAATTGCATCCCTATCAGATTGGTTGTCACCAACACGGTCTAATAGGTCACTCAATTGACTATCACTTAGGTAACCAGTGATACCAGTTCTTAGGATTTCAATTGCTTCAGCTAAAGCCTTATCGTAAGCACTTTGTGCTACGACATCACTGTCAGCTGGACGACTGCTACCTAGTTGACCTAACTTAACATCGTTAAATGCAAGTGATGAACCATGGAAGGTTTGATCAGCATTAGTATCAGATTGTCTGCTTTCAGTATCTGGTTTGCTCTTGGCTTGACCGTATGCAGTTTGGGCATCAGTGTAACCACGGCTAATTTCATTCTTAAGAGTGTTGTTATCACCTTGAGAAGCAAGCAAGTCAGCTTGTGATTTGCCTTGGTTAAATCCAACGGCACCAGTTTGGGCAAGTTGGTTAGCCAATGCTTTGGCACGGTTAAATGATGAAACGTATGCTGGGTTAGTTTGTGATGCGTCTGGAGTAGCATTCTTATCTTGGGCAACAGCGTTAAACGCGTCAGCAGCTCCGACGTATGCCACATCTTCATTGCTTGATGTCTTATGATTGTCAGCCTTAGATGCATCTTGTTGAGCGGCATTGAAACCGTTGTTGGCATCGGTGTAACCAGTAGTGAAGACATCCTTCAATGCTTGGTTGTTACCGAATTGACCTAGTGAATTGTTAAGGTCGGCATTGTTACCGAATGCTGTAGCACCGGCATTAGCTTGAGCTTGAGCTTCTTGCAATGCCTTAGCGTAAGCAGCTCTGAATGGTGCTGATTGTTCTGCATTTGCATTTTGACCAGCATGACCATTCTTAACATCTTGCAATGCGGCTGCTGCCCCACGGTAGACTTCATCACCGTTGCTTGAACTTGCATGGTCACTACCATCATTAGCATTTTGAAGTGCTTGAGCATATGCAGTTTGGGCATCGCTGTAACCTCTAGTGTAGGCATCCTTTTTAACCTGGTTGTTACCAAACTTAGCAAGTTCATCTGCAAGGTTAACACCTTGACCGAAGCCAGTAGCACCATTGGTTGCTTGAGGTTGTGCTTCGTTCAATGCACGTTGATATGCATCTACATATACCTTATCGGTTGAAGCATTAGCTTGAGCACCAACGCTGTTAGCCTTCACATCAGCAATTGCATTCGCAACAGCGGCAAAGACTAGGTTGCTATTAGTGTTAGCAGCATATGGGTTGTTTTCACTTGGGTTTTGTTGAGCTTCTGCGTAAGCAGTTTGAGCATCATTGTAACCCTTAGTGATTGCATCCTTATCGGCTTGGTTAGCACCCGCGCTATTAACAGTGTTATCAAGACTAGCACCCTTGATGAATGAGTCACTACCGTTCTTAGCAACACCTTGAGCGTAACTCAAGGCCTTGTCGTAAGCACTTTGAGCAACAACATCACTATCAGCAGGACGACTATTACCATCGTTACCGTTCTTAACATCGTTAAATGCTAATGAAGCACCATAGAATGTCTTGTCGGTATTGCTATTAGTTTGATGGGTAGTTGTGTCAGGCTGTGCTTCAGCTTGACTGTATGCCAATTGTGCATCAGTGTATCCACGACTGACAGCATTTTGTAATGCCTTGTTGTCGCCTTGTGCACTTAGCAAGTCTTGTTGAGCAGTTCCCTTGTTGAAACCAACTGCAGCGTCTTTGGCGATTTGTAGTGCTTGATCCTTCGCACGACTGAATGCAGCGAGGTAAGCAGCATTAGTTTGTGATGCATCAGGAGTTGGGGTTTCACCACGAGATACCGCGTTGAATGCATCGGCAGCTCCACGGTAAACCTCATCCTTATCACCATTGGTGCTATGAGTTGAACTCATATTAGCATCCTTTTGTGCGTCGGTGTATCCAGCACTCGCATCGTTGTAACCTTTGGCAAAGGTATCGCTTAATGCTTGGTTATTACCAAATTGACCAAGTGCGCTGTTAAGGTCGGCATTGTTACCAAATGCAGTCGCACCGGCATTAGATTGAGCTTGGGCTTGAGCCAATGCCTTAGCGTATGCAGCTTGATATGGTGCTGATTGTTCTGTGTTTGCGTGTAGACCAGCAGTTCCGTTCTTAACATCTAATAATGCAGCAGCTGCACCACGATAAGTTTCATCACCATTTGATGATGTGTTGTGGTCGGCGTTGTCATTAGCATTTTGCAATGCTTGGCCGTAAGCAGTTTGTGCATCGTTGTAACCCTTGGTGTAAGCGTCCTTTTGAGCTTGGTTGTTACCAAATGATTCAAGTTGTTGTTGTAGGTTGAGTCCATTACTGAATCCACTAGCCCCGTTGGTTGCTACCGGTTGAGCTTCGTTTAAAGCACGTTGGTAAGCAGCAACGTATGCAGGATCAGAACTCTTGTTAGCTTGGGCACCCGCTTCGCCGTTCTTCACATCTCTAAATGCGTTTTGAGCGGCTTCGAATACCAAGTTACTGTTAGTTCCGGTCGCGTATGGACTAGCTTGACTAGGAGTTTGTTGAGCTTGAGCATAAGCTGCTTGAGCATCGTTGTAACCCTTAGTAAAGGCGTTCTTGTCAGCTTGGTTGTTACCTAATTTAGCAACTTGAGTGGCTAGGTCTTGGCCATTACCAAAACTAGTTGCCCCATTGTTAGCTACTTGTTTAGCAGCATTCAATGCAACTTGGTAAGCGTCTTGGTAGACAGGACTGGCATCAGAAGTACCATTTTGTCCTTCTTCACCATTCTTCACGTCGTTAAATGCGGCAGCCGCACCCTTGAAACTTTCATCCACATTAGTGTTACCAGTGTGGGTGGTGTTATCTGGATTTTGACGCGCTTCATTGTAACCCTGTGATGCACTAGATTGACCAGCTTGGTAAGCATTCTTATCTGCTTGAGTCCAATTAGTCATGTCTTGGTTACTGTTAGTGAATTGGTTTTGGGCACCAAGTGATGCCTTAGCCAATGCCTTGTCGTATTCGGCACTGTATTGGTCTTGGTATGCTTGAGTCTTGTTAGAACTAGTGTCAAAACTCTTCTTGGTGTTGCCTTGAACTGCGTCTAGGTAACCATCTTTAGCACCATCATGACCAGTTTGCACATTAATGTTACCTGATGTGTAGTTAGCGTTGGCATCCTTTTGACCGTTAAAGTCGTTGTCACCACTCTTACCATCTGCAACAGCTTGAGCACCTGATTGATATGCGGCACTAGGGTTGCTTGGCGCTTGAACATTGTTCATTGCGTCATCATGACCTTGTTTAGCATCATCATAACCCTTTTGAGCTGCTTGACCAGTCGCACTGTTGTCATCAGTCTTAGCACTTCCACTGTTATAAGTAGTTGCACCAGCTAATGCAGC
The DNA here is from genome assembly GCF_001421115.1 of Apilactobacillus kunkeei. Taxonomy (GTDB): domain Bacteria; phylum Bacillota; class Bacilli; order Lactobacillales; family Lactobacillaceae; genus Apilactobacillus; species Apilactobacillus kunkeei_F. The sequence goes on along the minus strand of NZ_JXCW01000001.1, from coordinate 247,395 downwards.
TGCTTGACCAGCACTCAATGCCTTGTTGTATGCATCAGCATAAGCCTTAGCTTGAGTTGCATCGGTAGGTGTTGAGTTGTTAGTACCGTAACTTCCATCATGGAAACCATTTGCAGTGGCATGGTATGCAGCCTCTTGAGCAGCAGTACCGTTGTAAACTGAACGATTTGGATTAGTCAAAGCATCGTTGTATCCAGTTTGCATATCACTAGCAGTTTGCACACCAGATAAGTATGACTTATCGTTGTTGTTTTGGTTAATTTGACCATTAACTTGAGCATTGTATCCATCAGTTGCTTGATCAAACGCATTCTTGTGAGCCACATTTAGTGCATCATTTGAATTGGTAGCTGTGTCAGGTTTTCCGGCAGCAAATTCTGCAAGTCCTTCTGCTGAAGCTTGAGCAGCTTCGTTCTTCGCACTCTTGTATGCGTTGATGTATGCAGTTGACTTACCATCTAATGAAGTGTCGTTACCAGTCTTACCAGCAGCAAATCCAGCCTTAGCACCTTCAAATGAGTTGTAAGCGTCACTATCAACAATGTTGTTGTTAGCAGTTGTAGTGTCACCCTTGATTGCATTGTATGCAGTTTTAGCATTTTGCTTACCGGCATTGTAAGCATCTAATTCAGTTGAAGATAGTTTTGAAGTATCTGTTGATGGATTAGTTGCATATGCATCGTTGGCACCACTTGTAGCAATTTGTTTAGCGTTGTCGTAAGCATTGTTGTATGCATCTTGGTATTGAACTGACTTGTTAGCCAAAGTTGAATCCTTTGGTTCGTCGTTCTTACCAGCAACAAACGCAGCTTGTGCGGCGAGGTATCCAGCTTTTTCAGATGCTGATTCGTTACCAGTTAGTTGACCACCGCTGGTGAACAATTGACGACCTGAAACCATGTCGTTATAAGCATTAACCCCAACCATAAATTGTGGGTTAGACTTTTGTTCATCAGTGTAATTACCACCGGCTTGTGCAGCCTTGTAACCATCCACCGCGTCGGCATATGCTTTAGCAGCAACACCACTTGGGGCGTTGGTTACGGCTGGACTAGTGTTTCCATCAGCAAATGTTTTAGCACCTTGGATAAGTGCTTGTTTAGCATCCCCTTGTGCCTTCTTGTATGCACTTTGGTAAGCCAATGACTTGTCAGATAGATCAGTGACATTACCAGTCTTGGCATCGTCGAAAGCTTGTAGAGCAGCCTTGTTAGCATCATTTCTTGGAGCATCGTCAGTATTGCTGTTTGAAACACCGTTGTAGGCATCTTGGTAACCATTCAATGCGGATAGTCCGTACTTGTTACCAGTTTGGATTCCACTATCGGCGTTATCTGAAACCTTAGTACCAGCAAATCCAGTGTTAAATCCTTGTTGTGCATCTTGGTAACCATCTTGACCTAGCTTGTCGCTTGGTTCTGTTTGGTTAGATACAAACGCGTTTGCACCTTCATTGTATTGAACTTGCATTGCTTGGATGGCTTGCTTGTAAGCAGCCTTCTTAATTGGATTGTTTTGGATTGTTGGATCATCAGAGTTGGTACTGTGTCCTGGATTATCAACCAAGTCTGTCTTAGCTTGTTGTGCTGCTTGAGTAGCACTAGTGTAGACAGGGTCTTGGTTATTGCTGTCAGTATTACTGTTTACGATTCCACTAACGGCATCTTGAACAGTCTTAGCTGACTTAATACCATCTTTTTGAGCAGCATTTGGATTACTGATTGGTGTGTTGTTAACAACTGAATCGAATCCTGCCTTGGTATCAGAATAACCTTGGGCCAAACGATCCTTAGCTTGTTGTGAAGTTACGCCAGTAGTATCTGCAACGTTCTTACCACTATCAAATTGTTGTTGACCAGTTTGGTAGTTAGCTTGTAAATCAGATACGGCCTTGTTGTAAGCATCAACGTAAGCTGGGTCTTTGTATTGAGATGTTTGTGGTTTGTCAGGGTTAGCGGCAATTGCATTACTTGCATCTGTGTATGCCTTTTGCGCCTTAGCATATGCGTCGTTGTCGACATGGTCGGTAGTGGTATTGTTTTCAACATCGTTTAGACCAGCTTGACTTGACTTGTATGCGTTGTATCCGGATACGTAAGCAGTAGTTGCACCACTTGGTAATGAGGCAACGTTATTGTTCTTAGCTAATTGATATCCATCACTAGCATCTTGGTAACCCTTCGCTTGAGCGATTGAATGAGAGTCTGCACCGTATGGTTTGTCTAGTCCCTTGTTAAAGTCACTAGCACCAGTTGCAGCATCCATTTGAGCTTGTTGCTTAGCAGCAGCATAAGCATCGTTGTAAACCACTGATTGACTTGCGTCAGTTGGTGTTTGGTTATTAGAGTTACCATTGGCACCATCCTTGTAACCGTTCAATGTTGCTTGGTATGCGGCTTCTTGAGCAGGAGTACTCTTGTATTCATTACCATTATTGCTTGGGTTAGTTGTGGCATCGTTAGTACCATTTGCTAATTGCTTAGCTAAGTTGATACCTGCTTGGTAATTAACGTTTTGGTTATTATTATCAGCGTTACCAGCTTTTTGAGCTTGGTAACCATCTGATACAGCTTGATAACCAGCCTTGTGAGCTTGGTTTAATGAGTCGTTTGAAGCAGTAGCAGAATCACTTTTACCTGCTTCGTATTCCTTAAGGCCATCGTTAGCAGCAGCACTAGCTTCATTCTTAGCCTTGTTGAAGGCATTTAAGAATGTGTTGGACTTGCCTGATAGCTCAGGAGTGATTCCTGTTGATCCAGCAGCAAAACCAGCCTTAGCCCCATCAAATGATTGTGCAGCATCTGTTCCAGTAGCATTTGGATTAGCCTTGGTGTTGTCGGACTTAGTGTCATTGTAAGCAGCAATTGCGTTTTGCTTACCTGCTGCATAAGCAGTCTTTTGAGCTTGAGTCCAACCATCCTGGCTAACTGGAGTAGTATTATTGAATGCTTCAGAAGCACCGATTGTTGCCTTAGCTTGGGCATCGGCATAAGCATTGTTGTAAACGTCTTGGTATGCTTCTGGTTTGCTGCCTAGATCACTTGGCTTAGCGATGTCATTCTTACCACTTGAGTAAGCATCTTGGGCAGCAGTATAACCAGCCTTTTCAGCAGCACTAGCATCATCTGGTAATTTTTCACCATTTACATATGCGTCGTGTCCCTTAATTGATTGGTTGTATGCATCAACCCCGGCCATAAATGATGGATTCTTCTTATCATCATCGGTAATCTTGCCGTCTCTAGCAGCTTCATAACCTGACTTAGCGTAGTCGTAAGCTGCTTGCTTAACTTGACTTAGCGCATCGTCACCAGTTGGTCTGGTTTCACCGTTAGCAAATGCTGTCGCACCACTAGTAGTTGCAACAGCAGCATCTTGTTGTGCCTTTTGGTATGCCAATTGGTATGCAACAACTGGTTCTTTAGAGATATCAGTTGTCTTTAGGTTCTTAGCATCATCAAATGCTTGAAGGGCAGCAGAGTTAGCTTGTTGTTGCATTGCATCGCCTGAAGTATCCTTCTTGTTTGATAGTGCTTCTTGGTAACCTGACAATGCAGATTGTCCAGCTGTTTGACCAGCCTTAGTAGCACTGTGTTCGTTAGGAACGCTTGTACCATTGAATCCGGCAGCAAAACCAGCTTGTGCGTCATTGTATCCTTGATTACCTAAATCAGTGCTTGGCTTGGTTTGGTTGTTCAAGTAGTCGCTTGAACCATCTGCGTATTGTTGATGCATTTGGTTAACAGCAACCTTGTAAGCAGCTGCCTTGATTGGGTTGTTTTGAATGCTTGCGTCGTCTGAAATAGTTGAATGATCTGGATCATTTTGTAGATCTTGTTTTGCTTGTCCAGCTGCACTGTTGGCGGTTTGAACAATTGGATCATTGCTGCTTGAGACGTTGTCGGTTGCGACACCGTTGACGGAATCGATAACCTTTTGTGCCATGTCGGCACCCTTTTGGGTAGTGTCATTGGCGTTGTTAGTTGTCTTTCCATCAATCTTGTCGTTGAAACCACGTTGAACATCAGCGTAACCTTGTTCAATTTGCGTCTTAGCTTGATTTGATTTAGCACCTGAAGTGTCAGCAGAGTTGCTACCGTTAACGAATTGGTTAGTACCATTTTGGTAGTTTTGCTTCAAGTCGTTAACGGCCTTAGTATAAGCAGTTTTGTATACAGGTGAACTATCACTAGCAGTTGCTGGTGAATCTGGGTTGGAACTGATTGCCTTAGAAGCATCATCGTATGCCTTTTGAGCCTTGTTGTATGAAGCAGAATCGACAACGTTTGCAGTAGTTGTACCATTTTCGATGTCGTTGATTCCGGCTTGACCAGACTTATTGGCATTGAAACCAGTCTTGTAGGCATCAGTTGCGTTAGTTGGAATTGTTGCATCTTTGTTGGTTGCAGCATTGTATCCATCTGTTGCATCTTGGTAACCCTTTTGTTGAGCAAGACTTTCGGCTGAATTACCAGTTGGTTTAGTATTACCAGCAATGTATGAGCTAGCTCCAGTGGTTGCGGCTTGTTCACCCTTTTGCTTAGCAGCTTGGTATGCATCGTTGTAAGCCTTAGCTTGACTAGGGTCAGTAGTTGTTGCGTTATCGTTATTGCCGTTACTACCGTCTAGGTAACCATTAACGGTCGCCTTGTAGGCAGCATCTTGAGCAGCTGAACCAGAGTTGTATGAATCCTTCTTACTTGGATCAGTTAAAGCGTCGGCAGAACCCTTGGCAACGTCCTTGGCAGTTTGCACACCTGATTGGTAAGAAGTGTCCTTGTTACCATTATCAACAGTGTTATTGTTTTGAGCGTTGTAACCGTTTTGAGCTTGGGTGTAACCATTAACGTGAGCAACACTTAGCGCATCCTTGGCATTAGCATCAGCAGAGTCACTTTGTTGAGCGTTGAATTGATCAGCACCCGCTTTGGCAGCTTGTTGTGCTTCTTGCTTAGCAGCATTGTATGCGTTAATGAATGTTTGAGTCTTGTTAGTTAGGTCAGTGGTTGCACCAGACTTACCGTCTGAGAAACCAGCCTTAGCACCATCAAATGCTTCACCGGAGTTACTACCAGTTGGGTAGTTATTTTGAGCGGTAACGTCTTGCTTAGTCTTATCGAAACCAGCTTCGGCGTTCGCCTTACCAGTGTTGTAAGCATCTTTTTGAGCTTGGGTCCAAGTGCTTTGATCTACCTTAGAAGTTGAGTTACCAAATGCTTCACTAGCACCTGATTGGGCCTTTTGTTGAGCATCTGCATAAGAATCTGAATATTCATCTTGGTAAATACCAGGTTGTTGATTCAAATCACTTCTTTGTGGTTGATCACTTGCACCAGCTGTATAAGCGTCCTTAGTGGCGTTGTAAGCTAGATTTTCAGCTGTAGTTGCATCACCTGGTAATGATTTTCCTTCATTAAATAAAGTACGACCGGTTTGTGCATCTTGATATGCCTTTACCCCAGCCATGAATGATGGGTTGTTCTTTTGTTCTTGGGTCAACGTTGCACCAGTCTTGGCAGCATCGTATCCAGAACGTGCATCATCGTAAGCCTTAGCTTGGGCATCTGTGATGGCGTCAGTCACTGTTGGACGAACTTGACCACTTGCGAATGCCGTCGCACCGTCTGTGATGGCTTGTTGAGCAATTTCTTTGGCCTTGTTGTAGGCAGCTTGGAAGGCTACCGGTTCTTTAGCAAGGTCGCTGGCACTCATTGAAGTATTGTTCTTAGCATCAGCAAATGCTTGTTTGGCACCGTTGTTACCATCTTTTTCGACTTGTGGCGCATTCGCATTTTCATCCTTTAGAGATAATGCATTGTTGTAACCAGCAAGTGCTTGTTCACCAGCGGATAGTCCGCTTTGGGCTGCACTGTGTTGGTTAGCAATTGATGTTTGACCGCTGAAACCAGCAGTGAATCCATCATTTGCTTCTTGGTAACCCTTCTTACCTAGATCATCACTAGGTTCAGTAGTGTTATTCAAGTATGCATTAGTTCCGGCATCGTAGTTAGCCTTGTATTGAACTTGTGCTTGCTTGTAAGCAGCCGCCTTTACAGGGTTATTAGCGATGATTGGATCAGTTGATACATCAGCATGATCTGGGTCGCTTAGTAAATCATTGTGTGCCGATTGAGTTGCGCTGTTGGCTGCTTGAGCAACTGGGTCACTACTGTTCTTGTATGAACCAACCACTGAAGCCTTAACAGTGTCAGTTACTGTCTTAGCAGCGTCCATCCCTGCTTTTTGCGCATCGTTTGGATTAGTAATGTTTTGACCGTTAATCGCAGCATTGAAACCAGCTTGAGCATCAGCGTAACCTTGGCTAATTCTACCCTTACCTTGGTCGGATGAAGCGCCACTAGTGTTAGCACTTGATTGAGCATCCATGAATTGTTGCTTACCTGAATCGTAGTTATTCTTCAAGTCAGCTTGGGCTTGCTTGTAGATTTCTTGATATGCAGGTGAAGTATTAGTAGTTGGTGCTGGGTTGTCTGGGTTAGCAGCAATTGAATCACTTGCATCCTTGTAAGCTTGTTGAGCTTGGGTGTACGCACTGTTATCAGCGTGGCTAGTTGGGGTTGTGGCACCCTTTTCAATGTCAGATAGACCTGTACGAGCAGATTGAGCAGCATTGTATCCTGCCATGAATGATGGATTGTTCTTTTGTGCTTCAGTTGGTGTTTGGTTCTTAACAGCGGCATCGTGACCACTTTGAGCATCCTTGTACCCTTGGCTTTGAGCTTGACCAGCCAAACTCTTATCGGAATTATCTGCTTGACCTGCATTAAATGCGTTCGCACCGTCAGCAGCCTTTTGCATACCTAGTGCATGAGCTTGGTTATATGCATCAGTGTATGCCTTGGCTTGAGCAGAGTCTCCTTCAGGGACACTTTGACCGTTATTGTTGTTATTAGCACCAGCTGTGATACCAGCTAACGCGGCATCGTAAGCAGCCTTTTGAGAAGCATTGGCTGGAGTGAATGACTTGTCATCACTGCCAGTTGCTTGTTGAGCTGCTGAAACACCGGTGTTTTCATCAGTACGTAGTTGTTGACCTGCCTTGTATGCTGGATCATTGGTATTGATACCAGGACCAGTTTGACCGTTGTATCCGGCTTGAGCTTGGGTGTAACCATCATTGTGAGCTACGTTCTTAGCGTCGGTTGCGGTTGCGTTGGCAGTATTACTCTTGTTAGCAGTAAATTCATCGATACCGGCTTGAGCATTTTGTTTAGCTTCTTGTTGAGCCTTGTTATAGGCAGCCTTGAATACGTCTGACTTACCGTCTAGTGAAGTTTGTCCACCATTAGTACCGTCAGCAAAACCAGCTTTGGCTCCATCGAATGATTCTGAACCATCACTACCCGCAGAGTATGGGTTGGTTGCATTGACGTTGTCTTGGTTTTGCTTGTACGCATTGTTGGCGTTAGTAACACCAGTTGTATAGGCATCCTTTTGCTTTTGAGTCCAGCCAGTTTGATCCACTGGTTGGCCAGTCAATGCAGCGTTGGCCCCTTGGGTAGCCTTTTGCTTAGCATCATTATAAGAAGTAGTGTATGCATCCTTGTATGCTTGACTCTTACCAGTTAAATCAGGCATTTGACCGTCTGATTGACCGTTAGCGTAAGCATCGACAGTACCTTGGTAACCATCTTTTTGTGGTTGAGTCCAGTTAGTCATGTTTGGAGTGGTATTGCTACCAGCTGCGGCTAATCCTTCGTTTCCTGACTTAGAATCATTGAAACCAGTGTTTAGAGCTGAGTTGTTCTTTTGAGCTTCAGTTAATGTTTGACCAGCTTGTTGCAAGTCATGACCTTGTTTAGCAGCAGCGTAACCTGCACTTTGAACCTTGGAAATTGGATCCGTAGCATTAGTGTTGTTGTCACCATTGACATAGCCACTAGCACCATTGTCGTAAGCAGTTTGTGCTGCTTGTTTTACCTTAGCGTAAGCCAACTTGAATGCATTACTGTTTGAAGTGTATGCAGAATCGTTGTTAGCAAGACCATTACTAATGTCAGTAAGTGCTTGAGATGCACCATTGTTAGCGTCAATTTGGTTTTGATCAGTTCCAGTTGGGTAGTTCATTTGACCAGTTGAAACGGCATCGTTGTAACCTTGCAATGCCTTTTGACCTTCGTTAAACGCATTGATAGCTTCAGTAGTCTTCTTAGTTGATGAAGATTGACCACGAACAATGGCGTCTTCGAAACTTTGTTTAGCATCATTGTAACCCATGGTGTATTCATAAGTTGCGTTAGCAGGTGCAGCTTGACTACTTAGGTATTGTTGAACACCGTTTTGGTAGTTAATTTGCATTGCATTAACCGCGTTGGTGTATGCAGATGCATAAACATTATTTGAAGCATTTAGATTAGAAGATGGAACCACGTTAGATACATCTGGGTTTGCATCGACAGCATCCTTGGCTTTTAGTGCCGCAGTGAAGGCTAGACTATAGATTGGGTCTCCACCGGGGTTGGTTAGCTTACCATTGTTGGCAACATCATTAACCGCACCTAATAGTTGTTGACCTTCTTGGAAACCTGATTGAGCACCACTGGTTGTGATGGTTGTTGCGGCTTGTTCACCACTCAAGGCGTCTGTATAACCTTGTCTTGCATCAGTGTATCCATTAATTAGCATTTGAACGGCTTGAGAACTCCCTAATCCAATTGTGTTATATCCAGTTCCTTTAGCAATTCCTTGAGGGAATTGTGCTACCCCTTGTTGGTATTGACTTTGTAGGTATGTTTTTGCAGCTGAATATGCATCAGCATAAGCTGGTGATTTTCCAGTCATATTAGGATTGTTAGGGTTATCTGGATTCTTACTCAAGTCTGTATATGCTGCTGTGTACGCATTAAGTGCATCATTATATGAGTTTTTATCGATTGCAATATTAAAATTATTTTGATTACCACTTTTAGCATCGGTATTTCCAAGTAATTCAGATTGGTATGCATTGTAACCTGTCATGTATGCAGAATCGGATGCCTGAGGTGATTGGATGGTCTTGGAATCGCTAAATCCAGTTTGAGCACGACCGTATCCATAGTTAAACGCTTGTGAATCGGCATCGTTACCAGTAGCTGGGCTTTGACCTCTAACGTATGCCAAAGCACCATTAGCACCATCTTGGATTGCGATATCTCTTGATCTGTTATATGCATCCACGTACGCTTTGGATTGGTTAGCATCACGACTTAGTGGTGTTGCAGAAGCGTTTGGTGTGTTCTTCAAAACATCATTAAAGGCTCCGGCAGTACCATCGTAGGCAGCAACTCTTACAGCTGAACCAGTGTAATTAGCACCTAGAGTTGGGTTAGCCTTAGCATCGTTAATACCAGCTTGAATATCGTTGTACATAGTGTTACCAGCTTTGTATGATGCACTATTGTTGGTAGTATCAAACGTATTTGTGGTTGATGCACTGTAACCCTTTTGAGCTTGGTTGTAACCATTGCTCATTGCCTTAGTATCAACAGTTGCATTATCTGAAGTTGTGTCGTAATTATTTTGTTGGCTAGCTTGGAATGTAGCAACCCCTTGTGCTTCATCTGATAATGCCTTTGCCTTGGCGGTAGCAAAAGCTGCTTGGTAGGCATTTGATTGGGTGTTAATTCCACTCACACCGTATGAAGGTAATTGTGAGTTTTGAATATTTGGATTAGCAACGTATGCGTAAGCGTCCTTAACACCGTAATAAGCACTCTTGGAGTCACCTGATAGTCCATTATCTGTACTGTTTAGCGCTTGGGCTTGTTTTACCCCATCGGCTGATTGGATACCTTGAGTATTACCTGTTGTATATGGTTTATCTTGACCTTGCTTAGTGACACCACTAGCACCATCTTGATAACCATTTTCGGCAATTGATACCCCAGTTGCGTAGTTACTATCTTTTTGTTGTTCAGCTTGGCTAACAGTACCGTTGGTGTAGTCATTGGCACCAGCTTGAAGACGACCAGCTGTATTACCTTGCTTGTAAGCATTTTGGTAAATTGGGTTGTTAGCTTGTGCAGCACTATTGTTGGTAGATGTTCCTTCAGTAGATGCAGAACCATCCTTGTAACCATCAACAGATCCTTGGTAACCATCTTGGTATGCGAATGGGTTAACAGCACTTGGAACGTTGGTTGGAATGTCACTAGTTGAAGAATTGTTCTTAACAGCAGTCAAACCATCGTTAGCACCTAAAGCTTGTGAGTAAGCCAATCCATAAACAGTGGTTGTGTTGTTGTTATTACGTTGTTTCTTTTGAGCATCAAGCAACGCATTCATAGTGTCTGAATAACCTGGTTCAGTGTTGGCGTTAGGGTTGTTACTACCATTGTTAAAGTCCTTAATGGCGTCAGCATATCCCTTAGCTGTTGCTTTACCGTTTGCAAAACCAGCTGCAGCATTAGTGTTAGCTGGAGCAGATGAGTTTGGATTACTCAATCCTTGCTTAAATCCAGTAGTTAATGCTTGGTAAGCTTGAGTGTAACCAGCTTGAATGGCTGCTGTAGTTTCTTGACCTGGGTTTGGTTGCACCCCATTATCGAAGTCTCTAACAGCATCTGCAGAAGCCTTGTTGATATCTGCCACGGCACGGTTGTATCCGTCAATGTAAAGTGTTCCATTGGAACTACTTGTGATTGGTTGGATAGTTCCGTTTGCAGAAGCGTTGTTCAATGCATCAACAACACCATGGTAAGTTTGTGATGTTGAATCAGATACCTTTGGATTACTCTTGGCTTCGGCAGCGTTGTAGTCATTCATGAAGGTATGACCAACTGTTTGACCTTGTTGATAGTTAGCATTTGAAGTAGGAGTTGATCCAGTAGTCATGCCAAGAACTGAATGGTATCCATCCATCACTTGGTTGTATGCTGCCGTGTAAGCAACGTTCTTAGCTCCATCTGCGTTTAGTGTTGCATCAGTTGCTGATTGGTTTTGACTCAATTGTTGCAATGCTTCGTTGGCTAGACTAGCGCCATCTGAATAAGCCTTGTTATATGCATCAACGAAGACCTTGTCGTATTGGGAAGTAATTGTCTTAGAACCAGTGGTTGAACCAGTAGCAACATCCATGTATCCAGCCATGGTACCATTGTAGGCATCCAATTGATCTGGATCACTTGGTGTGTTGTTTTGAACTGATGTCTTAGCAGTATTAATCCCTGTGTTTAAGTTTTGTTGTTGTTTTACACCATCAACGTAACCTTGAGATTTGGTGTTAACAGAGTTTCCAGTTGTTCCATTGTATCCATTAGTTAAGTCGTTGAAACCAGCTTGTAGGAATCCAAATGAAATTTGTGGTTGAGTGTTACCTGCAGTTGGTGCAACAGTTGTCTTCTTGGCAATGTTTTCACCACTTTGGTAATCAGTTTGTGCCTTAGTGTCAAACCAAGTTTGCAAGTCTGTGTACAAAGTACCACTGGTACTTTGTTTGTTAGTGTAGCTAGTGTTTTCCAATGATGCTAGTTGAGCGTTAAAGATATCGGCAGCAACATTGTAAGCTACAGATTTATTACTATCGTTAGCAGTTAGTGCAGATTGGTTATTAGCTAGTGCATTGTTTGAATCACTGAATCCAGTTGTCGCATCGTTTTGGGTACTGCCATTGTTGAATGAACTATAACCCAACTTGTATGCATTTTGTAGGCTAGTAGTGAATTGAGCAACAATTGTACTACTGTTTACGTATGTTGGATCAGCCTTGTTAGCTGAAGGTGTAAAGGTTGGTAGACTTTGGTTTTTACCATCACGCGCATCCAATAGACCTTGTCTAGCGGCATCGTAACCTTGACTGTAGTATGCGATGTAATATCCATCATGACCACTTACAGACTTAGGTAAGTTGTAAGTGTAGTCCTGTGCACCTTGAGCAAATGCTTGAGCATCGCTACTCTTGGTTGCATCAGAACGTTCGTCACTAACCCCAGTGTTAAAACCAGTTACATAGGTCTTATCAGTGTTGTTCGTAGTAATATTTTGATTTCCAGGTTGGTTAGAAGCAGCAGTATAACCATCCTTGTGACCCTTGGCAGCTGTATCTACCCCAGTAGCATAGTTGGTATCACTATTGGCAACAGTTTGACTAACAGTGTTGTTGACGTAGTCATTAGCCCCTGCTTGTTGTCTACCTTGCGCATTACCATTTTGGTATGAAGTTTCATAGTTGGCATTAGCACCAGTAGAATTGTTGTTGGCACTTGATCCAGTAGTTGATGAGACCCCATCCTTGTATCCATCAACAGCACCCTTGTATCCGGTGTTGTATGAAGAAGATAGGTTTCCATCGTTTTGATAGCTAGCTGGAATTGTAGCAGCTTGGTTAGATACGTTTTGTGGGTTAGCACTATTCTTAACAGTGTTTAGACCATCAGATTGACCTTGGTTGAAAGCGGTTTGGGCATCTGAGAAACCACTGTTAAATGATTGTTGACCAATTGTTGAGTTGTTGTATGGGTTGTTAGCAGCTGTATTAGCTTGCTTGTTGTTGAATGTTTGGGCACCTTGTTCGTAAGCCTTTGGTTGAACGTATAGGATGTATCCAACTTCTTCAAGTAAATCTAGTTTTGATTCTGTTTCAGATGAGTTCAAACTAATGTCGGTTTGACCTTGAGCCGCCTTGTAGTATCCATACTTGATACTCTTGTATACAGTCTTGTCCCCTACATATGAATCATCGGATAAAGCACCATGACTAGTAGTGCTTGATTCTGATGAAATGTTAGAAACAGAGTGAATTAAAGCTGCTTGAACAGCATCATATGCTGATTGAGCGGCCGCTAAGTTGTAAATACCAGCAGATGGGTTTACAACCGTTGGTCTTTGCTTAGCTAGCGCACCGTTAATCAATGATTGTCCGTATTGGAAACCGGCTTGTTCAGCCTTACTTGCATTTGGATTTGGATTAGCAGCGGTAGGGTTTGATACGTTTTTAACCGCATTGAAATAACCCGCTTCCGCATCCAAATAAGCATTCTTTTGCGTTGGGTTTGATAGAACCGTTCCGTATCCACCGGATGTACTGTTAATAATCGCATTTCTTTCATCTTGAACGAATGAAAGTGCACCTTGGGCATCAGATAGACCAGTTGTTGTAGCTGATGCTGGAATTCCTAGGTACGTTGAAGCAAGTCCATATTGTGATTGAAGAGTTGATAATGGAAGTGATGCCTTACTTGGATCTAGTCCTACTAGGTATGCTTGGTTATATTGGTTTACACCATCTTGATATCCAGGAATATTTTGTAATTGTGGACTAGTAATCCCGAAATGAGCGTCACTAACACCGGCATCATATGCCGCCTTTTGGTAACCTTGGATGTAGGCAACCGGATTAACAGCAGAACTAAATCCAGCAGTTTGTTTTAAATCATCCAATGATAATGGTGCATTCTTATTAAATGCAGCGTATCCACGTTGGGCATCATTGTAAGCACCTGTATAGTCGGTACTTGTTCTGGTAGTGAAACTTTCTGCATTTTTGGCGTTGTTGTTACCAGCAGAAGCGTCAGTTAAACCATCAACAATACCATTTTGTTGAACAGCTGTACTACCGGCAGTAATCCCCATATCACCATTTTCGATCACTTGTCCATTACTACCAGAGTTGTAACCTTCGATTGTAATTGTGTAGTTATTAGTTCCTGCTGATGGACTAGTGTTAACGATGTTATTAACACTAGTCAAACCATACTTTAGACGCATTCCGACAAATTGTGGATTCACGCTTCCGGTTGCACTTTTTTGTAGAACAAAAGTAACTGGAATAATTTCACCAGCATAGTTAGTTGGAACATTAAGTGCACCTGTATATAAGTTAGGATCGGCATTGGAATATAAATCTTGTGTTGATGAGTTTGGATAAGTTGTTAGATTATTGAACTTTCCTTGCGGATCAGTATTTGAGTAACCAACTTGGTAGTATAACTTTTGACCAAGAATTGAATTGTAGTTGGTTAATTTAGCATATGAAGTTATAACTGTGTTTCCATTATTATCAACAGAAACGCCACTGGTCCCCACGAATTGCACGGCAGGAATACTTTGAATTTCTAGTTGAGTGGTATTAACATTACCAGTCACTTGATTACCTGAACCGTCAATTCCTTTATAAGTAGTGCTACCTGAAGGAAGATTAAAGTAATAAAGTGGCGTGATACGATTGGAAGAATCCAACACTCCAACGTTATATGCATTAATACCATTTTGGTTACCACCAGTTTGGAAGGTATTGTTAGTAGTGTTGTTATTGTAGAAAATAACATGATCACTACCCACACCATTAATGGTTAAGTTACCGTAGTATGGGGTTACGTATCCACCATTTTGATCGGTAAGTCCAGCAATCAGATTACCACCATTACCAACATAGAAGTTACCATTAGTGTTTTCATTAGAAATCAAACCGTATAAAGTAGCCTGACGACCACCAGAAGTGTAATAAGTCCCATTTGTTTGTGGTAATCCCGCTTCAAGCGCTTTAATCAATCCACCATTAATAACCTTAATTGTGGAAGATCCTCGCATATCAATAGCTTGGTTATAGTATCCAGCAGTACCGTTATACCCTTGGAAGTTAATCGTACCTCCATCGACAACGATAGTTCCCCCATTCATGTAGATACCGCCTGATAAACGATTAGCAGTTTGTGAAGCTAATGGAATAATGTTTAAGACCGCATCCTTAGCAACATTCAAGTTAGCTGATGAGCTACGGAAGTAAATTGCCATATTAGAAGCATTAACTCCATTTTCACCTTGTCCACCGGTATCACGACTGGCAAGCGTCATCTTAGAATTTTGACCAAGTGTCATATTTCCATACAACTCAATGGCGTTACCACCCATTACTGGTGAAGTATTACCAAAGTAGTGAGAATTGTTTTCTAGAACGAAGTTTTGCACTTCAAGGTTTTGTTGGTTACCCCCACCAACAGTTAAAACATTTTGGGTAAACGGTGAGTTATAGTATTGCGAATTTCCTAGATTGTTGTAGTTAACCGGATTTAAAACATTAACATTTCCAGAGAAGTATACGTTTTGTGAGACTGCACTAAGCAATTGTCCACCAATGTAGTTAATATTGGAGTAATGAATATTATCATTAGAACCAACACGGAAAGGTCCGTAGAAGTTTGCAGCGTATAAGGTTTGGAAATTTTGTAGATACAAATCTGTAAAGTTACTGTTGGTGAACGTGTAATCCATATCATGGAAGTCCATCATATGATTTTGACCGTCAATCGTAATGGATGAGCCAGTAGCATTAATATTGGCGTATTCGCCACCAGTTCCCTTAATGTTTGTTAAATCAACGTCACCAATCAGTTTAATCTTAATAACGTTATTGGCAGAATTACCCCCAGCAGCATTCATCGTTCCAGTTTGACCGGTTAAGACATTAAAGAATTGACTACCATTAGATACGAATACCACACCAGATCCTTTGGCAGTTTCTTGGTTAACAACATCGTTGTAACCCATATTGTAGTATTGATTTGATGTATTCACTGGGTTAAACGCAGTATTAACCTTAAAGTTATTGTATTGATCAAACGAGTTAGCGATTGAGTCCTTAGCACCCAAATAAGCTTGATCATATGGATTAGATGAATTTCTAATCCCAGAGAATGAATTCATGTAAAAGTCTTGGTTTCCTTGACTCGCTTGGCCAGCGGCAATACCAACCCACTTACCGGATTCGGCATCATTATATCCTTGCATTGCCAAAGTCATATTTGTGGCAGTATCAAAAGCCTTCGCCAAACCGGCGTAGTTAGCATATTGTTGACGTGCTTGTTGAATAATCGCATCGTTTACTTGGGGAATAATTACAGCACCGATGCTATTCGAAGATTTAACACTGACATTATTAACATTTGAAAACTTAGATAGTAATTGTTGTTCGTAATTTTGTGTAGAAGTATATGCCGAATATGGAGTATCAGCACCTCCACGGTATGGGGAATCCGGACTGTTGTAGTTTTGCGGAGTTCCATCTGTTAATGCGGTTTGTGGATTGGTAGTTGATGCACCTGTAAAACCACTCCCATTACTAGACGCAGCACCAGATGAAGAGTTGTTAGATGTAGTTGAATTTGCCGCTATATTGCTTGATAAACTAGCTCCACTTGAGCTTAGACTGGGTGACTTAACGTTTCCGGCATCATCTTTTCTATTAGGTGTATTTCCGTAGTAAGTGTAATCTTGTGTACCAGTACCAATTCCCTGAGTCTTTTGGTTGTAATCGTTCATTACTGCGGCTGCAGCTGCATAACCAGCATTGTAGTAATTAATTGCTTGTCCGGTTAAACTACCAGAGTTGTTAGCCTTACCACTGAAAGCATCTTGATAACCTTGTTGAATTTGTTGAGCGTAAGTAGATGAATCATCATTGTTGTTAAAGCTAGGAGCTTGACCATTAGTAGTTCCTACATTAACAACTGGTTTAGAAGAACTTGCTGTTCCACTGTTTGATGAAGACGCACTTGTCCCGCTACTTTGGTTGCTAGAAGATGATTGTCCACTAGCAGCTGTCAAAGAAACACTTGAACTTGAGTTAGATCCAGCGCTTTGAGTTGTTGTATTTCCAGAATTATTACTTCCACTATTAGCTTCAGGCTTAGCGTCCGCATGGGCCTTATTTCCACCTATTGTGTATGCAGTGGTTCCCAAAAAGGCTAAGGTAGCAACGGATACTACAACCCATTGTTTCTTAACTTTTTTCATTACTTTCTTATCTTTTACTTTGTTGAACTGTTGCTTGTTGTATTGCATAGTAATGGTCCTTTCAAATTCAATCGAGGTTTTAAATCTTTATTAAAAACTTTTTCAAAAAACATATTATTTTGCGCTGCTGTTCCATTAAAAAGCGCACAGTGTGGGTAATTTTATATAATTATTATATTATCATCTTCTTAAAGAAATTTAAAACGTTTTGAAGAATTATTTAATATTTGTCGATAAAAAAATACATAGTGTCTAATAAATTGCCAAAAATCTATATTTTAAAGACTTTTTCAATGTATTTAAATCGACCTATTTTTAATGTTTTTATAATTTTTATTCGAAATATCATAACATAAAAATTACTGTAACTATAACTAAAGATGCTAAATAAATATTTATTTAGCATTTGTCATATCAATGAAAATATTATTTCTTCTAGCTTTCATTATTGGTTAATTTCTTTTACAATATAATAAATAATATTTGCGTTAATATGGGAGGTATGAATTTTGTCACAACAACGATTATTAGACATTAAAAACGGCTATAACTTCCGTGAACTTGGTGGATACCAAACAAAAGATGGCCGTTTTGTAAAATGGAATAAAGTTCTGCGCTCAGGTGACCTTTCTGAACTATCCGATTCAGATTTAGATTTTTTAGAGGACTATGGCATTAATTTCGATGTCGACTTAAGATCTGACACCGAAAGAATAAAAGCACCTGATAAGAAATCAAGCAAGATTAAGCTTATCGCTAACCCTGTCTTCAACAGCGGTCACGACAAGACTGAACAGCAATACGCTGAACAGTACATGGATGATGCCAAGCGCGGCAAACAAAATATGATTAATTCATACCAATCAATGGTGACTAGCCCATCCGCACAAAATGCTTTTAAAAATCTTTTTAAGACCTTATTAGCTAACACTGACAACGGTGCCGTACTATTCCATTGCGCGCAAGGAAAGGACCGCACTGGTCTATCAGCTGCTTTCTTCTTATTCGCTTTAGGCGTTGATGAAGAAACAATCAAAAAAGATTACCTATTATCAAAAGAAGCAATGAAACCATTCATTCAAGTAAAAATCGATCAATACAGTAAATACGGTATGACTGACGAACTTCGTCAAAACCTACACGACTTATACACTGTTGATGAATCATACTTCGATGCTGCGATGGCTACCATTAAAGACAAATATGGTAATATCAATAACTTCTTGCATGAATTTATTGGCCTATCTGACGCAGATATTGCTAAATTAAAGGATATTTATCTTACAGACTAAATAACATTGGAGTGATTTTTATGGGATTTAAAAAAGCTGCTGCTGCTTTAGGTGTAATGTCTACTGCAGTTGGGGCAGGAGCTTTTATGTTCAGTAACTACCTATTTAAATTGGGTATGAACAGAAAGGACGATGAACCTGTCCCACAAACTAGCCAATTACGTTTTGCATACGCATACTACCGTTATGTCGATTGGTTCCACGCTATTCCTAAGGAAGAATGGGTGTTAAACGAAGTCGACACTGGCGAAAAAATGATTGCCTCATACGTTCCTGCCAAGGAAGAAACAAAGAAAACAATCATCATGGCCCACGGGGTTGGATGTAACCGTGAGACAATGGCCAACTTCATTAAGATGTACCACGAATTAGGTTTTAACGTCCTAGCTCCTGACGATCGTGCCCACGGTGATAGTGATGGTAAGTACGTTAGCTATGGGTGGAAGGACCGCATCGACTACCTTCGTTGGATTCAGCTAGTCCTTGAAAAAGTTGGTGACGATGCCGAAATCCTAATGTTTGGTATTAGTATGGGAGCCGGTATTGTCACAATGTTAAGTGGTGAAGACTTACCAAAACAAGTAAAAGCAATCATTGCCGATTGTGGATACACCAATGTTGGTGATGAATTCAACTACTTATTAAAGGACATGTTCCACTTACCTCCTTACCCAATCGAACCATTGGTTAGCGCGATTAACTGGTACAAAGTTGGATATCGTTTGCATAACGCATCATGTACAGAAGCGTTAAAGAAAAACGATTTACCAACCCTATTCATTCATGGGGACAGCGACATTTATGTTCCTACCTACATGTCTTATGAAAACTACGCCGCATCAAACGGTCCAAAACAACTATGGATAGTTCCTGGTGCAGGTCATGAAGAAAGCTTCTGGGTCAACCCAGTCGCATACAAGAAGCGCATCAAAGACTTCTTGCACACATACTTTGACTAAACAAAAAGACTCAGCATTTCGCTGAGTCTTTTTTTAATCATCGCTTGAATCACTGTCGCCGGCTTGATATAGTTTTGACCATTCTGCTTCAGTTAAAATTGATTTGGCAAAATTATCTACGTGTTTCTTTTGCTTTGGAGTATTGTAATAAGTCTTAACCAACTCAGCGATGCTAACTGTCTTGTTAGCTCTTGGTGCTTCGTATTCTGGTCTATCTCCTAGATGAGCAGAATCGGTGTATTGAAGGTTAACATTTTCTCCATCAACACTATATTTCAAATCAGCCACACCATCACCATTAAAGGTTAAAGTGCTGTGTTTTTCATTTCCTTTTTTGCCATCATAACACATTCTGCTAAGGAAATAATCCTCTTCGTTTCCATCATCATTTCCATTAAATTTGCTCTTAATAACAGAATCATAGTGAGAATATAAATCATTGTTAGTCTTTTGCTTTTCTAACTTAGCTTGATCATTACTAACCCATTCGTATGCTAAGATACCAATTTTTTCGTCGCCTAAGTCCTTAGCAGTAATTGTAGGTGCACTGGATTGATTGGAAGCTTGACTCTTTCCGCATCCCACTAGCACCAATGAGACTAGTGAAGCCAATCCGATTATGTATAACATTTTCTTGAACATTTGAAGCTCCCCCCCTTTATTCTTTTAATATTACCATTAAAAACATCTAATAAGTGCATATATGTAAAATAAAAAAGCCAGCCAATCTGGCTGACTCTTACTTAAATGTTAATGTCATTAGCATTGACGCGTTAATAATCATGTAGATAACAATTGAAATCACTAGTGGTTTCCAATCGTATGCTAGACTGACTTTCACACGGTTAAACCAACGCTTGAAGTAGTTTCCTTCGTCCGCATCGACGATTGAATCGATGATGTTAAAACTAATCTTGGCGTTGATGTATGCCATATATAGGATGGTCAAAGTACCAATCAATAGTACTAATCCACCTAAAATATCACCAACTGGAAGTGTGTAGTAAGCAAGTGCTAATTCTTGTCCAGCCAGTAATAATGTAATAATTGTTGGCAAGGCCACAATGCGACGTGATGGTAGTAAAGTACATACTAGGTAGAACAATACTAAGATCACTGCGTAAATCAATGAGCTTAATAATGTTGACCAGTGTACTAAAAAGAATGTCACTTTAACATTGCCCCAGTGAGCAAAGTGCGCCTTACTAAAACTGTAGTAGACTGCGAATAAGAAGAATAGAACTGAGAAAGTCCAACCTTCTTTTGTCATTTCAAATTTTTTATTCATTATATATCACCTATATTTCATTCTAACTGATTTTTAAAAATTACACAAAAAAAGAGCTGGCTGATTGCCAACTCTTTTTGTTTTACATTAAACCACAGCGTTTGAAAATTTCGTCGACGTGGCGGATGTGATAGTGATAATCAAAGGCATCATCAATGTCTTCTTTAGAAAGTTTTTCGTTAATTGTTTCACTGGCTTCAACCAATGGCTTGAATTGTTTGTTTTCATCCCAAGCAATCGCAGTAAGTGGTTGAACTGTATCATAAGCAGCTTCTCTAGTCATCCCTGCTTCAACTAATTTCAACATTACACGTTGTGAGTAGATTAGGCCGTTAGTAATGTTTAGATTACTTAGCATTCTTTCTTCGAATACATCTAGATCACGAACGATGTTGTTGAAACGGTGCAACATGTAGTCGATTAAGATAGTAGAATCTGGCAAGATAACACGTTCTGCAGATGAGTGAGAAATGTCTCGTTCATGCCATAATGCAACGTTTTCCATTGCAGTCACAACATGTCCCCTCATTACACGAGCTAATCCACAGATGTTTTCTGAACCAATGGGGTTTCGCTTGTGTGGCATTGCTGATGAACCCTTTTGACCCTTGGCAAAGTGTTCTTCAACTTCATGAATTTCTGAACGTTGTAGTCCACGCACTTCGGTAGCAAATTCTTCTAGACTAGTAGCAATCACACCCAGACATGCAATGTAGTTAGCGTGTAAATCACGTGGTAGCACTTGGCTGGCAACTGATTGAGCACGAAGTCCTAGTTTTTGACATACGTATTGTTCAACGTATGGATCAACGTTAGCAAAAGTACCAACGGCACCTGAAATCTTACCTGCTTCAACATCCTTTGATGCCATGTCAAAACGTTGTAAGTTACGTTTCATTTCTTCATGCCAACGAAGTAACTTCAAACCAAAGGTAGTTGGTTCAGCTTGTACACCGTGAGTACGTCCCATGATAACAGTGTCCTTGTACTTAAGGGCCTTGTTACCGATAGTTTCGATAATTTCTTCGATATCTTTACGAATAATGTTGTTAGCTTGTTTCAAACGGTAACCTTGGGCAGTATCAACGATATCTGTACTGGTCATACCGAAGTGAATCCATTTACTTTCATCACCTAAGTATCTTGAAACATCACGAGTAAATGCTACGACATCATGATGGGTAGTCTTTTCAATTTCTTCAATTTCTTTTTCATCAAAGGTAGCGTTCTTTTGAATCTTAGCTAAATCTTCGGCAGGAATTTCTCCTAACTTAGCCCAAGCTTCGTCAACAGCAACCTCTACAGCTAGCCATGAGGCGTATTGATTATATTTAGACCATACATTTCCCATTTCCGGTCTGGTATAACGATCAATCATCACAATCCATCCTTTCGAATATCTTGCTTTAATATTAACACATAAAATTCGCTTTTTCACTATTATCTTAAAATTAATTATACTTATCGTTCGTTTTTTATTTATTTTCCGAACATTATTTTCTCATTTATACAAATAGTTCTTGATTAATTTTTCCATCATGGTAAAATCTTTCGTGGAGTGTTGAAATACATTCCTCAATACTTAAAGAAATATATGAGGTGAACTTGATGTCATCAATCGTTATTATAGGTAGCCAATGGGGCGACGAAGGAAAGGGTAAAATTACCGACTTTCTAAGTCAAGATGCTGATATGATCGTAAGATATTCTGGCGGAGACAACGCCGGCCATACCATCGTTATTGACAACAAGGAATTTCACTGCCGTTTAATTCCATCCGGAATCTTCTATTCCGATAAGCTAAGTATCATCGGAAACGGAGTTGTAGTTAATCCAGAAACTTTAATTTCTGAAATGGACTATTTAGAAGAAAATGGTTTTGATTATTCTGGACTACGTATCTCAAACAGAGCCCAAGTAATCATGCCATACCACATCTTGTTTGATAAATTACAAGAAGAACAAAAAGAACATAAATTAGGTACCACACACAAGGGAATTGGACCTGCTTATATGGATAAACTAGAACGTATCGGTATTCGAATCGCCGACTTGATTGACGAACATACCTTTGCTGACAAGTTACACCAAGCATTAAACATTAAAAACAACATCTTAGAAAAACTATACGACCAACCTGGTTTTGACTTCGATGAAATCTTTACCAAATACAGTGCATACGCTAAGAAGATTGCACCATTCGTTACTGACACTTCTCTACTAATTAATGAAGCGTTAGATAACGACCAAAAAGTACTATTTGAAGGTGCCCAAGGCGCAATGTTAGATATCGACCATGGAACTTATCCATACGTTACTTCATCCAACCCTACTGCCGGAAATGCAGCTACTGGTACTGGTATCGGTCCTAACCGTATCAACTCAGTCGTTGGTGTATGTAAAGCCTACACTTCACGTGTTGGTGACGGACCTTTCCCAACCGAATTATTCGATGAACGTGCTGATCGTATCCGTGAAGTCGCTCATGAATATGGGGTTGTTACTAAGCGTCCTCGTCGTATTGGTTGGTTAGATGCAGTTGTCCTACAACATGCAGTTCGTACTTCTGGTATCACTCACCTATCACTTAACTGTCTAGATGTACTTTCTGGTTTTGACACCGTTCGTATCTGTACTGGCTACAAATACAATGGTGAATTAATCAAGTACTACCCTGCTAACCTAGACTTCTTAGACAAGTGCGAACCCGTCTTTGAAGACCTACCTGGATGGATGGAAGACATTACTAAGTGCAAGACTGTCGAAGAACTACCCGCTAACGCACAAAATTATCTAAAACGCGTTTCTGAACTAACTGGCGTTGAACTATGTACTTTCGCCGTTGGTCCAGACCGTGAAGCTACTAACATTTTGAAAAACGTTTGGGAAGATCATAAATAAAGTGAGGTCATTATAATGAGAAATTTTGATTACCACAATGTCCAATTATTACCTGAAAAATGTATCATTAAAAGCCGTAGTGAAGCTGATACTTCAGTTCAATTCGGCCCACATAAATTCCAATTGCCTGTTGTTCCCGCAAACATGGAAACAGTTATGGATGAAAACCTAGCTACTTGGATGGCTCAACATGACTACTTCTACGTAATGCACAGATTCCAACCGGAACAACGTCTAGAATTTATTCAAAGCATGCACAAAAAAGGTTTATTTGCTTCAATTAGTGTTGGTATCAAGGATGCTGAATACGACTTTATCGATGAATTAAAATCAGCTAACGCCGTTCCTGAATACACTACTATTGATGTGGCTCATGGTCACTCAGACTTCGTTATCAAGATGATTAAATACATCAAAAAAGAAATCCCAGAAACTTTCCTAATTGTAGGTAACCTTGGTACTCCTGACGCTGTTCGTGAAATCGAAAACGCCGGTGCCGACGCTACTAAGATTGGGATTGGACCTGGTAAAGCATGTATCACTAAGTACAAGACCGGTTTCGGTACCGGTGGTTGGCAACTTTCAGCACTTAAGTGGTGCTCAAAAGCTGCTACCAAGCCAATGATTGCCGACGGTGGTATCCGTACTAACGGTGACCTTTCTAAGTCCATTCGTTTCGGTGCAACCATGATGATGATTGGTTCAGTCTTTGCTGGCCACGTTGAATCACCTGGTGAAATTGTCGAAAAGAATGGTAAGAAATTCAAACAATACTGGGGTTCTGCTTCTGCCAAACAAAAAGGTGAACACCACAACGTTGAAGGCCGTCAATTGTTAATCCCATTCAAAGGAAACATTGAAGATACCCTTCTAGAAATGAAAGAAGATCTACAATCATCAATCTCATACGCTGGTGGAAAAGATTTAATGTCACTACGTAAAGTTAACTACGTTCTACTAGACAGCATTGATGAATCATAGGATGTATATGTATGTAAAAAGACCAACTCGAGGGAGTTGGTCTTTTTGTTAGTTGTCTATTTCAATTCTTTAATTACAAGTCGTCCTTCTACCAATAATTTATGCATTAAATTATTACCGCGATTTTTATTATCTAAAGTTTCACCATATTTTGATAAAAGAGAAAATACGTTATTTTCTACCTTATGCATATCTCTATCTGGATATTCACTATCTTTTCTGTGCTTAGAATAATAAAATTCCAAAATAACATCAGAATTGTATAAATCCAATTTATCGAAAATCGATTGAAAATATGAATAGTCCGCATCGCTTAAAGAATGTCCGAAAAACTTTATGACATCATAAGATTGATCAGCTAAATAAGAAATATCATTATTACTAACACGTTCATTTGTCTCAAACATCATTGCTTTCTTTGTTTTCGACATAATCCTGTATGTTTTTGTAAACATGGGAACGTGTATATCATTTTCTTGTTTTTCATTTGAACTATTATCTATACCAAATATTACGTGATCACTAATAGATCCATGAATATTAAATATATCTTTTAAATTAACTCTATATTCAATATCACTGTTCTTTAAATAGTTTTCATATTCCGTATAATTAAAATTAAGGATATCAACTGGATCCATTCCCACAAGATTATATATGTTTTTTATAACGTTATTTTTGTAATTTTTTCTCTCAACTTCATATTTTAAATAATTGGAAAACATATCCTCTAGCTTATTTAATTCACTGATTAAAAATTCATCAATGTTTATTTGAAGTATAGTTACAAAAAACTCATCTTCTAGGCAATCATAAATATCTTTTTCTGAACAATTACTTTTTTTCTCTTTATCCATTGCATTTGTAACTATTATATCCTTATTTCGTAAAATCTCTTTAAAAATAATCATAAAAAGATTAAAGTTACAAAAACTTTTATTGTTTTCCATAAAACTTTTATCATCTTTTATAAAACATCGTTTTTCTATAGCCAATTTTAACAGTTTGAATTTTCCCATAAAATCCTTTCCCCTGCTAATTTCCATAACATAATCAGATATGGATTTTTCAATACTATTCCAATTTTTTGACATTTCTTGTCTCATGACATGGGGTAAAAGCCAATAACTATAGTCTTCATCCATTAATACTTTTTCTATATGTTCAAAGAATTGAAAGACATTTTCGTCAGAATCATATTTATCTTCAGAATTAACTTTATCTGAGTTTTTATATTTTAAAATATAGTGTCGTTTGATCCATTGCTCTAACCAGTAAAGATCATTACATTGTTTACGTAAATCCTCATTAAAATTTTTCACTGTTTTTTTCCTATCCATTACAAATAATGAATCATATACTCTATCGTAATGATATATATCGTTAATCATTTTATTCTTTTGATTAAAAAAATTTTTATAGTTTGACTTTAGATTGCTTTTTAAATCAAGTCCATTACCTGTTATCAATAATGTTCTAGCCTTCATATTATTCACCCTTTTCATTATTCAAATATTCAGATAAGGCATCATCACACTGCTTTTCAGAATCATTTTTAACGTATAAGATTATGAAGTTTTTTAACTTTGCAATATTTTCTATTATTCTCAAAGTGTCTTCACTTATATCTTTCAAAATTATTAAAAACATGTTTCTCGAAATGAAAGAACATATTTTTAAAATCATTAACATTTCATCTTTATCCAAACTGCAATTTTTAATTTGTTTTGTATCCACTTCAATTAACTTGCATAAACACCTTTTATAAATTCTATAATCAAATACTTTTCTAAAGGAATCAGTTAGTATTTCTTTATCAAATTCCCTTAAATTATTAAATTCGTCTTCCAATTCAACGTCTCTATTTAGCTTTATTTTATAAAGAAGATTTTTCCTTCTATAGTCATATTCGTCATCGTAAACGATTTCATTTTCTTTTGAAGGTTTATCATCATAAGCTGTTTTAATTTTCTCGTTTATTTTTTTATCATCATTAATAAACATTACTTGTTCAGGCATATCACAAGGATAATAAAGTTGTTTACCAATATCACCAACTCTTCTAATCGAGGGTGTTTCTGCTTTGGTAAACAAATCAAAAAAATTCTTCAATATATCGCTGCTTCTATCCGCATTGATTCTGTATAATCCCTTTTTAGAATCCATTCTTTTTTTATTTTCATAATTTTTAGATTGACTAAATAGATAAGTAACATTTTCTTTTCTATGCATTTCACTCAGTGCATAATCAATTTCTTCTTTAGACTTGTCTTCAGTTACGTAGATGTGTTTTGAAAGGTATGAAGTTTCCTTTATATCTTTAATTTTTTTTAGTTCTTCTAACTTTTTTAAAGCTTTTAAATCATCAAGTCCTTCTGATTTAAGCATTTTATAACTTATCTTTCCTTTAGGTTTCAAACATTTAGACAATTCAAATTCATCTGAATCATCGTTCGAAGGGGCTTCTTTTTGACTTTCTTCAAAAAAATTCTTTATTAACGGTTTCTTATGTTTAATAATCTTATATGAAATATTATCTCTAAGTTCACTAATTAGAAATGATAAGTCATTAAAATATCGAAGTATTTCTTTATAATCATCACCAAAAAATGATCTTAAATTATCATAGTATGTATCGCTACCCATTGTATAATATGTGCGTTTAGGATCAGCATTTGCTTTTGCAAAATCATCTTTATTTTCTAGTTTGTCTATTTCTTTTCTTAAATCACTATGACACCATACCTTAATCATACCAATTGCAGTAGTTTTATCTTGAGATTCATCTAAAAGTTTACACTTATATGATATTTGACGATTATAATCTCTATTCTTTCCACCATATTCTCGCCAATCATCTTTTTCAAAAATTAATTTTTTCCCATGTAAGATTACATCAATATTTTCCAATTATAGATTCTCCTTTAAAACAAAAAAGTAGAGTAATTCCAATCTATCAAATAAACATTAACAACTTATTATATAGAATTAATATTTCGAATACAATAAATATACAAGCAAGATTACAATAACTGTAAAATCATCAGTTTTGAATCTTTTAAAATAATTTTTCATGTAAACTTAATTATGATTAAGTATGACTAAACGTTATTGATATTAATGAATTTATTTTCAAAATTAGACAAATAAAAAAGACCAGCTCCAAAGAGTTGATCTTTTTTATTTTTACTTAGTAATCTTACTAACGTACTTGTGATCACTTGTAATTACGCGACCGCCATAAACCTTGTAGTAAGTCTTGTGGTCCTTCTTAACAATCTTGTAGACGTTTAGCATAGTACCTTTGTATTCAACCTTACGACCAGCCTTGTGTAGCTTGATTGTCTTGTAAGCGTAAATCTTGTGAGCCTTTATGCGAATGCGAAATAGCTTCTTAGCTTTAGCCTTCTTAACAACCTTCTTGTGAGCTTTCTTTGCTACCTTCTTCTTAGCGACATGCTTCTTAACTACTTTCTTAGTAGTTTTCTTTTGTGCTACAGAAGTTTGAGATTTTTTAGATGGAAGTGGTGTTCCATCTTGCATAGCTATCATGTATGGTGTGGAATCATGTTCTGCGTAAGATTTATCAATAGCATCAATTTGAGCTTGATTGTCAGATTTAGAATTTTCTAATTCTTGTGCGATTTTCTTATCATCGTCTGTTACACCAGGGGCGTAGCCACTGGTCATTTCACCAGTATCCCATGAGTCAGCATGAGCTACTACGTGTACAGATGCGA
This sequence comes from Apilactobacillus kunkeei, assembly GCF_001421115.1. Classification (GTDB taxonomy): domain Bacteria; phylum Bacillota; class Bacilli; order Lactobacillales; family Lactobacillaceae; genus Apilactobacillus; species Apilactobacillus kunkeei_F. Next base: position 219,506 of record NZ_JXCW01000001.1, on the reverse strand, counting down.
TAGTTGCACCTGCAGCTAAAGTTGCGACAAACATTGCGAATTTAGAAACGGTTTTTGTGCTTTTCATAATAAAATAATCTCCTTTAGACGATAATCTTTAAAAATATTATTTAAAGTAAGGAATCACTATAAGTCACTTTCCAGAGGAACTATATGATTAGAAATTAAATAAATATATTAGGAAAATTTAATCTGTCATGCCATGACATTTCTATGTACTAGTAGCGAATCAAACAATTAAATAACTTGATTTGATTATACCATAAGAATTTAAATATAAGTATTGATTAAAAAATAAAAAGAGGACTATAATAGTCCTCTCTTTTTTACTTAAAGTATTTAGCTGTCTTATCACTCAAATCAGTAATTGAGCTTAACTTAGCCCTTACCATTGTACGGTTTGGTTCATTTGGTGTACCACTAGCACATGTAATCAACGTTAACGTTGGTTTCTTGTACTTCTTAGTGATGTATTGGGTATCATATTGATCAATCACAGAGACTGAACTGACTTCATACTTGTATACCTTTTTACCGTTGGTGATGTAAATAGCATCCCCTTCAACCACCTTGTGTAATGGACCAAACAAAATCTTTTCGTTGTTCATATGGTGTCCGGCAATCGCATAGTTACCCTTACCTAGTTGTTGGTTCGGTTTCATAGTACCGACACCCGACAATAATTCTTCGTTATCCAAACCATAGTAGACTGGTAGGTTAATTGAAACTGATGGAATGGAAATCTTTCCAATCATTGTGTGCTTGTGGCTAAAGATGGCCTTTGAGATTGATGAAGCACTAACGCTTTCAATCTTTGAAAAGTCAAAGTTGGCATTCTTACTTTTATCTTGTTGAACGATTTTGCCGTTCATTTCACTACTAATCAAATGTTGAATAGCTGAGTTTTCTAGAAATGGCAGACTAACTAGAAAAATTCCAACTACAAGTAGCAATACCCATGTAGCTGTATATAATTTCTTTCTCATGATGATTCCTCACTCATTATTTTATATTTTTATCGTACCATAAAAACGCAAAATTTCGTCATTTGAGGTTCAAGCATTACCAATTTTTAAACAAAAAAGACTGAGTTTCCCCAGTCTCTTTTTAGCTAGTCTTCAATTACCTTTAGTTTGCCGCGGAAATCATCTAGTGAAGTGTATCCCTTAGCTTCCATAATATCAGTTAGCTCTCTTGTGACACGTTCGAAAGTTTGTAGCCCTTCTTCGTATAGTTGAGTCCCGATTGAAACCATCTCAGCACCACACAAGATGTGTGCGAATGCGTCTCGTCCGTTGGTAACTCCACCGGTACCAATAATCTTAATGTCATCGTTTAGACGTTGTCTTAAGCCGCGGACATTGGCTAGAGCAGTTGGTAGGACCATTGATCCACCGACGCCCCCAAATCCACCCTTTGGTTTTAATACGACCGTTTCTGAGTTGGTATCAATCCATAGTCCGTTTCCCACTGAGTTAATGGTATTCACGTGACTTAGTGGGTACTTGTTCAATACTTCGGCAATCATATCGAAATGAACTAAGTCGAAGTAAGGTGGCAACTTAATGCCCAGTGGTTTCTTGTAGAAACTAAATACTTCATGTAGTAAGTCATCAGCAGCTGCAAAATCATAAGCCATTTGAGGTTTACCAATCACGTTGGGACAAGATAGGTTCAATTCAGTCAAACCTTGGTAGTCGTCGTTATCTTGAAGTTTGTGTAGCATCTCCAAGTCTTCTTCCTTTGACATCCCTGCCACTGATACGATGATTGGCTTTTTTTGGTCATGATTATTCAAGTAATCCATGTAGTAGTCGAACCCTTGGTTAGGCAATCCCATTGAGTTAATCGAGCCGTTTGCTAGGCGGTAGTATCGAGGTAATGGATTCCCGAAGCGACTCTTAGGGGTCATACTCTTGGTGACCATGGCGCCCGATACCGGTTCGTTCATTAGTTCGTCTAGTTCTTGTTCGGTCTGACAATGAATTCCTGACGCGTTTAAAAATAGGTTCTTTACTGACATGTTGGCGATTTGTGCTGATAAGTCTACTGACATTTGAATTCCTCCTAAAGTGCGTTGACGGTTAGTGTTTGATCTTCTAGTACTGTTAACAATGATGCGACAGTGTCTAATGCGGTGAACAATGGCACCGCGTTTTCAATCGCTGCAGCTCTGATTTGGGCTTCATCATCGAAGGTTGATTCGGTTGAGTCGATGGTGTTAACGACTAGTCTTAGGTGTTGCTCGTTTAATTCGCTGACCGGATTATTGTCATCGTCTTCTGAGAACTTGTGGATTAAGGCGTTGTCTAAACCATTTTCTTGGAAGAAACGATGGGTGTTTTCAGTCGCTTTAATTTGGAACCCTAATCTTCTGAAACGTTTGGCTAGTTCTAATGCTTCTTGCTTGTCTTCATCGCAGACAGTGAATAAGACATTTCCGGATGTTGGAATGGTAATTCCGGATGCGATGAATGACTTGTATAGCGCCTTGGCGTAGCTGGTGTCTGATCCCATCGCTTCACCGGTAGACTTCATTTCAGGTCCTAGTGTGTTATCGACTAGTGGTAATTTTGAGAAACTAAACACTGGGGATTTCACACTGATGCGGTTAGCTGGTGCGACTACCCCTGACCTGTATCCTAGGTCTGCTAGTTTTTCACCGGCCATGATGCGAGTGGCTAGGTCTGCCATTGGGACGTGGGCAACCTTGGACATGAATGGCACGGTTCTTGAAGCTCTTGGGTTAACTTCGATGACGTAGGCGACGTCGTCTTTGATAACGAATTGGACGTTCATCAATCCCTTGGTGTTTAGTGCCTTGGCTAGTTCAACCGCTGCGGTCTCGATTTGGTCTTGTACACTTTGTGACATGATTTGTGGTGGGTATACGCCCATTGAGTCCCCTGAGTGAATTCCGGCTCTTTCAATATGTTCTAGAATTCCGGGAATGACCACAGTTTCACCGTCTGATACAACATCGACTTCGGCTTCTGAACCTAGTAGGTATTGGTCGATTAGGACTGGGTGGTCGTTGGATGCGTGGACCGCCTTAGTCATGTAACGGTGTAGTTCTTCGTCGTCATGGACGATTTCCATCGCCTTTCCACCTAGTACGTAAGAAGGTCTAATCATGACTGGGTAGCCGATTTGATTAGCAATCTTTAGCGCTTCATCGATGTTTTTGGCGGTATCACCTTGTGGTTGTGGTAACTTCAATTGTTTGATGACTTGGTCGAAGTCGTGACGATCTTCAGCTCGATTAATGTCTTCAACGGTTGTTCCTAAGACCTTCACGCCCGCTTCGTGGAGCGGTTCCGCCAAGTTGATGGCGGTTTGACCACCAAATTGGACAATCACGCCTTCTGGTTTTTCAATGTCGATAACGTTTAGCACATCTTCGATGGTTAGTGGTTCGAAGTATAGCTTGTCTGACATTGAGAAGTCGGTTGAAACTGTTTCTGGATTGGAGTTCATGATGATGGCTTCATAACCTAGTTGTTGTAAGGTTTGCACACCGTGAACTGTGGCATAGTCGAATTCGACCCCTTGACCGATTCTAATTGGGCCAGAACCTAGGACTAGGACTGACTTCTTATCGGATACTTCTGACTCACTGTGTTGACCCCAAGTGCTGTAGAAGTATGGAGTTGCCGCCTTGATTTCACCGGCTGATGTATCCACCATCTTGTAGACTGGTGTGATGGCGTTGTCCTTACGCATTTGGCGAACTGACTTTTCGTCCGTTTTCCATATTTTAGCAATCCATTCGTCTGAGAAACCATAACGTTTGGCCATCTTCAACATTGGAAGTGATTGGTCGGTTGCTAACTCTGTTTCAATTTCAACAATGTGTTGGATTTTATCTAGGAAGAATAAATTGATTTGAGTGCGGGCGTTGATTTGTTCAATGGTAGCCCCTCTTCTGATTAATTCAGCAATCATGAATAGTCGATCATCGGTTGGGCCTTCAATGGTTTGAAGCATGTCGGCGGTGTCGACATTTTCGTATTCGGCTGGGTCAAAGTAGCGTTGGTCGATTTCCAAAGAACGAACTGACTTCAATAAAGATTCTTCGAAGTTTCGACCGATGGCCATGACTTCACCATTAGCTTTCATTTGAGTTCCTAGATGGTTATCTGCTTGTGGGAACTTATCGAATGGCCAGCGTGGAATCTTGGTTACGACGTAATCCAAGGCTGGTTCGAATTGAGCTAGTGTGATTTGAGTGACCGGATTCTTGATTTCGTTTAAGTTAATTCCGACCGCAATCTTGGCGGCAATCTTGGCGATTGGGTATCCGGTCGCCTTTGATGCTAGCGCCGATGAACGTGAGACACGGGGGTTAACTTCGATGATGTAGTACTTCATGGAAGTTGGGCTTAGTGCCATTTGCACGTTACATCCCCCTTCGATGTGAAGGGCTCTGATTATCTTCAATGCGGCGTCACGTAGCATTTCGTATTCGCGGTCAGATAATGTTTGGACCGGCGCGGCGACGATTGAGTCTCCGGTGTGGACCCCGACTGGATCGACGTTTTCCATTGAGCAGACAATCATGGCGTTATCGATTTGGTCTCGCATTACTTCCATTTCGATTTCTTTGTATCCAGCGATTGAGCGTTCTACTAGGACTTGGCTGATTGGTGATAGGCGTAATCCGTTTTCCATGATTTCTTCGAATTCGGCCATGTTGTGTGCGAATCCCCCACCGGTTCCACCTAGTGTGTATGCGGGACGAATGACTAGTGGGAAGCCAATTTCTTTGGCAAAGGCAATTGCGTCTTCCATGTTTTCCACCGTCTTGGACTCAGGAACTGGTTCACCGATTTCTTCCATTAGGTTTTTAAAACGAAGTCTGTCTTCGGCTTCTTCGATGGCGTCTAGCTTGGTACCCAGTAGTTCGACGTTGTATTCGTCTAGGATGTTACTGTCGGCTAGTTCTTTGGCCATGTTCAAACCAGTTTGCCCACCCAATGTTGGTAAGATGGCATCGGGTAATTCCTGGCGGATGATTTTACTGATGAATTCCAATGTGATTGGTTCAACGAAAATCTTGTCGGCGATGGTAGTGTCGGTCATGATAGTCGCCGGATTGGAGTTGATTAGGATAACTTCGTATCCTTCCTCCTTCAAGGATAGACAAGCTTGTGAGCCTGAGTAGTCGAATTCAGCAGCTTGCCCGATGATGATTGGGCCGGATCCAATTACTAAAATCTTATTAATGTCAGTTCGTTTTGCCATCTTAAATCCCCGCTTTCTGGTTATCTTGCATTGCTTTTACAAAGTCGTCAAAGACGTATTCAGCATCGTGTGGTCCAGGTGATGCATCTGGGTGATATTGGACTGAGAATGCCGGTCGATTCTTCAAACGCACTCCTTCAACAGTTCCGTCGTTGATTTCTGTTTGGGTAATTTCTAGGTCAGTTGATGGAATTGATTTAGCGTCGACCGCGTATCCGTGGTTTTGTGAAGTGAAGTAAGTTTGTTCCTTCCCCGCTTCTGCAATCGCGTGGTTGAAACCACGGTGACCAAACTTCATCTTGTAGGTGTTAGCGCCGTTTGCCAAGGCAAATAGTTGGTGTCCTAGACAAATTCCTAGGATGGGTAGTTGTTCTTCTAGTTGACGGATGACTGGTAGAACGTATTCTAGTTCTTTTGGGTCTCCAGGTCCGTTTGATAATAGGATGCCATCTGGATGACTGGATAGAATTTCTTCTGCAGTGCTGGTGGATGGGAAGACGGTCACGTTTAGGTTACGTTTCGCTAGTGAACGTAGGATGGAATCCTTTAGTCCAAAGTCGATTAATGCGACACGCAAACCAGTGTTAGGTGCTTGGTAGACGCTGCTAGTTGAAGCACTTTGTGCGGAGGTGCTTGCTAGCGGTTGGTCGAATGCTGCTTTGATGGTTTCTGGTTTTAAATCATCGACGATGACAGCTTCCATCGAACCTTCGTCGCGTAATTCTTGGGTCAGTGCTCTGGTATCGATTTGTGAAATTCCAGGAAGGTCTTCTAGTTCAGCGTATTGAGTTAGCGTCATGTTGCTACGCCAGTTTCCTACTAGTCGAGCAATTTCGTTTACGACAATGGCTGCAACTGATGGGTGCAAACTTTCCATGTCGTCTCTGTTAACTCCGTAGTTTCCAATTAGCGGGTAGGTAAACACTAGCATTTGCCCATCGTAACTGGCGTCGGTCATGCTTTCTTGGTAACCGGTCATCCCTGTTGAGAAAACCAATTCACCGTGAACTACCTTCTTGGAACCAAATCCGATTCCTTCATAAGTTGATCCATTCTTTAATACTAAGTATCGTTCTTGCATCTATTCCACGCTCCCCTCTTGATATGCGACGTTGCCATCTACTAATGTTAGTTTTGTCTTGCCATATACCTTTTGACCGATGAATGGTGAGTTCTTCCCTTTTGATAAAAAGTCATTGGCGTCGATTTCGTATTCATCATCTAGGTCCATCAAGGTTAAGTCAGCTTGTTGGCCCTCTTCTAACCTGCCCGCAGGTAAGTGGAAGATATCAGCTGGATTCTTGCTCATCCATTTCACTAATGTCTTTAGGTCAACCAATCCTGATTTCACAAAGCTGGTGTACATTAGGCTAAATGCTGTTTCGATACCAACAATGCCGAATGCGGCATCTCTCATTGATCCTGATTTTTCTCTTTCACTGTGTGGCGCATGGTCGGTGGCTACCATGTCGATTGTGCCATCCATTAGACCAGCGATTAGTGCGTGTCTATCTTCTGGACTTCTTAGCGGTGGGTTCATCTTCATCATTGGGTTGTCACTTTCAATCATTGAGTCATCTAGTAGTAGATGATGTGGTGAAACTTCAGCGGTGACGTTAACACCGCGTTGCTTAGCCATTCTAACTAGTTCGACCGATTCCTTGGTTGAGATGTGAGCGACATGGTAATGTACGCCGGTGTCCTTGGCTAGCACCAAGTCTCTGGCTAGTTGTGATGATTCTGATAGTGGTGACATCCCTGGCAAACCCAGTTCGTCTGCTTTGGCCCCCGCGTTCATCACCCCACCGTTGATTAGTGAGTCATCTTCAACATGGGCAACCAATGGTTTATTTAACTTTGCAGCTTCCTTCATGGCAAGATACATGGTTTCAGCATTTTGCACCCCGTGGCCATCATTGGTAAATGCGATGGCGCCCATCTCAGCCATTTGGGTGAAGTCAGTTGGCTTGTATGCGATTAGTTGTTTGGAGATAGCAGCGTATTGGTAGGCATGCACCACACTCTCGCGTTGGTTTAGACTTAATTGTTCTTGTAACTCGTGTGGAGTGTCCACAACTGGTTTGACATTTGGCATTACACAGACGCTGGTGAAGCCACCGTGTGCTGAGGCCTTGCTTCCGGTCTCTGTGGTTTCTTTGTAGGTTAGTCCCGGATCTCTGAAGTGGACGTGGACGTCGACTAGTCCGGGTAGTGCTGTTGCACCGTTTCCGTCAATCACTTGATTGAACTTGTCGCCTAGGTTGGTATCAATAGCCTTGATTTTATTATCTTCGATTAGGATGGATTGTAATTGGTTGTCTACATACACGTTTTTAATTAATGTCTTCATATTCGTCCTCCGCAATTAGGTCTTTACTCTTTAGGATTGATGTTAGGATGGCCATTCTGGCGAACACCCCGTTTTGCATTTGTCGAAAGATTCGAGATTGTGGTGCTTCGACAAGTGAGTCGGCAATTTCGATGTTGCGATTGACCGGCGCCGGATGCATGATGATGGCTTTCTTCTTCATCTTCTTTCCGCGTTCTTCGGTTAAACCAAAGATGTTGGCGTATTCGACGGCGGTAAAGCTTTCGCGCGCATCCTCGTTTAGTCTTTCTAGTTGCACCCTTAACATCATCATGACGTCGACCTTGCCGATGATGGTGTCGATGTTGGTAAACTCACCGAAGTTATCGAAGTCACTTGGGTACCATTCGTCTGGTCCGGCGAAGTATAGCTTGGCGCCAAGTCTTTTCAATATTTCAGCGTTTGATCTTGCGACTCTGGAGTGAAGCAAGTCGCCGACAATGGCAATCTTTAAACCCTTAAACTTATTGAACTCGTCGTAGATGGTAAGTAAATCTAGCAAACTCTGTGATGGATGTTGACCACTACCGTCACCGGCGTTGACCAATGAGGAGTGGATTCTTTCATCGTCGATTAGCGGTTCATACCAGCCGGTGGTCTTATGTCTGATGACCACTCCGTCGGCCCCGATGGCTTGTAATGTCTTGAACGTATCCGATAGAGTTTCACCCTTTTGGACCGAACTATTCTTAGGGTCGATGTTAATCGGTGTGATGCCTAACTTGCGTTCAGCCATTTCAAACGATGTATGAGTTCTCGTACTGTTTTCATAAAACATGTTGGCGAAGTAGACCGGACGCTTTAGTTGTACCAGTTTGCCGTCACGATATTCAATCGATGACCTGATTAGTTCCATGATTTCGTCGTCATTTAACTGATTAAGATCTAAAAAGTGTGTTTGCATGTATCCATCCTCCTAAAAAAGCACCCAACTCGATGGAGTGGGTGCTTGGAATGGTCTGATTGCGTATATTCCAATGCACCCTCTCTGGAGTTGCTTAATTGAAACCAAGATAATAAAAAAGGACTTCCCTGACCATGTCAGAAAAGTCCCTCAATGTCTGTTGTTTACACTGATGGCGTATAGTTTCTACGCATAGGCCTTGTCTGACTCTCTGGTCAATACTTAAAGGCGAATCTCTTTTTATGTTGTTTATAATATATCACACTTCAAAAATATAACAAGTTTAATTTTAAAAACATTCTTAAGATTATTAATATTTCAACAATCTTTAAAATTTATTTGTATAATACGATTTAATAATACTAATAGCTTGGAAGTGACAGAATGAAACCAACAATAAAAACAAAATTTACAATCTTATTTGTATTTAAAATGTCTTTAGTTTCATCTTTAATAATTGTAGGTGCCATAGCGGGACACAGATCGATATTATTTGATATATTTTATTCATTAATATCTTTGCCACTATTATTACTAATAGTATCCAGAATTAAAAACGGCGAGTCGCTTTTAATCATTTCTATAGACATGATTATCTTTGCCGAATTAGCGTGTCTAGGAACTTTTAATTTTCTAAGTTTCTTCAACCCTAAAATATCGATTATTGATTATTATATTACATCATCATTATCTTTCGTTATTCTGTTATTATTATGCTTTTCAATTATTATATCGATGTTTTACTATCATCATACGCAAACCATTAATCCCAATCTAAACAATTTTAGAACTAAATATTTTTTACCAAAAGTCATTTTGGAAATGCTCAAAAATTCATTTACAGTTATTTCTATTATCTATGGTGGAATCAAAATTATGGATGATAATTCAAGCTTCACAAACGCAAATATTAGCTTAGCATTCATTTACTGTATCGAATTACCATTAATTATATTAACCATCATTTCATGGTATGAACTAGTGAAAATCGGTGAAGAAATCACAAACAAAAAAAGACGCCAATAAAGGCGTCTTTTTGTAGATATAAATATCGATTGAATAAATCGGCTAAGATCTTAGTACCAACCGTGTTGTAACCAGAATGACTTAGCGTTATCCCATGAACCGTAACGGGCAGCAACGTATTGGTCAGCAACTCTTTCTTGGTTAGCAGCTGAGTAGTCACCGTGTAGCATAGCAGCACCTAGTTGGTACTTACCATAGTATTGACCGTTTGAGGCAGTGTATGAACCTCCAGATTCACGGTTAGCAATCCATGCTTTAGCAGAACTGCTTGAGCCAGTGTAGCTTGAGCTTTGTGATTGGCTGTAGTTAGTTGTGCTTTGCGCTTGTGTTTGTTGTTGCACTTGAGATTGTGCTTGTTGTTGAGTTTGTGTTACTGATTGTTGTTTAGTAGCACTTTGACTAGTTGTTGAAGCAACAGTCTTTTGATCAGTAGATACAGTTGCACTTGAAGGTAAAGTTAGTTTTTCACCTACGTAGATTAAATCTGTGTTAACACGGTCGTTAACTGCTCTAAGTGAACTTAATGAAACGTTGTATTTTTGTGATAATCCCCATAGAGTATCACCACTTTGAACAGTAACAGTCTTCTTAACTGTTGCCTTAGCTTGTTGTTGTGGTTGTTGTGCAGATGCGTTAGCAGTTTGATCTGCGTTGGCACTTGCTCCACCAGCTACAAATAATCCAGCTACTGCGGCAGTAGCAAATAACATTGACTTCATACTATTTAATTTAACGATAATAATTCACTCCTATAAAAAATCTATAATTCTGTATTTCTGTATCGTCGAAAGTGTTAATCGATTTGATTAACTGTGGTATATACTACATCGTATCCATTACATGCCTATATCATGCACGTTAAAAGATTTGGCTTTTTCGTAACATTGTCGTTACGCTGTAACAATATGACATCAAAAACGACGTACTTCCCGTGGTTGAGCCTTTTTGAACGTTACATACAGCTTAAATTATTCTAAAATTGTTTCTAATCTGGCGAAAAAAATGCTAAAAAGTTTTGAAAAAAGCCTTGCAAACATAAAATTGATCGAAAATGGCTAAAAAAAAAGCGTTGAAAGTAAAACTTTCAACGTCTCTTTTTAATACCAGTTATTGGCAACCCAATGTTGTTTGGCGTTTACCCAAGAACCATATCGGTTAGCAACATATTGTTCTGCGACACGTTCTTGATTAGCTGGTGAGTAATCACCATTAAGGTAACTACTATCTAATTGATATCTACCATAGTAACGACCGTTTTGTGCGGTGTATGAATCGGTAGATTCATGGAAAGAAATCCATGCCTTTGCTTCGGCATTTGCTTTGTTCCATGTTGATTGAGCACTGTATTGTGATTGATTTTGTTTCTTAGAAGTAGAATGATGTTTGTTTGACTTAGTCGAGTGTTGCTTTTGAACCTTCTTATCGTCTTTTGCATCATTATTATTATCTGGAATCACGATTTGATCGCCAGCTAATAAATCATCATCACTATACTTGCCATTAGCATGCTCTAAAACAGACATGAAAACATTGTACTTATCTGACAAGTTTTCTAGTGTATCGCCAGACTTCACAGTCACTACTGTATTCGCGTTGGTATCTACAGTAGCATTTCGGTAAATAGAAAGTAATCCCGCGAACGAGATTGCGATTACAAGAAATAAAACATGAAATTTATATCTAATAACTGAAACACTCCTATATAAAATTAAAAAATAAAAAATTGCGTTTGTTGTTCTTTAACAACGAATGCATATTCTATCTACTTAATATTACATGAGTGTTACATGCACGTTACGTTCATTCGTCAGTTTGTAATATAGTAACATTACTGTAACGTGCTGAAATATAAATGAACACAATGACTAATAACACGGCTTTCTGGTTTTAATAATCGTGTACAATATATAGACAATTTTTGATCAATTTTTGCAAAAAAATTTCGAATTTTTTTCAAAGCTACTCAAATATGTTTCATTTGAAGTGATGTGCAACGTAAAAATCGCAAACAAAAAACCTACCACAAATCGCTTTATGATAGGCTTTTTAACTTTTTCTTAATAGTATTAAATTATTCTAAACATTAGTTAATCTTTATTGTGTTTAATAGCAATTCCTGTGATTGCACTTAAAATTGAGAACACTGGAGATAAGATACTTAGGAATAGGAATGGTGCAAAGTGACTTGCTGGCACACCTAATGTTGCTGAAATAAATGCTCCGGCAACACCCCATGGAATCAAGTAGTTAATTACGGTACCACCATCTTCAATCGCACGACTTAGTGCAACTGGTGCTAATCCAGCTTGGTGGAAGACCTTCTTAAATGCGTTTGCAGGTAAGATTTCTGATAGGAATTGTTCACCAACAAAGACGTTTACCCCAATAGCAGTGAAGATTACGGCGATGATTAACTTAGCATCGCTGTTTAGATGCTTAGTAAGAGGTTGAACAACGGCATCGATGATTCCTAAGTGCATCAATAGTCCACCAAAGGCTAAAGCAATCATGATCAATGCTAGAGTCCCCATCATTGAACTGATCCCCCCTCTTGATAGAAGCAGGTCAACTGACTTATTACCAGTCTTTGATACGAAACCACTAGTGATTAGGTCGTTAATCTTTAGCAGTGAAAGCTTGTGATCTTGAATTCCCATTAATCCGATTGAAACAATGATGTTAATGAATAATGTTGGAATTGTTGGAATGTGACTCCATGCACAGATAAGTAGTAGTGCGATTGGAATAATTGCTAAGAATGAAATGTGGAAGTTGCTGTTCAATACGTTTACTGTCTTGTCAACGTTTGCTAGGTTCGCTTTACCATCACTGTGGTTTAAGAACACGAAGATGATGAATGAACCAATCATGGCAGGAATTGTTGACCACATCAAGTTCTTGATATGAGCAATCAAGTCGGCACCTGATACTGCAGCGGCTAGGTTAACAGTTGCTGATAGTGGTGATGACTTATCACCAAAGACCGCACCTGAGATAACGGCACCGGCAATCATGGCTGGGTTCATGCCCATTGTGATACCAATTCCCATAAAGGCAATCCCTAAAGTAGAGATAACGGTAAACGCGCTACCGATGAATGTACCAACTAAGGCACATACTAGAAAGATTGATGGTAAGAACCAATTGATGTTAATCAAGTGAAAACCAAAAACCATTAGTGAAGGAATGACTCCTGAGGCGATCCAAACACCAATCAATGAACCAATTAATAGGAAGATAAATAATGGAACAATTCCATTTTTAATTCCTGTGACGAATCCTTCGTCGATGTCATCCCATTTGAAACCTTTAAAGCGACCCCAGAATACCAATAACATAATTCCAGTTAGGATTGGCACTTCTGGTGAAATACCTAAACCAATAACACCGAATGACATAATTGCCATCATTACAACTAAAATAATAATTCCCTCAGCCAGAGTGACTGTCGGTTTCTTTTCTTCTTGCATAATATCTCTCCTCAAAATAACGTAAATTTTTTATATAATATATGTAGTCTTTTATTTATTTTGATATCGGATTAATCCTCCGCAGTTAGCAATTCTCATCTTCTCGTCTTCTTTCCATAAAAAAAGTCCCTGTTGTATAAAACAACAGGGACGACTTATTTGTATTTTTACCGTGGTACCACCCAAATTAGCAACCACACGTAGTGGTCACTCACTCTCTAGAAATAACGACTCTAGTTACCGTTCTTGGGTAGACACTATCCAATGTATTTCATCGAGATTAGCCTGATCGGTTCGCAGCAACCACCGACTTCCTGACACCCAGCTAATTCGTTACTTAGTTTGGAATAATTGTTTTGCTTTATTTGATTAAATTAAGATTAGCACTACAGATTTAATCCGTCAACTAAAATTTACATTTCTTCTAGTTTACGGTTAAGATAATGCGCCATCTTTTCCTTTGGATATACTCCAGTCACCTTTTCGACTGCCTTACCGTTTTTGAATAAAACGATGCTTGGTAGTCCCATCACCTTGTATTGTTTTGCTACGTCTTCATTATTGTCGACGTTCATCTTACCAAAGTGAATGTGGTCCCCGAATTCTTCTTCCATTGCTTCAAGCACTGGATCCATAATCTTACATGGACCACACCATGGTGCCCAGAAGTCGATGACGGTCATTTTGTTATCTGTTTCTTGTGCAAGGTTTTCCCTTGTAATTGTTGTTGCCATTTTATTACCTCTTTGCTTTGCGAATAAAATGAATGATGAAGGTTACGATGAATGTAACCAATACGATTAAACCAAAGTGAAGTGGTTCAATTTCAATATCAATCATTGGAATTGAAAGGATTAGCTTCAAAGCAATCACTGCGATTAAGAAGTATGCCATTGTCTTTAATTCTGGGACCTTCTTCATCACTAACATGATGACTTCGGCAATTCCTCTCATACATAGAATTCCGATTAAACCACCCAATAAAACAATTACTGGGTTATCAGAAATTGCTAGAGCGGCTAGGACGGAATCAACGGAGAAGACAATATCCATAAATTCAATTTGCAATACTGTCATCCAAAAACGTTTCCGATTGGATTCGTTGGCAGATTGTTTGAACATGGATTTTTTATGTTTGTCGGAATGGGCAAAATGCGCATAGACTAAGTAGAAAAGATATAATCCACCAACAACCTTTAATTCCCAGATATGAATTAGGAATACTCCTAATCCAATAATGATAAATCTAAAGATGTAAGAACCCCAAAGACCATAGAATAATGATTCTTCTTGTTCCTTCTTAGTTGGTAAAACTTGAGCCTGCGTGGCTAACACCACCGAATTATCAACTGACAGTAAACATTCGATTAATACTAAGGATAAAATTACTATCCATGCATCCTCGGAAAAGATTACGTTATGCCAGTTATTCAAATCGAAAAACGGACCATATAATTTACTTAATAATGGTATCACCTAAAGTCTCCTCTTCTATTTTTATACAATTATATAAGATAAATTTTTGAAAATATAGTTCTAACTATTAAATTTTATTATTTACTAATTTGATCGTCGTACTTAGCTAAATTGTATTGTTTGATTAATGCAATTAAGTTTTTTGCGTAGTTAGGATCAGTTGCGTAACCGTTCTTTTGTAGCATCTTAGCTTGTTCTTCATAGCTCATGACGTTCTTTTGTTTAATGAAGTTTAGAGCTGTCACGGTACTGTGGTTTTCCACCGCATCATAGACGCTTGGATACTTTCTGAAAGTAGCAGGAATTGAAATCTTCTTCTTGTCACCTTCACGGACAACCTTAACGCCCTTACCGACTGGAGTATCGTTACTTACGTATTCATCAGTGTAGTATTGGATTGATTGTCCCTTATAAGTTCCCTTCACACCGAAGATGTTATAGGCCTTCTTGTATAGTTCTGATTGACCCCAGTTAGATTCTTGGATAGCTTGGGCAATCACAACACTTGGTAACACAACGTGTTGTTTGTTCCATACTTCAACGGCTGGTTTGGCGATTGTTTCAGCAAACTCATGACGCTTCTTTGCCGCTTCTTCTTGTGCTTCTTCAATTCTTTGTTGATCAGATTTTTGAATTTGGTTTTCTCGGATTGTACTGTGAATTTGTTTTGCAACCTTGTATCCACCAAATAATACAATCACAATTACAACTAACCAGACAATCTTCTTAGTTAAACTCATTTTCTTTTTTCTCATCATTTATCCTTCTTTTTTATATCGACAACACGATATTTTATTTCGTCATTCTCATCAACTGAGGCATATAATACGGAAGTTTTTTCTTCATTAAAGTAACCCAGATTAACAACCGGTTGACCATCGATTGTCTCAACGTCTTCAAAAGCATTCATCATGAACCTTCTTAGATAGCGCATTTTAGCAATATTTTCAGAAGCTGTCTCGTTGGCAGCTGTAAGGGTGAATCCCTTATCTAAGTAATGCTTAATTAATGTTACTTTATTTAAGTTTTCCATATTAAAAACGCGAGATCTACTCTTATCGTCCCTAATTGAGGTAATGTAACCTTTTTGTTCCCAGTAACGAAGTTGACGTGTTGACACGTCCATCATCTTGCTGACTTCCCCGATTTTAAAAATTAGACGATTAAGGTCGATTTTTTGGGGAAATAATTTCTTTAAGCCCGACATTTCAACGGTTCCTTTCGTGTAATCTACATAATAAATTTACCACAAATTTGGAACCCTTTCATTACTTTAATTGGGTACAGTAAATATTAAACACTATAATTATAAAGATTACATTAAAATTGCAAAGTTTTAATTAATTTGAAATTACTTTGTTACATTCTTGAAACATTAATCCCTTATCATATGAAATATATTGAGATAGAGAAAAAACGAGAGAGATTTTTTTATAAGAGAGAGGATTTTGAGAGATGAAAAAAATGATTACTAAAATTGCTATAACCGCAGCCGCGTTTACTTCACTACTATTTGCAGGTGCCGCTGCAAGTAACAACAACACTGCCCATGCTGATACTAATATCCAATTTACTTCAGTATATCGTGTTGCTAAGTCAAAACTAGGTGACCGTTACGTTTACGGCTCACAAGGTTCACGTACTTTTGACTGTTCTGGTTTTACAAAATACATATACAGACACGGTCTAGGTGTTAACTTACCTAGAACTGCACAACAACAATACCACTACTCTAAAAAAGTTGGTAAGAAGCACCTTAAAAAAGGTGATCTAGTATTTATCGGTTCATCAAAGAAGAGCATTTACCACGTTGGTATGTACATCGGTGGCGGTAAGATGATTGACGCTCAAAACCGTGGCGTTATCCGTGAAAGCATCCATGCTCCATGGTGGCACGTAGTAGCTTACGGTCGAGTAGCTTAATTTAATCTCTTAAAATCCAAAAAAAGACGATTACTAAATGTAATCGTCTTTTTTAATGTTTTCTTATTGAACGTTGTAATCTGTAATCTTGACTTGGTCGTCGCTGACTTCCATCTTAGTAAGGCTTCCGTTAGCTGGACGTTCAGTGACGTCATACTTACCTTCGCCGAAACGTTCAACTAAGCTCAATACGGCGTTCCCGTGACTAATTAATAGGACATTATCGCCATCATGAATGTTCTTATCGTTTCTAATCAGGTCTAGTCCTTGGTCCCAACGTTTCCAGTATTCTTCATTACTTTCAGCTTGATGGAAAGGATCTGCTTCTTTTAAGAAGTCCTTGGCCTTACCGATTGAATACTTGGTAACGATGTCTTTGAATGTTGGCAAACCATGTGGTGCACCAGCGACGTACCAGGTTTGATCCATATCATTTCCTTCGTAGTATCCGTAGAATTCTTCTCTTAGGTAGTTAGAAATTGTAGGTTCTTTTACAGAATCAGCCTTGTTACCATCTAAGATAATCTTGGCGGTGTGCATCGCTCTAGTGGTGTCACTGCAATAAGCAGCCGCAAAATGAGTATTAGCTAATTTATCAGCAGTCTTTTCGGCACCCGCTATTCCTTTATCGGTTAAAGGTGAATTACTCCACCCTTGCAAACGATTGTAAATGTTAAAGTATGTTTGTCCGTGACGGACAACGTATAGATTAAATGTGATAACATTCATCCCCTTTTTAAACTGGTAATAATAGAATATCACTAATAAAAAAAGTTAGACAATATTCTGCCTAACTTAATTCTGTATTATAGTATTTAGACGCAATCTTGTGGTAGCGCAATTTATCTAGCGTCTTATAAATTATCATTTGTAGTTCGTGTAGTTTAATGATAGTGTAGGAACTCAATTGGACTAAGATTAATCTTTCGGTACGATTGATAATCTCTTGGTTACTAGTCAAAGCTAGCAAGTCGCTATGGACCATCTCTGGCATGAATTCAATTATTTGTCCATCACTTAACTGAACATTTAATTTTTTAGTATTACCTTTTAGCAATGCCGTCATCCTCCTACTGATTTAACTTTATTTTACAACATTTGTATAATTTTGCAACTATATATGGTGATTAATATTTTTTATTTTTCCACATATTGTGGTGATGTTTTTATGATACGAAAAAAACATGCCTTTTTGACGTCGGTCTGTTAATATTAAGTATGAATTATATCAAAGGAGCTCTTCATTTTGAAAGCGATAAATTATCTGCGCTCTAAAATGTCCACTAGGTTAGGATTCTTCATTCTACTAGTTGTTTTATTTTGGGCTAAAACTATATACGCATATTTCACTGATTTTCAATTAGGACTTGCAAATCCATTTGAATACTTCATAGCATTCATTAATCCAATCGCAACTACCATGCTTTTGTTTGGACTTGCAATGTACATTAAATCAAGTCGATTATTTTACCCTATCATCCTATTGATTGATGGGTTAAACACTTTACTACTATATTTGAACGTTATTTATTACCGTGAATTTACCGACTTCATGACAGTAAGTACCATGACTGGTTACTCAAAAGTTAACCAAGGGCTTAGCGGTTCATCACTTGCACTTACCATGCCACATGATGTCTTCTACTGGTTAGATATCGTTTTAGTATTACTTCTACTATTATTTAGAGTAATTCGCATCGATAACAAGAAGTTCGGTGGTAAGGGTGCATTCGCCATTACTTCAGTCGCCATATTAATCTTCACCGCCAACCTATCATTTGGTGAAATGGCCAGACCACAACTTCTAACTAGAACTTTCGACCGTACATACATCGTTAAGTATCTTGGCGTCGATTCATTTACAGTTTATGACGCCATCTCCACTCAACACACTAAGGACTTGCGTGCGATGGCTACCAAGTCTGAAATGAATGACGTTAGAAAGTTCATCAACAAACATTATGCTGCCCCTGAAAGATCCATGTTTGGATTAGCCAAGGGTAAAAACGTAATCATCATTCACTTGGAAAGTTTCCAACAATTCCTAATCGATAAGAAGGTAAACGGCCAAGAAGTAACTCCATTCTTGAACAGTCTCTACCATAGTAAATCGACGATTGCCTTTTCTAACTTCTTCCACCAAGTGGGACAAGGAAAGACATCTGACGCTGAAAACATGCTAGAAACCAGCACCTACGGATTACCTCAAGGTTCTATGTTTACCCAATTTGGAAGCGACAACGTCTTCCAAGCAGCTCCTGCTATTTTGAAACAAGATAAGGGATACACTTCAGCTGTATTCCACGGAAACGTCGCTAGTTTCTGGAACCGAAACAACGTTTACAAGAACATGGGTTATCAATACTTCTTCGACGAAAGCTACTACGATACTTCCGGTGACAAAGCACTTGGTTACGGTTTGAAGGATAAATTATTATTCAGAGATTCCGTTAAGTACCTTGAAAGATTACAACAACCTTTCTACGCTAAGTACATCACTGTTACTAACCACTTCCCTTACTCAATCGATAGCGAAGACAGTAACTTTAAGACTACTAACACCGGTGATACTAAGGTTGATAACTACTTCAAGACTGCTCATTACCTAGATCAAGCCGTCCAAGAATTCTACGCGTACCTACAAAAATCAGGATTGTTGAAGAAATCAATCATCATGCTATATGGTGATCACTATGGTATTTCTAACTCAGAAAACCTAAGTCTTGCTAGAGCGTTGGGTAAAAACCCTAATGACTGGACTGACTTTGATAACGCCCAACTACAACGTGTTCCATTAATGTTTAACATCCCTGGCATGAAGAATGGTTACATCGACAAGACCTACGGTGGTGAAATTGATGTCTTGCCTACTCTACTTCACCTATTGGGTGTCAACACCAAGCGATACATTCAATTTGGAACCGACTTATTCTCCAAGAAACATGATACTGTCGTTGCATTTAGAAACCGTGATTGGGTAAGTACTAAGTACACTTCAATCAGCGGTACCATCTACAGCAACAAGACCGGTAAGGTAATTCACCCTACCCCCCATCAAAGAAAAGTCTTCAACAAGATGCAAGCTCGTGTTAACACCGAGTTATCATTCTCAGATGAACTAAACGAACAAAACTTACTTCGTTTCTACACTCCTAGTGGATTCACTCCCGTAAATCCTAAGGATTACAATTACCAAGATGGATTCCAAAAGGAACTTGGAGCTGAAACAGAATTGGGTAAGAAATCAACTAGTTTGTATGACAAACTTAAGAAGAAATCTACTCAATCCCTATACAAGACCGATGCACCAGAATTAAACCATTCAGGTGGATCATCTCGAATCTCCAAGAACAACAACGAAGATAACTAAAATAATGCGACCAATTGAAAGATTGGTCGTTTTTTATTTGCTTTAAACTAACTTAAAGGTAAAATGATTATAATTGGATTAAGAGATAGAGAAAAAGTGAGTTGAAATAATGAA
Organism: Apilactobacillus kunkeei; assembly: GCF_001421115.1. Taxonomy (GTDB): domain Bacteria; phylum Bacillota; class Bacilli; order Lactobacillales; family Lactobacillaceae; genus Apilactobacillus; species Apilactobacillus kunkeei_F. The sequence goes on along the minus strand of NZ_JXCW01000001.1, from coordinate 199,611 downwards.
ACAATTTAAAAATAAAACCGTCGAATTGATTTATAGTCTGTTTATTATTTTCATCGCCGTTGCATCCGTTGTGATGGTTGGTCTAGACTACTTCGGCGTCATCAACATCTACCATGGTGTTTTAGGGAATATCTACTATGGTATCTGGATCTTTTACATTATTGATTACATATCTGGCTTTCTATTGGCCAAGAACCACAAGCAATTCTTATTAGAAACATCGTTGGACTTGATTTCACTAATTCCAGCCCACCCGATTTTTGTCGTATTTCGTCTATACCGTGTGATTAGAATCGTCCGTCACTACAACCTATTCTGGAAGTTTGGTTGGGACGGTAAAGTAACTGGTGGAATTCACCGTTTCATTTACGACACTGGTTTTATCTACCTATTCTCAATCAGTATCGTGATTTTAATCTTCAGTGCTTTGATTTACTCACACTTCGAACAACATGATTTATCCACCTCATTATGGTGGGCAATTACTACCGCCACTACCGTTGGTTACGGTGATATTTCGCCGCAAACCGCTGGTGGTAAACTAATTGCCGCTTTCCTAATGTTCGGTGGAATTGGTTTTATTGGTTTGTTGACCTCTACTATTACCGATTTCTTCACCCATGGAGATAAGGACGAAACAGACGATAAAATCGATCAATTAACCAGACAAATTGAAACTTTGACTAAAGAAGTGCAAAGCCTCGAAAAGACGGTCAAAAAAAATAGCACCCCATCAAAGGATGCTAAGAAAAAATAGTTTTTTATGATAATTGAGTACTGTGAATTGGTGCTCGGTTACCTGGATATAGGTCGTTCATAATCGCATTAATTGTGATTGGCACTTCACCGAATCCAGTTGCGATAATGGTTTGTTTACCATCGTATTTAGCTTGATCACCCACGGCGTAAATGTTTTTGATATTAGTTTGAAGATTGCCATCAACCTTTGTGGCGTGGTGGTCTTCTTCAATATCAACATTCCAGCCTTGCATGTCTTTATTATTAGAAATGAAGCCGTAATTTACCAGAATCTTATCAACATCAATATCGATGAATTCATCATCTGTCTTCATCTTCTTGGCGTGGACTCTAACTTGGTTATTGTCCACGTTTTCTAATGACTTAATCAAGTATGGAGTAACTAGTTTGACGCTTGATTGCTTCAATAAGTTGACGGTGTGTTCTAGTCCTCTAAATTCGTTTCGACGGTGCAACAAGTAAACTTCATCGGCAATGTCTTCTAGCATTAGTGCTTGATCGATTGCTGAATCACCACCACCCGCGACTAAAACTTTTTTATTTTTAAAGGCATCTAAGTCCGAAGCGGTGTATACTAGTTGTTGGTCTGAGATTGTTTCGGCACCATCAGAGCTTAGTTTACGTGGGTTAAATGCCCCGTTACCAACCGCAATAATGATGGCTTTAGTTTTGGTAATTCCCTTATTTGTGGTAACCTTGAAAACGTCGTCGTCTTTCTCAACGTTAACTACTGTTTGATTTAACTTAATGTCACCATCCATGGTGGCAAGTTGTTTCTTCAAGTTAGCCACTAAATCACGACCTGAAATCGCAGGATAGGCTGGGATATCTAGAATGGTTTTTTCTGGATATAATGCATTTACTTGTCCCCCTAGTTCTGAAAGACTTTCGATGATTTGGAATTTGGCGGTACGTAGTCCGGCATAAAAACCGGCAAACATTCCAACGGGACCTCCTCCAATTATCGTAATATCATAGATTTCATCTGACATTTTATTTTAACTCCTTTTATTTTGGTGTTATTTAATATATTATGTATCTTATAATTATACTTTAGCAAAGGAAGAACAATTATGCACAGCAAACGCAGAAAAATTATCATTGGAATTGTTTTGATTATTGAAGCAATTGCCCTATTCATCACTACCTCATGGATTTTCAGAGGTCGTGTCCTAAATGATGTAAAGGTAGATAAGACTAGAACGGCTACTATCTTCATCCCTGGTTATGGTGGTAACGCCGTTTCAACCGATGACTTCATTAATCAATTCAACGATCATGGCATTGCTAAGCGTTCTCTTCGTATTCATATTTCTAGCAAGGGTAAGGTTACTACCATGAAGAAATATGTCAAGAAGATTTCAGCTGACAACCCATTAGTTCAATTAATCTTTGAAGACAACACTCACCCAATCAAAGAAGCTAAACAAATGAAGAACGTGATGACTTACCTATACAAGACTTATCACATTAAATCAGTTAACTTCTTAGGACATTCATCAGGTGGTCAAATCGCCTACGAATACATGGTTAGAAACCCTAACCAAAAGAACGCTCCTAAGATTAACAAGTTCGTAAGTATCGCCAACGACTACCCAGCTGGTGACAAACGTGCTAAGAACTTACCACGTAACCTAAAGATTTTTAATATCGCTGGTGAAATTTACAACGTTGGTACCGATGGTGAAGAAGCCGTTGATATCGTTAAACCAATGGGTAAACTAGTTAAGCCTTACGTAAAGAGCTACCAATTCTACCTATACCGTGGAGATCCAATTTCTGCTGAACATTCAATGTTACATGAAAACCCAACATTGGATAAAACAATTGCTGAATTCCTATTTAGAAACTAGCAACCAAAATCTCGATTTCGTTTAGAAGTCGAGATTTTTTTATTAACAAATTTCTTATTTTCGTTAAATTTGTTCGTATTTATATGTCATTTCCTTAAAAACTTCTTAGTATCCCCTTTTATTTTGGACTGAAAGCCCATATAATTAAAGTTAATGAAAAATGTTCACGGACATAGATCCGTGAGGGGAATTAATATTGGGAGGGTTTTTCATTATGGCAAAGCAAAAAATTATCTTAGACGTTGATACAGGTGTCGATGACGCTATGGCTATCGCCTACGCTGTCGCTGCCCCTAACGCCGATTTAGTAGGTGTTGTGAACTCATACGGAAACGTATTGGTAGAACAAGCCGCTAAGAACTCACTAGAAATTCTAGACCTATTAGGTGCTACTGACGTACCAGTATTTGAAGGTGAACCACATTCACTAGAAACTGACAGTTTCGAAGTAATGGAAGTTTCAGCTCACATTCATGGTGTTAACGGTGTTGGGGAAGTTGAGTTACCAGCAAGTAGCCGCCAAGTAGAAGAACAATCAGGTGTCGACTTCATCATAGAAGCCGCTCACAAGTACGGTAAGGATCTAACAATCATACCTACTGGTCCACTTACCAACCTAGCCTTAGCATTACGTAAGGACCCATCAATTGCCGACTTAATCGGTAACGTTACTCTAATGGGTGGTGCTTTGACTGTCCCTGGTAACGTTTCTGATGCTGCTGAAGCAAACATCAACCAAGATGCTACTGCTGCAAACGAAGTATTCAGAAGCCCACTACACGATACTATGGTTGGTCTAGACGTTACATTAAGAACTTTACTAACTAAAAAAGAAACTCAACAATGGCGTGACCTAGGCACTGTTGCTGGTGAAAAGTTCGCTGATATCGTTGACTACTACATCGATATTTACGCTGAAATGTACCCACACCTAGGTGGTTGTTCACTACACGACCCATTAGCCGTTGGTGTCGCTTGTGACCCTAGCTTCGTTCAAACATTGGACTTAGACCTATTGGTTCACACTGGTGAATTAAACTACGGACGTACTACCGGTGATACTGCTCACCTAGACGATCCAAACCCTACTGCTAGTGTTGCTATCCAAGTAGATGAAAAGCGTTACCTAAAGACATTTATGGAATATTTGAACTACTTATTCGCCAACAACAAGTAAACAAAAAGGACTTAAACTTCTCGGTTAAGTCCTTTTTTATTTAGTCTTTAAAGTATTTGTGTAAGAAAACTTCGACCCCATCGTCATCGTGGTCGACGGTAACGTCTGTGGAAATTGACTTAATTTCATCGGAGGCGTTGCCCATCGCAACACCAACATTGGCAGCTTCAATCATTTCGTAATCATTTTCCGCATCACCAAATGCCATCAGGTTGGAAAAATCCATTTCTAAGTGCGTCAACAAGATATTTAAACCGTAAGCCTTGCTCATGTTTAATGGCAAAAATTCCATGATTTTGGGCTGAGAACGGACGATTTTATAATGGTCAGTAATTTCTGCTGGGAAATTAGCACGAGCATTATCCAATGTCGCAATTTGTTCTGACATGATGGCCTTACTGTATGGTTTGTCCTCTAATTCTTTGAAGTCCATTGGAACGAATTCAAGTGGTGAATTCAAGACTTCCTTATAAGTAGATTTAACCAAGTCGGTCAGTTCATAGACCTTTTCAAAGTCTAGGATGTCCAATGGTAAATCGTTATCCAATGCGTATTGGTGAATCAAAGAAAAGTCATCTAGGGTTAGTCCTTTTTGGTTTAACACCTTTTGATCATGGTTTCGAATTACCATGCCACCGTTGAATGTAATGGTGTAATCATTTTCTTCAGTCAAACCAAGTTGTTTTACATATGGCCAAACCGCATTGATTGGACGGCCGGTACAAAGTACGACCGCAATTCCTTTTTTATGTAATTTTTGTAGTGTTGAAACATTTTCATCACTAATTTCTTTGGCTGAATTCAATAGTGTGTTGTCTAAGTCCAGCGCAATCATTTTTATCATAATGTGACTCCTTTTGAGTGAATAAAAAAAACGACATTACAAAGTAATGCCGTCACTCTAAAATATTAAGCTTCCAACTGTGATTCTAATTCTTTTAGTTCAGTTTCACGAATGGAACGGGGTAAGAAACGACGAATTTCTTCCTCATTGTACCCAACTTCCAAACGTTTGTCATCAAACACAATAGGACGTTTGATAAGGTCTGGATACTTGACAACTAAATCTACCAAGTCTGATAGTGACAAGCTATCAAAATCGATGTTTAGCTTCTTGAAAATTTTGGATCTTGTTGAAATGATGTCTTCGCTCCCATTTTCAGTAAGACGTAAGATTTGTTTTACTTCGTCTGCATTCAATGGGTTAGAATTGATATTTCTTTCGCGGAAAGCAATATCGTGGCCCTTTAACCAGGCTCTAGCTTTACGACTGGATGCACTACTTGGTGCTACGTAAAGATTCAACATTTATATCACCCCTTAATCGCTTAATTTTTATAAAAACAATTATGGTTAGGTTAGTAGTACTTACTAAATGTAAATACAATTAACTGTAATTATCTTAACATACCTATAAGATAAATCAATTTAAATTTTTATTAAGAATAGGTAAATGTTAATCAAATCTTAATTTTTCATTTTAAAAAAAGTGATAAAATATACACAATAAAAGAAACGGAAGAATCATAACAATTTAAGATGGGGGTGGCTCGATGAAAATAAATCTTTTAGAGACAAGTGATACACACGGCTTTTTGTTCCCAACTAACTATGTAAACTTAAAGGACGATAAACCCTTTGGGGTGCTTCGTTGCGCTACAGCAATTAAGGATCTCAGAACCAAGCTGGATAACGTCGTAGCCATCGATAATGGAGATTTCTTGCAAGGTTCAGCACTAGCTTATTACATTGCCGAAATAAAAAAACAATCCGCACCGAAACAAATTAACGACACATTTAATGCTGTTGATTATGATTTTGGAGTATTAGGAAATCATGAGTTTAATTACGGATTATCATACCTACACAACACCATAAATGAGTGTAGTCGCCATTTTCTTTGTGCCAACATTATCGATGAAGATGGTAATCACCCATTTGGTAACTCATATGAAATTAAAGATATTAATGGTGTAAAGGTCGGATTCTTAGGTCTAACCACTCAAGGTACCACTAAGTGGGAAAAAAAATCCCATTTAGCTGGTCTAACCTTCCTTTCTGCCAAGGACACCGCAGCTAAATATATACCTGAAATGAGCGAAAAAACTGATTTAAACGTCATCGTTTATCACGGTGGAATCGAACGTGATGAAGAAGGTGTGCCAACCGAGGTCTTAAACGGTGAAAACGAAACATACGACATCTTAGCTCATGTTAAAGGTGTCGATGCCATCATCACCGGTCACCAACACAGAAAAATTGCTGGTCACCTATTGGGTGTGCCAATCATTCAACCAGGTCATCGTGGTCAATACATCGGACACATCGAATTAGACGTTCAACAAGATGACAATGGTAAATACTTTGTTCAATCCAGTGAATCCGAATTAATCCCAACCAAGAAATACCCTGTTGATCATGAAATCGCCAATAAGTTGGGCGACATTCAAAAACAAATCAACAAGTGGTTAGATGAACCAATGGCTCATATCGAAGGCTCAATGGAATTTGATAACGCCTTTGAAGCCCGTCTAAATAAGACTAGTTTCATTCAGTTCATTCAAAACATTCAGATGCAAACCATGGGAGTCGACCTTTCGGCAACCGCCCTATTTAATGATGAAGCTCACGGTTTTGAAAACCCGATTACAATGAGAAATATCATCACTAACTACGTTTACCCTAACAGTCTATCCGTGCTAAAGATTACCGGTGCCGAATTAAAGGCTGCCATGGAAACTAGCGCGAAGTACTTTGACTATCAAAACGGCAAGATTGGCGTGAACCATGACTACATCTTCCCTAAGCTAAAGCACTACAACTACGATATGTATGAAGGTGTCGACTACGTGATTAACGTCGCTAAACCAGTTGGTCACCGCATCGAAGACTTAACCTATCATGGTAAACCAATCGATGATGATGCCGAACTAAAAATCGTGTTAAACATCTATCGTGCTGTCGGTGGTGGTAACTACCAGATGTTTTCTCAAGACAAGATTATCAAGTCAGATGATCGCATGATGAGCCAAATAATCGCTGATTACTTAAGACAACACAAGACCATCAAGGCCGAAAACAATCATAACTTCAAGGTCATCTACAGACCATAAAAAAAGAGTTCCAAAACTTCATGTTTTGGGACTCTTTTTGGTTTAACAATAATAGCATTAAGCTTCTTTAACCGTATTATGATTGCGTTTCTTATTCTTACCAACGTATTGAACCGCTTTTAGTTCACGAATGGTAGTAACCTTAATCTTACCTGGATAAGTCAATTCATCTTGAATCTGATCCTTAACGTGTTTAGTTAATAACTTACTGTTATCATCATTTAACATTTCAGGATTTACAATAATTCTGATTTCACGTCCGGCTTGGATGGCATAGCTATCACGAACACCCTTGTGTTGGTTAGCAATGTTTTCTAGGTTACGTAAACGACTGACGTATTCTTCAATTGATTCACTTCTAGCTCCTGGACGAGCACCGGAAATGGCGTCGGCAGTGGCAACTAGAATGGCGATTGGGTCAGTTGGTTCAACATCACCGTGGTGAGAAGCAATTGAGTTAACAACGACTTCATTTTCACCAAAGGCCTCAGTTAGCTTGACCCCTAATTCAACGTGGGTGCCACCAACTTCGTGGTCAATGGCTTTACCAATATCGTGAAGTAATCCAGCGCGTTTAGCCAATTGGGTATTCAAACCTAATTCAGCGGCCAAGGCACCGGTTAATTGAGCAGTTTCAATTGAGTGGTATAAAACGTTTTGACCATAACTAGTTCTAAACTTCAACTTACCAATAATTTTCATCAAGTCAGGATGAACACGCCCGACGTGTAATGAGTGAACGACTGTTTCACCGGTTTCACGTAAAGCCGCGTTAACCTTTTGAGTAGTGGTATTAACCAGATACTCGATGTTGCTGTTGGTAAAGTGACGAGAAATAATTAGACTTTCAATAGTTGTACGAGCAATTTCTCTTCTAATTGGATCATGAGTAACGATGTGAAGTAGTAATGGGTAGTCTTCATCAAAGATTAAATCAGTTCCAGTTAGGGTTTGTAGTAGACGAACATGTTGTTCATCCTTACCAATTAACTTTGATTTGATGTCGCTACTTGGCAAGGCAATATTTCTTTCAATGTGACTTCTAGGTTCATCCCTAGGGCCTCTTTGAATGGCTTCGATTACTAAGTCATTAGCAATCTTGTTAGCGGCAACCTTGCTTTCGGATAAGTTGTACTTAACTTCGATGTCTTTTTCACGACGAAGAGCGTTTTCGGTATGATTCAACACAGCATGACGAGCATAGTTCTTGTCGATATGACTGATTGATTGAAGCGTCAATTCACGTTGTTGCCAAATGTCTTCGGCTTGGTGCATGACGTCATCGATATCATCTTGGACCTTAGCTTGTTCATCACTGCGTTCATTTAAATCATTAGTATATTTAGTTAGGCGGTTCTTCATTTGTTCCAAGTACTTTTCGTGTTGGTTCAAACGGTTTTCACGAGTGATATTTTCTTCTTTTTGAGATTCGATTTCATCGTCTGCAATCTTTTGGTATTGCATGATGTCTTCTTTGTCATCGGCAATAATTTGCTTAGCCTTAATGGCAGTTTCATCAGCGGTCTTTTGAAGATGTTGTTCGGCCTTGCTTTTGGCGGCGTCAACTTGACCCTTGATGCGCATATCACTAACCCAAAACCCTAATAAAGCACCAGCAATTAAAAATACTAATGCGGCTAGTTCAATCAAAAAGCGTCCTCCTTTCTGATTTTTTTATTTATTTTTTAACGAATATTAAACGTATTGTTTGATGGTGTTATTACACACTATCTATAATAACATTTAACCCCCTATTTGATACACTGAAAGTTTTTAAAATTACGAAAAAGGCGCTAGATTCAACATCTAACGCCTTTAATATTATTTAAAATATTTGTTCAAAAATCCCTTAATTGTATCAACATACAATTTTGGATTAGTTTGATAAGAAGCAGCATGGGCTGCATTTTTCACAACAAGTAGTTGTTTTGGTCCCTTGCTAGCCTTGTATAGTGGGTAAACCATGCGAGTTGGTACGAACTTATCATTGGCGCCATGGATGAATAGCATTGGACGGTGGTTCTTCTTCACTTGATCTAGTGATGAAGCTTCGTACATGCTGTATCCGGCTCTAATGTGGGTAATTCCACTTAGGATTGGAACCAGTGGCCAACGTGGGAATGCTGGCATATGGTAAAGTTGACCGGCTTCGTAGTTAATTTCATCGGAAACACTGGTGTAACCACAGTCTTCGATGAATGCTTTGACTTGGTGTGGAACGTCTTTTTCACCCGATACCATCATGGTAGTAGCTCCACCCATGCTGACACCAAACATCACGATTTCAGTCTTTGGTCCTTGGTACTTGAGGACCTTTTTCATCCATTTAATGTAGTCCAAACGATCTGGCCAACCGTAGCCAACGTAGTTACCCTCACTTTGACCTTGGCCCCTATCATCGGGAGTTAAAACGTTGTATCCCATTTGATGGAAAATGTAGGCATAAGGTGCCATCTTTTCCTTACTACCCATGTAACCGTGAGCAATCACAACGGTCTTGTTGGTCTTTTTGTCGGCTGGAATGTAGTTAGCCACCAGCTTTAAGTTACCGGTCGCAGACTTTTGAGTCCAGTGAATCTTTTTGACGTCGTAGTACCACTTGGTTCCCGCATATAGTGGTGAATTCTTCTTAACTTTATCGTTACTTAAGAAGGTCTTGTGTGAAGGAACCACGGCGACGTTGTAGAAGTACATCCCCGCACCCACAAAACCAACGACCGTTAATACGATTAATGTAATCACGGTCGCTAATAATATTTTAGTTTTCTTTTTCAAGATAGTGCTCTCCATTTCAGTATGTAATAATTCGAGTATAGAGTTTCAATAAATAAAAAGCAACTACCCGCCAATTTGACGCATTTTCGGTTATAATATGCGTAGAGGTGTTGTAAATGTTTCCGATTCGATTAAGAGCTCTTCGTAAAGGGCAACATATCAGTATGAACCAACTTGCAAACAATCTAAACGAAAGATTTCCAGAAGATGAACACAAAAATACCCCATCACAAATTGGTAATTGGGAACGTGGGATTCGTTCACCTTCGTATGTCGAAATCAAAAAACTGGCATTGTACTTCAACGTCAGCATGGATTATTTGACAGGAAGAACTTCTGTTGAACATTTCAATCTAGGTAGCGTCTTGATGGAAAAAAATGAACTAACCTTTGGTAATCACACTTTGGATCAACAAGATCGATACGAAGTATACCAACTTATCAATGGTTATCTTCATGGCAAGGACCGTCAATACTTAGAAGACGGTGAACAACCAGAAGCATACCAAGAAGAACTTAATTTAAATTTTGATGATTATAAAATGTAAAAAAACTCCAGAATATTTTCTGGAGTTTTTTTCGTAATTGTACATAGCACTCATTTTTTGTTTTTTAGTCGATGAAAGATATGTGGTCTGCCAACATATGCCCATGTCATCAATAAGAAATAACCTAACCAAAACACAATAAATGCGACGGCGCGGAACCAATAGTATTGCCATAAATCCATATCTTTCACCTCATTTGTTTTAGATTACTTTTCGTTCGTATGGTTCAGTACTAATTTGTTCATCCAAAATAGTCTTGCACCATTCCTTTGCTGAGAATAATGAATGATCACGGTAGTTACCACAGCTTTCTGCAGTAGTACCTTGAACATCTTCCCATTCGATGTCATCTCTGATTGCTCGTAATGAATCTTTTAATGCTAACGCTACCTTATCGTTTCCAGGGTTACCCCAGGTGATTAAATGAAAACCAGTACGACAACCGAATGGTGAACAGTCGATAACGCCGTCTAAACGGTCACGTAATAGTCCTGCAAGTAAATGTTCAATGGTATGTAATCCGGCAGTTGGGATTGCTTCTTCATTTGGTTGAACTAGACGTAAATCAAAGTTAGCAATTGTATCGCCGTTTGGTCCATGTTCTTCTGTGATTAAACGCACGTAAGGTGCCTTTACTGCTGTGTGATCTAATGTAAAACTTTCTACCTTTGTTTCTACTTTTGCCATAATAATCTTCCTTTCAAAAACGAATTAGTATTTAAATGCTGGTAAAGATACGCCCTTGTATTCCTTTTCGATTAGGTCGTATACCGCTTTAGAATGGTATGCGTTAACCACCTCCTTATAGGTCTTGTTGTTTTCTTCTGAAGTCTTAGTTACCAAGATGTTAATCCATGGCTTGTTGTATGAATCGTTGATGTTTGGTGCGATTGCATAGATTGAATCCTTAGATGGGTTCAAGTGGTTGGCTTGAACGAAGTTTGAGTTAGTAATACCAGCTGCGAAGTTAGGTAATAACTTGATGATAGCTGCTGGGTCGACTTCGATAATTTGTAATTTCTTAGGGTTACTTGTGATATCAGATACTGTTGGTGAGTATCCTTTAGCTGGGTTAGTCTTGATTAATCCGGCTTTTTCCAATACCTTCAAAGCTCTACCGGCGTTAGTTGGGTTATTTGGAATGGCAATCTTGTCGCCTTCCTTTAGATCCTTAACGTTCTTAATCTTCTTTGAGTAAATGTTTAAAGGTTGGATATAAGTGTTACCAATTGCGGTAAGCTTGTAGTTCTTTTGGCTTACTTCTTGGTGTAAGAATGCATAGTGTTGGAATGAGTTAATATCAATTTGACCACTGTTGGTTGCTTGGTTTAATGCTTCACCGTCACTGAATACTTTTACGTCAGCGTAGATGTGTTTGCTTGCTAGTTCCTTGTTGACTTGTTTCCAGATTGGCACGTCGTTACTACCGATAATTCCGACGGTAACTACCTTTTTGCCCTTGGCGCTTTCGCCTGACTTGCTGTGACCAGATACGATAATGAAACCTAATACAACGACTAGAATCGCTACTAATATAGCTGATAAACTAGCGACTTTCTTTTTATTATGACTACTCTTTTGACTCATATAAAACGCTCCTTTAGCGGGTTAATAATTCCGCGATTAATGTTCCAATGACTTGGACGATTGTAACTAATATTAGTAATACGATGATGCAGGCCATCGTTACATCGAATTGGTTTTGTTGGTATCCGTATTGAATGGCGAAGTTTCCTAGGCCACCTCCACCAACAACTCCGACGATGGCGGTTAGTCCGATTAGACTAACGATTGTGGTAGTAGTCATTCTAGTGATACTGATGATGCCTTCATGTAGATAGATTGACTTCACAATTTGAAAGTTACTTAAGCCGATTGCCTTACCGGTTTCAATCAAACCAGAATCAATTTCGTTTAGCGCTGATTCAATCTGACGGGCAAAGAATGGTGTAATTCCGACAACTAATGGGAAGATGGTCCCGGTTACCCCAATCGCAGTTCCAGAAATCAATGTGGTTAGTGGAATTAGTGCCACGATTAGGATGATGAATGGAATACTTCTGAATAAATTGATTAGTTTATCGAAGATGTTAAAGATGATGAAGTTTGGTTTAATTCCATCGTGCTTCATGACTACCAAGATGACTGCGATAATCAAACTGATGATTAATGAAATGATTCCGGATAAAATCACCATTTCGATTGTTTCAACAATTGATTGGGTAAATTCAGGCCAGTTCGTTCCAACGTTTGGAAATAGACTATTCAACATCGTTAATCACCTCCACTTCAATTCCAATGTTTAGTTTTAATTCCTTGTAAGCATTTTCGATATCTTCCTCGTTTCCTTCAACGGAGATTATCAACCCACCGATGAGTTTGCCTTGGATTAATTTGATATCGCCCAACAAGATACTGATGTCGACGTTGTACTTTCTAGATACCAATGAAATAACGGGATCAATCGTGTTTTCATTGTTGTAAGTCACCCGAATCAAGCGGTGGCCTTCAGGTAAACCCAGTGCTTGGTACAATCCCTTTGAAACGTTTAAGTTGGTGGTTGTCTTAACGAAACGTTTTGTAATCTCTTCTTTTGGATGGGAGAACACATCGTAGACGTTTCCAGTCTCAACAATTCGACCATTATGTAGAACCGCAACATCTTCGCAGATTTGCTCAATGACTTTCATTTCATGGGTTACCACAACGACTGTGATATTAAGTTTTTGATTTAGTTCTTTTAAGATTTCCAAAATTGAATCCGTTGTTTCCGGATCCAATGCACTAGTTGCTTCATCACAAAGCAATACCTTCGGGTCATTAATCAATGCTCTGGCAATCGCTACTCTTTGTTTTTGGCCTCCGGAAAGTGAATTTGGATATGCATCCGCTTTATCGGATAGACCAACCAATGATAGTAGTTCGTTAACCTTTTCCGCGGTCTGTTTCTTACCGATTTTCTTGTACTTAATCGGTAGTTCGACGTTTTCAGCAATCGTTCTTTGAGGCATCAAGTTGAACTGTTGGAAAATCATACTGATTTCACTTCTCAAGTTGATTAATCCTTTTTCACTCAGTTCATTGACCACCGTATCAAGATATTTGATGGATCCTGAAGTTGGTAGCTCCAAACCGTTAATACAACGAATTAACGTTGATTTACCGGCTCCAGAATATCCGATGATTCCGAATATCTTACCTTGTTCAATTTTTAAATTTACACCGGACAAAACCTCGTTTTGTCCTTCGGCAGTTTCAAACGTTTTATTGACGTTTTCAAAACTGATAATGTCGGTCTTACCCATATCTTCACCTCCTAATAAAAAACGGCATCCCTCGATTACTTAAAATCAAAGGACGCCGTTAGCGTGGTACCACCCAGTTTGGTAATTTCCATTACCCACTCATCGTAAATTACGATTAATTGAATATCGGTAATTGACCGCATCCATTGCTGGACGATACCTCCTAGACCATCTATAGAAAAATTAGCTTGCTGCTTTTCACCATCCGCAGCTCTCTATCAAAGTAATTAATCTACTCTTCTATTCATTGGTATGTTTTGTTTATTATTCGCCCCAAATCTTCTTAGCAGTGTCGACTACTAATCGAATCTTGGCCCATTGTTGTTCTTCTGTTAGGTGGTTTCCTTCTTCAGTTGAAGCAAAACCACATTGAGTACTTAATGATAAGTGTTTTAAATCTACATATTCGGTAGCTTCATTCACACGTTGGATTAAGACCTTTTGATCTTCTAGTTCTGGACGCTTGCTGGTAACTAAACCTAAGACAACGTCCTTACCCTTTGAAACTTCAGCAAGTGGTGCGAAGTCTCCTGAACGGTCGTCATCAAATTCTAGGTAGTATGCTTGAACGTTTTCCTTACCAAATAGTGTTTTGGCAACCGGAGCATAACCACCCTTTGATGCCCATGTTGATGCGTAGTTACCACGACATACATGAGTACTGATACGTAAGTCTTCAGGTAAATCACGAATAGCTTCGTTGTTGAATTTTAGGTTTAAATCTAGTAATTGTTGTAGGTTATCAAAACCATCTTTTACTAATGCCCAACCATCTGGATCAGCAAGTAATCCCCAGGTACAGTCGTCTAACTTAACGTCGCGACAACCGGCATCGTATAGAGCAAGGATTAAATCATGATATGCCAAACCTAAATCATGAATTAATGCGTCGGTGTCAGTTCCGTAAACCTTTTGTAAGGCGGCGACATTTTCAGGCCCTCTGACTAGTTCTAAGTAGCATTGAGCTGGTGATGGAATGCTTTGTCTAGCAATCACTTCATCGTTGTCTTCAACCAATGATTGTAAGTACTTGAATGCTAATAAGTCAGGATGATTAGGATTGAACTTAATCTTGCCATCTAATTGTGCTGAGTCATTTCTGGTTTCAACGTCATGGAAGATATATCCATGTTCTTGTTTGGTATGTTTGATGCCATCAAAACCCCAGAAGGTATCTAAATGCCAGTAGCTACGACGAAATTCACCGTCGGTAACAATCTTTAAACAGTTAGCAATTTCTTTTTCGACTAAATCTTTGATCAACTTGTTTTCAATCTCAGTTAATTCTGCTTTAGTTATCTTTTCGTTACTGAAGTCTTCTCTTGCTTGTTTTAGTTCCTCTGGTCTTAAGAAACTACCTACGATATCAAAATGTTTTTGCCTAGTTGCTACTTGTGTCATATCAATCACTCCTCTAAAGTTTTAATGGATTTTTTATCAAATAAAAAAATCCGCTCCTAGTATAAATACTAGAAGCGGATTCCGCGGTACCATTCTAATTTGGATGCAGCTTACACTACATCCCTCACTAACGTCAATCAACGTGTGCAATTAATAATGGTTGCCACCCCATCAGCGTTTAAGTATCGACGCTGCCAATTAACGGGCCATCTTCACCTTTGTCGAATCGATCTACTCACAGCTACCGTAGACTTTCTGAACTATCTTCAAGGGTTACTCTCCCGATCTTTTTGTTGTCTGATTTATTTGATTGACTAAATATTAATGCCGCAAATAATAAAAGTCAACACTTTTTATCATATTTTTCTAATTTATTTTTAATCAAACAAATAAAAAGACCGCTATTGTGGTCTTTTGAAAGGTATAATATTTTTAATCTTTTGGTAGATTTGGATTGTCTAAATGGTTAATTTGCCCCTTAAACTCGTCAGCATTAACTTCGATATCCTTGCTGTGATCCTTACCAGTTTCACCGTATGAAACCATGTAATCGGCAGCTTCACCGTGTTCTACGATATCTAGTCCGGCTCTTTCTTCTTCTTCAGTTACACGCATTGGCATTACTAGTTTTAATAATGAAATAATAATTGCACAGGCCACTGCAACGAAGATGATTGTTACTAGAGTAGCGATGATTTGAGTTAGGAATAACTTGAAACCACCACCGTAGAATAGACCGTTGTCTACAACTGAGCTGTTTACCGCCTTAGTGGCAAATAGCCCCGTCATGATACTTCCGACCATTCCTGAAACACCGTGACAACCGAATGCATCAAGTGTGTCATCGGCACCTACTTTAGCCTTTAGCACGTTTACGTAGAAGTAACTTACTAGAGTAGCAACGATACCGATTGCAAATGCACCGGCGATAGTTACGAAACCAGCTGCTGGAGTGATACCAACAAGTCCACAAAGTGTACCAGTACAGATACCACCCAATTGTGGCTTACCTACAAAGTGCATGTCTAATAGCATCCATACCATCATTGAAGTTGCGGCAGCAACAGTTGATGTCATGGTAGCTTGCATTGCGACATTGTTGACACCTAGAGCTGATCCGGCATTGAAACCATACCAACCAATCCAAAGAATGGTAGTACCTAGCAATACCCATGAAAGGTTGTAGTGCTTAGTTTCTTTACCGAAGTTTAGACGCTTACCTAGGTAAATTGATAATACCAACGCAGTAACCCCTGCATTAATATGTACGACAGTTCCACCAGCAAAGTCTAAAGTGCCTAGCTTTGCTAAGAATCCAGTTGGTGACCATACCATGTGTACCATTGGGTAGTAAATGATAATTGACCATAGGATTACAAACCATAATAAGAACTTGAAACGAATACGACCAACAATCGCACCAACGAATAGCGCTGGAGTAATAACCGCAAACATCATTTCAAAGATTGAGTAAATGCTTACTGGAATCTTAGTTGGTGTTAGTGATGTAAGATCAATTCCATTCATAAATGGATGGGCTAGGTTTCCAATAAAGCCACCTAAATCACCTGAGAATGATAAACTGTATCCGATAATCACCCAAAGAATCGCAGCTAAACCAGTCATAATGAATACTGACATGGTAGTGTTAACAACGTTTTTCTTTGAAACTAGGCCCCCGTAGAAGAATGCTAGACCTGGTGTCATAAACAGAACTAAAATACTTGAAATAAAAACAAATCCCGTACTTGCTAAATCCATCAATATCTACCTTCATTTCCTTATAATGTTATATCATGTAACATATTATATCATTAAAATTAAATAAGTACAGGGTTAATTCCCTTTAATTTGAATTCAAATCCAAAATAATGGCATATTATGTTATATGATGTGACATAATGCCCACTTTTTTGCATTCATATCGGTTTTCCCATAAAATAATAATTAACCAACTCAAGGGAGTTAGACAATGGATAAAAAGAAACTACTCAAGAAAATGAAGAAAAATAAAAAAATCACCCATAAGCCTTCATACATTGAAAGAATGAAGAAGTACTATGACATGTTCAGTGATTTTTCTGACATTAAATATTTAATCAATAACGTTTTAGAAGCGGACCGATTGTTGCAACAAAACCAATTACCACAGGATTTGCCGGTGTTGTTATTGCCAGACGATATTCAAGATACCATTTTCGCCTACGTGAACGAAAAATACCCAATGGGTGATCCTAAAGGCGACGCCGTCTGGAATCAATTCGTCGACCAATTACCAAAACTAGATCAAGACCTACGTGAATTTCGTGACTATCTAGAAGGACAATACGGTATGTGGGCATACATCTCCGCCCCATTTACCAATGACATTGCCAAGTTCATAAATGGTAAAAAAACTTTGGAAGTAATGGCCGGAAATGGATACATCTCAAAGGGATTACGCGAAAATGGCACCGATGTCATTTGTACCGACAACCTAGCATGGAAGAAGGAAAACGAAACCGGTAAACATCTGGTTACCGACGTAGAATCATTGGATGCAATCGATGCATTCAATAAGTACAAGGACGACATCGACTACATCATCATGTGCTGGTCTCCTGATGGCGTCGATATCGACTGGAAATTATTATCAGCCATCCGTGAATCTGGTAAGGATATTCCACTAATCACCATCGGTGAAAAGTACGGCGCCACCGATTCCAAACAATTCTGGGACAACGCAAAGTTTATAGAAAATGATGACGTTAGGAACTTAAACCGTCACCACAAACCATTTGATTTAATTGAAGATCAACTATACTTAGTAAAATAAAAAGACTAGTTCATATGAACTAGTCTTTTTTGTTGATTAAATTAATTAATTCTCTAATCGGTTCTGAAATACTCTTTTCCTTTGGAGTGACAAGACTCATCTTCAAGAGAGAATGCATATCTTTAATCTTTAGAACATTTAACTTAGATACATCAATCGAATCTAAGTAGGATGTCGTCACAAATGTAATGGCCTTCATCTCTTCAGCAATTCTGATGCAACTTTGATAATTATTCAGTTCAAATTGATAATTTGGTGTAATCAAATGACTAGCAAAATAATCATCAATCATCCCTCTTATAAAATAACCATCCCTAAGTACGGCCATGCCCTTATTTTTTAATTCCATCGATGAAATGAAATCCGCATCATTTTCATCTTCAGAAAAATCTAAAGCTACAATTTCATCATTAAAACTAGCGTGTGTCACTAGTTGAGAATCACTAACGTCTTCATATAACACACCAATGTCGATTTCGTTTTTCTTCAACGCAGATAAAATCATATTGGTTTCCATTTCATGAATCGATATCTTTAGGTTATTAAACTTCTTCTTTAAACGGTGAACATATTTATAGATAAATTGATTACCAGATATCCCAATTTTTAAAGATGCAGAATTGGGATCATCAAACTGACTAACAACTTGATTAAGGGAGTCCACTTCTCTTAGCACCTGTCCAACCTTTAAAGCAATTTGCTTACCCTCTTCAGTCAATTGAATATTGCGACCAGCCTTATTAAAGAGCTTGACACTAAAAGCATTTTCCAACTGCTTAATTTGTTTACTTAACGCCGGTTCACTAATAAGAAGTTCTTCAGCAGCTGTGCGATAGTTCAACTTTTCCGCTAATTTATAGAAATATGATAACTGGTTAAGTGTATAGTTTTCCATCCATATGAACTCCTTTCTTTTAATCGATAACTTCTTGTTATCAATATAGTAACACATTGATAATTGTTGGACCCTTAATTTGGCAATATGATAATAATATTCAATATGCAAAGGGGATATTTTATTATGTATACAGTTTCAGATTACTTAATTGATGTTATTAAATTTATGGGAAACGACCACGTATTCGGTGTTCCCGGTGATTATAACCTAGAATTTTTAGACCACATCGTCGATCGCAATGATATGACATGGGTCGGAAACGCAAACGAACTAAATGCCGCCTACATGGCTGATGGTTACGCTAAAAAAACTGGCTTCGCAGCCCTTGTGACAACCTTTGGCGTTGGTGACTTAAGCTCCGATAACGGTTTGGCAGGTAGTTTAGCAGAAAACGTTCCTGTTCTTTCAATTGTTGGTGCACCCAAAACTGAAAACATGGACCAAAAGTTATTGGTTCACCACACATTCGGTGATGGTGAATTTGAAAAATTCACTAAAATGCATGAAGTGATGGGATTGAAGGTTAAGGACTTAACCGCTCAAAATACAGTCGATGATATTAACGAAATCGTCAAATACATCATTAAAACTGGTAAACCAGCTTATCTAACTCTTCCAATTGATGTCGCTAAAATTCCTGTCAATCCAAGCATCAAAGAATCATTTGCTTCTATCTTCAATAGAGATGAAGAAGTAACCGATTTTAACGACACAATCGCCGAAAGACTTGTTCAAGAAATCAACAATGCCAACTACACATTGGTATTAGTAGGTCACGAATTAAAGAATCGTCAATTGGCTCACTTCATCGAAAGATTTGTTGTTAACAACAATTTATTGTTCACTGACCTAGGACTTGGTAAGTGCGCCTTAAATGAATCATTACCACAATTCATCGGAACATATAGCGGTGCTTTAACAGATGAACCCACAAAGCAAATTGTCGACCAAGCAGATTTAGTAATCAATTTCGGAGCTAAATTAACCGACTTCGTAACATCTATGTTTACACAAAGTTTTACTGAAGAAAAAATCATCAACATTTCAAATGACGACTTTGATTTCTTTGGATCACACAGAGATTTAATTGGTGACTACAGTTTCTACCAAGTTGTTAAAGCAATTAGCGATAAGAAACTTAAAAAACCACTTACAAATACCGTCAAACTAAAACCAGTTTCATCAGCAACACCTTCAGATAAAGTCCTAACACAAGACTTCTATGATAGAGCTGTTATTAACTCCATCAAACCTGGTCAAACAATTGTCGCCGAAAGCGGTACTTCATTCTCAGGTCTATCACCTTTCACCCTTCCAGATAACGTTGATTTCAGTGCTCAACCACTTTGGGCATCTATCGGTTACGCCTTTCCATCAATGATTGGTGGTCAACTAGCCAATAACGATAGTCGCCACATTCTTTCTACCGGTGAAGGTTCACTACAACTTACCATCCAAGAATTAGGTACACTAATCAAACACGACCTACATCCAATCATGTTAGTAATCGATAACAACGGTTACACAGTCGAAAGACTTATTCATGGTATGAAGAAAGCTTACAACGATGTCGCTAAACTAGACTACACCCTAATGCCTCAAGCATTCGGTGCTAAAGAAGATCAATTTATGACATTCGACGTAAATACAGAAACTGACTTAGTTGATGCTTTAAATAAAGCACAATCAACTGAAGATAAATTCGTTTTAATTCAAGTTCATATGGATCAAGAAGACGCACCTTCATCACTAACTAAGATGGGTGAAATGATTCAAAACAAAAATAACTAAATAAAAAAGAGCGTAACTTCAAATGAAGTTACGCTCTTTTTGGCATCTACTAAGTAGACGGATAAGTGGTGTTCACATCACCAACATATCAGACACGCGAATTACGTCCGCATAATGTGTCCCCTTCGAAAATATCGCTTAATCACATCTTGTGAATACAACCGTAGTTGCGCGATCTCCTCGACTCATCGCAACAAGTAGTATAACACATAAGAGTAATTTAGACTATTTTTTCTTGGTAGTCTTTTTAGTAGTTTTCTTCTTAGCAACTGGCTTTTTCTTGTCTGTCTGTTCAGCAGCTTCTTGTTCAATCTTTTGGTTTTCATCGATTGCAGCAAGTTGGTCATTTGCCCACGCACCTAATTTAGCGCTTAAATCAGCGTTGACCGCAAAGTCGTCTTGTGATGATAATTCATCAATACGCATCTTTGAACGGTTCACATCAGGTGATTCTACAAACATGTAGACGTTTAGCGGACAGTTAGTTTCGTCACTCATCATCTTTGAGATATTCTTGATGTATCTGTATGGTAAGTTCACGATGTTGTTTTGTAGGTAAAAACTAATTTCTTCACCCTTTACTTGTAATAAAGCAGAGGCCAAACGACCACTGTTCACTTGTTCTTCCATGAATTCCATCAATGGTTGAAATGCCTTGTCAGTGTCCTTCTTCAAATCTGCTAAAGATACTTCAGCTGAGTAAGTTTCAAAACTTTCAGCAGTTACATCATCGATAAATTTTTGTGCATCCATTTCCATATTATTAAAACACCTATCTTATTTTTTTACGTTCTTTTTGACGATTCTTACGTAGTCGCTTTTAATTTGTTTTGCGGCGATTCGATACCACAATAAGTTCACAATAATTCCTAGCACCGCAAACACTACTGCTAGTACCGAAACATCACTATGGCTTTGGGTCGCAAAGATGAATACGATTCTAATCATTGCTAAAGTATAGATACCCACGACGAATAAAAGGAAGTGGTAAGCTAGACGCCACTTAAGTAAACCACCTATAATTAGAAGTAGATATAATACTGCAGCGACAATAATTGTCTTGATTAGATCTTGGGCATTTTCACCCATTAAAAAATCACATATAATAAACATTACTAGTGATAAGAGACTCCAAAGGCTGATAATCTTTTTATCCATAATGCCCTCCGGTTTAAAATTACTATTTACACCTTATCACAACTCGACTAAATATAGTAACACATTTGACTAAAAGAGGTGAAAAAATGCAAAAATGGGAATATAAACTAACCGTTTCTGAAATCGATGAAGAAACCTCGCTACGAGAATACCTACAAGAGCAATTATTAATCCCTAAGCACCTCATCTTCTCTTTGAGGACCAATGAACGCGTCTTGGTCAATAACAAGTATTTACCCATGAATTTCGCTATTAAAAATGGCGATGAAATCCATCTCACATTTGTTGAGGATGATTTTTCGCTACCAGTACAAAACCTGATTCCTGACGATTCTATCAAACCGGAAATCTTATACGAAGATGCAGATTTATTGGTGGTCAATAAACCACGTGGGTTCAAGACCCACCCTAATCAACCTGGCGAAACCAACACACTATTAAACTTCTGTGAGGCCTACCTAAATCAAAATAATCAGCACGCCTTTATGATTCATCGCTTGGATCAATTCACGTCAGGCGCAATTATCGTGGGTAAGAATCCCGCTGTCGTCCCTATCTTAGTGCGTCTAATCAAGGACAAAATCATCCATCGAAACTATCTGGCTTGGACCGATGGCATCATCAATCCACCAACCGGAACCATCGATAAACCGATTGGTTTTGACCCGAATGATAAACGCAAACGAAAAATTGATGGTATCAAACCGCTTCAGGCTAAAACCGACTATATGGTGCAATCTACCACCAACGAGCATTCTTTAGTCGAATTATCACTGCATACTGGGCGCACCCATCAACTTAGGGTCCATTTAGCATCCATTGGCCACCCAATTGTGGGTGACCCTTTGTATAACCCTAATTCAGATAATGATGATATGTTACTTCATTCCTGGAAGTTAACACTGGTTCGACCTTATTATATGGATCAAATCGAGATTAAGTCGCCATTTCCCGATTCGTTTAAAAAATTTATGTAAACAAAAAGAACCGTATCGAAAGATACGGTTCTTTTCTTTATGGTTTGACCATAAGTAAATCAGATAAATTATCTAATTACTTTAATGGTTTCCATTGCCATTCGTTAACTTCTGGTAAGTCAGTACCAACTTCACGGATGTAAGCGTTGTGCTTGTCAACCATGTCATTCATACGTTGTACGAATGATGCACCCTTAACAGAGTATTCTGGAATGTCGTTTACAACTTCCTTAGCTAGGTCGAAACGATCTAGTTGGTTCAATACACGCATGTCGAATGGTGTAGTGATATCACCGTTTTCACGGTAACCGTGAACGTGAACGTTGTGGTTGTGACGATCGAAGAATACATCCTTAACAAGACCTTCGAATCCGTGGAATGCGAATACAACTGGCTTGTCAGTAGTGAATAGACGGTCAAATTCTTCATCAGTTAAACCACGAGGGTCAACCTTAGGTGAACGTAGTTTCAAGAAGTCAACAACGTTGATGAATCTGATCTTCATTTCTGGGAATTCGTCGTGTAGTAATGAGATAGCAGCTAGTGATTCCCAAGTTGGTTCAGTACCAGCAGCAGCAATAACTACGTCAGGTTCTTGACCTTGGTCAGTTGAAGCCCAGTCGATGTAACCTAAACCATTGTTTACAAGGTTAGTAGCTTCTTCAATTGAGAACCATTGTGGACGTGGGTGTTTTGAAGTAATGATTAAGTTAATCTTTTCTTGGCTGGCGAAAGCAACGTTACCAACAGCTAATAATGTGTTAGCATCAGCTGGTAAGTATTCACGAATGAATTCTGGTTTCTTTTCAGCTAAGTGAGTTAACATACCTGGATCTTGGTGAGTGTAACCATTGTGATCTTGTTGGAATACAGTTGAAGTATCAACAAAGTTCAATGATGGGTACTTCTTTCTCCATGGTTGGTCAGCAGCTTTACGTAACCACTTGAAGTGTTGAGTTAACATTGAGTCAACAACACGACCGAATGATTCGTAAGTTGCGAAGAAACCATGACGACCAGTTAATACGTAACCTTCTAACCAACCTTCAGCTTGGTGTTCTGAAAGTTGTGAATCGATTAAACGACCTGATGGTGATACGTATTGGTCATTTGGTTCCATAACTTCTTCCATCCATTGACGGTTAGTTTCAGCAAACACACCGAATAGACGGTTTGACATTGATTCATCAGGACCAAATGCACGGAAGTTATCTGGGTTAGCTTTCATAACGGCACCTAACCAGTTACTCCATACAGCCATATCTTGGGCTACAGTTTCACCTGGAGTCTTAACGTCAACAGCAAATTCTTTAACGTCTGGTAAGATAAGTGGCTTAGGATCGATACCACCGTTAGTGATAGGGTTAACTGACATTCTTCTGTCACCCTTAGGTGCTAGAGCCTTAATGTCATCCTTGATAGTACCGTCATCGTTAAATAGTTCTTCTGGTTTGTATGACTTCAACCAGTTAACGATTAAGTCAGCGTGTTCCATTTTGTCTGATGAAACATCAACTGGGATTTGGTGAGCACGGAATGAGTTTTCAATTGGGTTACCGTCTAAGTCAAACTTAGGACCAGTCCAACCCTTTGGAGTTCTAACAACGATAACTGGCCATACTGGTTCTTTAGCAGTGTCAGCAGTTTCGTTTTCACGTGCATTCTTTTGTACTTCTTTAATTTCTTGAACAGCTTCGTCCATAACCTTAGCCATCTTTTCGTGGTAAGCCATGTGATCATCGAAGTCTTGTTCGTTTTCAACGAAGTAAGCTTTCCAGCCCATACCCTTGAAGTAGTCAGTAATTTCTTGGTCTGACATACGAGCCATGATAGTTGGGTTAGAAATCTTGAAACCGTTTAAGTTAATGATTGGTAGAACGGCACCATCTTTAACTGGGTTGATAAACTTGTCTGAGAACCAACTTGCAGCTAGAGGGCCAGTTTCTAATTCACCATCACCAATTTCAACAGCGGCAATTACATCAGGGTTATCAAAGATAGCACCAACACCGTGGGCTAGTGAGTAACCTAATTCTCCACCTTCATGAATTGAACCTGGAGTTTCAGGGGCAGCATGTGATGCAACTCCACCAGGGAATGAGAATTGTTTGAATAATTTAGCCATACCCTTTTCATCTTGTGAGATGTTTGGGTAAATGTCTGAGTAACTACCATCAATGTATGAGTTAGATACCATAACTTGGCCACCGTGACCTGAACCTTCAATGTAGAACATGTTTAGGTCATACTTGTTAATAACACGGTTTAAATGTGCGTAAATAAAGTTTTGAGATACGATAGTACCCCAGTGACCAATAGGCTTAACTTTAACATCACTTGATGTTAATTCTCTCTTTAATAATGGGTTATCTTTTAGATATAGTTGACCTACTGATAAGTAGTTAGCAGTACGCCAGTATTTATCTAATTCTTCCAAGTATTGCTTGGAATCGAAATCTTGAGCCATTAATTAACACTCCTTTTAAAATAAAAACTATTGAAATTAATAATGGAAAAATCATCGGACTACGCCCGATAATTTTAATTACAATGAATATAATAAAGACTTTTTACAAAAAGTCAACCTTTTTGCAAATTGATACGGTCCAATTTCTTCATTGCAATTAAACCATTATTACATCGTCATTATTATGAACGATTTTGGGATAATAGTCCAATGATTTTCATAACTTTTTTGTATTAAATTTCTACACCATAACGAAAGTATTGTAGCGCAAATATTGATAGTGCAGACGCATGTTTGATACCTCAAATGGAGTACCGTCATCTAGGAAGAAAATCCCTTCCATGACACCAACTGGTTCGGTTGGTTTTAGATTAAGTAGTTCTTGATCTTGTTCATTCGATGGACTCGCCAATATAGATAGGAATGAACGTGTGACACTCTTGTTGATTGCGTCTTCAACATAATTAAAGATTGACTTTTCAACAATCTCTTGTGTTAGTTCAGGAGCAATCTTAATTGGAATGTATCCTGTTTCTATCATGAACGGTTTGTCATCAAACAAACGAAGTCGTTGAATTTCGTACACGAAATCTCCGTCAGCTAAGAATAAGTCTTGTTGAATTTCCTTGCTGGCAGGAACAACCTTAAAACTCAAAAGCTTAATCTTTGGAACTTTTCCCTGACTCTTCATACTGTCAGTAATCCCTAGGTTAGAACCTTCATAATGAAAAATAGTCTTATTCTTCATAAATAGCGGATTGATAAAAGTTCCTGAACCACGTTTTTTGAAAATAATGCCGTCATCAGCTAACACTTTCAACGCCCGTTTCACTGAACTGCGGCTTACGTGGTATGTCTCACTTAATGTTCGCTCGTCGGGCAAGCGCTTGTTAGGAAATTGGTTATCGACTATCTTTTGCTTTAAGTCGGATGACACTCTCCTGTAAACTAAATCAGCCATTTTCTACTCCTTGCGA
This sequence comes from Apilactobacillus kunkeei, assembly GCF_001421115.1. GTDB lineage: Bacteria > Bacillota > Bacilli > Lactobacillales > Lactobacillaceae > Apilactobacillus > Apilactobacillus kunkeei_F. The sequence goes on along the minus strand of NZ_JXCW01000001.1, from coordinate 173,597 downwards.
TTAATTTTCTAAAAATCAGTATAACAGATTTATCACGTTAACTTTGCAAAATTAAAATAAATTCTTTGGATGGGGTTTTCCCACCATCTCATGCTTAACGTGTTGAATCATGTCTGAAATCATCTCTACGACGTGTGGATCGTCGACACCGTATAACACGCTGGTACCGACTTTTTCCTTACAAACAATTTGATACTTATATAGGATACCTAGTTGTTTTGAAACCACGGGTTGATCGAGTTTAGTCTCTTCGCAAATCTGATTAACACTTAATGATTTGTCCGCATCCATCAAGGAAGTAATGATTAAAATTCTGCGCTCATTACTCAATACCTTGTAGATAGCTGCGACTTCCTCAATGATTTTCATTTTATCCTGCATTTAAACATCCCCTAGAACCAAGAAATTACGTGGGCGATTAAACCACTATCAAACAATACATAGATTCCGACACCGATGTAGACAACCTTGGTCAAAATCTCGCCGTATTTTTTCATCAAATCATTGATTGGTTTAATGTTACCTATCCATTTGATAATCAAAATCACTAGAATTGATAAAACAGTTAGGACTGCAATCACTTCCATAATTTGAATCGCACTAATAGTGGATAATACTGGTAAGAATAATGCCAGGTTGCATCCCGAACATACTGATAGGTAAGTAATAAGTGTAATCACAACCGATGACTTGTGGTTCACCTCTTTGGCATCTTCGTCTTCATCTTTCAATGCCATGTAGATAGGGAGAATTCCTAGCAAACCTAATACCCATTCTGGTAGAAAACGGTCTAGGATTTGACCAACACTGAAACTTAGGATTAGTAGTACCCATAGTCCAATTAAATACCCCATCATAACTGAACCTAGTTTATGCTTTTTCAACAATAGAAGGAGGATGAAAAAGAAGTCTAGATTCACCCCTAAAAACGTAATTAAAATTAATAACCAATTCATATCATATTCCCCATTTTATAATATACCTTTTTAGATATATATCATTTTCGGTATATAATACATTAACGTTAATCGGTTGTCAATTCTATGCTAAAATGATTACCGAGGTGATTTTGAAATGGGAAAAAAGAAGAAAAATAAAGTTCATAAGACATTAGTCGAACAAATTCTTGATAAAAATAACATTTCTTATATCCAACACCAATTCGCAACACACGACGAAAATAACGTCGCTCAACTAGAAGTCGAAGAAGACATGGATCAACATCGTATCTACAAGACATTAGTGCTTGAAGGTAAGGAAACTGGTCCAGTTGTTGGCGTGGTGCCCTTGGATCAACATTTAGACGAAAAGAGACTTGCCAAAGAATCTGGCAATAAGAAGGTCAACATGGTTCCACTAAAGGACCTATTGAAGACCACTGGGTATGTCCATGGTGCAAACACACCTGTTGGAATCTATGAAAAGTTCCACTACCCTATCTACATTGATAACGAAGCTAAGCGCCAAGGCCAAATTCTGGTATCATCCGGACAAGTTGGTCGCTCCGTTGAACTAGACGCAACTGATTTAGTTAACTTAGTTCACGGTCACTTCGTTGATATCGTAAAGTAATTACGTATCTAATTAGTGAATGCCTTGCCATTCATCCTTAAATTCCCTCACAAAATCGTGCATATATTGATTACGTCTGTCCGCCATTTCTTTGGCAACTGGCGTATTCATTAAATCAGGTAATTTGAATAACTTTTCATAAAAATGATTAATAACCGTTGTATGCTCACGATATTGACTTTTGTCCATATCATTGCGAGGCATTTGTTCGGGGTCATAGATGGTATCACCAAAGTGACCTCCGAAGTACATAGCTCTGGCAACGCCAATTGCGCCAATCGCATCTAATCGATCGGCGTCTTGGACAATTTGCCCATTAATCGATAGTTCATAGTGATGTTTTAAGTTCGCACTGTAAGACATGTGTGTGATAATATCCATCACTTCATCAATTTGTGCTGAGGTGTAATCCAGTTCTTCCAACTTGGATTGCACCTCTTTTTGTTTGTCATATGTATCATCGACTAACTTATCATCAATCACGTCGTGTAAGTATGCCGCAGTTAAGACAATTAATAAATCAGCGTTTTCTGTTTTTTCACAAATTGTCTTGGCCAATACAACCACTCGTTGAATGTGGGTATAGTCGTGTCCGGTAGTGTCATCACCCAATTGTTGTTCGACGTATTGTTTTAACTTATCAATAGTTTCCATGCCAAGTCCCCCGTTTTTTCTTATTATTATAATCTAAACAAAAAACATCCTACAAACGTAGGATGCTTTTTTATTATTCATAAATCATATCTTCAAAGATTTCATTGGCAATCAAACGGTTAACAATAGTGTCAGCAATTGAACTTAATAGTTGTTCAATTTCTGAATCATTGTTAGCAACTGACTTGCCGTCTGCGATATGGTGTAGCTTTTGAACCAACATTTCAATGAATTCATCATAGGCTTGTTTAGGAAATTGTTGCTTAGTAATTTCGTCAATTCCACGTCTGATGTCCTTAATTGAAAAGACTGGTTTCAATAAACTGATAATTATAATGTCTGCCACGTGGACAGTTTGATATTTCTTTTTAACCGGCGCAAATGTCGCCTTGTTTTTTACGTAATTATTAACCATGGACTTAGTTACAGTATCCATCCCTAGTGGTCCAATCGCCTCGTTGACAACGGCCACCAGCTGATCCATGTATAAATCAAACTTAGGAAGTTCTTCCCATTTTGGCAAAGTAACTTCTTTCATTTGGTCCTGCCACTTGGTATATTTGCTGTTCATTAGATCACCTCAATGTCATTATTATACCACATCAAGTAGTTTTATATACTAGCTTAAATGGAGTCGTCAAATTTTTCTGGATTAATCTTAATCAAGATGCGACGAACAACTGATGACATCACGATAAATACCGGTACAGCAGTCACAACGACTAGGGCTGCTGGAATGAAGATTGGCATCGTAAATACATCCACCAGTGAAAATACCGATGGAAAGAATAAGAAGATGGCCGCAAATATTACGATTGATGGCACAATGATGGATAACTTCACCTTGTTGAGTGGACGTGATGCCTTAAACAAGGCAATCCAGTAGATGAATCCGGTAACCAAGACACTGATTGTCGCTCTTTGAACGAAACCAAAGTGGCATGCTTTTCCAATGTAAATAATTAACACGACGTAACCCACAATCGTCATCGCTGCGGGCAACGAAATGTTGTATATCTTGGCACTAAACTGGTTGGTAACCCTTTGATAGTTAGGTGCCAATGCCAATAGGAATGATGGTAGTCCAACCATAAAGGTGTTGATTGGTGTCAATTGGATTGGTTGGAATGGATAGCTATGAATGCTAAACATAAACAAGATGGTTAATGACAATGAGAACATCGTTTTAATCAAGTAAAGCGAAGCCACACTTCCGATGTTATTGATAACACGGCGTCCTTCGGCTAGGACATCGATCATCGCTGAGAAGTTTGAGTTAATCAAAACGAAGTCGGCAATTCCCTTGGTGCTTTCACTACCGGAAGCCATCGCAATTCCACAGTTAGCTTGTTTCATTGCCAACATATCGTTAACACCGTCTCCAGTCATAGCAACGGTATTGCCGTTTAATTGATATGAACGGATTAGGTGTTTCTTTTGTTGTGGGGTCACACGACCAAAGACCGCATTGTCCTTTACCAATTCTTGGTAATCGGCATCAAAAGGAACTTCAGTCATATCGACAATCTTGTCACTATCATTTAGCCCGACACGTTTGGCGATTGCACTAACGGTCTTTGGATCATCACCTGAAATCACCTTCAAACTAACTCCCTGTTCAACGAAGTATTGAAGAGTGCTCTTCGCATCCGGTCTGATTTCATCACTGATTAAAATTAAACCTAGTAGTTCCGCATCGTCTAGGTCTTCAGTTAATTCCTTGTGACTTTGTAGCAATGCCAAGACACGGTATCCTTGGTTAGCATAGTCGCTAATGGTGTCTGAAACTTCTTTACCCATGTTTTCGATAATGAACTGAGGTGCACCCATGATGAAGTTACCTTCATCAGTGTCGACCCCACTCCACTTCTTGTCGGAAGAAAATGGAAAACTTTTTAGGACATGCACGTTAGGATTTTCGATTGCTTGCTTGATAGCTGAAGATGTTTCGTTATCGTCTTCAAATGCATATACCAAACTACCTAAGACGTGTTTTAATTCATCCTTGGAATGGTTGTTAAAAGGTAGTACGTCTTCAAACTTGAGTTTGCCAGATGTAATCGTCCCGGTCTTATCCAAACAGATGGTATCAACACGCGCCAACGTTTCAATCGCTGGTAGTTCACGCACTAAGACCTTGTGGCGCGCCAACTTAGCAGCTGAAACCGCCAGGGTAACTGATGACAATAGAACAAGCCCTTCCGGAATCATCCCAATCATTGCAGCAACGGTTCCCAGCATCGCTTGGTCGATGTCATCCCCGCGCATAATCTTGGTGTACAACAATAATGCACCTAATGGCACAATCACAAAGGTTAGCCATTTAATAATCTTGTTGATGGTCTTTAACATCCTGCTGTCGGAATCCTTCTTGGTACGACTAACTTCGAATTCCATTCTATTAACGAATGTATCCTCACCGACTTCGGTCGCCACAATTCTGGCACTACCGCTTAAAACGACACTACCAGAAGTAATGGCGTCACCATGATTTTTTTCAATCGAATTGGTTTCGCCGGTGATTTGTGATTCGTCAACTTGAAGCGAGTCTGAGGTTAAGACCTTTCCATCGATGGGAATTTGGTCCCCGTGTCCGATTAATAAGACGTCCCCTAAGACGATATGGTCATCTTCGACTTCTTTGATTTGGCCGTCGCGCACGACTCTAATCAAACCTTGAGACAAGATGGCCATCTTATCTAATTGGCGTTTGGATCTGATTTCTTGGATACTTCCGATGATGGTGTTAGAAACCGCAATCACTAGAAACAATAGGTTTTTGTAGTCGCCAGTGTAAAAAACCATTGCTGCCAAAACGATATTGATAAAGTTAAATAATGTGAATGCATTTCCTTGTAAAATTTGTGGAATGGTCTTGGTAAAACCCTTCCGTTTGGTGTTATGCAAGCCTTGATCATATAGACGTTTGGCTTGTTTGGTAGTCAGTCCCCTTTGACTGTCAATTCGTGATTGCAAAAAGACACCCCTAACATGTAAAAAATTTGATTTATCTGGTTTTTATGGACTATCATTAATCGTGGTACTTAAATAATCAAAGGAGGCCGTTATTATGCCTAACTCAATTAAAGATACCGTCAAGCTAAGAGATGGAAACCAAATGCCTGTAGAAGGCTTTGGAACCTACAAATTAGCTGATCAAGATAGCATGGATGCAGCAATTAAGTCCGCATATGAGGCTGGATATCGATTATTCGATACTGCACAATTCTATAATAATGAAGAACTACTAGGTAATTCAATTAAAAAGCTACAAATTAACAGAAATGAAATATTTATTACCACTAAAATCCCAGAACCAAAGCAAGGTTACCAATCAACTTTAGACGCGATTGATGAATCACTTGCCAAACTACAAACTGACTACATCGACTTATTACTAGTTCACTGGCCAGTTCGTTCACACTTCTTTGAAACTTGGCGAGCTTTTGAAGACGCCAAGAAAGCCGGTAAGGTCAAGTCAATTGGGGTAAGTAACTACCACCAAACTCATTTGGATTTACTAAAGACTAAGGCTAACGAAATGCCAGTCGTAAACCAAATCGAAGTGCACCCTTACCTAAGCCAAAAATCAATGCTAAAGGCCAATGAAGACGAAGGAATCGTAACTCAAGCATGGAGTCCAATGGGTCGTGGTGCTACTCTAAACGATGACACCATCCAAGAAATTGCTAAGGCTCATGGTAAATCCAGTGCACAAATCATCTTAAGATGGCACTTACAAAACGGTGTCACAATCATTCCTAAGTCCAGCACTCCACAAAGAGTTGCCGAAAATGCTGATTTGTATGATTTTGAATTATCAGACCACGAAATGAAGCTAATTGACGACTTAAATCAAGACTTCCGTACTGGTGACGATCCAGAAGTTGTTTACGAAATTGAACACCAATACCCTCGTCACAAGTAAAAAAAATTAGTAAGTAATTGTACTAAGTGTATAATTACTTACTAACAATACATATTAAGGAGTTTTGGTTATGGGTTATATAATTGTCGCTTTGCTAGCAATGGGAATTTTCCTAGGATTTGGTTACGTGATTGTCTACGGTTGTCTATTCATCGTTTGGCTAATCAGTTTGTTCTTCGATCGTGATGAACGAAGAAGAGCAAATGAAGAAACAGAAAGAAGTACCGAAAGATTTCGTCAAATGACTGAACAACTTAAAGCTGAAAATGAAGAAATGCGTCAAAGAACAGAACAACTAAAGGCAGAAAACCAACGCAAGCGAGAAGAAATCGCCCGCAGTCAAAATAAAAATTAATAACCAACATATACACAAAAAAGACGCCCAAATGGCGCCTTTTTTCTGTGCATTTAACTCCCCTTGATACGAACATTTTTTGTAGTTCCTTGAAAAAAAGTTCAAATTTTATTGTTGACAGTCAAATTTTTTTGGTCTATCCTTAAAAGCAACTTGAAAGTAGTAATTCAAATCGACATGTTAAGCGAGTATCTGATTTAGTGAAACGAGATACCTTGTCCTTGAACGAAGGCAGTCAAGATTTATCAATTGAATCGAAATCTTAATGCGCATTAAGAACCAGAGGTATCAAGTGTGAGCTTGATATAAAACTAAGGTGGAACAGTGTTACGACGCCCTTGTACGAAAGTACAAGGGCGTTTTTTATTTACCAAAAAGGAGAATAAATTATGTACGATTTTTCAAAAGAAGATCCAGAAATTTTCAAAGCGATTGAACACGAAAATGATCGCCAAGATAACGTAATTGAATTAATTGCATCAGAAAACATTGCATCCAAGGCTGTTTGCGCGGCTCAAGGTTCTGTATTAACTAATAAATACGCAGTAGGATATCCCGGCAAACGTGTCTACACTGGGAACGAAGCAATCGATGAAATCGACAAGATTGCCAAGAAGCGTGCGGAAGAATTATTCCATGCAGAATATGCAAATGTTCACCCTCACTCAGGAAGCCAAGCTAACCAAGCCGTCTATGCAGCCTTCTTACAACCCGGCGATAGAATTCTTGCAATGAGCGAACATGCTGGTGGTCACTTCACTCACGGTCAAAAACATAACTTCTCCGGTCAACTTTATGAATCACATTTCTACGGCGTTGACCCTAAAACAGAACTACTAGATTTTGAAAACATTCGCCAAATTGCTTTAGAAGTAAAACCAAAACTAATCATTGCTGGTGCATCAGCATACAGTCACATCATCTATTGGGACGAATTTAGAAAGATTGCTGACGAAGTCGGTGCCATCCTAATGGTCGACATGGCTCACATCGCTGGTCTAGTCGCTGCCGGTGTTCACCCTAACCCAGTCGAAGTTGCAGATGTTGTTACTACCACTACCCACAAAACATTACGTGGACCACGTGGTGGTATGATCTTAGCCAAAGCCAAGTATGCAGATAAGTTAGACTATGCAGTCTTTCCAATCTCACAAAGTGGTGCTTTGGAACACGTTATCGCTGCCAAGGCCGTTGCTTTAGGTGAAGCATTAAAACCAGAATTCCATTACTACGCCAAAAACGTAATCAAAAACGCTAAGGCCATGGCCATGGTATTCAATCAAGACGAAAAGATTCGTGTCGTATCAGGTGATACTGAAAACCACGAAATGACATTGGATTTAAATGCCGTCGGTTTAACCGGTGATCAAGCAGCTGAACTACTTTACTCAGTTGGTATCGCCACTAACAAGGAACTACTACCTCTAGAAGATGGTGATACTATGGAAGGAATTCGTATCGGTACCCCTACTATCACTAGTCGAAACTTTAATGAAGAAGAAGCTTCTAAGGTAGCAACCATCATTGTGGATGTATTAAACCACCCTGGTCATCAAAACATCTTAGACGATGCTAAGCAACAAGTGCATGACCTAGTCGTTAAACATCCCATTACCAGATAAATATGTAAAATAAAAAAAGACCTTCTTGAGAGAGAGCGGTCTTTTTTGAGAGAGATAAGAAAATATAAATGTATTAACGAGATGAGAGGTCTCATTAATATAATAAATATGAGTTAACTGATCGCCTTTATGCGAACAACTGTTCTTATTATATATGACGATCTAAAAAAACACAAGAATTAATATAAAATAAAAATATGGTATAAGCAAGGGTATATAACATATTTGTATAATTTTTAATTAGATATTAATTATTTACAAATATATCTCTCTTTTAAATCCAATCTAATATAAACCTAGAATAACGGTAAATCGTTGATGTCATCAATGATTTGATCACTATATTGTTCAATGCCACTGTTTTCTAATTTTACATCTTCATCAGAAAGTAAATCAGAATCAATCCACCATGATTTTAGTTTATCGATATCGTGTGGTTGAATTTTTTGTTCGTTATACTTCACTGTTTGTTCGAACGAATCGTTAAAATAGTAAACTAATTGTTGGCTACCAAAGTCTTCGATTAATTCATTTAGCATTTCGCCATACACATCCATGGGTAGTACCCCATCTAAGATGACATAATGGAAATGTTTTTTACCATAGTTAACTAACTTTTGAATCATTTGAATTTGCGTGCCGGCATGTTCCTCAGTGATATCTTGTTGAACCAACATTACGTCGGTGGTTCCTAATCTTTCTTGTAGAGATGAGGCAACACTGGTCTTGCCAGTCGCTGCGTTTCCCCTAAGCACAATTAATACGGGATCCATGTTTTCCTCCGTTTTCAATAATTAATGTATCTATTATAAACTTTTTTCTACTATAATATAGGTGTTTAAAATAATTTGTACTTTCAAAGGAGCTGTTTATTATCAAACGTCTTAATAAATAATTCTCTGGAAGATTTATCAGGAATAAACTAGCAATACACTTAAGTATTGCGAAAGCATATTAATTGGGAGAAATAAATGAAAAAGATACTATTATACAATGGCTTTTCTAACATAATGTTAGAAGTCATTGTTTGGATGATTTATTTAAAAAATCAAGGCTGGTCTATTGCTGAAATAGCCTTATTAGAAGGCCTATTTACAATTTCACAAGCTATATTTGAATTTCCCTCCGGAATAATTTCGGATAGAATTGGTCATAAAAATGCTTTAATATTAGGAGAACTTGTATGTTTATTGTATTTGATTACGTTCTTCTTTGCTAATATTCACATCCTGGTTTATTTAGGATTTATATTATTCGCATTAGGATTGTCATTGATTTCAGGATCAGATGTTTCCATCTTGTATGAATCTGTTGATAAAAATGAAAAACAAAAATATTTAAAGTATTTAGGATACTTTAACTTCATAGGTATTTTATCCATGGCACTTGGTAATGCATTTGGTGGATGGATTGCGAGTTATTCGTGGTCATTAATGTTTATAATATCAATTATTATCAGAATAATATCGGCCATTATTATCTTAAGTATTAATAAAAATGATATTAAATCTGCTAGTAGTGATGATACATTTAAAAGTGTAATTAAAACATTTATATCATTTTTATCTAAAGAAAAAGATTTCAGATGGATTGTATTGTCGATGAGTTTTTCATCTGCAGCAATCACTATAAGTTATCAATACGGTCCATTAATTATGAAAACTTTTGATATTTCTACACAAATAATATCTACAGTATTTGGAAGTATATCCTTGGTAGCTGCTGTATTGGTTTTAATTTTATATAAAATAACAAAATATATATCTGAAGATAAATTAATATTGTTGTTACAAATATTTAGTTTAGGTATCTTTTCATTCTTTTTAAGTGGCAATATGATTTTTATTTTGTTTGGATTAATTATAGTTAATATAATGTTTGAAATGTGGAACATACTATTTGAAAACAAAATACAAGAATTGGCTTATGATAATACAAGAGCATCTGCAATATCAATGGCCAATCTATGTGAATCATTAATTTTAACTCTAGGATCATATTTTATTAGTATATTTTCAAAAATTACATCTTTGATAAATATTGTTAGCTTTTTAGGAATGATTTTATTGTCTATATCATTAGTAGGAATTCTTATATATACGAGAAATCGAGTTAAAGTAAATAAAAACAAAAAATAAAAGCAGCAGGCATTTCGCCTACTGCTTTTATTTATTTTCATATTCAGCTAAAACTTTTTTCCATTCAGCTACGTGTTCTGGTGTATCGGGCTTTGGCATTAACATGTAGTTAAACTTGATATCTTCAATATCATCAGTTGAAGTTACTTGTTCAACAAGTGGACGTAACTTCCAACCTAACATAGGATTAATCATTTTTGATGTATCCATGAAAACATCCCCCTTTGCTTTTGACACCATTATATACGTCAAATCGTGAAAGAAAAAATATTAAGCATTTTTATTAATAATTGGTAATAATCGTTTGGCAACAAAAGCAGCAATAACTGCCTTGATGATGTCTCCCGGAATAAATACAATGTTAGCAAGTAATGATTGTTTCAATGTGATGTGCATTTGCACGCTGATCCATACAATAGCAATCGCATATGAAATGATAATACTTACTATAATAGTAGAAATTAAAACATTCCAAAAACTACTCTTATCAATATCCTTGCTAAGTAGTCGGTTGAAAAGCGCCATTAGTGAAGGCATTAATAGCCATGATAATAGGTATCCACCTGATGGTCCAATGAAAATAACGGCACCACCGTGACCTCCAGTTAAAACTGGTAGCCCAACAGCAACCATCACCATCAAAATAGCGACAGAAATAGTCCCCTTCTTACCACCCAATAGCAATCCGGCTAGCATGATTCCAAAATTTTGTAGCACGATTGGCACTGGAATAATAGCAACTGGAATTGCTGGTACAAATGCCAGTGCGATAATTAGCGCTGTCATAAGCGCGATTTGTGTAACATCTCTTGTTTTCATATCTCTCTCCTCATTGTTAACCATTCATTCATAATAAGTTAACAATTAAACATAATACCGATTGTTAACTAATATGTCAAATTGAGTTGTTAATAAAAACATACAAAAAAGACGCTATCGTATGATAGCGTCTTTTCAGATTACTTAGTTAACTTACGAACAGCTTTTCTTAGTTGGGCACGTTTAGCGATTAGGCTACGTCTGTGCTTCTTAGTTAAGTGTTTTGACTTTAACTTTTTAGTAATTTTAGCAATTGCCTTTTTGTCAGTATTTACTCTTTTTGCAGCACGTTTTGTTAACTTCTTTTGGTGCTTTTTAGCTTTTTTAGCAGCCTTTTTTGATTTCTTTGAAGACTTCTTTGACTTCTTAGTTGTCTTTTTACTCTTCTTTGTAGACTTCTTAGTGTGTTTCTTAACAGTCTTTTTAGCAACCTTCTTCTTAGCAGGTTTTACATGGTTCTTCTTAATTTCTTTACGAAGAGCAGTAGCTTGCTTGTGAAGACGTTTTCTAGTCTTCTTAGAAATCTTCTTGCTGTGTAACTTCTTAGTGATCTTAGCAAGTTTCTTCTTGTCACGTTTTACGATGGCGCGTTTAATCTTGTTCTTTAATGCGCGAATCTTCTTTAATAGTGCCTTCTTAGCACGTTTTGTCATCTTCTTGTGCTTTAGCTTCTTGTTTAGCTTAGCAAGTGACTTCTTTGACTTCTTAATTGAAACTTTCTTTTCCTTAGGAGCCTTCTTAGCAGGTTTCTTGCCTGGCTTCTTAGGTTGACCAGCATTGTTCTTGTTTGATGGGTTAACTGCAGGTTGATCAGGTTTTACATCAGGTGTAAGAGCTGAATCATTGCCCTTGTCACCATCAATCTTAGTAGATGAAGCAGTATTGTCATCGTTGGCCTTTTGGTCGTCTGAGGACTTCTTGTCATCATTGTTCTTTTGGTCATCTGATGGTTTCTTGTCATCGTTGTTCTTTGAATCATCTGATGGCTTAACCATGTAATCTGCTAAAGCAACAGCGTAGTCATTCTTCAAGTCATCAACTAGAGAATTAATCTTAGTTAATGTTTGCATGCTACCCATGTCTGCAGCATCGCTATTGTTAGTTTGATTTACTAATTCATATAAAGCATTTAAATCATCGTTTAATTCACTTGAGTTAGTAAATTCTTTATCTGATAGGTTAGCAATCTTGCTTAATTTAGCCTTAAGAGCGTTGATTTCATCAATCTTCTTAGTCAATAGACTGGATTCTTGATCAAGTACTTTTGACTTACCAAGAAGATCAGATAAGTGGTTGATGTAATCATCACGGTATTCGTTTGGAATGTCTGAAGAATCATTGAATTGGTATTCGTCATCACTAGTTTCTTCGTCTGCCATTCTAAATGATAGGACTGCAACAGGTTGTGCTTGAAGTTTCTTAACAGAATGCTTCTTGTTATTCTTCTTAGCAGCTTCTTTTAGTGCTTTTTCAAAGTTAGCTAGGGCTTCCTTGTTCTTATTAGAAGCATCTTTAACTACACGCTTGTTTAATTCGTTAACGTTTTTTAGTTGTTGAGCAACAAATGATTTTAGAGTCTTAGCTAGCTTGTTGTAAGCATCAACTGACTTCTTGTCATTCTTGTTTTCAACCTTGTGCATTGCTGCGTAGATTGAAGCTAACTTGCTGCTTTGTTCTTTAACTAAGTTGTCTACCTTGTTGTTAAAGTCGGCCATCTTAGCGTTATCATCTTTTTCAAGTTCAGCTTCCTTAGCGGATACCTTTTCGGCGAATGCTTTCTTAGCTGCATCTTCTAGGGCATCGTGTAGCTTGTCTGAATCGATTAGTTCTTTAATATCAGCAGATCTTTGCTTTTCGTGGTTTAACAAAGCATCTAGTTCTTTGTTAACCTGTCCCATCTTAGCTGCATCTTCTTTTTCAAATTTAGCCTTAGTGTCAGCAACTTGCTTCTTGAATGCCTTTTGAGCAGCTTTTTCAAGTTGTTCTTGTATCTTATCTGAATCGATTAAGTTGTGGATGTCAGATGTTCTTTGGTTTTCATGGTTAATTAAGGCATCCAGTACCTTACTAACCTTGTCTATCTTGGCGTTGTTGTCTTTTTCAAACTTAGCCTTAACATCTGAAACTCGCTTCTTGAATGCCTTTTCAAGTTGTTCTTGCATCTTGTCTGATGCGATCATGTCATGAATGTCAGTTGTTCTTTGCTTTTCGTGAGCCAATAGCGAATCTAGTGTCTTGTTAACTCTGTCCATCTTTTCGGCATCTGATTTTTCTAGGCTAGCCTTCTTGTCAGCGACAGCTTGATTAAATTCTTTTTGTAATTCTTCTTGCATCTTGTCTGAGGCAATCATGTCTTTGACGTCAGCACTTCTTTGGTTTTCATGTTTAATTAGTTGGTCTAATAACTTGTTAAGCTTGTCCATCTTAGCTGCGTCTGACTTTTCAAACTTGTCCTTAGTCTTTGAAATAGCCTTGTTTAGTTCTTTTTGTAGCTTTTCGTGCATCTTGTCTGAGGCAATCATTTTGTTAACATCAGCTGTTCTTTGCTTTTCGTGGTTCAATAAGTCATCTAGTTCCTTATTAACCTTAGCCATCTTGGCGGCATCTTCTTTTTCGAATTTAGCTTTCTTATCGCCAACTTGTTGATCAAGTTTCTTTTGAGCAGCTTTTTCTAGTTCTTCTTGCATCTTATCAGATGCGATTAAGTCGTTAATATCAGAAGTTCTTTGCTTTTCGTGGTTGATTAGGACGTCTAGTTCCTTGTTAACCTTGTCCATCTTTTCGGCATCTGATTTTTCTAAGTTATTCTTAGTATCAGAAACTTGCTTATTGAATGCGTCTTCTAAGGTTTCCTTCATCTTATCTGATTCTATTAGAGCTTTAACGTCAGATGTTCTTTGGTTTTCGCGCTTAATTAAATCATTTAATAACTTATCAACTTTACTCATCTTAGCTGCATCTGATTTTTCAAACTTAGCCTTAGTGTCATCTAAAGCCTTGTCCAAAGCTTCTTGCATCTTGTCTGAGTTGATTAATTCATTAATGTCTTCAGTTCTACCATTTTCTTGGTTGATCAAATCGTTTAATGTATTTTCTGCATTATTGTATTGATTATCAAGGGCGTGGCTTAGGCGACTTAATGCAGTTAATTCGTAACCATTGCCACCAAACTTGCTGATGTGGTCTTCAGTAGTCTTAATTTCATTTCTTAGATTAGTCACTGCTTTTTGAAACTTAGCCTTGTCGTGCTTATCAGTGTTCTTAACATTCTCCAAAGCATCGTTTAGGTTATCTAAGTCTGAAGCAATAGATTTCTTCAAAATATCAAATTCGACCTTAGCACCAGAATTCTTACTTAAGATATCTGAGGCTGCATCTAAAGATTTAGCCATGTAGTTTAAGTAATCTACTTCCTTTGAAGCATCTGATTGTGCCTTGTTGTTACTTGCAACTACTGAATCATCTTTCGCTTTGTCCGCTAAGGTTTGCTTAGTAGCTTCATTAATTTCATTAGCAAATTGTCTTTGAATGTCTCCGTCATACAAAGAAGCTTGCGCTAATTGCTTAATGTAATCCCCTTTAACAAAACCAAGTGATTCGTTGTAGTATCCGTACAAATAATTTTGAATTTGATTTGCAGCAGCAAGTAAATCTTTGTCAGACATCTTCTTTGAGTTGTCTTTTTCATTAGATTTACCATTAGCAACACCAGTAGCTGCTTTAGCATATGTGTTGGTTGCTGCAGACATTAGCATTACCGAAAGTGGAATAATGGCTAGTGTCATATTTTTGAACTTTTTGTCCATTATGAAAAAAATCCTCCCTAAAAATATAAATGAAAATAATACGAACATTTTCATACTAGCATTTTCTTTTTTAAAAAAATTAAGTATGTTAAATGTTTTATTATCTTTTAATAATGACTAATTTATAATTAATACAAATAAGAACATCCCCTAATTTTTCTCTCAATTAATAACGGGGAATTATCAAAATATAACTATTTATATTTTTAGAAACAAAAATGAGAATAAAAAATAACCGGCGGCATGCCGGTTATCAATCCATATTAGTGTTTATTTTTTCATAATCATTCCGTAATTCACGAAAATTATTAGAATACTTGTTTAGCAATATTGAAGGCTGACCAAGCTTTTGGCCAACCAACGTAAAAAGATAAATGCGTGATCATTTCTGCAATTTCATCTTTAGTAATGCCGTTTTGCTTCCCCATCTTAAGGTGGGCTTCCAATTGTTCAAAGTTACCGGCAGCAATTAAGCTGCTGATGGTAATCATACTTCTTTGTTTTAAAGACAACTTTGATTCTCTGCTCCACACTTGACCGAATAAGACATCGTCGTTAATTTCGGCAAACTTAGGAGCGAATTCGCCTAGGTTATCTCTTCCCGCTGTTTGTTTCTTCATATTAATCACGCTTTGCTTCATTATTAGCTTGGCTGTATTGTTCATCGCTAACATCTTCTAACCATTCTGGAGTTCCAGCGGTGATTGCAACGTGTGAGAACCAACTATCGTCAGTTGCACCGTGCCAGTGTTTAACACCATCATGAGTCACCACGACATCCCCTGGTTGTAATAATCTAGCTGGTTTGCCTTCTTCTTGGTACAAGCCCATTCCACCAGTTACCAATAGTAGTTGGTAGCCGTCATGGTGAATGTGCCAATTATTACGACATCCTGGTTCAAAGGTAACGTTTCCCACACCGACTTTGACTTCTGCTTCCGGACTAATCAATCCTTGTAGGTAGCTTTGACCAGTGAAATATTGTGCATAGGCATCGTTCTTAGGTCCGCGATCAAAAATAATTCCGTTCTTTACTTCTTCGTTCATTGGCGATAACTCCTATCTAAATCGTTTAAGATATTCTTCGAAGCTTTCGTCGACCTTATGATTTAGTTTGCCATCATACCAATCTATCTTATGAGATAACACGTTTAGGTGGGACTTACGTTCGTTAATTTCCGCCAAACTTCTCTTCTTAACTGATTGCAGTAACTGCTTGCGTTGGTCAATGGTGGAATCACCCTGTTTGCGCAAATCTACATATTCTTGAATTTCAGACATTAACATTCCAGTTCCCTTAAGGTGCAAAATAAAACCAATCCACTTTACGTCCTGATCATCATAATAACGACGATCGTTTTCATCACGCTTAGGGATAATTAAATTTTGTTTCTCGTAGTATCTTAATGTGTATGTGGTCAAACCGACTTTGTTGGCAAAGTCACCAATGCTGTATTTACTCATAAAAAAGTCCTTTCTACTAACTTCAAGAATAAATGTACTATTTAGAGTTAACTCTAAGTCAAGTATATAAAAAAAGAATCATCATTTCGATGATCCTTTTTGATTTTGATTATTCTTTGTGAGCAGACTTTTTGTGTGAAGCTTTCTTTTCAGCCTTCTTATGTGAAGTCTTCTTAGCGTGCTTCTTAGTTACTTTCTTTGAATGCTTCTTTGCATGTTTCTTAGCATGTTTCTTAGCAACAGTCTTCTTTACATGCTTCTTAGTAGCTTTTTTAGCAGCTTTTTTAGCAGCTTTCTTTGCTGCGGCCTTCTTAGCAGCCTTCTTTGCTTCTTTCTTAGTTGTCTTCTTTACAACTTTCTTTGAAGCCTTCTTTGATGATTTCTTAGCTACATGTTTTTTAGCAGCTTTCTTTGCTTCTGGTTTAGCTTCTGACTTAGTTGCTTCAGTTGAAGTAGTTGTTGCGTCTTTCTTAGTGTCTGTTGTTGTTGTGGTTGCATCCTTCTTTGTGTCTGTTGTTGCAGCAGCTTTGTCATCTGATTTTGATGCAGTTTGGTCTGATGATTTAGCATCTGAACTCTTGTTTGAATCTGATGATGCAGCTGATGTGGTTGAAGTACTTGTTGTAGTAGTTGCTGGAGTGGTTGTTGATCCAGTTGTAGATGAACTGTTTGAGCTACCTTCTGAACTACCCTTGCTTGAATCTGATGAATGTTGTGTTGATGTTGGTGTTGAATCAGTTGCAGCAAATGCACTCACACCAGTTGAGAAAAATAGAGTTGCGGCAGGTACTAGAGCTAGTACGGCCTTTTTAAAATTCTTTTTCATAATAAAATCCCCCTTGAAATCCTTATTCAGGATTCGTTTTTAATTTAAAAATTTCGGTAATGACGTTGTCATCATCGTGAAACAGTAAATCTAAAAACTGTATAGATGCATCATATATGTACTATACAATCAGGTGATTATTTCGGTTAAAATGAAAAATCCTAATCAAAAAATCATCTTTATTGATACAAAAATCTAAAAATGCGGTTTCCCGTATTTAGCAAAACAACAGACAAGACACATATTGCAAACCAGACTAGATTATAAGTTTATAATCTACGTTTAATATATCACTAATATTAAGAAATAGATGAATAAAATAGCACCATATATTAGACACTGTGTATATATAACCTTAAGAAACGTTGGTAATATCATGTTTGAAAGCCTTAAATTTTTTTAAAGGTAATCATATATATTTCAACAATGTGTTGAATTGATGAAAAAAAGACACCTTGTTTAAGATGTCTTTTAAAAATTAACTTTTACGACTTCACCATTATTAATTGTCGTTGATTTTCCATCAACATCTAATAACAAATGGCCTTCTTTGTCGATACCTGTAACAGTTCCGTTGATTGTCTCTTTGGTGGTATCAACACTGACTTGTTTACCGTTTAAGAATGACATCTTTTGGTAGTCTTCAATGAAGTTTGCTTCCAAATAATGTGGGAACTCTTCGTCAAAACCATTAACGATGTCAGCGACTAGTTTGTTCTTATCGATTTGCTTATCGCTAATCCATCCGACCTTATCCTTCATTTCTTCGGGAATTTCTTTGGCGGATAAACTAATTCCAACACCGACAACGATTGCGGATGGTTGCATTAATTCAGCATCCATCACTAATTCGGTTAGGATTCCGACAACCTTCTTGTTGTTTACATAGATATCGTTGATCCATTTGACCAAAAAATCTTCTTCTGGATAGCTCTTCTTCAGAGCCTTAGCAACCACCACTGCGGTCATGGTAGTTAGCAGACCCGGGTTTAAATGCTTAGCATCATGGAATGGTACTACCATACTCATGTAGATTCCACTCTTGGCAGGAGAATAAAAACTTCTCCCTCTTCTACCGTGTCCTTGCGTTTGCTTTTCAGCAATCACCAAACGATGTTTGCCATCTGGATTTTGATCATTGATTTGTTTGGCGTATGAATTGGTAGATGTGATTTCCTTTTTGAAGATGATTTCATAATCATTATTTAAGTCAGATTCGATTAATTGTGGATTTAGTTCATCATTTCCTATGTACTTGTAGCCTTGATTAGTCTTGCTGTCGATTTGGTGTCCTTGTTCCTTCAATTGATTGATTAGCTTCCAAATCATGGTACGACTAATGTTCATTTCACTTGCTAATTGATTACCGGACACCCATTCATCCTTGTGTGCGATAAACAATTGCAATAATTGGTCTTTTTTCATCGTGAGCTTCCTTTCGTTACTATATAAATCATATCATAAAAATAACAATAAATATCGCAATCTACCATAATTAGATGCGCTTTATTCATTGATATATCAACGTTGCAAAGAAACTTAGCTAACTATTTTTGACAAACTTTTATATAATTATCACAATCAATATTTGAAAAGGAAGCGATAAAAATGCAATTTGGTAATCGTTTAAAGCAACAACGAAAAATCAAAAAATTAACCCAAGACGACGTAGCGGAAAAATTAAATGTATCTCGTCAAACCATCTCCAGTTGGGAAAACGAAAAGAGCTACCCTGATATAAAGAGTCTAATTTCATTAAGTGATATGTATGATATTTCATTGGATACGATGCTAAAGGAAGATAGTGGGATGAAGGAATTCATCGAAAAAAATGACCTAAGTAAAAAGCTATTAGGATTAAGGTGCTCCATTGCTTCTTTTACTATGTTTGCTTTGTTACTATACTTTTTAAATTCAGTAAATGCTATATCATCAACATACGAAAATACGACTATCTTTTTAATGTACGCCCTCTTTGTAGCAATTCTTTTATCATTCAATAAATTTATTAAATCCATTAATCTGGAAAGATCACAAATATCTGATACATTTAGATTGAATAAATATTTAAAATTCATATTAGCCGCATCACTTATAGTATCCATTGAATTAGCAAGATATCATATAATATTACCCTTAATCATATTCATTGCCGCTTTGGAAATCTTCATTTTCATCTACTATTTCCGTAACAAATAAAAAGTTATCACAAAAAAGTGGTAACTTTTTTCTTTTTTACTTGCATTGGAGTTAACTCAAAGGTTTATACTTTTCAATAATCAAGTCTGGAGGTAATCAAATGAACATTAATGAAGTCAGCAAGAAACTAGATATATCAAAGGATACCCTTCGCTACTGGGAGAAAATTGGCCTACTTCCTCCCGTCAAAAGAAACGCGAGTGGCTATCGTGATTACTCAGATCGAGACGCCAATTGGGTATATTACATCAAGGCATTGCGCAATGCTGGTATGTCGATTGAAAGACTACTGGAATTCGTTCATTTATATCTAAAAGACATTGATGATTTAGATCGTCGCAAACATCTGTTAATCGAGCAACGCAAAGAACTCCAAGCTGAAATTGCCAAACGACAAGAGACTGTCGATTATTTAACGTTTAAAATCGACCACTTCGAAGAACACGTAATGAATCAAAAAGACGAAAATAAAGGAGAATAAGTATGAACAAAAGAACATTAGCAAATAAAGTTACTATCCCTACCCTAGGTTTTGGTGTTTTCCAAGTACCAAATGAAGGTGCTGCCAAGCAAGCTGTCATTGACGCCATCAAAACCGGTTACCGTTTAATCGATACCGCTGCTAGCTACGGCAATGAAAGAGAAGTCGGTGAAGGAATCAAAGCTGTGATTGAAGAAGGAATCGTCAAACGTGAAGACCTATTCATCACTTCAAAACTTTGGGTCCATGATGTAACTGCCGCAAAGGCTCCTAAAGCCATTCAAGACTCACTTGACCGCCTTCAACTAGACTACCTAGACTTATTGTTAATCCACCAACCATACAACGATGTATTTGGAGCATGGAAGGCAATGGAAGCTGCTTATGAAAAAGGACTAGTTAAGTCTATTGGGGTTTCCAACTTCGATAACGCCCAAATCACTAACCTAGCCGAATTTAATGACATCAAACCAATGGTCGCACAAATTGAAGTGAACCCATTCTGCCAAAACATCGAAAAAGTTCAATACATGCAAGACTATGGCGTCCAAATTGAAGCATGGGCTCCTTTCGCTGAAGGTCAACACGACCTATTCAAGAATGAACTACTTAAATCAATCGGTGACAAGTACAACAAGTCAGTTGCTCAAGTTGTGCTTAGATGGTTGTACCAAAGAGATATCATCCCTTTGGCCAAGTCTGTTAAACCAGAAAGAATGCAACAAAACATCGATGTCCTAGACTTTGAACTATCAGACGAAGATATGGAAAAAATCAAAACACTAGATACCAAGCAAAGCCAATTCTTTGATCACCATGATTCAAAGATGATTAAGTGGATGGCTAGTCGTACAATCGAATACTAAAATAAAAAAGGCCTGACATCCGTCAGGTCTTTTTATTTGTTTCTTTGTGCAAAGATGTAATTTCCAATTAGCATAAAAATAATGACATAAATTGGAATCCAAATGAAGTAAGCATACATTGGTAATAATGTTAGGTGTCCGTATGATGCATCACCAGCTTGGTTAGTGATATTTAGCATGTTAATTGGGTTAAATCTTAGTAACTTATTTGATGCAATTACCATAAACATTAAGTTCGCAGCGATTGAAGCTGAGAAATACAAGATAATGCTGATGGTAATTGATAGTCCAGACGATCTAAATATCGATGCTAAAAGGAAACATAGACTAACAATTAACCAAGTTGAGAAAAATTCGCAGATAATGTTGGTAAAGAACGTTTTCATATCAGCTGAAGTAATTGCCACTCTGGTAAAAATGATGTTAATGACAAATGACATTACTATTGTCAATAGATATAAAACTATTGATTGAGCAAAGACGAAAATGACCTTACTGAAATAAATCTTAGTTCTGCTAAATTCCTTCGAAATTAATAGCTTAATTGTGCCGTACTTGTATTCGTTTAAAAAGATATTACTAGCTAAGAAGATTAAGACAAAGACAATCCAAAGTGTGGCATCATAATTTTCTTTGAAAAGTGCCGTCCCATTAAACACATTTTTATATTTCAAAGATAGAAGTGCCATCGCTAACATAACTACCACTTGGATAATCATTGAAACATATGTTGATTTTTTATGATAATTTTTGAACATTTCTTGTTTAATTAGATATAACATTTCTATCCTCCTACTTTTCGTCCAGAATTTGGATTAAATCGTCTTCAAAGTCATCATTGATAGTTTGAATTGATGTAAAACTGATATTTTGACTATTTATTAAATCAATAACTTCTTGTAATTTAAAATCACCAACGATTGTTAATTCATTGTTATTAATGGAAACTTCAATGCCGTTTTCCTTAAGAATTTCTGCTGCAGCATGATTATCTGATGTTTTAACAAGTGTCTTATTCACTTTATTGCCAAAGTATTCCAAATAGTTATCAAAAATTTTGGTACCCTTTTTGATGATAACGACACGGTTAATAATCTTTTCCAATTCGGCAAGAATATGACTAGAGATTAAAAATGTTGTGCCCTTCTTGTTTAAATCAACAATTAGATTTCTAACTTCTTTAGTACTCTTAGGATCCAAACCATTAACTGGTTCGTCTAAAATAGCGAAACTTGGTTGATTAACTAGAGCCATTGCAATTGCTAATTTTTGTTTCATCCCTAATGAATAGTTAACTGCGTTTTTATTTATGTAATTTTGCATATTTAATTGATTAACCAAATAATCAATCATTTCATTGTTCTTAGTTTCAGAGAACAATTGAAGGTGCTGCATCCCACTCAAGTATGGGTACAGTACGGGATTTTCAATCAATGAACCAACGTTTTTTAAACCTTCTCTTTTAGAAACAGTCACTTCTTTACCATCAATACTGATTAATCCACCATTATTTTCAATCATCCCTAGGATTGACTTCATAATGGTGGTCTTCCCAGCACCGTTTTCACCGACCAATCCAACAATGTCGCCCTGATTAATTTCAAAGGAGATATTATTTAGGATTAATCGCTTGCCAATGCGTTTATTTAAATAGCTAATCTCAACACTTTTTGTCAATTGAGTTCTCTCCAATTCTGCTGTATTATATCTACATGATACATTAATTAGGAACGGATGTGAAAACGAAATGGGATTCATTATTCCTCTACTAGTGATTGTTGCACTTTACTTACTAGAAACATACGTACTAACCGATACGAAGTACTTTTGGGTTGGTGGAATTATCCCCTTATTAGCTGTTTCTTTTGTAATTTATATAATGATTTCTCGTGATAAGTACTCATTTCACGATTTCTTTAATCTAATTATTTTTATTGCCGGAATCATTTGTATCTGGAGTGATGGAAATAACCGACACAAGAAGAAAAACGGTATTAAAAAAGATAAATAAAAGGCCTGACGATTGTCAGGTCTTTTTTATTTAAAGTTAAATTTCTTTATGGATACCTTCAAACAATCTACCGCTAATACAAAAGTATTGTCCGTAGCTATTTTGATACTGATACCGTCGTCGCTGGTTTTAACACACCAATCCACGATGACATGCATTCCCCAAGTGCATACTGGTATATATTTACGTGAACTGTCATCTAATTCCATTAGATTATACATATTAAATTTTTGATCAAAATAAGAGACATTATCCAATATCAAATCCATAAGGATATCGTCATGTTCACCCTGTTCGTTTTCTTCACTCCACCAATCGACTCTTTTCAATCGAATTCTCATTTGTACTAGAGAATCAAAGTCCTCATCATCGTCATCATCATCAAATCCCTTATACTCGTGGGTCAAAGTATCAACTTCATAAATAGTCCAATCGTATAAAGCCTCAATTCTTTCGTTATCTAAAATATCATCTGCCTGTTCCTTGCTAAATGCGGCTTCGACGTCTTTTTCAAACTCTCTTCTGCCTTCTTCATCTAGATTATAAAAATCATGATCTCTGTTAATAATCATTAAATAAATTCCCCTGTTTCTTGTATGTATAAGACCAATCATACACTTTTTAAATTCAAATTAATAATTTAGAGCATAAAAAAGGAACCGGCTATCACCGATCCCTTTTTATTATTCTTTAGTTTCTTTCTTTTTGTTGTTTTGCTTTAGTAGTTTTGCAAAAGTAGTCATTTGACCATATGAGTCTGCGCCATCATTTGGTACAACCACCATATTGGTATCTGAATTAGCTAGATTACTGAATGCTTCGATACTTTGAGCATTGAAGTACTTGTCATCGGCACCACGTAGGGCTTCTTGAATCTTGTCGATTCTGTACTTTTCAGCATCGGCCTTAGTCTTGGTAGCTTGAGCGTTAGCTTCAGCAGTCGCAACTAGAGCTTCGTTTTGCGCCTTAGTACGTAGTTCAACTGACTTGGCATCCCCTTCAGCACGTGAAATTTCAGCTTGGCGTTCACGGTCAGCAGTAAGTTGAGTGTTCATTGCTTCTTGAATGGCCTTACTTGGAGTTAATTCATCGATGTTAATACGATCAACGTTAATTCCATAGATGTCGGTTAAATCACCGATTGCATCGGCTAGTTCTTTATTGATTTCTTTAGTAGAACCCAGTACTTCGTTTAAATCCATACGACCGATGATATCTCTTAAATGACCACGAACTAATTGGACCATGGACATTACTGAGTCGGTATTTTCGTATTGGTACTTAACGGGTTCAGTCACGTGGTAGTTCAAACTGACACTACCTAATACTTCGGCGTTATCCTTAGTAATCAATGAATACTTTGGTAGTAACTTAGGTTGCATTGCAAGACTAACGGTTCTAACGCGTTGAATTAATGGAATGTAGAAGTGCAAACCAGAACTTAGAGTGTGGCTGTACTTTCCTAATGTTTCAACTAAACCTTCGTTATTTTGACGAATGACTTTAACTCCAAATGGCATAACAAATACCTCACTTAATTTTTTGTAAATGAAGAGTATTACCTGTGTTATTCACGACCGAGTATTTCACTTGTTCATCATAGGTAGAATTGTCGGATAAATCATAGCGATACCAAATACCACCAACTTGAACCAATGATTTGTCAGTCGAGAAATCGTCACTTGTAACGACCCTACCTAAAAACATTCGATGTTCTAAATTGTCAGTCATGAAAAACACCTCCCCCTTATTCACGTACCATTATCCCATTGTTGTATTTAATAGTCGATACATTTTGTATAAAATTATTTTCCATTTTTAAAACGTTGATATATCAACATGTCCAAGAAACTTGGCTACCAAAAATAGCATTTTTTATATAAAATAAAGTCATTATCTTAAGAGAAAAGAGACGATACATAATGCAATTTGGTGAACGTATCAAAGAACAACGTAAAATCAAAAATATGACTCAAGAAGATGTCGCAAAACACTTACACGTTTCTCGCAAAACCATCTCCAGTTGGGAAAATGAAAAAAGCTATCCAGATATCAAGAGCCTAGTGAAAATTAGTGATCTATATCAAATTTCACTAGACACCCTTTTAAACGAGGATTCAGGACTAAAAGAATATCTACAAAAGGACAAGGTACAAGATAACTTTGTCGAATTAAAATACGTAATTAATGCATTGTTTTACTTAGCAGTATTACTGGTCGCAATCCTTAAAAACTACTCATCATTGTTCTTCCTTTTGGGTGTTTTCCTTCTTCGTTTAGCTTGTGATCATTTTATGAAGGAATCTAAATTATTAAACATAGACTATGATTTACCATTTCGTAATTGGAACAGAAGCTTACCGGTTAAGATATTTTTTATATCCTGTCTTGTCTTCATATTCGGCTTTGCAGGATGGGGAATCTATGCAGACTTCAATAATCTAAACACCAACTTACCTTTAATTGCGATGGGAATCTCCCTACAGGTTATGAATTTAATCTTGTATATCATAGATAAATTTCACATCAGATAAAAAAGACGTCACGATTATGGCGTCTTTTTGCTTAGTCTTGTTTTCTTCTCTTCTTAATTGCGTACACTACCAATCCGATAATGATCCATAGAATGACTGCGTATGGATATAGGTTTCCAGGGAAATCTGGGATTGGGTAAAGGTTAGTCCACATTGGGTAAACTAACACTAAAATTCCAAGAACTGGAATCAAGATATGTTTGATAAATGAACGCTTGATGGTATCTCTGTGTTTGTGGAAGTATAGAATTGTTCCAACACAGGCCAAAGCATATACGGTCAACATACTTAATACACCAAGTGTTGATGAGTTTGCATAGATTACTTCAGGACCATAAGGAACACCGAAGATTAGGTATGCTACTGCCATGATTACAGTTAGTAACCAGATAGCACGAGTTGGACTGTTTAGTTTTTCGTTAAATTCACCGAAGTATTTTGGTAGGTACTTCTTAACACCCATTGCATAGATCATGTATGCACCGGCATTCATGATACCAAGAACTGAACCAAAACTACTGATTAGGATGGCAAAATCCATGATAAGTGCCATTGGGCGACCCATGTACATCAATGAAAGGTCATTCAATGGTGATGAAGAATGTGCGAAGTCTGAGACGTGGTTGATACCAAATCCGATAACTTGCATGTAACTTGCGATAACAAAGAAAATTCCAGCAAAAATAATTGTAACAATAATAGATAATGGCACTGAACGTTTTGGATTCTTTGTTCTAACAGCTACAGTGGTAACACCTTCGAAACCACAGAATGATAGGATGGCAAATACCATTCCTTGACCAATTCCAGATACACTACTGTGAGTTGGAACGAATGGTTGGGCACTGATTCCATCACGACCACCCTTAGCAAAGATGATGATGGTCAATACGACGAGGATTGCAATCGCTAAGAATTCAATCGCAATTGCTGATTTACTGGTAAATTTCAAACCAAAGGTAAGAACTAATGCCGCAGCAATCAATAATACATAAGCAATAATCGTATCGTTAAAGTTAAATCCTAACTGTGCGAAGAATACGTGGGCAAAGTTAGCATTGGCAGCCATACATGAGACGGCCAAGTTGACGTAGGCAAATGTCAAAGTCCACCCACTGACTAATCCTAGTCGTTCACCTAAAGCTTGTTGGTTGTAAGCGTAGACTGAACCAACATCTGAAATATGTTTTGATAATTCGGCGAAACTAATTCCAACAAATAATAATCCAATCGCACCAAGTAAGAATGCAATCGGTACGTTAATTCCAGCGAATGGAACTGCTGGCACGGCGTTAAACGCGATTGAACCAGTTGGGGCAACAGCGGCAACGGCTAACGCGAACGTCTCAAATTTAGTAATCTTTTTTGACTCATCTAAATCCATTATTCATTTCACTTCCTAAGTATTATGATGTGATGTATATTCTCTCCTCCAAACAAAAAAGCCGCTGATCCCATCACTATAGGTCAGCAGCTCTTCTCAGATTAATCGTATGTATCACGACGCGATTAAATAACCAGAGGAGAAGCCGCCGGTTTACAACAATCGCACATGTACATGTTCATAAAGTTATTCATTTGTGACTCCTCCACCGATATATTTTCTAACGATTATATCGTATACTAAACGTTTAATTCTGATAAGTCAATTAAAAGCACCTAATCATTTTCTAATTTAAATTATGAAGGTATAAAAAAAGACCAACATCAGTCGATCCTTTAAATATTAATCATTAACAACAGTAGCCTTGATTGTGTTTCTTTCAGCCATGTCTTTGTATGCTTGGTTAATGTCTTCTAATTTGTATTTACCAGTGAAGACCTTACCTGGATGAATTGCACCAGATAATACGGCGTCCAATAATTCTTGTCTATCATAAGTAGTAACTGAAGCGATACCACCGGCAAGCGCAATGTTCTTACCAAATGGAGTCACAACATCTAAGTTACCTGAGTGAGGCAAACCAACACGACCAACCTTAGCACCTGGACGAGCAACGTCTAGGGCAGTTTGAGTTGATAGTTCAGTACCAACACATTCTAAAACGGCATCTGCACCGTTACCGTGAGTTAGTTCCATAACCTTCTTCACAGCTTCGTCACCACGTTCAGCAATGATATCGGTAGCACCGAATTCCTTAGCTAACTTTTGTCTGTCTTCGTGTCTACTCATCACGATGATTTGTTTAGCACCACGTAGCTTTGCAGAAATTACACCACATAGACCAACGGCACCATCACCGATAACTACGGCAGTGTCACCCTTTTGAACGTCAGCAGTACGAGCTGCATGATATCCAGTAGCCATAACATCTGATAGAGCTAATAGTGAATCTAACATTTCATCACTGTAGTCTTCTGGTTTACCAGGAACCTTAACTAGTGACCATTCACCGTGTTGAGCTCTTAGGTATTCAGCTTGGGCACTTTGAGTAAAGTTATCTGAATGGTTCAAACAACTTCCGTCGTAACCAGCTAAACAAGCGGCACAGTGTCCACAACCGTGTGTAAATGGTACAATTACGAAATCCCCAGGTTGTAAAGTAGTGATATCCTTACCGACAGTTTCAACAACACCCAATGCTTCGTGACCATTGTTGTAAGCTTTCTTTTTGTATTCGTCTAATCCACGGTATGACCATAAGTCTGATCCGCAGACACAGGTACGAACTACCTTTAGGATAACGTCATCATCTTTTTCAATTTTTGGCATGTCGACGTCTTGAACTTCGACTTTACCAGGTTCAATAAATACTGCACTTTTCATAATTGAAGCCTCCCATATTTTCAATAAGTACAATTATTCCATATAAAGTGCACTTTAAGTCAAATGATAAGCCTCAAAATTTTTGATGTAAAATATTTGCATTATGCGAACGAATGTTCTATTATAATTACAACATACATTTATCCATGAATTCATTCAAAAAAGACATCTTACAACGCTGCGTAAGATGTCTTTTTTATTCACCTTCGAATCTAAGTCTAACCTGATTAACGACTAATATTGATTCTAAAACATTTAAGAATCCTTGTCCGTAGATAATGATTGTGTATCGGTGTATATCAATCGTTAATATTACGGTTAGAATTACCACGATTAAAGGGATTATTAGCCCTGCTAATACAAAGTGTTTTCCAGATCTAACATAGTAGTGTGTACAACATAGACCTAGAAAAAAGATAAAAAATAGAGTTTCTAACATTAAGTACTTCTCTCCTCTTGAAGTACACTTTACACCCCTTATTCTAAAATGTCTTTAATAAATTTTCTCATAATTAAAAAAATTTTACAAAACACTAATAGACCAATCGTATTAACATTAAACCGAAAGTTACAAATTAGACATTTGTATAAAAATGCTATTTATTTTTTCTTCTTAGACCTAAGTAAGCAAGACCCAGACCAACGGCAATGGTAGCAACACCTAATGCGATGGCTCTAGCTTGGTTAGTGTTATCACCAGTTTGTGGTAATTTAGCACGAACGTCTTTCTTATCTGCAGCTGGAGTTTGTTGAGCCTTCTTGTGTTCACCCTTGTTGACAGAATCAACAATGACCATTGTCTTTTCATCACTCTTTGGAGCTTGTGATGCAGCTGATGATTGTGCTGAACTTTCAGTTGAAGTAGCAGCTGATGATGAAACGGCTGATGAAGCAGCTTCTGATTTTACTGTTTCTGTTTCTGAACTCGATTGTTTAGTAGCTTCGCTTGATTGTGCTACTGGTTTAGTAGCTTCGCTAGTTGAAACTGATGAAGCACTTTCCTTCTTGTCATCGTTTGATGCAGCCGATTGAGCTGCTGAGCTTGATTGTGCTGAACTCTTTACAGTTTGGTCTGAAGCACTTGATTGAACTGTAGTAGTTGTAGAATTTTGAGTGGTTTCAGTGTTAGTGTTTGTTTCAGTAGTTGTGTTGTTTTGTTGAGTGCTTTGGTTAACAACAGTGGTAGTAGGTGCCTTTACTGAGATGTTAACAGTAGTTTGACTGTTATCAACTGAGCCAGGGAATGAATCGTATCCGTAGTTATGTTGTTGAGCCCATGTAGATAAATCACTAGTATCAGTTTGGCCAAAGTTAGTTACATTAGATACTGTTTTAGTTTCAACAGTGTGACCGTTTTGGTCAACTAGGTTGATGGTTAATGTGTGAGTTGGTTGAGTTAGCTTATAAGTGTAGCTACCAGCTCTGCTTAAATCCAAGGTATCAGGAACATTGTTATCACTTGTGCTAACACCAGGATAATCGCTTAAACTGTTTAGTAAGTCTGACTTAGCAACTTGTGCATTTTGAACTGGATAGGTAATTACTGATGGATAAAATTGATTATCACCAGCTGGTTTTTGGAATTGATTTCCATATTGATCAGTAAATGTAATTGTTACTAATGATGTTTGTGATGTTTCATCCGCGTGAGCTGTGTATGTAGATGCGAATTGGCCTGCTTGTGTTCCAGTCAACAATACCCCTGTAATTGCTGAAACGTAAACGAACTTTTTAGTGTTCTTGAATAGTTTTGAATCCTTCTTATTGAAATTCATAGTACAACGTCTCTCTTCTTTATAAAATTTTAATTACAATAAAATTAAGTTCCTTTAAGTATTATATATTTTTTTAAATTTTTTATGTACTTTTTTGCTCGATTTTATACTTTTTTAAACTTTTGAACCGTTTGAAGACAAAAAAAGAAGACCCCAAGGGTCTTCTTTTCGTATTTATAGATAGATTATCTATTCTTTCTTCTTAATCCAAAGAATCCAAGAACAGCACCAACAATCATAGCGATAACACCAACACCGACAATTGCTTGTTGATTAGTCTTGTCACCAGTTTGTGGTAACTTGTTATCTTCAGCATTTGCTGGTTCGCCAGCATTGTTACCAGCCTTTTCTTCACCTGGGTTTACAGGATCATAAATAACTGATGTCTTTTCGTTATCCTTGTTAGCTTCTGACTTCTTTTCAGCCATTGATGATGCTACAGATGAAGCAACTGATGATTCAGCTGATGAAGTGTTTGTTGCTTCAGAACTTTGGTTTTCAGCTTTTGATGAGTTAGTTGCTTCACTTGAAGTTTCACTGCTTTGGCTAGCCTTTGAAGATGCAGCTGAGCTTTGTGTTGAGTTTTCTGCGCTTGAAGCTTCGCTGGATTGACTTGAACTGGATGCACTTGATGTTTCAGTTGATGAGCTTTCACTTGAAGTAGAACTTTCATTAGTGTTGGTTCCGGTTGAAGCAGCGGCTGATGAAGTAGTGGTTGAAGCACTTTGTTTGCCTTCGTTATCGTAAGATGCGGAAGCTTGACCATGAATGGTAGTGCCACTAGCACTTGATACGTTAGCCTTTGATACTTCAACATTGTATTGGTCTTCATAGTTGAATGGATCTGAGTAACTGTAGCTGTAGTCATTTGAGAATGGTGCAACTAAGTCCTTGATGTCAGTTGTACCAAAATCAGTTACAGTGTATTCCTTTGTAGCAAGAACAGCATGAGTTTCCTTATCAATGACGTTAACTGTCAAAGTGTGAGTTGGTTGATTCAAGGTGTAGTTGTATTCTGACTTACTTAAATTAATGGTGTCAGGAATATCCTTGTCGTTCTTAATTTGGTCAGTGAAGTCATATGTCTTGTTATTGTAGTGCAAGGTGTATGAAAGACGTGATTTTTGGAAGTTATTGTTATCACTTGAAGCAGTTACACCACCAAGTGAGTTCTTATTTTGATCTTGGAAGTTAATTGTTGAATTATATTTGTATTGATGTTGAGACGTATTGTTTGTGGTATCCGCCTTAGCTAAATAATTACTGGATGAATTAGCATATTGGGCTCCAGCAAATAATACCCCAGTCATGGCTGCGGCATATACCCATTTCTTAGTATTATTGAATTTAGTCATAATACACAGCTTCTTTCCTTTTCGTTTTTACAATTCCATTCTAGGAGTTTTTTTAACGAAGTGTATATTTATGACTAGATTTTTACTATTTCTTAAAGAAAGTAATAAAAAAATAAAGACCGACTCAATCGAGTCGGTCTTATTCTTTAAATATTCCACTTACCGTCTACCTTTTTGAACTTAGGTGCACGGTGTTTTTTAATATCTTCTTCAGCTTCACTTACAGCTTGTTCACGAATGTCTTCTGAGTATTCGGAAATCATATCAATGAAGTCGTCGTCGTTGATATTTTGATCATTTTGGCTGTTGTATTCTTCCTTACTATTCTTTAATAGCACTTGGCCAATTTCTTCGACGTCAGCGTCACTTAAGTCTGAGTAGACAGCTACCCATAAATTATACATGTAATTAAAAACGATTTTATCGTTAAACACGTTATTGTCCCTCCTGATATGATTTACATTATTATACTTATAATTTTACTATATTTGCTAATAAATTTATATGCCATATCGTAAAATGATTATTCTAACACCGTAATTGTTCCTGTATTGGACTTAAATCGATATTGTTTGTCAGTATTAACGGCCTTAACCGCAGTCTTCACAGTTGGCTTAGGACCAGATGTTTTAACGTCTAGTTGTGCATCTTCTGATTTCTTTAATTGTGCGAAGATGTTACCAGTGTCGGTAGTAACTGACAGATGACTTTCAATTGTTGGTCTGTCGATGTTGACATCCCCATTAGTTGCCTTAACTGCCAATGACTTAAAACTACTATTATGTAAATCAACGTAGTTGTCACCGGCATCGATTTGGCTATCATCCCCATTGAACGTACTATCGACGACTGAGACACGGTCTTCAATACCGCGCACGCGAAGTGACTTGGCGTTAACGTCCTTGATTTTAACATTGCCCCATCCGGTAATATCCATCGGTAACTTATTACTGTAGTGTTTTAGTTTTAGACTGAAACGATTATCTAAGCCATCAACCTTAGTCAATTGGTGACTTGGCACTGTCACGGTCACAAATGATAGTCGTGATAATTCACCCATTTGAAAGTTAGTTGAGAAGCTGCTTTCGTTATTGTCTTGTCGTAGTTCCAAGGTATTGTTTTGTACCTTGTATGTTAGTGGATGATCCTTAGAATCAGTTGATGTAATGGTAAACTTATCACCAGATTTAATTGTTAGATTGATGTTTCCGTACGCACTAATCTTGTCGTATGCATTTACGGACTTGGTGTATGTCTTATCCATGTTACGACTAAAGAAAATATCGGTGATGCTTTGGTCGGCCTTAGCGTATCCAATTGAGAAGACGATTCCTCCAGCAAAGATTAGACCTAATCCGATTAGACTAAATTTCTTCATTGTTGACTCTCCCTTCAGCATTGCCATATCTTAGGCACTTCTTGTATGTCCAGATTGTGACGTGTTGAATCCAGTTGGCCAACTTTCTCACTAGCCATTTTGATAATGGATATAGTTCCATGGAAAGTCCTAGGGAGAATAGTGCCACTCCTAATACCATGATGCTTTCAAACAAGTGACCGGTAATGTTAGTCACACCCCATACCGTTGTACATAGGAAAACGATAAAGGTCAAAATTAATACTAATACGACTGCTAGCACCATTAAGCTGGCTGCTAAAACGGTAGCAAAAATCACTAGGATTAGACTGATTACGACTGGAACTAGTAGTGGACTGGCAAACAATGCCAAAATCACAATTGATGGTAATTCCCAGAATTTTTGTGGTGTTGAACTATCTGAATTGTTGATAGAAATATCGGCACGAATTTGTAGTGCTAAACGGTTTGGTGAACCCAATTCCTTCACACATTCCTCGTATGTATTTAAGTTTCCATCCGTTAGATAGTCGGTGTAGTAGCTGATAGCGTCCATCGCGTCTTGTTCGCTAAGTTTCTTCAAGTGTTGAGTAAGTTCCTCGATATACTGATTCAATTTTATCCCCCCATTAAATCATCGATGCCGTTCTTAAACGTCATCCATTCTGTCTTTACTTCTTCTAGCTGTGTCTTCCCTGCTTCAGTAATTCGGTAGTATCTGCGATTGCGTCCTTCAAACGATTCGTCGTATGTGTCGACCAATCCCTCTGATTTTAAACGGCGCATGACCGGATACATTGTCGAATTAGAAACATTAATGGATTCTTGAACTCGCTTAGTAAGTTCATACCCATACATCTCTTCTTGTTCCAATAGACCCAAGACACAACCATCCAATAGCTTCGTCGCTACTTTTATGGCCATTTGAACATCTCCAATTATATTTCAGATTATATTATACGACATATAATATTATACAAAAATAAAAAAAGCAACTAGAAATTTAATCTAGCAGCTTTTTAATTTTACATATTGCTAACCTTGTTTTGTTTAACGCTCATATTTTCAGTATTAACCCTGACTTCATTACCATCGTGGAAGAATTGTCCGGTCATGGTAACCTTGCCTCCTAGGATGTAAATTTCAAATACTGTGTTGTCTAAATAGAAATCGACTGATGAAGCTTCACCCTTGAATGTTCGAATCGAAGCATCTTCACCGACATTCTTGCGCTTCAATGTCCATTCTTGGTCACTTTCATCGTATGACAAACGAAGATAGCTATCTTCTGATTCTAAGTTCAAATTGAAGTGTTCATCAAATGGCGCCGCTTCAATATGTTTTTGTAAATCGGTGTCGATTGCTTCGTCTTCTTCAATTAATTGTTTGAATTCTTGGACTGGTCGTTGGGTCAAGTCACCATTTTCAATGTGTAATTCTCTTACCATTGAAAGTTCACCTTCCCAGCCTTCTTGATCAGATAGGTATTCGGTATCAGGTAAACCAATCCAACCGACTGATAGCAAACGACCATCCGGAGCATTCAAGACTTGAGTGGCGTAGTAGTCGAAACCTTCATCTAATTGTTTCATTTCAGAAGGATTGATTAACTTCATTTCTTCGAAGTCCAGGTCATCCGCCACAATGTATGCGTTTGGATGAACGTTGTCATAATGGAATTCGTGTTTATCAGCACCTTGTGGGCAGAAGATCACAACGACCTTGCCATCAACGAAACCAACATTTGGACATTCGTCCATGTAGCCTAAGTTGTCGGTGCCTAGGTCTAATTTCTTGTATAATTCCCAACCGTTTTCAATGTCTTTGGTGCGGTAGGTTAGAATTTCACCGGCATTATCGACAGTTTGGGCACCCAAAAATGCGTAGTAGTAATCACCGTGTTTGATGACTTGGGGGTCTCTAAAGTGACCGGTAACTCCATCCGGTTCACTTTCAATCAATGGGTGATCTAGTTTTGAAATATTATTATCGGCATCCATCCACGCACCTAATTGGTAAGGATGTCTAGCCATCTCTTCACCCTCAAAAGTGTTTCCGGTATATATCAAGAATAGCTTGCCGTCGACATTAATGGCACTACCGGAATAACAACCATTACGGTCAGAATTTAAGTCCGGCACCATTGGTTTGTCGATGAACTTCCAGTGAACTAAGTCATCTGACACCATGTGTTGCCAACTTTTTAGTCCGTGCACAGCACCGTATGGGAATGCTTGGTAGAACAAGTGCCATTGGTTGTTGAAGTATGAAAAGCCATTAGGGTCATTCAACAAACCGGTCTGAGTAGTAATGTGATATCCAGGACGCCAGTGTGATTTAGCAATCTTTGTTGCCAATTTCTTTAACACTTCTGGGTCCCAATCTTTGTATAGTCGACCCAATCGATCGATATTCCAGTACTTTGTATCCATTTTTCTAGCCTCACTTTTTTCGTATTATTGTGACTAATTATAACAGGTTGATAAGATAAATGAAACCGGTTTCATAAGGTTTATAAAATCTTTAAAAACGCCGTGGTGATAGTTATATCTACATGAAAAAACATTTTTGATTCTTAACCTTTTTTTAACTATTTTTTACTTGTATTTAGAAAAATCGGGTCCATAATAAAAATTGGGAGCGCATTCAAAAAACTAATACTCCCATAGAAAAAGGTTAAAGGAGATTCCACTATGAAATTTGGTAGCATTGAAGCAGGCGGAACAAAATTTGTTTGCGCCGTAGGTAATGAAAACTATGAAATTCTTGACAGTGTCAGAATTCCTACCACCACTCCTGATGAAACATTAAGCAAATGTATTGAATACTTCGAAAAATTCGACGACTTAACAGCCATGAGTATTGCGTCATTTGGTCCCATCGAAGTGCGCACAGACTCACCAAAATATGGTTATATAACAGACACACCAAAACCAAACTGGTCCAACACTAACTTCTTAGGAACGATGAAGAAACATTTCGATATTCCTATCTTTTGGACTACTGATGTTAATGGTTCCGCTTATGGTGAATACATTACATCAATTAGAAATCATAATCCATTACAAACACTGGTATACTATACTTTCGGTACTGGTGTTGGAGCTGGAATTATCAATGAAGGTTCATTCATTGGTTCTCTAGGCCACCCCGAAGCTGGACACATTTATCTAAAACGCCACCCAGACGATTTAGACTTCAAGGGATTATGTCCATACCACCACAGCTGTCTAGAAGGTCTAGCAGCTGGTCCTACTTTTGACGTTCGTTGCGGTAAGAAAGGTAAAGATGTTCCTATGGATGATCCTGTCTGGGACATTATGGCTTACTACATTGCCCAAGCGGTAATGCAGGCTACCCTATTCATCCGTCCACAAAAAGTTATTTTAGGTGGTGGAGTAATCTCAGAACCAGTTATCAAGAAGGTTCGTGAACAATTCAAGGAAATGTTCAACGACTACGTTGAAGTTGGTGACTTAGACTACTACATCACTATGCCAGCATGTGAAGACAACGGTTCAGCTACAATCGGTAACTTAGCATTAGCATCAAGACAATACTACAAAGAAAACATCGTTAAAATTGATTAATCGATGGAGGAACATAAAATGAAACGAGTTGAATTAGACACCAAAGGCTTAAAGTCCTTTGTGCAATCAAATGAATTAAAGGAAATCGCCCCAATGGTACAAACCGCCCGTGACTTACTAGTTCACGGAACCGGTGTTGAAGCCAAAATGGGTGACTGGGTAAATTTACCAGAGGAATACGATCCCGTTGAATTCGACCGTATTAAAGATGCGGCAAGAGACATTCAAGAAACCTCAGATGTCCTAGTTGTTATCGGTATCGGTGGTTCATACCTAGGTGCCAAGATGGCATTAGATTTCCTACACGGCAGTTTCTTCAACTTAGAAGGTACTGACAAGCACCCGCAAATCTTCTTCGCAGGTAACACAATTAGCCCTGCCTACACTGCCGACTTACTACGTGTAATCGGTGACCGTGACTTCTCAGTTAACGTAATTTCTAAGTCAGGTACCACTACTGAACCAGCAATGGCATTTAGAATCTTCAAAGAAAAGTTAATTGAAAAATACGGTGAAGAAGAAGCTAACAAACGCATTTACGTAACTACCGACGCTAAAAAAGGTGCTTTACACGATGAAGCAATCGATCAAGGCTACACTAGTTTCGTCATCCCTGATGGAATCGGTGGAAGATATTCAGTATTAACTCCAGTTGGCCTACTTCCAATCGCCGCATCAGGTGCTAACATCGATGATTTAATGGACGGTGCACACGAGGCTCAAGTTGCATTAAAGGACGCTCCTTTATATGAAAACGACTCACTTCTATACGCTGCTTACAGAAACATCTTGTATCGTAAGGGATATACTAACGAAATCCTTGAAAGTTACGAACCACATCTTCGTTTCCTAGCCGAATGGTGGAAACAACTTGCGGGTGAAACTGAAGGAAAGAACTACAAGGGTATCTACCCTAGTTCAGCTATCTTCAGTACTGACCTACACTCATTGGGTCAATACATCCAAGAAGGGATGCGTAACCTAATGGAAACAGTTGTTGAAATCAAACAACCTGCTTCAAACCTAGGTATTCCTGCCAACGAAGAAAACTTAGATGGTCTAAAGTACTTGGAAAACACTACAATGGACGAAGTTAACAAGACTGCCAGAGAAGCCGTTGTTATCGCCCACACAAACGGTGGCGTACCAAACATGTTGGTAACCGCTGAAGACAACAGTGAAGCTACTTTAGGTTACTTAATCTACTTCTTCGAATTTGCGATTGCGGTTTCAGGTTACCTAAACGGTATTAACCCATTCAACCAACCAGGTGTTGAAGACTACAAGCAAAACATGTTTGCCCTACTTGGTAAACCAGGATACGAAGAAAGACGTAAGGAAATTCAAGAACAAGATAACGAAAAATTTCACTAAAAAGAGGCGTTGAATATGTTATTAGGAAGTCTCTGTACCACTGATCAAAACCAAATGGTTTGTGCCGTTGGTGACGGTAAGTGCAACATCTCAGACTGGATTGTAATTGATTTAATTGAACCTCAAGAAACTTTGAAAAAAGCTATCGACTACTTCAAAGGTTTTGACGATTTAGCAGCTATTGGCATCTCCTCATTCGGTCCTTTGGAACTTCGTACTTACTCTTCTCAATACGGCTATATTAAAGAATCCTCCCGTCCTAACTGGCAAAATATTAACCTATTAGGCACATTCAAACATCATTTCAATATTCCAATCTCATTTACAACTGATGTTAATAGTCGTGCCTATGGAGAGTACATTAGCTCGATTCTAAACGATGATCCTATCTTGAGTCTGGCATATATCACAATCAGTGATGGTGTCGGTGTCGGAATTGTAAACGATGGAAAGTTTGTTGGACACATGGGTAGCCCTGAAATTGGTCATATCATCCCACAAAGAAACGTTAACGACCAAGACTTCAAAGGAACCTGTCCATATCAAGGTGACTGTCTAGAAGGTCTTGTATCAACCAAGGCCATCGAAGCCAGAACTCACCAACGCCCACAAGAAATCTCAATGTATAATCCTCTATGGGATACTGTGGCGTTCTACATCGCACAATCCGTAATTCAAACCACTGTCTTCATCAGACCACAAAAGGTGATTTTAGGTGGTAGTATCTTAAACGAAATAGAGTTAGGCAAGATTAAGGAACAATTCAAGAAGCTATTCGATGGCTATCTTGATGTTGGTGATATCGATCAATACATCACCCTTCCTAGTCAAGACGCTGACAAGTTATCAATCATTGGTAACCTGTCTTTAGCAAAACAACAATTCTATTCAGAAGACATTAGATAATAAAAAAGACGCCTTTTGGCGTCTTTTTTATTATGTTTACTTGTTTTCGTTTTCACGTTGGCTACGACGTTCTTCGGACTTACGACGAGCTTCATCGAAACTGTCCTTAGCCTTACCGAAGAAGTTTTGTGCCTTACCCTTTAATTCATCTAACTTGCTACCGGTTACCTTACCCTTTAATTCGGTTGCTTTACCTACAACTTTGTCTTTTTTATTTTCCAAACTCATAGTATCACCTCAAGATATAAATTAGATAAATTCCTTTATCTATCCCTATCATAGAACATTTTTCGTGTAATAGTGGTAAAGATTTTACTAAGATTGTGTTACAGTTTTCGAATTGGTAAAATTTCTTGTTTAAAGATATAATAAGGACAAATATTTCGGAGGCGATTAAAATGAAAATCCTAGTTATTCAAGGTCATCCAGACGGAAATTCATTTTCACATGGCAATGCCATGAACTATGTAGAACACGCGAAATCATTAGGTCATGAAGTTGAATTAGTCGACTTAAGTGATGCTGATTTTGATCCCGTTTTACGTTACGGATACAGAAAACACATGGAAGATGAATCATTTCCAAGTAACATCCAAGGATTAGTAAAGAATGCTGATCATATCGCCTTCTTCTTTCCAATCTGGTGGTCAGCTGAACCTTCAGTATTGAAGGGACTATTCGATCGTGTCTTTACTCCTAAATTTGCCTACATCTACCACCCAAATGGAAAACGTGAAAAGCTACTAACTGGTAAAACAGCTAGCATCTTCACAACCAGTCATGGACCAGCATTTTTCTACAAGATGTTTGGTAACGTGTTATTTAGATGGAAGTACCTACTACTTGCCTACTGTGGTATCAAAGCTACTCACTGCTTCGATTTAGGAAACATGGAAAACAAAGTAGACACTCTTGAACGCCGTCAACAATATATTGAAAAGTGTGCCAACACAATTAAATAACTTTCGGAGGTTTCCCCAATGAAAAGCATCTACACAATCTTGATGATTGTCCTATTATTAATCAATTTAGCGCTAATTAGTAATGATATCTTACCGCACACCACTGTCGGTACTATCTTTCATCTATTATTAATTATCGCTTTATTTGTCACTGTTATCATGTGGATTAAAGATCGTCATAAAAAATAAAAAAGGCTGCTCGTTTGAGCAGTCTTTTTTGTTTGCCTAAATTACTTTAAGCAAGTGTTATTTAGTTTTTTGAACTAAGTTCTTGTTAGCACTGATGTAACTACCATTAGTTAATTGCAATCTGTAAGTAGTACCATCCTTCTTCACTGCTTTAACATTCAAAACAGTGCCGCGCTTGTATGACTTCACAGACTTAGTTAACTTAAGGTTCTTGTAGGCACGGATTCTAGAACCAATTACGCGAACCGCGCGAACCTTGCCGCTGTAGTACAAAGGTTTTACGTATGAAGGCTTAGTGGTGATGTAACCCCACTTCTTGCGATCTACTCTAAATAGTCCCTTCTTATTACGTACAATTTGGTTAACCTTGTATCTCTTTAGTCCATTCTTGTTGGTAGTTTCGCCAACAATTCTTAACATCACAGCATTTGGACGTGCTTGTTTCTTGTAACCTTGGATTCTGTTCTTGTGACTGAAGTTGACACTTGAGTATCTGTAGAATCCTTTGACCATGTAGACGTTACGTGGTGTAGTTTGCTTACGAACCAAGTTCTTGTTAGCAGTAATGTAGTGACCGTTAGTTAATTGTAATCTGTAGGTGCTACCATACTTCTTGACTGCCTTAACCTTCAAAACAGTGCCATGTTTGTAGCCTTTAACAGCCTTACTCAACTTAACGTTCTTGTAGGCACGGATTCCCCTACCAATAACCTTAATTTGTTGAACATTGCTACTGTAATACAAAGGTCTCATGTAAGAAGGTCTAGCAGTGATGTAACCCCACTTCTTACGGTCCACTTTAAATAAACCATTCTTCTTAACAACAATTTGATATACCTTGTATCTCTTTACTCCGTTCTTGTTGGTAGTTTCGCCAATGATTCTAAACATTGCTGCCTTTGGACGAGATGTAGCCTTGTAACCTTGAACACGGTTCTTCTTAGTAAAGTTGGTGCTTAGATATCTGTAGAAGTTCTTAACCATGTATACATTACGTGGAATAGTTTGTTCAGGTCCACTTCCGTTGTTTTGTTTCTTAACGTGTTGAGAATCAATGATTTGGATGTAATCAGCAACTGCTGCGTTAATGTCATCAGCATTAGTCAAACCATCAATGGCTGCTTGTGCATCCGCTTGAGCACGTTCAACGTTGTTTCTTTGACGTTTCTTTTCAGCCTTACTCAAGGTCTTATCAGCATCAATGGCTGCCTTAACCTTGTTGGCTTCATTATTGATAGCATCCTTAGCAGCTGTCTTTTGATCATCAACTGATTGACCAGAAACATGGTCTGCATCAATCTTTGCATTACCATTGCTGATGGCTTGGTTAATACTGTCGGCATCTGATGCGTTGTCAATGGCTTGTTCAGCAGCGGCTTTATCAGCATCTACTTGAGCCATTTGAGCATTCTTTTCGGATTGAGTCAATGTCGCATCATTTGCGATGTCATTCTTAACCTTAGCAGCCTGGGCGTCTAGGTCAGCCTTAGCAGCACTCTTTTGGTCATCAACTGGTTTGCCCGGAACATAGTCAGAGGCAATCTTAGCATGCCCATTGATGATAGCTTGGTTAATGCTGTCAGCGTCTGGTGCGTTGTCGATGGCTTGTTCAGCAGCTGCTTTGTCAGCATCTACTTTAGCCATTTGAGCATCCTTTTCGGATTGAGTTAGAGTGGCATCATTTGCGATGTCGTTCTTAACCTTAGTTGCTTCTTCTTCCAGTTTAGCCTTTGCATTAGTCTTTTGATCACCCAATGAAACCTTACCAGGTACATATTGAGCATCGATTTCTTCGACACCTTGAGCAGTTAAAGTATTGATGTTGTCAGCGTTAGTTTGAGCATCAACTTTATCTTTGGCAGCTTGGTTTTGGCTATCTACATTTTGCTTTTGTTGTGCTTTTTCAGCGCTATTTAATGTGACATCATTGTCGATGGCATTCTTAATCTTTTCTGCTTCTGCATCTAGTTTCTTCTTAGCAGCAGCTTTTTGATCATTGGTTGAATTACCTGGTTTATGATCACCGGATGTCTTGGTATTACCATCTTTTAATGCTTGGTTAATTCCATCAGCATCTGAAGCATTATCAATGGCTTGTTCAGCTGTAGCTTTATCAGTATCTACTTGCTTGGTTTGAGCATTTTTTTCGGCTTGAGTTAAGGTGGCATCATTTGCGATGTCTTGCTTAATCTTGGCTGTATTTGCATCTAATTGTGATTTAGCAGCATTCTTTTGAGTATCAATTGAATCAGCAGACTTATGCACGTCACTAACATCAGTCTTGCCTAAGCTTACCGAACTATTAATATTATCGGCATTTTGGGAATTATCAATTGCTTGCTTACTTGCTGCCGCATTTTCGTCAACCTTAGCTTTTTGTGATTCTTTTTCAGCACTAGTTAGCGTGTTATCTGCATCGATGGCTGCTTTGGTATTCTTTGCCGCTTCATCGATTGCTGATTTAGCATTTTCCTTTTGAACATCTAATGAATCAGCAGGTTTATGTTCAGAACTAACTTGAGAATCTGAATCACTTCCAGCCTTGTTGATTGAGTCAGCGTCAGATGCGTTATCGATGGCTTGGTTACCAGATTTTACATCGTCTTCAACCTTAGCTTTTTGTGATTCCTTTTCTGCTTGCGTCAATGTTGCATCGTTTTCAATGTCTTGCTTAATCTTATCTGCTTTTGCAGTCAATTGATTCTTAGCGTTCGCCTTTTGTGTATCAATTGAATCAGCAGATTTATGATCATCATTAACTTGGGCACTCGTATCATCTGCAGCTTTATTGATACTGTCAGAATTTTTGGCGTTGTCGATAGCTTGTTTTCCGGCAGTGACATCTGAGTCAACCTTAGCCATTTGATTGTTCTTTTCAGTTTGGGTTAATGTTGCGTCATTTGAGATGGCATTCTTAGTCTTAGCAGCTGTTTCATCTAATTTAGACTTAGCGTCATTCTTTTGATCTGATAGCGAAGCTCCTGGAATGTAATCAGCATCAAGTTTTGGACGAGCATCACTTAGCGCTTGGTTAATATTATCAGCGTCAGATGCAGCATCAATGGATTTTTCAGCGGCAGCCTTATCATTATCTACCTTATCCTTTTGAGCATCCTTTTCCGCTTGCGTTAATGTGTCATCACCAAAAATTTGGTTGATTAAATCTTGCACATGTTGAGATAGTTTATCTTTTGCTGCTTGCTTTTGGGCATCTAATGATGTTCCCGGCACATAGCTTTGGGCAATGTCACCACTCATTCGGTCACTTAATGAATTAATATCATCAGCATTAGTTGCAGCATCAATCTTATCTTGGGCAGTTGCATTTTCACTATCTACCTTATTCTTTTGAGCAGTCTTTTCAGCACTGGTTAAAGTGTTATCCGCATCAATGGCTGCCTTAGTTTGCTTTGCTTTATCTTCAGCAGCTTGTTTAGCAGCTTGTTTTTGAGCGTCTAATGATTGTCCTGGTACATGTTCTGCATCTACTTGTTCATTAGTATCGTTTACTAATTTATTGATGCTATCCGCATCTGTAGCTTTTTCGATGTTTTGCTTACCAGTAGCGACATCTGAATCCACCTTCGCCTTTTGGGTTGTTTTTTCGGCACTAGTTAAAGTG
The DNA here is from genome assembly GCF_001421115.1 of Apilactobacillus kunkeei. Lineage (GTDB taxonomy): Bacteria > Bacillota > Bacilli > Lactobacillales > Lactobacillaceae > Apilactobacillus > Apilactobacillus kunkeei_F. The sequence goes on along the minus strand of NZ_JXCW01000001.1, from coordinate 130,425 downwards.
TTGTCAGCATCAATGGCTGCCTTTGTCTTATTTGCTTCTGCATCTAATTTGGCATTTGCATCTGTCTTTTGATTATCTAATGAAGTTCCTGAAACATGGTCCGCAGAAACCTTGTCGTTAGCATCACTGACTGCCTTATTAATGCTATCTGCATCTGATGAATTATCAATTGCTTGCTTACCAGCAGTAACATCAGAATCCACCTTAGCCATTTGATTGTTCTTTTCAGTTTGAGTTAGTGTTGGATCATTTTGAATATCCTTCTTAACTTTATCTGCTTGATCATCCAATTGCTTCTTAGCGTTTGTCTTTTGATCAGCCACAGATGTACCTGGTTGGTGCTCGTTTTTGACCTTGTCGTTAGTATCACTCACTAGCTTGTTGATACTATCAGCATCATTTGAATTATCAATTGCTTGCTTACCAGCTTTGACATCGTCATCGACTTTATCTTTTTGAGCATCTTTTTCAGATTGAGTTAATGTTGCATCATTATCGATTGCATTCTTAATGCTTTCGGCATAAGCATCCAATTGACTCTTACCATTTGTCTTTTGGTCAGACAATGGTTTGCCAGATACATGTTCGCCGTCAATCTTATCATTGGTGTCGCCGATAGCTTTATTAATACTGTCAGCGTCTGATGAGTTATCAATTGCCTGTTTACCGGAAACGACGTCTGCATCAACTGCTGATTTTTGAGCAGCTTTTTCTGATTGACTCAATGTTTGGTCAGCATCAATAGCATCCTTAATCTTCTTAGCTTCTGCATCTAATTTATTCTTAGCAGCAGTTTTTTGATCACTAACTAATTTGCCTGGTTGATGTTGAGCATCAATAGATTGACTGTTTCGTGAAACTAAATCGTTAATTTCATCAGCGCTGGATGAAGCGTCAATCTTATCCTTAGCAGCTTGGTTAACTTGATCCACATTATTCTTTTGTTGTTGCTTTTCTGCACTAGTCAAAGTGTTGTCAGCATCAATGGCTGCCTTAACCTTGTTCGCTTCTGAATCAAGTATTGATTTAGCGTTTTCCTTTTGGTCATCAACTGACTTACCTGGTTGATGTTCACCATCAATCTTCGCATTAGTGCTATCAATAACTTGTTTGATGCTTTCAGCATCAGATGCATTATCGATGGCTTTCTTACCATCAGCAACATCTGCATCAACATTAGCCTTTTGTGCATCCTTTTGAGCTTGAGTTAGTGTATTGTCAGCATCGATAGCTGCCTTAATCTTGTTTGCTTCTGCATCTAGTTCAGCCTTCTTGGCTGTCTTTTGATCATTTACAGATTGTCCTGGCACATGATCACCGTTGATTTTATCGCTAGTGTCACTAATTAACTTGTTAATATCATCAGCATTTTCAGCTCTGTCAATAGCTTTTTCACCAGATGTCTTATCAGCATCTACCTTGGCCATTTGGGCATCCTTTTCAGCTTGTGTCAATGTATTATCATTGGCGATGTCATTTTTAACCTTAGCTGCTTGATTGTCCAATTGTTTCTTAGCGTTTGCCTTTTGAGTATCTACTGAATCTCCTTGTACGTGGTCCTTGTGAATCTTGTCGTGGCCACTATCGGTTGCTTCCTTAATACCTTCAGCATCATTGGCGCTATCGATGGCCTTTTCTGCAGATTCTCTATCAGAATCAACTTGAGACATTTGGGCATCCTTTTGCGCCTTAGTTAAAGTTGTATCATTTGAGATGTCTTGCTTAACCTTTGCTGCTTGGGCATCCAATTGCTTCTTAGCATTTGTCTTTTGGTCATCTACCGATTGATGTGAAACATGGTCGGAAGCGATCTTATCATTATTTCCTTGAATAGCTTGGTTAATGCTATCAGCATTTGCAGCATTATCAATTACTTGTTTACCAGCGGATGTATCTGAATCCACCTTAGACATTTGTGCATCCTTGTCAGCTTGAGTTAATGTAACGTCGTTTTCAATGTCTTGCTTAATCTTAGCTGCTGTGGCATCCAGTTGAGCTTTAGCTGCTTGTTTTTGGTCATTTAAGTCCTTACCAGACTGATGTTGAATATCAATATCGCTCACACTTTGAGTGATTTGAGCATGAATGTCATCGACATTGGTTAAACCATCAATCTTATTTTGGTCAGCAGCACTTACACTATCAACCTTATCCTTTTGAGCAGCTTTTTCAGCACTAGTTAAAGTTGAATCTGCGTCAATTTCAGACTTAATCTTACTAGCTTCTGCTTGAATAGCTGCTTTGGCATCAGCTTTTTGGTCAGAAAGTGACTTACCTGGTTGGTGGTCTGAGTCGATGTTTTTATTACCATCACTAATTGCTTTATTAACAGCATCAGCATCTTTAGCGACGTCAATTGCTGTTTCAGCTGATTCTTTGTCAGCATCAACCATAGCGATTTGTTCATTCTTTTGAATTTGAGTTAATGTGGCGTCATTTGCGATGTCTTGTTTAACCTTAGCTGCTTTAGCATCTAGTTGTGACTTGGCATTGGTCTTTTGATCAGCTAGTGAAGTCTTGCCTGGAACATATTGAGCATCAATGTCTTTAATCCCTTGGTCGTATGCAGACTTAATATCATCAGCATTAACTGCTGAATCAATCTTAGAGTGGGCAGCTGATTTCACATTTTCGACATTGTTCTTTTGTTCAGCTTTTTCAGCACTAGTTAATGAAACATCAGCATCAATTTGGTTCTTAACTTTAGTTGCTTCTGCGTCTAAGTTGGCATTATTAGAATCCTTTTGGCTATTAACTGAAGTACCAGCTTGGTGGTCTGAAGCAATTTGATCATTGCTATCTTTAGTTGCTTTGTTAATGCCATCAGCGTCAGAAGCGTTATCAATTGCTTGTTTTCCGGCAGATGTGTCTGAATCAACCTTGGCGATTTGCGCATTCTTTTCATCGTTAGTTAATGTTGCATCATTTTCGATGTCACTCTTAATCTTGGCTGCTTGAGCATCTAATTGACTCTTAGCATTAGCCTTTTGAGTATCTACTGATTGTCCTGGTTGATGGTCACTATCAATGTTGGTTTTTCCATTGTTAATTGCTTTATTAACTCCGTCAGCATCAGCAGCGTTATCGATGTCGGATTCCGCAGCTGCTTTATCTGAATCAACTCTGGCTATTTGAATGTTCTTTTGGTCATTGGTTAATGTTGCATCATTTGCAATAGCTTGTTTGATATTGTTGGCCTCATCATTTAATAGTGACTTAGCGTTAGCTTTTTGTGTGTCTAATGATGTACCAGCCACGTATTTTCCATCAACGTCGGAAATACCTTGTTTGATTGCTGAATTGATATCGTCGGCGTTTGTTAAATGGTCAATATTACTTTGAGCCGCGGCAGAAGCTGAATCTACAGCATTCTTTTGCTTGGATTTTTCTTCACTAGTCAAACTGGAATCGGCAGCAATGGCAGCTTTCACCTTGTTAGCCTCAGCTTGAATAGCTTGTTTAGCAGATGCCTTTTGATTATCAATCGCTTGGCCAGGTTGATGGTCCGCTTCCATATTCAAATTACCATCACCCAATGCCTTATTAATACCATCAGCATCAGCAGCATTATCAATTGCTTGCTCAGCAGCGACTTTATCAGCTGCTAACTGATTCATTTGGTCATTCTTTTGATCTTGCGTTAATGTAGCATCATTTGCAATATCATTTTTAATCTTAGCTGCTTGGGCATCTAAATCAGCCTTAGCGTTAGTCTTTTGGTCCGCTAGGGATGTCTTACCGGGAATGTATTGATTATCAATGTCTTGGATTCCTTTGTGGTATGCAGTGTTAATATCATCAGCATTGGTTGCCGTATCAATAGCAGTTTGATCAATTGATTTAGTGCTGTCAACATTAGCTTTTTGCTTTGCTTTTTCCGCACTAGTCAAAGTATTGTCAGATTCAATTTGCTTTTTGACCTTGGTTGCCTCAGCATCCAATTGGGCTTTCGCATTGGATTGTTGATCGGCTACTGATGTCTTGCCTGCAACGTATTGAGAATCAATGTCTTTGATACCTTGTTGATATGCTGTGTTGATATCATCAGCATTAGTTGCCGCGTCAATCTTACCTTGATAAGTAGACTTTACACTATCTACATTAGCTTTTTGAGTTGCTTTTTCTGAGCTAGTTAAACTATTGTCAGCATCAATTTGTTGTTTAACCTTAGTGGCCTCAGCATCTAATTGGGCTTTCGCATTAGATTTTTGGTCAGGTAGTGAGGTCTTTGCTGTGGTATATTGACCATCGATATCTTGAATTCCTTGTTGGTATGCTGCATTAATGTCATCAGCATTGGTTGCAGCATCAATTTTTCCTTGATCAATTGCTTTTACACTATCGACATTGGCTTTTTGAGTTGCTTTTTCTGAGCTAGTTAAACTATTATCAGCATCAATTTGTTGTTTTACCTTGGTTGCTTCAGCGTCCAATCGGGCTTTTGCATTCGCTTGTTGATCAGCTACTGATGTTTTGCCGGCAACATATTGCGCATCAATGTCTTTGATACCTTGTTGGTATGCAGTAATAACGTCATCAGCGTTTGTAGCAGCGTCAATTTTTCCTTGATCAGTCGCCTTTACACTATCTACATTAGCTTTTTGACTGTTTTTTTCTGCACTAGTCAAAGTATTGTCAGCATCGATTTGTTGTTTTACCTTATCTGCTTCAGCATCTAATTGAGATTTAGCATTACTCTTTTGATCAGATAATGAGGTTGAGCTTGTTTGATGTGCATTGTCGATTGAAGCAATCCCTTGGCTTTGCGCATCGTTTATACCATCAGCATTAGTGGCAGAATCAATCTGAGATTGTGCTGCCGCTTTAATGCTATCCACATTACTCTTTTGACGATTCTTTTCATCATTGGTCAATGTATTATCAGCATCAATTGCAGCTTTAATTTTGTTGGCTTCATTATCTAAACTATCTTTGGCCGTTTGTTTTTGAGTACTTAAAGGAGTCCCTGGAGTGTAATCACCATTAATTTGGTTAACAGCATTATCACGTACACCTGAAATCTTTGATAAATCGTTACTTGATTGAATCAACCCAGTGTAATAAGTCTTATCGACTGAAACTAATCTAAGTTGTCTATCTGACTTTTCTTTAGACAGTGTAATATCCGAATTGATTTTATTAGTGGTATTTACAACCGCATTGTTAATATCATTAATAGCTGAATTAATGGTTGCTTGTAATTCAATTTTCTTAATGGAATTAATACCATCTGATAAAGCACCCGCAATGTCACTTGATTGAGAAACACCCATCACATTCGATTGAGCGGTTTGTAAAGCACTCTTAATCCAATTGTTAGCGGTTTGCTTATCATTAGTAGGTAAGTTACCAAGATTGGAAACATTGTTTGTAGAAGTTGCGGCTTGACTGTTTAGTTGTGAAATCGCATTAGATAACGAACTGTTATCTGCTTTGTATGAATTTTTGATGGAGTTTAAAACATTAACGAAATCATCACTGGTTGTAACAGAGTTGATTTGAGAAACATAGTTATTCTTAAGTTGGGTAGTTTGGCTCAATGGAGAGGTTTGATTTAAGTCATTTAAAACTTTACCTTGCAATTGGGCAAGTAATTTAGAATTAAAGTCATTGCCGAATTGGTCATATGTCAAACTTCTAGTGGATGAGAAGGCAATTTGGGTACTAAAGTTAATAAGTTCTCCCCTGCTATTTTCTCTATGTGTGGACATGAATGCTGAAATCCAGTCCCCAGGAGTTGCCTTAATTGGATCAACATAAACTGCTAGATCAATATTTCCACCGACAACTTTACCTGTCTTGTACTTAATATAATATCTACCATTATTCATGGTTAGGTCTTTAGTACCATCATCATTGGTAACAGTTACCTTACTAACTCTGCTTGATAGGTTTGGACTCAAGTTCAATGCGAACTCTAGAACACGGTCAGCACCACCAGTACTACTAATTACTTCAGATCCAAATTGGAAGTTAATCATGTATTTATTAGTAGAAGGGTCATAATTTACCCCGTTATAAGTTAACTTAGTGTTGGCAATGGCATTCTTATATTGGGTACCATTTGCTCCACCGGGTCCAGTAATGAAAGTGTTGCTATCAGCAGGAGCACTTGATCCGCTGTCTCTCAATGATAGTCCCTCTTTAGCATGTGATGAACTTGATGCAGAGCTTGCTAAAGAAGCCACTGATGAGGCGCTTGATTGTTGTGATTTAATATCATTGGAGCTTTGATTAGCACTTGAACTAGCATTGCTAGATTCATTTGAATCAGTGCTGTTATGGCCTGCAACATGACTTGCGTCAATGTTATTCTTACCATCAATTAGTGCCTGGTTAATGCTGTTTGCATCTGTGGCACTATCGATTGATTGTTCGCCAGCTACCTTGTATGAATCTACTTCAGAATTTTGGCTATCCTTGTCAGATTGAGACAAAGAAACATCATTACTGATGTCATCCTTAACCTTGCTAGCTTCGGTATCTAATTGTGCTTTTGCGTCATTTTTTTGACTGTCTATTGTTGAGATATTATTGTCGTTGTTATTTTTATTTGTGGTTGAATTTGCAGAAACTTGAGTTTCACTCGCAAATGCAACATTTTGATTAGATTGGATTACAGCAGCTGAGCCGATTAATGCAAATGAAGCTACTGATAAAACAACCCAATTTTTCTTTACTTTTCTCATAATTTTCTTGTCAGAATTTTTTCTGAACTGTTTGTGGTTGTATAACAATTTATTAACCTCCCGTCGAAAAATAAATTTTTTCAGCAAGAAAAATTATAATCAGATTTTACATTCTATCAAGAGGCTAAACTACTGATATACCAACATTTGATTAACTTTTGATAATATTTCTTTAATCAAAGCGATTGAAACATTGACTTACGGGCATCACAAAAATAGAAAAGATTAGAAAATAGATAGTTTAAGTTTTGTTTAAATTTCATTCAACAGTAATAATTTGATAAAAAATGAGATGAAGGTGAATGACTGATGTAACAATATTAAAACAGTGGTGTGTATATTGTGTCTATTAAAATAACGCTTATTTTTATAAAAAAATCTAATTGTTTGAAATAAAAATACTGCCCAATTGAGCAGTATTTTTTGTTTCAAGTATCCTGGCTACATGGATAAATGTATACATGTATCTTTGGCTACATTTATTTTTGATGAAGTCGTTTGATATTAATCGACATAATTAATGGAACCAACATCAATAACGACATTAATAGTGTTTGATAGTGGTAAGCGGTAATCACATTGGTAATTCCGGCGGTCAAAGTCACCACTATAGACAATAGAATCGAACTCCCTAATTGGTGGAAGACGTTAACGGCACTGGAAGTCGCCCCACCCAATTCCTTCGGCGTATTGGCAACCCCTGATACTGTCAGTGGACCGAACGAGAACCCTTGACCGATTCCCATCACAATCATTGGTAATGCCACTGAAATCATGTAGCCGTGTTTTAAATCTAGACCGAATAGCATTAAGACCCCCATCAAAGTCACGATGGTCCCGAATAACAATAGGTTTTCGTTTTTATACTTATTTGATAGCTTGGATTGAAGCATCCCAAACAAGAATTGTGGAATCGTTTCTGGCATGAACCCAAACGCGGAAAGTAGCGGCGTGAAGCCATAGTACTTTTGTAATACCTGTGGGACTAAAAAGAAGAATGAAAACATTGAGCCGATATAAAAGAATCTGGCGATATATGCGGAAACACGTTCTTGATCTTTGAATATTGCCATTGGCATGATTGGATTATCAATCTTCACTTCGCGGAATAAGAAGAGGACCAATAACACGACAAAAATGGTGATAAATAATACCTTGTGGCCGGTACCGTTAATTGCATTAACCAGTGATAAGATGGCTAAAACGGACAAAATTGAGCCGATATAATCCAAATGAGCGTGGTCTTGGGCGTTTGATTTTGGTACAAAGAAAATGGTCAATAGAATCAATAAAATTCCCAGTGGCACGTTGATTAGAAAACCTAATCGCCAGGAATAAAATGTCGTCATTAATCCCCCGATGATTAGTCCAACACTGGCACCCAATCCGGCTGTCACCCCGTAAAATGAGATGGCCTTTTCACGCTTTTTACCTTCATAGGTATCAAGCAGTAACGCCAATGAGGTTGGTGCTAGAATTGCGGAACCAATCCCCTGAAATGCGCGCATAACGATGATGAATAAGCCGCTTGGTGCGAGACCGACTAGTAGTGAGAAAAAAGTGAAAATGACCAGACCAGTTAAGAAGATTGGTTTTCTTCCATACAAATCACCCAGGCGACCACCTAGTAACAACATACTTCCAAAGACTAACGCATAGATGTTAGTAATCCATGCGACACTTTGACTAGTCATGTGCAAACTACTGGCGATTTGAACCGTACTAGTAAATACGACGGAATTATCCAATAGAATCAAAAAATAGCTAATTAAAATAATTGGCAGGATGATGCCAAATTTATACTTCATGCTTGTGTCCCCCTAAAAATATGATAAAGTAATCATATTACTTAAAGCCGACTTTAAGGCAAGACATCGAGGTGAAAAATTTTGAACATTAAAGAAGCCAGTCAAATTACCGGCGTACCAGCATCTACCATCCGTTATTACGAAAAAGAAAACATTATCCCCGCCGTCGACAGAAACAAATCTGGCGTCCGTGATTTCGATGATCATGCGATTAGACGAATTAGTTTTGCGAAGAAAATGCGTGATGCCGGAATGGAAATCAGCACATTGAAGCAATACATTAACCTATTCGACAACGTCGAAGACAGTGAAGATGAACAATTAGCCCTATTAGTCGAACAAAAGCGTCTAATGGAAGAAAAACGCGATAAGATGAATGATGCCATCGACCACTTGGCACATAAGATTGAGAACTTCGACACCCACATGTTAAGAATCGAAAACGAATTAAGAACAATGAAAGCAAATAAAAAAGAACGACTATAACAGTCGTTCTTTTTTATGCTTGTTCTTCGTTTGCAGCTACGAAATGGTAGACGATGTAGCTAACAGTCCAAACAAAGATGAATACTAGAAAGATTAGGAGTGCTTTTACATCTAATTCGATGTTGAAGTTCAAGAATCCCTTTAGCTTGATAATGTTAAAACCTAATAATGATCCCCAGGCACCCTTTGAGTGCACCAAAAGTTCTACAAAACTATCAAGTAAAATTAGAACTAGGTATAAAATGGTACCGTAGGAGAACCAATTAAACGTCTTTTTTAACATGGCCTTCCTCCCAAATATCGGTTACTGTCATTATACACAAAAAGCAATCCTTTGTCGGATTGCTTTTTGTTTGATCTTGGCTAATTCTATGAATGCGAGGCCTAACAGCACTGTAAGTAAGGGATGAGGTAAAGGATTAAATTCCTCATGGCGTGATGTTAATTATTAATAGTGATTACGGAAACTATAATCGATCAATTAATCTTTTCGGCTGGAGATAAACGACAATTACCTACCATAATCACCATGCATCCAGTCGACGAATTAGCCAAGTTTTGGCTTTTCTTCATATTATTCGTTCAAAATACAAGTCATCTTAATTATTCATAATCCCATTAGCGTCATCTCTTGATGAATTATTTATGGAACATCTTTAATATATTCCTGCCGTGTAAATTTGCTATAAAAATTATGTAAATATAAAAAAGAGAAGCGTCAATGTCACGCCTCTCCTTTTATCTGTTAGTTTAAGTCAATGTCTACGGTGTGGTTATCAAAGAAATTAGGTTGGTATTCCAATTTCAACTTAGCATTGGGGTTAGCTTGTCCAATTAAGTAACCTGTAACTTTTGATCCCTCATCTAAAGTACCACTGTCAATAGTATTATTGTCATAAGTATCATTACCTGTGTATTCGTCCAAATCAGTACCATTACCGTCAGCACTCAACTTGAAATCATAAGGATTGTAGTCTTGCTTGTCACCTGTATCATTTTGAATGGTAACGTTAATTGCAACATACTTATTGCCACTCTTAGGAGTGTTAATGTCATCACCGTCATCATACTTAATATCATTTACAGTGACTTTGTATCCCTTATAATTAATAGTTTCTCCTACTTTGTATTGCTTATTCAATACTGAATCATCACTTGATTTTGAATCTTGTGATGATTTCGCGTTACCTTGTGTAGTAGACACATTACTGTCTGATGAACTTGATTTTGAACCATTTGATGATGTAGTAGAAATAATTGCAATTGAAAGAATTAATGAAACAGCAACAACTACCCAAATCCACCATACCTTGTACCAAGGAATAATAACATCATTTACTTCTGATGCGTTTTTGGCTGGCTTTTGTAAAAATTCAAAAACTACAGAAATTATAAGTAATACAATTGATGGGAAAGCAAAAATCATTGATAAACCAGAAATCGCACTACCAATAATCCCCAATACTGGTCCTACAATCGAAATATTTAATTGCTTAGCATAATATAATGAAATAGTGTTTAAAATTACACCAATCCATGTAACTAAATAGAAAAATCCCCCGCTGGTATTTCCATTATTTGCAATCGCTTGCGCAATTACCACAAACCATGAAATAAACAACATTAAACAATTAAAAATGTTAAATGCTGCAGTCCATATATTTATTTTAGACTTCATGTTAAAAAATCCCCCTAAATTTTAATACATATTTAATCATATCATAACAAAAAATCAATTCAAAGAAATCTTTTATCAAGATATTAGTGAATAATACTTCATAAAGAGGTATACTGAAACCAAAATGCTAGGAAGTGATAATTATGAATAATATCGCTGAATTTAAGCTAGATAGACAAAATTATGGTCTAGAGTTAGTCGAAGAATTTATGTCCACCGAAATTTACGACATCATCAAAAATGACCGCGAAGAATTAGCCAAGTGGCTACCATGGGCTAAGGACATGCAATCAATTGATGACGAAGCAAAATTCATTCGCTATGCTAAGGAACACAATATATTCGTTCTAGCAATTTTAAATGGTGCAAAATCAGTCGGTATGATTGATCTACACAATGTGGATGAAGTGAATCATACCGCTGAAATTGGCTATTGGTTATCCAGTGAATATCAAGGTAAAGGAATCATGTACAACAGTGTGCAATCACTTGTTAGTTATGCATTTAACTTCTTTGATATGGAAAAGCTAATTATTAAAGCTGAAATTGAAAATGAACCAAGCAGACACGTTGCTGAACGTGCTGGATTCACATTCCAAAAAACAGAAGAACCATTTGCGATTTATGCAAAACAAAAGAACGGCTAGAATTAGCCGTTCTTTTTGTGCTTAAAAGTCACTCATTTAATTTTTTATGGCGATCAATTAAACTCGTCGTCCAGAAGAATTCACTTTTGTTAATAAAAAGATTTGAGAAGTTTTTTCTGACTGAGAATATACTATAAAAAAATCATAGGAGTGATAATTATGCACAACATTTCAGAATTTAAAATCAATAAGCACAAATATGGTTTAACCTTGGTAGAAGAAGATATGGCTGCCAATTTTTATAGAATTATCCAGAAAGACCGTGAACAACTTGGAAAATGGTGCTCGTGGGCTAATAAGATTAGATTTATTGATGACGAAAAAGATTTCATTAAGGCAGCTCGCCAAGATTGTATCTTTATTCTAGCAATCATTGACGATCAAAATCCGATTGGAATAATCGATCTACACAATTTAGATGAAGATAAACATACATGCGAAATTGGTTACTGGTTATCAAGTGAATATCAAGGTAAGGGAATCATGTACAACAGTTTACAAGTGATGAACTGCTATGCATTTAACTTTTTCGATATTGAAAAGTTAAAAATAATATCGCAAATCAAAAACATGAAATGTCGACACGTTGCCGAACGAGCAGGCTTTAATTTCAAAGAAATTAAAGATCCATTTGCGATATATACCAAAGAAAAAACCGATTGGGAGTAACCATCAATGTACTAAAAAAGAACGGCTAGATTTAGCCGTTCTTTTTATTTGCCTTTAACATGTAGTCCACGAATCCATATAAAGCCATCCAGATTAACATGATGACAATGAAGTAAATCAATGTCTTCCATGTGATCAAAAGACTAAAGTTGAATTCCCCGGGGTTAAAATTCTTAACGACTCTTACGCCCATTAGAGTGCGCCAAGTAGATGGTGATTGATAGTAAAATCCCTCAAAAAAACCATCAATAATAGTTAAGATTACATATACCCCAACGCCAAGTGAAAACCATTTGCTCATCTTCATTTGCATAATGTAACCCACCTTTGTTATGTACTAACCACATAATAGCACAGCAATTATTTTAATTGCATTAAAAAAGGCCATAAAAATCATGTCATATCAACGTTTTAACAAGTTAATACAAAATAATGACAATAGTTTGTCATTTTCATTAAGTTTATAAAGTGGTATATTCTTATTACTATAAAATTCAAAGGAGGTGCCATGATGAAGGCAATCAGAAACATTATTATCTTAGTATTCCTTGCTGTACTTATTTTTATTGTCCTACCTGTAGGAAAAGACTTCTACATTCAAACATCTTTAAGCAAACAAGCTAGTTCAGCAATCAGCAACCAACAAGAACTAAAGAAAGTGGCTGCCAACGAATCAACTTACGTGTACTTAAATCAACACAACAGCGATCGTATCTACAATTCGAACTCTGATACTGGTAAAGGTAATACCTACCGTTACTCCGCCAAATATGGTACTAAGAACATCACACTTACTGGTACCCTATCCAACGCTGGATTTAAGGTAAAACTAGATAAAGTGGAAATCACACAATAAGAAAAAGCTCTCCGTTTTGGAGAGCCTTTTTTATTTTAAATTTTATCGAACTAAATACTAAACACTTCGCATCTATGGTGCTAATATATAGTTGGATTCAGATATAAATTGAATTGGTAGAGGCGATTAATATGACTGAATCAGAAATTATAGATGGAATTAAGCAAGTAAAGACAACACCAGGTATGATTGATTACCTAAGAACATTATTGAAGAAAGGTCGCAAGGAAGACCCTACTGATGTTCACACATTCCATGATTTTGAAAGGGCATTGTATGATTACAATAATCATCAATACCAAACTCATAGCAAAGCTGACAACTCACTATAATCTTGTAGAGTCAAAGAAGGTCTTATGATGATGAAGAGATTTCGAATTCATGATTGCACTACTTTGTTACTTGATAGATTTTCAATATAATGTAGAGACATTCTAAATAGAAAAAGGCACCCAGATGGGTGCCTTTTTTTAATTGACAAAAATTTCGTTTAAAAAAGAAACAATTTGTGGCATATTTAATATATAAACTAAATTTAAAATAGAGGTATTTAAAATGCTGCTTACTTTAAAGGATCTTATTGAATACATAATGGACAACTACAACACTTCAACTATCATGAAAAATAGTTTCGTGGCAGATAGAATAAGACATGGAATGAACGATATTCCTGATACAAAAAAAATATCATCGGCTAGATTCAAATTTTACGGTTCAGCTGGTCAGGGAACATGGGCTGAAGTTCCATGGATTGGCCTATTTGACGTATTAACTTTTAAATTAAGTGCACAGCAGGGTGTATATTTGGTGTACCTACTCTCCGCGGATCATAAACGAATGTACTTATCTCTAAACCAAGGTTGGACATCATTTAAAAATAAATATGGTACAAAAATTGGACTACAAAAGCTCGATAGAACGACCAAATCAATACGTGACATAATAAGCAGTAAATCACTATGTCATATAGACAAGCCCGTTTACAATATTAATTTAGGAAGTAAATCTGACAATCCAAAAGGATATGAAATAAGTAATATATTGAGCATAGAATACAATAGAGAAAATATGCCATCCAACGAACAAATGGTTAATGACCTAAAAGCCATGAAAGAATTATTAATTAACGTTATATCCAATTTGAAAATAACTTACGGTGAAAATGTTACTTATTCGACTGATAATAATGATGAGGATTTATCTATGGAACCGTATAATTTATTAGAATATGTTGAACCAGATTCTGTTCCTCATTATAAAAAACAAAATGAAAAGACTTACAATGAAACATATAAAAAAATCGATTTTGATCACATCCAAAAGATGAAAAAATTTTGGGGTGATACCGGAGAAGAATGGGTTGAAAAAATAGAAAAACTCAAGCTTGAAAAATACGGAAAATACGATTTAGCAGCAAAAGTAGAACAAGTATCTAAAACTAAAGGTGATGGGCTCGGATACGATATACTGTCTTTTGATAATAATGGTAATAAGATGTTTATCGAAGTAAAAACAACAACAGATAAATCGAAAAATAATAAATTTCAAATTTCAATAAATGAGCTAAATGCATCAAAACACTATGGAAATAAATATTACATTTACAGAGTTTACGATTTCAAAAATTCTATAAACGGTCCAAAATATTATGTGTTAAATGGTGATATGTTTAATAATTTAGACTTACAACCTATTTCCTTTACATCAATACCAAAATAAAAAAGAAGCATAATATGCTTCTTTTTTATTTAATGATATCGCTTAAATATCCATCGCTAACCATTTTTAAGTTTATGATATTTGGAATAACATCAAAAGCTTCTCTCATTGGATTTTTTGCTGTATCCCATCCTGGACCATCACTTATCCAAACAAAATCAACATTCTTAGCAGTTTTTAAGAACTGACCATACATTTCACTAAATTCTCCTGCTACAGCCTTTAGTTTTGATCCTCCACCACCATAAAAATTGGTTTCTATGACTAGAACCTTACCAGTTTCACTATTAAATACTGCTCCATCATATCTTCTTCCACCTTTTCTTCCACTCTCAAGAGCTTCAGGAACTAAAACATCCCAACTTCTTTTTATAGAATCAGCAGTGGCTTGAACCATGTATTCACATGATGGATTATGCTTTATAAGTAGATTTAAATTTCTCTCCAAAATATTTTCATTTTCAGTACCACTACGATTTTTTCTACCATTGGAGTCTAAGCCGACTTCCACTCCATATGCATAATCTACTAAAGATCTAGATACATGATTTTTTAAAAAAGATAAAAGTCCACTTTCTTTCATAAATTCAATATATTTATGAATATCATCATTTGGATTATTAAAGTCTAGATGTTCATTACTCATATTAAATTGCTCATCATAATGAAGAACATTTATATTATCATCTCTACAAGCCATCAAAATGGGTATTGTCCTAATAAGATCAGGCTGTTCACTCAATAATTCGTTAGCTCTATTTTCAATATCATCTTTTCCAACCAAATAATTCATAGTATTTAACATAATTTCGTAATTGGAGATATTTTCTTTCACTTTATCCCAATTAACCCAATAACTTGAAGTTCTATTTGTTGGAAACCTTGTTTCCATAAAATATTTAAATTTATCGTCCATGTCCATTGATATATATTCTTCATACTTCATCGAATATTACCTACTCTTTCGTTTGAATAATCTTCAACTCTATTCTTTGCAATGTCCAAGTACTCTTCTGCCATATCTATACCAATAGATCTCACACCGAGCTGTCTACATGCAACACATGTTGTTCCACTTCCAACAAAAGGATCAAGAACTAGTGAATCCTTATTGGTAGATGCTTCTATTATCCTTTTTACTACTGATAAAGGTTTTTGAGTTGGATGCTTACCAAATCGTTTTTCCATTTTTTGTGTAGTTGGTGTTGTCCAAACATCTTTCATTTGTTTTCCGCCATTTAACTCACGCATAAAATCATAATTAAATAATTGTCTACCATGTTCTCTTTTTACCCAGAGTATAGTTTCAGTAGAATGTGTAAACATTCTTCGACTTAAATTTGGTGCAGGATTCGATTTTTGCCAAGTAATATTATTCAAAATTTTCCATCCCATCTTTTGAATCAAATAACCTAGCATATATATATTATGCATTGAACCAAAAACCCAAAAAGTACCATCATCTTTTAAAATTCTGTCCACTTCATTCAAGAATCGAGAATAAAACTCCTCAGGATCTTGTTCTTGGTCCCACTTACCTTTATCAACGCTTACTCGCTTGCCGCCACTATTAGAAAACCCACCATTACTAAGAAAGTATGGTGGATCAGCAACAATAACATCAATAGACTTATCATTTATTTTCTTCATACAATCAAAAGAATCTGATTTTATAAGTGTTGTAATATTATCGTTAAATATTTTCTTCATTAAAATTGCCTCTAAAATTTAATAATTAGTTATTATGACCTCACCAATCTTGCCTCGTTTATCAGACTTAGAATTTATGAATCTATTAGCCTGTACAGAGTGTATATTTGCATCTTTATACATATCCCTTACTAAATCTACATCTGAGTTGCTTAGCATTACTTTAACTCCGCTTTTACTAAGATCAAAGAAAAGGTCTCTAAGTCTTTCCTGATCAGATATGTTAAAACCTTCAGAAGTATATGAGGTGAAATCTGACGTTGGATTTACTGGTACATAAGGAGGATCAAAATACACAAAGTCATCTTTTTTGGCATTTTCTACCGCTTTTTCGAAGTCCCCATTAAGTATATCTACGTTAGATTGATTAAAATAATTGCTTACGCTCATAATATTCTCTCTATTAGCAATATTTGGATTTTTATACCTACCATAAGGAACATTAAACTGATTTTTCTTATTCACTCTGTAAAGGCCATTAAAATCTACTTTTAACATATATAAAATTCTTGCAGCTTTTTCTACGTCAGATAATTCATTGATAGCATCACTTCTATCTAATTCCCTTAATCGTAAATAATATTCTTTACTATTATTT
This sequence comes from Apilactobacillus kunkeei, assembly GCF_001421115.1. Lineage (GTDB taxonomy): Bacteria > Bacillota > Bacilli > Lactobacillales > Lactobacillaceae > Apilactobacillus > Apilactobacillus kunkeei_F. Next base: position 113,565 of record NZ_JXCW01000001.1, on the reverse strand, counting down.
TCCGCATGTTTTTCTAAAACTTTTAATAAATTCTCAGGATCTTTTTTTACAATTCTGTATAAGTTCACTAAATCTGCATTAAAATCATTTATAACTGCTTTTTCTGGTGCTAAGTTAAATAAAAAAGCTCCCCCACCTACAAATGGTTCGAAATAAGTCTCGAATGAGTCTGGTTTAAATTCATTTAATTTGTTTAATAACTGTCTTTTCCCTCCAACCCATTTAGTGATAGGTTTTAAATTATTTTCTGTGTTAAATAAATCGTTCATTTCTTCACCTCCAAAAAGTTTTTCATCTTTTATAAATACGAAAAAAATCTTTATTCAATTTTAACATATTAGTAATTAATGCTATAAAAACATTTGATATAGTAATAAAAAAAGAATGTTGATAATTCAACATTCTTTTTTATCATAATTAATTTATTTTATTACATAACACTAATCTTCGAAAAAACTATCCATATCAATAGTATCAATTGTAGATTCGATAAAAAGCAAAACAATTGAAAGAATAAATGTAACAATTGCCGTTACTTTTCTTACTGTCGTATCTGGACCATTAAAAAAGCTATCCCAGATTAAAAAAGAAGAAATCATTAAAGCAACCATTACTGATTGTAATCTTATCAACGCAAAAATCATTTGTCTATTAGATGTAGGTTCCATCTGATCTACTCCGTTTCATATGTATTCCCCCGCATACACGGGGTATTGTTTACCACTTAAACAAGTTGAAAACAGTAAATTACTTTACCATAGTATGTTAGTTTTTTTATATTACGTAAATCAAAAATGATTAGTAAGTGTCATCAGATGAAGAGTCAGTATCACTAGTGTCATAATCCTCATCACTCTTTGGATTGTAATGGGTGTATTCATAATTCCAATGATATTGTTCGATTGCAGTAACCGTTGTAGATGTTGTTGTAATAACCCAGAAAATTACAGTAACAGCGCAACCAAAGATGATTGCGGTCTTAGTTGGTGCAACGTAATCACCGAATCTGTCCTTACCTTCTTGCTTAGAAGGTTGGCAGAAAAGAACAATTAGTATAACCCATCCAACGATTGGAATTAGTCCTAACCATAAAAAGTTTCCAGAAAGGTTAGCATCATGAAGCCTTCTAAACATCAAAATAATTCCGACAGTGTTAAGGAATGCTGTTAATAGTGATACAACGATGATTATAAGTCTTAAGAATCTAAAACCACCAACACTGTTTAATAATGGATTATATACAGCCAATAAAAGAACTCTTAGAACAATTAGGCATAAGGTAAGCACTAGTTGGCCATACCAAAATTGAGCTCTAGTTGAACATCCTGAAATGGTGAATAATCTTTTAAACATATCACTCATTGCATCCGAAAATGTAACGTTGTTTTGTTGCGCAAATGCTTGATTGGAAAAATCTCGTTGTTGGTTGTAACCATCATTTACAAATTTTTCTTCAACGTTTGCGTTTTGTTGAGTTTGATTATTAATGTTACTATTTTGTGTTTCACTTGCTTGTTCAAATCCACATTTATTGCAGAATTTCGCATTTATATCTAGTGCCTGTCCACACTTTGGACAAAATTTATTGTTCATCATTATCCCCCTAAACGATTAAAATCCTAATATAGCTATATACCAAAAAGTTTGGACAGCTAATGAGATTAAAACATACAAAACGTAGAAAGTAATCATACCGCCTCTTTGGCCACTAGTAAGTTTAGCTTCTTTGTATGGATTATTAACTGGTTGAGATGGACCACATAGGAAAACAATCGTAATAATGTACCCAACAAGTGGAATCAAATAAATCCATAAATAATGAGCTGATTTTCCAGTATCATGTAACCTTCTGGCACCAGCACTTATTAATGCAATCACTGATAATGCGACTAGTAATCCCATAAATATATCAAAGAATAGAACAATATAAGCACCATTCTTATAGTCATACATTCTGGTCATCATTTTTACAGAAGCAAAAATACTATAAACAACAATACTTACACTTAGTATTAGATACATAAGTGCTCCATACCAGAATTCTGCTCTACTTGCAGTTCCTTCAACGCTGAACATCTTAGTAAAGAAAGTACAAACAGATTCAGAAAAGAAAACTTTCTTTTGCGCTGGTACATTAACACCAGCATAACCAGCATTATTGTATGGTTGTTGGTTCACCATTGTGGATTGTTGGGCATTAGACATATTGTTGCCTTGAGATTGTCCACAGATTGGGCAAAATTGTGCATCATTATTGATCAAATTGCCACACTTAATACAAAACTTATGATTCATTGCCATTCCCCTTTATTATATAAATATCAAAAAAATACTTTTTTGATGGTTGCCACCCATTTAATAAATATGTATCCCCCATACGGAGGAGTACAAACTACCACTTAAACAAGTTGAAAGTTGTCTTATGGTAGACCTTGTTATATAACGCCTTATGTGGATTATTAATCCATCCCATACCCTTCTTACCATAGTATGGGTTAACTACACGTTTCATCGAACGTACCGCACGTCCTCTTGTCCGTGCTGATAATGACTTTTTCCAGCTTGGCTTTCTCATGCCAAATTTCATGTCTATCATCTTCTTTTTTATAGGCTAATGTAATTATACAACTTATCTAATTAATTTAAAGGATATGAAAAAGTTTGTATTTAGAATGTTCATATGGTCAAATCTCTGCAAATAAAAAAGAGGAACTACGCCAGTACATCGTCGATGCCAACGACGATAGAAATGATTGGGAAAATAACGCCAAATAAAAAAGCACACAGGAATGTGTGCTTTTATTTTTTCGATGGTGGATCCTGTGGCGCAAACCAGGTTGGATGTTTTTTGTGTATTCTTTCGGTGATAAAACTATAAATTAGGTACAAAACGAATAAGAATAATCCACTTCCTGCTGAAATCATGGTCAATTTAAGAAAGTCATGCCAACTTTCAGCAATAAATGCATTGGACATTAAGCCATAAATGCTACCTATTGCTGCACTACCCAATCCAACAACTAAAATCAAAATTATCCATGATTTAGAAGAACTATTTTGGGTTTTCTTTTTTCTCATGTTGGCTTCCTCCCTTTTGAAAATCATCTTAATGGTTTACAAATATTATCATTAATCTTATTTATTGTTTTAAATAAGTGATAACTTTCATCGAAATGATCAAATGGCGATTTGTCATTTTGGTTATTGTCGAAATCCATATTGTTTTCCATTTATTTCGAATACATTTTATTTAATTATACACTTTATATGAAATGCTGAAAAAAAATAAAAGCACACATTTAATGTGTGCTTTTTTCCAATCATTAGCCAAAGAAATCAATGTTGATATCCTCATCATGTTTGCCATGTTTTTCAACAACAACATGATTATCATTATCATAAACATAATTATAATGATAAAGGAAAACAAAATGAGTTCTAAAAAATGCAATTGCCAAAAAGGCAGTAAGTAGTAATCCTATCACATTAGCAGTCAATGAAGGTTTTACATAATCGCCAAATCTCATATAGCCACCGGTCTTAGTAGGTAAGCATAGAAGTACGATCATAACAATAAATCCACAAATAGGAACTAGTAAAAGCCAAAGAAAACCACCTGACATATCAGAATCATGTAATCTTCTAAAAGTTAAACAAAATTCAACTACCATGAAGAACCCAAAGATTAACGAAATTACTCCCATAATACATTTAGCAGCAAACAAATTACCATATACATGCACCAATGAATGGTGAGCGTATATCAAAATAGATTGAGCAAGAGTCAAACAAATAAATAAAAATAACTGTGCATACCAATATTCAGATCTACTGGAGCACCCCTTAATAGTAAACAATCTCTTAAACATATCTTTTATTGCGCCAAAAAATGACACTTCTGGTCTAACTGGTGGAACAACAGTTTTGGCATCATTTACTTGTTGAATATCCACTTGTTTAGCACCGCATTTATTACAAAATTTAGCGTCGATTGGTAACGCTTGTCCACATATTGGACAATGTTTTTCTTCCATATATTTTCACCTCTGTAAAATGAATCATTAATATCGATATTAATTATTATATATAGGTATATACGAAAATATTAATAGAAGCAAGAAAATAAAAAAATAGAAAAATGTATAAATGAACACTCGTATAAATATAATCGAAATATATAATTTGTCTGCATCACAAAGTCTAATAAATCCTTTATTTAAAAGATTTTTAGTGCAAATTCATATTATATGGATCAATAAAAGTAATTTATTATACACTCAATCCACAAAAATGGAATTTGAACCTTTTTATATTTTTTTAGGTAGCTAAAATAAAGTAATTAAAATCGTCGGAACCCTTTATAATTCATCTTTATCTAATAATTACTCATAAGTTAAACTATATGCAGTTAATAAAAAAATCACGGTTATTATTTAAATCTTCTTAAAAAAGATATTTTTATTCAAAATTATGATATTCAATATTTCTCCTCGTAATTTATACATATTGCGTAAAATTCGTCTTCATTATTTAATGTTTTTTAATACAAAATCAAGAAATTCTTTGAATTTCACGACAAAAAAACTGCCAATTAAAGCATTATCACTGTAATATGACGGTAAATTTTCAAATCATCAATCATGATAAACGAAAAAATATCAATCAGTTCTCATTTTAAAATTGTTTAAAATCACAGATGTTTTTTTACAAAAAAATAATTAAAATCTTATGTTTATGGAATTATAATGGTGACAAAATTAATAGTAAAAAGCTTCAATCATCATATGACAGGAGGAGGAGTGTGATGAGAAAAACTTCTTTTATTTTTTTGTTGGTGTTTATATCCCCCTTAATGGGATTAGTGCAGTACCCTATCTATCAATTAACCGACGGGACTGTTAGAACAATTACTATTCAAATATTAGTTTCTTTTCTATTATTAATAACCATAATCGTTTATCTATATCGGCATCTAATTAATGATTCTATTATCGAATTATTTCAGAATAATCGATTTGACTCTTCATTGATAAAAATTAGCATTGCAATGCTAATTTTAAATGTCATTTTCATAGTAGTCGTGATTAAACCAAATAATGGTATCCATAATAATCTTTTTACTTTAACAGGATTTAATAACCATTATCTACAAATTATTAGTGTTTGCACTAGTTTCACTTTATCACCAATCATAGATGAGCTCTTTTTTAGAGGATTAGTGATTTCTTTCTTAGAAAAAACGTGGAATAGTGATTTTGCAATTATCTTTTCAGCTATTATCTTTGGAATTTCCCACTCTTTGTTTAATATTATTTTCCTTTCGTTCTACATAATTGTGGGTATCCTATTAGGTCTTGCTAGAGAAAAAACGAATGGAATCATCGCTCCTATTATCTTAAGATCAATGTGGGACGTCTTCATAGTACTAATGATGTGGATATATTAAAAAAGCATACGCTAAAGCGTATGCTTTTTTATTTGATATTGATCCAAATGATTGCGCCTAACAACAATACATCGACGATTGTCATTACGACGTTGAACCATTTAGTTCGATTATGGAAATCAACAATCAGCATGTTTCTTAATCCGACTGGGATAGAAAGCATTGCCAATCCAGCAATAAAAATTACTAAACTGTGGACGCTAAATAATAATATTAAAACGTATAGTAAAAAAATGGTCCAAACAGTGTTACTGTATTTTTTCATTATCATCACTCCGGTAAAATGTAAAACTATGTATAGTAGTTTATGATAAAAATTAATTTTAAGTTAAAAACTACTTACTAAGTTTATATATCTATTAATGATTTAAGTCAATAAAAATAAAAAGAACTGCCAAAACTTGGCAGCCCTTTTTCATATACATTATAGGTCGTAACCAACCATGATGTTCTTAAAGGCGTTTAGGCAACCTTTATCAATGCGTTGGTTTAAGAATCTTTCGTTAGTAATATTAGCATTATCGAAGTATGAGGAAGACATGTTAACTTCTGGGCATAGTTCGATGAACTTCTTAATCATGTTATCGTCAAATGAGTGTGGTTGAACATCAATGATTAAACCAAATTCCTGGTGGTAGAAGCACATTACCATTTGTTTTAGTAATACCGTCATGGCACGATTTGGAACGGTTGTGATGTCAGCTTCAACTTTTAGGACATCATAGTAACGATCAAATAATTGGTATTGAGCGTTGTATCCTTGAACAACGTTAATTCTGGCAACCCTGATGTTTTCCATTGAGTAACCTGAATCTAGCATGTCTTGCTCACGTTTTGATAATTCATCGCTCTTAATATATTTGATTGGGTCAGTTCTTAGGATCATTTCCATGTTAGGAATGTCATCCTTAGAAGATGTGACTGGCTTGTATACCATACTATTAAATTGGAATGATGTTTCTTTTGACATTGAGGCATCAATCGTTTGAGCATTGTTATAACGCGCTTGTTCTACCTCTCCGTGGTTCTTAATCACTACGTATACAATCACCGCTAAAGCAATGATAATACCGATAGTAATCGCTAATATCGGATTAGCCACCACACATAAAAGTAAAAATATTAGAACTAACGCTCCTGAACAACCTAATCTCATCTACTAACACTCCAATCATCCTTAAAAAATCATTATAATTCCATTATAATATTTTTTCACTTTATATTACAGAAAAAATACACAAAAAAAGAGCCTCAATGACTCTTTTTTAAATTAGTTAATAGAAATTGTGTGCTTTGATTCTTTTTCAGCTGATTTAGGTACCATGATATCCAAGATACCACCGTCATACTTAGCACCAATCTTATCAGTGTCTGCATCAGGTAAGTAGAATGAACGACTGACATCGCTAGATGTCCTTTCGCTTCTAATCAACTTACCGTCTTCGTCTTTTTGTTCCTTGTTCAAATCGTGAATAGCATGGATTGTTAAGGTATCGTTTTCGTAATTAATGTTGATATCTTCCTTCTTAAATCCAGGTAGTTCAGCTTTCACTTCGAATTCGTCATCATTTTCGATAACATCTGTCTTCATCTTTGAGGAGTTAGCCATGTTTCTGCCTAATCCATCAAAGAAGTTGCTCATTGGATCCATAAAGTCGTTGAATACATTGTTTCTTAGTTCGTTTGCCATAAGATATCCCTCCAATTATTTGAGTTAATTAGTTAATGTTGATTTTGTGTGCCTCTTCATCCTTAACTTCTTGCTTTGGTAATGTAATCTTTAAAATACCGCCATCATAGTCGGCAGATACATTATCAATATCGATATCAGGTAGGTAGAATGCACGTGCGATATTGCTTGAAGTGCGTTCCTTTCTTAATACCTTACCTTCCTTGTTGGTGTCTTCCTTACTCAAGTCATGTGTAGCATGAATGCTTAAAGTATCGTTGTTGTAATCTAGATGAATTTCATCCTTCTTGAAACCAGGTAATTCAGAGCTTACTACGTAATTATCTTCGTTTTCAATAACGTCAGTCTTCATTTGATTACCAGCAACTGAATTGAAGAAATTCTTACCAAAGTCACCGAAGAAATCGTTCATTGGATCAAATACATTGAAGTCTCTGTTTCTTAATTCGTTAGCCATAATCAAAGCCCCTTTTCATTATTTTATTTTCAATATTTAGTTGGTAGTTATTTATTTCCTATCAACAATTCTTATATTAGTCAGTATTGGTCAAATAGTCAAGAGAAAACTAGCACTCAATTTAGTCAAGTGCTAAAAATACGCTATAAATATTGATATGACGGCATTTATTTTTAATAAAAAATTTTAAAAATATATAAAAAAAGACGATTCTTTTTTCGAATCGTCTTTTTGATCAAAGTTTTTTATTTAAACATTGCACCGTAAGCCCAACCAATAAATTTACCTTGGTAGTAAGCCTTGTAGTAGTACTTCTTCCATCCGTCTTTCTTAGCACGTTGGGTAATTTGTACTGGGGTGTATGCGTATCCGGTACCGTAGTTAGTAACGTGAATGTCAGCGAATCCACTGTTACCAACGTGATTGTAGAAGTTTACCTTTGGATGCATTCTAACAATCTTAGTAGCGTGGTACTTGGAGTAAGTGACGTTAGATACCAAGCCATTGGTGTTGATCCAACCTAATACCTTACCGTTTTGTAGAACACGGTAGTAAGTACGACCATTTGAAGTATTCTTAGCTACTGAGTTAATAGTAACTCGCTTGGTTGCGTAAGAATTACTCTTATGAACGGCCTTAGTGTTCTTCTTGTAACGTTTATCGCCAGGTACATGGTTGTAAATCTTCAAACCAGTACCACCAGCAATTGTCATTGATTTATTAACGGCAGTGTAATCAACATTCTTAACTACAGCCTTTTTCTTTTTCTTAGTGGTAGTTACAGAAGTGTTGTTACTGTTATTGTTGTTGGCAGCTTGTTGGTTAGCTGGGCTAGCTGCATTCTTTTGCGCAGCACTTTGTTTCTTGTTTACCTTTTTAGAAGATTGATCACTCTTTGGTACTTTAATCTTTGGTACTGGAGTAGGATTTGTGGCATCGGAAACGTCACCAATGAACCAGTTAGCATCCTTTGAGGTAAACATACTTGCATCTAGGTTTTTACCTAGTGCATTTGAATGGAACTTATCTGTAAATTGCCATAAAACATGTTCTCTGGCAGGTTCGTTGTTTTGGTATGCGGCTAACCAGTAACCGTCATAGTTAGCAACTGAACTAGCTGCGTTTTGAACCATGAAATTAGCATATGAATAGAATAAAATCTTACGTTGACCAACTAATGGTCTCAATGCCTTCAACCATGCATCGGTTGATTCATTGGTTCCACCAGAAGTAACAGTTTGTGATTCATAGTCATTTACGTAAAATCTTGCACGTGGTGCACGACTGTATAGCACTTTAGCCTCATAAGCGGCATCACTAGGATTTTCGTATTGACTGAATGAGTATACCCCGTATGGGATACCATACTTGTCCATTAGATCACGATTGTGTTCAAATGTCTTGTCGGCATAGGCACTACCGTATTGCACTCTTAAAATAACGAATGGCACTTCATTTCTTAATTGTTGTGCTTGGGTATCGGTAAGGCTACCTTGCCATTCTGACATGTCATAAACGGTGTTTGATGTGTTAGCGTTACTTGCATCAGCCATCGCTGGTACAGAGGTGCTAGCAAGCATCAAACCGATTACGGCAACAATCGAGAACCATAATCCTTTTTTTCTCATATAAAGATATAAAGAAATTAAAAAATTAATTTATATCTTATACACCTCCTCTTATCGCTTTATCATTATTGCATATTGTAACAGAGCCGGAGGGGTAAAAGAAAGCCAATTCCATATTAAATTTTAGAAAAACTTTGTAATATTTAATATTTTATAAATTAATATTTACTGTAAAAATTGATCCAGTTGGATGATTATCACGGACATGAATGCGACCATGATGTTGGTCGACAATCCATTTAGCGATTGATAATCCCAAACCAGTTCCCCCAGTCTTGGAATTTCTCGACTTGTCTGTACGATAGAAACGTTCAAAGATACGTGCTTTATCCTCGTCAGGAACACCGTTTCCAGTATCTGAAACCACAATCCTTAGATTACTGTGGTTCTTTACAATCTTAACGGCAACGGTACCACCCTTTGGTGTATATTTCATCGCATTATCAATTAGGATAACCACCAATTGTTTAATCAAATCGGCATCAATATGGCCAGTTCCATCGACATCGATGGTGTCGACAAATGACTTGTTTTGACTTGTGGCAATCTCGTTAAATGGTGACAAGACGCCTTCAAAGAATGGTTTCAATTCAACATCAGAACGTTGTGCTTGGACGATGTTGGAATCAGAACGCGCTAGCGTCAATAGTCGTTGGGTTAAGACCTTTAGATGCTTAACCTCTTCTAAGGTCGTCGATACCGGTTGAATCTGATCGACGACTTTGTCATTTGGTTTAGTTAACAAGAATTCCATCTGGTTTTGAATAACCGTCAATGGCGTTCTCAATTCATGGGCGGCGTTGGAACTGAATTCCTTTTGTCTGTGCCATGAATTAATGATTGGTTTCATACTCGACTTAGATAGGTAGTAAGCAATTAAAATCGCAATTGCCCAGAAGAATATCAATGTCACAATCAATGCTTCGACGAAACTGTGTAAGGCAAGTAAATCAGCATCGATGTTTTGCAAAATCAATACATAATTACCCGCATACTCGGGATTAGTGTTATCGTCGGACACCTTTAATAGAATCCCTCTAAACGTGGTCACGTAATTGTGAGACCACAAAGTAATTTCTTCAACTTGATTTAATTTTCTGTTCTTAACGGTCAACTTACTCAATAGCTTGTAATTTCTTTGACCAAGCATCCCCCTATTGGAGATAATTCCCTTTTTATTGAAGACAATCACGTTAGTCTGAAAATCACTATTGTTGTAGTTGTTAAACGGATTAAATCCACCAGGACGTTGATTGACACTCAATGGGCCTTCATTGGCGTATGTGTTTCGTTCAATTCGTTCCTTTTGGCGGTTCAACCCAGCGTCGATGTTGGAGTAAATCGACTTTTGGAAGAAGAAGTAAACAATTAATCCTAAAATCGCAAATAAAATCGCAAAACCAATTAGTTCCTTAATGAATAACTTAATTTGTTGTTTGTGCTCTAAAATGCGATCTCTCATTGATTAGATCCTTCTAGCATGTACCCTACGTTTCTTAGGGTCTTGATTGGGTTTTCTCCAGAAATTTGTTTAATCTTCTTTCTTAAGTTACTCATGTATACCTCAACTACTGATAATGAAGTTTCAGAATCAAATCCCCATAGACGATCGAAGATTTGGTCCTTGGTAATAATAGTAGAAGGATTTTGCATGAAGTAGACCAATAGATCGTACTCTTTTCCGTTTAATTTCAATTCTTGATGTTGGTATTCAACGTAGTGGCGACCTAAGTCAACATTAAATTCACCCACCGACAATGTGTTGTTGTTACCAAGACGACCTGTTCTCTTTAATAAGGCCTTTACACGAAGGATTAGTTCTTCACGATGGAATGGCTTAGTTAAGTAATCGTCGGCGCCTAATTCGAACCCATGCACCTTATCAGCCATAGTGTCCTTGGCGGTCAAAATTAAAACGGGCATGTCTATTTCGTCGTCTACTCGCCAGTGTTTTAAGATATCGTATCCACTGACTTCCGGTAGCATTAAATCTAAAATTGCGATGTCATAGATGTTGTCTTGGCCCATCATTTGGCCTTCAAAACCATCATTTACCACCGTTGTGTTTCCGATTGGTGATAAGAATTGAGCCACACTGGCTGCTAAGTTTTCGTCGTCTTCGACGATTAAGATATTTAAACCATCCATGTTAATCATTCCTTTCGATTTCAATTAATTTTGTTATTTAAGTTAAGTTTATGATTGCTTTAAGATTAGTTTAATTTTCTTAAACTAGACTTAAATCATTCCAAAAAAGGAAGTGCCCAACCATGATAAATATTTTGCGGCAGTTTTTTAAATTCGGAATTGTTGGTCTAATCAACACTATTCTAACTTATCTTATCTATTCAATGTTGTATAAAGCAACTTCTCCTACTTTTGCAATGGCGATTGGATACGGTACTACATCGATTATTGGTCTAACCATTAATCAAAAGTGGGTATTTAAAGCCAACCATGACTGGATGATCGTCGTTAAATACTACCTTACTTACCTTTTAACATGGACCTTAAGTATCTTAGTGACAGAAGTGGCAAGTAACTATTTCCACGTTATTGCCAACATTATCCCCCTAATCACGCTTCTAGTCACTACGCCTACTAACTTCTTCTTAAGTAAGTATTGGGTATTTAGAAAAACTGAATTAAAGGAGGCATCTGCCAATGAATGAACCGACAGACAAGAAACCTAACTTCTTCCAACGACATAAAGTCGATTGGGTGTTAGCTATTATTCTCCTAATTGCATTAGGCTTGTACGGTTACGGAACATGGAAGACTGGTTCTGCCAACGACTTCTATACTTCCGCCATCACTAGTATGACCCAGAGCTTTAAAAACTTCTGGTATGCCAGTTTTGATTCAGCCGGATACATCACTGTCGATAAACCACCTGTTGCCCTATGGTTCATGGCTATCTCAGCTAAAATCCTAGGTGTTTCAAACTTCAGTGTGGTCCTACCATCAGTATTATTCGGTGTCGGATCCGTCTACCTAATGTATCGACTAGTAACTCCTTACTTTGGTCGCTTCGCAGGTAGAATCGCTGCGTTAGTAATGACAATTACCCCCATTGTTGTCGCTGACTCTCGTACCAACAATATGGATGCTACTCTAATCTACTTCCTATTGTTAGCAATCTGGATGCTACAAAAATCCATCAACAAGCACAACATGTACTGGTTAATCGGAAGTTTTGCTACCATCGGGTTCGCGTTTAACATCAAAATGCTACAAGCTTTCATGATTATTCCAGCAATGCTTATCTTCTACTGGTTAGCATCAAAAGATTCATGGAAGAAAAAGATTGGTAAGTTATCACTTGCCACAATCGCCTTAGTCGTATTCACCCTATCATGGCCACTATCAGTTGATATGACATCAGCTAATAATCGTCCATATGAAGGTGGATCACAACACAACTCAGTATTAGAACTAGCCTTTGGATACAACGGTACTCAAAGATTATTAGGTCAAACTACTGGTACCGGTGGTGCCTTCAAGGGTATGGGTAATAACTCTTCTAAGGGTTCTAACCAACCTGGTGGTAACACCAAATCAAACAGCAACAACAAGATGACGCCACCAAGTGGCAAGAAGGGTAATTTTAACCCTTCTAAGAATATGAAATCTCGTGGTAACTTTACTGGCGGAAATCACCGCGGTGGTATGAAGATGAACGGTAAAGGCGGCATGGGTGGTGCATTTAACATCGGAACTGCTGGTCCACTTCGCCTATTCCAATCAGCTTTAGGACCACAAATTAGTTGGTTATTACCATTCTCCATTATCGGTATGATTGCCGCATTCATCGGATTCGCTGATCCTAAGCGTAAATGGTACCAACTTACTACTCGTCAAAAACACACAGTTTTATGGACAGGTTGGTTAGTTCCAGTTTACGGATTCTTCTCCGTAGCTAGTTTCTTCCATCCTTACTACACCATCATGTTAGCTCCCGCCATTGCAGCACTTGCTGGACTTGGGTTAGCAGCTATGCTGGACTTGTTTAAACGTTTCGGTCTAAACAATTACAAGGCATACTTCCTACCACTAGCAATCGTTGTTACTGCCGGACTACAAGCATGGTATGTATCAAGCTACTACGCATGGTTAAGTGTATTAATCCTAGTCGTAGCAGTTCTAGCAAGTATCTTATTACTTGTCTTCAAAGCTAAACCTGCCGGAAAGGCTATCGTTATCGTAGGTCTACTATCAATTGCAGTAGCACCTAGTTTCTGGTCATTAACCCCTACCCTTGCTAAAGAATCTGCAGCTATTCCAACCGCTGGTCCCGATCTCTTAACCAGTGGTGGTAATAACTCAGGTGGAATTGGTAACGGAACAGTTAATACCAAATTGTTGAACTATTTAACTAAGCACCAAGGCAATGCCAAGTACCTATTTGCAACCGCAGATTCTGGCACTGCTGCTCCATATATTATTAAAACCAAGAAAGCCGTTATGGCAATGGGTGGTTTCAACGGAACTGACCCTGCTATGACATTAAGCAAATTCAAGCAATTAGTAAAATCTGGACAAGTTAAATACTACCTAGATGAAGGTAAGTCAGGTTCTACTAACAGCACAATTGTTAACTGGATCAAGAAACATGCTAAGAAGGTCAGCGCAAGTGAATATGGTGGTTCAACCAGCACTACTACTTCTTCATCCAATTCAATGAGCTTCACCATGAAGAAAGGCGCATCTGCTAAGATGGCCAAACCTAGTGGTAAGCAATCAATGAACATGGGTGGTGGACCATCTAACATGAGCAACGGTACCTTATATGACCTTTCCAGCATTTATTAATCTGGAGGTGTCTCATGCCAAATAAAACTAACAAAATCTCCATTGTTCTCCCCGTTTACAATGAAGAAGCTGGCATCAAAAACACCATCGAAGTCTTAGAAAACTTCGTGGAATGCCAAATTGAAACTTACGAAATTATCTTTGTGGATGACGGCTCTGTCGATTCAAGCGTAGATATTATCCGTCACGCACAATCACAATACGAAAACATTAGATTGGTCGAATTTTCAAGAAACTTCGGTCACCAACTAGCAATTACCGCCGGCATTCGATATGCCAAAGGTGATGCGGTTGTCGTCATGGATGCGGATTTACAAGATCCCCCCTCTGTTATCCCTAACATGATTGAAAAGTGGCAAGAAGGCTTTGACGTTGTCTATGGAAAACGCCTTATCCGTGAAGGCGAATCCTTCTTCAAACGTTTCTCTGCGAAAGCCTTCTACCGCGTAATGCGTAAAATCGCCAACGTCGATATCCCCCTTGATACCGGTGACTTTCGCCTAATGGATCGTAAAGTGGTTGATGCACTTTCCAAATTAAACGAACCTGAGCCATTCGTTCGTGGCCTTGTTTCGTGGGTTGGTTTTAAGCAAACAGCCGTAACTTATGAACGACAAGAACGAAATGCGGGAGTCACAAAATACCCCCTAAATAAAATGATTAGACTAGCGTCTGATGGAATCACCTCATTCTCCGCAATCCCCCTCAAGATAGTAAATTATATCGGTTTCATCAGTATTATCGCTGGAATCATTTATGGATTAGTCACCATCTTCACTGGTATCTCGACACTTACATTCGCAATCTCTTTAATGTGTGTCCTATCAGGAATGATCATGCTTGCGCTGGGCATAATCGGTGATTATCTATACCGCACTTTTGATGCTTCCAAACATCGTCCTCAATATGTCGTTTCTAACTCTTACGGATTCAATAACCATCCCGGAAACATCGCCACGATAAAGAAACAACATGGCTAAGAAAAATCCCTCGGTATTATACCGGGGGATTTTTTTGCGTTTATATAGAACAAACGTTCTTAAAAACATAGAGAAACCGCGTCAAATCTGATAAAATAGGGTTATTATTAAATCTTAAAAAGGAAGTTTAGACGTGAAAATCAGTCACTTCATTCGTCGATTTATATGTATCCTAATTACATTGAAAATTATCGACATCGTGGTAGCCATGATGCACCTATCAAACGTTTACAATCAGCTGACAGCACTGTGCATTGCATTCACCCTGCTAGTCACTGGCTACTGCATCCTACCAAAATCAGACAAACATTTTATTAAAACCATTAAAAACAATCTCAGTCGTCATCAAACATATACGTTTAAAAAGACACATGTCGTTTCAAACCAGATGACGTATCAAAATCGAGCTGTCGATATCTCCAGACAGCAATATCAGGCACAATCCACGCCATATTTAAACGAACTGTCGATGTTAAAACGTCAATTAGACGAGATGAACGAGCGCATTGAATCACAAAAGGCCTACCGTAATCAGTTAAGCAAGCAAATCAATGAGCTCAACATCAAATACCAACAACTAAATGAGTTAAACACTCAATACAATAGTCTAGTAGAAGACATCAAACGCCTCCAAGACCAAAAGGATAAACTAGCAGACGCCCATGTTACAGACGAGTATCAATCATTTATGGATTATCAGTCCAAACAAAAACTGGCCACAATTGATAACTTCGACGGTTATCAGTTTGAGACCTTTACTTGTGACTTGCTTAAGGCACTTGGTTTCTCAGACATCAAACGCACTCAGGGAAGCAGCGACTTCGGTGTCGATGTCTACGCCAAAAATGGCGACACCAGTTATGTATTTCAATGCAAACTATACGCCAGTCCCGTCGGCATCAAGGCGGTCCAAGAGGCCAACTCAGGGCGCAGTTACTACAATTGTAAAAAGGCCGTGGTCATTACCAACAGCTACTTCACCCCTCACGCCATCTCAGCGAGCGAGAAGTTAGACATCGACCTATGGAACAGAGATAAGCTAGCTAGTTTAATTGCTGAGGCAAATGTGTAACACTATATATGTAGAATAAATGTTAAATTTTTGTCTAAAGTTTCACTTTTTTAAATCTTTTTTAGTGAAAATAGGTTATTATATTCATTAAATTACTTAAAAAAAATAAACATAAAAGGTATAATGTAGACATTATATAAATTTTATTAAGAAACGGGGAATGTTCTGTTGGATAGTGGTGCGATATTCTTTCAAATCGTTATTGTATTGATTGCATTCTTCTTCGCCGCTTACTTTGTTGCCTGTGAATTTGCCTTAGTGCAAACCAGATACAGTATGTTGGAAGAAGAAGAAGAAAATAAGGGTAAGTCAAAGAAGCTTGCTCGTGAAATGCACATGATCACTAACCTAAATGACTATTTATCAACCACCCAAGTGGGTGTATCCGTCTGTGGTATCATCATGGGTTGGGTTGGTGAAAGTCTTATCGTTGACGCCATTTTTGATTTACTTGAATTAAAATCTGGATGGGTCACTGCTGGTACCGCTCACGCCATTGGTGGTGTAATTGGTATCTTGATTCTTACCTATTTAGAAGTGGTATTTACTGAAGTTGTTCCTAAGAACATCAGTATCGCCATGCCTAGAAGAATTCTAGGTTACGTGGCTACTCCACTTCATTACTTCCACACAATTTTCTATCCTGGTGTTTGGGCTATCAACGTCAGTGCCGCTGGTGTTGTTAAGTTAATGGGTCTTAAGATGACAGACGAAAGTGACGAATCAATGTCACAAGCTGAAATCCTAAGTATCTCAAAGGAAGCCGTTGAAAATGGTGATCTTGAAAAATACGATTACCTATACATGCAACGTGCCTTCGACTTTAACGATAAAGTTGCCAAGGACATCATGATTGATAGAACTCAATTGACTGTTATGGACATCAATACTTTAGTAGACGATGCCATCACAGTATACCTACAATCAAAATTCAGTCGTATTCCAGTTGTTATCGATAACAACAAAGATAACATTCTAGGTTACGTTTACTGTTACGACCTTGTTCGTCAATCAAGAGTGAACTCAAACATTCCAGTTGAACGTCTAATCCGTGATATTGGAACTGTTCCTGAAACAATGAAGATTACTGAAGTGCTTCAAAAGATGATTACTATGAGAACTCCTATTGTTGTCGTAGTTGATGAATATGGTGGTACTTCAGGTATTATTACTGATAAAGATATTTATGAAGAACTATTCGGTACTGTTCGAGACGAAATCGATCCAGCAACCAATGAATATGTCTTCAAGCAACCTAAGGGTACTTACCAAGTAAGTGGTAAGATGACTACTTATGATTTTGAACGTTACTTCAAGACTGAAATCAAAGACTTCAGCAAATCAGATAGTGTTACCCTTTCCGGTTACTTTATCGACAACAACCCAGGTATTCAAATCAAACCTGGTACAGAATTCAAGGTAGATACCTTCACATTTAAGGTATTACACTTTGAAAACTCATTTATCGATTTATTCGAAGTAGACGATTTACGTGATAACCACGAGGCTATGGCCGAAAAATCTTCTGAAGAACAAAAAGATGAAGAAAGTAAAGACTAATATATAATTTTTAAATCTGTTAGAATATATTTCTAACAGATTTTTTATTTTGCCTTGAAAGGAAGCTAAACATTGAAACCAATTAGAATCCTATATATTTCAGTGGCTGGTAACACGCGTAACTTTGTGACCAACTTACAAGAATATGCTAAAAACGTACATAATGACGACGACAATAACCCGTTAATTGAGTTAGAGGAAATCACCGATCAATCAGACTTCGCTGATGAAACCGGCAATTTCTTCGCATTCGTGCCTACCTACTTAGATGGCGGCAACGGCATTGATAACGGCGTCAAAGAAATGATGACCAACACTTTGGGCGAATATATCGACTACAACGACAACGCTAAATACTGTATTGGGGTTATCGGTTCAGGTAACAAGAACTTCAACGAGCAATACTGTCTAACTGCCAAACGTTACGCTAAACAATTCAACGCACCATTTGTGACCGACTTTGAACTTCGTGGAACTGATCGAGACGTGGTCAGAGTCTATGATGAATTAAAAAAATACGATAAATAAAAAGGATTCGTTTCATATCGAAACGAACCCTTTTTTAATTTGATTATTCTGTTTTACGACTGATAATCATAACCGCGAATAATGCGATTAGCATTAAGACGGTAACGAAGATGAACAATGGATTGTAGCCAAAGTCTTCAACAAACAATCCGGCGAATAGTGGACTGATTGCACGTCCGGCTGACATCAACGCATTGAACATCCCTTGGTACTTACCCTTTTCCGACTTGGTTGATAGTTGATCAATCCATGCAGGCACATCAGGTAGTCCCAGCATTTCACCAAATGTTAGGAAAATCATGATGGCTAAAAAGACTGGGAAAGTCTTTGCGTAAACTAGGAAGAAAAACGAAATTGCGAAGATAAATACTCCCAAGAAAACTTGGTGATTTAAATGAATTTTTAGTCGTTTACTTACGTAATTTAATATAGGTTGTCCAAATACAATCATTAGACCATTTACTGTCCAAAGCATTGAGTATGCTTCAAACGGAATCCCCATTCTAACCATGTGGACTGACATGACGCTTTCCCACAATGTATAACTCAAGTAGACGGTAAATACCATGATACAGATTGGATAGATTAGTCGAACATTGGACTTTAAAATCCCCTCTTTTTCTTCCTTGATTTCTTCTTTTGGAATACTGTTATCGTAGTCTGAAAAGTCGATGTTGAAGTATACAAAAGTAAGCAACCATAGCAAGATGTAAAATACCGCTGCGGTCATAAAGACAATGGTGACACCGTATTTTAGTAGGTATCCAACCATCGCAGTTCCGATTACGACCCCGATGTTTAATCCAACATATAGGATGTTGAATACCGTTCTGGTGTCCTTACTCTTAACGTTGGTAGCATATGAGTTTAGAAGCGTTAGGTTAATCCCATCTCCAAATCCTAAAACTACCATTAGAATCGCAAAGGTAGGCCATCCATGAAAGAAAATTAATGCTAAAATGGCGGCCGTCGAGACGGTAATACCAATCAAGGCTGCTTTATACGCTGACCAATGATCAAATAAATAACCCCCGATGTAATTACCAATAATGGTAAAACCGGAAATAAATAGTAATGATACCCCCGACACTAGTAGTGACTTATGTAAGTAGTCATCGATATACATCGTTACTAGTGGCCACATGAATGCAGCACCGGAATTTAACAGTAGTGAATAGAAAAATACTAAACGAAGTCCTAATTCTGTTCTTTTCTTCATGAATCCTCCCCCTTATTCAAATGTTCTAACAACAATTATAATTCATTTGAGAGCATAATATCCATTAAGAGATGTTTAAATTATTAAATTTTAGTAAAGCGTTTACATTTCTTTTGTGCTATGGATTAAAAACACTTTTTTAATTTAGCATGGTGTTATATAATAGCCTTGTATTATTAACCGAAAATGAAATATATTTCATTTGATTCGTTAAAATTTTTCTATAAGGAGTGACGGTAATTGGCAACAGCAACTCGTGCCTTGTTCATGCTTTTTGGTGCAACAGGTGACCTAGCTAAACGTAAATTATATCCATCTATTTTTAACCTATACAAAAAAGGTTACGTAGATAACGATCACTTTGCATTAATCGGTACTGGTCGTCGTGAATGGAGCGACGAAAAGTTCCGCGAAGTAATCTTGGACTCTGTAAGTGCCAACGCTGACAGCGAAGAACAAGCAAAAGCTTTCGCTAGTCATTTTTACTACATGTCACACGACGTAACTAATCCAGAACATTACGACGCATTAAGTGACTACGCAAACAAGTTAGACCAACAATATGATATTGAAGGAAATCGTATCTTCTACATTTCCATGGCTCCTAACTTCTTTGGAACTGTAGCTAAAAACTTAAAAGCCCACAATTGTTTATCAGACAATGGCGGTTTCAACCGTTTAATTATCGAAAAACCATTCGGACGTGACTACGACACAGCTGAAGAATTAAACAATGCTTTGGCTAAATCATTTAACGAAAACCAAGTTTACAGAATTGATCATTACTTGGGTAAAGAAATGGTTCAAAACATTATTGCATTACGTTTTGGTAACCCACTAATTGAAGGTATTTGGAACAACAAGTACATTGACAACATTCAAGTAACCCTTGCTGAAAAGCTAGGTGTTGAAGAACGTGCCGGATACTATGATGGTTCTGGTGCCCTACGTGATATGGTACAAAACCACACTATGCAAATGCTTACTATTCTTGCAATGGAAGACCCTATTTCATTCAAGGACGTAGACATCCGCAGAGAAAAGATTCGTGCACTAAGAAGCATGCATGTTTACACTGAAGACGAAGCTCGTCAAAACTTCGTTCGTGGACAATATGGTGCAAACGGTGACCAAAGAGATTACCGTCACGAAGACAACGTTCCTAACGATTCAATTACCGAAACTTACGTTGCCGGTAAAGTATTGTTCGAAAACAAACGTTGGAAGAACGTTCCTTTCTACATCAGAACTGGTAAGATGCTAACTGACAAGTTTACTAGAATCGATGTTGTATTCAAGAAACCCCTAGTAGACATCTTTGCAGCTGCTAAAGGAACTGAAAGCGAATTAAAAAACAACGTGCTTACTTTATTCGTAGACCCTGTTAACAAGATCATCCTACGTCTAAACGGAAAGCAAGCTGGTCAAGGTATGGAAATGCAACCACTAGACTTAACTCACACTCAAAGTGATGAAGAAAAGGCTGCTACTCCAGAACCATACGAACGTTTAATCCACGATGCTATCTTAGGTAACGCTACTAACTTTGCCAGTTGGGACGAAGTAAGTCGTGCTTGGGAATTCGCCGATGTTATCAGACACGTTTGGGATACTGACAAACCAGACTTCCCTAACTACACACCAGGTTCAATGGGACCTGATGCTGCCGACGAATTACTAGCTCGTGATGGCAGAGCTTGGGTTTTTAACTCAAAAAAATAATTTATATGACATTTAATCATTAAAATGTTAAAATCTAAGTGTATATTTATACACAATTTTCTTTAAAAAGGAAGGTTTATAATGGCTGACTCAAAAGCAAACATTGGTGTTGTTGGAATGGCTGTTATGGGTAAGAACTTAGCCCTTAACATTGAAAGCCGCGGCTTCACTGTAGGTATTTTTAACCGTTCAGCTTCAAAGACTGAAGCGGTAATGAAGGATCACGCAGACAAGAACTTGGTACCAAGTTACTCTGTTGAAGATTTTGTTAACTCACTAGAAACTCCACGTCGTATCGTTATGATGGTTAAGGCTGGTAAGCCAACTGACGCAACTATCGACTCACTATTACCTTTATTAGATAAGGGTGATATCTTAATTGATGGTGGTAACACTAACTTCCATAACACAATCGAAAGAAACGCTAGACTAGATGCATCTGGTATCAACTTTATTGGTATGGGTGTTTCTGGTGGTGAACTAGGTGCTTTACACGGTCCATCACTAATGCCTGGTGGTCAAAAAGAAGCATACAAGCTAGTTGAACCTGTTTTAACTCAAATCGCTGCTAAGGCTAGCGATGGTAAGCCATGTGTTGCTTACATCGGACCTAACGGTGCAGGTCACTACGTAAAGATGGTTCACAACGGTATTGAATACGGTGATGAACAATTAATCGACGAAAGTTACGACATTCTTCGTAACGGTGCCGGTATCGACATTGACGAATTAGCTGATATCTTCAAGGAATGGAACAAAGGTGAACTAAACAGTTACCTAATCGAAATTACTGCTGATATCTTAACTAGAAAAGACGATTTAGGTGCTGACAAGAGCAAGCCTATCGTTGACATGATCTTAGACCGTGGTGCTAACAAGGGTACTGGTAAGTGGTCATCAGAAGATGCCATGGAAGTTGGTACTGACCAATCAGTTATCACTGAATCAGTTTACGCTCGTTTCATCTCAATGCTAAAAGACGAACGTCTTGCAGCAGCTAAGGTATTAAACGGTCCTAAGGCTTCAGACATCATCAACGATGACGAAAAGAAGGACTTAGTAGAACGTGTACGTAAGGCTCTATACTTCGGTAAGATTATGAGTTACGCTCAAGGTTTCGAACAACTACGTTTCGCTTCAGAACAATATGACTGGAACTTGAAGTTCGGTGAACTAGCTCAAATCTGGCGTGAAGGATGCATTATTCGTGCCCAATTCCTACAAAACATTACTGACGCTTTCGAAAAGGATGAAAACCTAACTAACCTATTGTTAGACCCATACTTCTCAGAAATCGCTAACAAGTACCAACAAGATGCTCGTGATGTTGTTGCTCTTGCAACTAAGGCTGGTATTCCAGTTCCATCACTTTCAGCAGCTGTTAACTACTACGATTCATACCGTGCTGAAGTATTACCTGCTAACTTACTACAAGCACAACGTGACTACTTCGGTGCTCACACTTATGAACGTACTGACCGTGAAGGTAACTTCCATTACCCATGGTACACTGAACAATAATATAATTATTGATCACAATAAAAAGAGACGATTAAATCGTCTCTTTTTTAATACATACTAGTTTGTAATGGTTATTAATTGCAAATGAATATAAACAGGAATATACTATAACCAATCTTGAAAAAAGAGAGGTTATTTTTTATGTCTACCGAAAAAGTCTACACAGATTATTTCTTTTACGAACCCGCTTTTAACACGCACGACGGTGGTTACATTCCTTTGGAAGAACCAAACGTGGAACAACAAAAGTTAAAGGTTCCAGAATTACTTACCCCTGACAAAGAGACCGATACTGACATGTACTACACAGTTACCTCACAAGCTGGTGAAGCACAAATTATGCCCGGTAAAGCCACTAAGACATGGGGATACAATCAAGCACTACTAGGTAAGACCATTTTATTCAAACGTGGTAAGAACATTCACGTCACTGTTAAAAACGAATTACCTGAATTAACTACCTATCACTGGCATGGTTTAAACGTTCCCGGTGATATCGATGGTGGTTGTCACACCCCTGTCTACCCAGGTGAAAGTAAGGTTTTAAATTTCAAGTGTGATCAACCTGCAGCTACCCTTTGGTTGCATGCTCATCCATGCCCATCAACCGCCGAACAAGTTTGGCATGGCCTAGCTACCGCTGTTGTCGTCAAGGATGAACATGAAGCAACCCTTCCAATCCCACGTAATTATGGTGCCGACGATATCCCCGTTATCTTACAAGATCGTCGTTTCCATGAAGATAACCAATGGGATTACAAGGCTGATTACGACCCTGATGGCGTTCAAGGTCCTACAGCAATGATTAACGGAACAGTTAACCCATACTTTGATGTCACCACCCAAAAGGTTCGTCTTCGTCTACTAGATGGTGCCAACCGTCGTGAATGGCGTTTGCACTTCTCAGACGACCTTGAATTCACCCAAATCGCAGGTGATGGTAGCCTCTTAACCCACCCAGTTAAGTTTACCCACCTAATGATTACTTGTGCCGAAAGACAAGAAATTGTCGTTGATTTCGGTCAATACAAACCAGGTGATGAAGTTGTTCTATATTCTGACGATGTCCCCATCATGCATTTTAGAATCCATGAATTCGCAGAAGATAACAGCGTTATTCCTGACACCCTATTTGAAATGAACACACCCAAAGTTACTGAGAACACACCCGTCCGAAAAGTCGTTATGTCTGGTATGGATGAAGAAGTTGCCCTAGATGGTAAGAAGTTTGATATGGAAAGAATCGATGCCAAACAAACCATGGGTAACTGCGAAATCTGGGAAGTTACCAACACCAACGACTGTGAAAACGGAATGGTCCATCCATTCCACATGCATGGCTGCCAATTTGAAGTATTAGACAGAGATGGCCATGCCCCATACCCTAATGAAACTGGTCTAAAGGACACCATCGGAGTAAACCCTGACGAAACAGTTCGCTTCAAAGCATGGTTCGACCACCCCGGCGTCTTCATGTATCACTGCCACATCATCGAACACGAAGATGGCGGTATGATGGCGCAAATCCAAGTCGATGACCCAGACCACCCACAAGAATTCCACCTAACTAAGATGGATGACTTGATGAAGGCATTTGCCGAAGAACGTGGTGTTGCCGTCGAAGACCTCGACTTAAGTGGTATGTCTTGTTACGACCACATGGAAAATATGGATCACTGTAATATGTAAAAAGAGAACCTAATCATTGATATGATTAGGTTCTCTTTGCATTTTGATTAGATGATGAAAAATATTTATATCAATTTATAAGTGAAATGTTGTCAAAATATAATAATTGGTGTACAATGAACATTGTAATAAAACTAGAAAAAAGGAGTGAACAACATATGACTGAATTAACTTTTGATCCAGGAGCGTCGAAAGATCATTCTATCAAGGGAAAATTGATGTCAGAAGTTGTTTCAATTCTAAACAAATAGAATTGAGATGACCTTTGACAGTTAATTTTCCCGAAATCAACATAATCAATATAGATTATTTAGATGGAGAATTAACTGTTGTTGGTTATCTCAGTATCCTTTAGCTGCATGCTTAACGGTGAAACGTTAATTAACAGTGAAATGTTAGCAGCTAATAACAGTAATTTAAAATTAAATATTAATAATTGCTTGATGATGCTTCACCTTCTAGGGAACTAGTTGGGGAGGTATGGACAACAGTTTATGCTACTACTAAATTTTACGAACAGATAAACTGAGTAATTATGAGATTACACAAAAATCTTCGTTGAGTCCACGGGGACGTGGGTTTACGCCAAAGTAATTGCTACTTATCTGTTATCAATATTAATTATAAAAGAGACAACTTTGTAGGTTGTCTCTTTTCTTGTGTTAAACACGAGAAAAAAGACCGGATCATATTGATTCGGTCTTTTTATTTACACTTTTGAAATAAGTAAGTTACATCTATAATTTCTAATCAAATAAAAGCTATTTTTAGCCTCTGTGGGCTTACAGTAATCTTTATGATTAATTACATAAGCGAGATGATAATTAGTTAAAAATGCCGTTTTTTAGTTTTCAGTATGGTCTAATTATTTATGAATGCCGATTGATTTTAGATATTTAGCTTCTTTTTCAGGATCGAATTCTTTTTCAGACTTACCGATAATCACAGTTGCTAGTGAGTTACCGATAACGTTAACTGCTGTTCTAGCCATATCGATGAAACGGTCAATTCCGGCAATGAATGTTAAACCAGAAACTGGAATACCAACAGTTGAAACGGTTGCTAATAGCACAACGAATGAAGCACCAGGAACACCGGCCATACCCTTTGAAGTAATCATTAGGGCAACAAGTAAAGTAAGTTGTTGACCAATGCTTAGGTGAATTCCGTAGGCTTGAGCTAGGAATAATGCAGCAAGTGATTGGTAAATTGCTGAACCATCAAGGTTAAATGTGTACCCGGTTGGGATTACGAATGAAACGATTGATGGGCTAACACCAAACTTAGTCATCTTATCGATACTTCTTGGTAGTGCAGCTTCTGAACTGGCAGTTGAGAATGCTAATACGGCTTCTTCTTTAACAACCTTTAGAAGATCAGTAATCTTAAAACCAAAGATTCTAGCAGCCAGTCCCATAACAACAAGTACGAATACAATCATTGTTAGATAAGTTAATAAAACGAAGTAACTTAGTGGAGCTAATGCAGAAACACCAAGTTCAGCTAGAGTAACACCAATTAATGCACAGACACCAATTGGTGATAACTTCATAATCCAACCAGTAATCTTGAACATTACTTGTGAAACGGCGTTTAAGAAATCAACGATAATCTTACCCTTTTCACCAACAGCAGCAGTACCTAAACCAAAGAATACTGAGAATACGATGATTGGCATCATATCACCAGAAGCAATTGAGTTAAATACGTTTACCGGAATTAGGTTAATTAAAGTACCCCATATTCCAGTGTGGTTAGCAGTCTTTGCTGTAGTCATGTATTGGGTAATATCAGTAGCGTGTAATGAATGCACGTTAATGAAGTCACCAGGATGGAAAACATTACCAACAACTAAACCTAAAACAATGGCAATTGTAGTCATAATTTCGAAGTATAGAATGGTCTTTCCACCGATACGGCCTAACTTATGGATATCACCAATGTTGGCAATCCCAACAGTTAAACATGAAACAACGATTGGGACAACGATCATTTGAATCAAACGAATGAACATTGTACCAACACTTTGCATTGCAGTAATTGCGGTAGCGTTCTTGTAGAACACTAGACCTAGGATGATACCTAAAATTAAACCAATCAGGATTTGCCATCCTAGTGTTATCTTAAATTTCTTCATCACGAAGCCTCTCCTTAATATGTATTAATATAATTTTATCATAAATCACGAATAATATCCCCGGTTAATAATGAAAATGTACCTAAATAACGATAAAAAACAAACTATTTTATGTAGTTTTACGATAGTAATTCAGATATTAACATTATGGTGTGCCCTTGAATTAACGAAATATCTCTATCTCCATTCAAATCCTGCAGTTAATCAAGTATAATCAGCACACCTCTTTAATTCTATCATAAAAAGTAATCTATCGTTTTGAATGTACAAAAAAAGAGCTACCAAACGGTAACTCTTTTATAAATTGCGCGGCGACTTCCTACCCTTGCAGAGGGCGATCCCTCAACTACTATTGGCGTTTAGAAGCTTAACTTCTGTGTTCGGCATGGGAACAGGTGTATCCTTCTAGCTATCGCCACCACACTATTTATCTGAAAGAACTTCGTTCTCTCAAAACTAGATATTATTTATTTCTTCCGATTACTACCTTACTTGGTTAAGTCCTCGACCAATTAGTACTAGTCCGCTCCATACATCACTGCACTTCCACTTCTAGCCTATCTACCTAATCATCTCTTAGGGGTCTTACTTCCATAAAGGAATGGGAAATTTCATCTTGAGGTCGGTTTCACACTTAGATGCTTTCAGCGTTTATCTCATCCATACATAGCTACCCAGCGATGCCCCTGGCGGGACAACTGGTACACCAGCGGTATGTCCATCTCGGTCCTCTCGTACTAGAGACAGCTCCCCTCAAATTTCCTACGCCCGCGACGGATAGGGACCGAACTGTCTCACGACGTTCTGAACCCAGCTCGCGTACCGCTTTAATGGGCGAACAGCCCAACCCTTGGGACCAACTACAGCCCCAGGATGCGATGAGCCGACATCGAGGTGCCAAACCTCCCCGTCGATGTGAACTCTTGGGGGAGATAAGCCTGTTATCCCCAGGGTAGCTTTTATCCGTTGAGCGATGGCCCTTCCATACGGTACCACCGGATCACTAAGCCCGACTTTCGTCCCTGCTCGACCTGTCTGTCTCGCAGTCAAGCTCCCTTTTGCCTTTACACTCGAAGAATGATTTCCAACCATTCTGAGGGAACCTTTGGGCGCCTCCGTTACTGTTTAGGAGGCGACCGCCCCAGTCAAACTGCCAATCAGACACTGTCTCCCACCACGATAAGTGGTGCGGGTTAGAGTGTTAGCACAGCGAGGGTAGTATCCCAACAATGCCTCCACCGAAACTAGCGTCCCGGTTTCCACGGCTCCTACCTATCCTGTACAAGCTATGTCAACACCCAATATCAAATTACAGTAAAGCTCCATGGGGTCTTTCCGTCCTGTCGCGGGTAACCTGCTTCTTCACAGGTATCTCAATTTCACCGAGTCTCTCGTTGAGACAGTGCTCAGATCGTTACGCCTTTCGTGCGGGTCGGAACTTACCCGACAAGGAATTTCGCTACCTTAGGACCGTTATAGTTACGGCCGCCGTTTACTGGGGCTTCGTTTCTGGGCTTCGCCGAAGCTAACTCATCCACTTAACCTTCCAGCACCGGGCAGGCGTCAGCCCCTATACTTCATCTTACGATTTTGCAGAAACCTGTGTTTTTGATAAACAGTCGCCTGAGCCTTTTCACTGCGGCTGCACTTGCGTGCAGCACCCCTTCTCCCGAAGTTACGGGGTCATTTTGCCGAGTTCCTTAACGAGAGTTCACTCGCTCACCTTAGGATACTCTCCTTGACTACCTGTGTCGGTTTGCGGTACGGGTAGTTAATTACTCACTAGAAGCTTTTCTCGGTAGCGTGACATGGCCCACTTCTCTACTTTATTTCGATCCTCATCACAGCTTGTCAACACGGTCACAAGCATTTCACTCATGACCTGACTTACTGCTTGAACGCACATATCCAACAGTGCGCACAGGTTAGCCTTCTACGTCCCTCCATCGCTCAAACATAATTAACTAGTACAGGAATCTCAACCTGTTATCCATCGCCTACGCCTCTAGGCCTCGGCTTAGGTCCCGACTTACCCTGGGAGGACGAGCCTTCCCCAGGAAACCTTAGTCAATCGGTGGAATAGATTCTCACTATTCTTTCGCTACTCATACCGGCATTCTCACTTCTAAGCGCTCCAGCAGTCCTTACGGTCTACCTTCGTTGCCCTTAGAACGCTCTCCTATCACATGACTACGTCATGTCCACAATCTCGGTAATATGCTTAGCCCCGGTAAATTTTCGGCGCAGAATCACTCGACTAGTGAGCTATTACGCACTCTTTAAATGGTGGCTGCTTCTGAGCCAACATCCTAGTTGTCTATGCAACTCCACATCCTTTTCCACTCAGCATATATTTAGGGACCTTAATTGGTGGTCTGGGCTGTTCCCCTTTCGACGGTGGATCTTATCACTCATCGTCTGACTCCCGGACATATAAATCGATGGTATTCGGAGTTTATCTGAATTTAGTAACCCATGACGGGCCCCTCACCCAAACAGTGCTCTACCTCCATGATTCTAAGTCCGAGGCTAGCCCTAAAGCTATTTCGGAGAGAACCAGCTATCTCCAAGTTCGTTTGGAATTTCACCGCTACCCACATTTCATCCCAGCACTTTTCAACGTACACGGGTTCGGCCCTCCGGTGCGTTTTACCGCACTTTCAGCCTGAACATGGGTAGATCACCTGGTTTCGGGTCTATCCCAACATACTGTAACGCCCTATTCAGACTCGCTTTCGCTACGGCTCCGGACTTTTCGCCTTAACCTTGCATGTTAGCATAACTCGCCGGTTCATTCTACAAGAGGCACGCCATCACCCATTAACGGGCTCTGACTGCTTGTAGGCACATGGTTTCAGGAACTATTTCACTCCCCTTCCGGGGTGCTTTTCACCTTTCCCTCACGGTACTGGTTCACTATCGGTCACTAGGGAGTATTTAGCTTTGGGAGATGGTCCTCCCGGATTCCGACGACGTTTCACGTGTGTCGCCGTACTCAGGATCCTGAACTGAGGTTAATTGATTTCGCCTACGGGGCTATCACCCTGTATCGCTTAACTTCCCAGATAATTCGACTATCAATTAACTTGGTAACTCAAATGTTCAGTCCTACAACCCCAAAGAGCAAGCTCTTTGGTTTGAGCTGTTCCCCGTTCGCTCGCCGCTACTTAGGGAATCGAAATTTCTTTCTCTTCCTGTGGGTACTTAGATGTTTCAGTTCCCCACGTCTGCCCCCAAACTAGATATGTATTCTCTAGCTGGTGATAATCGATTAAGATTATCGAGTTTCCTCATTCGGAAATCTCCGGATCAAAGCTTACGTACAGCTCCCCGAAGCATATCGGTGTTAGTCCCGTCCTTCATCGGCTCCTAGTGCCAAGGCATCCACCATGCGCCCTTCATAACTTAACCTATTTCATCACTACGTGATGTTTGGTTAGTTGAGTATTTACGAATAAACTAATATTTTAAAACTCAAAATAACGCGGTGTTCTCGGTTGAAATTGTATTTTTATACAAATTCAATATAGAAATTAAATAATATCTAGTTTTCAAAGAACCAAGTATGACACTTACGTGTCAATGGAGAATAGCGGGATCGAACCGCTGACCTCCTGCTTGCAAAGCAGGTGCTCTCCCAGCTGAGCTAATTCCCCATAAATATAAATATGATTGTGACCCCTGTGAGGTCGATGGGCCTAGGGGGACTCGAACCTCCGACCTCACGCTTATCAGGCGTGCGCTCTAAACCAACTGAGCTATAGGCCCAAAGAAGCAAAGAATCATATGAGAGGTAAATCCCTCAAAACTGAATAAGATTGATGAACCTAATGTAAGTTTCCGAAATTTCCTTAGAAAGGAGGTGATCCAGCCGCAGGTTCTCCTACGGCTACCTTGTTACGACTTCACCCTAATCATCTGTCCCACCTTAGACGACTAGCTCCTAAAAGGTTACCCCATCGTCTTTGGGTGTTACAAACTCTCATGGTGTGACGGGCGGTGTGTACAAGGCCCGGGAACGTATTCACCGTGGCATGCTGATCCACGATTACTAGTGATTCCAACTTCATGCAGGCGAGTTGCAGCCTGCAATCCGAACTGAGAATGGCTTTAAGAGATTAGCTTGACCTCGCGGTTTCGCGACTCGTTGTACCATCCATTGTAGCACGTGTGTAGCCCAGCTCATAAGGGGCATGATGATTTGACGTCGTCCCCACCTTCCTCCGGTTTATCACCGGCAGTCTCACTAGAGTGCCCAACTAAATGCTGGCAACTAATAATAAGGGTTGCGCTCGTTGCGGGACTTAACCCAACATCTCACGACACGAGCTGACGACAACCATGCACCACCTGTCATTCTGTCCCCGAAGGGAACGCCCAATCTCTTGGGTTGGCAGAAGATGTCAAGAGCTGGTAAGGTTCTTCGCGTAGCATCGAATTAAACCACATGCTCCACCACTTGTGCGGGCCCCCGTCAATTCCTTTGAGTTTCAACCTTGCGGTCGTACTCCCCAGGCGGAATACTTAATGCGTTAGCTGCGGCACTGAAGGGCGGAAACCCTCCAACACCTAGTATTCATCGTTTACGGCATGGACTACCAGGGTATCTAATCCTGTTCGCTACCCATGCTTTCGAGCCTCAGCGTCAGTAACAGACCAGAAAGCCGCCTTCGCCACTGGTGTTCTTCCATATATCTACGCATTTCACCGCTACACATGGAGTTCCACTTTCCTCTTCTGTACTCAAGTTTTGTAGTTTCCACTGCACTTCCTCAGTTGAGCTGAGGGCTTTCACAGCAGACTTACAAAACCGCCTGCGCTCGCTTTACGCCCAATAAATCCGGACAACGCTTGCCACCTACGTATTACCGCGGCTGCTGGCACGTAGTTAGCCGTGGCTTTCTGGTTAAATACCGTCAAAGTGTTAACAGTTACTCTAACACTTGTTCTTCTTTAACAACAGAGTTTTACGATCCGAAAACCTTCATCACTCACGCGGCGTTGCTCCATCAGACTTTCGTCCATTGTGGAAGATTCCCTACTGCTGCCTCCCGTAGGAGTCTGGGCCGTGTCTCAGTCCCAATGTGGCCGATTACCCTCTCAGGTCGGCTACGTATCATCGTCTTGGTGGGCTTTTATCTCACCAACTAACTAATACGGCGCGGGTCCATCCCAAAGTGATAGCAGAGCCATCTTTCAAGTTGGAACCATGCGGTTCCAACTAATTATGCGGTATTAGCACTTGTTTCCAAATGTTATCCCCCGCTTCGGGGCAGGTTACCCACGTGTTACTCACCAGTTCGCCACTCGCTCCGAATCCAAAAATCATTTATGCAAGCATAAAATCAATTTGGGAGAACTCGTTCGACTTGCATGTATTAGGCACGCCGCCAGCGTTCGTCCTGAGCCAGGATCAAACTCTCATCTTAAGATGAAAAAGCTTAACTTAGCTCTTCTGAATAAATTGTTATTTTATAAGCGAATTGACTTCGCAATGTTTAATTCTTACAACCAAGTTGTAAGTTCCTTACACATCATCGATTATCAATCTTGTTCAGTTTTCAAAGATCTACCAATTTGTTGATTGCTGATTAAATCAATCAGCTTTTTTATTATATCAGATTGTTAACTCAATGTCAACAACTTTTTATAATTAATTTTTATCAACTTTGTTATCAAAAGTCGCTCAAACGCGATGACAACAATAAATATTATGCCATCTTGGCAAGTAAAAGTCAATAACTTTTTTTGCTTATTTTCAATCGAAATTAACGATCAACTTTTTCAACAGCAGAAACAATAATATCAAATTCAAACCGTCAGGTCAACAACTTTTTATTATTTGTTTCGATTAAATTTTATTGTTATCTCAAAAATGACAACGGATATAATAATACCAATTATAAACACTGTGGTCAATAACTTTTTCAAACTTTATTAAACTTTTTAGTTTTATTCTTTATAATAGAATTAAATAGAATAATCGTTATACTATTTCTTATAGATAATATTAAAGGAGTTTTACTATTATATGGAAAAAGTCGTGATTGCTGCTGCCAAGAGAACACCGATTGGTAAGATAAACGGTGCCCTAAAGAACTTCACTTCTGTGGATTTAGGAACCATTGTTACCAAGGCTGTAATTGAACAAGCAAACATTAAACCATCTGATGTGGATCAAGTCGTGTTTGGAAATGTCATCCAAGCTGGTGCTGGTCAAAACATCTCAAGACAAATCGAAATCAATTCAAACATCCCCTACTGTAGTACTGCCAATACAGTTAACCAAGTATGTGGTTCTGGCCTAAAGGCTGTCCGCAATGCTCAAGCTGCCATCGTAATGGGTGACGCTGACGTCGTAATTGCCGGTGGAGTGGAAAGTATGTCCAATGCACCATTTCTAAACATGGATGTTAGATCCGGTCATAAGTTTGGTGACGTTACTTTAGTCGATTCATTAAACAATGACGCATTAATGGATGCTTTTAACAAACAACCAATGGGAGTTACCGCAGAAAACGTTGCTGAAAAGTTCAACGTTTCAAGAGAAGAACAAGACGAGTTCGCCTACCAATCTCATATGAAGGCTGCCAAAGCATTTGATAATGGATACTTTGATTCCGAACTAGTGCCAATTGAAATCAAAAACAGAAAATCTTCTTATATTATGAAGGAAGATGAAAACATTCGTCGTGATACTTCTATTGAAGTCCTTAACAAACTACGTCCTGCCTTCAAGGAAGACGGAACTGTGACTGCCGGAAACGCCGCAAGTCTAAACGACGGTGCATCTGCTTTAGTCCTAATGAGTGAATCAGCCGCTAAGCGTTTGAATGTTAAACCACTAGCGGTCATCGATGGCTATGCCGAAGCAGGATGCGATCCTGACTACATGGGATATGCTCCATACGATGCTACCAAGTCATTGTTTGATAAACTAAACATCACTATGGATGATATTGACCTAGTCGAATTAAACGAAGCATTCGCTGCTCAAGTCCTAGCGGTTGCTCACGACTACAATATCGATACGAACAAACTTAACATCTCCGGTGGTGCCATCTCAATGGGACATCCCCTAGGTGATTCCGGTGCGAGAATTGTCGGTTCATTAATCTACAACCTACAACGAACCAACCAAAAAAGCGGTCTAGCTACCATCTGTATCGGTGGTGGTATGGGAATGGCCATGAAAATTACACTACTATAGATAATTCTAATTAGTTTACTAAAAGTGTCATTGTAGTATGCTATGAATAGGCTTAATTTACAAACGTTGCAAAATGCAGCGTTTTTCTATATACTTTTTACTTATAATTTTCATAAAGGAAGTGTAAAAATGCCCGCAACATACTTAAAGAAATCAACTGAAGAAGATTTACCAGCAATCTTAGACATCATTCACTCAGCAATCAAGTACCTACACGAACAAGGAATTGATCAATGGCAACATGGTTACCCAGCTGACGAAGATTTAGTTAAAGACGTTAAAGATGGAATCAACTACGTGTTAATCACTGACGGCCAAGTCGCCGGAACTGCAACAATTCATCAAGGAATTGATCCAAATTACCTAAAGATTGAAGAAGGCGATTGGGTTAACGGTTCTGAAGCTCACTACGCAGCGATTCACAGAGTTGCCATCTCAAATGAGTTCCGTGGACAACACCTATCTGAAAAACTGGTTAGTAGCTTAATCACCGTTTCACGTGTATTAGGTTACAAGGATATCAGAATCGACACTCATCCTGAAAACAAAGGTATGCAACACGTTATCACTTCTAACGGTTTTGAAAAACGTGGAATTATCCATATGCGAGAAAATGGTCATCCATGGACTGCTAGATTTGCATACCAACTATTAACTAAATAATAGAAGGTGCTCACATGCTAGCAGACGACCTATCAGTTCAAATCAAACTGATTATTATGTATGCGATTGGTGTTTTAGCCCTATTGACTTTGCTATTTTTCTTATACCGCAAGCATCAATCATTTAAAAATAAATATGTAGCAACCATCCTAGGAATTACCATTATCTTGGTATTAATCCTAATCGATGTAAGTACATTGCATTAAAAAAAGACGTTCATCATTATGAACGTCTTTTTTTGTTTGGTTTAATTAGTGAATAACAACCTTAGTACCGGTTGGTACTGAGCTGTTGATCCATTTAGCGTCTGGAATTGATAAACGAACGCAACCATGTGAGTTGGCAACCTTACCCAGTTCATGGGCATCCTTCATTAGATACTTACCATCCTTATTTACGGGAACGGAATGGAATAAGTAGATTCCGTGATCCTTAAATGAAGTCCAGTAGTTGGCACCTTCTTTGGATGAGGCGTTGTAGAAGTGACTACCACGTTCTTTTTGAATGTGGAATGTACCACGTGGGGTACCATCGTCATTTCCAGTTGAGCATAGCATGGTGTATAAGACCTTGCCCGCCTTGTTCTTAACATAGACACGTTGCTTCTTAATTGAAACATCTAGCCAGTTCTTCTTTGATAGTTTCATATTTGGGTAAGCCTTCTTTTCAGAAGAGTGCTTCCAAGCATTCTTTGAAGGCCTTACTGAGGCTTGTGCCGATAGATTGGTAGTAGTGTTTTTGTTCGCAGTCGATTTTGAGGTAGATTGGCCGCAAGCTGTTAATCCTAATGCCACAATGACGGCAGCAATAATCATTGCAAATGCACGTTTAAATTTAGTCATTAAATATCTCCCCTTGTCTTTGACTTAATTAAAACACAAAGTGAAAATCAATTCCATTATTAAAAACATTTGGTATAGTTATATTTATAAAAACATTCGTACAAACTAAGGAGATATCGTTATGCGAAAACTAAAAGCATTTTCACTACTACTACTCGCTATGACTGTCATGTTATTTGCCGGAAGCATCAGTGAAACCCACCTAGCCGCTAATGCGCAAACTACCAAGCAAACTCATCACAAGAAAAAGCCCGCCAAAAAAGCTAAAAAATCCAAGAAGGCTAAGCATAAAAAGACCACCAAGAAGAAAAAGGCCGTAAAGAAACACACTAAAAAGACTACCAAGACCAAGAAGAAACACCCAAAGAAAACTAGAAAAGTTACCAAAGCAAAAAAGAAGGTAGCTACTAAGAAGAAGGCTAAGAAAAAGGCTAAGAAAAAAGCACCTAAAAAGGTAGTTAGAAAAAACACCACAGACAAAAAGGTGATTGTAAGCACTACTGATCCGGTAACTTCCAGCACCAAGAAGACTACCGACTCTAGCTACTACCAATCTGTTGACGGTTTTAACTATCCTTCAGACGATCACGCTACTCCTAACGCGTCCGACACACTAAACATCCCTAACGGATACCTATTTAGTTTCGATGCCAACACTAAGAAGATGGTCCAAGGTACCGCTTCAGACGAATCAATTGACCAAAGCCGTCAAATTAACACATTCCACCCAAGCACCGCAGACATTAACACCAAGGTCAACATCAACAACATTAGTACTGACCAACAACGTCAACTATCACAATATGCAGCTAACCTTGTGAACGATTTAAGACACAAGCTAGCTAACAACTACCCATACACCCAAGACCTAACCGTTACCGACCGTGCTCTAAAGGCAGCCACTGATGTTGCCATCGGCTACAACAACGATAATTGGGACTTTACTAAAAAGGGTGGTCACGATGTCTCTGTCCTAGATGACGTCTTCGCCGCTAACAGTTTCTCTGCCTACGGTGAAAACATCGCTGGTTCACTACTAACTAACTCATACATCAATGGACCAGTTACTATGGCTAACGTTAAGGAAAGCATCTACGGTGCCATCTGTGCCATGATGTTCGACGACGCTTCTTCTGATTGGGGCCACGCTGCCAACTTCCTAGGAATTGGTTTCGATAGTTCCGCTAAACAAGAATTCGGTGTTTCAATCGATAAGATGGGCCAAATTCACTTCGAAATTTATCAATAAAAAATAAAAAGGCGCTATGACGGCGTCTTTTTTGTTTGGAAAAATTATCATGTTTACAAATAGTTCAAAACAGATATACTTATACATGAATTAAATATAAAAATGCTGTCCACTGGGGTGCCGTTTTTCGGCTGAGATTACACCCATTGAACCTGATCTAGTTAACACTAGCGAAGGAAGTCAGGCGCACTCCAAGTAAAGAATTAGAATTAGACTTAGTCTATCCAAGTGTACCCTTCCACCGTCGTGTGGGAGGGTATTTTTTATTTACGGCAGCAAACTGGAGGTAATGTTTCATGTTTTCACATCAACTAGTTAAGGAAGCTAACCCAATTTTGGAAGCTATCTTTGACCACCCGTTTGTTAAAGGTATCGGTGACGGTCACGTCGACGATGCAGCATTAAAATTTTATGTTCAACAAGATTTTCAATACTTATCTGAGTTCATCAAAATTTACGCTAGTATCATCCCCATACTAAAGGGCAGAGAGGACATGCGCTTCTTCGCTGAAAACATCGATTTTATTCTAAACAGTGAGATTCACCCTCACCACGTCTTTTGCGATATCGCTAACGTTACATACGAAAGTTTGCAACATGCTACTCCAAGCCCCAAGGCTTACCTATACCAATCACATATGTATCGTGCCGTGAGAACCGGTAGTTTGGCCAACATCATCTGTGCCTTACTACCATGCCCATGGACATACAATGAAATTGCCAAACAACTAACTGCCACAGGTAAAAACACCGCTGATAACCCATTCAAGAGTTGGATTGATTTCTACCTATCTGACGATGAAGATGCAGATGGTGGAATAACCCAAAAGCTCTTTAACATGTTAAACGAACTATCAAAGGACATGTCAGAAGAAGAAATCAATGAGGCCAAGGGATTCTTCCTAAAAAGTACCGAATTAGAATGGGAATTCTGGGAACAAGCCTTCTACCAACAAGACTGGCGTTTTGCCGACATTATTCATGGAGGTAATCATCATGAATAGTAAAAAAGTCCCCGAAACACTAACCATTGCTGGATCTGACTCCGGTGGTGGTGCCGGTATGCAAGCAGACATCAAGACGATGCAAGAACACCACGTCTTTGCGACCAACGTCGTGGTTGGTTTAACCGCGCAAAATACATTGGGTGTGCAATCAGTCCTACCCACTCCCGTTGAAATGATCAACGCCCAGTTTGACTCACTATACGATGATTTCGACATCAAGGCTGCCAAAACCGGCGCCTTGTTTGATCAAGAACGCGTCGAAGCTGTCGTCTCAAACATCAACAAACACAACATTCACCCCATTGTCGTCGACCCAGTCATGGTTGCCAAGGATGGCGCTAGGTTATTAGACGATTCAGGTATCGACGCCATCATTAATAAACTAATGCCAATCGCAGACATCGTGACCCCTAACCTACCTGAAGCTGAGGTTATATATGGTAAGAAGATTGAAACCAACGATGATGTCATCACAGCAGCCGCGCACATTCAACAACTAGGTGCCAAGAACGTCATCATCAAGGGTGGCCACCAACAAGGTGATACCCTATCCGATTACGTCCTATTAGAAAGCGGAATTAGTTTTACCATCGAAAGTAAAAAGTACGACACCGTCAGAAAGCACGGTACTGGCGACACCCTATCATCTGCGATTGTCGCTAACCTAGCCAAGGGCGCATCCATTAAGGACGCCATCATTGAAGGTAAACACTACATTGATACCATCCTACAATCAGAAATCATTGTCGGACATGGTCATGGACCACTAAATCACTGGGGGGCTGAAGATGAAATTCGCTAAAGAACAACTAGCCGTCTACTTCATTGCGGGTAGTCAAAACGTTGGCGGCGACGTCGACAAACTAATCAAAATCGTATCGGATGCATGTATGAATGGCATCACCATGTTTCAATACCGCGAAAAAGACCGTTCTACCCTAACGGATGCGGAAAAACTACAGGTGGCGATTCAACTAAAGGAAATCACCGCCAAGTACAATGTGCCATACATCATCGACGACGATATCGATTTGATGAAGGAAATTAACGCCGATGGAATCCACGTCGGCCAAGACGACACCAAGATTGAACGCGTGATTGCTGAATGTCCCAACAAGATTATCGGACTATCTACTCACACCCTAGATGAGGTCAGAGCTGCCAACAATGTCGATTCACTAGACTACATCGGAATTGGTCCCATCTTTGCGACTCAATCCAAACTAAAGGTAAAACCTGCAATCGGTATCGATGAGCTAAACCGTTTATACCAAGAATCGACTCATCCAGCCGTGGCCATCGGCGGCATCAAGGA
The DNA here is from genome assembly GCF_001421115.1 of Apilactobacillus kunkeei. Classification (GTDB taxonomy): domain Bacteria; phylum Bacillota; class Bacilli; order Lactobacillales; family Lactobacillaceae; genus Apilactobacillus; species Apilactobacillus kunkeei_F. The sequence continues at coordinate 74,818 of NZ_JXCW01000001.1, read as the reverse complement.
AGATAACGCCAAGGCAGTGCTAACTACCAATGTCGACGGTGTTTCAGTCATCTCAGACATTATCAACAGTTCGGATATCCAACAAACCATCAATCGTCTAAAGGGGACTGCATAATGACTACTATCAAACAAATCAGAGAAAACTCACCCATCATTTTAAACATCTCAAACATGGTAACACCACAACACGTGGCAGACGCCATCAACTTCATCGGCGCATCACCTATCATGTTCGACGACATTAAAGAAGCAAGTGACCTAGTCAACATCTCAAATGCCCTAGTAATCAACATGGGTTCATCAAACGATGCCGACGTTGAAAAATCAATTGCGGCCGGAAAATTTGCCAACCAAAAAGGCATCCCTGTCGTCATCGATCCCGTGGCGATTGGCGCATCCAAGTTACGCCAAGATAACTTCGCAAAGGTTGCCAATGAGGTCAAATTCGACGGTGTTCGTGGCAATGCCGGTGAGTTAGCATTTCTAGCTGACATCGAATGGAACGCGCAAGGTATCGACGCCGGAGAAGGTGGCGGTGACTTACATCAAATCGCAGAAACTGTCGCTAAGAAGTTCGACTGTATCGTTTTACTATCAGGAATTACTGATGTGATCTCAGATGGTATCAAGACTGTCGAAGTAAAAAACGGTCATCACTACTTTACCGTTAACGTCGGTTGTGGCGATATGTTAGACGGTATCCTAGGTGCCTGTCTAGCTGTCGATAACAGTTTAGATTCCGCCGTGCTCGCATCAAGCATTTTAAGCATTGCCGGAGAAATCGCCGGTGGAATTACCGACAACTTACCATATTCATTCCTATCAACTGTATTTAATACCTTATACCAACTAACCGACGAAGAAATCACTGAGTTTCAAAAACTAGGCTAATCAAAAAAGGACTGACAAACGTCAGTCCTTTTTATTTTTATAGTGCTTTTTCGATATTAGCTAGTGTTAGTTCATCAGTTGAGGCAAACACGATATCAGCATCCTTTAGGATATCTGCACTGCCGATTCCGATGGAAGTCTCGCCGGCGCCATTGATAGCAGCGATACCGACTTCCGCATCTTCAATTCCGATACATTGTTCAGGAGCTAGGTCCAAAATTTCCGCACCCTTAGTGTAAATTTCTGGATCTGGTTTACCCTTACTCAATAAAGCCGGGTTAACCACCTTTTCAAAGTATTCACTTAATTGAAGTTTTTCCAAAACAGTTGGTGCATTCTTGGAAGCAGATGCTAAAGCGATTAAATAGCCATTATCACGTAAACTGTCCAAGAATTCCTTGATACCAGGAAGAATATCGGCTGGTGACATTTGATCAACTAGGTTTAGGTAGTTATCGTTTTTTTCCTGTGCTAGTGCCAGCTTGTCTTCTTCAGTGTATTGGTCCTGTAGGTTACCACGGTCCAAAATTAGATTCAATGAATCCATGCGGTCCACACCCTTTAGGTCTTCGGCTAACTTGTCATTCCATGGCGTGCCGACTTTATCGGCAATTTGTTTCCATGCCTTACTGTGTAAAACAGAGGTGTTGGAGATGACACCGTCCAGGTCAAAAATGAAACCTTTAATCTTGTCTAATCCCATGTCTATTCCCCCTTTGATAGGACTTCTAGTGTTGCTTTTTCTAGTTTGTATGACTTGTTGTTTACAATGATGTTCATTGGTTGACCATCAACCAACTTGATTGTTGTTTTACCATCAACAATGTTGATGTTTAATAATCTGCCGTTAAAGACAATTCTGAATTCAAAGCCATCCCATTCAATTGGTAGATGTGGGATAATCTTTAATTCGCCGGCTGAAGTTACTTGCATCCCCGCGAAACCTTGAACCACACTTAGCCAGCTTCCACCTAAGTTTGCCAAGTGCAAACCATCTTCAGTGTTTCCTTGTAAATCAGTTAGGTCCATACGGACAGTGTCTGAGAAGTAGCTGTAGGCCTTCTTCATGTCACCCATACGCGCAGCTAACGCACTGAAGATTGAGCGTGATAGTGATGAGTCATGAGTAGTGATTTTTTCGTAGTAATCGAATTCTCTTCTTAGTTGATTATCATCAATTGTTTCTGGGAATAATAGGTCCGCTAAAACAGTATCTGCTTGCTTGTTCACTTGGTATCTGTAGATGTTTAGTGGGTGGTAGTGCAATAGTAATGGGTATTTGTCCTTTGGTGTTTCGTCGAATGGCCAGATTGCCTTGCTGAAGAATGTGTCATCTTGAGCGTTAATTTGGTATTCGTCGTTGAATGGGAAGTAGATCCTTTCAGCGATGTCCTTGAATGCTTCTAATTCTTCAATTGAAGCACCTAGGTTGCCGAATCCTTCTGAATCTTCTTTCATTAGTACTAATCCTAACTTGTATGCCAAGTTGAAGTTGTTTTGCGCCATTCTGTTAGTGAAGTAGTTGTTATCAACCATTGCAGTGTATTCGTCTGGTCCAGTTACTGTGTGGAATTCGAATACTGTCTTGTTCTCTCTCTTTGCCCATGTACCGAATTCTCTGAAGAAACGAGCAGTTTCTAGTAACATTTCGAAACCGTAGTTCTTTAGGAAGTCCATGTCATGAGTTGCTTGGTAGTAGTTACCGATAGCATATGCGATGTCACCATCTAAATGGTATGCAGCAGTACTTGCTGGGTAGTAAGCGGAAGTTTCTTCACCGTTGATCGAACGCCATGCGAATAGCGCACCTTGGTTAACACCCAATTCACGAGCACGAGTACGCGCAAAGTCTAGTGTGTTGTAACGGTATACCAATAGTTTCTTGGCAATTTCTGGGTTTGTGTAGATGAAGTAAGGAATCATGTACATTTCAGTGTCCCAGAAAGTGTGGCCTTCATAACCTGGTCCTGTTAAACCTTTGGCAGCGATGTTTGTCTTACCGTCACGACCAGTAGCTTGGTTTAATTGGAAGACGTTGTAGTGAAGAGCTAGGTTTAATTCGTCGTTTCCGGCGATTGAAACTTCACCGTTTTGCCAAGTGTCGTGCCAGAAACTAGCACTGTTTTCCTTAATTGTGGCAAAGTCTTCTTTAGCAAAGTCACCTGCTTCGTTCTTTTCACCAACGATAAATCCGTAGCCGACTTTTGGTTCGTCCACTAGTGCTAGTTTTTTAGTTAGTTGACTTTCGTCGTTAAAACCGTAAACAGTAATTTCGATGCGTTGTTGTGATTCAGCAGTGCTAATGGCGATTGTTTGTGATAAGTCGTCAGTAGCAACTACTTCGCGTTTGATTGATTTTAATTCTCTAGTCTTTCTTGGGTCATCGATATCATCGCCTGCTTCAGCCTTTGCTTCTTCTAGGACAAAACTCTTATCGATGTAGATGTCACCCTTGTAAGTTCCAGCTTCAAAAGCATATTCAATTCCGTAGAAGTGAACTTCTCTTTGATCGATTGCTGAAGTGACATTCATTTTAATTGTTTGTTTCTTGTCGTTACTTAATTCATATTCTTCAACCAATTTACCGTTAGATAAATCTAATTGCATATCTACTAGTTTAGAATGAGTGAATTCGCTATGACTGTCATCGAAGACGCGAATCTTTCTCAAGTTAGGAAGTGAAACGATTGTTTCATTTCTCTTTGGGTAGTAAGCAGCAGCTTCTCCGTATGTGATTGGACTGTATTCGAAGAAACCATTTACAAGTGTTCCTTCTACTGCGTTTGATTCGATTGGGTTAGTTGCACGAACCCCAAAGTGACCATTACCGAATGAGAACACAGCTTCTAGGTTACCCGGATTACTTGAACTCACGTCTTTTAGTCTTAATTTAATGTCTTTAGTCATTTTTAATTCAACTCCTTTAATTATTCTTTAACTGGTTTTACAAAGAATACTGTTCCGGCAGCAATTAGTGCGCAGATTCCAGCTAGGAATAGCATTGCACTCATTGATCCATGTAGCATTGGGAAGATTGCGAAACTAGAAACTGAAGCGACAATTTGTGGGATACAAATTTGCCAGTTGAATAGTCCTAGGTAAGCACCTTCGTTCTTACCTTTAACAGCACCTGTAATCATTGCAAATGCTTCTGTTCCGATTGTGATGTACATAATTCCAAATAGTGTGAATGGAACGATTGATAGCATCTTTGAAGTTACAAAGTACATCATGATTAGACCTAATCCACCTAATACTAGTGAGATGAATAGGATTTTTCTTCTTTGGCTTGGTTTTAGACGAGCTAAAACGAATGTACCCCATAGAACTCCGGCTAGTGATTGAACAAATGTTAATACCCCGTTCCAGTTACCAGCTGCTTGAAATCCTGCGCTAGCAGGGTTAGTTGTGTGCCAAATGTTTTCTGCTAATGCACCAGTGCTGTAAGTCCATACAAATTGAACTGAGATGAATGAGAACATCATAACTGCTAATAATTCCCAGAAGATCTTAGGAGCAGTCTTTACTAATTCCCATAGACTTGGTGCTTTTTCTTTACTGTCTTCTTCTTCAATGTCGTGGTATTTTGCGTATTCTACTGGGTCGTATTCTTTAACGTTTACGACAGTGTAGATAGTAGTTGCAGCGATTACGAGTGCTCCAATGTAAAAGGCAATTTTTACAGTTGTTGGAACTTCACCTTTAGGAGCGATGTTTGAGAAACCAATTGCAGTGATTACGAATGGTAGGATTGCAGCTAGCATTCCCCCTGCGTTTGAGTAAATGTTTTGGAATGACCATGCTTTGTCTTCTTGGTCTGCGTTAACCATGTCACCGATAATCATTCTGAATGGTTGTTGACACATGTTTGATGAAACGTCTAGAAGCATTATAGTAACCGCACCAAATAGTAAAGCGGCTAATGATCCATAACCCAAACCTAGCGATCCAACGTTTGGTAAAACGATTAAAACAATTGCAGAAATAATAGAGCCCATAATCAAGTATGGCAATCTTCTACCAAAACGGTTCCAAGTTTTGTCTGATCTCTTTCCAACGATTGGTTGAACAATCATCCCTGCCAATGGTGGTAGGATGAAGAACCAACCTAACTTATTAGGGTCAGCCCCAATAGTTTGGAAAATTCTACTCATTTGAGATGTTTGTAAAAAGAACGCCATGTTTAAACCAAAATAACCGAAGGTAATATTAAATAATTGGAACCTCGATAGTTTTGGTAATTTTAGTTTGGACATCATAATAGCTCACTCTCCTTTATTAATATGATTCTTTAGTGGCTATGATTACTATAGCGATAATAATGTAAACGCTTTACTAATCGATAATCAAATTATATTCGATATTTTTTTAATTAGCTAGCGTTTTTTTGTTAAGAATTTATAAAGGTATAAAATATTTTTTATATACTTTAGCAGGAGATTAATTAATCCATTAAATATTTTTATACTTATATTTTGTGCACAAAAAAAGCCGACCCATTTCGGATCGGCATAAAAAAAGAGACCGACAAACGTCAGTCCCCAATTTTTAATAACATACAAAATATACTATGGCGATAATAATAACGGCGATTACCATTAATGTGTAACAAATCTTTTCAAACATATGAATTCCTTCTTTGCTTCCGCATTTAATTTATTTAAAGTTTAGGCTAACTACCCGCACTTGTCAATTTTGTTATATGTAATAAAAAAACGCTGGAATCATTCCAACGTTTTTTAAAGTTATTAGATGTATTGAACGATTGTCATTAAGATAGGAATAACAACGATGAACAATACAGTTGAAGTAGTTACAATGTTTGTAGCGTACTTAACATCCCCGTGTGATTCAGCAGCTAGGATTGGTAATACGGCTAGCATTGGAGTAGCTGATTGAACAATCATAGTTTGGCTGAACATTGTTGGTAGTGATACACCACCGTGAGCAGCAGCAGTTAGGATAACGATCATAACAACTGGAGCCAATACGAAACGACCTAATAGCGCAACAACAGTGTCGCGGTCGAATGAGATACTCTTTAGACCAGCATCAGCTAATACAATACCAATGTAGATTAGTGATAGTGGAGTAACTAAACTACCAACGTATGATAGTGTTTGTGATAAGAAAGGTACCTTTAGTACTGGAATGTTTAGTAGTAAGAATACTAAAGCAACTAAGAAACCAACAAGTGGCATTGGAATAACTTGCTTCCAGTTAATCTTGTGGTGTTCCTTTGGTTGACCTTCCTTAGTAGGATCATCGTTACTGATCAAGAAGACACCGAATGCCCAAGTAGAAACAGTGTTGATGATGTAGTATACCAAGAAGTAAGTCATTGACTTGTCACCGAATAAGGCGATGTTCAATGGTAGACCAATGAAAATAGTGTTGGCGTTAACAATAGCGTTAATGAATACACCACGACGACCTGGTCTAACCTTCATGATTTTAACTAGTGCAAATGCAATTAGGTAACCGATAACAACTGAGATAACACCCCAGATTAGGTAGCTACCGAAACTTACAAGCTTACCTCTAGTTAGACGACTTAACACCGCAACGAAAATTGAAGCTGGTAGGGCGATGTTTTTGATTAATTTAGAAATGTTCTTGCTGAATGTATCTGCAAACCAACCGGTTTTTCTTAATACATATCCTAATAACATAATTAGAACAACAACAAGGACACTTTGGATTGAGTTAATAAATACTCCCATTATGAATCCTCCTATTTGATATTAAAAATAATTATTGCTTAATTTAAAACACGATAAGTACTATAAAACATACTTAAAGATATAGTCAAAGGATAAGTTCGTTATAAATATTTTTTATATAGGCAGATAAAACCCCTGTCATATTAGTCTTTGTCGTCGTTTTTATGCTTGTTTTTTAAAGAAATTACTAACACAGTTGATAATGTAGAAATAATAAATAGTACGGCGACCATGATTAACATACCGATCACTTGCATCTAATCCCTCCCAAATTTTTAATTCGTTAGTAAAATTATAGCGAATTTTCAATTTTTTCTCAAAATATTGTTGCATAAAATCTATAGATATGGTTTAATATTATATGTCGCTTGAGGTTACATCTCACAGACAAACTTAATATTTTGAGCTGTTAGCTTAAGGTAAAAGCACTCAGTCCTTTGCTGAGAAGATGGTGTTCAAAGCATCACAGCTCACTAACTAAAGTACTTTGAAGATTTTATCTTTGGGGTACTTTTTTGTTAAAGAATAAAAGTTTGTTTTTGTATATCTCACAAAAAAAGAGCCGCTTCTTAATTGAGGCGGCTCTTTTTTTCGATCTTTTACTACATATAATAAAAAGCCATAGGATAACCTATGGCTTTTTTCATATCCAAGATATGATTTTAGTGGAATTGCATACCACCATCTAAAATTAATGTTTGACCAGTCATGTAGTCTGAGTCTTTACCTGCTAAGAATGAAACACCAGCAGCGATTTCTTCAGATTCAGCTAAACGACCTAATGCGATATCCTTAGAGAATTGTTCCATACCCCATTCATCATCCTTACCTGCGTTTTGACCAACTTCATGGGCGATGTCCATCATCATTGGAGTCTTAACGATACCTGGTGCGAATGCGTTAACAGTGATGTTATCAGCTGCTAAATCACGAGCAGTGGTTTGAGTGATACCACGGATAGCAAACTTAGTACTACCATATAGAGTTAAGTTAGGGTTACCAACAACACCAGCTTGAGAAGTAGCGTTGATGATCTTACCACCATGACCTAGTTCGTTGAACTTAGCCTTGGCTGCTTGAGTTCCCCAGATTACTGATGCAACGTTGATGTTGTATACAGAGTTGAATTGTTCTGGAGTGATTGTTTCAACTGGAGTAGTAGGACCTACACCGGCGTTGTTAACAACAACGTTTAAATCACCCAATTGTTTTACAGTTTCTTCAACTGCAGCAAATACTTGGTCTCTGTCAGCAACGTCTGCTTGAACAGCAATTGCCTTACCACCGTTTGCGTTAATTTCTTTTGCTACTGCTTCACCCTTTTCAGCAGTACGGTTAACAACAGCAACTGCAAAACCGTCTTGAGCTAATCTTTCAGCGATTGCTTTACCGATACCTTGGCCGGCACCTGTAACAAATGCAACTTTTTGAGTCATAGTAACATCCTCTTTTCTTCTTTTGTTTATTTATTCACAAAGTGATTATATACTATTTTCATTAATTTTACAGTACTTATATTATTAAATTTTTATTAAATCCATAAAATTTGTTATGTCTTACACTATATAATCCGAAACTAATTAATTGAATTAAAATTCGTGAACGTTTATTTTATATGTATACGAAGATGAATTTAATATCTTATGTAAAGAAGGAATTGATAACTATGACTGAAAAATTCGATTACGATGTTTTATACATCGGTGCAGGTCACGGTACTTTCGATGGTGCAATGCCATTAGCCGCTAAGGGCTACAAAGTTGCCGTTGTCGAAGCAGATAAAATCGGTGGTACTTGCCCTAACTGGGGTTGTAACGCCAAGATTGCTTTGGATTTACCAGCACAATTAATGGAAACTCAAAAACGTTTAAGAAATATTGTTAAAGGAAACCTAAGCATCGATTGGACCCAAAACATGCTAAACAAGCATAAGGTCATCGATAGCCTTCCAAACGCCATCCAAGGTGGTCTAGAATCATTTGGTATCGACGTTATTAAGGGCTACGGTAAGTTAACCGACGGCCACACTGTTGATGTTGACGGCAAGTCATACACCGCAGACAAGATTGTTGTCGCTACTGGTTTACGTCCACACAGACTAGATGTACCTGGTAAAGAAATGGCCCACGATTCAAAGGACTTCTTAAATATCAATGAACTACCAGTTCACATCGCCATCATCGGTGCCGGTTACATCGCCATGGAATTTGCATCAATCGCCAACGCTGCTGGATCACAAGTTACTGTCATCATGCATGGTGACCGCGCACTTCGTGACTTCAACGGTGAATACGTTGACGCTGTCGTAAATGACCTAAAGGAAAAAGGTGTTACCTTCGTTGAAAACGCCGAAGTAAACGAATTCCACGAAGAAAAGTGCAAGACTACCATTGAATTATCTAATAACCGTCAAGTCTTCACTGACTACATCTTAGATGCGACTGGTCGTATTCCAAACGTCGAAAACATTGGTTTAGACGAAGTCGGTGTTAAATACGACAAGAAGACCGGTATTGAAGTAAACGATCACTTGCAAACATCAGTTGATAGCATTTATGCTTCAGGTGACGTTGCTGCTACTGGTCAACCAAGATTGACTCCAACTGCAATCTTCGAATCACAATACCTAACTAGCCTATTCTCAGGCGAAACTAAGGATGCCATCAATTTCCCTGCCATCCCTTCAGTAGTGTTCACTTCACCTCGTATCGCCCAAGTCGGTGTATCAGTTGAAGAAGCTAAGAACAGTGACGACTACACTGTTGAAGAACACGATATGACTGCTGATTGGTACCGTTCAATCACTAACGAAGAAATTGCCAAACGTGCATACATCTTCGACAAGGAACACCACTTAGTTGGTGCCACTGAAGTATCAAACGAAGCGGATAGCGTAATTGATTCAATCCTACCTGCCGTCGCTCTAAAATTAGACAAAGCTCAAATTAACAAGATTGTTCACTTGTTCCCTACTATCGGTAGTGACGCTTGGCAACATCTATAAAATATTAAGTAAAACCACCCATTTGGGTGGTTTTTTTATTGTTTAAAATTCCATTAAAATCGAGTCAATATATTTGTTTGCAACACTACAATATTGTACATTAATTAATATAAGAAAATATAAAAATCGTAATAAATACGGAGGCTTTAACATGAAAAATCCTAACTTCGATTACGATGTTATCTACATCGGATCAGGACACGCCGCATTCGACGGTGCCAAGACACTTTGCAAACAAGGTTTTAAAATTGCATTTGTAGAAGCAATCGCCGTTGGTGGTACTTGCCCTAACTGGGGTTGTAACGCCAAAATCTCACTTGATGGACCAGTTACTCTAGCTAAGACCCAAAGACGTATGAAAGACATCGTTGAAGGTGACACTAAGCTAAACTGGAAAGAAAACATCAAACACAAACGTGAAGGAATTCTACCAATCAAGGTAGACCGTGAAGCAACTATGAAGAGCTTAGGAATGGATGTTATCCATGGTTTCGCTAAGTTCACTGATGCTCACACACTAGAAATCAATGGTGAACACGTAACTTCAGACAAGATTGTTATTGCCACTGGTTTAACACCACACAAAGTTGAAATTGAAGGTACTGAATTATCACATGATTCAAGAGACTTCATGGAATTAGAAGACATGCCAAAACGTATGGCAATTGTTGGTACTGGTTACATCGCCATGGAATTTGCTACTATGGCAAACGAAGCAGGTGCTGATGTTACCATGTTCATGCACGGGGACAAGGCATTACGTCCTTTCTATCAACCATACGTAAAAATCCTAATGGATGAAATGAAGCAATCAGGTATCAAGTTTGTTGAAAACTCTGGCTTACGTTCATTCAGCCAAGACGGTGACGAATACACTGTTACCTACGCTGACAACCAACAACTAACTGTTGATTACATCCTAGACGCTTCTGGTCGTGTTCCAATGGTTCACAACATGGGTCTAGAGGAAGTTGGTGTTAAATACGATGATAAGAAGGGTGTCTTAGTTAACGAATACCTACAAACATCAGTTGAAAACATCTACGCTTCAGGTGACGTTGCTGCTACCGGTCAACCAAACCTAACTCCAACAGCAACATTCGAATCACAATACCTAAAGCACTTATTTGCCGGTGAAACAGATCAACCAATCGACTTCCCAGCAATTCCATCAGTAGTATTTACTTCACCTCGTATCAGTCAAATGGGTGTTACCGTTGATGAAGCAAACGCTAGTGACGAATACACTGTTGAAGAACACGATGCTACTAACACATGGTTTAGACAAATCACTAAGGAACCAGTTGTTAAGAATGCCTACATTTTTGACAAGGAACACCGCTTAGTTGGTTTTACTGAAATCTCAGATCAAGCTGATAACGCAGTGGACATGATTGTTCCAGCCGTTAACATGAAGATGACCCCACTTGAAATTGAAAGAAATGTTCACCTATTCCCTTCAATCGGTCACGACACTTGGAAAAACATCTAAATCATTCTTAATCAAAAATTAAACCCCGGTCAGATTTCTTCGACCGGGGTTTTTGGTATAATTAAGACATTAAATAAAACAGGAGGCTTATCATGTACAATCGTCCAGAACAAAAACAAGAAGTTAAAGGCCTAATCCGTGGTCACCAACGCTTCTTCTTCATCCTATTTCTACCATTCTTGCTAACTTACATTGCTTACAATGTTTTAGCTAACCAAGTAAGCTTTAACTCAGCTCTTAATGTAGATGCCACAAATGTTACTACTAACATTACAAGTAATGACGCCGTTAACTATGTTGCAACATTTATTTTCTTAATCTTATCTTCAATCTTTTTACTTGGTGCTATCTACACCGCCTTCAACGTATTGAGAGGACAAGATGATTTCCAAAATCCAATTAGAAAATCACTAACATTTATCGACGACCAACGTCTTTTCTGGGGTACCACATGGACTTGGATTTTAAGATCAATCCTATTATCACTATGGTCACTACTATATATCCCTGGTTTTCTATTCATGCTTTTACTACCAAACGCATTAGGTTTATCCCTTTCTATCGCAGAATTCATTGCCGTAACCGTATGGGTAGTAATCAAGAGTTTCGCATACACCCAAGCACTTTGGGTATACAGAGATGCTAGATTAGCCAACCAACCGGTTAGCGCCTACACTGCCATTATGACCAGTCAAGACATGATGAAGGGCTACAAGGTCGATTATCTTGTATTACAACTATCATTCATCGGTTGGATGATTCTAGTTGCAATCACTTCCGGAATCGTCGGTATTTACGTATTCCCTTACTACTACATCACACAAGTAAAGTTCTATGAATTCGTAAAAGAACAATTCAAACAAAAACAAACCGTTTTAGATGTTGAATAACAAAAAATCCATAGGTTATCCTATGGATTTTTTGTTTGGGTTTATTTCTTAGGTAATCTAAATGATAGTAAGAAACCAACTAACGCAATCCCTAGCATTAACCAGAAACCAAATTGGTAACCGGTAATTTAAGCCCCAGCTGTGGAAGCATGGCTACTTGATAGGTTCACACCTAATGTCACAACGGTCATTGAGATGGCTGTTCCAAGTGATCCACCAACTTGTCTGATGTTTGAAGAAGCAGCGTTACCGTCTGTTTCGTATTGGGTTGGTAATGAGTTAATTCCATCCGTAAATGTGTTCATCATTACTAGCGCTACACCGACCATTCTAAGTGCATAGCTCACAATGATGATGGCTAAACTAGATGAAGCATTAAAAACAACCATTGGAATTGATCCGATTAAGATGAATGCAAAATCAATAATAGAAACTTTTCTAACTCCTAGTTTGTCGTACAATCCACCAGATATTGGGTTAAAGATTCCCATCAAGATGGTACCTGGCATCATGACTAAACCAGCAACCAGCGCTGATACCATACGTGAGTTTTGTAGGTACAATGGCATTACTAATTCGATGCCAACCATTGCGATGTTACTTAGAGTACTTAGCAATGTTGTTAGGTTAAAGTTGTGGTTTTTAAAAATAGACATGTTAATCATCGGTTCATCCAAATGATTTTGTCTGTATACGAATCCTGCAATCGCCGCAATCCCAATCAATCCAATGATTGAAATAGTAAGGTTTAAGTTACCAGTGTTACCAATTTCAGAGAATGCGTATAGCAAGCCACCAAACCCAACTACTGATAGTAATAGTGAAACAAAGTCTAACTTTGTCTTCTTGATTTCATTGATGTTTTCAGTGAAGAAGATACCGACTACTAGGATAATCACTGAGATGATACTTAGTAGGGCAAACAAAAAAGACTCAAGATAATATATTGAGTCTTTTTTATAAATATATCTAATATCTATTTTTCATCCATGAATCCACGAAGAAAATCAATTGCGGTTTCTCCACCATTACCTTCTGCTCTACAATTTCTATAAACTTGTCTACGAGTATATGATTTAAATCCTCCATAAATTGTAGACAAATCAGATTCACTTAATTCAATAATATTTCCCATGAGATTACCTCCAAACTATTATTTCTACTAATTTTTTAATTTTTAGTCTTAATTACTAAAAATACTTTGCAAACTTTAAAACTTGACTTACTTCCATAATTGTATCAACACCTTTTCTGGTGTATCTACCCCATTTATATGCTGTTTTGTTAAATCCACCTTTAACACTAATTAAATCATCCTCAGTTAATTCATCAAATTTTCTCATAATATTCACCTCCATAATTCTGATTACAAATATTTGCATCTATAATATATCCCACTTTTAGTTATAAGTAAATATATTTTTTAGGGTTGCCAAAAAAATGATATACATTATAATTATAGATAATATAGTTTATATAATGGTTGGTGAATTTTAATGATATCAAGATATTATGTTCCCCAGATGGATGAATCAGATTGTGGCGTAGCAGCATTGGCTACAGTTTTAAGAAAATATAACTCTTACTGTTCACTTTCTAGTTTAAGAGATTTATCTAAAACGGGAGTTAATGGAACAACAGCTTTAGGATTGATAAAAGCTGCAAAACATTTTAATTTAGAAACTAAAGCAATAAAAGCAGATTTATCACTATTTAAAGAAAAAAATCTTAATTACCCAATAATCGTACAAGTTTTAAAAGACAATAGGTTTTATCATTTTTATGTTGTTTTCGAAAAAAAAAATAATTATATAAAGATTGCAGATCCTGATCCTAATGTTGGAATAATAAAAATGAATATAAATACATTTGTTGATGAGTGGACAGGAATAGCATTATTATTCCATCCAAACGAGAAATATATCCCTATAAAGCACACTGGTAAAAGTATATGGAACTACTTTAAATATATCTTTAAGTATAAAAAACTTGTCTCTGAAATTATTTCATCCTCATTATGTATAACTTTAATTGGAATAATCGGATCATATTATATTGAAATACTTGTTGATAAACTCATACCTAACAAAAACTTCCAATTAATTAATATTTTTTCCTTATGTTTAATTTTTTCTTACGTAATACAACAAACTATGTCGTTTATACAAAACTATTTAGTAAGCATTCTTAACAGAAAATTGTCTATTGATATTATATTAAAATATATTAATCACATCTTTAATTTACCAATGTCATTCTTCTCTAGTAGAAAAACTGGAGAGATTGTTTCTAGGTTTAATGATGCAAATAAGATAATTGATGCCTTAGCTAATACAATTATTTCGTTTTTTTTAGACACTTTTATCATACTGATATTATCATTATTCCTAATAATACAAAGTTATACACTTTTTTTGGTTACATTATTACTTATCCCTGCATATTCCCTTATAATATATATTTTCTTCAAGCCATTCAAAAAATTAAACAATCAAGTGATGGAAAGCAATTCAAAATTAAGTTCATCTATTATTGATGACTTAAAAGGAATAGAGACCATTAAGTCTTTAAATTCTGAAAACGATTGCTATAAAAAAATAAAAGACGAATTTAACAATTATTTAGAGAAGACTCTTAAATATAGTAGGTTAATATTCATGCAAGAATCTTTAAAGACATCGATTAAATTAATAATGAACGTTGCTATTCTTTGGTTAGGCTCTGAACTAGTTATAAGAAATAAATTAAGTATAGGTCAGCTTATGGCATTCAGTGCTCTTATATCTTACTTTATATCCCCAATAGAGAACATAATTTCATTGCAAACAAAGATACAGTCTGCTCAAGTATCTAATAATCGTCTAAATGAAGTAATGACCGTTAAATCTGAATTCAAAGAAAAAAGAAAAATAGATAACTTTAAAGAACTAGATGGTAAAGTTACTTTTAATAATGTTTTCTATAGCTATGGTTATGACAAAAAGGTTTTAGCAGGAGTAAATTTAAGTATATATAAAAATCAAAAAATATCGATTGTCGGAATCAGTGGATCAGGTAAATCTACAATAGCACATCTTTTAAATGGTTTTTATAATGCAGAATATGGAAATATAGAAATAAATGGTCATAATATAAAAGAAATAAATAGAAAGACTTTAAGATCATATATCAATTATGTGCCTCAAACGCCCTACTTGTTAAACGGTACCTTTCTAGATAATATACTTTTAGGGTGTAGAGACGGATTAAATTATAATGATATAAAGGAAGCCTGTGATATATCTGAAATAAATGACCTAATAGAGTCTACACCTTTAGGGTTTAAAACAAACATCTCTGAAAATGGTGTTGTTTTGTCTGGTGGAGAAAAGCAAAGAATAACAATAGCTAGAGCATTATTAAGTCCTGCTAAAATAATTATTTTCGATGAATCTACTAGTTCGTTAGATATGATTACAGAAGATAGAATAATAAATAAGCTTCTATCTTTGAAAAATAAAACAATTATTTTTATAGCTCATAGAATAAATATCGCTAAAAAAACAGAAAACATAGTACTGTTAGATAATGGAAAGGTTTCAGATCAAGGAACTCATGAAGAATTATTAAAAAGAAGTAAACTCTACTATAATCTATGTAAAAAATAGAACGACGATAACTGGAACGTTATGTTAAATAATCGTTAAATATTATATGCAAACAAAAAAAGACCCAAGATACTATCTTGAGTCTTTTTTTCGGAGTGAGTAATTAATCAATAGTTTTATCTAATCACCATAACTGATACTGGTGAATATTTTGCCATGTAGGCAGCTTGGCTACCAAAGTGACGAGCTAAGCCCTTCTTTGATTCTGATCCAACAATCAATAAATCAGGGTTAACCTTAGGAAGCACATCCTTGATGATGGTTTCCCCAGCTTCACCGGTTGATGCGATTACATTAACATCGGCTACGCCGGCTTCTTCAGCGGTCTTCTTGTATTTTTCTAGATGTTTTTCTAAATCTTCGTACTTACCATGAACAAATTGTCCTGATAATGATTGGAAAACATTGATTTCTTCATCTTCTAGTACTGAAACGATGGTTAGCTTAGCGCCTTCTGATTTAGCACGTGAAATCGCGTACTTGAAAGCTAATAAAGCGTCATCTGAATCATCGACAGCAACCAAAATATTCTTGAAATTAATTTCGACGTCCATGTTTTGCATAATTTTCGCCTTCTATTCTTGAATTTTTTATTTTAGTTTTCTCTGTTTCTTAAGCGTTTGTTACCTAGGTATAGTTCAACCAATGTCCAGATTAACAATGCTAGAATTACAGCATTAATTGCATAAGCAATTACAGCAGCATGTGCATTTTGAGCAGCGGTTGGATTATCACTAATGAATCCAACAACAGCATCGGGCATGTTGTATCCGTTTAAGAAAATTAATACAAGAACTGAAATCCATCCAAGGATCTTTACCCAGAAAGTATTTTTAAATCGGCTACCCATTTCTTCTTTACTGTCAGTCATCATTAACAATGGAAGCATTGAAAATGGTAATGCGAAGGCTAGGAAAATTTGTGAGTTTTCAATCAAATCGTTGATTGCAGCATGTTGTTGAACGGTCGATTCACCTGCAGTTAAACCGACACAGATAAGTACTGGGATAACTGAGATTAGACGAGTAATTAAACGACGAGCCCATAGAGGAACCTTTAAGTTAACGAAACCTTCCATGATAACTTGTCCTGATAAAGTACCAGTAATAGTTGAGTTTTGACCTGAAGCAAGCAATGCAACGGCAAATAATGTTGATAAAATACCAGACTTAGCAACACCAATTAGAATTGGGTTTGATAGCATCTTAGTATTGTTTAAAGCATCGAATAGACCGAAGAATGATGAATCTTGAACGGCACCAGTCTTGAATACGGCCACACCCATGATTAATAGTAAAGCGTTAACGAAGAATGCGAATGTTAATTGGATGTTTGAGTCCCAAGTAGCAAAACGAACAGTTCTCGCTACGTCTTCTTCATCGTCGTGATCAATAGCTCTAGTTTGAGCAATAGCTGAATGTAGGTATAGGTTATGTGGCATAACAGTAGCACCAATAATACCTAAAGCACCCTTTAATGGAGTTAATCCATTAACAGGTCCATTTGGAGAAAATGTTCTTTCAACAGGAATTAAACCTTTGAAAGCACCTAACCAATCAGGTTTTGATAGTACAACTTCATAAATGAAGACTACTAAAATAACAAGAATTAAACAAACAACGATTGCTTCAATCTTTCTGAATCCCACTTTAGTTAATAATAGCAATAATAAAACATCAAATACGGTAAGGAATACCGCTAAGATTAGAGGAATGTGGAATAAAAGATATAAGGCAATGGCCCCACCGATAACTTCGGCGATATCAGTAGCCATGATTGCTAATTCTGTCATAATCCATAGAACAACACCAAGTGTCTTTGAGGTTCTTGAACGAATGGCTTGTGCCAAATCCATCTGACTCACGATTCCAAGTTTAGCCGCCATGTATTGAAGTAACATCGCAATCAAACTTGAAATTAAGATGACAGACATCAATAGGTAACCAAAATCTTGACCCCCTGTAATTGATGTAGCCCAGTTACCTGGATCCATGTAACCAACCGCAACTAATGCACCTGGTCCGGAGTAAGCGAATAAAGTCTTCCAGAATCCCCAGTCCTTCGGAACTTTAATTCCACCGTTAATTTCTTCTAGTGAAGGACCGTTGGCATATTCAACGAAGCCCTTTTTTTCATGTGAAACGTTTTCACTCAAAGTTCTTCACCCTTTCTATTTTTAAGAACAATACAATTGTACACTACATTTCCCCCTTTTTAAACATTTTTTTAGGTACTACTGAAAAATTACTCTATCAAGTATAGAAAATATATCTATTAAAGGCTTAATACTACGCAGATTTACCGAACATTAAAATAGATTTGACTTTCTTTCATTAATGTTTCATAATACTTGATAATTTTAATCAAAATTAAATTAACGTTGGGGTGGGAAAATGCAAACAATCGATTTACTTGTTCAAAATGGAAAAGTTTTAAATGTATTCACAAACAGATTCGAAATTAATGATATTTTCATTAATAATGGCAAAATTATTGCGGTCGGCAATCATCCAGAGTTAAAAGCTAAAGAAATTATCGACGCTAAGAATCAATTTGTTGTTCCTGGTTTTATTGATTCACACGTTCACATCGAAAGTTCACTAGTCACTCCATCTGAATTGGGTAAGGTTTTAGTGCCCATGGGTGTTACTTCTATCGTCGTCGATCCACACGAAATCGCAAACGTTTCAGGTTCCGACGGGATTAAATACATGATTGAAGATGCCAAACAAACTCCACTGGAAGTATTAGTGATGTTACCTTCATCCGTTCCCGCTACCAGTTTCGAACATAACGGTGCTACTTTGACCGCGAAAGACTTGCACCTACTATATAATGAAGAGTCCGTAATCGGTTTAGCCGAAGTAATGGACTACCCAGCCGTACATAATAAGGATAAAGACATGATGGCAAAACTAAATGATGCCTTAGACCACGGATACCAAATTGATGGTCACGGCGCCGGATTATCCTTGGAACAACTTAAGGAATATCGTGAAAATGGCATTACTACCGACCACGAATCGGTCAGCCTAGACCAAATGAACGACAGACTTGCTGCCGATATGAATGTCTTCTTAAGAGAAGGAACCGTTGAAAGAGATTTACAAAACACCATTCAAGCAGTTACAGAAGATAATTCAGACCGTTTTTCATTCTGTACCGATGATAAGTTCATCACTACCATCATTCGAGAAGGTAGCATTAACTTCAATATTAAGTTATCAATTCAATATGGTCTAAAACCAGAAACTGCATATAAGATTGCTAGCTACAACGCTGCCGTTGCCCACAAACTAGATAAGTTAGGTGCCATCAAGGAAGACTACCAAGCAGATTTAGTAATCGTTGATCACCTAGACCAAGTCGACGTTAAGACCATCATCAAAAATGGTAAGGTCATGACCGAAGATAGTTTTAATACCACCCCAATTAAATTCGGCGACAACTGCGTCCACCAAAACCTATCAGTTGATGATTTAAAACTACCTTTAAACTCAAATAAATGCCATGTAATGGGTGTAATTGCAAATCACATTGAAACTACCCACTCCATCCAAGAAGTTCCTATAGAAGATGGTTATTTCAAAACCGATTTAGAAAACGACATATTATTGATGGTCGACGCAGAACGTCACCACCAACTAGGTACTTATGGATTGGCACTAGTTCATGGTTTTAAAATTAAAAACGGTGCTATTGCCACTACTGTCGCCCATGATTCCCATAACATCGTTGCTGTCGGAACCACCAAGGAAGCAATCTACCGCGCAATCCAAGAAGTTACCGCTACTAAGGGTGGCATTGCCGTAGTTGACGAAGAAAAGACTTTAGCCACCATGCCACTACCAGTTGCTGGATTAATGTCTGATAAATCATGGCAAGCAGCCAGTCACGAACTAGAAGAAATCGAGTTAGCGTTTAAAGAAATTAGTGATGGTGTCGATTTCGACCCATTCATCACCCTATCATTCTTAACACTACCAGTAATTCCAACATTGAAACTAACCGACCAAGGGTTATACGATTTCGATCAACAAAAAATCATCAGTGTGGAAGCTGAATAATTGGATAGTTTGTCAAAAAATGGGTAAAATTTTCCTTTTTTTAGATAAGTTTATATAAAAGAAATATTAATCACGTGAACATGACATATAGTCTAAAAACTTAAAATCGCTCAATCCCAGTAGAGACATCGTGTCATCATATACTACCTATGCATTTCGGATAGACAAGACATTTATAAACTTCTGAATATAATGAAGTTATCTTGTCCCGAAAACGGAGGTAGATAAAGTGAAAATTCTATTTGTAATATCGATGATTTTTTATATTCTATATATATTACAAGTACTATTTCTATTGGTTAATCATTCAAAACATTATAAACACAAGAAAAGAAAAATTAATATTGTCTCACAATACTGTTTGTGGATTGTAATTCCAGCATTGAACGAAGAAAATGTCATCGGTGATACCATTGTTTCATTAAGAAACGAGATTAATAAGCTTGATTCAAATATTACCGGTCATATTTTAGTCGTCGATGATCAATCCAGTGACGATACTTTTGCGATTGCTCAATCGAAGAAAGAAATCGTGGTGCAAACTACTTCTGACATTGCCCATACGGGTAAAGGGTCAGTGTTAAATTTCGCAACATCTTATATTGATCAACACAAAAACGAGTATTCTGAGAATATTATCTTAATTATCGATGCGGATGGTCGAATGAGTTCTGAAGATATCGAAACCGCTATTTTTGACTTCCAAGAAAATCCTGGTATTGGTATGGTTCAATCAGCCGTGAAAATGATTAATATTAATAACGCTCTAGAAGTTGCTCAAGATGTCGAGTTTTGCGGAATGAACCGTAAAGCACAAATCACTCGTGATAATTTAGGTGATGGAATCGCATCTGGTAATGGACAATTTGTGAGTCTCGACATGGCAAAAAACGTTGGGTGGGATAACGCCCTACTAGAAGATATGGAATTTACCCTTCGAGGTTGGATCAAAGGATATACCAGTGTCTTTAATGACCATGTTATCGTCAGACAACAAGCAGTCAGTAGTATGTACAAGTACATAAGACAGAGAATTCGTTGGTGCACAGGGGGATTACAATGTTTTAAATACTTGGGAGCTGTTTATAAGAGTAAGTATATTAACGCTGGATTAAAAATCGACTTAACCGTCGATATGGTGATTCCATTTTTGTATATATTCGTTAATGTCGTTAACATCTATGTGTTTTATCGCCAAATATATATTCTTTTCACTTATCATTCAGTAGACTATACACTTATGTCTCTTCTATTCATCTGGATAATACTAACTTTTCTAGCTACTATTTCATATCAAAGATACATTAATTGGTATTTTAAGCATCGTGAAAATCCAAAAATGCATCTATCAATATGGAAGGCTTTTATCAACACTTTATACTATTTTGTGGTTAACGTTATCACCTTCTTCATTCCAATCGTGAGTCTTTATAAAATCATGGTCGGTGAACTCAAATGGGACAAGACAGAACATTGATCGGAGTGATGAGGATTATGGTAAAGAAAGTAATTAGCCTACTTGTCTTTGCTTGTTTGGGATTGTTCTTTTTTAACGTTTCAGCGCATGCCGATGACCTTACAAATCAAATCAATTCCTCATATCAAGTTTCAGACAGCCAAGGTGAAGATGTAACTAACCAAAGTAATTTGGATTACTACACACAATATAAGTTGAAATATCATTGGAATATGGGAGACAACGTCGATGTTAAGGAAAACGATAGTATTCAATTGAGCATCCCTCAAAACGTCAGAGTTGATGGGGCCAACAGTTTCCCAGCTTACAACACCGATAACGTCGCAGTAGGAACTGTTAACATCAACAACTCCACTGCAACTCTTACTTTCAACAGTAGCTTGCTAGATAAGAAGATTAACCGTCAAGGTGACATCAACCTAAATGTATCTGGTAAAAACATTGATCATAAAAGCAAAAACTGGTTTATTAACAAAACTGGCTGGTTTAAAAAAGATGATCATAAACAAATAACATGGAATGTCGCTTTCAACCCTAACCATAATGATCTTAGCAATGTTAAATTGACAGATTCACTAGGTAAAAACCAAAAATACGTTTCAGGTAGTGTCAAAGCAACTTCTGGTTACTGGGACGAAAACAACAACTTCATTGCTGATAACAAGACTGTTCCTGCTATCACTGTAAATCAAGTAAACAACAACCTAGAATTTAACTTTGCTGGTGCATTCAACAACGGTATCAACCTAACTTACGATACTGACGCTAACGGTAATCCTAATGGTGATGTTTACAAGAACACCGTTGCCATTTCAGGTCAAGGTACTGAAAACGTTGCTAACACTTCAGTATCAGCATCCGTTTCATTTGGTGGTAATGCTAACGTTAAATACGACCAAACAAAACCTACTAACCCAAATGACAATAATGGTAATCGACAACCAAACAACAACTGCCAACCTCAACCTATCAACCCATGCAGACCCCATAAAGTGGTATATCAATGGGGTTGGTGTCGTCCAGTTCGTCATTACAGCTGGGGCTGCGGTTTCTTTAACTGCATAGATAGATGGTTCACAGGTATCTATAACTGGTTTGTGCCAAGAACATGCTACATCTTTGGTTCCCGTGGATTCTTCTCCTATTGGTAAAAGATAAAACAAAAAAGCTTATCCCGCTAAGGATAAGCTTTTTTTAGTGCAATATAATAATAGTCTGAATAATAATTACCATCGAGAATGCTTTTATTATAAGGAATGAAAAGTATTACGATTTTGGGATAAATCTGCGTGACGGAGATGCATCACCGATTGCTTAAATTCTCGAAATAACTACCAATTGCTTTTTTCGACCATTACGTCTTAATAAAAGAATTGCTACTTAAATACATCTTTAAATGCAGCATCTAAATACTAGAGAAGGTTCAACAACTTTTAAAACAAAATTCATACGAAACTGTCATTATCAAAGCTTACGTGTACGTTATGAAACATAACTTAATAAATGATTGGGGGAATTGACTGATCTGTGTGTCTACCATCACACAGAACAATACATAATCATATGAATCAGAAATAATAAATAATAGCTAAACACTATGTGTCCTAATGGATTAACCTCAACCAATAAAAGGAGCAATGCTAATGGCTAAAAGCATCACAATGATCCTACCAAATCATTGCTGCTAGATATCCACCACAAAGTTATTGATGAGAAATAGTCTCTCAAGTTAGACTATTTATTCCGATTAAGAAGTAATCAACGAAAAGTGCATTATTTAGATTGCTTAAATTGTCTTAGGTTTGCGTATTTGACATACAAACCATAACAATATGCATTTACGATATAAACAATATAGATAACATATTGATTCATCATCCAACTACCATTCGTCCACCGAATTTTTTCGTCGCGCGTCTTAGAAAAAATAAGAATGGCAATCGAATCAAATTATTAAATATAGAGCTTATAAAGATGTAAACTCCACAAAAGTGATCATTTGCATGTATCACCTGAGGAACAATTTTGTATTGTAGCACTGCTTTTACATAATTTGTAGTTATAATTCAGTTAAGTTTTAATTAATGATTATAGGTCTCAAGCATTGTAATATCACCTTTTATCATTTTACTCTTAGTTTTATTTTTTCGTCTTGTACGGCATAATCACAAAAAACATAATGGATAAACTTAGTGTTAACTAATGGTAAGAAGATTGCATCGTGCATGACGCAATTTTTCCTTTTCAGTTATAAATATAAATAGTTTTTAATTATCAATTTTATCTTTTCTAAAATTACTCACATTTTAAGCACAAAAAAAGAGCGAAATTTTTTCGCTCTTTTTATAGAAAGTGGACATGATAAGCTGAAACAAATTGAGTGTAAGCTAAAATCAATGCCAAAATTCCAGTCACAATCTTGATGAATTTAACTGGTAGCACACGTACAATCTTTGGTCCGATGTATCCACCAATGAAAAAGCCAATTCCTAGTGGTAGAACTAGGATCCACACAACGTGTGAGAAAAGTGAATAGTAGACGGTTGCCACGATGTTTGCAGCTCCCATCGCTACATTTCTAATTGCGTTACTTACAGTGTATTCATTATATGTAGTTCTAGTTAGTAGGACTAATAATAAAATTCCTGATGCAGCGCCAAAATATCCGCTGTATGCACCAATTAAATATGTAAGGACAATGATGGCGATATTCTTTAGCCAAGTCCATGTCGTATCTTTTTTGGCTGCAGGATTAAAGTTCAATGCACCCTCAGTATTTTCGTTAATTTCTTTCTTGTCTGGAAGTAAAATCATTAAACCACCAAAGGCAAT
This sequence comes from Apilactobacillus kunkeei, assembly GCF_001421115.1. Lineage (GTDB taxonomy): Bacteria > Bacillota > Bacilli > Lactobacillales > Lactobacillaceae > Apilactobacillus > Apilactobacillus kunkeei_F. The sequence goes on along the minus strand of NZ_JXCW01000001.1, from coordinate 50,795 downwards.
AAAGAATGGAACGATATGGGTAAAACTAGACGATGGTAGTGCAGTTAGTAAAATGGCCCCTGTAATTCCACCAAAGAAAATGATAACCATAATCTTGAATAGTTCCTTCCAGTGACCTCTAAGTTCACGGGTGGAAGAAATACATGATCCAACAGCATTAAACATTAGTGATGCCTTGTTAACCACGTTGGCAGAAACGGCTGGTAGTCCAGCAAAGTATAGCAATGCGGGATATGATACTAGCGATGATAAACCGGTAACTGTTCCCAAGATTCCTGCCACGATTCCCACAGGAATAAACAATAAAATAATCCAAATACTTACACCTAAAATAGTAATGACTTCTCATCTCTTTTTCTACTAAAATAAAATCATAATTTCATATTAACATTTTTCGAATAAAAGAAAAGGATAAAAAAAGCACCTACCGTTATAAATAACAATAGGTGCCAAAATTTCATCTTTAGAAGAAGTAGAATAAGTGAATACCGTAAGCTGACACGAATTGAGTGTAAGCTAGGTATAGCGCTAAAATACCAGTAACAATCTTGATTAACTTAACTGGTAATACACGAACCATCTTAGGTCCAACGTAACCACCAATTAGGAAACCAATACCTAGAGGAATAGCTAGTGCCCAGTAAATGTGGGTGCTACCGTGTTGACCATACTTGAATGAGTATAGGATAGTACCGATAACGTTAGCTGAACCCATGGCAACGTTTCTGATAGCGTTGTAAACAGGGAATGGATCTTTACTTGTTCTTGATAGAACAGCTAATAGGATAACACCTGCAGCAGCACCGAAGTAACTACCGTAGATACCAATAACGAAGAATAAAACGATCATTCCGAAGTCAACAAGCATCTTCTTTGAGCCAATGTTGTCTTCTTCAACTACCTTAGCAGTAGGTGCCTTAGTAGTGTCCTTGCTTGGTAATAAGATACCAATACCAGCAGCTGCAATAAATACAGGTACTGCGTATTCAAAGTCCTTTGATGGTAAGAATGTTAGTAAAATAACACCAACGATACCACCAAAGAAAATGATAGTCATAACTTTAAATAGTTCCTTCCAGTGTCCATCTAATTCGCGCTTGGATGAAACAGCTGAACTTACTACGTTAAATAGTAAGGCGGAAGTGTTAGTAATATTTGCTGAAATTGGGTTTAAAGCGCCCCAATATAATAGCGCTGGGTATGAGGCAAGTGAAGCTAATCCAGTTACAGTACTTAAGATACCGGCAACGATACCAACTGGAATGAATAATAGCAATGTCCATACACTAAAACCAAAAATAGTGATAATGAAAAACTCCTTTTATTTATCAATTTAAAATCCAATATATAAATTTATACATCTTATTTAGATTAAATACAACCCCTCAAAAACGCCAAAACGCTGACAATGGCCAGCATGTCAGCGTTTTCATAACTTAAAATTTTTTCAAAATATTACGTGTTATTGATTGATTTTCAATTGAGAAGTACTTTCAGTCAACTTAATGGTTCCAGTCTTTAGTTTTCCGTCACGGTAGTACTTAATGCTTACTGTTGATCCAAGTTTTTGACTGTATAGAATATTCTTCACTTCGTCTTGGCTAGAAATCTTCTTCCCAGCAAGTTCGACGATTACATCGTATTTCTTCAATCCAGCGTTTTCAGCAGGACTGTTCTTAGTAACTGTGTAAACCACAACCCCATTTTCAACGGATGATGGTAGTTTTAGGATTGATTTTTGTTGGCTAACGGCAATGTTAGTTAGGTCAACGTATTGAATTCCAAGGGCTGGACGTTCAATCTTTCCGCTCTTAACTAGTTGGTTGATAATCTTAACCACTTCGTTACTTGGGATTGCGAAACCAATTCCTTCAACACTAGTACCTTCACTATCAGAAGCTAACTTCATTGAGTTAATTCCGATTACTTGTCCGGCTAGGTTAATCAATGGACCACCTGAGTTACCAGGGTTGATTGCAGTATCGGTTTGGATAACTGTGGCGGTGTTACCTGTAGCTTGACCGTTTGAACCAGTCAATGGCACTTCACGTTTCTTGGCGGAAATGATGCCTTGAGTTAGTGAAGAGGCGTAGGCAGAACCTAGTGGTGATCCAATTGCTAGAGAGGTTTCACCAACCTTGATGTTGTCAGAGTTACCAAACGAAGCAACTGATTTGATCATGCTTCCGTTAATTTTCAATACGGCTAAGTCGGTAACGCTATCGGTACCAACAACCTTGGCTTCTAGTTGTTTACCATTGCTTAATAGCACTTGAATTGCTGAAGCTCCGGACACAACGTGGTTGTTAGTTACGATGTAAGCAGCGTTTCCGCTCTTCTTGTAAATCACACCAGAACCTTCACTGTTAGCTTCTAGTTTGCTAGAACTCTTACCTAGCATTGAGTCAAATGAGTCCGAACTAGTTGATTTTAGGTTGATTACTGAAACAACTGAGTTCTTAACAGCTTGGTATGCCTTTTCTGATTGTGATTGCACATTAACTTTTAAATTAGATGTTGAGGCTGTCCCACCCGCATTAGAACCAGCTGGAACGGCAACATCGACACCTGTGCTTTGCAACAAGCTCGCACCACCGTAGGCGATTCCGCCACCCAATATTCCAGCCACTAAGGCAATTAATCCTGTTTTTAAGACAAATCGGTCACTTTTTTTCATAAGGTTTTCCCCCTATCAATTTTATTAATCTTATTATATTAAATAATCTTAAATCAAACTAAAGTGTAAATAATTTAGATGCCTTTTCAACATCGGTATCCAATAAATCAAAATCGGTGCCTACACCAAAATCATTTTCTTCTAACATAGATGCGACGGTTAAATGGGCTAATTCCTTCACGTTATTGTGATGGCTTCTGTGTCCGATAAATATGCGTTTAGTGTCATATCCGATACATTCCATTAGTGAGTTAGCACCATCTTCGTTAGATAAATGGCCCTCGTCACTCATGATACGTTGCTTCAATGACCATGGATATTCCCCACTTCTAAGCATTTCAACGTCGTGATTGCATTCCAAAACATAAGCATTAGCGTTATTGATAACACCATAAATGTGATCAGAGATGTATCCGGTATCGGTTAGGACAACAAAGCTCTTATTGTGATGATGAAAATCGTAGAACTGGGCTTGTGCGGCATCATGAGAAACGGCAAAACTTTCGATATCGATGTCACCAAAGTTCATTACCATGTTTGGTGGGAAGATATTCTTTTGTTCGTTTGGAATTTCTCCGATGGTTTCATGCATTGCATCCCATGTTGGTTGGTTTGCGTAGACGTTAATTTGTGGGTAACGTCTGGCCAATACACCGACGGCCTTACTATGGTCGGTATGTTCATGGGAAACCAACAACATGTCGACATCCTTCATTGAACGGTTGATTGACTTCATCAATCTTTCAATTCTGACACCGCTCAAACCAGCGTCTAGTAGTATTTTATGTTGATTAGTTTCGATGTAGGTTACATTGCCCCCACTTCCACTAGATAAAACACTAATTTTCATATCGTCTGCATCGTTGTTCATTTTGATCCTCTTTCTAAAATTCTAATTCGATTTGGTAGCTGATTGAGTCGAGCTACTACTGTCCAAGATAGCACCGTTAAAGGCATTGATTCTCTTAGATACTACTGAAGAGGAATCTGAAGTGGTGTATCCAATTACCCAAGTTGGAATTAAAACGATATTGTTCTTAATTGATAGTAATTGGGTGTAGTACAAGCGAACCCATTTAATCTTTGAGTTATCAGGGATTTCGTTGTATTGGTATAACCATACTAAAGCTTTAGCGGGTGAAATGATGTCGGTTTTTTCACGCAAAATACTGACATCATTCATGTAACTTTGCGTATATCCTTCTAATAGGTGATCGTTACTAATGTCGAAGGTAATTTGACCATGCTTTGTACCATAAAGCAATCCGTCAGATGTTTTCTGTGAGTACACAACACTGTTCTTGGTAGATAAATCAGAATTGTATTCATATTCCGTCCCGTGTGAAACGAAGGTAGACTTCTTCATCAACTTGTCTAAGATGTCACGGTATTCGCCGGAATATAGACCGATTGGTCGTTTGAAAGTACTTCTTAAAATGTGATTGGCGTAAGTCACCTTTTGATTAGACAACTTATTTACGTCGTTATTTAAAGTGTCATCGTTGACTGCGGATAGGTAGTATCCGGTTTGACCACTTGTAGATAGTTTAGGTGCTACAGTGATTTGATCATTTTGCATTTGCTTAATGATTTCGGTATCACTACCTTGATTACTGTTTTCGGTTTGAAGATGTGAGTTTTCTCTGAATAAAGAGAATAAGAAGACATCAATCATCACGAAGATAATCAAGAAAATGATTTGTATCTTTTTAAAGTCCATGTAGCTTTCCTCCTATCTTATTGTGGTTCCCTTGATAACATTTGGGTGTAGTTCATGTACTTACCGTTATATTTAACGAACCATGTTGGTTGGAGAGTAATCAAGATGTCAGATGACTTAGTATTACTCCATTGGTAGGCCAACTCAATGTCTGTAATCTTGTTAGAACTGTATCCGTGATTACGTAGACTGTTCAATAGTTCATCGGTAGTAATTAATTTAGTATCCTTACGTCCGGTTGGTACCGGAATTTGAAGGGTGTTTAGTGAGAAGTTATACTTCAAAGAAGTGTTATCGACTAATTTCATTTCGATTGCCCCGTAAGGAGTTTGGTCGAAGATTGGGAAACCTTCAACGTAGTTTCTGTAAACAACTTTTGAATTCTTAGCATCGTAGTCGAAGAAACGAATGTTGGCTAGGGTATCGCTAACTAGTAATTGGGAAATATTTTGATATGAATCCTTCAAAAACTGGGTCATATTGGTAGATATATTGCCCGGATGACTATCGTAGTAGTTGACCTCGCCATCGTTTGAAAACGACAACTGACGAGAATTTTCGTCATTGTAAACAGTTGAGCTACGGTGACGTTTGACACTGATATCTTGTGAGTCTGATAGCAGTCTTGTCACGTAGTAATTTTGTGAAGTTCGATTAATCAAGTAGCCATATTGAGGCATGGTAAATGATTTATAGAAATCAATAAATGGAGTGTGATTAATCATTTTCATTTTAACAGGAATTGCTCTGACGTTATCCTCAATAACCTTTTGAATTCCCTTCACGTTAGTATCTGAGACGTGAACCTTGTAGACCTTGTAGTTATGGTCTGCAAATAGGTAAATATCATTACTGTCGTCAAACGGAATCACAATTCGGTTGATTGAAACGTTAGGTAGTGATTTAAAACTCTTACTAATATATTGACTAACAATCTTTAGGTTCAAAGCATCCGGGTAGTTTAGCATGACAGAATCATCTGTATTTAGATACTTAAGGTAATCTTTTTCATTACTCTTTACCTCTGTAAACTTAGGATCCTTATAGTTGTTCATTTGTTGACCAATTTCGGTGGTTAAGTTAACTGATTGGTTGGTTAGAACATATTGCTTACCAGAGTCCTTGGTTCTAATCACCTGAGTTGGTGAATAGATGGTCGACATTGGTTTAGCATCAATCTGACTACTTTGAGTAGAAACCTTTTGACTTGAACGGTCGTAGTGAGCCGGATTAATCAAAATGGAGGCAGAAAGGGCAAAACTAACTACAACCGCGATTGTTAATAATGCTGGTAGTATAAAATATTTAATCTTCATCCCATAAGTCCTCCTCGATTGGTTCGTATGGTAGTGAGATGTAGAAAGTAGAACCTCTATTTTCGGTACTTTCTACCCAAATCTTACCGCCAAGTGCTTCAACCACTTCTTTGGAAATTGCTAATCCAAGACCAGTTCCACCTTGGGCTCTAGAACGCGCCTTATCAACACGGTAGAAACGATCGAAAATGTGTGGAATGGAACTTCTAGGAATTCCCAATCCTTGGTCTCTAACGCTCAAGATAACGCTGTGTTTGGTCTTGTATAGTGAACAAGTAATCACTCCCCCATCAGGAGAATACTTGATGGCGTTGTTCATTAAGTTATCGATTACTTGGGTAAACCTATCGGTATCTACTTCTACCCATAGATCTTGTTTAGTGAAATGACGTTCAATGCGGTAGTGCTTATTAGGCTTTTCGCTATTGTTGTCATCTGACTTAATAATCATGTCAAAACGATTCAAAATGTAGTTGAACAATTCGGTGATGTTAACTAGTTCCTTATCAATCTTTTGGGTTCCAGAATCCATTCTGGACAATGTTAATAGGTCGTTAATCATTCGAATCATACGGTCGGTTTCTTCTTGGGTAACCTTCAAGAAGTTAGGCGCGATTTCTGGATCCTTCCAGGCACCATCTTGTAAGGCTTCAATGTATGAGTGAACACTGGTTAGCGGTGTTCTTAATTCGTGAGAAACGTTTGAAACGAATTCCTTACGGTCATTATCAATCTTTTGTTGTTCAGTAACATCATGTAGCACACAGACTAGCCCTGATACGAAACCAGAATCTCTTTGAATTAATGAGAAGTGCGCGTGCAAGATTAAGTCATGATCATTATCTGAACGGTCAATGATGGTTTCATCGGGGTTTTCGATTAAGTCACGTAGACTGTATTCTTTTCTGATATCCAAAATATCTAAAATGGAGTTACCTAGTGCATCTTGTTCAGTTGTTTCTAGGAAACTAGCCGCTTCATCATTCATGATGATGACGTATCCACGACGGTCGGTCGCAATAACCCCATCGGTCATGTTGGTTAGGACGGAATCCAGTCTTTGACGTTCTGATTCTGTCGATTCTTGGGACTCTTCAACCTTAACTGAAAGGTTGTTAACCGCATTGGCAAGTTGACCCAATTCATCACGTCCATACACGTGAACTTGACCGGAGTAGTCCCCACGGGCAATTTGTAATGTTTGTTTCTTCATTTCATCAATTGGTTTAGTAATCGCCTTTGAAATAACGATGGAAATTAATAAACCAGATAGGATGGCAACAACAGCGGCAACAACGTAAATAACCGTAATTTGATTAATTTCGTTATAAACGGTATTTAAATTAGCGTGCACGTAAACAACACCGACTAATTCATTATTACTACTCTTGATTAGCGGTGTGATAACAGTATAATAACGCGAACTATCGCCCGGGTTACTAGTGATTGAACTAGATGAACGACGGTTGATAATCGCGTTTTTAATATCAGTTCTGAAGTTTTTTTGACCAACTGAGCTTTGATCACCAACTTCGTTCGTTCCACGAATGGTGTTCTTAGCATCAACAACCTTGATTTCGGTGTAATTATTACTATCAATGTTGGATAGCAATGACTTGATTTTCACGTTGGCCTTGGTAGTACTAGAGCTTGAAAGCTCGTTAGTTAAGGTTGTGTTTACGTAAGTAGGCACCTGAACTTGTTTTTTAAACGAAGCCATATTCTTGTTTTCCAATTGGTTAACAAAAACAGCCCCAACAATTTCTAGGGTCACCAATAAGATTAGCGCAAGCACAAGCGCAATTTTAAAATGAATTGATTGAAAATACTTAATCTTACTATTCACCGCAAACTACTCCTTAGTTATGTCGATTATTCTTGTTCTGAGTTGCGTAGGTAGTACCCTACCCCACGTCTTGTGATTAGCCAGATTGGGTGACTTGGGTTGTCTTCAACCTTTTCTCTTAGACGACGAACAGTAACATCAACTGTACGAACATCACCAAAGTAGTCGTAACCCCAAACTGTTTGTAGCAAATGTTCTCTAGTCATTACTTGACCAATGTGTTGAGCTAAGTAATGTAGTAATTCGAATTCACGGTGAGTTAATTCAATGTTTTCACCACGTTTAGTAACGGTGTATGCTTCTGGGTGAATTACAAGGTCACCAATCTTGATGTCCTTGTTTTCGTTGTCAGAAACTTGTCCATTGTCGTTGTTAGATTGACGACGCAAGTTTGCCTTAACACGGGCAACTAATTCTCTATTTGAAAATGGCTTTGTAACGTAGTCATCAGCACCTAATTCAAGTCCTAGGACTTTATCTAGTTCTGAATCCTTGGCAGTTACCATGATAATTGGCATGTCATGTGTCTTTCTAACTTCTCTGGCCACTTCAAGACCGTCGACTTTAGGCAACATCAAATCTAGGATAACTAAATCAGGAGCTTCTTCTTCTACTTTTTGAATTGCTTCTTCCCCGTCGTATGCGACTACAACGTCATATCCTTCTTTTTCTAAATTAAATTTTTCAATATCTGTGATCGGTTTTTCATCATCTACAACTAAAATTTTTGCCATAATATTCTATCTCCTTAACAGGAATTGATTTGTATTTTGTTCATATAAACGTTAACGAAATGCTATCATTTCAAGGATAGTTATGCTTTTATCTAGTTTTAAACCGTTAACTTACTACATTATAACACGCTTGGACTTTTGTTTTCTAAACGTAATGTTCTTGCAATGAAGATTTAAAGTACGACATTTTTCCAAAATTAGGGGTTGTCAAAATAATAATTGTCATGCTATTATAAATATCGTTGATTTGAGGCAAGGAATTGATAAACAACTTGTTAATTAAATTTAAAAAAGTTGTTGCAATCCTTACTCCAACATGGTATTATAGTTTTTGTTGGTTGATAGCCGACAGATAAATATTTTGGGCAGTTAGCTCAGCTGGCAGAGCAACGGACTCTTAATCCGTGGGTCCAGGGTTCGATCCCCTGACTGCCCATAACTGATAAAAAGACATCGCTTAGGCGATGTTTTTTTGTACCTTGATAATAATATGAATAATTAAAAGAAGCTACTTATTAAAGTAGCTTCTTTTTTTAGTATTGAGCAATAAAACTATCTAGTTTTTCCATATTTTTCTTTTGGAAATCACAAGTTAATAGAATTGGGCTTAAATAATATTTGTTCTTTCTTCCATCGGTCTTAAAACTAAATACTTTTCTCAAAACACTATTTTTATATCCCATTTCAGAGATTGATTCCTTTGGAATAAAGATATTTTGTCCAGTAAATCGAGATAATTTATTAATTCCAATGAATAGCACACCATCTTTTTCAAATGATAAGATAAACCACTTGTCAGTGATTGCTGCATATGCTGTTGATATAAGCATTCTACCCATGTTCGCAGATTCAGCAACAACTACGTTATCGGCGGTTGGTTCGATGCCCATTGCTCGTTTATAAGCAATGACGCGATCAGTTTTCAAGTCATTTCCAAAGCCAATCTTAGCAGGTACCGGTGCATTATAGTTAACGTTATGTACTTGTTCTCCTTGATTACTTTCAACGACTGTTGCAGTGTCTTCCACTGAACTTCCTTTCACTGCCAAACTTTCACCGCAATTAGGACAGAATTTTTTAATATTTTCTAGCTTATCGCCACAATTAGGGCAAAACTTCATTGCCATATAAATGCATTCCTCTCGTCTAAGAATCTATAGAAGATTCTTTCGATATTTTTCAAACATTAAAATCATATCATAATAAAATGTATCATTGAACGTTGTGTATAAAAAACAAAAAGCAACCTGCAAGACAACAGGATACCTTTTCTATAGAATCATCAAGAATATTAATAGGTTCCAAATCATGTGCATGATGATTGGTGTGATGATTCCATTTGATTTATTTCTGGCCAACCCGATGAAAATGGCAACAATCGCATGTGTAATAAAGATAAATGGATTGAATAATGAATGAGCCAATCCAAAGAATAATGATGAAATGATTAGCGCTGTAGTTAGATTCGTTGTCTTTTTAACGTATGTGAAGATTAGGCCTCTAAAGTAGAATTCTTCAACGATTGGCGCCAAAATCACGCTAATGATAATGAAGAAGTATTGGAGTCTAACGTCAGTAAAACTAGTCATGTGCACTAGTTTTTGATAAATCGTCCCGTTAGGTGTTCCACTCATTAACATTAATAAAACTACGACCACGATCATTTCGATGGTATAAACGATTAGTTTCTTGGAAAAATGACTATCCTTAAACAATCTGATGAACTTTTCCTTGATCAACCATCTGTATAGGATGATTGTTACCCCAATGACAACTACAATGGCGAAAATCACTTGGAAGATTAACGCTAAAAAGTTACCGCCGCGAAAAGAATTAAGTGGGTAAGAAATCAATCCAACAAATGGTGATAGAAGCAATAATCCGATTAAAATTAATACTCGTTTTAAAATTGTCATAACCGTTTATCCACGTAGCGTGGACCTCTCCCCCTCGTTTATTTTTATCTTCATCATAGTTTATAGGCGAAGGTTTTCAATATTAACAGGTAATTATTTACCAAAATTTAAAAAAATATTTTCTAAATATTGCTTAATATACTGATAAATTAACAAAAAACACCACATTTTCAGTCGAAATAGTTCATCTTTCTTCATATTTATAGAACTAAATCAGCCGATATTTACAGGATTTCAATCTATGTTTATAATCTCCGTAAACAAAACGAAAGGAAGATTTAGTGGATTATATTTTATCAGTCTCCATCATTCTATTAGCTTCTCTGATTACTGGAAAAATATTTACTAAAATCAGTCTACCTCCAGTAGTCGGACAATTAATAGCTGGCGTCATAATCGGTCCAGCAATTTTGAATATTGTTAAACCAACGAATTTAATTTCTTCATTGGCTGAATTAGGCGTTATCTTATTAATGTTTATCGCCGGTTTAGAAAGTGATTTAAAACTACTCAAAAAATATTTCAAGCCCAGCATTGTCGTGGCCATAATGGGAATTATTTTTCCGGTCGTTGGTATTTTTTACACCAGTAAACTATTTGCTTTATCAAACATTGAAAGTCTATTCATCGGCGTTATTTTCGCTGCAACATCTGTATCAATCTCAGTCGCCGTACTGAAGAACATGAATGCCCTAAGTACAAAACAAGGCGTAACAATATTAGGGGCAGCGGTGGCAGACGATATTCTTTCAATTTTGCTACTAAGTATTGTTATTACGTTTACCAGTGGTAGCTCAGTACAGGGAAATCCAAACATCTTCCTTTTGATATTAATGCAAATTGGATTTTTTATTTTCGTTTGGATTTTATTCATCTTAGTTAAACAATTTAAAATTAAACTTGCTCCTGAATTGGCACCAATAGTTGGGTTAATCGTTTGTTTATCATTATCCGCTTTGGCAGAACACGTTCGAATCAGCGCAATTACTGGAGCCTTCTTCGCTGGAATATTGGTAGGACAAACTAACTACAAAGAATCAGTTAACCGACAAACGAATCAATTTGGTAACTTATTATTCATTCCAATTTTCTTCGTCAACGTTGGTCTTAACATGAATATAAGCGGAATTATAACAAACTCATCATTATTTATAATCTTATCAATTGTCGCTGTTCTAACAAAGTTTTTAGGGGCATATTTAGGATCTCGTTTCTTTAAATTCAATCGCTTATCAGCCACCGAAATTGGTGTCGGAATGATTAGTCGAGGCGAAGTTGGTTTAATTATTGCCGATATCGGTTTGAAAAATAATCTAATCTCAGATAATTACTACTCAACAATCATTGCTTCAATCATATTAACCACAATTATGGCACCACTATTGCTAAAACCAATCGTGATGAAAATAAAACAAATATAAAAAGACACCCAGTGGGTGCCTTTTTTAGTTTACTTAAAAAATATCTTTTGAATATCTTTAAACTGACGAGTCTTTGAAAGTCTCAATAATATAATGTATGCAATGATGGATCCTGAAATTGCACCACCAAAGAATTTAGGTGTGAAAACGAACCAAAATAGTTGGTTAGAACTTCCGGTGTACCAGACCATTACAGGGTATGAGGCAAGTGAACCAAATACCCCAGTTCCGATGATTTCACCGATGACAGCCATCCAGTTTTTACGGTAGATAAGATATAGTAGTCCGGCCAAGAATGCCCCGAAAACTGCTCCGGTGAGTGCTAGTGGTGGAATTCCTAGCAATAACATTCTAAGGCAAGCACAGACGATGGCCATAACTAGCGCGTACCATGGTCCCATCAATACCGCTGCGGTTACGTTTAGTACTGATGACATTGGTGCCATTCCTTCAATTCTAAAAATGGGTGATAAAACGAAATCTAGTGCAATCATAATTGCTAAGATTGTTACTTTCTTGATGCTAACTTTTGAATCCATTAATAAAGCTCCCCTCAAATATGTATACTTCATTAATGGAGTTTCCTGCACAGCATCTTAATTAAAAAAGTCCCTATCTATTTAGATAGGGACAGTCCAAGTGCGTTTATCTTCCCTAGCGCCAGCATTATCTGGATCAGGTTCGTGGGTATAATCTCAGCCGATTAAGGCACCCCATTAATGTTTGTATTTTCAAATCATAGCGTAGTTGAATGAAATAGTCAAAAAAGATTTTCAAACTAATTGGTGGACAAAAGCCACTATTTAGATATAATTGTTTCAAAGGATGTGATGGTATGGATGATAAAAAAATCGAGGTAATCAGACATTTTAACCGTGAATATACCCAACGATTAGGAATTCTGCAAAAAAACGTTTTTAACAGTGAAATCAGTTGGGCAGAAGCACGAATATTAATGGAAATTAACTACCTGCAAAGTCCTACACCAATTAAAATTTCCAATAATTTAGAACTCGACAAGAGTTATGTCAGCCGTGTCATCAATCGTTTGAATAAAATAAATTATGTCGAAAAAACAACGTCCAAAGATGACAAACGAGCAAAGCTGTTAGTCCTAACACCTACCGGAAGGACAGTCGTCCAACATCTTAATACCAATTCTGACGAACAAATTCAATCAATCGTAAATAATCTCGACAGCGAAGAACAAGAAGCTTTCTATCAATCAATTAACACCCTAAACAAACTACTAGCAAAAGGTGGAATCAATCATGTGGAAGACTAAACAATTTTCAGAACTAACCCTAGAAGAACTTTTCGAAATTTACCGCGTCAGATCAGAAGTATTCGTTGAGGAACAACATATCGTCTACACCGACCCAGATGAAAATGACAAACAAGCACTACACGTTTTTGAAACCGATGGTAAGACCATCACCGCGTACGCCAGAATCTTCAAGGACGGTGACCACGTTACATTCGGTCGTGTCTTAACCATACAACAAGTTCGCGGAACCGGTAAGGGTAAGGAACTTTTGGAATACATTCTAAAAGTTATCAAGGAACACTTCCCTAACACCAGAGTCAAAATCGACGCCCAAGCACATGCTGTTGGTTACTACGAAAAAGGTGGTTTCAAGGTCACCAGTGAATCATTTATCGAGGCCGGCATTGATCACATCAAAATGGAATATTAAGCAAAATAAAAAAGCCCACCGTTTTGGTAGGCTTTTTTAGGTGCTAAAAGTTAAGGTTAACAGCAATAGCGCTATCAGATGTATAGTTAAATGTGAATGACATAAAGTCAGCTGGAGTTGAATCATCAGTTCCAACGAAAGTTAGGTCAACTACATAAAAGCCAAAATTTTAATAAATTTTGACACACAATGTCCAAAGTGGTTTGTGATTTTACTAACTTATCATTAATCTATAATTTTTTTATTTTGACTTTATGTACAATATTTTCCGTATATTTCGATTTATACCATCATTAGTGAACGTGTTGTTCATTTTTAACTTTTTCACTAAATTTATTTCCATTAAAACCCTTGATACAATATGTTAGAAACCATTAAGGGGGAATTAATCATCATTCATTTAAAGTGTCCGATTTGTGGTAATTTATTCTTTAATCAAATTAAATGCAAATACTGCAGGCTTATTACCAATCAACTAAAAAATGATATTAAAAAATCATATAAACGAATGACTAGTTCCTTTGATAGAAACATCCGCCATATGAATAAATTCGGCGACGAAAGATTCTTACCACTACTAGCATTTATTTGTGCGATTATAACCGTAATTATTATTGACTTAATCTTAGTATTAATATCTTATATCCCATAAAAAAAGAGGGTCGGATTATACCGACTCTCTTTTACGTTTCCATGCAACAATGGGTTTTAAAATTAATGGTGCTAAAATTGTTGTGACAACAATTACAGCAATTAAAGTGGAATAATAACTTGTTGAAATAAAATGACTGACGAGTCCAGCTTGAGCAATAACAATGCCAACTTCTCCTCTACTGATCATTCCCGCACCAATTTCAACTGAATTAGCAAAATCAATTCTGCTGATTTTGGCACCAATAAAAGCACCTAAAAACTTAGTTAGCACAGCTAAAACTGTTAAAATTACAAACATTAAACCATTTCTAATGATTCCACTAATTTGCATTTCAACACCGATACTAACAAAGAATATTGGGACTGCCATTAACCCACCGACGCCCTTTAGATTTTTCACTAATGGCTTTTTAAACTTAGTTTGATTAATAATAATTCCGGCAAAAAATGCACCAATCACAGCGCTTAACTTAACCATTTCAGCTGTTCCGGATAAAAATAAGCATAATAAAAATGAATAAGTTCCGGCCTTTTGAACGTTTAAATCTAATACATTAATTAACAATATAAATATCCTATAGCACATCCATAAGAATAAGAAAAATACGACTTGTAAAATTATCATAAATAATGCATCAGAATTTCCGTGTCCTCTTCCAATCCCCAAGATTGGTATTGAAACACTTAACAAAACAATAGATAAAATATCATCCGCTACAGCAGCAGCTAGAATAGTAACGCCTGCAGATGATTTCAATTCGTGCATTTCGTCTAAAACAGCAACGGAAATTGAAACAGAAGTTGCTGCAAACACTATTCCAATAAAGGAACTTTCAATAATAGAAACTTCAAAATAACGACAAATTAGATAAATTGATCCGACGGGAAACACTACCCCTAATAGTGCAACCACAATCCCCGGAACCAAATATTTTTTTAATCTGTCAACATCACACGTTAATCCCGCAATAAACATTAATATTACAGCACCTAGTCCAGCTAGAGAAATCACAACATCTTGTCTGTGAATCAGCCCAAGAAATGATGGTCCCAAAATAATTCCACCGATAATTTGTCCGACAACCTCTGGAATACTAACTTTGGCAGCCAGCATTCCAAAAAGTTTCGCAAATGTGATCATTAGGAACAATGCGATTAAATAATTCAAATAAACCCTTCTCCCTGAATAAAAAACAATTCTGTTTATTTTAAAACGATATGGTAGTAGTATTTATAAATAGCTTATTTATAACTTATTACTTTAGAGAAAGGGAGTCAATATTATCGATGCACCTCACCCCGCTCGATTCGGTGAAAAAATATCGACCGCATTCTTTTTAACTTCCATCGGTGGTTGCCTTGATGCCTACACTTACATCGAACACGGCGGAATATTCGCAAGTACCCAAACAGGTAACTTAATTTTGTCTGCCTTAGCGTTGACACAATTCAATTATGGTCACTTTTTAGAAAGAATTTTACCCGTAATTGCATTTTCAATCGGAATTCTATTGGCCAATTGGATTCACCATAACCTTGATAAACATAAACTAAACTACTGGAGAGTCTACATTTTAGCCATAGAAATTGCAGTCTGCACAGTTGTGGGATTTTTGAAATACAACGTTCCACAACTAATGATTACAACCTCAATGTCTTTAACTACAGCCCTTCAACTTTCAACATTTAATACAATGTCTGGATTAGGTTACTCAAACATGTTTAGTACTGGAAACCTTCAAAAGACAATGAATAATCTATTCTTGTATTTGGAGACCAGAAAACATGAGTTTAAAACCAAGTTACTCTATTATGGTGGACTGGTCTTAAGTTTTCTATGCGGAGCTTTTGAATCCAGCATCCTATCACTTTTCTTCCATACTAAGACCATTTGGGTTGTCGGTTTGGAGTTAATTGTCATCTTAGTCTTCCAAATTCGATGCATCTTAATCTATCGACATGAAAATCAACTATAAAAAGAACTTTTTCAATAAAGTTCTTTTTTTGTGTTTTTCATTCGGATTTCACTTATTAAACGTTAGTATATCAATACTTTGGGCACGATATGTAAGTATTCAATTTGAACATTTTTAGACAAAATTCCAAAAATGTTCGACGAAAAAAGGCGAAATCACTCATCACTACGTATTATGAGAAAATTAAATTATTATAATCATTCAGTACGCACTATTCAAATTGACATTCAAGAATGTTTTTACACTATATATGCGTGTTAACATTATTTTAGACACAAGTTATAGTGTATATTTTAAGGATAGGACTGATATAATGTTTGATAAAACTTTTGCCCATTTAAACGTTATAAAGAATTCTGGTGACAAGACCAAATTCTATAAATACAAGATTGATTTTGTACTAAATCAACTGGGTATTAGTAAGGAAGATAACAAGCGTTTCTTTGAACGTTTGAACCTATTTACTAAGGATCAAGAAGAAATTACCTCAAGTCATATTCATGACTTCATCATTCAATTTCTAGAAGAAAATGATTTCTTAGATGCTAAAGAGCAATACTTAAAATATGAACAAAAAGACATTGAAAAATTCAAGAAAGCAACCGATGTAAAGGCTCGAATCGACCAACTATTCAACCGTTACGACCGTGTTGTTCACGAAAATGCCAACAAAGATAGTAACGTCTTTAACACCCAAAGAGACCTAGAAGCAGGGGCAGCCAGCAAGGCCATCGGTCTTCAAATGCTACCTCCGCTAGTTGCCAAAGCGCACCTTAGAGGTGACATCCACTGGCACGATTTAGACTACTCACCAGCAACTCCTGAAACCAACTGTTGCTTAGTTGATTTTGCAGAAATGTTGAATAACGGTTTTAAGATTGGTAACGCCGAAGTTAAATCACCTCGCTCAATCCAAACTGCGACCGCTCAAGTTTCTCAAATCATCGCCAACGTAGCATCCCTACAATATGGTGGTCTATCATTCGACCGTGCCGATCAAGTATTGGCACCATTTGCCGAAATCAACTACGAAAAGCACTTAAAGACCGCTTCTAAATGGGTCGAAGAAGACAAGCGCGAAGAATACGCTAAAGACCGTACTAAGAAGGATATCTTCGACGCTATGCAATCACTAGAATACGAAATTAACACCCTATACTCATCACAAGGTCAAACACCTTTCACCACTGTTAGTTTCGGTCTAGGTACTAACTGGATTGAAAAGGAAATCCAAAAGGACATCCTAAGAATTCGTATTAAAGGACTTGGTAAGGAACGTCGTACTGCCATCTTCCCCAAGCTTATCTATGTATTGAAGAAAGGCTTAAATTTAAACCCTAACGATGAAAACTATGACGTAAAAGAATTAGCCATCGAATGTGCTACAAAGCGTATGTACCCTGATATTTTGATGTACGACAAGCTTTGTGAAATCACCGGTGACTTCAAGGCACCTATGGGTTGTCGATCATTTCTACCTAAGTGGACTGACGAAAACGGTAAAGCCGTAAACGCTGGTCGTATGAACCTAGGTGTTGTGACCGTTAACCTCCCTCGTATCGCACTATTGGCCAAGGGTGACATGGACTTATTCTGGCACATCTTTGAAGAAAAACTAGATATCGTTCACCAAGCCATGGCATACCGTATCGAAAGAACCAAGGAAGCTAAACCAGATAACGCCCCACTACTATACAAGTATGGTGCATTTGGTAAACGTCTAAAATCAACTGACAGTGTTGACGAACTATTCAGAAACGAACGTGCCACTATCTCACTTGGTTACATCGGTCTATATGAAGTAGGAACTGCCTTCTTCGGTCCAGATTGGGAATCAAACCAAGAAGCTCACGACTTCACTGTCAGCATCGTTGCTGAACTAAACCGTCTATGTCGTGTATGGAGTAAGGAAAGTGGATACCACTACAGTCTATATTCCACTCCTGCCGAATCATTAACCGATACATTCGCCCAAGACGATATCGAAAAATTCGGTAAGGTTAAAGACATCACCGATAAGGAATACTACACTAACAGTTTCCACTACGACGTTAGAAAACGTCCTAACCCATTTGAAAAACTAACATTTGAAGAAGCTTATCCTCACTATGCCTCAGCAGGATTCATTCACTACTGTGAATACCCTAACTTAAAGCAAAACCCTAAGGCACTAGAAGCCGTTTGGGACTGGGCATACGATCACGTTGGATACCTAGGTACCAACACTTCAATCGATAAGTGCTTCAAGTGTGGTTTCAAGGGTGAATTTGAAGCTACCGCCCGTGGTTTCAAATGTCCTCAATGTGGTAACCACGATCCTAAGTACTGTGACGTTGTTAAGAGAACTTGTGGTTACTTAGGTAATCCTCAAGCACGTCCAATGGTTCACGGTCGTCACGTTGAAATTTCATCACGTCAAAAGAATATGTCGAAAGGAATGGTAGAAAGTGTCGCACATGAAGAGACAGCCAAACAATCCAAAGCCTAAGGAATGGCTTGCAAAAGACTTAAGCCAACAATATATTGCTGACTATAAGCCATTTAACTTCGTTGATGGTGAGGGAATCCGTTGCAGTATCTATGTTTCTGGTTGCAAGTTCTTATGCCCCGGCTGTTACAATGTCGCCTCACAAAACTTCCATTACGGACAACCTTACTCACAAGATTTAGAAGACCAAATCATCGAAGATATGAAAAAAGATTACGTTCAAGGTCTTACCCTCTTGGGTGGAGAACCATTCTTGAATACTCAAGTTTGCCTTCGTTTATGCAAACGAGTTAGAGAGGAATTCGGCCACACCAAGGACATCTGGTCATGGTCAGGTTACACATTCGATGAATTACTAAAAGATTCATATGACAAATTAAAACTACTTTCAATGATCGACATCCTAGTTGATGGTCGTTTCATGGAAGACCAAAAAGATTTAACTCTTCAATTCCGCGGTAGTGCTAACCAAAGAATTATCAATGTGCCAAAGTCACTTGAAGAAAACAAGGTTGTACTTTGGGACAAGTTAGTTCACTAGGAGGATTATTGTGTTAAAAATTGAAAACCTACACGTTAAAATCAATGAAACCGATGAAGAAGTCATCAAGGGTCTAAACTTAACCATCCCCGACGGTGAAGTACATGTCATCATGGGTCCCAACGGAACCGGTAAGTCGACTCTTTCTCAAACCATCATGGGTTCTCCCAAGTATTCAATTACTGAAGGAACCATCTCATTTGATGGCAAGGAATTAAACGACATGGCAACCGATGAACGAGCCCGTTTGGGTCTCTTCATTGGTATGCAATACCCTACTGAAATCAGTGGGATTAAAAATGTCGACTTCATTCATGCCGCAATGAATGCGGTGGCTTACAAACCAGTATCAGTTTTAGATTTCATGAAGCGCCTAGACTACGTCATGGACTTCTTGGATATCGACGAATCATACACAGACAGATACCTTAACGAAGGTTTCTCCGGTGGTGAAAAGAAGCGTAACGAAATCCTTCAAATGATGATGATTCAACCCAATCTAGCCATCCTAGATGAAATCGATTCTGGACTAGATATCGACGCCTTAAAGGTCGTTTCAAAGGGAATCAATCACATGCGAGACGATCACTTCTCTTCACTTATCATCACCCACTACAACCGCATCTTACGTTACGTTAAACCAGATGTCGTTCACGTTATGATGGATGGTCGCGTCGTTACCAGCGGTGACTATCACCTAGCTGAACAACTAGAACAAAACGGTTACGCCCAATTGCGTGATCAATTAGGCATCGATGTAAAGCTGGTGGATGAATAATGAGTATGTCAGTTCAAGAATTTGCCCAATCTCATAACGAACCACAATGGTTAACCGTTAAACGCATTGTCGCAAACGACATGAAAAAGACGATGAAGGTCCCCGCACCACTTCGCAAGTTTCACTTTGAATCTCCTGAACTTAACTCCCGTTCAATAGATACACAAAACCTAGCGCCTAAAAACTTACAGGATTTAGGGATTATCATGATGGACTTGTTCGCCGCTGCAAACGAGTTTCCAGAACTAATCCAAGAAAACTTGATGGAAAAAGCAATTTATTGGCGTGATAACGCATTAAATGCGAACCATCTTGCGTATCTACAAAGTGGTGGGTTTGTTTTCATCCCTAAAGATGTCTGCGTTAATGAATCAATCGACATCTCCGACTTAGTCGATCACAAAATGCAGGAAAAACACCTCCTAATTATCGCTGCTTCAGGAAGTGAAGTTTCATTCACCTACAAGGATTCAAAACAACACCCTAAAAACGACCGCCTAATGATTGAAGTATTACTGGGCGATCACGCCAACGTCTCCTTCTATGACGCTGCAATGACTAATAGCGAAAAAACTCACCGCGTTTTAAATGCTTACTTAGCACAAAACGCCAACTTAAAGACTTACGTCGGTCTATTTAATCATGGTGACAGTCGCTACTACAGCAACATTGACCTAGATGGTATGGGCAGTTCCGCTAGAATTAACCTAGTGAGTCTATCCGATCAAAACCAAAATCAAGTAGTTCAAACCAAAATTATCAATAAAAGCCCCAATACGAGTGGCTTGATATCACAACGTGGTATCGTCGCCGATAAATCCAAGACTGTCTACGATACTACCGGTCAAATTAAGCTGGAAGCTAGCGATTCTGATTCAGATCAAATCAGTCGACTATTAACTTTAAGTCCCGAAAGTAAGGGGAAAATTGACCCAATTCTTTTGATCGACAATCACGATGTGATTGCCGGTCACGCTGCGAGTGTTGGTAAAGTTAACCCCGAACAGCTATACTATTTAAAAACAAGAGGAATTGACGCTACGACCGCCCGTTTCCTATTAACCCGCGGATTCTTGACACCTTTAATTGAAAAATCCCCCGATAAATCAATTCAAGAACACCTATTAAATAACATAGAGGAGCGTATTCATGGATAGTCTAAACATTCGTCATCACTTTCCCATCTTCAAAGAACATTCAGATATGATTTATTTTGACAACGCTGCAACGACTCAAAAGCCAAAGTACGTCATTGACGCAATCAGCAACTTTTACACTCATCATAATTTCAACGTGCACCGAAGCGTCTACACTGATGCTGGGGAAACGACAGAAATGTTTGAACAATCCAGAAAAAATATTGCCTCATTCATTAATGCCAGCAGAGCAAAAGAAATCGTCTTTTCTGCTGGTACCACCGATAGCATCAACTTAATCGCTAACGGATATTACGCAAAGCACATACAAGAAGGAGACGAGATTGTGGTTTCAATCGCAGAACACCACAGTAACCTCCTTCCCTGGCAAAAGATTGCGAAAAATAACGGCGCAACTTTAAAATTCATTCCGCTAAATGAAGATGCTAACCTCGACTTAAATGCCGCTAGCAAAAACATTTCCGACAAAACTAAACTAGTGGCAGTCACCGCCGTTTCCAACGTCTTAGGGAACATCAATCCCATTGATCAACTAACAACATTGGCTCATAAACACGGTGCTGACATCCTAGTCGACGGTGCGCAAGCTGCTCCCGAATTACCAATCGATGTGCAAAAAACACCAATTGACTGGTTAGCCTTCTCCGGACACAAGATGATGGCTCCAACCGGCATCGGTGTTTTATATGGTAAACAAGATTTACTAGAAAGCATGGATAGTCCCCGTGTCGGCGGCGAGATGATTGAATCAGTCTCCACTACCGACTACAAGGTTAAAGATATTCCATACCGTCTAGAAGCTGGCACACCTAACATTGAGGGTGTCATCGGTCTAGACGCCGCAATTTCTTATCTAAAAGAACTTAAAATGACTAACGTACAGGCACAATGTGAAAAACTAGGTCAATACCTATACGACCAACTTAATGCATTAGACGGAGTTTCAGTATATGGACCAACTAAGCGCCAAACTGGAATCGTCTCTTTTAACGTCGACAATATTCATCCACACGACGCTGCAACCTTCCTTGACTCTAAGAATATCGACGTTAGAGCTGGTCAACACTGTGCCGAACCACTAACCCACAAACTGGGGGTCAACGCTACATTACGTGCTAGTCTCTACATTTACAACACGATTGAAGAATGCAACCAACTAGTCGACTGTATTAACGAAATGAAGGAATTTTTCAATGGATCTAAGTAACATTTATCAACGCATCATCATGCAAAAAGCTGGTGAGTGCCCAAGCAATAATCAGTTTGATTCAGACGTCCATCTAACTAATCCCACCTGTGGTGATGACATTTCGATGGCCGCTAATGCAAAGCAACCCGACGTAGCAAACCTACAAGTGGCATGCGATGGCTGCATTATTTGTAAGGGTGCTACCAAGATGATGCTAGAAGAAATTCAAGATAAATCCGCTGATCAAATCAATGAACTCGTATTAAACATGTCCAAAATGATGACACACGAAGATTACGACGAAGAAATGTTGGGTGATTTAGTCGCCTTTCAATCTGTCGTGCACCTACCAATTCGAATTAAATGTGCCATGCTTCCCTTCAAAGCAATTTATCAATTAATTAACGGAGATGATATCAATCGATAAATCAATCCAACACTTAAATGATGATTATCAATACGGTTTTAAAGACGACGTCAAACCCGTCTTTTCAACCGGTGATGGCCTAACTGAAGATATCGTCCGCGAAATCTCAGCACAAAAACATGAACCCAAATGGATGTTAGATATTCGTTTGAATGCTTTTAAAATCTTCCAAAAACTACCCATGCCTGATTTTGGTCCCGACCTATCTGATCTTGACTTAAGCAAAATCAGATACTTCCAAAGGGCGACCGATTCAGTCTCCCGTAGTTGGGACGATGTTCCAGAAGATATTAAGAATACCTTTGAAAAAATCGGGGTTCCAGAAGCAGAACGTAAATATCTAGCGGGTGCCGAAGCTCAATACGAATCAGAAGCCGTTTACGCCAACATCAAAAAAGAATTCGCTGATATGGGAATTATCTTTTCCGATACCGATACGGCATTAAAAGAACACCCTGATTTAGTGAAGGAATACTTCGGTAAACTAGTAACACCTCAAATGAACAAATTCGCTGCACTAAACACAGCGGTTTGGTCCGGTGGTGTCTTCTTGTACGTTCCAAAAGGAGTTCATGCCAAAATTCCAATCCAGGCATTCTTTAGAATCAACGCTGGTAGAACCGGTCAATTCGAAAGAACTTTAATCATCGTTGATGAAGACGCCAGCGTGAACTACGTTGAAGGTTGTACTGCCCCTAACTATTCTGAAGATAGTTTGCATGCAGCCGACGTTGAAGTCTTCGTGAAGAAGAACGCCTTTTGTCGTTACACCACCATTCAAAATTGGTCCGACAATGTTTACAGTCTGGAAACCAAGCGTGCTTCCGCCGATGAAAATGCCACAATGGAATGGGTCGACGGAAACCTAGGATCCAAGGTCACAATGAAGTACCCAAGTATCGATTTAAATGGTCCATACGCCAACGGAACAATGCTATCAATCGCATTTGCCAGTGGTGATATTTACCAAGATACCGGCTGCATTATGAGACACCATGCTCCTCACACCTCATCCAACGTGGTATCAAAATCAATCTGTAAAGACGGTGGAACTTGTAACTACCGTGGAACAATCCGCATGATTGAAGATGCTCACTACTCCAAATCTCATATCGAATGTGACACGATCATCATGGATGATGACTCGATGAGTGACACCATACCACACAACGACATTTACAATGGTGATTCCGAAATCGAACATGAAGCCAAGGTGTCAAAGATTTCAGAAACCGATTTATACTACCTAATGAGCCGTGGCTTGTCAGAAGCTCAGGCTACTAAGATGATTATCATGGGATTCATTGAACCCTTCTCAAACCAACTTCCAATGGAATATGCAATGGAATTAAATAAATTAATTGATTATCAAATGGAAGATTCCGTTGGTTAAAACTAATGCCCCTAGAGCTTTTCTAGGGGCGTTTTTGTTTCATGTGAAACAAATTTATATATTTAATTTGACTAATTAAAGATTTAGTTTATACTTAATGTAACATTTTATAACATATAACTATTTAGGAGATGTTTTTATGCGTATCGAAAAAGATTGTGTTGGTAAACTGGAAGTTCCTGATGATGCTTTGTATGGTATCCATTCCCTTAGAGCAGCGGGGAATTTCCCGATTACAGAAGAGAAAGTTGACCCACTTTTAATTGAAAGTTATATTCAGATCAAAAAAGCATCAATCACCGCAAATTACGGCGCTAAAGCGACTGATGTTACAAAATATAACACAGTTGTAGATGCTTGTGACTACTTAATTGAGCACCCATCACCAGAGAGTTTTATCACTCCAGCCATCCAAGGTGGGGCCGGAACTTCCACAAATATGAACGTAAATGAAGTAATTGCCAACGTCGCAATGAAATTACACCCTGATGTCTCCATTCATCCAAACGATGATGTCAACCAGGCACAATCTACTAACGATACCTATCCAACCGCCGGTAAACTAGCAATGATTAAACGTTTACCAAAGTTAACCGGCGAAATTAATCGATTAATCGAAATCCTAGATGAACTATCAAAGAAATTTCAGTTCACCATTAAACTAGGTCGAACCCAACTTCAGGATGCCGTTCCTACTACCTACGGAAAGACATTCCATGCTTACGCATCATTATTCCGTCGTGATTTAAAACGAATCAACAGCGCAGAAAATGAACTAAAGACTGTCAGCATGGGTGGGACTGCCATCGGTACTGGTACCAACACCACTAAGTACTACCGTGATCACATCGTAGAAGAAATCAACAAGATTACCGGTTTCGACCTAAAACAGGATGAAGATTTAATCGACGCCGTTCAAAACACCGATCACTTCGTCGCATTCTCCTCTAGTTTAAAAACATTGGCCGTTGACTTATCCAAGTTCAGTAACGACTTACGTCTACTTGGTAGCGGCCCACAATCTGGTTTAAATGAATTAATCCTACCAAAACGCCAAGCTGGTTCATCCATCATGCCTAACAAGGTTAACCCCGTTATCCCAGAAGTTGTGAACCAGGTTGCCTTTGAAGTAATCGGTTTTGACGCCACCGTCACTGCCGCTTCAGAAGCCGGTCAATTGGAACTAAACGCCTTTGAACCAATCATGTTCAAGAGCATTCTAACCGCCGAAGTTCACTTGGCGCGCGCAATCGAAACATTAGTTGATCACTGTCTAGACGGTATCGACGTCAATGTAAAACAATGTCTAGATGACGTTAGAAAGTCTGCTGTAACCGCCACAGTCCTATCTCCTATCTTGGGTTACAACAAGACCACCGAACTAATAAAGACAGCCACCAGGGAAAACAAGACCGTGCCAAGTCTATTAATCCAAAACCATATTCTATCTCCTGAAAAGGTTAAACAACTATTCTCACCAGAATATCTAGTTAACGGTGAAAGCTAATAAAAAAGAGCTCACATAGAGCTCTTTTTTATTTTAGTTTTACAAGCATCCCTTCGACCTTTAAAATAAAGGCAGGAGTTGAATACAAATGCAAAAAACTACAAAAGGTGTGTTAGCTGCCATCAGTCTTTTGATGACCGTCTACATGCTAATTATTACCATCAAAGATATTTCAGACTTATATGTAACTGATTTTTCACTAACATTATTATGGTTAATCACCATTTTGACATTGATTGAAATCATTTTATTTTTCTGGAAACACAATTGGATGATTACCGCAGTAATCGGAATCATTGTATTTATCTTAGGAATCATTCTAGTCGCAAACGGGACACTTGGTTTTACCATCATTTTGATTAATTTAATCATTTCAGTCCTATTAAGCGTATATAGTTTATATAACTAAAAAAGAGCTCATAATGAGCTCTTTTTTCTTACTCTAATTAACTTGGTATAAGGCCTTTTGACCGTTAGCAATCTTGATAGCATCTCTCACTGAGAATAACGCCATATTGTGGACCGCAACATCGGTAAAGAAAGCAATATGTGGAGTAACAATTACGTTATCCATCGCAATTAAAGCTTTTAAGTTGTCATTGTCGTATCCCTTGTCGCCAAGATCAACACTGGTAATTCCAGCTTCACCATCAAACACATCAATTCCTGCCGCACCGATTTCACCGGCTTCTAGAGCAGCAACTAACGCGTCGGTATCAACAACTCCACCACGGGAGGCGTTAATGAAGATGGCATCATTTTTCATTTTCTTGAATCGTTCAAAATTCATAAAATGGTCCATTTCAGGAGTTAAAGGTGTGTGCATTGTTACGACATCAGATTCTGATAATAGATAGTTTACATCAACGTATTCGACCGTATCAGCCAAATCTGTTCGTTGGACTGGATCGTATGCTAACACACGCGCACCTAACGCTCTAAAAATACGTGCGGATGCACTACCGATGGTTCCAGCACCGATTACCCCAACGGTTAAGTTGTGAATTTCACGGGCTTGCCCACCGGTCCAACTAAAGTCATTTCGTTCCTCACGCTTGCTGTAGTCCTTTAAACGACGTAATAAAGCCATGGTATCGGCCAATACTAGTTCGCTGACTGAGCGAGGTGAGTATCCAGGAACGTTGGTTACTTTTAGGTTGTATTTATCAGCTAAATCTAAATCAATAATTTCATATCCGGTACTACGCAATGAGATTTGTTTGATACCATTTTCGGCCAAACGTTTGTATAAGTCTTCACCCTCTAGATCACCATGTTGTTGGATGGTGATTGCGTCGTAGTCCTTGGTCTTATCGACATTATCAGCTGTTAACGCTTCGGTTGTATGGTCAATTTGAACATTCAACTCATCAGCAATTTTTGCAAAAGTTTCTAATTCGTATGATTGAGTATTGAACATTAGTACTTTCATCTAGTTATCCTCCACAAACTTAGCGATACGTTTAACCGCTTCATTTAAATTGTCTTCACTGGTTGCATAACTTAGACGGAAATACCCCTTTCCAGATTTACCAAACGCACTACCAGGCATTGTTCCAACCCTAGCTTCCTCCGCCAAACGGGTACAGAATGCAAAGTCATCATCACCAAACTTTTCAGGTATTTTAGCAAAAATGTAAAATGCACCACTTGGATTGGCACTTTCAATCCCTGCGTCAGCTAATCCTTGACGCAGTAATTGACGGCGTTTTTCGTAAATTTTTTTCATTTCAGGTCCATCATCTTGACCATTTTTTAAAGCCTCAGCAGCTGCGAACTGTGCATTATCTGTCAATGAACTCACATTGTATTCATGAATCGATTTAATGACATTAATAATGTCGGCAGGTCCGTATACCAACCCCACTCTCCATCCAGTCATTGCATGAGATTTGGATAATCCATTATACACAATTGTTTGATCTCGAATAAATTTAGCAATCGACTCATGGTCATGTTCATAATTTAACTCACTGTAAATTTCATCACTAATACAAAAAATATCATATTTTTTAATGACTTCAGCCAATTCTTTTAATTGTTCTTTCGTGTATGAAACCCCTGTCGGGTTGTTAGGGGTGTTAATAATAACTGCTTTGGTTTCTGGATGTTGTTTAATCGCTTCTTCTAATTTATAAGGAGTTAGGACAAAACCATCTTCTGATGTATCAACTTCAATTGGGTTGGCACCAAAAAATGAAGAACTATTAAAGTAAGGTGAAAACGCTGGTGAAGGAATAATAATACCATCGCCTGGATCTAAGATAGCCGCAAAAGTTAAGAAAACTGCTTCAGTCACTCCAACTGTTGCAATAAACTCTTTCTCAGCATCATAATGCAAATCGTACTTATCTGCTAAAAATTTAACGGCAGCTTCGCGCAATTCGACGACACCACGGGAATCGGTGTAATGACTTTGATTGTCATTAATCGCTTGAATAGCTGCCTTCTTAATGTGATCAGGTGTATTAAAATCTGGCTCTCCGATTGTTAACGGAATTAATCCGTCAACGCCAGCGATAGAAGCGCCAAAAGACAAGATAGCATCTGGTTTGACGTTTTCCATTCGTTTGCTAATTTTGTTAATTAATTTAGACATATTAATCAACCTCCCTTATAAATATTAGAAAATGATTAGAAACATTATCGATATATTATTACTATTTAATAACCCATGTCAATCTAATTATTAATTTTGTATTAGAAAAATGAATTAATTTCATCTAAGCAAATGGACAAAATAAAAAAGAACCCAGTAGTTGGGTCCTTTTTTGAATGTTATTTTTCAACGTATGCTTTGCTGAAGTTCCATTCCAAACCGGTAGCAGAGTGAGTAACGTTTTTGATGTTAGTCTTAACAACTTGTGGTTCTGAGCTTTGGTAGAATGGTACGGCACCTTGATCGTTCATAAGAATCTTTTCGGCCTTAACCATGTCATCCCAACGTTTTGCTGAGTTGTTGGCATCTGTAGTTGATGCAGCATTTACATACTTGTCGTATTCAGCATTCTTCCATCTTGCAAAGTTGTATGGGTAGGTACTTGTTAGCAATTGTAGGAATGAAATTGGGTCTGGATAAGTGGTACTCCAACCAGTAACTGTGGCGTCGTAATCGTAAGCAATTTGTCTGCTCAAACGAGCCTTAGTTGGAATATTAGTAGCGGTCACCTTCAAACCAGGTAGTTGACTAAATGCTGAACTTTGTAGGAATTCAGTGATTGATTTACCTTCAGAAGTATCATCGAACAAAATGTTGAATGTAAGTGACTTCTTACCAATTTCTTTCATCCCTTTGTTCCAGTAGTATAGTGCCTTCTTCTTGTTGTAGGTAGCAGCATCCTTAACGTAAGCAGCATCCGCAAAATCAACACCGTTTCTACTCATCATTCCAGTTGAAACTAATCCTTTAGCTGGGAATGATCCATCACCCATTACGTCGTTTACAAATTGATCTCTGTTAACCACCATTGATAGTGCTTTTCTTATGTTGACGTTCTTAAATGCAGGGATTCTGTCTTCATTAAATTCTAGGTAGTTGTTACGTGCACTGGCTAATTGATGGAATTCAGGAGTGCCCTTGTAATGTTTAACTTGTTCCTTATCAGCTAACATCATTTCATCCAATTGGCCTGATTGGTATTCGTTGTATGCAGTGTTAGCATCCTTTTCAACGTTAATCTTAATCTTTTCTAGTTTAGTACTCTTGGCATCCCAGTAATTGCTGTTCTTTTCTAGCATCCAAGTATCGTTCGTTCCGGTCCAGCCGGTAACCTTAAATGGTCCATCGTAAATTTGATTTTCTGAGTTAGTTCCATACTTACTACCCTTTGATTCAACAAACGATTGTTTTTGAGGTAGGAAATCAGTACCAGCCACTAGGTACTTAAAGTATGGTTGTGGGTTAGATAGTTTAAATACTACCGTCTTGTCGTTTGGTGCTGAAACACCTAACTTCTTGTATGACATTTGACCCTTACTTACAGCTTCGTAATTTACGATATGATCGAAATCATATGTATTTTGTGCGGCAGTTTTAGGGTTAACTGTGCGTTGGATTCCGTAAACGAAATCGTTGGCAGTTACCTTACTACCATCACTCCATTTAGCGTTATCTCTTAAATGGAATGTGTATGTCTTACCATCTTTTGAAACATCGTAACTTTTAGCTATTCCGTTCTCTAATTTACCTTTGTCACCGTAGGTTAATAAACCTTGTTCCGCATTTAACGCTGTGTTTGATGTTTCCGCATCAACAATCTTTGATGGGTCTAAAGTGGTAATTTCTGCTGATGCCATCCAATTAATTGGCTTGGTAGTTCCGTTATTGGATGTTTCACTTGCTGAGTTAGACTTACCACAGGCGGCTAATCCAATAGCCATCATAATCATGGTTGATCCGATAATCATTTTGTTTTTCTTCATAAAATTCATCCCCTAGTCTAAAATTCTTTTCTTCCGCTTACATACACTTCTTTATCTGTTTGTTGGACTGCTTTGATGTCTTCCATTGGGTTGTCATCAATGATTATGAAATCCGCATATTTATCTTTCTCGATTGAGCCGTATTCATCATCAATTTTCATTAACTCGGCGGCCTTATAAGAAGTTCTGTACGCTTCAAATTCACTCATTCCGATGCGTTCAACCATCATCTCTAATTCCTTAGGAGTGGTCATATCAAAGTAGTTATAAGGTGTTCCTGCATCAGTACCTAATGCGATATTGACGCCGTTTTGATACGCCTTTTTGACATTGGTATATGCATCGTCCATTGCGTTAGCCATCTTTTGGTGTTCCCACTTAGGTAATGTTTCCTTACCCTTCTCGGTTACAGATGCTGCGGCGATAATGGTTGGAACAATATATGTGCCACGTTCTTTCATCATTGCGATTTCTTCATCGTCAACGTAAAAACCGTGTTCGATAGAATCTACACCAGCTTCAATGGCGTTTCTGATTCCTGGATTACCTTCAGCGTGAGCTGCGACAATCTTATGTTTGTTATGTGCTTCGTAAACGGCAACCTTCATTTCATCAATTGTTAATTGAGCTTCATCCATGAAGTCACCAGGCGACATGACACCTCCAGATGCCATGATCTTGATGCAATCAGCACCAGCTTTTAATCCTTCACGAATCTTCTTTCTCATTTCATCTGGAGAATCAACAACGTTTCCGCCGTTAGCATAATCACCATGTCCACCAGTCATTGTGTAAGCCTTTCCTGAGGCCATTACGTGTGGAACATTATCGATTTTGCCTTCGGTAATTAAACGTTTGATTGGAATATCAATTCCGTATCTAGCACCGCATTGTCTGACGTATGTACATCCAGATTTTAAGAATGCTCGTAATGCTTTGATGGCATCGACTGTGGTTTCTACAACGTCCTTATCACCTCCAGTGCTAATGTTAGGATCACTGGTGATGTGAGTGTGGGCATTGATTAAACCCGGAGCGACAAACTTATGATTTACATCAATTACTTCGTCGTCTGCTGCTGGCGAAATTTCTTGAGCAATTTCAGTAATCTTTCCTGTCTTTACATCGACTGCAAAACTAAAATCTTTAAAGACATCTTCGTGGACTCCATCAAAGATGTTGGCGTTCTTAAAAATTTTTCTATGCATATAAATCTCTCCCAACTTTTTAACAAACAACTAAAAAAACGCCCCTCAGCCAATCGGCCAAGGGACGTTTGTAACGTGGTACCACCCAGATTCAAAATATTTTCACAAATATTTTCTCGCTCGTACTACACAAATTAATGCTTCATACGCGGTACGATAATGGGTACAACCATTTCACCTGGAAAAGTGAACTTATACAATCAAGTCTTTCAATCAGTAGTCGCAATGCCCTTTCAGCAACGACACTCGCTTAATACGGCTAAAGATCTAATTACCTTCATCAAAAATGTTTTATTAGTTATTTGTTTTTTATTTATTTAACATTTCAAATACTAGACTTTGAGTTCAAAAAGGTCAATGATTTTCTAACCATTTTGCCATTTATGTTTTCGATACTAACATTAGATAAAATAACAATAGCTACACAGCAGCGTTCAACACTCTCATTTAATTCTAATAAAAAGGTCCGCTATAAAAATAGCGAACCCATTATTCTGAATATTTAGTTACCTTTTTACGTGAATATCTAGCGATTAATTCTGATCCTAGAATAATTACCACACACGTGATTTTACAAATGATGAACAATAATCCATACGAAGTGGCATCAATAATGATTCCACCAACCAATGGTCCAATTGCCTTACCAATTGCGGCCCAGGCATTAGTTAATCCTTGGTACTTACCCTTTACTTCAACCGGCGTTAACTCGTTGACCAACGCAGGAATTGAAGGAATTACGGATGCTTCTCCCAATGTTAGAACAATCATCGAGATGACGAATCCGGTATAGGTATGGGTAAAGATTAATGTGAAGAATGACAAACCGATAAATAAAATTCCAAAGTAAATTTGGAAGTATAGGCTGTCGTGTTTTTGCGCAATCCAGTTAATCAATAGTTGAAATACTACCAACAAGAATGCGTTTAATGTCCACAATAGACTGTACATTGATAGCGGAATGCCTGATCCGGTAATGTATACCGACATGTTGGATACCCATTGTTCATAAACAATCCAAATGATGGCTAGTGTTACGAAGAATGTGGTGACGATAATCCAGTTTGGACGTGGTAACTTCACCTTTGTCTTCTTCATGGAATCACGTTTGATTGGATAAATCGAACCCTCTTTGTGATAGGTCAAGATGGCGCTAATGCCGTAAATAATCAATATGGCAGTGGTCAATATGAAGACATAGCCAATTCCGATTGGATAGATAAAGCCAACCGCAATCGTGCCAAATACCACTCCAACGTTTTGCGCTAGGTATAACATATTGAAAATAAAACGACCGGATTTCATTTTAACGGTAGTCCCTAAGGAATTAATCATTGTTAGGTTCCAACCGGTTGTAAAGCCAAATAATACCAATCCAATTGGATAGTATGGCCATCCATTAAAGAAAATTAATCCAAACGATATCAACACGGAAGTAATAATTCCCATTATCGTCAAAATATAGCGATTATGGCGGTCAAATAGTTTCCCCGATATATAATTACCCAAAACATTAGAACTTGAGTATAGGAACAAAATTATGCCGACCTCGGTCAGTGACTTACCCAATGCATCATGCATGTAGACGGTCGTAAGCGGCCAAACCGTACTTACCGCAATGTTATTGATTAATGATCCTAAGAATAACCAGTGCAGTTTAATTTCATTCATTCTCTCACCCCCCGAATTTTGACAAAAAAATCCTTAGCAAACGCTAAGGATTTAGTTTTAATTAACCCTCATCATCTGGATTGTATGCGATAGATGAGAATTTATTATGTGATTTGATAAATAGTAACTTAACAGTTCCACGAGGACCTGAACGGTTCTTTTCGATAATTACTTCAACTTCACCTACGTCGTTGTTTTCTTCTACTTCTGATTCTTCTTCATCATCGTCGCCGTCTTCTCTTTCGTAATAATCATCACGGTATAGAAAGGCAACGATATCGGCATCTTGTTCGATTGATCCAGATTCACGAATATCAGATAGAACCGGACGCTTGTCTTGTCGTTGTTCAACTCCACGAGACAATTGGGATAGCGCAATAACTGGAACACCCAGTTCCTTAGCAATCTTCTTCAATTGACGTGAAATGTATGAAACTTCTTGTTGACGGTTTTCTTGGCTGCCACCATCAACTAGTTGCAAGTAATCGACCACGATTAGACCAAGGTTGTTAGTATCTTTGGCCAAACGTCTTGATTTGGCACGAATTTCGGAAATCTTAGTTCCGGCAGTGTCATCGATGTAGATGCTGGCATTGGATAGACTACCCATTGCCATGTAGACGCTTTGCCATTCTTCACCAGTCAATTGACCAGTTCTCAAGTGGTTGGCATCAATACTACCTTCGGCACAAATCATACGACTAACTAGTGATTCAGCACTCATTTCCAAACTGAAAATAGCAACGGCTTTTCCAGACTTGGTACCCACGTTTTGCGCTAAGTTTAAGGCAAACGCAGTCTTACCAACGGCTGGACGAGCGGCTAGAATTACTAATTCATCATCATGCAAACCAGTTGTCATTTTATCTAAGGCTGGAAAACCAGTCGACAAACCGGTAACAGTTGATTTTTGTTGAGCTAATTCTTGAATACTGTCTAGGGATTGTCCTAAAACATCCCCAATGAACTTGAAACCATTACTGTTTCTATCTTCTGAAACGTTTAGAATTGAACGTTCAGCGTTATCCAATAGTTCATCAATGTTTCCGTTGTTGTTATAACTTTCGGTCACAATATCAGTTGCGGTCTTGATAAGACGTCTAGCAACTGCCTTTTGATGAACGTTTTTGGCATAGTAAACGGCGTTAGCAGCGGTTGGTGTGGTGGTTGCTAATTCAGCTAAGTAAGCCACACCACCAGCATCTTCTAGATTATGGCCACCTTCAAGTTCAGTTCTTAAAGTCGACGCATCAATTGGTTCATCCTTGTCACCCAAGGTCTCCATAGCGGCGAAAATCAACTGATGAGCATGTCGATAAAAATCATCAGAGGTAATAAATTCTTGGGTTTCTGCTAATTTTTCATTGTCTAATAGGACAGCACCCAAGACGGCTTTTTCACCATCTAAATCTTGTGGTGGTGTTTGACCATTCATATACTCGTTACTCATACTACCCCTCGATTTCCTTTAAGATTATTTTTCACTTACATGAACTCTGATTGTAGCAGTAACTTGCTTGTGTAATTTAACTGGAACGTTAGTGTAACCTAAGGTTCTAATTGGTTCACCCAATTCAATCTTACGCTTATCAATCTTTAATCCATGTTGTTTTTGCATTTCTGCAACGATTTGTTTTGAGGATACTGATCCGAATAAACGGCCGTCAGCACCAACTTTAGCAGATAATTCAACGACTGTCTTATCATCTTCTAGTTTTGCCTTTAAGTCTTTTGCTTCTTGTAATTCAGCTGCAGCTTCTTTGGCTTCGGCGTGTTTTTCACCTTGAAGTTGGCTTAATGCTGAGTTGGTTGCTTCTTTAGCTTTACCTTGTTTAATTAAGAAGTTTTGTGCATATCCGTCGGAAACGTTCTTGATTTCTCCACGTTTACCTTTACCGCGAACATCTTCTAAAAATATAACTTTCATTCAAATCACTCCTCTTAATGTCTTTATATTATTATAAACTCTCTGGGTGTTTTTTTAAATGAATGAATTAATTGTCTTCTGATTCCTCAGGAGCTTCTTCGTTCTTTACTTCATTGATGGAATCCAAAAGCATTTGTTCCACTTCTTCAATTGTCTTGTCGGCAATTTGGGTAGCACCACTTGATAAGTGACCACCACCACCTAGTTCTTCCATTACTCTTTGCACGTTGACTTCACCATTACTTCTTGCAGAAATACCGATTAAATCATCTGGACGATGAGAGATAACGTAGGAA
Source organism: Apilactobacillus kunkeei (assembly GCF_001421115.1). GTDB lineage: Bacteria > Bacillota > Bacilli > Lactobacillales > Lactobacillaceae > Apilactobacillus > Apilactobacillus kunkeei_F. The sequence continues at coordinate 15,834 of NZ_JXCW01000001.1, read as the reverse complement.
GCTTCAACGCCTGACATGTTTAGCATTGAATCAGCAGCTTGTGCGGCAGTGACAGGATCGTAGACCTTGTCTTCTTCACCGGCTACATACATCATGTTTTCGTGACCTTCAACGACCTTGGCCATTGAAATTAGGTGCATTCTTGCCATGTAGGCATCAGGATTTTCGCGCATGAATTGTTGCATTTCTTCTGAGTCAGCACCTGCTGAACGTAGGTATGATGCAGCATCAAACGTTCTAGTTCCTGTACGTAAAGTGAATTGTTTAGTATCAACAAAGATACCTGTCAACATTGCTGTTGCTTCTAGTTTGCTTACTGGTTCGGCATCTTGTGATTGATATTCAAACATTTCGGTAATCAATTCACAGGTTGATGAAGCGTATGGTTCGATGTAGACCAAGACTGGGTTTTCAGGGAATTCTTCACCACGTCTATGGTGGTCAATAATCATAACCTTACTTTCCAATCTATTGTATAGGTCTTCAGACACACTCATTGATGGTTTAGAGTGATCAACCATGATTAAAAGGCTGTTGTCGTCAGCTAATTGTAGAGCTTCTTCTGGTGTGATAATGTCAGAAGCTAGGGTTTCGTCTTCCTTGGTCTTGTCGATTAAACGTTGTACATCAGAGTGGAAAGTTCCATCTGGAATAACAACGTAGCAGTGCTTGTTGTTCATCTTAGCTAAACGATGAATCCCAAGGCAGGCACCAATTGAATCCATATCTGGTTGGCTGTGACCTTGAACAAAGATAGTATCTGCTTCTTTGAATAGTTCTTGTAATGCTTGAGAAATCATACGAGCACGAACTCTGGTACGTTTTTCCATTGGGTTGGTCTTACCACCATAGAAACGTGCTTCGTGATCTTTGGCCTTCACAACAACTTGGTCTCCCCCACGACCTAAAGCTAGGTCCAAATCACTTTGGGCTTGTTCAGATAGGTCGTTTAGGTTGTCTTCACCATAAGCAATCCCGATACTCAAGGTAACTGGGTAGTTTTGCTTAGATGTAGATTCACGGATTTCGTCTAGGATGCTGAACTTGTCATCTTCGATATCCTTTAAAACCTTTGAGTAGGCCATCATGATGTAGTGATCTTCATCCACTTGTTTGATGAAGAAACCAAATTTTTGCGCCCAAATAGTCAATTCGTTGGTAACGTAGTTATTTAGGTTTGAGATTTCTTGGTCGGTCATTGATTGAGTAATTTCATCATAGTTATCCAAGAAAACTTGACCAACAGCGATTTTTTCGTCGTTGTAGTCTTTTTCGATTTGGTAGTACTTAGTAATATCCATCATGTAGATGGTGCGATATTCCTTTTGAATCAACATTGTAAAGTAATGGTCTTCCCACTTTACGGTTGCGTAGTCCGGATTATCCCAATTATTTTCTAGAATGTCGGATAATTCTTCATTTACTTCTTCTACAGTCTTACCAAGTAAATCTTGATCACCAAAATAAGGAGTCAAATATGGGTTTACCCATTCAATCACTCCTGTTTCACTAATCATTAATACACCGACTGGCATTTCCAAAAGTGTTTCTTGTTCACCACGGTGCATACGGTATGAAAGGTCTGAGATGTAATTATCGGTGCTGACACTTAGATCGTTCATTTTCTTAAAGATGTAAGATAACAATGAACATACGAATACTAAGAAAAGGACACCGGATTTCCAATCATATAGGAAAGATACAACCAAACCAAAGATTGATAATACGGTTAATGCTAACGCAATCCATCTAAGAACCTGGTTCTTTAAAAATGGAGGTAGGTTAGTTAGCGAGAACAATTTTTTCATTGTAACTCCTCTTTTTTTATTTTTTTATATCTTTATTTTATCACATTAGGTGATTATTCAAAAAAAGGAGCTACAAACATTATTTGTATCCCCTTCATATCGGTATTTTTGAGCATAAAAAAACTGAGACCGATAAAAATCAATCCCAGTTAAAAAGTTATTTTTAGTCTTCTGAAACGAATGGCATTAAGCCCATGATACGTGCACGCTTGATAGCAAGAGTTAACTTACGTTGGTTCTTTGCGCTAGTACCAGTAACACGACGTGGTAAAATCTTACCTCTTTCAGATACGAAACGACTTAATAGGTTAGTATCTTTGTAATCGATGTATTCGATGTGGTTTGCGGCGATGAAGTCAACCTTACGGCGACGACGGCCACCTCTTCTTTGTTGAGCCATTAAATTTCCCTCCTCTTTTATTTACACATTAAAATGGTAAATCATCATCGGAAATATCAATTTGATCACCAGAGTTAGCGAATGGATCCGCTGAGTTGTTGCCACCATTATTTGATGGGGCATTGTTTGATGAATCAAATGGATTGTTATTTCCTGCATTTGCTTGAGGAGCATTGTTGCCGGCGTTGTTGTTACCTTGATTACTTGAACGAGGTTCTAGTAATGCAAAGTTTTCTACAACTACTTCAGTAACATATACTCTTTGGCCTTGTTGATTTTCGTAATTTCTTGTTTGAATACGTCCATCAATACCAACCAAAGCACCCTTGTGGGTGAAGTTAGCAAAGTTTTCAGCGGATTTACGCCAGATAACACAGTTGATAAAATCTGCTTCTCTTTCACCTTGTTGGTTAGTAAAACTACGATCAACAGCTAAAGTGAAGTTACCTACGGCTGAACCGCTTGGAGTGTATCGCAAATCAACATCCCGTGTTAATCTACCAGTTAAAGTTGTACGATTAATCATGCTGAAAATTACTCCTCTCTTTTTTAAAACGTTTAAATTCTAAATTATCTTCTTACAGTCATTTGACGTAGAATGTCATCACTGAATTTTGATTGACGGTCGAATTCGTCTAGAGCAGTCTTTTCTGCAGTAGTTAGGTTAACGATGTGGTATACACCTTCGTTGTAACCGGCGATTTCGTAAGCGAAACGACGCTTTGACCAGTCTTTTGAATCAATAATCTTAGCACCATTGTCAGTTAGAACCTTGTCGAACTTAGCAACTAAGTCGTTCTTAGCTCCTTCTTCCATATCTGGACGAATGATGTAAGTAATTTCATATTTGTGTTCTTCCATGAATTACACCTCCTTGTGGACTTTAGACCCAACCTCTTGGGTTGAGTAAGGAGTACGAGTTATTTATAACCAATACTCACGTTCAATAAGTTTAACATTAAAAAATAAAATATTCAATACAAAAAACGGGATTGTTTTTCTGCGATACATTTATATATACGCAAAGAAACTTTCCCGTTATTTTTAAAAGTTATTAATAGTAAATAGTTGTGATCCACGAATTGTTAGGATGTATCCTAAACCGGCTTGGTTAAAGGCAACACCTTCGAATTCTAGGTTAGTCTTGAACTTGGTTGTTCTAACATCCCTTGGACGTAATTTGTTTAGCTTATTTACTGGAACTGATGAAATAACACCGTCAGAAACTAGGTATAAACGATTACTTGCTGGGTTGTAACCCATTCCTTGAGTTTGGAAACCTTGACCGTTTGCTAGCCCTTGCTTGATAGCACGGAAGGTAACGTGGTTTTTCTTAACTTGTCCCTTGAAGATAACGATTCTACCAGCTGATTTTCCTTGCATACGATATTTAACGTATGTGTAGAAGTTTCCGTTGTTATCGATTGCTAATTCGTTGTTGATTGAATATGAGCGACTGAACTTGAACTTAATTTGCTTAACTGGTTTTAAAGTAGTTGGACTAACTTCAACCAATGAAGGTGCTCTTGAAACAACGTCCATCTTTACATACCATAACATGTTAGTCTTTGGGTTCAATGCTAGTGATTGACCGTGACCGGCATCAAACTTAGGACCAAACTTAATTGCTGACATAATTTGTGGGTCACGATTTCTAACACCCATTCTTAGCGCAGCCATGTTATTGGTATCAACACCTAGACTTTGAAGTTTCCATAAATCATATCTAACAATAGTAGTTTTAGCCTCTGGGTACATTACGTAAGCGTATTGTCCAGATCTAGAAATAGCGACACTTTGTGGATTGCCAAGATCACCACTCCAGTTATATGAGACTGGTAGATAAAAACTGGTTCTGGCGTTACGACGGAAGTTTCCGCCCTTAGCAAACATAGTGTAAGGATTAGTTTGGTAAGTAGATTTTTCGTAGTATCCCGCACTTGAACCGTAGCTGTACTTAGGAATATATGCATAATTTCCGTTTTTTACGAAGTGTGTTGCATAGCCACCCTTCAAAGCATATCCCTTTTGATGGTATGTCTTAACGCTAGCGTTGGCGTTAACCCCCATAGTAATCAATAGGAATAATGAAAAGACAAATAATATTGCCTTCAAATTTCTCTTAAAATTCATTAGAATATCCCCTCAAATTTTGTATGATTTAATTCTATCATCAATTTAATAAAGTTTTAATTAAGAATTTATTAAATTATTAGACTATTAGTTCAATTAATCTGATCTGCATGTTCCTCTACATACAAATCATCTTGTTTGATGTTTCGAACAAATTGGGAAATACTCAATACGGTGTAGACGATTAGAATCAATCCACTAATCATCATAATGAAACTACCGCGTGGGAACATGTCGTATAACCATGTATATACCAAGGTCCCAAATGGCATGATGGCATACCCAACCGTATAAAGTGTGGAACTAACTCTACCTAAGATGTTATGTTCAACGGTGCTTTGAAGACGAATTTCAATCGCCAAGTCAAAGATGGCAAATGATAATTCCATCAATAATGACAATAGCATCCCGATTACCGAAACAATCATTTGATTCTTGGTAACGGTGAATAGGAACCCTAATCCGACTAAACTGATGCCGACTAGAATCATGGTCGACATAATCTTAATCCCGAAATGATTTTGTTGTCTTAATCGACTGGTGATTAAACTCCCGGTTAGATAGCCAATTGAATACCCAGTTTCCGTCCAAATTACGACCGAATTGGGCAAACCTAATTGGTTAATGATGATGAATGGGCTCCCGGTGACGACAGCCGTGTAGAAGAAGTTAACCACGATTTCCGCCACAATACTGTCACGAATAAACGGGCGTTTTTTAACGTATTGAATTGTTTGTTTAAACTGTTGTCTTTGCGATACGCGTTCTTGTTTTTCAGCTTTAAACTCGTAGAAATGAAGCGACATCATAATTAACATTGCCACCAAAGTGGCCAGGATTTCCAAAGCAATTAGTCCCTCGACACTAATTAAAGCATACAGCGTAATCCCTAAGACGGGCGATAATATTCTAGAAGCCGACGCCACGGCGGTGGTGAGCGAAGTCAGTTTGGCCACATCCGACATTCTTACTAACTGGCGAATTGACGCTGAGTACGCTGTGTTTCTCAGGTTCACTAAAATAGAATCAATCGCAATGAAGATTGCGACTGGAATCAATAATGATCCTCCATGGAAAAATGGTAGTGCTAACGCTAATGCAAGAAAACCAATCATCCTTAAGACATAGCCCCAAAAGATAATGCGCTTATGATTATGGGTATCGACGAAGTTTCCAATCGGAATAAACGTCAATAAACTAATCAATGGACCGACGGCAATGTTCATCCCAAAGCTCAATGGAGAATGAGTGGCATGCAATAGCATGAAACTAATTCCGTACTGAAAGATTCCGTAACTAAAGGCCCCCAACCCATTACTAGTCAGTGACTTAATAATTTGTTGGTTGGATTGACTCTGCGTTAGTTGATTTTGTTTTTCCATTTGCTCACCCCCGTTTTTTTAAAGTGTATTAAGGCCTAATTATAGATTTATTGATTAACAACCACAATAAAAAAGCTTTCATCATAGGATTTTTACGTCCTACATGAAAGCTTTTTTGTTTGACGATTATTCTTCGTCGTTGTTATTTGTTTCGTCAGTTGATTCTGCGTTGTATGAACTTACTTCAGCAGTTTGTTCTTCAGCATCATCTTCTGTTTCGTCTTCTTTTTGAACACGGGCAACAGTTGATACTCTAGAATCTTCATCAATCTTGATTAAGTGAACCCCTAGAGTAGCACGACCGGTTTGTGAAACGTCAGAAATACTAAATCTGATCATAACACCCTTGTCAGTGACAAGCATGATATCTTCATCACCGGCAACAGTAGTCAATCCAGCTAATGGACCGTTCTTTTCAGTCACGTTAACTGTCTTGATACCCTTACCACCACGGCCTTTGATTTGGTATTCGGAAGCAGGAGTTTGCTTACCGTAACCATTTTCAGAGATAACGAAGACGTTGTCGTTTGGATCTAATACATCCCCACCAACTACGTAATCATTTTCTCTTAGACGGATACCACGAACCCCGGTAGCAGAACGTCCCATTGAACGAACGTCTGAAACCTTGAAGCTGACACAGTAACCTAAGTGAGTACCAATAATAATGTTTTGGTCTTCAGATACTGTTGATACACGCATCAATTCGTCTTCATCCTTCAAGTGAATAGCCTTTAAACCATTACTTCTGATGTTTTGGAATTCATCGATTGGTGTACGTTTTACAGTTCCCTTTAGGGTTGTGAAGAATAAGAATCTACCGTCGTTACTTTCGTTATCATCAACCGGAATAACAGCTTGAATCTTTTCATCTGTATCAATTCCTAATAGGTTGATGATTGGAATACCCTTAGCGGAACGACCGTATTCAGGGATTTCGTAACCCTTCATTCTGTAAACCTTACCTAGGTTGGTAAAGAATAGTAATGAATGGTGGGTAGTAGTTGATAGTAAGTGTTCGATGAAGTCATCATCGTGGACACCCATTCCTTGCACACCACGACCACCACGGTTTTGGCTCTTGAATTCTGAAGTAGCAGTACGCTTGATGTAACCGTTGTGAGTCAATGTAATCATGATATCTTCTTCAGCGATTAAATCTTCGTCTTCGATACTTAGAACTTCACCAACACGTAGTTCAGTCTTTCTTTCGTCACCGTATTTTTCTTGGATTTCTAGTAATTCTTGATAGATTAGTTCATTAATCTTTTCACGACTACCTAGAATTTCCTTGTAACGTTCGATGTCTTTTAATAGTTCGGCATGTTCGCTAACAATCTTGTCGCGTTCCAAACCAGTCAAACGAACAAGACGCATGTCCAAGATAGCTTGGGATTGCTTATCAGTTAGTGAGAATTCACTCATCAATTGATCCTTGGCGATTGCTGAGGTTTGTGATTCACGGATGATTGTAATAACACGGTCAATGTTATCCAAAGCAACGATTAAACCGGCTAAGATGTGCGCACGGTTTTCAGCTTTGGCTAATTCGTATTCAGTACGACGTTTGATAACGTTAACTTGGTGTTCCAAGTATTCATTTAAGATTTCTTTCAAACTTAAAATCTTTGGAGTACCTTCAACGATAGCTAGCATGTTAAAACTAAAGCTAGTTTGCATTAATGTTAGCTTGTATAGGTTGTTTAGAACAACTTGAGCAGATGCATCACGTCTAACATCAATCACGATTCTCATACCATCACGGTCAGATTCATCATTGATATCTGTAATTCCATCTAGTCGTTTGTCACGAACAAGGTTGGCGATGTGTTCGATTAACTTCGCCTTGTTAACCATGTATGGAATTTCAGTAGCGATAATGCGTTGCTTACCACTCTTTTGTTCTTCGATTTCAGTCTTGGCACGTAGCACGATGCTACCCTTACCAGATTCGTAAGCTCTTCTAATTCCAGACTTACCTAAAACGACACCACCAGTTGGGAAGTCAGGTCCAGGTAATGCTTCCATCAAGTCAGCAGTAGTAGCTTCTGGATTGTTCATTAAGATATGAATTGCTGAGATTACTTCGCTTAAATTGTGAGGAGGAATGTTTGTAGCCATCCCAACGGCAATTCCGGAAGCACCATTAACAAGTAGGTTAGGGAAACGAGAAGGTAATACTTCTGGTTCTCTTTCACTACCATCGAAGTTATCTTGGAAATCGACAGTATCCTTGTTGATGTCTCTTAGCATTTCCATCCCAATTTTACTTAGTTTTGCTTCGGTATAACGCATGGCAGCGGCACCGTCACCATCGACAGAACCGAAGTTACCATGTCCATTAACCAATGGATATCTGTAACTAAATGTTTGGGCCATTCTAACCATTGATCCATAAACTGCAGCGTCACCATGGGGGTGATACTTACCAAGAGTATCCCCTACGATTCTGGCAGACTTACGGAATGGTTTGTCAGGAGTTAAACCAAGTTCACGCATATCATATAGAATTCTTCTGTGAACTGGTTTCATTCCGTCTCGAACATCAGGAAGGGCACGCGCAACGATAACACTCATTGCGTAGTCCAAGAATGATGTTTTCATTTTTTCAGATAAGTCAACGTTTTCAATACGATGGCTTGATAAATCTTCATTATTGGCCAATGTTTTTACCTCCAATTCATGGTCGTTACATTAAAATGTTTCACATGAAACATTCATGTTAAATGTCTAAGTTTTCAACGAATGTGGCGTTTTCTTCAATGAATTTACGACGTGGTTCTACCTTGTTACCCATCAACATGTCAAAGATTTCAGCAGCTTGTGCAGCATCCTTTGCTTCAACTCTTTGTAGACGACGGTTGTCTGGGTTCATAGTAGTATCCCAAAGTTGTTCGGCATCCATTTCACCAAGACCCTTGTAACGAGAGATGCTAGGTTTTGGAGATGCAGGCAATTGAGCCTTCCATTGTTCCAATTCATCATCATTTGCAATGTATCTAATCATCTTACCTTGTTGTAAACGATACAAAGGTGGTTGAGCGATGTAGACATATCCAGCGTCGATTAATGGACGCATGTAGTTGTAAATCAATGTCAATAGAAGTGTTTGAATGTGGGCACCATCGACATCGGCATCGGTCATGATAATTAGTTTGTGGTAATGAACCTTTTCAATATCAAAGTCATTACCGAAACCAGTACCCATTGCTGTAAACATTGATCTGATTTCTTCATTGGCTAAAATCTTGTCCATTGTTGCCTTTTGAACGTTCAAAATCTTACCTCTAATTGGCAAGATGGCTTGGGTCAAACGGGAACGACCTTGCTTAGCAGATCCACCCGCTGAGTCCCCTTCGACAATGAATAATTCAGAGATTTCAGGGTCACGACTAGTATTGTTGGCTAACTTACCAGGTAAGTTAGAAATTTCTAGTCCTGATTTCTTTCTGGTAACTTCACGCGCACGCTTAGCAGCGGCACGAACACGAGAAGCTAATGCACCCTTTTCAACAATTTGCTTACCCAATGTTGGGTTTTCAAATAAGAACTTAGCAAAATGTTCTGAGAAGATGTGATCAGTAGCAGTTCTTGCGTCTGAGTTACCTAACTTAGTCTTAGTTTGTCCTTCGAATTGTGGGTCCGGATGCTTAACAGAAATAACGGCTGTTAGACCTTCACGAACGTCAGGACCAGTTAAGTTATCGTCTTTTTCTTTTAGTAGGTTGTTCTTACGAGCGTAATCGTTGATAACACGAGTTAATGCACGTTTGAAACCTTCTTCGTGAGTACCACCTTCGATGGTGTGAATGTTGTTGGTAAATGTTCTCATTTCACTGTGGTAGTCATCAGTGTATTGAAGTGCAACTTCAACTGAAATGTCATTTTCCATTCCTTCAACATAGATTGGTTCTTCGAATAATGGTGTCTTTTCACTATCGATGTATTCAACGTAGTGCTTGATACCACCTTCGTAGTGGAATTCTTCGTATGTTGGTTCTTCTGGACGATTGTCACGAAGTGAAATCTTTAGTCCCTTGTTTAAGAAAGCAAGTTCTCTAATTCTTTCGGTTAAAGTTTTGATGTTGTAAGTGGTTGTTTCAGTAAAGATATCTGGATCTGGAAGGAAGTGAACCTTAGTACCGTGGTTATCTGGATCATCATCACCAACGAATTTCATCTTGGTGTTAACGTGACCACGCTTGAAGTCCATGTAGTACTTCTTACCATCACGAGTTACGGTTACGTCTAGTTCAGTTGATAACGCATTAACAACTGATGCCCCAACCCCGTGAAGACCACCAGAAACCTTGTATCCGCCACCACCGAACTTACCTCCGGCATGCAAGATAGTAAATACTGTTTCTAGGGCTGGCTTTCCAGTTTTTTCTTGGATATCAGTAGGAATCCCACGTCCATTATCGACGATTGTAATACTGTTATCTTTTTCAACAGTTACGTGAATGGTATCAGCGAAACCAGCTAGGGCTTCATCAATCCCATTATCAATAATTTCCCATACCAAATGGTGGAGACCTTGAACACTGGTTGATCCAATGTACATACCTGGACGTTTACGTACCGCTTCTAGACCTTCTAGAACTTGAATTTGGCTGGCATTATATTCGTCAGCTTTTCTTCTTTGTTCTTCTTTTTCATTTTCAGTCAACTTTATTCCTCCCCTAATTCAGACTATTCTTCTACGACTTGCCCACTTGAAATATTGAACACCTTTGGATCAGATATTAAGTCGCGAGCAATTCCGCTTAGACTCGTAGTCGTCAAAAACGTTTGCACTTTATCTTGAATTGACTTTAGTAAATGAGTCTGACGATTATCGTCTAACTCGGATAAAACATCATCCAATAATAGGATTGGATATTCGTTCGTTTCTTCCTTCATCAAATCAATTTCGGCTAACTTAACCGAAAGTGCGGATGTTCTTTGTTGGCCCTGTGAGCCGAACGTCGAAACATCTTTTCCGTTGATAATAAACTGTAAATCATCACGATGCGGACCATATAACGTATTACCCTGCCTAATTTCTTTGTCCTTGTTTTCGTCAAACAATTCCTTTAGACCGGTGTAAATGTCGTTTTCATTGGTCTGCTGTTTTTTCTTTAATGCACAAACATATTTAAACTTCAATTCTTCTTTGCCTTGAGAAATTTCGGCATGGATATTTGCTGCCCATCCCTGCAACTTCTTCAATAATTCCAAACGTTGAAAAATTAACTTGGCACCATAAGCTGCTAATTGATCAGATAAGACATCTAGATAAAGCTTATCCGAAGCCTCTTTTAGCTGTAACTGCTTTAGGTAATTATTTCGTTGTTTTAGAATCTTTCTGTATTGAGAATTATTGTATAAATACTGGCTGCTCATTTGACCAAATTCCATGTCCATGAAGCGACGACGAACCGTTGGCGATCCCTTAACGATGGATAAGTCCTCCGGAGCAAACAAAATTACGTTTAGTTCACCCACGTAGGAGGATAGCTTGGCCTGTTCGAGTTGATTTACTTTTGCACGTTTGCCTTTCTTTCCCAAATCGATTTCCAATTTGGTGGTGCCAAGTTCTTTTTCAATCTCGCCATAGACCTGCGCATTTTCATTTTCCCAATTGATCAAGTCGCGATTGTTATTGGTACGATGACTACGCGTTAATGCCAAAACATAGATTGCTTCTAGCATGTTGGTCTTTCCCTGGGCATTGTTACCCAATAAGACGTTAATTGAAGGTGAGAACTGCACCTCTACATCGCTATAATTACGAAAATTACGTAATTTGAGTTCTCTTAATTTCATAAATAAAGCCTACTTTTTGCGAATAAAAAACAAACCAACATCAATAACTTCAACGTTATCCCCGTCGTATAATTTCTTACCACGACGATCTTCAGGTTCGTCGTTTAGTTTCACTGCATGGTCCTTTAAATACCACTTAGCTTGACCACCGGAAGATACGATATCTTCTTCCTTCAACAACTGACCTAATGTTATATATTCGGTATCGATGAAAACATTCTTTTTCAAAACTTCACCCACCTTTTCCTATGTATTATTATACCCTTTTGGACGTCAAAAGTATAGTTTATAAGCTGATTTTCGCCTTTCTAAGCAATTATATAAATGTGCTTACTAGTTTGTTAAATCCATGCCAAAATCGCTCATATCCTAAAAAAATCACTTTAAACGCAAAAAGAACCCCTTAGATAACTTTCTAAGGGGTCTTATTTTATAAATATTTAATTTCTTTAGATGTATGGGTAAATGGTTCGCATCCATCTTCGGTTACGTAAACGCAATCTTCGATACGGACACCAGCGAATCCTGGAACGTAAATTCCGGGTTCGATTGAGAAACACATTCCTGGTTTTAGAACCATCTTGTTTCCTTCCATGATTGATGGGAATTCGTGTTCAGACATCCCCATTCCGTGGCCTAGACGGTGAATGAAGTATTTACCATATCCCGCCTTTTCGATAATGTCTCTTGCGACCCTATCAACTTCTTCGGCTGTTACACCGGGTTTAACGAAAACCATCGCAGCTAATTGAGCTTCTAGACAGACATCGTAGATTTCTTTTTGTTTGTCGCTAATTTCACCAACGGCAACAGTTCTGGTGGCATCTGAGATGTATCCATCATGCACTGTTCCTAGATCAAATAGCACCATTTCATTTTCTTTTACTAAATTATCGGAGGTTGCACCATGTGGTTCAGCAGCATGTGCCCCTGCTTGAACTAAGGTATCAAAACTCATTTCCATGACACCCTTTTGTTTTAGTGCGTATTCCAATTCAGCGACGACTGATTTTTCAGACTTCCCTGCTTTTAGTGCTGCGAATCCTTTTTCAAAAGCAAAGTCGGCTTCTTTACCCGCTTCCTTTAACTTTTCGATTTCGTCTGGAGTCTTAATCAAACGCATTGTGTTCAAGTAATCAGTGACGTCAGTTTCAAAAGTTACATCTTGCAACTCTCTGTGTAAATTTTCTAGACGAGCAACTGTTAGACTTTCTTTTTCAATTCCTGCTGATTTTGGTGTTGCCACTCTTTGTTGGATATGAGCAGCAATCTTTTGCCATGGATTTTCATGATCTAAGTATCCATAAACATCATATGGAAAACCAGTATCTTTAATTGCTTCTACTTCCAATGCGGGTGCAAACATAAACGGATCCTTTTCAGGAAATACGATTAATGCTAATACCCTCTCTACCGGATCACTATAAAACCCAGTTAAGTATTGAATTGTTTTCGGATCACTTAGATATGTGAAATCTAATCCGTTGTTGTAGGTCCAGTCCTGGATTGACTTTATCTTAGACATGCAAACCCCTCCTTTTAATATATCTTAGACTAAAATGACAAAATTTCAAACAATTATTAATTTGTAAATTAAAAAAACGCGGCCCTTTATTAGACGGGGGTCGCGTTTTATTAGATGAATTATTAAAATCCCTAGAAAGTACGTACTGGGGTGATTAATTCGATAAAGTTTTCAGCATCTTCAGAAGGAACAAGGGTGAATGGACGTAATGATGATGTGAATGCCACATTAATCATTGAGTGTCCAAAGGCACGTAGGGCGTCCTTCATGTAATCAGGGTTGAAGGAAATTTCTAAGTCATTTCCGGCAACTTCCTTGCTTTCAACTTCTTCTTCAACGTTACCAACGTCTGGAGAGTTACCAGAGATGGTTACTTGTTTAACATTTGCTTTGATAGTTAGCTTAACAACGTTGTTTCTTGATTCGTGAGATAGAAGAGAAGCTCTTTCAATCGCACCAAGTAGTTCGTAAGCATCGAATTGAACGTTAGTTTCTGAATCTTTTGGAATCAATCTAGAAGTATCAGGGTATGTTCCTTCAAGAAGTCTTGAGTAGAAGTAAGTGTTGCCAATAGTGAATAACACTTGGTTTTCGGTGATCTTCATCTTAACGTTTTCAGTATCGTCTGAGATCATCTTTGATAGTTCTGAAAGACTGCTACCAGGAATGATAACGTCGTATTCACCTTGGTTATCTGGTAGGGCAACTTTACGTTGACTTAGACGGTGTGAATCAGTTGCGACAGCAAATAAAGTACCGTCCTTTAGCACAAAGTGAACACCAGTTAGGATAGGGCGACTTTCTTGGTTTGATACGGCGATAACAGTTTGGTTAATGATTTCCTTGAACACGTCACCAGATAGTGAAATTTCATTATCGTTTTCGATTTCAGGTAAGTGAGGGTAATCAGCAGCATCTAAACCATTGATAGTGAATGATGAAGTTCCTGAAGTGATTTCAGTTTGGAAACCATTTGCAACAGAAAGTGTCATTTTATCACTAGGTAATTTCTTAACGATTCCACTGAAGAATCTAGCAGGTAAAACGATGGAACCTTCTTCTTCGATGATTAGTTCGTTGTCTGCATCGTTTCTATCAATAACAGTTTCGATAGAAACATCAGCATTGCTACCAGTTAAGATCAAACCTTCGTTTGATGCACTTAACTTTAGACCAGTCAAAATAGGAATAGTGGTTTTTGATGAAATTGCTCTTGAAACCATGTTTATTCCTTGAATGAATGCTGATCTTTTGATTGAAAATTTCATTTTGAAAGTCTCCTCGCATGTATTATTTAATATTAATTAATATATATAGTTAAAACAGTAGTAGTAGGGCCTGTGTATACTGTGGAAAACTCGACTTGTTCTTACGGTGACAAAGTTTTTCACATGTGGATAACCTGTGGATAAGTTACCACGTTTTTCCACACCCTTATCTCTCTAATGTTTCCTTTAGTTCTTTGATTTGTTCTTTGATTGTTGAATCTGATTGAACTGCATCGGCAATTTTATCGTAAGCATGGATAACAGTTGTGTGATCCTTACCGCCAAAGGCGTTACCAATCTTTGGAAGAGAACTATTAGTTAAGGTACGGCTTAAATACATCGCTATTTGACGAGGGATAACGATTGTTTTGACACGTTTTTTCCCTTTTAAATCGTCTATAGAAACGTTGTAGTAATTTGAAACTGATTTAATGATGTTTTCAACCGTAATTTCAGGTTTGGAATCACCATTGTTAAGGCCACGTAGGGCTTCTGAAACTAAGTCAGTTGTAATTGGAACCTTTTTGAAGTTAGCAAATGCATGTACACGAGATAGTGCACCTTCTAGTTCACGAACGTTTGAATCAAATTGACCAGCTATGTAATTAAGCGTATCTGGGGGAACTTGAATTCCGTCTGCTTCTGCTTTCGCACGCAAGATAGCAATTCTTGTTTCTAAGTCTGGAGGGGTAATATCTACCGGAAGTCCCCAGGCGAATCGAGAAACCAAACGATCTTGCAACTTGGCAATTTCTTTTGGTAAACGATCAGAAGTTAAAACAATTTGCTTTTTATTTTCATACAAGTCATTGAATGTATGGAAGAATTCTTCTTGAGTTCCGTCCTTATCAGCGAAGAACTGAACATCATCAACTAGCAGTGCATCAACGTTTCTGTATTCTTGTCTGAATGCTTCGGTTTCATTATTTTGAATCGCATTAATGAAATCGTTGGTGAATGACTCACTAGTTACATACATAATGTTTGCACTTGGATTGTCTTCTAGAATTTTGTTACCAATTGCGTGCATCAAGTGGGTTTTACCTAATCCGACACCTCCGTACAAAAGAAGTGGGTTATACATTTTTCCTGGATCTTCGGAAACAACTAGCGCCGCTGCATGCGCCATTTGATTACCTTTACCGATAACGAAGGATTCAAATGTATAGTTAGGATTTAAATGACTGTTTTGTAGGAATTCATTGTTGTTTGCGCTGCTTGAATTCTCTTTAACAGAATCATCTTTCTTATCTGAACTACCAAGTTCACCTTCTACAACGAATTTTGGAACGATATCTCTTTTAGTTATTTGGTATGAATACTCTACTAAAGAGTCTTCTAACTTATCTTCCCAATAATCACGATGGAGAGGAGATGGAAGTTCAAGCGTTAGCTCATTTCCGACTAAGCTAATGGGATTAACTGTATCAATCCAGGTTGAATAAGTTGTAGTGGAGTAATTTTTTTCAAAAGCTTCACTGATTGCTTCCCATAATGAGTCTTTATCCAT
>NZ_JXCW01000008.1:0-18366 GCF_001421115.1 Apilactobacillus kunkeei | reverse complement strand
GATAATTCATCAATCGGGAAATTTACGACAACCGTTTTATTAGCTGTTGCTGAAATGGAAAGAGATATGATTGTAAATCGAACCCAAGAGGGTAAAAAATATGCTAAAACGCATAATCCTAATTATCGAGAAGGGCGTAGGACACGCCTCACAGGAAAGAATAAGGACAAGTACCCAGCTATTTATGAATACAAGCAGTCTCACACGGCTGAGGAGACCGCAAAAGCATTTGGAATCTCTATTAGGACTGTTTTTTATATTCAATCTATCTTTAAAAAGAAAAAGTAGCTATTCAAAGAACCCAATCGTAAACTTCTTCCAAAAATTGTTTTAAAGTTAAGATAAAAAGGACACTCGTTAGAGCGTCCTTTTTTTATTTTCTTTTTATTTGCTAATGTCCCAATACCAAGTTAAATATAATCTAGCGTCCGTTGTTCCATAACTATTATCAATGTCGATATGATCTACAACAACACTAACGTTACTATTGTCCTTTAGATAGCTCATTAGAGTTCCATTAAGTAATCCGTTAAATAGAACCTTAGCCATTTCCTTGTCCGAACTAACAGAGTTCCCGGATGTTACTACAAACTCGCTTCCATAGCCACTTCTATCTGTTAAAGGCTTAATGGAATCTCCATTAGTAACACCATATGTTTTTCCATATTGTGCCAAGTAAGGATCAATTAACTTTTTAAATTCAGCTTTAATATTTTCTTTATTCGGTACATATTGCCCTTTTTTATGGGTCTTAACTACTTTATTATGCTTGGAAGCTTTTACCTTTTTAACATACTTTGTATTAACCCATCCATTCCTACCATTACTTGCTAAAACATATTTATAAATCAACCTCTTGCCATGACGTTTTACAACAATCGTTTTCTTAACAGTCAACTTGTGTGAACCAAAGTAATGTTTAGATGAATGTGATTTAATAGCTTTAATGTGAGCATTCTTGTAAACGTATCCGCTTTTTTTGATCTGGTAATGAAAAGATGACGCTGATACAGTTGCATTGTTTACAATTGGTGTTGCCAACAATGCGGTTAATAGAGCCATTGCTCCTATTAATTTGATACTTACTTTGCGTAGTTTACAGTTATTTTTCATAAATTATTCACCTCAATAATCAAACAAGAGAATGGTTATTTGATACATATTTTAGAATTCACTATCATCTTGATTTTCAGCCATTTCACGAATGTAATTATAAAATTTCTCTGCTTCATTGGCACTGATTAAATTCTTCTTAGCCTTATCTTCACTACCTGCATTTCTGATAACTGTAAAGATATAAAAGTCGATGATTTTAGATATCATTTCACCACGTTTTAACGTGATATGAGTTGATGAAGTATTAAAGTTAATGACATGATCAAGCTTCTCTGCAATCTCTTTTTTCAGTTTCATCGAAACAAAACCTTTGTCATATTCCTTTTTATTCTTTTTCTTTTCATCAATAATATCTTCTTGTAAAAAAGATGTATCAATATTTGATTCTGGAATGTAATTTGAACTGTTTTGATCTACAAAAGTTTCATTTGAATCATTATATTTACGACCAACTTCTTCTAATCTCATTCCGCTTTCTCGATTTCTTTTTATCATGTCTTGTACACTTTTAGAAATTTCGTCTGACATACTTTCACCTCAAAAATCATATAATTTTTGATATTTTACTCCTCAAGGAATATAAAAATCAACCTAAAAACTCCTTAAGGAGCTATTAAGACAGTTGTTAAAGTATACTCCCTAAGGAGTTTTTAGGTGTGCGTTAAGGAGTACCTAGCTATTTTTATGTAATCATATGTGAGTACCTGTATTGATAAATCAACGTTTCTGAAAAGTAGTTTTGGCCCACTATAAATCCCGCCACGGCGGGGGCTAACGAATTTCATAGCCCAGTTTACCTTATCCTGTTTAAAAAATAGCTCTTAATTAAAACAAACTACTGCTATGGTTAAAGAAATAGGTGCAGCAAAGCATACAAAAATTAAGCGGTTAAGTCCCTTATTCACTGATTCAATGTCATCATCAGATATATCTCTTTTAAACTTATAAAATCTAGAAAACGCTCCAGCTAAAAACATAAGACAAAGAAACATCATTCCTTTTTTGTAATCAGAGTCTGAAAACCAAAGTAAAACTGACATATAAATGTAAGATACAAATTCAAGTCCAAGAACAAGGTTATTTTTTTTATTAGGATTCATAACTTAATCGACTCCTTAATTAATTAGTTATTAATATAAAATATTTAAAACACAAACAGATATCTATGAATCAAGTAGCTTTTTATTTTTTATAAAAGATAAAAAGCTATAAAAATACATTATTAAATACAGCCATATTGTAAAAAGAAATAAAAGAACTCACTATCAATCTAACTAATTCATTATTTTTTATATTTATTCTATTGGTAGTATTATACTACTAATAGAATAAATACAATGAAGGTAATATATATGGATAATTTAAAAATTTTAGGTAGAATTTCGGGTTTTCCTTATAAGTATGAGAAAATAGTAGCAGTTCTAGGAAGTAAAAAAGATGCCTTTGAGAATACACGCTATACAGTTTTTAGCACTGGAACACATATAAAGGTTTTGGAAATATCTGATCGTATAACCTCTCAAAGAAACATATCTTTTAGCGAGTTTATTGAGAAGTGCCATATAGATGAACGGTCCGTGAGAGCATTTAATGATGAATATGGTATACGTTTAAACGATGATATAACTTTGGATGATATCAGATTTGGCGCTCGGCTTTTAAAAGAAATTTATAGTGCTGATTATACTAAAAGCCTAGTTGGTAAAAAGTTATTTATTAGATCTTTAGTATCAGATTATTATACTGTTAAGGTAGCCGAAGCTTTAGAACATGGCAAGATTTTAAGGGTAACATATGATAACGGTGATCATGATTTTTTTGTTAATGAACTACCATTTTTTAAAGTTGATATGTTTACACCAGATTTTGCCAATAAACTAAGTAAGGCTACTACACCAGGTACAGCATATATGATCGTATTTAATTCCCGATATCATTTAAAGAATAGACAGGGATTAATCGATGATTATTTAGAAAAAGTTCCTAAAAACAAACAACAATTAACGGTTATAAATAGGCTAAAATCAGAAAGTTTTGAAAAGCTATGTTTGGAACGATTAAAAGACAATTCAAGAATATCTAATTACAAGATTTTTAAAATGGACGATCAAGATTTTGTTTTTTACAAAATTAGTGCTGTAAGATATTACTAATAAGTAGTGATAAATCTAAATTTTTTATCCAGGAATTTTAATTGTAGGAATATCAGGGTATTTTCCCCTCTATTCCAACACTGTCGCCTGTGTTAATTTTATATTTATAGAAATGTCCCCAGGAATTTCTACCCCAATTAAAGTCTTATCTAGAATACTTACTCTAACACACCTATAAATACAATATCATATGCAACATAATATAAGTTAGTTACACTATTTTTAATACAATTAAAAATGTTTTTGGTTTTTTTAAATTAAGTAATTGTTACTATTTCTCATTCTAAAAAACTATATTCTCAGGAAATAGTCTTTCTATATCATTGTTATCATGTATATGTTGTGAATAATTATCTATTGCTTCTTCAAATAAATTTTTGAACGATTTAATCATATAACCATATCTATTCTTAGCTTTTCTATTTGCATTACGAATAATTGGTTCAGTATGATTTTCTAAATATTCATTTAATAATGGATTGGTTTCAAATCTACGCAAACTACTATTTTTAGCTACACTAAATCTTAAAGCCATACGCTTAGCTTTTAAAATAAGCTTTCCGTAATCGTATAATGTATCAGGTTTATTAAAAGATAGAGCTTTTAATTGTGATACTAAACGTGGACTGAATCCAGCTTTGTTGGTTAGTGATTGTGCGATACCATCAAATTCAAGAGATTCAACAGAGCTTTTAGTGTCATTTTTATTGTGTGATGTATTTTTATTAGTATTGTTATATTCAGTCTTATTAGAAACCAATTTTTGTGTTTTAGCAGTACAATTTTTTGTTTTTAGTGAGATGGGTAAAAAAATACGATTGGTTGAATTAAATCTTTGCTTAACAATCAACCACCCTTTTCTCTTTAATGACTTAAAAATGTTTGTAACAGTGTTAGTTGATACGTTTAATTTGTCGGCCATATCTTCTCTTGAATATGTAACGTAATATGCATTTTGTTGCTTGTCGTAAAAGTTACTGTTTCCTTCAGATAATGACATGCGATCATACAACCTTGTTAGTGCAACTTGTTCTGCTGGGGACAAACCAGCGTCTGAAAATTCTTCGAATAGTTTGGAAAACTTCATAATAAGAACCCCTTTAATATTGATTTTTGAGGGGTTAAGGGCTATAATATGTATACAAATCATACAAATTAGTTATTACATTACAGCTCTTAACCAGGTTGTTGTAATTCTCAAAAGTCGGTTGTTCCATCAGCCGGCTTTTTTTATTTACATGAACAATACTAGCATTCTTTTAATCATTGTCAAATAAATATTTTTCGAACTTTTTATCAATTAGCATGATAGCATGACGTAATTACATAATTGTAGCGTGATGTAATAAAAGCACAATGTAATTATGTAATTACATAATAAAAACATAAGAGCATAAAAAACTGATGTTATAAAAGCATGATAGCATGACGTATAAAATGCTGTTAAATAGGCATCACTTTCAGCATGATGTCATTACAGCATGATAGTGTTATAGCATAATATAATGAAAGCATGATAGCATTATGTCAGAATGTTGTTATGTCATGCTAGCATGACATAACAATTGCACTATAGCATGACAGCATGATATAATTTTAAATAGAGAGAGGGTATAATTTATGACGAGAATTATTACATTAGGTAACTTCAAAGGTGGAGTTGGTAAAACAACATCTGCAAGTCTTATTGCTTACAATTTATCTGACGAAGGATATAAAGTATTACTTGGTGATTTAGATCCACAAGGTAATGCCACTAATATGATGTTAAAAACCAAAGCAAACTTTGACGGCAAGGTTAGTTCATTTAGACAAACATTGATGAAGTCAGTTGAAGAAGAAGATTTAAGCAAATCAATTATCACTATTACTGACAAACTAGATTTGTTAGCGTCTGCTCCAGATTTCGCTTTATATCCTAGATACATGGAAAAAATAGCTGATTACAATAAACGAGTTCAATATTTAAAAACACTATTTGATAAAATTAAAGATAACTACGATTACATTATTTTAGATACTCCACCAACTATCATGTCGCTATTCTCAGACAGCGCACTATACATGTCAGATTGGTGCTTAATCGTTATGCAAACCCACAAAGATAGCTTTGACGGTTCAAAGGCCTTTATTGATTATCTGCAAGAATATGTGGTTGATGCATACAAAGCACCTAAACTTGATTTAGTTGGTATCTTGCCAGTTCTAATAAAGAACAATGCTCCAGTGGATGAATATACTTTGCAATCAGCTAAGAACCAATTCGGTGCTGAAAACATTCTTGATCATCACATTAAACACATGGAAAGAATAAAGCGATTCCCAATCACTGGAATTGCAGATCATGAATTATGGGACAAGAGAGTAATTCAAGCATATAAAGAAGTAACTGATGAAATGCTAGACCGCATTAGAAAGGAAGAGGCTGAATGAGTTCACTAATTAATTCCAACCGTAAAGACGATGTTAAACCATTAAAGAGTGCGACTTTAGCTGATCTTGAACAGAAAAAATCTGATGAACAACTAAAAAAAGAAGTTAAAAAAGAACCAGCTTACAAGGGACACAAAACAACGCTAAGTATTGATAGTCACACCAAGAACATGTTACAAGTTATGGTTTTACTAGGGGACGCTCCAAACCAAAAAGAAGGGTTCTCAGTAGCAATCAACGCTTACTACGACAATTTAACTCAAGATAAAAAGAATATGTTTGATATGATGCTTAAGCAATTAAACAGTCATGATTAATTCAAACACAGTCATAATTTAATACAACTAAAAAGGGCACTATTTATAATAGTGTCCTTTTTAGTTTCTTCTATATTACTAAGATAGTAAAAATATGGTAGATGTGTTTTAGACAACTGACCCACATCACATAACTATTGGTAATAAATAATTGAAAATTTGAATATAATCATAATACATCCATATATAGTTTCAATATTAGTTACTGTCAATGATTATATTTCCATTGACTTTTTTATTATATGATTTGAAATATTTTAAAAATCTAGATTTAATATTTTTATAGTTATGGTGTCTTCTTTGTATTGCAATGTATTCTGCTAGTAAAGCAGAAACTTTTGCTGATGCCAACGAAGTCCCATAAGCGTAAGAGTAGCTATTTTTTATTGTAGCAACAGTAATTAATTTTTTGCTATTTAAATTGTGACTATTCCAGTAATTGGATCCATATTTAAAGTATTCAGTGGTGTCTCCTCCCGGAGCGAATAGACTAATGTTTTTGCTTCTATTAGAAAAATTAGATTCATTTCCGGATGGACCTAGTGAACCGACCGATATAACATTCTTTAATAATGCTGGTACATCAACTAATTTTTTGATTTTTTTTACACTGATGTTATTATCTTTTGAAAAACTTTTTTTGAATCTATGGATATTATTCTCGTCATAACCATTTTCACCCGCGCTAGCAACAATGATACTACCATGTTTCTTTGAATATTTTATGGTTCTATTCCATGCCTTAAATTCCATATTTTTTTTCAAACCTTTAGATGAGTATAAATATTTTCCAAGGCTTACATTAATTACAGAATCCTTATTGTTAGTGGCGGAAATGATTCCTTTCATTATCCAAAATGGGTTTGATTGTTTTTTTCCAACGACACGGTATATATGAAGTCCAACTTTAGGATATACACCTATTACTTTACCATGTCCAGAAATCTGACCAGCAATCATGGTTCCATGTCCTATCTTATCGTAAATGTATCCTTTATTTCCATACTCATCATTCTCCTTACCGTTAAACCCACCTTTAGGAACCAGGTTTACTGATCCTTTTTTTATTACAGTTCCATTAAGAGAGGATTGATTAGACGATATTCCTGAGTCAACCACTCCAATTGTTACGGATGGTGAATATAATACGTGTTTATACATTTTTCCTTTAAGCGTGATAGCCTTGATATCCCATTGTTTATTCCAATATTTTGGTTTTTTAAACTTATATTCTGGTGTGTAATTATTTTTTCTCCAAATCTTTATATTTGTCTTCTTTTTTCCTATTGTCTTATGATGAACTATATTATCTTTATGTTTATCTTTATCTTTATCTATCCTGAATCTTACATAGTAAATTTCTGGTATGTTATATATGATCTTTCCCTTCTTCTTTTTGATAAGTTGAAGTACTTTTTTGTATTGAATTCGGGAGTTAGATAATGACTCATATGTTGAGGACGCCTTTGCTTTAGCATCTACAGAATATATAAGTATTAACACAAATGAAATAACAAATACTATACATACCTTAATAGGGTAAGATATTTTTCTACTATTCATTTCATGATTCTCTTTTCGTTATTATTTATATATAAAATGCCTGTTGGTTATAACAACAGGCATTTTGTGAGGTAAGATATTTTTGTTTTAATTCAAAGTTTTTTATTTATCTAGCGTGGAAAGAGAAATTATGAGAGCTGTGACAATGACAAGTCTTTGTCTTGTTATTACAGCCCATTAAACGTCCTGTAATACAACCAGGTGTACATAAAACATAGCTTGTAATTCGTGGTTCAAGACCTTTTTTACTTCCAGAATGGACTTTTTTGATACCTAAGTTAAAATCGTTAAAATTAGACATATCTATTACCTCCATCAAATTTATCTTAACCTCTTAAGATGAAGTATAAATTAAACAGGTACACTGTTCAATAAGATTTTAAAGGCCAAAAATCTTGCCCCAATGAACATATTGTTTATCTTTTAAGGATAGTAATGATAGAAATATTCCTGAAGTTCCAGATAACATTCCTAAGTCAGGTATATTGCGTGATGTTTCAGCATCGTCAAACCTTTCACTGAAAAAGCCAGTAATGGATTCGTTGTCGAAATAGCTTAATAATAATTTAACTATTTTTTTATTTAAATGTATATCTAATGAGTAGTCCTTATTCAGACTATTTAAAATAGCTAAAATCCCTGCATACCCATGACACATTGAAGGATCAGTTATACCCAAAGGTTTTTTATTTATTTCTTGTAATCCGCGTGACATTAAGTCTACTTCGTCAGGATTTCTTTTTATCAAATTATACTTTAATAATGCAATATCAATACCCGGGGTACCATAACACCAACTATCAAATCGTTCTACACTATCTTTTTTTCCTTTGGTAAAGGAATTAAAATCTATAAAAAAAGGTGGGCAAAAAACATCGTTTTTAACCAATAAATTATCATAAATAAAGGTATGCATTTTATTCATTAAAGTTAGCTGATTGGAAACATATAAGCCACTAAGGTAAGCATTCGAGAGACTGTATAATAATCCTGATATGCCATGAGAGAAACTTATGTTGAAGTTGCCCTTTGGATAATTTATTGATTCTCTTTTGTCCATTTGATGATCTGAGGAAACAAACCACGCAGGAACAGAAATTTCATCATAAATTAGTTGCGTTGAATACATGTCAACTATGTGTTTTTCTATTCTTATAATACGTTTCTCTACTATGTCTTTTTCATTCTCATCATTGGAATTATTAAAAAAGTATACTAGGTAATTTAAAACACCAGATAGCCCATACATAGTATCGAAATCATATGAATATGCAGGAGAATATATTCTATTTTTTTGTTCAGAAAGTTTTCCGTCTATTAATGTGAATAGAAAATCATTCAGCTGGTTTATAACGCCACATAAGTCTGGCCTGTTTAATAAAGCTAAAGAAAAAGCTATTCCTGATATTCCTTCAAACAAAGATGCATCCATTATCGGTTTTTTCTGTATACTGTCAAGTAAAATTGAAATTAAGTCATCCGTATTTTGTTTATTGTGAATAATGTTTTGTTTGTTTAATTCTTCTGAAAGTAATATTAGACCAATTATTCCGTTGGATAGATCTTGTTTAAAAAAATCTATATTGTTATTTGAGCTTTGTTTTGCTAAATAATCAATGTTTTCTCTTATAAAGTCTATATTTAGTATTTTTTCTGAATGTTTTTTTATAAAATCAATTGTTTCATCATTCATATCTTTCAGCCTCCTCTAATTTTTTGTATTCGGTACAATTATTTAACAAGTATTCATGACTACCTTCAGCGATAATATCACCCTTGGACATTACAATGATTCTATCCGCATTTTTAACGGCTCCTATTCTGTGTGATATGAATAATCCCATTTTATTATGAGATATAAATTTTTTGAATTCATAAAATAAATTACTTTCAGAGATGGGGTCTAATGCAGAGTTGGGTTCATCTAATATCACAAAACTAGCATTTCTATTAAAAAAGGCCCTACTTGTAGCAATGCTTTGCCATTGGCCACCGGACAGTTGTTTACCGTCTCCAAACCAATTTCCAAGAGAATCTTCAACTTTCAATTTTTTATAAAGATTATCATTATACGTCTTTAGAGTATTCATAATCTTATCTTCTTGTTTAAGGTTACGTATATCACCAAAACCAATATTTTCACGTACTGACAACTCATACTGAACAAAATTTTGAAATAAAACGGATATTCCTTTATGGAAAGAGTGCTTATTAATCTTATTGGAATCGATATTGTTTATTAAGTATTGCCCCTTTGTTGGTTTATAAAGTCCAGTAAGAATTTTAACAATCGTACTTTTACCAGATCCGTTTGCACCTACAATTGCAACGATTTCTCCTTTTTTGATTTTAAAGCTTATATTATCTAAAGCTTTCACGCTATTTTTATATGAGTAAGAGACATTTTTCATTTCAATCGTTGTTATTGGTAGGTTATAACAACTTCCATTATCATCTTTTTCATTATCATCTATAAAATCATAAAGTTTACGAAGAATTTGCAAATCATATTTTAAATTAAATAAATTGTTAATAAATGTCTGTGTGCTTCCTTGAGTAAGACTTATTATTTGAGTCACACTGGTTAAGGTTCCCAATAGAGCCTTACCTAGATAAATTGACCAAATCACTGATAGAACAAGTATAGCTGTTACAATACTAACTATTAAGTCATATACATAATTAAATATAGAGAGATTCTTCAAAATTTTTAAGTCCTGTGATATAAATTCTTTTTTTAGATTGGCAAACTTTTTCTTTAAATGTTTTGATAAGTCAAAGAAAATTATTTCTTTGACGCTAAAATCATGAGTTAATAGATATTTTATATACCAAGCTTTACGTTCTTTTTCGGCTCTATTCCAATGAACATTAAACTGATTGTTGCTTAATATTAGTAGGAATGGAATAGAAATTAAAGTTAAAAGTACCAGTGTTATGCCATATATTGGGTTTATTTTGAAAATATAAAAATAACTACTAATTATCGTAATGATCGATACACTAATTGAATTGAATGCGGTAAATACAGAAAAAGGTTTGGATGGGGCTTCATTAGACAATTTATCTATAACTGAATATGTTTCTTCGTTTTCAAAAGCTGTTATATCCATTTTAGATACTACATTTAAAATGTCATATTCTACTTCAAAAGACAATCTATTACTTATAATTCCGTTTATGTAAGATTGTACTGATGATATAGAATCTGTTATCAACGAGACGGAGATATATCCTGCAAAACACATTAAAATCAGTGAAAAATGAGAATTTAATGATAAAAAATTGATGATTAATTGTACAAAAAATATAGAAATTAAAGGAAGTATTCCTAATACAATATTTATAAAAATCAGGATAGAAAATAAAATTTTATGTTGTTTCCATATAAGTTGTATCGTTTGTTTAATCTCTTTCATTACTTGTGATTCTCCTAATAAGTCAATATTCTTTTTTAGTAAGATTATCAGAAAATATAGTGTATTTCCAATAAATTTATTATGATATAATTATGAGAAAAATGGAGGTGCTCTTATGACAAATATTTTAGAAACTAAAAACGTTACAAAGAGTTTTAGAAATCAGTTGGCTTTGGATAACGTTTCTGTTCATATACCAAAAGGAGAAGTTTATTGTTTGTTAGGTCCTAATGGAGCAGGTAAGACAACTTTAATGAAGATAATAACAGGAATGATTCATAAAACATTGGGAAAAGTAATCTTTGATGGCAAAGAATGGGAAAGAGATGCATTAAACGATATAGGTTCTTTAATTGAGAATGCTCCTATATATGGAAATTTAACAGCCTTAGAAAATTTAAAGGTGGTTGCTACTTTAAGAAAAGTTCCATTAAACCATCTTGAATCTATTTTAGAACAGGTAGGACTGGAGAATAACAAAAAAAGGTCTAAAGATTTTTCTTTAGGAATGAAACAAAGATTAGGTATTGGAATGGCTATGGTTTCAAATCCAAAACTTTTAATATTAGATGAGCCAACGAATGGTTTAGATCCAATTGGGATACAGGAACTGAGAACTCTCATAAAAGGACTAGCAAAAAAAGATATTACTATTCTAATTTCTAGTCATGATTTGTCAGAGGTAGAACACTTAGCAGATAATATTGGAATTATATCTGGTGGAAAACTGTTATTAGAAGAGAAGTACAATAATGAAAACCTTGAAAAACTATTTAATGAAATAGTAGGGGGAGTATAGTTATGACTAGTTTAATTAATAGTGAATTTTTAAAAATTCGTAGAACATCAATCCCTTGGCTAACTATTCTAGTGCCTTTTTTCTGTGTGTTTTTAGTAGCCGTTGTTTTTGCGGGAAATGAGTATTCTATGCAAAGCATTATTAATCAATGGAGCTTAATTTGGGTACTATTATTCTCTGTATTGTTATCTGGAATGACTACTCACCACGAATCAATATCTACTCAATATAAGTCAATATTAAGTTCCCCAGTTAGCTTATTTAAATTTGAACTTTCAAGATTAATCATGTTAGTCGAATTGTTTTTTATAGGAAATGTATTTTTAGCCATACTAGTATGTATTTCTAAATATTATTTTAGTAGCATGGTCGGAATGGGTTATATACTACTATCAATAATTATGGTCTCTATTTCAGGATTATGGACAGTTCCTTTTTTCTTGCTAATAAGCAGATTATCAAATATGTTTGTTGGCATATTAATTGGTTTATTTGGTTTCTTGATAGGGGGAGTTTTTTCTGGAACTCGTTTTGGATATTTAATCCCATTTACGTGGTCACCAGAGACAGCATCTCCTATTATAAAAATGCATGTTAACGGGGTGCCGTATAGTTTAGGTACTCATTCTTTTATGAATACAACGTACATCATCTTATCGTTATCATTATTCATTGTATTGACATTAACCGAATGTCTATTATTTACTCGTCAGGAGGTTAAAAAATGATTGCTAGAGTTTTTAAGTCAGAAGCTATTAAGCTTATTAATAGCCATATCTTATATTTCCACATAACTGCCATGGTTATCTTTCCAACTTTATTAGCGGTTTTTTTTGGTAAGAATCATTACCCGCTAACAAATTTTGTGTTGATTCCCAACTTTTTTTTAATCATTTCCTTTATTGGTCCTGTAGTGATCTCAATAGTTGCATCTATGGTTAATGACAGAGAAACAAAAGCCGGAAATTATAAGAATTTATTAGACACTTCAATCAGCCCATTAAAAGTTTTTCAATCACAAATAGCTTTTTATTGGTCACTATATCTGACAGAAATCATATTATCATTTTATATATATGGTTTAATTTTGAACATTGTATTTCATGCACCCCTATTTCCTTATTTTATGTTATTAGTTTTTTGTATTCTATTTTCTTTATTAGCAGTAATTCAGTACGAATTATGTTTTTTAGCATCATATATATTTGGTACCGCTGGATCTTTGATTTTAGGATTTGCGGGATTGATATTATCTGCACTAAGTGAAACGGTCTTATTCGATAATGTTTGGGAATTTATTCCATGGTCATGGCAAATTAGAAGTATTGCTTTTTTTCAGAATGGTACTACTATTAATGATTCTATTCATTATGCATTCTTATATATCTTTAGTATACTAATAAGTCTCGTGTTGCTGTTCGTATGTAATAAGATTTTTTATAGGATTTTAAATAAAAATTGAGGTAATAATTATGAGAACATATTACAAAGTTGAAAATCCTGTCGTATTTAGAAAACACTTTTGCAATGTTGAAGGTGGAGAAAAATTTTTATATGATGAAAGGTTGTTAGATTATTTAAGCAAGTTTGAATCGTTTAAAGAACAAATTAGAGTATCAAACAATGAATTATATAAAAATTACATGGATTACTTAAAAGATAGATCAAATTTTTCAAAAAAAAGAACTAGACACCTTGTTGAATCAATAACCGGATACTTTCTGAGAATAAGGTATAGAAATACTCCTTTTGGTCTCTTTAGTGGTGTTGGAGTTGTAAACAATGAAAAACATACTAAATACACTCATCTAAAAAAAATAGTTCTTGGATATAGGTGGAAATATAGTGTCATAAACATGTTAGAAAAAAGGTATCGTTCAAATGTTAAATATGTATTTGAAAATAATATGACAGATATAAATGGTAATCCGTTTTTTCTTGATGTTGGTAAAGAAAGTAACATTATTGATGGTAAATATTACAATGACGAAATAGGTTTTAAAATTTCAAAAAACAGATTAACGGAACTCCTTGAAAAATTTTTGAATAAACCAAGAGGCACAGATGACATTTTTAATGTTATTAAAGGAGAATATAAAAATATTGATCCTAGTTATATAAGAGAATATATAGTCAATCTGGTTGACAAAAAGATTATTAAATCTACTTTACACAGTTCTTTATCTCAAACGGACGAAGAGTGGATAGAAAACGTCAAAGATTTTTTAAGAGTAGTAAAAGATAATCAGTCTATACAAAAATTTGAAACATTAAAATCATTAATAAGCTCTTATTCAATAACAAACGTCGGTGAGGGAATATATCTTTTTGACTCTATTTCCAAATGCATGAATGACATATTCCCAACGCAGAAAGATGATTTAAATGTAGATTTATATTTAAATGATCCGTCTTTATCGGTTACACAGGATAATCTGAATGATTTAAATAAATGTATAGATATGCTAACTAAAATATCTATACCTTATGATGAGTTACATGATTATACTTCATTATTTCTTGATAAATTTGGTATGGATGTAGAAGTTCCATTATACGAACTTATAGACAAAAACTCAGGAATAGGTTTTCCAAAATATGATTCCTCCGATAATTACTCTACGTCTAAGGAAACATTGGAATCAATTGGTTCGTTGTTAGATGAAAAATTGTACACTGCTCTAATAAACAAAAGACCATTAACCATTGATCAATCAACAGTTAATGATGTACAAAGAATTTTAAACGGTTCTGATAGCCACAAGGATATCATTCCAAGATCTATGGATGTATGTCTAACGCAAGAAAGTCATGATAATAAAATATCATTTACAATTTCAGAAATATTTGGTTCTCCATTAGGAAGTTCAATTACAGGTAGATTTAGACTATTAGATGACTTATATCAAAAAAGCAAAGATGTATCAGATGATTATATAACCTGTGACATAAACGCATTTCCAAATTTATTAAGTTTATCAACTCTAACGCAAAATCGACATCTGAATGAATACGAATTGTCGGTTGGTACTAATGGAAATCAACACAAGAATCAAATATCATTAAATGATTTAGTTGTAGGGTATGAAAACGACACCTTATATATAAGGTGTTCCCAAAATAATAAAATTGTTAGATTTGTTGATTATAACATGCTAAATGGAGACTTAAAAAACCCTGTTATAAAGCTATTACTTGCAATAAGCAATCAGTCCGATAGATGGCCATTTAATTTCCCATGGAGTTTTGGTCAGCCAACGAGAACGGTTATTCCTGAAATAATTTGTAATAATATAATCGTAAGTCCATTAACATGGAATATTAATACTGCTAACTATGACAATAGCTTTGAAGATTTTTATCGTGAATTCATTTGTAAAATAGACTCTCTTCAAGTGCCAAAATTATTTTACTTTGTAGAATCAGATAATAAAATTGTAAGTGATAGAAAAAAAGAGTCTATTTACAATATTTATAAACATTTAAAAAAATCTAATTCTAAAAATGCAAAATTACAAAAATGTGAATTTGGTAGCCTAAATGATGACGGAAAAACTCAAGAAATAGTAGTTACTTTAAAAAACAAATATAAAAACAAGAACCCCATTAACCAGAAGCCAATATATAGATCTTGTGACTATTTAAAACCTTTGAATGTAGTTAATGGATGGTTTTATGTAGAGGTTGAGTTTGGTGACGTTGGGATAAAAAATGAATTTATAATGCAAGAGTTATCAAAATTAAATGATAATTTAAATAATTTGTATGATTTATTCTTTTTTATACAATACGAAAACAAAGACAATCCAACTATTCGTTTGAGATGGAAAAGTAATGATATCTTTATTGTGCAGAATCGTGTAACGAAGTATCTAGACTCGTTGATTAAAGAAGGTATTATTAAAAATTATACTAATAATAACTACTTTAGAGAGTTGGATAGATATGGTGGAAAACAAAATATTGACAAAGCTGAGCAAGCTTTCCATTATGATACACTTTTTTCAATTGTTTCTTTCCAAAACAATCCGGAAAAGCTTGAAAAAGAATCACTAGCCATATACTCTTGCGTATCGATGCTCCTATCCATTTCTAATTCCATAGATACAATAATTGATTTCTTAAACATATATGATTATCCATATAATATTAATAAAAATGCATCTAGTTGGATAAGAAAAAACGAAAAATATATGGATGAGTATTTAAACAATTTAACAATCGAAACCAAATTATTATTAGATAGACGTAATAATGAAATAAACGACATTATTAGCAATAATGATCGAAATCAAGTAAACATTGTAAGTAGCTTTTTGCATATGTCTATAAATAGAATTTTAGGCACTGATAGATATGGTGAACAACAAATAATGGGTATATTGCTAAAACTATTTAATAAAGCCAAATACACAAACAAAATCACGGGGTGCGAATTATATAAAAACAATAGCGAAAGTTAATTAACTTAACCCGATTTGATAAATATTAATGGAGGTTACAAATTTTTTTGTCATCCGAGTGAAGATGTTTATATTCATAAATAGGTTGGGAAAGTGGTCATTATTCTTTCTCATGAACCAATCAATCTATGTATGATGGTTATTATTATTAATAAATTACTTATAATTAATAATAATTTTTTAGGAGTGTTTATAATCGGAAAATTAAAAAAATATTTCAAAGCATTCTATCAAGATGATTTCAAGAATGAATTCTTACAAGATGATAGAACAGTTATAGCAATAGATACAAATTATTTGTTATCTATATTAAGATTGGACCCAGAGGTTGCAAATAAATATATTAATGCGTTGGAAAAAAATAAGGAAAGAATATATATACCATACTTTGTTGGTTTAGAATTTTCTTTTAATAAAATCAACGTGAAAATTGATCAAGATAACAAATTAAAGGATATAGATAAGAAAATAGACAAGTTAAAAAACCAATTAGATGCCACGTCACAAGAAATTTCAAAATTAACTAATAGCAATAAATTAGATAATATGAAAAAGATTTCTAATGAGTATATTGAACAATTTAAAGGGCTTATAGATGATAGTTCTACGATAGAAGAAAATCATCAAGAAAATTATTTAAAGTTAATAGATATTATTGACGATTTATTGGGAGAAAAACCTGACCAGACTTTTATTGACAACATTGAAAAAGAAGGTAAGCTGAGATACGAAGAAGAACTTCCCCCAGGATTTGATGATTCTGAAAAAGATGGAACTAGACATTTTGGTTCTTTAACATATCATCAAAAATATGGAGATCTCTTGATATGGAGAGAAATTCTAAAGCATTTTTCTTCTAGCAAGGATAGTAAACGACTAATATATATAACTGATGATGGTATATCTAATAAGAAGAACGATTTATTTTATAAGTATGGGGGCAGAACTGTTGGTCCACATATACACTTAATAGATGAAGCTAATGAAGAAGCTAATCTAGATTTATATATAATTGATAGTAAATCATTTGTTAAATATTCTGACGTTTCTTTAAATAAATCTGATGAAAGTCAAATAAATAATTTATTGAATACCAGATACATTAGTAATGACGGATACATGAATGTTGATGTAAGGGACTTTGAAGATTCTACCGGTGATAATATTCTTAAAGATTCTCAAAGTTATCATATCCGCAACAAAATAGATTTGTGCTTGGATCAACACTATTTAAATAACTTATTTACTAATGATTTATTTGGTAATAAGAGTAGTCTTAATGAGGTTTGTACAAAAATTTTAAAGATTTCTAAAAAATTATGCATGTTATATAAACAATGTAATGATTCAGACAGAGAGTATCTTATTTCTCAGTATATTAGTTTCATGCTAAACATTTATTCCAGTATTGATGATAAAGATGATAAAGTCTTATTTATTAAAAGTCTAAAAAAATGTTTAACACCTTTATATTTCGTTAGTGATTTAGAACACAAGGATAAACTATCATCACTAACAGACTATCTTGCCGAAAAAATCATATAAATATTACAAACTTAAGTCTCATAACTTAAAAGAATAGACAACCACCCATTAACATAAATTCGAAATTTAACTGTTTTTATGCAAAAATATTAATAGTTTCTTGCATATCTAGATAACATTGATATAGTGGTATTGATGTTGTGCAACTATTTTATGCAAAAAAGGAGACTTCCTAATGCAATATGGATATGCAAGAGTTAGCACCTTAGGTCAATCGCTAGATAATCAAGTCCAAGACCTTAGAGATAATGGTGTATTAAAAAAGAATATCTACACTGATAAATACACTGGTACTAGTACGGACCGAATAGGATTCCAAAAGTTATTAGATACTTTAAAATCAGATGATACTTTGGTGGTTACTAAACTAGATAGATTAGCTAGAAATACTAGAGAAGCACTTAATGTACTTAATGAATTACAAGATAAAAATATTAAGATCAACATTTTAAATCTTGGGCTTATTGATAATTCATCAATCGGGAAATTTACGACAACCGTTTTATTAGCTGTTGCTGAAATGGAAAGAGATATGATTGTAAATCGAACCCAAGAGGG
>NZ_JXCW01000007.1:0-7601 GCF_001421115.1 Apilactobacillus kunkeei | reverse complement strand
AGAACCTAAAACAAGTCGAAAAGTCTTTAAATGAGCGTCAAACTAGGCTAAACGAATATGAAAAAGGTGTCGATCAATACAAAGAAAAATTAGTTGGTAAAGCCGTTGAAATCGGGAACTTCGAACAAGCTAAAAAGACTAACAACACTAGCATGAGTAGTCTTTCCAAGCTTGCTAAAGATAAATTAGGACCTCTTACCGAAATATATAACGAGCAACAACGTAGCCGTGAAAGTGCTGAAAGATACGCTAATCAACTAAAGAAACGAGAACAAGAACGAGAAATGGAAGAATACAGAAGACAGCAAGAACGTGGAGGAAGATAGAAATGGAAGACATTAACAACAAGAAAATTTTAACTGAACTTTTAAACGCAATTAATGGAAATGTTTTAGACGTTAAAAACGTCCCCACAGTTAACATTCAAATCACGGAATTAAAGCAACAGGCTCGCGAAGAAATTGAAAATGTAACCCGTGGCTATCAAAACAAACTAGAAAGCAAAATTTATCGTGATACAAAACTAATGGACGACCTTATCAAGCAACGTTTAGAAGAGATTGATTCAGAGAATCAGAGCAACATTAATGGCTATTATGAAAAATACGCCAAGCAATTAAGTTCTGATACTGAATACTCTGAAATCCGCAAAAAGCTATTGCTAGATACAAACGAAGAATATCGCTTATTTAACCAACGTTCTAAACAATTATTCGATAAATTAGATCAAATAGACGAAAAGATTGAAAAATTGGAAAAAATGACCTATTACACACGTTTTAAATCCATTATCAGTACTTTTATCGCATTAGCATTACCAACAATTGCAGTAGCTGTTTTAATCGTATTTACGTTGGTATGGCTTTTTAATCATTAGGGGGTGTTTTAATGGGTTTTCACGCCTACAAAGAATCTAAACTACCAAAAGATTTTGAAAGTAAATTTGCTGATCAAAATAAGCTCGATAAAGAAGATTACACTCACCCTATTCCAATCATCTTAGTAATCGTGCTTACGCTAGTGTTATTAGTAAGTCTTAGCATTGTTAAATATAATAAAAATCATGAAATTTCTGTAAGGGAATCGAAAGTTTATACTGAAAGACATCTAAAAGATGTCGTAGAAGCTCAAAAATCGCTTTCTAAGCGAATTAAAAGTTATTTGTATGTAAATAATGGCAAAGTATCTAAAAACGTTAAAAACAGCCTAAATAACGAATATAATCGTTTATCAGACCAATTAGATAAAATGGATCAAAATAACGACACTGTTTCTAGATTGCATAGTGATTTAGATTTAGATAGAACTGGTATTGATACGCTCTCCTAGTTCTCTGTATTAACTGTATTATTATGTATATAAATATATTAGTATAACTAGCATTGCATTTTGCAACACGGAACAAAAAAACCACTAACTTAGAAAGTTAGTGGTTTTTGAGTAGTAGTAATCTATTTCCTGTAAACAATTCATAATTTACAGGAATTCTAAATAAAATCAAAAAAATAAAAATGAAAAAGTTTAATGACAGAATTATTTTCATCAAAATTAATAACTAAACAAATTTCACTTAGACTTGTCATAAACAAGTCCACTAAAAATTATAACATTCATACGGGATTTTTTTAAGGGTTTTCACATAAACTAGCTCACATAAACGAATCCCTTTTTTTATACTTAAATAATACTTTAAATTATACTTTATATACTTAGGGGATTTTTAAATGCCTTTATATCAATGTTTATAAGACCTTATGAACAGTAAAAAGCACATGTATGAACAGTAAAAAGCACATGTATGAACAGTAAAAAGCACATGTATGAACAGTAAATTGCACACGCATGAACAGTAAAAATATAAAAATAATGTTGATTGTACTGTTTATTAAATATATACTTACATAAAACAATTATATCTTAAAGGAGAACGAAAACATGCCTGATAAAATGAAACATATCTGGTCTAGCGATAGAAACTTTAATTTTGAAGAAATCCAAGATCAAAGATATTACTTAGTCGCAGAACACAACGACCTTATTACTAAAGCAAGACATGATTTAAATGCTAGAGAATTAAAGATAATGGACTATGTTGTATCTAAAATAAAGCCAGATGACGAGCATTTTGATACGGTAGAGACATCTATGTATGAATTGTCTAGCGTTCTTAACATTAAAAGAAACGGGAGAACATACTCTCAATTAGCTGATAGCTTAAATACGATGCGAAAAAAAGACTTTTATATATATAACGAAAAAGAAAAATCTATAACTATGACGGGTTGGTTTGAAAGAGCAAAACTTTGGGAAAATGGACAAATCGAGCTAAAGATAAATGAGGATCTAGCCCCCTATTTACTACAATTAAAGGGAAACTATACTCAATACTTCCTAGATGACACAGTGAAATTGAAGAGTAAATATTCAATTTTGTTGTACAAGTTAATAAGAGAATCTGATAAGAGTCGCGGTTCTAGCATTACCATTCTTAATGGTTCTCCAGAAGAATTTAAAACATGGTTAGGTGCCCCAAAATCTTATAATTACGGGAGATTTAAGCAAAATGTCCTACTTCCTGCTATTGATGAAATCAACTTAAAAATTAGAGATATAGATTTAGAGCTACTACAAGGATATAGAGGACGAAAAGTAGTACAAGTTGAATTACATAACAACTTTATAAGAAATAAAAAAATCTAATTTAGGGGATCTTAACAATGCCAAAGACTGTTAGAGAATTATCAAATCTATTCGGTGTGTCAAAACAAGCAATAAATAAGAGAATGACTGCTGAATTTAGGCGTCAACACGTTACCAACAAGACTATCAAAGGTGTTAAAACTATGTTGGTAGATAGCTCCGGAGAAAAGCTATTAAAACAGGCTTTCCAATCCGACAACCACCAACAACAATCCGACAACCAAGATAGTCAACTGGTTGTCGACGTACTAAGAGAACAGGTTAATAGTCAAAAAAAAGAACTGGACATCAAAAATGAACAGATAAAAAAATTGCAAACTCTATTAGACCAGTCCCAGCAACTACAACTTATATCTAATAAAAAAATAGAAAAAATTCAAAAAATAGAAAGTAATAAGAGAGATAAAAAGAAATGGTGGAGATTCCATCAAAAAAAATAAGCTTATTTATCAGGCCATGTTGATAGTCATAATAAAAAAGCAAGGAGATTTTTCTCCTTGCTTTTTTATTATTAATTTCTAAACCATGCTGTTTTTGGCCAATTATAATGTGAGGGGCCGCCCTTGAAAGAAGAACAGTTCTTCACACCATGTCCCTTTTGATTTAATCCATCGCATTTACTCATGGAACCTATTGATGTACAACCATATTTAAGTGCATGCCAATCACAATCACTACCTACGAAATCAATCCAAGCTCTTGGATTGAATTTACCCCAATATTTGTGATCAGAGTGTGGGCCATTAAATCTGTTACAGTGTACATGTGTACCCTTATGAACATATTCTCCACTATAGGTTTGACCACGATATGACTTTCCACTATATGAGCGATATGATAAGACGAATAATGAACCATCAGTTAAATCAGATTCGCTGTTCATTTTATCCATGTTTCCAATAAATGATTGAAAGTTAACCACTTTCGCATTTGCATCTTTTGCACTATCGTTTAAGTAATCTTCAATAATTAGTCTACCATTATCTTTTTCGACTTTAATATTACTATCACTTTTAGAAATTTGATACAAAGAGTTGACAGTATCGGAACTCACAGATTTTAAATCGTATGTAGCTTTCAAAATAACATTATCACTAGACATATTGTCCATGTTATTCATGTTTGTACTATCAGCATTGGAAGTAATGTTACTTTTAAAAAACATTACTGACAATAATAATAGTGGTAACAAAATAATTGCATTCTTTATCTTTGAATTTTGCAAAATTTTAATCCTCCTCATAACTATATATTAACTTTATGTCATATCAATGATATCATTGATTCAAGTAAAATTAAACATTAATTAGATTGGGGTTATATTTTTATGAAAAAAGTTATTCTTTCATTACTAGGGATAGTAGGGGTTATTGTTATTTCTTTTATAGGTATTTCTATGTATAAACAATCTGGATTCGCTGTACATAATCAATATTATGAAATTGTAAAAAAAGAAAGTAGTTTAAAAAAAGTATGTAACGATCCAGAGATTTACAAATTCATTAGAAAAAACTATAAATCTAAAGTGGATTTCACAGATAATCAGGGATCTGGGCATGCATTTTACTATGTTGCAACCTACGGAAAAAAATCACCTGCAATAGGCGTTAAAGGTAATTTTGTAAAATCAGGATCAAAAATAACAAAAATTTTCAACGCTGATAAACTAAGTAACTAAAAAGTGCAATAAAATTAATAGATTATTGCATATAAAAAGAATGTTAACATGAAGTCATCTATATTATGCAAATAACATATGAAAAAAACCATCGTTAAAAACGATGGTTTTTTTGGTACATATTGTTTTGTAAAAACTACATATTGTGTTATAATTAAATTAGGTGTCAGTATATGTTCTGAGCCTATTATACTAAAAAACGCCTAGACTTCTGGCGTTTTTGGGGGGATTGGTTATCGGAAAAATACCATAATAACCAACCTTTATGTTGTATTTTGATAGTCTTTTTATATCTTATTTGATAACCATATTCCTCTTAGAAAGGAGGGATATAGTCCATGATCCTTCTAATTATTTTTGGATCAATGCCTTTTGGATTATGCCAAATGATTCAATACTACAAAAAACTCAAAGGATAATTGAGTTAAGTTAGAGATGTGATAGCTGCAACTATCACATCTCTTTCTTTTTCTATTGATTATTATATTCTGTTAATGTATAATTTACAACAAGTACACTCTATATATGTAGCAGATTTTTAAACTTGTTTAAAAATCTGCTACATATATAGTTTAATAATAAACTAATTAGTTAGAATTATATTACTATTCGGTATGAAATATTTTTCTATACAATATATAATATGCGAGTTTTAATAGGAGATATAAATATGATAGAAGACGATAAAGATATGACAGAGCTATATGCTAACTGGAGAAAAGAGCAATATCATGAAAACAAAGGATTTTTTCCTATTTTTCAATCTTTTTCAAGTAAGATGACAAAATTATCAAATGGAGCAATTGCTTTATATGTATTTTTGGGACTCAAATCAAACTACAAGACTGGTGTTTCTTTTTATAGCGTTAAAAAATTAAGTATTATTTTCAATAAATCACCACGTACAATTAGTTTTTGGATTAAAGATTTAGAAGATAATAAACTGATATATAGGAAACAAAAAACATTAAATGGAGTAAGCACAACCTACTTACTTCCATACTCAGATAAAAATAAAGATACCAATTTTTAAATGATAATTTATATTAAATATTCTATATCTACATGAAAGAGGATAATTACATGATATACGGGTATGCAAGAGTTAGTACTTTAGGTCAATCACTAGATAATCAAGTCCAAGACCTTAGGGATAATGGTGTATTAAAAAAGAATATCTACACTGATAAATACACTGGTACTAGTACGGACAGAGTAGGATTCCAAAAGTTATTAGATACTTTAAAATCAGATGACTCTTTGGTGGTTACTAAACTAGATAGATTAGCTAGAAATACTAGAGAAGCACTTAATGTACTTAACGAATTACAAGATAAAAATATTAAGATCAACATTTTAAATCTTGGGCTTATCGATAATTCATCAATCGGGAAATTTACGACAACCGTTTTATTAGCTGTTGCTGAAATGGAAAGAGATATGATTGTTAATCGAACCCAAGAGGGTAAAAAATATGCTAAAAAGCATAATCCTAATTATCGAGAGGGGCGTAGGACACGCCTCACAGGAAAGAATAAGGACAAGTACCCAGCTATTTATGAATATAAGCAGTCTCACACGGCTGAGGAGACCGCAAACGCATTTGGAATATCTGTCAGAACGGTTTTCTATGTAAATTCAATTTTTAAAGATAGCGGAAAGTAAAATGATAGATGTGATCTTGAACTTAGAACGAAATTTCTTGAGGAATTTCGTTCTATTTTTTTATCTGAAGATAAAAAAATATGAGCTAATTTGAAATGAAATTCTCAAATTGCGAATATGATTTTTTATTCATGAGAATAAAAAATGCACTGGTAAAAATTCAGTTCAAAGACTGAAATTTTTACTGGCATGTAATTTAGCCGAGAGGATAAATTATGTGCCACTAGCTCTCTGCAAGAGCCACGTAAATTCCACCGCTTGCGGTGAATTTGATAAGTGGCTATCATTTTACCGCAACATTCTGCTATAATCCTATGTATCAAGTAAGCATTATTCTATTTATGTTTAGTATGGGAGGTCTGCAAAAATGAAAATAACCGCTACTTTGAATATCGCCAATCAATCATTTTCGGGTGTAAAAAAACATGTCGAACATGACAAAAAAATTAACCATTCAAACAAAAGTATCGACTATGAAAAAACTCAACTTAATCAGACAAAAGAAATTCTAAATTCTGATGATTTAAATCAAATTAAAAAAGAACGTTATCAGGATCAATTTGAAAAATATAATGCTAGTCAGAAAAAAAGTAGACACATTAGCAAGATGTTTAAAAATGTAAATGAGTTTGTAAAATCCAAAGAAAAAACAAACAGTTTTGATAAAACGGGTGTGGCTACATTTGGAAATAAGCAAAATCAAGATGAGCTTTTGGACGGAAAAAGTCCTGATGAAATAAAAAATATATTAATAGCTGAAAGTAAAGGTATGGCAGAATATGCCGATCATTTTAACGAGCGTCATCAATTCATCAAGGTAGCAAGATATACAACCAATGTTGATGAGTCCACGCCTCACATTCACATGCAAATGATACCGCTTGGGAAAACCGCTAATGGCAAACCTAGTATGAGTTTGAATGCAGCATTAAAAGCTGAATATCAATATCAAACTGGATCAAGCATTACCGACACCCGAAAGGCTTTAAGTTGGTTTCGAGAACAAGAAGATAACGCATTAGTTTCGTCCGTCAGTAAAGAGTTAGGAAAAGACTACTCCCTAACCCGTACCAACGAGCATGTCCAAGACTTTGACGCTTACAAGAAAATCAAAGAGCGTTTAGACGATAAAACCGAAGAAAATAAGCGACAAGCCAAAATCCTAAAGTTTCACGAAACCGAAATGGCAAAGTCTAAGGTGCGAGCTATCGAATTCATTGCACAGCACCAACCAACCCACAAAGTTCCTATTTCCGCAAAGGTTCAAGAACCGCATGAAGTGCAAACAGCACAAGGATTCAAAGAGCATAAAATGACATCCGCCAGCTACTTGTTCCAATCAGCAATGGAAATCGTCCAAAAATACGCAA
Organism: Apilactobacillus kunkeei; assembly: GCF_001421115.1. Lineage (GTDB taxonomy): Bacteria > Bacillota > Bacilli > Lactobacillales > Lactobacillaceae > Apilactobacillus > Apilactobacillus kunkeei_F. Next base: position 188 of record NZ_JXCW01000007.1, on the reverse strand, counting down.
AAATGACCGTTGAGAAAATAAAAAAATGGGAAAAATCATTGCAAGACCGCCAAAAACAACTAGATAAACGTGAAAAAGAAATAGCCCAAAGGGAAAAGAACCTAAAACAAGTCGAAAAGTCTTTAAATGAGCGTCAAACTAGGCTAAACGAATATGAAAAAGGTGTCGATCAATACAAAGAAAAATTA